>NZ_NSEA01000009.1:138264-292392 GCF_002734285.1 Fredinandcohnia onubensis | reverse complement strand
GTTTTCATAGAACTTTTGACACTACCGGATGAACCATCATAACTGCTGTCCCAGTTAATACAAATTTCCCTTTTTTATGAATTAACTAGCTGGTTCTTCTGAATTTTCCCTGTCGCATTCCTTGGTAATTTTTCGATAAACTCTATCTTTTGGGGAATCTTGTATCTAGCCAAAAATAGTTTGCAATATTCGATAATTTCCTCTTCTGTTAGTAAACTCTCTATCTTTTTTACAACAAAGGCTACTGGAGTTTCTCCCCATTTCACATCAACAACTCCTACTACTGCTACCTCTACAACATCTGCTAACTGACCAATTATTTGTTCAAGTTCCAACGGGTAAATGTTTTCTCCACCGGAAATAATCATTTCTTTTTTCCTTCCCACTATATATAAAAATCCCTCTTCATCGACCCTTGCTAAATCTCCTGTGTATAACCATCCATCCTGAAGAGCTTCAGCTGTTGCTTCTGGTTTATTCCAGTATTCTTTCATTACATTTGGACCACGGACAATGAGTTCTCCAATATCTCCCCTTTTCACAATAGCTCCCTCTGAATCTATTAATTTATAATCACAAAACATAACAGGCTTTCCAATAGACCCGATTTTCCGTTTAGCATCCTCTTTAGAAAGCATAAACAATGTTGGTGATGTTTCAGTCATCCCAAATCCTTGACCAAACAGTAACCCCTTATCAAAAAAAGCCTGAATTAGTTCATGAGGACATGGTGCACCACCGTTATAAAACCATCGTACAGATTCCAAATTGGTCTTTTCAAAAGAAGGACTATTCAAAATGGCCTGATGAATTGTAGGAACGCCCATTACAATTGTCACTTGATGCTGCTCAATCAACGATAAAGCCTTCTCCGAATCAAATTTTCCCTCAGGTAAAATTATGGTCCCTCCAGTAAAGAGGGTCGGAAATGCAAATAAACCAATTCCACCAATATGAAAAAGTGGAAGTAACACAAGTGAACGGTCATTTGATGTGATATCAATTGCAGTACAATTATTGATGGCATTCCAAAACATATTATCCTGTGTTAAAACCGCCCCCTTAGGCTTACCGGTTGTTCCCGAAGTATAACAAATTATAAAGGGAGCGCTTTCATTAATATGTAAAGAAATGTTCTTATTTCTATCTTCAAGATTCCTTACGTTTTCTATAGGAATTATTTCTCTCAATTTACTTTTCTTCTGTAACGAAATAGTTGTACTTTTAAAGTTAGTTTCTAAAAATAGAATCTCTGTCCCACTATCATTTAATTGGTATAAAAGCTCATTTTCCGTTAAACGAGTGTTAAGAGGGACAGCGATACATTCTAGTTTTGCTATTGCAAATAATAAAACAATATATTCATATCTATTATGGGATAAAATCGCAATGCGTTCTCCTGCTTTTATAGATAAATCTTGTTTTAAGAAAGTAGCTAATTTGTCTACATCTAGTTTCAAAACTTTATAGGAGATCTGTTCTTTTTCTGTAATTATGGCTATACGCTCTGGATGTAATTCTGCTCTTTTATCAATCCAATAAGCAATGCCTTGCATAAAGTCTCCTCCTTGTTATTCCTTTTTAAGTCCATCAAATATTAGTGTCATTGCTGCTTCAAACGCCTCCTCTGGGACATCCTGTTGTTCCCAATATACCCATCTCATTCCAAGAAATTGACCAATTGACATTAAACAATACGCAACCGTTTCTTGATCAATTTCTTTAAATTCCCCAACTTCGATTCCAGTAGTAAGACTTTTTAAAAATCCATTTGCGAGTTTATCATAGTACCATCGATAAAGGTCTTTATCGACCACTACCGCTTGTTGAACAATACTATATAAATTTCTACGGCTCTTTACCCAATTAAAGAAAGCCTTGAAACCTTTCCTTTGTGCATCTTCGAAATTTTTGGATTTACTCATTTCTTCTTTTATTGCTAAACGAAGTTCACGACTATATTGTCTAATTAGTTCGTCAAAGATATCTTTTTTTGAGGGAAAATAATTATAAAATGTACCCTGAGCAACATTGGCTTCTTGTGAAATATTTACAATTGAAGTTTCATAGTATCCCTTTTGTCCAAATACCTCCTCTGCTGCACGTAATAGTTTCTCTCTTGTTTCTAACCCTTTTTGAGTCAATACTTTTTCTTCAGACTTAATTGTTTTTGACACCTGAATCACCTCTCAGTTTTATTATATGCAAATTTTAGAATTTTACAACAACTTTTTTCACAAAAAAAACAAACTACTATCCTGTAGTAGTTTATTGGACAATCTATTATCTATTTTTGTGTTTGAAGGACCATTTCGTACATTTGTTTTGTTGGTTGCATTGGCTCTACTCCTAGTTCTTCCTCTAATGCCGCAACACATTTTCTATACCACTTGATTGCTTGGGGACGGTTGTTTTTATGATAGTAGCAAAACATCAATAATCGATATGCTTCTTCCCATGTACGATCCTTTGCTAGAATTTGTTCACACCAATAAATGGCTTCTTCAAATTCTTCCGTTTGAACAAAGCCTTGCGCAATGCGTTCAGCACCCCGTAAAAATAATACTTGGAGCCTCTCCCTCTCACCCAAACACCAATCTTCATATCTTCGGTTCGGTAAATAATCACCTTCATAGTATTCTAATGCCCGCCGTAAGCATTTGATAATCTGGTCCGTATCCTTTTCATGCAAACCCGCATGGATCCATTCTTCAAATTCGATAATATCTAACTGATAGCCAGCTTCCTGATTCAATCCATAAGATGATCCAATCCGTTGGATAAAAAAAGGAGTTGATCTAGCGACACGGTTTGGCTCTAATGCATTGTTTAAGGCATTTAAAGCAACTTTAAAATCTCTCGCTGCTGCTGCTTCTTCATGCTCTGGCCAAAGCATCGCAAATATTTCTTCGCGTGCAACCATTCGATTTCGCATCGTTACAAAAAGCTCAAGCAACTCCTTAGCCTTTCCACGCTGCCAATCAGATTCTTCCACCTCTTGACTACCAAGCCACACTCGAAATTTACCTAAAGTTTGAATTCGTAATGTGTAACCAGGATGTGATGTGATATTTGAATATCCTAGGTCATTTAGCAATTGATTTACATACGGAAGATGAATTCCTTCCCTCTGAGCTTCTAGTAATAAAGGCATAATATTATATAAATCTAGCGGTCCAAAAGTCGTTCGTTTTGTAAGGATAAAATCATATCCTCCGACCTGCAGTTTCTTGAGAAAGTTCGTAATGAAACCTTTAAAAGCTGCTCCGTTCTTCTGATGAAAATAGAGAAATGCAAACCAAAGCTGCGTTAGTACAATTCCATATTGGTCACCACAATTTATATACAAAGCCTCGCATCTTGTTAAATATTGTTCAGCTTCCTCCCATTTTTCATTATGAACAGAAGATATTCCCATGCATAATAAAATTAGTGCAGATAGCCATGCGTCCTTAACCTTTTCTGTCTCATCCAAGGCCCTATTGCCATATTCAATGGCCCGGTCATATAATCCTCGATTTCCATTTAAAAGACATAAGCCCATCAAGGGTTCTGCCTTTCCTCTTGATACATTTATTTCATCCATAATTTCAAGAGCTGTTTCATAGCATTGTAATGCTAATGAAGAATCATATTTATCGAGTAATTGCACCGCATGTCCCATGCGCATCCAGCCACAAGCCTCAACAAATGGTGCTTGAAATTGAACTCCTTGCTTTATCCCGGATTCTGCGAGCTCTTTTGCCGCTTGACCATTGCCCATAAAAGCTTCAATTAAGGATAACAGTAGATCTGTTTCGCGATGAGATTGCTGTAAATGAATGGTTTTCTGATTACTTTCAACCACTTTCTTTTGTGTAAGAATTTTTTTCGCTTCTACAAGTTTACCAGTTCGTAAATAAAGCCTAGATTCCAAGTTTCCATCTAATAGTGGAATATTTAAGCTTCTCCCTTTTTCAAACCATTTTTTCGCTTTATTTGCTTGGCCCGCATTTGCAAGGTTTTCAGCCATTAATTGGTATAATTTACTTTTATCTTCATTAGAGGAGGACTCATTTTCTTCAAGAGCCTCAATCGCCTGTAATAAATAGCGCTCGGCTTTACCCGGCTGGATTGTATCAAGATAGATTCTTGCTTGTCCCTCATATGCCTTGCTTAAACTCAGAAGGTCTCTCGCAGACTCTGCCAGGTGTATTGTTTTTATGTAACAAGCCTCAGCCTCTTCATAGGAGCACCGGTACCTCAATGCTTCCCCCTTATATAGCCATAATAGGTAATAATGATTCATAAGAGATTCTGGAATGTTTTTAATCCGGTCCAACAAACCCTCAAGTTGCCCGTTTTGAATCATTTTCGCTCCATAATGGTGTAGAATTTCTGCTATTTTCTCAAAGTCTCGAATTGCCTCAAGATGATATATTGCTTGATTATAATCACCAATTCGTTGATAATATCTTGCAGTTTGAATATGGAGGTTATAAAAGTGCCGATCATTCGTCGAGAATAACCTTTGCTCAAGAAACTCCTTAAACAAAGCATGGTAGCGATACTGCCCTTCTCCAATCGAAAGTAAAAAAAGATTATGGTCAGAAAGCTCTTTTAACATTTCTGCTGAACTTCGTATTCCTAATACCTCATCACATACTTTTCCATTTACTTCTTCAAAAATGCAGGTATTTTCAAGAAATTGCTGAATCATTGGAGGTTGTTTCATAAACACTTCCATCGCAAGGAAACGAAATAACTCATCAAGTGATTTTGATTTATTATTAAGAATTGATTCCAATCCACCGTCAGAAGAAAGCTGTTGGCGAATCATGCCAATTGCAATAATCCATCCTTCTGTTAGTGAAAAGATTTTTTCAATTTCTTTCTCAGTCATATCCCCTTCGTACAAATCACTTAACAGGACTTCAACCTCATCATACGAAAACATAAGGTCGCGCTGCCGTATCTCTAAGAGTTCCTCTTTCACAATCATCGAAGTCAGAAAAGCCCAGGAAGGTTTTTTCCTACTTGAGATTACAAGATTTAAATTAGGTGGAAGATGTTGAATCAACCATGTCATCCACTGGTCAATTGAAGAAGAATGCTGAATCAAATGGTAATCATCGATGACAAGCATAATACTCGAATCTAGTATGGTAATTTCATTGATAAATAACGAGCAAAGGGTTCGTATTTCTTCATCACGTACATACCGTTCAATATTTTCAACATAAAGCAGGAGTTCTGTTCCAAAACCGTGGTGATTTTTCCGTATAGCATAGACCACATATATTAAAAATGGAATAATGTCATCATCATTTGGTCCTACACTATACCAACACGACAACTTTTTCTGATCACGAATAAAAGATGCAAGTGCAGTTGTTTTACCATATCCTGCTCCAGAATGGAGGATGGTTAGCGGATATCTTGGAATCGTTTTCATTTTCTTCATTAATGAAGGTCTTCTTAATACGGTGTCCTTTAAGTTCGGTGGAGTAATTTTTGTTTGTAGAACTTGTATCTTGGTACCCATCCCAAAACCTCCCTTCTTCTAAAAATTGATAATTTTGGTACTATTTTATCATATCCAAGCTAAAAAAGAACTCGAATTTTGACTGAGTTCTTTGTGATGTTATAGATAATTTATTAAGTTCTTCTTAGTTTAATAGTTCCATTTTGTCGAAAGGCCAGTATTTAATATTAACCTTTCCCACAACTTGTTCCATCTTTACAAAACCAAAATGGCGACTATCCCAACTGTCTATACGATTATCGCCAATAACGAAAATATGATTTTCGGGAACTGTTGATTTTCCTGCCACTTCTTCAAGGGTAAAGTCACCTGTTAATTGCCCAACGAATAGTTCCTTTTTAAACGTATCTAAAAATGGTTCGGAAACACTCTTTCCGTTTACATAAAGTACATCGTCACGATACTCAATATGATCCCCTGGCAATCCAATAACCCGTTTAACAAAATCTTCTTCTTTATTTTTATGGAATACAACAATATCAAAGCGGTCAAGCTCCCCAATTTTCATTCCAAGCTTGTTGACCATTAGGAGGTTTCCATCCTCGAGGGTTGGCATCATTGATTCACCCTCGACTATGTAGTTTGTAAAAAAGAAGGTTCTTAAAAAAACAACAATGATCAAACTGATTCCTAAAGATTTAACAAAAGAAAAATGATGTTTATTCTTTGCTGGGGTTTCCTCCACCTAAACTCCACCCTTCACTTTAGCATTTTTTTATGCCTCATCTTCCTTAAGACGAGTCGGCTTTACTTTTAACCTTGCTTCTACTCTTTTACCTACAATCCATAGTACAAATATAATAATAACTACAATTATCGTTCGAACTGGTTGTTGAAAAAGAGCTCGTATATCATAGCCTATGAAGCTAATAGTGAATATCATTACTAATTTTCCACTTAAAACTGCTAAAACAAATTGAGGTGTACTTACTCTTGAAAGCCCGGCTACTAGATTAATTGCCGCTGATGGGGTAAATGGAAAACATAATAGGAGGAATATTGGACCAAATCCGTGCCGTTCAACCCAGTTAATAAGACCTTTCACCTTTTTATGGCGACTGACAAATGAAAAGAATCTTTTTTGACCATACTTACGAACTAGGAAAAAGACAAGGAGAGAACCTCCAATTGCCCCTACCCATGAATACAAAAACCCAAGCCAAAGTCCAAATGCATTCGCATTCGCTACGACAAATGCAACAAGTGGTAGAAACGGGAGAAACGCTTCTAACATTGGAAGAAAAATTCCAGGCAATGGACCAAATGACCGATAATCCTTCAATAATTCTTCAATATTTTTCAGTGTAATGAGTTCTTTAATTGCTTCTATGTCCATAAGAATCTCCTTGTTAACTTACTACCCTTATTGTACACCCAATTGGGCATTACTACCAAAAATAATTTTCACATAGAAAAAGACACTAGCATTTAGGTCTAGTGTCTTTTCAATTCTTATACGAGATATTCTACAAACCAATCTTTTATATGGTCAAGGCGGGCCACTCTTAATTTTGGATTTCCACTTCTAGATAATTCATGGTTAGCACCTGGGAAACGAACAAATTTTGTTGGTTTCTTTTGGTGTTTCAAGGCAACATAGAACTGCTCTGCCTGTTCGATTGGACAACGGAAATCACGCTCACCATGGATGATTAATAAAGGAGTTTCTACATTCCCCACATATTTGAGTGGTGAGTGATTCCATAACTTTTCAGGATCTTCAAGGAAATTCCCTTTTAACTCCCACTCAGTAAAGAAGTATCCAATATCACTTACCCCATAAAAGCTAAGCCAGTTTGAAATCGAACGTTGTGTAACCGCAGCCTTAAATCGATTTGTATGACCTACAATCCAATTCGTCATGAAACCGCCATAGCTGCCACCTGTTACACCAAGCTTTGTTTCATCAACAAAGTCAAAATGCTCCACAGCATAATCAGTTGCTGCCATCACATCTAAATAATCCTTGCCGCCATAATCACCTCGAACAGCATCAACAAATTGTTGCCCATAGCCATGACTTCCACGTGGATTTGTAAAGACAACAACAAATCCCTTGCTAGTTAACACTTGAAACTCATGGAAATACGTATTAGCATACATCGCATGAGGACCACCATGTACCTCAATAATTGTTGGATACTTTTTACCTTCTTCATAACCAACTGGCTTCATCACCCAACCATTAATTTCCCAGCCATCTGGAGCATTAAATGTAAAGCTTTGCGCATCTGCTAATTCAATATTCTGTAAAAACACTTCATTTACATTTGTGAGTCGATTTATATCGCCAGTACTTAAATCTAAATAATATAGATCTCCTGGTTCATTTGGTTTACTGATACCAACAACTGCCTTATGATTTTTTACTGTTAGTGCAAATACATGCTGGTTCTCGAATAAGGATGGATAGATTTCACCCTCAATTGAACCATAATAAACTCCTGTGCTGCCATGATTACTTAACAGAAAGTAGAAACTTCTGCTATCTTCGTTCCAAATAACACCAGGATTTGAACCACCTAATTGGAAGTCGGCAGCAACACAATCCCCTACATATGCATCTAACTCACTTGTTAAACAAGAAAGCTCGGCACTTTCATTTGAATATAACCAAATCTTTGGTAAAGTGGCACCTGCAAATTCTTGTTCATGCCCAATTAATGCAATATATTGGCCATCCGGTGACCAAGAAGGGGTAGCAAAGTTACCTGTGCCATTCGTAATCTTTTCATAGCTCTTATCTTTAAGCGACATCACATAGACATCCGAAATCAAATTATAATCTGAATCCTCACTGATATCTCCTACAAATGTAAGTTTAGATCCATCTGGAGACCAACTTCCTGCCGTATAATCATTTTCCCCTGATGTTAATTGCTCCACTGCACCAGTAGCTACATCTACCAATGCAAGATGTTGATTCTTATTATCTAAAAATCCTGCCGCATCAGATTTATAACGAATTCTTTCGACAACCATCGGTTCAAGTTTTTTCTCATCTTCGTCTTTCTTCTTCTTTTCTTTATCCGTGACGCTCTCGTCATGTGCTAATGAAGTAGTAAATAAGATCTTTGAACCATCCGGTGACCAGATCGGATTTCGTGCCCCGTTTGCACAATATGTAATTTGTTTTGCTTCACCACCGTTTGTATGTAAGCAATAGATTTGCTGTTTTCCAGAACGATTCGATACAAATGCAATTGCTTCTCCATTTGGGGACCATCGTGGCGAACCGTCTCTCACATCGCCAAAAGTCCATTGAGTTACCTTACCTTCAACAGTGCCAACATATAAGTGTGAGTTATACTCGTGCTTATCCTTATTAATTTCAGTTTCCACAAACACATATTTGCTTCCATCTGGAGAAAACTGTGGATCATTGACTGTTTTTAATTCATATAAATCCTCTGCTACGATGCCTCTACGTTTTATCTCTGTCATTCTTCTCCCGTCCTTTTTTGCGAATTGTCAAAGTAGTACCTCATACATTATGCACCACTATTAAAAGTATTTCGACACTAGAAATACTTTTTCCTTCTCTCTTCTTGATTCTTCTAAAAATATGTCTTATTATATATACAAACATACGTTCTAAAAAAAGAGGGATAATCATGACAAGAATACCTGAGGATGACCGAGCTATTTTTGAAAAAGCTATCTTTTTACCAATGGTTCTTACCATCCTTAATCGTGATCTGACAGCAATAGAAACAGCTGGCTTTAAGTTAAAAAAGCCGTATCTCCATTTACTTGAACATACAATGAAGAAGGTTCAAAAAGACCTCTATACAATTAAACTGCAAATGAAAAAGAAAAATATGAAGGTATGGGAAAAACAAAGAGATGAGGCATTCACATTATTTTCATTCATGTATCGAGGCTATGAAGAGGAACATAACTACTTTAACCCACGGATTCGAAATGAAGTTCAACAGTTGCTTGAATCTTATTTCATCGAAAAAAATGACAATGATTGAGTTTAACAAATGTAATACTGGAAACTAATACATTATTGGTGATCAGATTGATTTGGTATACTTTCATTGTTTTGAGGATTTAGTATAAAATTAATGCGTTTATTAGGCTTGTCCATTCTATTGGTAACAATCGTTCGCAGTTGTGCAGTTCTATGGAGTTGGTTTTGGAAGGATCCTTTCGAAATTTGCAATTTTATAGCTTGTTTATTTGTAAAAATAACAGTTGTGTTCTCATTCACACTATATCTACAATCTGAAACATAGTTATGAGATAGCCATGCACAGTCTTGCTTTGTTGGCGATGAGGTTGGAAATAAAAAAATCTTATTAGACGCTTCAACAATAATCGGGGCTTTATGAGTCACTCCCATGATTTCACGTGTCCCTTCTTGCCTGCCCTTAAGTGAGCTTCCAAAATAACGGCAGCTTCGGTCGACGATCTCAGTCGGCTTCATGGCTACAACGTATTCACCTTCAACTTCAAGCACCCTTGAGCAAGTATTTTTTCCTATTTCTATAGGTAATACTGCCATTGTGTCTGGATTAATTTCATATTCCATCAGATAATTCGTTTGCTTAACATCCATCTATTCATCCCCTTCAAATTATTATAATATTCCACTAATGGAAGCACTTTCATATTAGCACTTCTAGGTATTTATAACTATACAGTTCACAAAAAATTCACAAAAAAAAGAGTGGAATTTCTTAATCAAATACGCCAAGGCGTATTTGCGTCCGATTTTTTTCGAGCATGCTCGAAAACTTACCTTTGAAAAATCGTGACATCCGCCGGAGGCTTTAACTTATTCAGACGGGGTACCAACCCCGACTGTATATAGTTAAAATGCTCTTTAATAAGATAAAAACATTTTTAAAAGAAGACCACCAAGTTCATTTCTATGAATTTTCATTTATTTGTCCAAGCTCTTTTTCGGCTAGATAGGAGTTTGCTTGTTCTAATGTCGTATGCTCATCAACCGAATTACCCGCATAGGCAGATTCAGAAAGAAAAGGATTATTTGTGTCTAGGGCATTTGACATTCCGAAAACTGGATTTAATGGTGTATTCTTTGGGATATCGTGATTGGAACCCTCATTTAAATTTTTCATATTTTTCCACCTCCATTATTATCATGCATGTAAATACAAATTATCATTCAACAATTTAACTTTAGTCAGTTGAAGTTTACCCAGACAATATTAGTATTCCAAATAAATTTTTAAAAAGTCTAAAAATTCGGTTGATTTTACGTGTCCACCTAAATATACTATTAAAAAGGATTAGGAGTGAGCTTTCATGAAAAAAAGAAAAACATACTCTGAGATCATGAAGTCACGGGATACGAAAAATTTCAAAGCACCAAGGGAATCGGTATTAGACATATATATTCAAATGATTATCGATGAGAGCCTATTTAAAAGAAGAAAAGAGCTATTAGAAACCAGGGTTAATGAAGCAATTGATTCAAACAACGAAGGATTGTTTATGGAAGCTTCAGAAGAGTATCGCAAATTATTTAGCAAAACGTCATAAGATAAAATTGTAAATTCCAATAATAACCGAAAAAAACTGACTAACAATTTGTTAGCCAGTTTTTTATGAGCCGTATTATTTTGAAAACTGTGCTTCTTCAGTAGAGCCTTTTAGAGCGGTTGTAGAAGATGTTCCTCCTGTAATGACCTGTGCCACTTCATCGAAATATCCTGTTCCTACTTCACGCTGATGTCTTGTAGCTGTATAACCATGCTTTTCGCTTGCAAATTCAGCCTCCTGAAGCTCTGAATATGCCCCCATTCCTCTTTCTTTATAGCCTCTAGCTAACTCAAACATGCTGTGGTTTAGAGCATGGAATCCAGCCAACGTAACAAATTGGAATTTGTAACCCATTTTTCCGATTTCTTTTTGGAAATTCTCAATGGTCGTTTCATCTAGTTTCTTCTTCCAGTTAAAAGATGGAGAACAATTATAGGCTAATAGCTTTCCAGGAAACTTCTCATGAATAGCATCTGCAAAACGCTGTGCTTGTTCTAAGTCTGGCTCAGACGTTTCACACCAAATCAAATCAGCATATGGTGCATATGCCAAACCACGTGCAATTGCTTGGTCAATACCTGCCTTTGTCCGGAAGAAACCTTCTGGTGTTCGTTCACCTGTGATGAATTCCTTATCAACAGGATCGATATCACTTGTAATTAAGTCTGCAGCGTCAGCATCAGTTCTGGCTACTAAAATCGTTGGTACTCCCATTACGTCGGCAGCTAGTCGAGCGGAAATTAAGTTTCGTACGGCTGTTTGTGTTGGTAATAAAACCTTTCCACCTAAATGGCCACATTTCTTTTCAGATGAAAGTTGGTCTTCAAAATGAACACCAGCAGCACCCGCTTCGATCATGCCTTTCATTAATTCAAATACATTCAACTGTCCGCCAAAGCCTGCCTCTGCATCTGCCACAATTGGAGTAAACCAGTCAGTGTCTCCCTGACCTTCTAAATATTGAATCTGATCTGCGCGTTGTAGCGCTTGGTTAATACGCTTTACAACACTCGGAACACTGTTGGCTGGGTATAGACTTTGGTCAGGGTACATGTGCCCTGAGAGGTTCGCATCAGCAGCTACCTGCCACCCACTTAAATAGATTGCCTTTAAACCTGCTTTTACTTGTTGAACAGCTTGATTGCCAGTTAATGCACCTAGTGCATGAATATAATCCTCTGTATGAAGAAGGTTCCAAAGCTTTTCAGATCCCCTACGCGCCAATGTGTGTTCAATATCGATTGATCCACGTAAGCGAATCACATCCTCAGCACTATAAGTTCTTTCAATTCCTTTCCATCTTGAATCCATTTCCCAGCTTTCTTGCAGTTTTTGAACTCTTTCGTTTGTCATTTTATATTCCTCCTTGTATTCTACTCATTTATTAATCTATAAAATTTCATATCCAGGTAAAGTTAAAAATTCAACAAACTCATCATTCGTCACTAAGTCCTCAAATAGACGAGTTGCATCCGCAAAACGACCTGCTTCAAATGCTTCTATGCCGATTTCTTGTTTAATATTTTCAAGCTCTTCCTCTTTCAGTTGATGAACTAGCTCAAGTGTGACCTTTCTTCCATCCGCTAGTATTCCTTTTGGATGGCGGATCCACTGCCAAACCTGAGCTCTAGAGATTTCAGCTGTAGCTGCATCCTCCATGAGATTATGAATCGGTGCGGCACCATGCCCACGAAGCCATGATTCAATGTATTGAATGCCAACATTGATATTCGTACGAACTCCTTGCTCTGTAATAGCTCCTTCTGGGACTGCAATGAGTGCCTCGGCTGTCACTTGAACGTCTTCACGTTTTTTATGAATTTGGTTAGCTCCAAGCATTACTGTATTAAATACTTCTCTAGCCACCGGCACGAGCCCTGGGTGAGCCACCCAAGTGCCGTCATGACCATTGTTCGCTTCACGTTCCTTATCTGCTCTTACTCTATGAAAGGCTTCCTCATTAGCTTTCGGGTTATTTTTCACAGGTATTTGGGCAGCCATCCCACCAATAGCATGAACATTGCGTTTATGGCAGGTCTTAATGACATGCTGTGAATAAGCACTCATAAATGGGGCTGTCATCGTGACCACCGAGCGGTCTGGTAATATCACATCTTCTACATTTCGAAATCTTTTTAAATAGCTAAAAATATAATCCCATCTACCACAATTTAGCCCTGCAGAGTGTTCTTTTAGTTCATATAAAATTTCATCTACTTCAAAGGTTGCTAGAATCGTTTCAATTAAAACAGTTGCCTTTATCGTTCCTTGGGAAATTCCAATTTCATTTTGTGCAAAGATAAAAACATCATTCCAAAGTCTTGCTTCAAGATGACTTTCCATCTTTGGCAAATAATAATATGGACCACTCCCATTCTCAATCAAGTATTTCGCATTATGATAAAAATAAAGTCCAAAATCTAGTAAACTCGCTGAGATACGGTCGCCATCAAGTTGTATATGTTTCTCTTCTAAATGCCAGCCACGTGGACGGACAACAAGTGTTGCAGTTACATCGTGAAGCTGATATTTCTTTCCGTTTGGATTTTCAAATGTGATTGTCTTTCTTACGGCATCTCGTAGATTTATCTGTCCCTCGATAATGTTATTCCAAGTTGGAGAGGTAGCATCCTCAAAATCAGCCATGAATACTTTTGCTCCTGAATTTAATGCATTAATGATCATTTTTCGATCGACTGGGCCAGTAATTTCAACTCGCCGATCCTCTAGGTCTTTTGGAATCTGCGCAACTGTCCAATCTCCATTTCGGATATGCTCTGTTTCAGGCAAAAATGTTGGCATCTTTCCATTATCGATTTCGTTTTGTCTTTGCTGTCTCTTTTCTACTAGTTGTTTCCTTCTTTCTCCAAAATTTCGCTCTAGCTTTTCAATGAAGTTCAATGCCTGGGGTGTCAAAATTTCTTCATACTGCTCATTCATCTTTCCCATGATCTGAATTCCTGAGGTTTGTGTCGTCATTTTGTCCCTAACACCTTCCTTATATTGTTATAATACAGATTATTAATTCTAAAAGTATTATATAACACACTTTTCAAAATTGGAACATTTTTCTGCAAGTTTTTATATAACAATTTGCAAAATAGTAATTCTGTACTATAACAACGCAAAAATAAAGAAAGCCTTGTTAACAGATTTCACTCTGAAAACAAGGCTATTAAGGTTATTTCTCACTCTTTTCAAATTCGTTCGTATACGTAATTCTTTCAAGCATTGTTGGGTGTCCATATCTAAACATCTTCACTAAGAATGGCGGATTCACTTGACTTAAACCAGCTTTTGATAATTCTTGGAATGACGAAACTGCAGCCTTGTTATCCTCCGTCATTTCAAGTGCGTACAGATCAGCTGACTTTTCCTGGTGTCTTGAAACAGCATTTGAGACTGGGTCAGAAACAAAACTTAAAACAGAGATTAATAATAGAAACACTGGAAGAACGGCAATATCTTTTACACTTGATATCTTAAACAGATGGCCCCATTTTCTAACCATAAAGGTCATAAGCTTGCTAATAATAAAGAGTCCTACTAAGGTTATAAGCAAATAACCGGCAATGCCAATATAAATATGCTTCATCACGTAATGCCCCATCTCATGGGCCATAATAAATAAAATTTCATCTTCATTCAGACGTTGAAGTGTTGTATCCCATAGCACAATTCGCGAATTAGAGCCTATCCCCGTTACATATGCATTAAGGGCATTTGTTTTTTCAGACATATTTACTTCAAATACATGGTCCGCAGGAATATCCGCACGATCTGCCATCTCAAGAATTTTTGTTTCTAACTCTTTATTGGTCAATGGAAAAAAGTCGTTGTAAAGTGGGTCTATAATAACTGGTTGTACAAACATGAGAAACATGGAGAATGGGATTGATAGAAGCCATGCATGGAACCACCATCTTTTCTCATTTCTACGAATCAACCAAAACAAGACGCCTACAATTACAATCATTAACGCATAATTCACCCAAAAATCAATCAATAAATCCTTCATCCAGCCTTGAGTCGATTGTACAGTGATATTATATGTTTTTGAAACATTGTAGCTAATCCATGATAGTGGAAATGATAAAACTTCTACCAACAAGGAAAGCCAAAATAAATAAATCGCTGTCTGTAGGATTGAAAACTTAGCTGATACTTTTGACCAATTACGGAATTTTGCTGAAATCCCAATCACAAGGACGAGTATATAAATCAGCCATTCAAACGGTACTGACAGGAAAAACAAAAGGTTTCTAATTTGTGAATACTCTTGGCTTAATAAAAGCTCACGATCATTCATAAATGTCTGTGGGTCCGCTGGGCTCCCTTTTAGCTGTGCAGGGATGTCCGTATTTGCTCCAAAAAATAAATACCATGCTATAAATAAACCAAAAACGAGATAAATTCCAAGTGACCATCCGATTACTTTTTTCACTATGCTGTCCCCCTTTATGTACAACCCTCTTACTAGTATTTTAGTTTAAAGGAGGGCCAGATAGAACAATGACTTTCCTCATATCTTCATTTTTGACAATATAAGCGTATAAAAAACTCATTGATTTCTAATTCATAATTAGTTATCATGAATGAAATATAATCGAAATTCTGTGATGAAGAGAGTAGTCCTGATGTAACCGATAGCGAGTTGGGGATGGTGAAAGCCCGATGGTGAAAGCAAGATGAACCGCACTTCTGAGGAGCTCACCTGAAATAAGTAGGGTGTGCCGGGGGAACCCGTTACTTATTAAGTTAGGTTCATCGTGAACAATTGGAGTGGTACCGCGGGTAAATCTCGTCTCTTTTATAGAGACGGGATTTTTTTATCTTTAAAGGAGGGTTAGAAAATGAATGTTATACAAGTGTATGCCGAAGCAATATCAAAGCAACTACAAGATGTTTTATCATATGAAGAAGTAATAAAACTTATTGAAAAACCAAAATTTCAGGAACAAGGTGATTTAGCATTTCCTTGTTTTGCCCTTGCCAAGCACTTGCGAAAATCACCTGCTTTTATTGCACAAGAAATGGCACCTTTAATTCAAGGATCCCTGTTTGAAAAGATTGTTGCAGAAGGGCCATATATAAACTGTTTTCTAGACAAACAGGAAGTGAGTAAACATATTCTTCAAACCATCCTTGCCAAAGAGTCAGATTACGGAAGCAACAACTTTGGTCAAGGAGCGACAATTACCATTGATTTTTCCTCGCCAAATATCGCAAAGCCTTTTTCGATGGGGCATTTGCGTTCAACTGTTATCGGTAACGCGCTTGCCAAGATTGTGGAGAAATGTGGCTATCAACCACTTCGAATTAACCATCTTGGAGATTGGGGTACACAATTTGGAAAACTCATTGTTGCATATAAACTTTGGGGTAATGAAGAAACCGTTAGAAACAACCCGATAACGGAGTTGCTCAAGCTCTATGTACGTTTCCACGACGAAGCCCAGACAAATCCACAACTTGAAGATGAGGCAAGAATGTGGTTCAAATGGCTTGAAGAAGGAAACGAAGAAGCCTTAAACCTTTGGCGATGGTTTAGAGAGGAATCATTAAAGGAGTTCTCACGAATTTATTCCCTGCTAGATGTTGAATTTGATTCCTATCATGGAGAAGCATTTTATAATGACAAAATGGAAACTACAGTAGCAATGTTAAACGAAAAAAATCTTTTATCTACGTCAGAGGGTGCAGAGGTAGTTGATTTATCTGAACAAAATCTCCCTCCTTGCTTGATTAAAAAATCTGACGGTGCAACCCTTTATGCAACTAGAGATGTTACAGCAGCCATCTATCGGCAGGATCACTACCATTTTGCTAAAGCTATCTATGTAGTAGGACATGAGCAAAGCTTGCATTTTAAACAAATCTTTCTAGTACTTGAAAAAATGGGTTATCAGTGGGCGAAGGAAATGGTCCATGTTCCATTTGGTTTTATCCTTAAAGATGGAAAGAAAATGTCAACACGAAAAGGAAAAATAGTTCTGTTAGAAGAGGTTATGAAGGAAGCAATCGAGCTCGCAAAGCAAAACATTGAACAGAAAAATCCAAGTCTCGTAAACAAAGATGAAATCTCGAAAATGGTCGGTTTGGGAGCAATCATTTTCCATGACTTAAAGAATGAACGACTCAACAATATTGAATTTTCACTAGAGGAAATGCTTAAATTCGAAGGAACTACCGGACCTTACGTTCAATATACTCATGCAAGAGCTTGTTCTATTTTACGAAAGGCGAAGCTTTCAGGGGAAACAACAAATGGACTTTCCGATTCGCATAGCTGGTCAGTTGTGAAGCTTTTGATGGATTTCCCGGCAACCATCCAAAGAAGTATGCAGCAGTACGAGCCTTCAGTAATTGCAAAATATGTAATAGAGCTCTCTCAAGAATTCAACAAGTATTATAGCCATGTAAAGGTTCTTCAAGTGGATGAAGAAATGAATGATCGAATTGCATTGGTCCGTTCCGTTACCATTGTACTGAAAGAAGGATTACGATTGCTAGGAGTTAAAGCTCCCGAGGAAATGTAGTAGGCCCAGGACGTTTTGTCCCGGGCTCTTATTCTGGATGATACTGATATTTTTTCAGGTCAATTATACCGTTTACAACCTCTATCCCTTCATCCTTTAGAAAGATGACTTGAGCAGCACGTGTTTCCTCATCTGCGATCGCAATTTCACCCTTGGAGTTGATAACCCGGAACCAAGGAAGGTTATATTTCTTACTCATCGAGTGAAGGATCCTCACAACCTGCCTTGCACCTCTTGGACTTCCAGCGAGTTTTGCAATCTGTCCATAAGTCATAACCTTTCCAGACGGTATTTGCTTAATGATTCTTATAACACTTTCGGTAAATGGTTTCATATCAACTTTATCCTAACACTAAAAGTAATGATTGTGAGCTCACTAAACTTATTTCCCTTTATAGTTCGGTTTTCTTTTTTCATTAAAGGCAGCCAGCGCTTCCACCCTGTCCTCCGTTGGGATGATCACTTCATACGCTTTGCGTTCAATCTTAAAGCCTGTATGTAGGTCCGTGTTCAACCCTTGTTTAATAGCAAATTTAGCTTGCTGTAAGGCAAGAGGACCGTTCTTTAATATATCGATTGCTAGCTTCATGGAAGCTTCCATTAGTTCTTCACGCGGTACAACACTTGATACAATCCCATATTCTTTCGCCTCTTCGGCGCTAATTCGTTTTGCAGTTAGTATTAGCTCCATTGCTTTTGTTTCACCAATAAGGCGTGGAAGTCGTTGCGTTCCTCCAGCTCCAGGAATGATTGCCAGACTTGTTTCTGTCAACCCCATCTGTGTATTTTCAACCGAAATTCTGAAATCACAAGCTAACGCAAGCTCCATTCCACCACCAAATGCATAGCCATTGATTGCAGCAATAGTTGGCTGTGGTAAATCTCCGATACTAGCAAAAACCTGACCTATTTTATATACATTTCTTCTAACCTGTGCTTCATTTAATGTTTTTCGTTCCTTTAAATCTGCACCCACACTAAATGCCTTTTCACCTGTTGCAGTAATGATAACAACGCGAACATCGGCATTTGTACGGATATCCTCGACAACCTCATCAAGTGTTTTAAGCATCTCATAATTAAAGCAGTTCAACGCTTCAGGGCGATTCAATGTGACAGTTGCAACGTGATTTTCAACTTGGTATAAAACTGTAGTCATAGTTCCACCTCTTCTATAATTTTAATATCGCTTACATCCTATTTCGCTTCAAACTAAAAAATTCCTTTAACAATTTTTATCCGCGTCGACATACAAAAAGGAACAGGCCGTTTGACCTGTTCGCTACCTTATTTATTCGTAACTAAATCCTTTAAGGCACGACGGAGAATCTTTCCGGTCGTATTTTTAGGAAGTTCTTCTAGGAATTCTATTTTACTAGGAAGCTTGTATTTAGCTAAATGCTCACGACAATAATCAAGAAGATTCTCTTCTGTTAGCTCTTCTTCCTTCTTCACAACATAACAGACAACTGCCTCACCCAGATTCGGGTCTGGCACCCCAAAAACAGCAACTTCAACAACACCAGGATGATTATAAAGGACTTCTTCTACTTCTCTTGGATAAACATTATATCCACCAACATTAATCATATCTTTCTTGCGGTCAACGATATAATAATAGCCTTCTTCATCCACTTTTGCTAAATCACCCGTATAAAGCCAGCCATTGCGTAATGTTGCAGCACTTTCTTCAGGCATTTTATAATAGCCCTTCATGACATTTGGGCCACGAACAATCAACTCTCCAACCTGACCAACAGGAACTTCGTCACCATTTTCGTCAACAACCTTATTCTCCACATTTACAATGTTTGTCCCAATTGAGCCTGGTTTACGTGGCCGATCTAACGGATTAAAGCAGGTTACAGGTGATGCTTCGGATAAACCATAACCTTCAGATACAAGAACATTGAACTTCTGCTCAAAGCTCTTTAAAAGCGCAACAGGCATTGCTGCACCACCTGAAATACATAAGCGCAAAGAGCTTAGGTCCTCAGGATTTCCATCAGGAAATTGGAGGAGAAAATTATACATCGTTGGTACCCCCGCGAACACAGTTGCCTGATGCTCGCTAGCGATTTGGAATACTTCCTTTGGGCTGAATTTAGGTATAATCAGCATTGTTCCACCGCTCATCAACGGTGCATTTAATGCGACTGTCATGCAGAAAACATGGAACATCGGTAAAGTTGTAATAACCCTATCCTGATCAGAAATTTTTAGGTATTCCGCAACATCCCTTGCATTGCTGTACAAGTTCATGTGGGTCAACATGGCTCCTTTTGGTTTACCTGTTGTACCAGATGTGTACAGGATTACGGCAACATCCTCATCTTCAAGCGTTGGTCCATCGTATGAGAGTTGACCTGAGCCAACAACCTCTGTAAACGATTTCAATTTTGGGTAGATTGATAGTTTTGTGACATCGACTCCACCATTTGTACCCTGTGGTGTTTCGCTAACAATGAGATGTTCAACTTTCGGAAGGTGTTCATTCATCTTTTCAAAAAGTGGGACAAGCAAGTCTAACGTAATGACAGCCCTTACATCTCCACTGTTAATAATATATCCGATTTCATCCGGAGTATATATCGGATTAATTGGGATAACTGTTGCCCCTACACGTAGTGCACCGTAAAATCCAATTACAAAATGTGGAGTGTTGCCTAGTACTAGAGCAATGTGATCACCCTTTTTAATTCCCAGCTTCTCCAAGCCATTTGCAAACTTTGTAACTGCACCATCTAATTCAGCATATGTACTTACATTCCCTTGAAAAATATATGCTGGTTTTTCGAAGTATTTCTGCGCTGTTTCCCCTAGTCGTGATGATAGATTCAATTTTCTCCCTCCCTCAGTCAATATTATGAATGAGTAGTCATTCATTTATTGACAAAAAATAATATTCTAAATATATTATATTGAAAGAAAGTTTTACTATCAAGATGGTATTGCATATTTTTATAAAAAGCGGACTAGATTGTATGAATCTAATCCGCTTTCGTCTGTTATTTAATAAATTAAATTGATAAAATCATCTTTCGTAATTTTACCGAAATAATGCTGAATATCAACATTCTCTAATGCTTGTTCTAGCTCCGCTTTTTCATATTTTGTTCCAATTAAACGTTTCTCTATATCTTCTACATCACCCACACCAAAGAAGTCACCAAAAATTTTACAGTTTTCTATCATTCCCTTTTGTACTTCTAGTCGCACATCAATCGAACCTACAGGGAAGCGATGAGTATGCTGGTAATTGAATTTTGGAGATTTTCCGTAGTTCCAATCCCAGTTTTGATAGCGTTCTTTTGAGAGTTCATGAATGTTTTCCCAATCCTTGTCTGTTAGTACATATTCAGGAACATCACCATCTGTGTTAAAAATATAGCGTAGCAGCATTTGTCTAAATTCTTCAATTGTAATTTTTTCATTTAGGAATTCGCTAATATTCGCAACTCTACTTCTTACAGATTTTATCCCCTTCGACTCAATTTTATCCTTTTTCACTTTAAGTGCTGACACTACATGGTCAATTTCCGAATCGAACATTAGTGTTCCGTGGCTGAACATTCTACCCCTTGTTGAAAATTGAGCGTTTCCTGATATTTTTCTTCCTTCCACCTCAATATCATTTCGGCCACTTAACTGGGCATTTACACCCAGTTTATGTAATGCTTCAATTACAGGCTCAGTAAACTTTTTATAATTGTGGAAGCTTTCTCCATCGTCCTTCGTAATAAAACTAAAATTTAAATTTCCTAGGTCATGGTAAACAGCTCCACCACCCGATAAGCGTCGCACTACTTTAATCCCATTGTCTTCTACATACTGCGTATTGATTTCCTCAATTGTGTTTTGATTTTTTCCAATGATTATTGAAGGAGCATTAATATAAAATAATAAGTAAGTCTCATTTATATCTAAATTTTTTAGTGCATACTCCTCAATAGCTAAGTTAATTTGTGGATCATGTATTCCTTTATTATCGATAAATAACATCGTATTTCACTCCCAAGTTAGTCCTGATTTTGCTAATTTGATAAGGCCATTAAATTGTGCTGAAGCTTGAATAACAAGGTCTCCATGATTACCGTAATGAGGCAGATGTGTTAACCAAAGTTCACTTACATTAGCCTCTATAGCAATCTTACCTACTTCTGTACTATTCATATGACCCATTTTCGAACCATCTTGATCCGCATATAGATTACATTCACAAATAAATAGGTCTGCATCTTGTGTAAACGGAATAAACTCTTCTAGAAAGCTTGAGTCAGCAGAAAATACAACAGTCTGTCCACCTGCTGTAATTCTCATTGCATAGCATACAACTGGATGCTTCGTCTTCATAAATGAAATTGAAAATGGACCAATTTTGATTGTTTCATCTGGATTGTACGCAATCGCTTTTGTATGTCCTTTATGTTCCAATTTTGCAAAGCTTTCTTGATCGTCCGTATGGCCATATATCGGCAGTTCCTTATGGTTATTATGTATTGCACTTGTTACAAGTCTTGCATACTGCATCGGACCAATATCTGCTATATGGTCATGATGGTAATGAGATAGTATCATCGCATCAAGCTCGTCTATTGTTAGATAGTTTTGAAGCTGTGCTAGTACACCACTACCGCAATCAACGAGTAACCCAAAACCGTCATGCTCAAATAAATAACCAGATGTGGCTTCATTCACAGCTGGAAATCCACCCCAAAATCCAACTACCGTAACCTTCATAGGATCACCTTTCTCTCCCTTAAAATAACAACTCTTCAATGGTTTACCCTACCCACTACCACTATAATCGATACGCAAAAAAATTTCACTTTTTAATAAATTGTTACAAAACAGTTATTGACATATTTTTAACTGTTATAGTACACTATAAGTAACAAAGAAACGGAGGGGTTGTAAATGTTAGTAAAAAGTACAGAATTTTTTAAAAACCTACCACCCAAAAAATGTGTAGAATGTGGCCATGATATCGACGAACAGCATGAGTGCTACGGCAACAAATGCGATCACTGTAACGAAATTAAATAACAAAAGGAAGGCCGAGGCCTTCCTTTTCTTTTTACACTAAAACGGGTGTAGTTTCTTTTAAATATTCCAATACCTTGTTAACCGCTTCTTCACCTTGATCAATACAGTCAGGTAATCCTAAACCCTCATATGAGCTTCCAGCTAAAAAGACACCTGGCAGTTGTTCGGCAACATTGTTCTTAACAGATTCAATCCTGTCCTTATGCCCAACTGTGTATTGCGGCATTGCATCTTTCCATCTTGTTACAATTGAAAATTCAGGTTGGTCTGTAATATTCATTGTTTTGTTTAAATCATCAAGAACCACTTTGACAATTTCTTCATCTGATTGATCGACGATCGCTTCGTCTCCCGCTTTACCAACATAGCAACGAAGTAACACTTTACCTTCTGGAGTCGTATGCGGCCATTTTTTATGGGTCCAAGTAACTGCAGTAATAATATAATCATTATTCCGTGATACAACAAAACCAGTTCCATCAATATCCTTTTTAATGGCGTCCTCAGGGAAAGCCATTGCTACAGTTGCTACTGATGTAGATGGCATTTCCTTAAAGGAATCAAAAAATGAGTATTGGTTAAAGATGGATTGGGTTACATGATGTGGTGTAGCTACAACTACACTATCCGCCGTAATCTCTTTTCCATTGTTCAGTTTAATAACATAATGGCTGCTTTGTTTTTCAATACCATCAACTTTAATTCCCTTAAAAACGGTACCAGGCTCAAGTTTTGCCTCAATTGCATCAATGAATGATTGTAAACCAGTTGTTACAGTTAAGAACTGTCCCTTTGGAGCGGGATTTGTTTCCCCACTCGTTTTTGGTTTTGGTGGTGTTGTTTGCTTCATACCTAAAATTAGGCTCCGATATTTTTGCTCAACTTGATAGAATTGAGGGAAAGTCGACATTAAACTTAGTTGGTCAATATCCCCAGCATATATCCCTGAAAGCAATGGCTCAATAAGGTTTTCAACGACCTCATCACCAAGTCTTCTTCTAAAAAATTGACCAAGTGATTGATCGCCTTCACCAGGTGTACGAGGTAACACAAAATCCATTGCCGCACGAAGTTTACCAAACGGGGTAAACAAACCTGTAGTGATGAATGGTCCAATTTGAGTTGGTATTCCCATGATAGATCCACCTGGCATTGGATGGAGCCTTCCGTTCACAAGAACATATGATTTACCAGCAGTATTGTTAACCAATTTATCCCCTAGACCAACCTCATTGACAAGCCGGGAGGCACTCTTTTTCCTAGCTAAAAAGGAATCTGGACCTCTTTCAATAACAAATCCATCTCGTTCTACGGTTTGTACTTTTCCACCAAGTCGATGGCTTGCTTCTAAAAGGGTACATTTTATGTCTAAGCCCTTCTCTCTTGCCTCTTTCTGGAGATAATAAGCTACAGTTAAACCAGTAATCCCGCCACCTATTACAACTACCTTTTGATTACTCACTTAACATCGCCTTCTTTACTTTAAAAATTCACTGACCATTTATTTTTTAAGTTCTTTTAAAACAACTGTTGCCAAACAATCGATAAATTCTGGTTTTGAATTTGGCATTTCAGGGCGGTAATAGCTTACCCCTAAATCTTCTGTAACAACTTTACATTCGTAATCATTGTCATAAAGAACCTCTAAGTGATCTGCTACAAATCCAACTGGAATGAAGACAAAAGCTTTGTAGCCTTTTTCATTGTAAAGGTCTCTCGTTAGGTCCTGAACATCTGGACCCAACCATGGTTCTGGTGTGTTTCCTGCACTTTGCCAGCCTATTTCATAATTCTTGATATCTGCTGCTTCAGCAATTAAATCAGCAGTTTCTTGTAACTGACTAGGATAAGGATCGCCAGCAGCAATAATTTTTTCAGGCAGACTATGTGCTGAAACGATTAATACTGCATTCTCACGTTCTTCTTCTGGCATTGAAGCAAATACCTGCTTCACCTGTTTTGCCCAGTAATCAATAAACTTAGGCTCTTTATACCAACTTTCTACAGAAGTAATAGTTGGCCCCCCAAGCTTTTCTGCCTCTTCTTTCGCACGACCATTATAGGCTTTTACACTAAAGGTTGAAAAATGAGGTGCAAGAACTAGACTCACTGCTTCCTCAATTCCATCCTGTTTCATTTGAGCTACTGCATCCTCAATGAATGGCTCGATATGCTTTAAACCTTGATACAATTTAAACTCAATTTCATCTTGTATTTGATTTAAATGCTCTTCAAGTTTTTTCCCTTGTTCAGAAGTAATTTTTGCAAGAGGTGAAATTCCACCAATTGCTTCATAACGACTACGTAGGTCTTCGAGCATTTCCGGTGAGGGCTTACGACCATGTCGTATATGTGTATAATATCGTTCGATATCCTCTTCTTTATATGGAGTACCGTATGCCATTACAAGTAATCCCATTTTCTTTTTTGTCATTTATTACACCTCTAAAGCTAGATTAGTTTTTACTTGAATACTCATGTATGAATGTAGTTAGACGCTTTAGTGTCTCTGGTTTAACATCTGGGAAAACACCATGTCCAAGGTTGAAAATATAACCCGGTTGTTGCATTCCTTGGTCTAAGATTTCTTTTGCTTTTTCTTCGATGACTTCCCAAGAAGCTAGTAGGATTGCTGGATCAAGATTTCCTTGAACTGCTTTTGTAATTCCAAGCTCTCTTGCTTTCATAATTGGCAAGCGCCAATCAAGTCCTACAACATCAAGCGGTAAGTCATGCCATTCTAATGCTAAATGGCTTGCTCCTACTCCGAATATGATTAATGGTACATTCTCTTCACGAAGTGCAGTAAAGATACGATGCATGACTGGTTTAATGAAATGACGGTAGTCTGCCACATTTAATGCTCCTACCCAAGAGTCAAAAATTTGTACAGCTTTTGCACCTGCGGCTATTTGTGACTTCACATATGTAATTGTCATTTCAGCTAGTTTATCCATTAGAGCAAACCAGGCATCAGGTTGTGCGTACATGAAAGCCTTCGTTTTATTATAATTTTTTGAAGGTCCACCTTCAATCATATAGCTTGCTAGTGTAAATGGAGCTCCTGCAAATCCAATCAACGGAACGGAGAGTTGTTCAGTCGTTAATAGCTTAATTGTATCAAGCACATACGGAACATCTTCTTCAGGATGAATTTCACCAAGTTTCTCGACGTCCTTTACAGAGCGAATTGGGTTACTGATGACAGGTCCAACTCCTGCTTTGATTTCAACATCTACCCCAAGTGCTGGAAGTGGAGACATGATGTCTTTATATAGAATTGCTGCGTCCACATCATATTGCTCAACTGGAAGTCTTGTCACATATGCACATAACTCAGGCTGATGTGTAATTTCAAACAGTCCGTATTTTTCTTTGATTTTTCGGTATTCTGGCTGGGATCGTCCCGCTTGGCGCATATACCAAACCGGTACATGTTCAGTTTTTTCACCCCTTGCCGCTCTTAACAATGTATCATTAAAACCCTTTTGCATATGTATTTACCTTCCTTTCAACATCTTCACACAATAGTCTTTATAATAGCATAAGTAAGTATTATTTATTGAATTGAACATTTCATCCTCACTTTATCACTATAATTGTTTCTACTATCCTTGTATACAAAACCGGGGCAAATGTCAAAAATTTGACGAACATTCACAGATAAAGGGTGGTGAAAGTATACACCACCCTTTAACATGTTTTATTTACTAGAGAAAAAGGTAGGCTTAACTGCTTGAGATTTTGTTCCTTCTTCTTTCGTCTGGGAGTTAAAAGGGACTATAAAATAAGATGGTATTGAAAATATATTTACATTTTCAATCTCAAAGTCCCCACTACCTCTAACAGAACCCACATATTTTACAGACTTTGCATTCTCCTCATATATTCGATATTCAACCCGTTCATCTGCTGCAGGTGTCCATTTTAGGGAAACCGTAAATAGTCCAAGTGGTTTAAAGGTTAAGCTAGCTTTAACATCATCAATTTCCGCGAGCCGTATCGGTGGCTCAAGTTCTTCAACATCCTTTGGAGCCGAAAAAGCAGTTGCTTTCTTGAGTTCAGATTGATCAAGAATCTTTTTAAAGAGTTTCGTCGGAGATGCACTTCCACCTTTTAAATAATGAGTGGCATCTGTAGAATCATAGCCCATCCAAATTGCCCCTACCACGGACGGTGTGAATCCGACAAACCAAGCATCCTTGATTCCATTTTCTACACCAGGTAAATTGGTTGTCCCAGTTTTCCCTGCAAGTGCACCCGGATAAGTTCCCACCCTTGCAGTACCATTATCGACAACACCTTCAAGCATTCTTGTCATATACCAAGCCGTTTGTTTTGAAAAGGCTTCAGTCTCATGTGTCGATGCCTCTCCAATCACTTTTCCTTCACGGTTTACGATTTTGCTAATGACATGTGGTTCAATCACTTTTCCATCACGGGCAAAGGCGCGATAGGCTTTTGCCATTGCAATAGGAGAAATGCCTTCTTTAAGTCCACCTAAAGCGATTGATAAACCTTGGTCGGGAATTGTGATACCTGCTTTCGTTAAATATTTTTTAGCTGTATCAATACCAACTCTATCAAGCATCCAAACAGCTGGAGCATTTGATGACTCAACTAAAGCATCATACATTGAAATTTTACCTTTATAAATACCTGAATAATTGCTTGGTTCATATTCACCATAGGTTAATTTTTTATCAACCAACATGGAATAGGGTTCAAATTCATCTTCTTCCAATGCCGGTCCGTAAACTGCCAACGGTTTAATCGTTGATCCCGGCTGTCGTTTAATTACAACACGATTAATGCCTCGACTTACATAATGCCTACCACCAATACTAGCTAAAACACCACCTGTATCATTATCTAATAGTACAAAGGCACCTTCTACATTTTCATCAACACCCGGAAAGTTCTTTTGATCCTTAAATAGCTCGAAAGCTGTTTTTTGAATCTCCAAGTGAAGAGGAACAGTAATTGTATAGCCACCTCGAAGCAATTCTTCATTTGATAATTGGTAGCGTGTCTTCGCTTCATCAAATACCATATCGATATAGGTTACTAATGCTGGGTCCCGTTCTACCTCATGGACATTTAGAGAAAGAGTCTTTCCCTGTACTCTAACAGCTTCCTCTGGCTGTAAAAACCCTCTTTTTTCCATTAAGTTAATGACCAAGTCCCGTCTTTGTTTACTTTTTTCAGGATTTAAGATGGGTGAATAAGTTGATGGTGCTTTCGGAATTGCTGCAAGTAGCGCACCTTCTTCAACCGATAATTCACTTACATTTTTATTAAAATAAAATTTTGATGCAGATTGAATTCCGTATGCACCGTGACCAAAATAAATTTGATTTAAATACATTTCTAAGAGCTCTTGCTTACTGTACTCTTCTTCTAAATTAATGGCTATGATCAATTCTTTCGTTTTACGCAAGAATGTTTTTTCATTTGTTAGGAAGACATTCTTAGCGAGCTGCTGAGTAATCGTACTTCCACCTTCTACCTTTCCACCGGCAATAATATCTTTGTATACGGCTCTAGCAATTGCCTGAAGATCGATACCATGATGTTGATAAAACCGAGTATCTTCTACTGCAACAAATGCCTGCTGTACATATTCCGGAATTTCTTTAATCGGTACAATATCCCGATTCTCATAATATAATTTCGTAATAAACTGCCCATCTTCATCAACAAGTTTTGTTGCTGAATTCATAACAAGTTTTTTGTCATCAATGACATAGTCACCCGCATATATGATAAGCAAATACCCACACAATCCAAGGACAAACGAACCGATAATAATAAACAATGAGAGAAATAATTTTCTTTTCATACTGTGACCTCCTTGGAATTAAGAATTTACGGCATTCAAACATTTTTCACGTTTAATTGGTTATGTTATCTTTTAGTATAACTGTAAAAGATTCTCACTATGTATGCCCTATTAATAAAGGAGGAGTTACATGAATTTTTATATGGCGTTCGGTACCATTGATTTTTTGAAAAAACTCCAGGAAAAGCACAAAAAAGAAAACATAACTGCGTTTTACAATAACGAAACAGCGATTCTGCTCCATGAAACAACGAAGAAATCTATTTTTGCCGCCCCACGAAAATATGAAGTTCTCACTGCTACAGGAGACATTAAGAGTGGGAAATTTTCTGCCTTCACATATATCCCGGTAACAGAGGAAGGTAAACCGTTATTTGAATACAACATCACCCAAATGGGTTCTGTTTTTCAGAACACTCCAGGATTTATTGCCTTTCGCGCATTAAGGCCAATAAAAAGTGATACTTTTGTAGTTGTGAGCTTTTGGGAAAAAGAATCCTTTTATTTAGATTGGACACGCTCGGAAAGTTTTGAACAGCTTGAACAAGTTATTGAAAAAACGAAAGCCGGCTTAAGCCAAACAGTCTTCTCTGGCCCTGTTTATACAAAAACTTTTCACTCATTAACAGATGATTAAAATTTATGTACACTTCTCACACCTAATCCCCAGCTACATATTCTGTAATACAAACATAGGTTAACGTGTAGTTACCTCTGCTTGAATTCGGAATTAGCGAATGGGGGTTTAACAATGTTAGTGGAATTAACCGCCCTGCATTGGATATATGTTTCGTTTATCCTCTTAATCATTGGTTTTATGGTGATGAGGAGGGACACTTCACTTATTTGTATTATCGGAATCTTTCTTCTCGCCATCACAGCAACTGGATCAATAAGTGCATCCGTTAGTGGAGTCTTTAATAGCTTTATTTATGCAATAACCGAGTTACTCTCAACCATACTCGTCATATCGATAATTGTTTCGATGAGTAAGGCATTAACCGTGACGGGAATCAATGATATCATGATTGCTCCTTTTGCAAAACTTATCCGTTCCCCTGCTCTTGCTTATTGGACCATTGGTATTGTCATGATGGTGATTTCATGGTTCTTCTGGCCATCCCCAGCTGTTGCCCTTATCGGTGCGGTACTTTTACCGGTAGCAATGAGAGTAGGTTTGCCCGCTTTGGGTGTCGCAATGGCAATGAATTTGTTCGGTCACGGAATTGCATTGTCGAGTGATTTTATCATTCAAGCCGCCCCTAAGCTTACAGCAGATGCTGCTGGTCTTGAGGTTATGGAGGTTGTAAAAGCAAGTATCCCTTTAGTTTTTGTGATGGGGATTGTAACAACTGTTGCAGCCTACTACTTACTCCGTCGCGATATGCGAAAAGGAACTCTTTCTGTAGGTGGTAATTCTAACTATTCAAATCCGTTGACACAGGATATTTCAGAAAAAGAAGAAGAACGTTTAAGAAGCTTACTTTCTACTAAAGCGAAACGTCTCTTTGCCATTTTAATCCCAATCCTTTTTGCCCTAGATGTTGTTGCCATGTCTGTCTTAAATCTATCCGGTGGAGACGCAACAGCACCTGTTGGTGGAACCTCTATCTTTATTCTTCTACTAATCTCACTTGTTGCTCATAAAAATGCGGGATTAGAAAAAACAACAACCTATTTAATTGAAGGCTTTCAATTTGGATTCAAAGTATTTGGTCCGGTCATTCCAATCGCCGCGTTTTTCTATCTTGGGGACACTGGTTTTGTAAAAATAATTGGCGACTTCTTACCAGAACACTCACAGGGAATAGTGAATGACCTTGGAGTTAGTCTTGCATCTGTTGTACCATTAAACGCGCCAGTCAGCGCGGTTACCTTAACCATTGTCGGTGCCATTACAGGCTTAGATGGTTCAGGATTTTCAGGAATTTCATTAGCTGGATCACTTGCCGCTTTGTTTTCATCCGCACTCGGCGCTGGTGCTGCGACATTAACCGCACTCGGGCAAATCGCCGCAATTTGGGTCGGAGGTGGAACCCTCGTTCCATGGGCGCTTATCCCTGCCGCTGCAATATGCGGTGTCGACCCATTTGAACTTGCAAGGAAGAACTTACTGCCGGTAACAATTGGATTGGTAGTAACAACAATTGTAGCGATGTTTTTAATCTAATCGATCATTAAAGAAGCTCTTACGGATAAGGGCTTCTTTTTTACTTTTTATAAAATAGTAAATTATAAAAGTTTCAATAAATTAAATGTTATGAATCTACGCCATTTTTCGATATAATACTAGTAGATTCTACATTTTCTTCCTATATTAATGTCATCGGAGAGAGATACATGTTAAAGCTCTTTAACATTACCTTACAAACTAAAATTATCACATTAATTCTTACTTTAATTGTGTTTGTGACATCAGTCTTAACAGGGATGTTTATTTATTATGAAGCAAAAGAAACCAATGAAGAAATGCAAAAGCTTTCTTTACAGGCATCACGAACCCTTTCATTAATACCGGCATTTAAAGATGGTTCCCATGAAGACTTACAATCTGGTTCGATGGAAGCAATTACACAGCAAATCAGCAACCAAGTTGGAGCTAATTATATTTTTATCGAATATAAAGATGGACTGAATTTCTCTTATCCCGATGTTAGTTTCGACCATTCCGCGTTTGATGACGAAAACTATAAAGCGATTGTGTTTGGCAGCTTTTACACAGTCGAAACTGATAATCAACTAGGGAATATTTTGTGGGGAAAAGCACCGATTATTTCAGGTGAATCTGGACAACAAATCATTGGTGTTGTAAGTGTTGGTTTTTTAAAGAATGAGATAAAACAAAATATTAATCAGAAGTTACTAAAAACCTTATTTATTGCGATTATTGTTTTAATCGTTGGCTTTTTTGGTGGGGTACTATTAGCAAGGAGTATTCGTAATGACATAATGGGACTTGAACCCCATGAAATTGCTTCTTTATATCGAGAAAGAAATGCAATTTTAAAATCGGTAAAAGAAGGAATTATTGCAATTGATAATAAGGGACTTATTACATTACTTAATAAATCTGCAAAACAAATGCTTGGAATTTCAAATGACAGTATTAATAAACCAATTGCTGAGCTTCTGCCAACCACCAGAATGCTCCGGGTGTTAGATACAAATTTGGTTGAGACCGATGATGAAATGATCATCAATAATCGTGTGTTAATTGTGAACCGTATGCCTATTATTGAGAATGGTAAAACAGTTGGAGTCGTTTCTAGTTTTAGAGATAAAACAGAAATTAAGAAAATGGTTGATACCTTAACAGAGATTAAAAACTACTCCGAGGATTTAAGGGCTCAGACTCATGAATTCACGAATAAATTATATGTTTTATCCGGATTACTTCAGTTAAAACAGTATGAACAAGCAATTGCTATGATTCAGGAAGAAACAAATCAACTAAACTTTCAAAACGATATTTTGTTTAATCAAATAAAAGACCCTAAGCTCCAAGCTATTATACTTGGAAAAATTGGAAAGGCATCGGAAAAAAAGGTAAGTTTGATAATCGATGAAAATAGCTATTTATCTATATTACCGAACCATATATCAATTACGGATTGCATCATCATTATTGGAAATCTGATTGACAATGCAATTGACGAAGTCATGCAAGACGAAGGTGAAGTAACATTTTTCGTAACCGACATTGGAAACGATATTGTCTTCGAAGTTAGTGATAATGGCAACGGGATCCCAACCGATAAAATGTCCATTCTCTTTGAAAAAGGAATATCCTCTAAAGGGGAAGAAAACAGGGGCTTTGGACTGTGGAATGTTAAGACCGTGGTCGATAAGTTAAATGGATCAATCGAAGTATCGAATGGAAAGAATGGCGGCGCAATTTTTACGGTTTTTCTACCGATAAAAAGTCAGATTGATAAGGAGGAAGACTGATGATAAATGTACTTATTGCTGAGGATGATTTTAGGGTAGCCTCGATTCATGAACAATTTCTACAAAGAATTGAAGATGTGAACCTGATAGGTAAATCCTCGAACGCAAAGGAAACCCTTGATTTGTTAAAAAAACATCAAAATATTGACTTGCTTTTATTAGATGTTTATATGCCCGATAAAATGGGTACTGAAATCCTACCGATCATTCGAAATCTGCATCCTGATGTAGACATCATTATGATAACTGCCGCGACAGAAAAGAAACATTTAGAAGAATCGCTCCGTGGTGGAGTTTTTCATTACCTCATAAAACCGGTAACATTTGAAAAATTTACGGAAACGATAGAAAAATATATCGAAAAGAAAGAATTATTAAACAGCAGGAATGAAGTCGATCAGACGATTGTAGACCACTATTTCGGTGGCAAACAAATACTGCCTGTTGAAAAGAAAATACATTATCCAAAAGGTATTGACCCCCTTTCCCTTGAAAAAGTACGAGATATTATCAACCGATTGGATTCAGGAATTACTGCTGAAGAAATGGGTGACCGCATGGGAGCATCCAGAACAACCGCGAGACGTTACTTAGAATACCTTGCATCAACTAATGAGGTAATTGCCGAACTTGAATATGGGATTGTCGGTAGGCCAGAACGCAAATATTCAAAACAAAAATGAACATAAAGGGTTAAGCATCTTGAATCTCTTTCAAGATGCTTTTTCATGAACAAAATGAACAAAAAGAATTTATCGAATTTTATATTACTTATTTTGAAAACGGTTACAAATTTGTGTCTGAACTTTTAAAATAGTTTTAAGAGTTATAAGAAAGGAAGGTTATAAAAATGGGGGCATCTAGATTAATTCTACCGATTATTTCAATTCTAATTAGCATTTTCTACTTTATTTCAACTATTAATCTACCTAAAGCCAAATTGGGAGACCCGAATGGTCCACTCTATTTTCCGATGATGGTTAGTATTTTTCTATTTATTGTGAGTGTTATTTATCTCATAAAAGAATTAAAAAATCACTATCCCAAAAATGATGAAATCAAGTTATTGTTTAAGGGCAGAGTTCCCTATCTAATCATTTCTACTTTGGTATTATCATTGATTTACACACTTATTTTTGAAAGAGTAGGATTCTTAATTTCAACAATGCTGTTCATGGCAGCTGTTTTATTCATCGTTAATGGTAAAGAAAAATGGAAAGTTAATATTAGTGTAGCTGTTTTATTTAGTGTGGGATCATGGTACGCCTTTTCTCAACTTCTAGCCGTCAGCTTACCATAGATTAAGGGGGGATAACATGGATATCCAAGGAATTCTTGAAGGATTTGCAACGGTACTTAGACCGGAAAATATACTATTTGTCGTATTCGGAGGATTTTTAGGAACCATTGTTGGGATGCTTCCAGGTTTAGGACCGGCAACAGCAATTGCGGTTTTAATCCCAGTTACATTCGGAATGGATCCAACAAGCGCATTAATACTAATGGCAACTATCTACTATGGTGCCATGTATGGTGGATCATTGAGTTCAATCTTGATTAACACTCCTGGTGACGGATCAGCTGTTGCCGCTACATTTGATGGGTATCAAATGGCAAAAGCAGGTCGTGCGGGCCCGGCGATTGCAATTACAGCACTTGGTTCACTCATTGGTGGTTTTGTCGCAGTTATTGGCTTTATGTTATTAGCAAAGCCACTATCTAATTTCGCTCTACAGTTTGGTCCAGCGGAATACTTTTTACTTATGCTTTTCACTTTATCAGCTGTCGTTTCCTTATCAATTGGAAATATGACAAAAGGCTTTATTTCAATGGGGCTTGGTTTAGTTCTAGCTACAGTTGGTATCGACCTTCAGACAGGGGTACACCGTTTTACATTTGGAAATGTTCATTTAAGTGATGGTATCAACTTCCTAGTTATTATTATTGGTATTTATGCGGTTGGGGAAATACTCTATAACTACTTAACAATTGATAGACCAATTGGAAAGAAGAATAAACTTGGTCGAATTTGGATTACAAAGGACGACTGGAAACGTTCAAAATGGCCAATGTTCCGTAGTTCGCCATTAGGCTTCATAGTTGGTATTCTACCTGGTGCTGGTGGCGCGATTGCTTCATTAATGGCATACAGTACGGAAAAACAACTTTCGAAGCGTCCTGAAGAGTTCGGTAAAGGGGCAATTGAAGGATTAGCTGCTCCCGAAACGGCTAACAACTCAGCAGCGGTCGGTGCTTTCGTTCCACTGTTAACTATGGGTATCCCAGGTTCTGGAACAACAGCTGTAATGCTAGGAGCTCTTGTTATGCTAGGTGTAAAACCGGGTCCACTTCTATTCGAAAGTGATCCAAATATGGTATGGAGTTTAATTGATAGTCTTTTCTTGGGTAATATTTTCTTATTCTTAATTAACGTATTAATGGTTGGTGTTTTTGTAAAAATCTTAGATGTTCCGGCAAAGGTCTTATATCCAATTATATTAGTTCTTGCATTTATCGGTGCATACACAATGAACTACACAATATTAGACTTCTATATCTTAATTATTTTCGGTGTCATCGGTTTATTCTTGAAGCTCTACGACTTCCCAATTGCTCCAATGATTTTGGCATTAATTGTTGGAACAGATATGGAACAAAACTTTAGAAAGAGCCTTGTAGCTGGTCATGGTAATTTAGATATCTTTGTTAGTTCACCTATTTCGATTACACTATTAATCTTGACACTATTATCACTTACTTACCCAATATTCATGAACAGAAGACAAAAGAAAAAGTCAGATTTAAACGAAAATACCTCCCTTTAGGAAGAAAAGTTGATTAAGTTGGATATTAAAACCCTTAGTACTTTTACTAAGGGTTTTAATCGTTTATGAAAGATTTTCAAGTACGGTTTGTAAAATACCACCGCTTTGATAATATTCGATTTCAACTACACTATCTAATCGTACGGTAGCCGTGAATTTAATTTGTTCTAATTGGTCTTGTTTCCTTGCAATCACTTCAACCTTTTGACCTGGTATGATTTCACCGTGTAGACCTTTTATTTCAAAGTCTTCCCTACCATCTAATTGTAAAGTATCCGCGTTCTCACCTTCATTATATTGAAGTGGCAATACTCCCATCCCTACTAGATTGCTACGATGAATGCGCTCAAAGCTTTCGGCTAGGACCACTTTAACACCTAATAACGCGGTTCCTTTTGCAGCCCAATCACGTGAACTTCCTGTACCATACTCTTTACCTGCAATGATAAGAAGGTTTTGATTTTCTTTCTTATACTTCACTGCTGCATCATAAACTGGCATGATTTCTCCAGTTGGCAGATACTTCGTATATCCTCCTTCTATTCCGTCAGCTAATTTGTTTCGAATTCGGATATTCGCAAATGTCCCCCTAACCATGACATGGTGATTTCCTCTTCTTGAGCCATATGCATTGAATTCCCGAACTGGAATACCTTTATTTGTTAGGAAAATACCAGCTGGGCTTTTTACGGGAATTTGTCCAACTGGAGAAATATGATCTGTTGTAATCGAGTCACCTAACATTAATAAGGCCCTCATGTTTTTAAAATCTGAGTCTGTCTTTACTGTTGAATGCTTTTCAAGGAAATACGGTGCTTCCTGTATATAGGTTGATTGATCATCCCATTTATAAAGCAGCCCTTCAGAAGACTCAATCGATGACCATACCTCATTTTCAAAAATATGTTCATACTCCTCTTTAAAAAGCTCTTTCGTAATAGTAGAACTGATCACTTCATTTATTTCTTTTGTAGTTGGCCAAATATCTTTTAAATATACTGGATTTCCATTGTTTCCGAAACCAATTGGCTCTGAGTACATATCCATTTGAACTGAACCCGCTAGAGCATACGCAACCACCAATGGTGGCGAACTTAAGTAATTTGCTTTTATGAGTGGATGTACTCGTCCTTCAAAGTTTCGATTTCCACTTAAAACAGAAGCGACAAGAAGATTATTCTCTTTAATTGCCTCTTCAACAGATTCAAGAAGGGATCCACTATTACCGCAGCATGTTGCACAACCATAACCATCAATATAAAATCCAATCTCTTCTAATGCCTTTAGTAAACCAGATGCTTCAAGGTATTTTGTAACTACACGTGAGCCTGGTGTTAAACTTATTTTTACAAACTCAGGCTTTTTAAGGCCAAGTTCCAATGCTTTTTTGGCCACTAAACCTGCTGCTACCATCACACTTGGATTCGAGGTGTTTGTACAGCTTGTAATGGCTGCGAGTACAAGGGAACCAGTACTGATCACACTACCGTCCTTTAACTCAACTTTCTTATTAAGTTCTGCTTCATCTAAGCCATATCCGCCACTTGCAACCGGCTGTGTTACAACTCTAGTAAACTCATCCTTCATCAAGCGTAATTCAATACTATCCTGTGGTCTTTTTGGACCAGCAACTGTTGGTTTAATTGTTGATAAATTCAACTCTAGTGTTTCAGTAAACTTCGGGTTAGGGGTATCATCTGTTCTAAATAAACCTTGAACCTCATAATACGCCTTAATCAACGATCGATTTTCTCCACGTCCTGTTAGCTCGAGATAATCTAATGTCACTTCATCAACCGGAAAGTATCCCATAGTCGCCCCATATTCAGGAGCCATATTGGCAATTGTTGCTCGGTCAGTTAAAGAAATACTGGATAATCCTTTTCCAAAAAACTCAACAAACTTGCCTACTACTCCTTTTTTTCGAAGTAAATTTGTAATCGTTAATGCAAGGTCTGTTGCAGTAACACCTTCTTGAAGCTTACCTGAAAGCTTTATTCCTACTACCTCAGGAATCACAAAATATAGTGGTTGTCCAAGCATGGCTGCTTCTGCTTCGATTCCACCAACACCCCATCCTATTGTTCCAAGTCCATTAATCATCGGTGTATGAGAATCTGTGCCTACGAGAGAATCTGGATAGAGAATGTTTTCTCCGTTTTCATTTTTTGTGACAATCGAAGTAGCCAAATACTCTAAATTAACCTGGTGTACAATACCGTTTGAAGGTGGTACTGCCCTAAAATTAGAAAAGCTATTTTGTGCCCACCTAACAAAGCGATATCTTTCTAAATTTCGTTCGTATTCAAGCTTAAGATTATCAGACAAGGATTCTTGATTTCCAAAATAATCGACAATCATCGAATGGTCAATTACTAAATCTACTGGAATTTGGGGATTAATGCGTGATACATCCCCACCTTTTCTTTTCACAGCATCTCTCATGGCAGCTAAATCGACGATGGCAGGAATTCCTGTAAAGTCCTGAAAGACAATTCTCGCTGGCTTGAATGGAACTTCTTTTTTCTCCCATTGTGTCTTTTCCCAGTTTGCAAGTTGTTCAATATGTGAAGTGGTGATTTGCTTTCCATCTAGGTGGCGAACAGCAGCCTCTAGCAGCATTTTAATTGAATTAGGAAGTGATGAAATCGGATACCCATTCGTTTCCAAATCTTTTATTCTATAATATTGATATTCTTTTCCATCCACATATAATGTTCTTTTTAATGTAGATAGAGCATCAGTTACATTCATGAATTCGCCTCCCTTGTTGTTGTAAACATTGAAAAAATAGTCTAGTTGATGGCCATCAGCTAGACTATTTATGATAAACACTATTTTTCAGAAATATATAAATCACCTTTTATAATTCTTCGGGCTGTTCTGTCTAAACCAACAGAAGCAACATCAGCCTGCTCCTCGGTTAAAGCAACACGAACCTCTGCAATACCCTCAGGATGACCGATTCGAATTATTTGTTCAACACTTCCGTCTTTCTTTCTAGAGTATTGATTTGGAACTGTTCCCTCAAGCAATGCAGTCGCAGCTAAATTATATAACCCACTCCCTGCAAATGTACGATGGAATTTCTTCATTGAAACCATTTTTGCAACAATATCAATATCGTTCGCTTTAATATGCTTTCCCGTAGAAGTCACATAATCATGTGGACTAGCAACTACAGCAATTTTCGGTATGGAGGGAATGTTTTTTGCTTCGTCCTCGTTTTTTGCGATACCACCTGCAACTGCCATTTTCAAACGAATTTTCTCTAGTTCGGACAATAATTCATGATCCGCTCCTACAACATGATTTAGTTCAGAACCTACTATCCCAAAATCACTTGCAGCTACATACACAAATGGATTTACAATATCGACAAATGATGCTTCATAGCTTCTTTTTCTAGTAACAATCTTTGTTTTTAGACCAATCGGAATTGTTTTCCCAGTCCTTCCCCCACCAGGCGAGATAATATTAACAATGATCTTTGCTCCTGGGGTAACAATTCCTGGCATTAAATAATCTCCTGATACCTTTGCTTTGCCGTTTGATAGTGGAACTCTCATTTTTATCATTTTATTTATATTCTTATTAAAAGCTGATACAGTAATAAAATCATCGTTAGAGTTCGTTGAAACAAGGCCTTCATCTACTGCGAATGCGCCTATTGCCGCCATTAGATTTCCGCAAGTGCCTTTATCGTCAACAACTTGCTCTCCAATTCCAATTTGATAAAATGTATAATCAAGGTCCGCACCCTCTACAGTTGGCTCTGAAATAACCATGATTTTACTTGTGTGAGATGTACCGCTACCTAGGCCATTTACTTGTGAGGGATTATATGCATCAATTCCTTCTAAAAAAATTCTGTGCTTTAATTCGTTACTTGTTGGTAAATCTTTCTCATGAAAAAAGATACCTCTACTTGTGCCACCTCTATAAACAACACAACGCACTGAGAATTGAGACATTATTCTTCCTCCTTACTTCATTTCAGGAACAATAGTTTTGGCTATTTCTTGATCTAGATCCTCATAGTCATGAAGTTTAATGGTTTCATATAGTTCTTTACGTGTTTGCATCTTATTTAACACATCACGCTGAGTCCCTTTCTCGAACACTTCGGAGAATACAATTTCATATGCTTTCGCTGCTGCTCTCAAAGAAGTCACTGGGTAAATGACCATGGAGTATCCAAATGATTCAAATTCTTCAGCTGTAAAGTATGGTGTTTTTCCGAATTCGGTCATGTTTGCTAATAAAGGAACATCAAATTCTTTGCTGAAAGCCCTGAAGTCTTCTTCTGTAATTAAGGCTTCTGGGAATATAGCATCAGCGCCTGCTTCTACATATTTTTTTAGTCTATCAACAGCAGCCTCTCTACCTTCAACAGCAAGTGCATCTGTTCTTGCAACTACAACTAATGAAGGAGCAACTTCTTTAATGATTTTAATTTTTTGTGCCATTTCATCTGCTGTGACCAACTTTTTTCCATTTAAATGACCACATTTTTTCGGTAAATCCTGATCCTCAATTTGAACGGCAGCCACACCTGCTTCAACCATTTCTTTAGCCGTTCTGGCAACATTTAAGATTCCGCCAAAACCGGTGTCAATATCAGCTAATAATGGCAAATTAGATGCACGGATAATTTCACGAGCTCTTTCGGCAACCTCTTGTGAATGTAACACACCTAAATCTGGTAGTCCTCTACTTGCCGTATAAGCCCCACCAGATAAGTACAATGCTTTAAAACCAACCTTTTTCGCCATCAAGGCAGCCATACCGTCATGTGTACCCATAATTTTCAAGATTGGTCCAGCCTTAATAGTATTTAAAAATTCCCCTGCTAATTCTTTTTGACTCTTCTGTTGTTCAACAAGCCATGTCATGATATTCCCTCTTTTCATTTTTCTCATTAATGTCAAGGTAATGAAAGAACGAAAGACCCTATAATAAATAGGGCCCCTTCTCTCATTAGTCAACTAGTCCAGATTCGCTAATTAAATCTTTATACATTGTAGTTTGTTCCTCTAGGAATTTAGCTGCATCACTACTATTCTTGTAGAGTGGAGACCAGTCATTATTTTTCACTAGGTCTTTCCAAGCATCGGTTTCAACCATTTCACCGATTACTTTATCCCAGTAAGCAATTTCTTCTTCCTTCATATCTTTTGGTCCCATGATACCTCTCCAGTGAGGGAATACCATATCTACACCTTGTTCCTTCCATGTAGGAACATCCTCTAAACCTTCTATTCTTTCATCAGAAGAAACGCTAATTACTCTGAAATTACCTGCAATGTGCTGATCCTTAGACTCGGAAACTGCCATTGTTGCAACATCTACGTGGCCACCTAAAAGAGCTGTTACTACATCCCCGCCACTCTCATATATCATGAAATTTAATTTAGATACGTCAACACCGTATGTTTTTGCAGCTTGTACAAATGACAGGTGATCGTTGTTACCTAATCCTGGCGCAACTGCAATTGTTAATGATCCTGGATCCTTTTTCAATTGTTCCATAACATCTTTTGCAGTTTCGAACTCGGAATCATTTCCAACTGCAATTGATATCCACTCAGTTGTTAAAATTGCTAATGGAGTAAAATCTTCGTAAGTTAATTCACTTTGGCCTAATAGATTATTTGTAATAAGAAGACTTGAGTTAATAGAAAGATAGTGTGCATCTTTTGTAGAAAGATATTGCCAACCTACTTCTCCACTTCCCCCTGGTTTATTAACAACATTAATATTTTGGTCTACAATGCCTTCATCCTTAAGAATTTTTTGGATCGCTCTAGCAGTTGCATCCCAACCTCCCCCTGGCGTTGCAGGTGCTACAAACTCAATATTCCCCGTTGGAAATGTTTCTTTATCACCTGATGCACCTGAAGAACATGCTGCAACAAATACTAAAGATAAAATGGCTATAAACGAAATAATTTTTTTCATTTTCCCACCCCTTCTTTTTCTTTTTTCAATTTTCTCAACCTTATAATACTTTTAATAGATAAAAATGTAATCGTTTTCAAATTAAAAGAAATTAACAACAATAACCTTATTTTGTTCATAAAGTTCACGAAATTTATAAATCCCTCAAATCTAAAGATGATATAAATGAAACAAATGCGTTAATTACATTTACCTCTAGTGATTCATTATGGTATAGCATCCATGTATTACGAATTAATGGATTATTTTCTTTATCCGTGATATACACTTTATGAATATCTTCATTTCCTTTTAAAATCATGCCCGGCATTATTGCATACCCTAGTCCATTCACAACCATTTCCTTACAAGTATCCACTTGATCCACCTCCATCGTAACCATAGGGGGTTTTGTATAATTTTCAATCCACCAATGATCAATGATAGATTTTAGTAGATTGTCCGTTTTATAATCAATTCGAGGTAGATTTGGTAAGTTGCTTATATCAATTTCTTCCTTTGAGGCTACACATAGCTGGTCCTCAAATAATAAGTGTTTTTGCTCAATCCATGTATATTCCCCGCGAACAAAGGCGATATGAATATCCTTTTTATACAAGGAATGGAAAAGGTCTCGACTCCATCCCGTCGTTACTTTGAACTCAACATTTGGATAGTTGTCTTTAAATGCCCTTAATAATTGTGGCAGTTTATATTTGGTGAAAAAACTGGATACACCCAAATTTATCGTTCCAACAACCTTACTCTCCATATTCGTCAAATGATCCTTTATTTGTCTTAACTTTAAGATCATTTCCTCCGCACTTTTCGCCATATACTCTCCTTGTGGAGTAAACTGGACACCTCGTCTGTCCCTATTAATTATTTTGATCCCAAATTCTTTTTCTATTTGTTTGATACGATTTGTTAAAGCCGGTTGTGAGATGAATAATTGTTTACCTGTTCTTGTAATATTCTTATTTTCATAGAGAACCTTAAGAATTTCCCAATCCTGACTTCGCATTTCATTCCCACCTTTTGCACATTAGATATTCATAAATCTTATGACGATTAATTCAAATACAATATTTTACTTATATCTATCAATATACTATATTTATCATTACAAAATAAGAATTTTTTTGGTGAGGGAGAAACATGATTCTTTGGATAGTCATCATCATCTGCACTGGTTTTCAAACAATTTTAAATACAACAAGACCGATCATCACGTTATACGCCTCTGAAATGGGGGCAAATACATTTGATATTGGAATTCTTACAGCAGCATATGCTTTTTTTCCACTAATTTTCGCTATCCATGCGGGAAGAATTGCTGATAAAATCGGAGACCGATTACCTGTATTTCTTGGTTTAGTCGGAATATCACTGGGAATGATCATTCCTTATTATTTTCCTTCAATGGCAAGCTTGTTTATATCACAATTAATTGTCGGTACAGCTGCTGTTTTTATCACAGTTTCTTTACAAAACATACTCGGAAATATTGCTACTGAGGAAAAACGGGATCAATATTACAGTCTATTCGGAATTGCGACCGCGGTGGGAGCGATGATTGGTCCGATAATCGGCGGATATTTAGGAGAACACATATCTTATTCTTCTGTATTCCTTGCTTCGATTTTTATTAATATCATACCTATTTTGATTTCCTTTTTCATTCCTGTCCTAAGGAAGCAAAAAGCTAAGCAAAAAATGAGCATAGGTGCCTCAGTTGGATTATTAAAAATGCCTTTATTAAGAAAAGCATTAATATCAAGTGCGCTTGTCCTGTATTCTAAGGATATCTTCGTTGCTTATTTTCCACTGTTCGCAAAACAGTATGGGATTTCCACCTCAACAATTGGCTGGATTATTTCAATTCAGGGGTTAGCGATTATTCTCGTTCGGTTCTTATTACCAGCATTAACAGAAAAACTTGGTAGAGACAAAGTTTTAATTGCATCCGTTTTTATGGCAGGTATTTCATTTTTATTAGTTCCGTTTACTGGAAATGTGATTTTATTAAGCGCGTTAAGTGCCCTCATGGGACTTGGACTAGGTTGTGGTCAGCCGCTTTCAATGACCACTACCTATAATGCATCACCAAAATCAAGAACAGGTGAAGTTCTAGGCTTACGACTTGCTTCTAATCGCTTGTCACAATTAATAGCCCCTGTATTTTTTGGCATAGTTGGTTCCTGGGCTGGTATTTTTTCCGTATTTTTCATTAGTGGAACATTTTTAATTGGTGGATTATTTGCTATTAAACCCGAAAAGAAAAGAAAACTAGCTTCATAGAAAAGGAAAGCCTACAGCTTTGATAATAGCTGTAGGCTTTGTTTATTTATAGTTTAAAAGATACAAATTTCAATTCTGTCATTTCTTCTGTGGAATATTTGATACCTTCTTTTCCAACGCCACTGTTTTTAACTCCTCCATATGGCATATTATCAACTCTAAAGGTTGGAATATCATTAATGATGACTCCCCCTACCTCTAATCGGTCTGCAGCCTCAAATGCTTTTTGAATATTTGTTGTATATACTCCTGCCTGTAGACCATATTCTGAGTCATTTACGAGACTGATAGCCTCATCCCATGTTTTATACGAATTAACGGACACAACCGGACCAAATGCTTCATTACAAGAAACTGAAAGTTTTTCGTTAGTGTTTACTAAGATCGTTGGTTGGAAGACAGTTCCTTCTTGTTTTCCACCAAGGACAACTTTCGCTCCATCTGCTTTTGCCTCTTGGACCCAATTATCGATTCGATCCGTTTCGTTTGGATTAATGAGGGCTGATACATCTGTCGTTTCTGATTTCGGGTCACCGAGAACTAATTGACTAGTATAGTACTTCAATCTTTCAACGAACTCTTCAAACACATTTTCATTCACATAGATACGTTGTACCGAAATACATACCTGCCCAGCAAAATTGAATGCCCCCTCTGCACAACGAGCTGCAACTGTCTCCAAATCATCTGTACTATCAATGATGACAGCAGCATTCGAGCCTAATTCGAGGGTAACGCGCTTAAGTCCTGCTTTCTCTTTAATCCGAGTTCCAACTGGTACACTACCTGTAAAAGTAATCATTTTCACACGATTGTCCTGAACAAGTAGGTCACCTACCACACTACCTTTTCCTGTCACGACATTTAGAGCACCTTTTGGCAGTCCAGCTTCTTCAAATAGCTTCGCTGTCATAATTGCACTTAATGGTGTTTGTGATGCAGGCTTTAATACGACCGTATTTCCTGCCGCAAAGGCTGGGCCAAGCTTGTGTGCAACTAGGTTAAAAGGAAAGTTAAATGGCGTGATTGCCGCGATGACACCCAGCGGTTCTCTTTTTGTATATCCAAATCTTCCTTTCCCGTTTTTTGCAGCATCAAGTGGTACAGTCTCCCCGTGAAGGCGTTTGGCTTCTTCTGCAGCAAATTTGTAAGTTTCAGCAGTTCTTACAATTTCTGCCCTCGCAGCTTTTAATGGTTTGGCATTTTCAGAGGCTAGGATAAGAGCACATTCCTCAAGCCTTTCAGTAAACAGATCAGATACCTTTTCTAAGATTTCTGCGCGCTCAAAAGCTGTTAAATTTCGCATTATTTTAGTAGTTTGTTGGGCACTTGCAATTGCGTTTTCTACCTGTGCTTTTGTGGCTAAAGGGATCATTGCAATGGTCTCTTGATTATAGGGTGAGCGTAATTCTTCGTACTGGACGCCTTCTTCCCATTTTCCATTAATAAATAATTGTTGGTTTTCCATTATATTGCCTCCTTATTTTCATTATAAAATAAATGGTAGTAGTTCGTTAATTATCCGGATTCTTGTGCGTCGTTCACTATTGTTGATTCATCTTTTGTATGTGTATAAAAAGCCCCTCCAACTAAGAAAGCCCCACTCATTAAAAAGACTGATAACAGTCCCAATCCAGACCCAATAACACCAAATAAAATAGGGGCTGTCAATTGAGAAATGCGATTTGTTGCTAGTCTTAATCCTAATACTTCACCTGTTTTTCCGCTTGGGGACGCATTATAAATGGTCGTCATTGATAATGGCTGACCACAGCCAAGACCAGCACCCATTAAAATTGCAAATCCTGCAAGAAGATAAACATTTGTTGTGAAAGGAATAAATCCATAACAAATACCCGCAACTAAGATTGAAAATAGAAGTAATCTAGCTCTTCCTATTAAAATGGAAAGTTGCCCTAAAAAGAATCGTATTGGAACCATCGCTAGAGCCTGCAATGCTATTATCCATCCAATCTGTGAATCTGAAACTCCAATTTGAAGTGCATAAAGTGGAAAATATGCGATAAATATATCACGCGAATAAAGAACTAAGGCACTTCCAACCAGTGCTTTTCTCAATATTGGAATCCTCAACATAGAAAAAGTACTAGTATTAGACGACTCAATTGTAGTCGCCTTTGTTCGAATAATAACAGGTACCCAAATTGCGGCTATAATTGCTATAATCCCTACTATTCCCGAAACAAAAAACGCCGTACGATACGAAGTATATTCTGCTAAGTAACCGCCTATTACAGGACCGCAAAATTGAGCAATTGCCACCACCATACTAAAGAGCCCAAAATAATGGTCTCTATTCTCCTTTGTAGCAGCATTTCCTAATACATTTTGCAATGAAATGATGATAAATATATGTGCCATACCAACTATTATTTGAGACAGATAAATTGACCATAATGAAGGAAATAGATAAGGGAAAACCAACCCGATACTAGCTGCAATCATGCCAAATAAAATAGGCAGTCGATCTCCTATTTTATCTGTGATTTTCCCGGCACGTACGGCAAACAATAATGGAAAAAAGGCATAAGTTGCAGTTAAAATACCAATTTCAAAGGTGCTGGCTCCTAAATTGGTACCGTACAAAGTAATGAGTGGTCTTGTGATATGTAACATGAACTGAAAAACAAAAACAATGATTAGTACGACCTTAAGCGCCATGGGTCTTCATCCCTTATTTTAGAATAGGCAATAGTTCAATCCCATGACGATCAGCTTCCTCCAACAGACTTTCTACTACCTTCTCGGTTAAAGGAATACCTGATTTTAAACGTTCCTCCGATTTACGTTCCTCAGGTTCACCTGGAATTAAAATTTCATCAAACCCTTGTGCTCTTGGAAGAGACTTTATTCGAGAAACAAAAGTGTCCATTCGGTTTTCATATTCTTCCTTTGACATAAATAAATCTGGTCTTATTACAAAAAATAAATGTCCAACATTCTGTGGCTCGGAATGATCAAAATAAAGGCTTTTTACATTTCCACCGTAATTCGCACCAGTGAATACACCAGCGAGTAAATCCATCAACATAGCAAGGGCTGCTCCTTTTGGCCCACCAAATGGAAGACACACACCCTCAAATGCTGCTTTTGCATCTGTTGTTGGAGTACCATCTGCATCCAAAGCCAATCCTTCAGGAATCGGTTCACAATGTGTTGCAGCTAATCGAATTTTCCCACGAGCAATAACTGTCATGGCCATATCTAATACATAATCGCTATTCTCTTTGCCACCGGGGACTCCAGCTGCAAATGGACTTGCACCAAGGAATGCGGTTTTACCACCATAGACTGGAAGTGCAGGGGAAGAATTTGTATAGCCGAGGGCTATGTAACCGGCATCAATTGCCTGTTGGACGTATAGGGAAGCCATCCCAAAATGTGTGCTTCGACTAACCCCTACTAAACCAATCCCACTTTCTTTAGCTAATGCTATACCTTCATCGATTGCACGGTGGGCAGCTAAAAAACCCATTCCATCATTACCATCTACATGAGCAACAGCTGAGGTGACTCTTTTCACAGTAATAGTAGGTTGTGGATTCACCACGCCTCGTCTAATCCGCTCAAGATACATCGGAATTCTTGAAACACCATGTGAATCAAGTCCGCGCAAATTAGCAGCAACTAAATCTTGTGCGATAATTGCTGCATCCCCCTCTCTAAGTCCTCCTGCTTTTAATAGAATGCTAGCTGCTTCTATCAAACTTTCTTCTGACACGTATCGTTCTGACAATATCTATCCCCCCTTATTTTCTAGTTCCATCCTTTTTTCTTCTTAAACATTTTCAAAATCTAGTTCTTGTAAAAACTCAACAAATTCTTCTACGAGACTAAATTCTAACGATTCCTCGTGATATAACATCCAAGTATCTCTTGTTATAAACTCTTCATCTTTTGATTGTAAGTTCATTTTATGAATATCTACTTCCTTACTGACTAAAAGTCCAGGTAAAATTGCGTAACCTAAACCATTTATAACCATTTGTTTACATGTATCAGTTCGGTCAACAGTCATTGCAATTTTCGGAGGGGTCGAAAAATTATCTGACCACCAATGATCAATTAAATCTTTTAATTTTGAATCTGATCCATAATTGATTCTAGGTAGTTTTGGTAAGTCTTCTAGCTTAAATGGAGCTCGTGAAGCAATTGTTAAAGGTTCCTTTAACAGTAACTGTTTTCCTTCCTGCCAAGGGTAATCTCCGCGAACAATTGCAATGTGTATTTCCCGATTGGAGAGTAATTGAAAAATCTCACTACTCCAACCAGTAGAAACCTCAAACTCTACTTCAGGAAATGCAGTTTTAAATTTTTTTAATATCTGAGGAATTTTAACTCTTGCTATTAAATTTGAAGCCCCTATCCGTAAAGTTCCTACAACTTTTCCTTCGATATTTGAAATTGTATCGTGAATATTCCGTAACCGACCAAGCATTTCATCTGCGCATTTTACAAGAAATTCGCCTTGTGGGGTAAAATGAATACCGCGTCTACCCCTGATAACGATTTGTGTATTAAATTCGCTTTCAATTTGTTGTAATCGCTTCGTTAATGCTGGCTGTGATATATACAGAAGGTTTGCAGTTTTTGTTATATTTTTTTGTTCATAAAGTATTTTTAATATTTCCCAATCACGTGTGTCCACTATTTCCCCTCCGATTCTTATAGATTTAGCTGTATTTTATCATAGGCGGAGGAGTATCTATAAAACTTCTTTTATTGAACTTTTTTCAAAAATCGTGCGTATGCTTATTTCAGGACTCGTTAATATTGGGATATTCGGTTTCTCCCATTCTACTAAAGATCGACACATAGACATTTGGGCTAATAAGATGACATCATTTTGTGTACTTAATTCGCTAATTTTTTCCCTAATCAAACGATTGTGCGTTGTTTGATCTCCTTTTTGCAGGGCATTAAATGCTTCTGTTATTACGTGAGTATCGACTTCGATTGTACGATTTTTCTCGTCTGCAATTTCATAAAGAAGCTTCGTAGTTGTTGGACCGGCAGCACCAACAGTCGCAATTACTCCGAGTTTGTCTCCTATCTCTATGGCATGTTCTAGCATCGCAATATCAGCACTTAAAACAGGTATATCAAATTTGTTTGCAACACCAGCGACATACGGTGAAAAGGAGGAACACGTTAGAAGAATTCCATCTACACCACTTTCCTCTGCCCGCTTCATCAAACTTACTAATTGTTCAACCATGAGATCAGTAACATTTCCTGTATTGTTTAACTCATCGATTAGACCTTCATCCATAAAGTTTAGTAATTTAACATCTGGTGCAAAATGTTGAAATGCTTCTAAAATTGGTACTACTGAATTCATTGTTGCATGGACGAGTCCTATTTTATAATTTCTTGCCACATGAACAACCTCCCTTTGTACAATTTATAGCCATTAGCCTGCTGTTAATCTTTTTAAATGATCAACTGCCTTTTTAAGAAAATCTTCTTTACCAAAGCTCCCCGATTTCAAAACAATTAGCATATTACGGCCAAATGCATATCCGGATGGCAAACCAGTTTCAATCTCTTCTAATACATAATTTCCGGTTATCCCTAACCTTCTGCATACTGTTCCAGATGTATCACCACCAGCTACAACCAACCTCTTAACTCCAGTATGATCAATCACCTTTTCAACTACTTCTGCGAGAGCTTGGGATACCATTTTACTGGTATGTAAGTCATTTTCACCAAGCTTTCTTCCCATTTCCTTTGTTTCCAACACAACTTCTTTTCGGTTATCAGCCATGACAAGGACGTCTGTTCCAAGCTTGATTAACACTTCAACCTCATGAATCATGCGTTGAATTTCTTTCGCCCGTTCTTCCGGTGAAAAAATGAAGCGTGAATCTAAAATTACACTAGGAGTCTTTTGTTCTATTAGATGCCTTGTCTGAGCATGGGTCTGTGGAGTTAAGCTACCAGAAACAATTAATACTCCATTTTCGTCTGTAATATTAATTTCTTTTAAAGGGTTTGGAACTGGTTCAATCTTTAAAAAACTTGGCAATTCTTCCGCAATAGCTGAACTCCCACAAAGAATCTTCAAATCATGAACTGCCTCTGCGACAATCCGTAAGTCATCCTGAGTCTCGGAGTCGATGATACAATAATTTGAAGACTCGCGGTGTTTTTCAATTTCACTCCGTAATACATCCGGACCCTTTCTAACTACATCAAGTGTTATAAGACTAACCTTTCGAGAAGTTTGTTTTTCTAAAATTCGAACAAGATTTGAATCCACCATCGGGTGAACTGGATCATTAGCAAACTCTGAATTCTCTAATCGCTTTCCATAAACCGTATGAATCCCGTTTATTGTTTTTCTCCCATTTTTCGGAAAGGCTAAACTAATGACTGCAAAATCTTCGTTTAAAGCATCTAGCATTGCATCGAATTCTTCGCCAATATTCCCTCTAAATACAGAACAGGTTTTATTAAAGAAATGCGCACAGCCAAGTTCCTCAAGCTTTTCAGTGGCCATGTATACCTTTTGATAGCTATCTTCCCCGGAATCTAGTCTACTATCTGTATCAATGATTAAAACGTCTGGTTTATCGCCTAGTATTAACTCCTCATGAAAGGTGAGTATTTTTACGGTATATTGATTTTTACTAAACATCAGGCCGATGTCATTCGCACCTGTTGTATCATCTGCGACAATCCCAATCATGTTCTCACCCCTCACAATTAACTTACAGATACTGCCGTTTTAATCCTTTCAATAATCGCCTCTGTAAAATCAGTTGTTGAAGCTGATCCTGCAAGATCCTTTGTTTTAATACCATCTGCAAGAGTATTAAAAATACCACTTTCAATTGTACGTGCGATTTTTGAAACACTTTCATCATTGTGTCGGCTACTTAACCAATCTAAAAACATCACTGTTGATAACATGATTCCGATTGGATTAGCAATATTCTTCCCAGCTATATCTGGAGCAGAACCGTGAGCTGCTTGAGCCATGGCTTGATTTTCATTGTTATTAATAGATGGTGCCAGGCCTAGACTCCCTACAAGTTCCCCTGCAAGATCTGATAAGATATCACCAAACATGTTTTCCGTAACAATTACATCAAAATCTTTTGCACGCCTAACAAGATGTGCTGTCATTGCATCGATGTGATAATCATCTATTTCTACATCAGGATATTGTTGACCTACCTCACGACATATTTGTAGGAATAAGCCTGAACCAAGTTTTATGACGTTAGCCTTATGAACAATTGTTACTTTTTTACGTCTTTTCCTTGCCATTTGGAAGGCTGAATGAGCAATTCTTTCAACTGCTTTTCTTGTAAATACACCTGCTGAAATAACAACATCCGGTGTAACTTGCCACTCTCCAACACCTACATACATGTTACGGTCACAATAATAGCCTTCCGTATTTTCTCTAAAAATAACTAAATCAGCTTCGCCCACAACACTCTTAATTCCTGTCATTGTCTTTGCTGGTCGTACATTTGAATAAAGATCAAAATAATGTCTTAGCTCACCACTCGGATTACGATTCTCCTTATGTTCCTTTGGATAGGCTGCAGAATCATGTGGACCCATTATCCACCCATTTGTTTCCTTTAAAGCATCCTTTGTATATTGAGGTATGGGATCACCATATTTTTCGATTGCTTCCCAGCCCATTGGTAATTCAATATATTCAAATTCAATTGTTCCTACTTTTTCAACAGCTGCTTTTAATACATTCACAGTAGCTTTCGTAATTTCTAGTCCAATTCCATCCCCATATAAAATCCCAAGTTTATACGTTGCCATCCATTTTTCCTCCTTATTTCTATTAACTTTTCTTTCTTTAATTCAACTGTAACTTGGTTTAAGTAGTTGGTAAAATATCCGTTTTGCATCAATAGTCATATATTTTTTTGATGACAGAATGTACCTTATCCGTGGATAATGGAATATAAAAATTCCGCTGCATCTTTTGCTTCTTTAAATCTGTTCTTCTCTGCAGCAACTTCCAATGATAGATATCCTTGATAATTAATATCTTCTAAGAGTTGGATCGTATAGGTGAAATCAAAATCCCCCATACCAGGTGCAAATCGATTGCTGTCAGCAAGATGAACGTGGAGTAATTGATCTTTGACTAACGATAGACTCTTTTCAATTGAATAATCCTCGAATGCCAGATGAAAGACATCAATCATCATTTGAAGATTAGGTAGTTTTAATTCTTTTATTAGATTCATCGTTTCGTAGGTCGTGTTTAAATTGTTGATATTATGTTTGTTTTGCGGCTCCAAAATAATATCCACTCCGACTGTATCTGCATGTTCGCAAACCTCATTTAATGCCCCACTCATCCAATGCCATGATTGGATAAATAATTCTTCATGGATATCTCCCCGTACTTTTCCGATATTTACTGGCACTTGAAAAATGGATGCAAAATCTATGATCTCATTCACTCTTTTTACAGCTTCTTTCCTAACTGCTGGGTCTTTATCGGTAAAGGTTAGCTTATCATCACTTACCATTGGACCTGTTCCGATAGCAGCTATTTTCAAACCTGATTTTTCAACTTTTTTCTCAAATTCTACTTGATTAAAAAGGTTAGGATTTCTTACAAATGGCTCAATTGCGGTATAACCATTATCCTTTAACCATGGAAAAATGGAGTCTTCTTCACCGCGAAAACCTAAAATTGAAGCACTTGTTTCTTTCGTTCCAAAAACATAAGCTAATTCCATCTGAACCCCTCCCCTACGTGACTATCTTTTTCTTGGTTTATATTTCGATTCCTCCAAAAATTCATGAACCACCGTTTTCGGAACCTCAGTAAGTTTTATTCCCGCTGCTTTTGTAGTAATCAACATTTTACAAGCATTTTCTAATGTTTCTAATCTCATTAACGCTTCATTTACAGAATCATCAATTACCGTAACTCCATGGTTTTTCATGATGATAATATTGGCAGATAATGATTTTTCAGCAATTTCTTGACCTAATTCATTTGAACCTGGATGAAAATAATCGACATACTCAATCTTCTCCAAATAATACATGGTCTCAATAAACAGGTCGGACAGAATCAGTTCATTACTACAGGCCATAAGCGTCGTATAGAACGGAGAAGAATGGATGACAGCATGAATATCTGGTCTATTTTTATAGATTCCACTATGGATTGGTGTTTCCTTGGATGCTTTACGTGCACCATCATACTGTCCAGTTTCGATGTTAAATTCAACAAAATCACTGCTTGCCAAATCTCCCATATACGTCCCAGAAGCAGTAATTAACATATGTTTTTTATCAAGCCTTAAACTAATATTCCCTGAAGTTCCCCACGCCAACTGATTTGCTAACATATATCTACCTGCATCAACCAACACTTGAACTCCTTTTTCCACTTCACTAACCACCTTAATCACTTAATGTCTTACTATTATTAAAACAGATACAAATATAGAGTGGTTATTCCAAATAGTTATCAGTGGGTATACATAAAACGCATTATTCAGAATTAAAAGAACATTATATAATACAGTAGATTACTATTTTTCCAAGGAGGATTTTGTATGGATCATATCGTTAAAGCATTTGAAGAAATTCCTACTACCTGTATTTCTGATACAATGCAAGGTCTCAATAATATGGATAGTGCAATCAAACCATTAAAAGAAGAATATCGTGTTGCAGGCCGTGCATTCACTGTTAAGATGCCAGTTGGAGACAACACGACCATATTACAAGCAATCAATGAGGCAAAACCTGGTGATGTACTTGTTGTCGATTCAAAAGGAGATACATATCGAACAATTGCCGGAGATTTCATTCTTGGACTAGCTCAAACTCTAGGAATTAAAGGGGTTATAACGGATGGTGTAATCCGTGATATTCTAGGTGTAAAAAAACTAGACTATCCTGTCTTTTGTAAGGGAACAACTGTTGCAGCAAGTGCCAAAGCAGGTTGGGGCGAAATCAATGTACCTATTTCCTGTGGCGGTACCTCAGTAAATCCGGGAGATATTGTTGTGGCAGATGCGGATGGAGTCATTGTTATCCCTCAAGCCATAGAAGAGGTAGTATTGTCAAAAGCAAAAGAAAAACTTAGAAAAGATGAAGAAAGAGAAGAAAAAGTTTCTGGGAAACCTGAAGAAATCAGACGCTATTTAACAGAAATGCTCTCCAATGTAAAATAGTATGATAGTATAAAAGTAGCAATTTCAAAAATTGCTACTTTTTTATTTTTAATAATATTGATGTTTGTTTTCCAAGGGGGAATCTTTAAATGGATGAGCGCGGTTGGCAAATATTAGACGTCTTATTTGAACAGAAAAATATAACAAAAGCTGCACAAAGCTTGTACATTACTCAACCTGCTCTAACAAAAAGATTAATGCAAATTGAGGAAGAATTTGGTGTAAAAATTGTTGATCGAGGAATACGTGGAGTCCAATTTACACCACAGGGTGAATATTTAGCGAAACGAGCAGCAGAAATGTTAGAAGTCACACGAGAAATCAAAGAAGATGTTAAGAACATGAGTGATGACGTTGTTGGAACATTACGAATCGGTGTCTCAAACTTTTTTGGAAAATATGAACTTCCTGATATTCTGCAGCACTTTTCCGAAAAATACCCCAAGGTTTTATATCATGTTGAAACAGGCTTAAGCAAGTACATCTTTAATTCAACCTACAATACCAACGTTCATGTCGGCTTTGTAAGAGGAGATTACTCTTGGCCGGGTGAAAAGTATCTATTATTTGAAGAGAAAATTGTCATTGCCAGTAAGCGAAAGATAAACCTAGAGGAACTCCCTGATATTCCAAGGATTGACTTTGATACGGATCATTTATATAAATCCTTAGTCGACAATTGGTGGAATAATCATTTCTCAAAACCACCTATAATTGCAATGAATGTAGACCGTGGCGATACATGCCGTGAAATGGTGATTAGAGGATTAGGGTATGCCATCATGCCAGCGAGATTACTACAAGGCATCGAGGACACTATATACCAGATTGAAGTTACAAAAGACGATGGCACCCCACACACCAGACCAACCTGGATGTTTTATCATGAAAGTTCTTTAGAACAAAATGTGGTAAAAGCTTTTGTGAATTTTGTTAAAGAACAGCAATATAACAATTAGTTATGAAAGCGCATATCATATTCTCATTTTTCGGAAACACAAATAACTATTATACTACCCTTATTGATAGATAAATAATTCAATAGGGGTGGAACATTTGCAGAAAATATCAAAGTATGTCCCTCATACAAAATCTAATATAGAAATTAACAATAAACATTATGAGTTCTTTAATATTAACTCCCTTAAAGCGTTAGGGTTTGAATCCATTGAGAAACTTCCTTATTCGATAAAGGTGTTACTCGAGGCTGCAATAAGGCACTTCGACGGTACTTCCATTACTGATGAACATATTGAAAAGCTAGCAAAATGGAGCGAAAATGGGGACCAAAATCAAGAAGTGCCATTTAAACCAGCTCGTATACTATTGCATGATACAACTGGCCTTCCTCTACTGGTTGATTTGGCCGCCATGAGAGAGGCTGTATCACGTAATGGTGGAGATCCTTCCATTGTAAATCCTACTATTCCTGTAGATTTAGTTGTGGACCATTCTGTTACAGTTGAACAATTCGGTTCATTACAAGCATTACATGCGAATGAAAAAATAGAATTCGAGCGGAACTATGAACGTTTTCGCTTCCTTAGATGGGCTCAAAATGCTTTTAAAAATGTAAATATCGTGCCTCCTTCTTCAGGAATTATGCACCAAATTAACATGGAACTACTTTCTTCTGTTATTAAAACAAAAGAGAACAATGGTACCACCCTCATTTATCCTGATTCATTAGTAGGAACAGATTCTCATACGACTATGATTAATGGACTTAGTATTGTTGCTTGGGGTGTCGGAGGAATTGAGGCAGAAGCGGCTATGATCGACCAACCTCTTTACTTTGTACCACCAAAGGTAGTTGGTTTTAAGGTGACTGGCTCTCTTCCTGAAGGTACAACATCGACAGACCTCGCTCTCACAATTACGAATCTACTTCGCAAACAAGGTGTTGTGGGTAAATTCGTTGAGTTTTACGGACCGGGTGTTAAGAACATGAGTGTTGTGGAGAGAGCTACAATTGCCAATATGGCTCCTGAATATGGGGCAACGATGGGCTTCTTTCCAGTCGATGAGGAAACGCTAAACTACTTAAGATCAATCGGCCGAAGTGAAGATCAGATTACATTGATTGAATCCTATTACAAAGCACAAGGGATGTTCATGACTAGTCACGCCCCGGATCCTAAATATACTGAAATAGTCGAGTTAAACCTTTCAACTGTTGTTCCATGTCTTGCAGGTCCAAAACGCCCTCAAGATCGAATTGAATTAACAAACATGAAAAAAGCGTATCAAGAAATCATTTCTTCTCCAGTTGACAAGGGTGGGTATGCACTAGAAACAGATGCATTGGATAAGGAAATTGAAATAACGCATCCATCGGGAGAAAAAGCAAAATTGAAACATGGTTCTGTCGTCCTTGCAGCCATTACGAGCTGCACAAATACTTCAAATCCAACTGTATTAATAGGTGCCGGATTACTCGCTAAAAAAGCTGTAGAAAAAGGACTTAAAAAACAATCATTTGTTAAAAGCTCTTTGACTCCTGGCTCCCGCGTAGTTGCGGACTATTTAGGCCATTCTGGCTTAATAACCTATCTTGAGAATTTAGGTTTTCACATTGCTGGTTATGGATGTGCAACTTGCATCGGAAATTCAGGGCCATTACCTGAGGAAATTAGTAATGCCATTACCCAAGAAGATTTAGTAACTGCATCTGTGTTGTCTGGGAATCGAAATTTTGAAGGTCGTGTACATCCGCAGATTAAAGCAAATTATTTAGCATCTCCACCACTTGTCGTTGTATACGCTTTGGCTGGAACTGTGAATATTGATTTTGAAAAAGACCCAATTGGCATCGGAACGGATAACCAACCTGTTTTCTTACGTGATATTTGGCCATCTACAGAAGAAATTCAAGCCTATATCAATAAATATATTCACCCAGAATTATTTAAAAAGCGATATGAAACCGTTTATGATGCAAATGATCAATGGAATAAGATTGAGTCAACTGACGGACAGCTCTATCAATGGGATAAAAACTCAACCTATATTCAGGAACCACCATTTCTCAAAAAGATTTCAGAGCAGAAAGGTGGTATCCAAGACTTCCGAGCGGTTCGAGTTTTAGCCATGCTGGGAGACTCCGTAACAACGGATCATGCTTCTCCATCGGGTGCCATTAAGCCTGATAGCCCAGCAGGATTATATTTGTTGAAGAAAGGGGTTGAAAGAAAAGATTTCAATTCCTACCCATCAAGACGCGGAAATCACAAAGTAATGATGCGTGGTGCGTTTGCAAATGTTCGAATACGAAATAAACTTGTAAACGGTATCGAAGGTGGTTTCACCCTCCATCACACCAGTGGTCAAGTTATGTCGATCTATGAAGCCTCTATGAAATACAAAGAGGAAAATACGGATCTACTCATCGTTGCGGGAAAGGAATATGGAACTGGTAGCTCTCGTGACTGGGCAGCCAAAGGTCCACATCTATTAGGAGTTAAAATGATTCTAGCAGAAAGTTTTGAACGGATTCATCGAAGCAATTTAGTTGGAATGGGTGTCTTGCCATTACAATTTATGAATGGTGAAACAGCAGCTACACTAGGTATAACTGGTCATGAGGCCTTTGAAACAATTGGTCTTTCAGAGTGTCTACAGCCTGGTGAGAAAATTCAAATTAGGGCAACTCGTGAAGATGGAAGTCATTTTACCTTTGGTGTTCTTGTTCGTTTAGATAATATTGTTGAGATTGGTTACTATAAAAATGGTGGCATTATGCAGTCAACAGTTAGAAAGCTTCTCGATGGAGCAACAGTATAAAAAAAAGAGCAGGTCTGGCATTTGATGCACGACCCGCTCTCCTTTTTAAGGATTTAATACTCTTTTAGGCTCACCTTTAATAAAAGCTTCAATATCCCCTACTGCTTCACTAAAATAGGTTTCATAGTTGTTACGAGTCACATACCCTAAATGTGGTAGAGCTAACACATTCGGTAATTCTCTGAAAAGATGGTTTTCTGGCAATGGTTCCTCTTCATATACATCAAGCCCTGCTCCTGCGATCCAGTTATTTTCTAATGCAGTAATAAGATTCTTTTGGTTGATAATTGCTGATCTTGAAGTATTAATGAGGAATGCACTTGGTTTCATTAATTTTATTTCATTTTCTCCGATTAAATCTCTTGTGCGATCACTGAGCACTAAATGGATGGATACAAAATCACTTGCTTTTAATAATTCTTCCAATGACTCTGCTTTTTCTACACCTAATTCTTCCGTTCTTTCTTGTGTGAGATTCTGGCTCCATGCCATTACTTTCATTCCAAATGCCTTTCCTATTCGAGCCATTCTGCTACCGATTTTTCCAAGGCCAATCAAACCTAGTCTTTTTCCATATAGGTCTGTACCCACTGTTGATTGCCATGGTCCATTTGAAGTGAGGGACTGGCACTCTTTTTTGATATTCCTAGCAAGACCAAGAATTAGCGCCCAAGTGAGTTCGGTTGGAGGCTCGGAGCTACTTGCTGTTCCACAGACAGTAATGCCTAATTTCGTAGCTGTTTTAAGGTCAATTGAGGCATTTCTCATCCCTGAGGTGATTAAAAGTTTTAAATTAGGAAGTCGGTTTAAAAGTGATGCTGGAAACGGTGTACGTTCACGCATAATAACGATAATTTCATAGTTTTTAATAGCTTTAACAAGCTCATCTTCATTATCGATATGTTCGTTAATACTTGAGATTTCTACTTCATTAGAAAGTAATGACCAATCAGCCATTTGTAGTGCAATATTTTGATAGTCATCTAGTATTACACATTTTAAACTCATAATATCCCCTCTTTTTACAGTTAAATCTTACCGTTAAAAGCCTTTTGGTAGATGTTAAGTATTTTTTGTTCCGTTAGTTTATTTGGTGTATTCAATAGTAACCGATCTATCTTGGATGCTTCTACTGCAAGCTGTGGTAAGTCCTGTTCTTTTATGCCTAACTCTTGTAAAGATATTGGTAAGTCTAGGTCATGTAACAAGTGATATAAATAATTTACCACCGCACCTTGGGCCTCAAATGGACGATTACTGTAGTCGCCAATTCCAATTAGGGTTGCAATATCAACCATTTCAGCCATACATGTTTTTCCTATCACATCAAAAACATACGGCATTAACAAGGCATTTGCAACCCCATGTTCAATATGATACTTCCCTCCTAAAGGATATGAAAGCGCATGTACTGCCCCTACTCCAGCATTTGCTAATGATACACCTGCAAGATGACTTACCCAACTCATTCCTATTCTCGCTTCTAAGTCATTTCCATGATGAACTGCTTTTGTAATATAGTTTGGAAATAGCTTCATTGCTTTTTCAGCATAAATTTTTGTTAACGGTGTTGCTTTTACAGCTATATAGGATTCTATTGCATGGGTAAAAGCATCGACTCCTGATGCTGCAGTAACCTTAGGTGGACAGGACAAAGTTAATGATGGATCAACAATTGCAAGTGTAGGAAGAAGTGCTGGACTTACAAGTCCCCTCTTTACCTCCCGTTCTTCATCTGCGAAAATAGCGTTCATGGTGACCTCTGCACCTGTTCCTGAAGTTGTCGGAAGTAAGATACATGGTATCCCTCTAGTTTCTATAACCTTAGTTCCAGATATGTAGTCAGTATCAACTTCAATGGGAATTAATGCAGCAGTCGTTTTTGCCACATCCATGGCACTACCTCCACCAATTCCAATGATTAAATCACATTCCTCTTGCTTTAGATGGTCAATTGTATTTCTTAATAATGAAAAAGAAGGTTCACCCTGAATATCCGTAAAAGTTGCAATCGGTACAGCTAGTGATTCTAATAGGTTTTTAATTTTATCTACTACTCCAGCTTTCTCTAAACCTTTGTCACTAATCAGACCAATTTTCCTTGCACCAATTCTCCTTACTTCATCTGGTAAACTTTTATGTGCTCCTACACCAAATCTTACATTTTCAGGCATTTTAAAATCATGATACATGGTCATTATAAATCTCTCCCTTATTCCTTATTATGTATTTACCAAACAGTCCAACCACCATCAACAAACACCGTTTGCCCCGTTACCATGTCTGAAGCGGAAGAACTTAAAAATAAAAGAGCACCGTATAGATCATCTGTTTTTGCAAGTCTACCTAACGGAATTCGGCTCAGTACTTCCTCTTTAAAACTTTGATCCTCAAACATTGGAGCAGTCATAGGCGTATCAATAAACGTAGGGGCAATTGAATTTACATTAATCTGATGCTTTGCCCATTCAATCGCAAGTGAGCGTGTCAACTGCATTACTCCACCCTTGCTTGAACAATATGAAACTCGGTTAAAATACCCTACCTGGGCCATCTGGGATGAGATAAAGATAATTTTTCCTTTTTCCCCTAATTTCATATATTTACCTGCTTCCTTCGAACAAAAAAAGGCGCTTTTCAGATTTAAATCAAGAACCGCATCCCAATCCTTTTCAGATATTTCTTCAGGCGGTTTCGCAATATTTGTACCTGCATTGTTAATCAAAACATCAATATGGCCATATTGACTATGAATCTTAGACATGACATCAGGAATTAATTCCACTTTCGTAATATCGCAAGGAGCATACATCGCTGTGTAACCAAGCTCCCTCATTTCATTTGACAAAAGCTCTAGCTTCTCCCTATTCCTTGCGATTAAAGCTACCTTTGCCCCCATTTTTGCAAATAACAATGCCATATCCTTTCCAATTCCTTGACTAGCTCCTGTTATGACAACTACCTTATCTTTTATTCCAAAGATACTCTCTAAATTCATATCACACCTCACTCATTATTTATAAATAAGAAAAAGGAGATTTGCATCCCCTTATCCTTCGTCATTTACTATCACATTTTTGCCTCTCCATTTTAAGAAAATTGGAATTGAGATCCATAGAAGAGCAATAATTAAGAATATAAGTGATAGTGGTCTAGTAAAGAAAATACTATAATCTCCGTTTGAAATCGTTAATGCTCTTCTAAAGTTATTTTCAATCATTGGCCACAATACGAGTCCTAAAACCAATGGCGCAATTGGGTAATCATTTTTCGTAAAATAGTAGCCCGCAACACCACAAACAATTAATAACATTAGATCAAATACAGTTACCTGAACTGCATACACACCAAAAATGGAGATGACCACAATTAATGGTATTAAATATTTTGGTGGGGTTGAAATAATCTTTGCAAATACCTTTACCAATGGAAGATTCAACATCAAAAGCATTAAGTTTCCGACTAACATACTAGCAATTAATCCCCATGCAACTTGCGGATGATCCTCGAATAATAGTGGTCCTGGATTTACATTGTACATAATCAACGCACCCATCAACACTGCAGTTGTACCCGAACCAGGAATACCTAGTGTTAGTAAAGGTATCATGGCTCCACCAGCAGCCGCATTATTGGCAGCCTCCGGGCCAGCTACCCCTTCAATTGCACCTTTTCCAAACTTCTCTGGGTTTTTACTAACCTTTTTCTCCGCAATATAGGCCATAAATGAAGCGAGTGTTGCTCCAGAACCAGGTAGAATCCCCATGAAGAAACCTAAAATAGAACCACGGGCGATTGGAGCAGCACTATCTTTAAATTCTTGTTTAGTAGGTAGGAGTTTATTAATCTTACTTATTTCCCCTGAATTGACATCATTGTGTAAAATGGTTTTAAAGACTTCTCCTAATGCAAAGAGTCCAACCGCTACAGTCAAAAATTCAAGTCCTGAATACAATTGCGGAAAACCAAATGTAAAACGAGATACACCAGAAACCACATCTATACCAATCGATGCGATCATTAGACCAAAGACAGTCATCATCAACGACTTTGTGACCGATGTTCCGGACAAACCACTAATTGCACAAAGGCCTAATATCATTAACGAAAAATAATCAGATGGCCCAAATTTAAGTGCCATGCTCGATAATGGCTGAGCCAAAAAAATAAGTCCAACGAGAGCAACAACTCCTGCCACAAAGGAGCCAATGGCTGCAATTGAGAGGGCGGCACCTGCCCTACCTTGCTTGGCCATCTGGTATCCATCAAGGGTTGTAACTACTGAGGATGATTCTCCTGGAGTATTGATCAAAATCGATGTTGTTGACCCACCGTACATAGCTCCATAATATACACCCGCTAGTAAAATAATTGAGCTAGTCGCCGCTGCGCTCGGATCTAGTCCACTAGTCAACATAGCTGTTACAGGAATTAATAAAGCTACACCACTAATTGGACCAATACCAGGAAGGACGCCAACAGCTGTACCAATTAGAACACCAATGAATGCAAATATTAAATTTCGAGCCGTAAAGGCTATTGCAAATCCTTCACCTAAGTATTGTAATACTTCCACTTTTTAACCCCCTCACATACTTAGCCATACTGGGAAGCTTGGCAATGTTCCTTTCATCACAACTACATACATGTAATAGACAACGGCAGGCACTGCTGCTGCAATAATAATTGAGTTTACAAACTTCCCTTTTTGCATTACTTGAAACCCAACGAGCAAGAATAAAAACGTACTAATCACATAGCCGATAGGTTCAAGTAATAACGCATATAAAATCGTTGAAACAAGCATAATTAGGAAGCGTTTATAATGGACTTTTTCCTTTTCTTGTTCAGGGTATTTTTTTCGAAATGTTTCGTAAATATTGCGGATACATAATAAAATGAGGATAACTCCTAGCGCAGATGGTAAGACACCTGGTCCAATGGCACTACCAAAGGAACTTTCATTTATTCTTTGGCCTTCAAAAATAAAAAAGCCACCAACTGCAATTAAAGCAATACTTAAATATCGATCAAATGCCTTAGTCAACATCTTCACCTCCAAGAAATAATGAAAGAAGGGCTTAGCCCTTCTTTTCAATTAGACTAAAACGCTACTAATTAACTACTTTGCCATACCTAGCTTCTTATAAAGCTCTAAATAATCTGTTTCTTCTTTCTCAAGGGCTGCAAGGAAATCATCTGCATTCATATACCCGTTTTGTACGCCCATTTTTGCAAGTTCAGCATTCCACTCTTCACTTTCACTTAAGGCTTTTAATTTTTCTTCCCAATATGCCTTGGCCTCGTCAGACATATCCTTCGGTCCAAAAATACCACGCCAGTTTGCAACTTCAACGTCAAATCCTTGCTCCTTATATGTAACAAGGTCTGCAAAATCCCCTGTCATACGTTCTGGTGCTGCTACACCTAACACCTTTATCTTTCCAGCTTTTAGGTACTCAGCAACTCCGGAAACATCTGTAGTTAGTGCATCCGCATGCCCACCAACAAGAGCTGTCATTGCTTCTCCACCACCGTCATATGCTGTATATTTCACTTGATTTCCATCAATGCCCTGACTTTCTGCAAGAAGAATTGAATTTAAATGATCGAGTGTTCCAGGAGCTCCACCACCAGCAATTGTAATGCTAGTAGGATCTGCTTTAATTGCATCAAAGAATGATTTTAAATCATTGAATTCTGAATCTGCATTAACCGCAATTACAGGATAATCAACTTGTAAGCGAGCTAATGGAGTCATATCTCTGAACGAGTATGGTGCTGTTCCATCCTTCTTAATATAATTTAGAACGATAGGTGTTGAAGGTAGAAGAAGCTTAAAATCATTTCCAGCTTCCTTTTGAATGAATTCGGTCATCCCAAGAACTTGACCTCCACCTGGCTGATTCTCAACACTAATAGATTGTTCAATTAGTCCAGTATCTGCTGAAACCTTAGCTAATGTTCTAGCAGCTGTATCTAATCCCCCGCCAGCTCCTGCAGGTGCAATGATTGTAATCATCTTATCAGGATACCCACTTGCTTCCTTCTTTGGTTCCGAATCTTTTTTTCCCTCTGAGGACGATGTACTACTACCTCCACCACTACAAGCTGCTAAACTAAATGCTAGAGTTCCAACTGCAAGAAGCCCAACTAGTTTCTTTCCTAACTTCATTTGATCCCCTCCGTTTTTTTGATAGCGTTTTCTTTTCTATATTTATAAATTTAAGATAATTCCGACAAGAAATAAAATACACTCTTCTTATCTAATACCATAACTAATAATTATGCCTATTTCTTCCTATGGAAAATATTGTTTAAATTTCTTAGACCCTACGTTTTTATTTCTCTTATTCGAATAACTGTTATAAAATATAAGTTCAGTATCCTAATGAATGGAGAAACAAATATGAGAGGTATATTTGAAAAGATAATGCCGTATATAAAACGACTCTGGGAATCTATTAAACGTTTTTGGCGAGAGAAGCATCTAACTAAAATTTTATTACTGATTGTATTGGTGTTTATCTTAGTGTCTATGCTCTTCTTTGCCTTTATGGCTAGTCAGGCAAACGTTCAATCGCTGAAAGACGGTTTGCGTCAAGCCACTGTTATTTATGATAAAGATGGTGAAGTAGCAACCAATATTTCGACGAATCGAACTGAGGGTGTCTCGGTAGAAGAACTTCCTGAGCATGTGAAAAATGCGGTTATCGCAATAGAAGATGAGCGCTTCTATTCCCATAATGGTTTTGATATTAAAGGAATCACGCGCGCCTTTTTTAATAATATATTTGCTGGAAGAATTACAGGTGGAGGTAGTACGATTACTCAACAGCTTACAAAAAATGCGCTTCTCTCCCCTGAACAAACCTATAAACGGAAAATCGAAGAACTCTTTTTAGCATTGGAAATTGAAAAGCATTATACCAAGGACGAGATTTTACAAATGTATTTAAATCAAGTCTTCTTCGGAAATGGTTCATGGGGAATTAGCCAAGCTTCGAAAAAGTATTTTAATACGGAAATTGAAAATGTATCAATCAGTGAGGCTGCAATGCTTGCTGGAATTCTCCAAGCACCATCAGCTTTAAATCCTTATAAAAATTATGATGGTGCGATTAAGCGAAGAAATACAGTTCTGTTAAAAATGCATGAGTTAAAGATGATTTCTGATGATGAATATGCACAAGCGAAACATGAAGAAATCAAGCTTGAGGATGGCGGCGGAAGCTATATAGAAAGAAGCTATCCTTATTATGTAGATGCTGTGCTAGATGAAGCCATAAAGAAATATGGGTTGACGCAAGAGGAGATTCTGACTCGTGGGTATCGCTTCTATACTGAGATGAATCAAGACGTTCAATCTGCCCTTGAAGCTGTTTATAAAAAGGACTATCTTTTCCCTAAAGGCAGGGATGTTCTTGTGCAAAGTGGTGCTGTAATGTTACATCCTAAGACTGGAGGTGTGCTTGGTTTAGTCGGAGGCCGTGGTGAACATGTATTCCGTGGTTTTAATCGAGCGACTCATTTGCAGGCACAACCAGGGTCAACATTAAAGCCATTAGCAGTATATACTCCTGCACTAGAAGAAGGGTATGAAGTCACTTCCGTATTAGTTGATGAGTTAAAAACATATGGAGATTACACACCTGAAAACTTCTCAAGATTGTACCAAGGTGAAGTGAAGATGTATGAAGCTCTTGAGCACTCGTTAAATGCACCGACTGTTTGGTTGTTAGACCAAATTGGACTTAATAAAGGACTTGATTCTTTACGAAGATTTGGTATTCCCTTTTCAGAAGAAGATAAGTATCTTGGAATTGGACTTGGTGGTATGCATAAAGGGACTTCACCTTTACAACTAGCGGAGGCCTATTCAGTTTTTGCAAATGATGGCAAACGACCGGAAGGACATCTAATCTCAAAAATAGTAGGACCAACCGGTAATGTCATTGCAGAACATAAACATAAAACAACCAAGGTTACATCGAAACAAGTGGCAAACGATATGACTTCTATGCTACTAAACGTTGTTGAAACGGGTTCAGGTAAAGGAACAAAAATCCCTGGAGTTGACCTAGCCGGAAAAACGGGTTCAACCCAGCTCCCTTATAAAGATATTAATGGAACAAAGGATCAATGGTTTGTTGGATATACACCTAATTTCGTCGGTGCCGTTTGGATGGGCTATGACAAAACGGACAAAACACATTATATACGTGGTAGTAGCTCTGATTATATTGTTCCTTTATTTAAAGCAATGATGGACGAAGTGCTTCCTACAATGGAAGTCGACTCCTTTGATGTCGTTTCTGTAAATGCGAAGCTTTCGGGACAAGAGGACCGAAAAACGATCACAAAGGAAGAAATTAAAGAGCAAGCTGAAAAAATCGAAGAAACCTTAAAAGAAGAAAGTGCCAAATGGAAGATAGTATTGGAAGAGGCAAAAAAAGACATTAAGAATGTCAGCGAAAAGGTTGAAAATAAGCTTAGAGACCTACTAGGAAACTGATATATAAACTTGAAAGAGTATTGGGAGACCGATACTCTTTTTTTGTCTCTGCTACGGCTGGAGTGCTATCATCAACCAAATGACATATGCGAAATTTTCTAAAAAGTGTGATTAAATCCACAACTTTCTGAAACACACTTTGGTACACTAATACTATCAAATAATTGGGGGTATCATTGTTGAGTATTCGGGGTCTTTCTATCTTATCTATTCTTGTAGCCTATTTTCTAGTTGTGTTTGGTGGTTATGTCGCTTCATCTCAATCAGGTATGGGTTGTGGGCCAGATTGGCCATTATGTAATGGTGTATTAATTCCTGTATTAGAAGGTGAAACACTTATTGAATATGCACATCGTGTAATCGGTGCTCTGCTTTTTATTCTTTCTGCCATTTTATTTTTTAGAGTTAAGCGAACAGAAACAGAAAATCATGTAAAAACAATAGCAAATTGGATGATCCTTCTCCTTATCCTTCAGGTTATTCTTGGTGCGATTGTAGTTGTTCTTGATTTGCCAGCAATTGTTGTGACCACCCACCTACTTATTGCTATGGCCTATTTTACATGCTTGCTATTTATATGGAAAAGCCAATCAATTTCAACAGTCAGCGTAAGTAATGCAACAGTCTTACAAAAGCACTATTTCATCCTTATTTTACTACTAACTTTCACCATAGGTTTTGGTGCGTATATTAAGCATCAGTCGTATGGATTAGCATGTGAATGGTTATCTTGTTCTAACTCTTTCATACCAATAAGTAAAGCTCAGATTCTACAATCCCTACATCGCTTCTTTGCGTTTGCATCAGCTATTTACATACTTATTCTGACTTATTTTGCATTTATAAATAAATGGAGCACAAGCATTCAGTTACGACTTATGCTAACTTCACTAACCGTATTTTTACAAATTATAGCAGGCATTTTCACGATCAATACCGCATTATCTGTTCCTTGGGCAGTTATTCATCTAGCAATTGGAACCGCCCTTTTTGGAATTATTGTAGAATCATGGATTACCCTACGCTTTTCCCATACGTCAATAAAGGTAACGAATTGGAGAAGCGCTAAATATACAAAGTAAAACACAAAAAGCCCTTTATTTAGGGCTTTTTTCGATTACTTCTAAAAAATGTTTTAAGATTCCGGCTGTTAAGCCCCAAATGACACGGTCTTCATAATAATAAAAGCATTCGTCCATGCCTCTTACCTGCCATTTATAATTTTCCCCTCCAATAATATCGTTAAAAGGAAAGTTTTCTTCGGGCTCTACATGAAATTTCACCTTAAATATCTGTGGAGGATTTGACTGAAAGAACGACAATGGAACCGAAAATACTTCTCCAACTTCTGCTGGATTCGGATGAATCTCCTCAGGATTATTTATCACACCTACAAATGGATAAATAATCGTACCAAAAGGTGATACAAAATAATCTAGTGGACTTACATTTGTAATATCACTTTCTTTTAATCCTAGTTCCTCCATCGTTTCCCTAATTGCTGTATGCCGTTCATCTCTATCTGTTGGGTCCATTTTTCCACCTGGAAAGCATATCTCACCTGGCTGCCTTCTTAATTGATTTGAACGGACCTCAAAAAGGATATGAACGTCATTATCTTTTTTAATTAAAGGAAGAAGAATGGAAAAGCGCTTAAAATCCCCACGGCCTAATAGAGAGGGAGTACGTTCCTTAACTACATTGACAATTTTATCGATTTCCATAGTTCACCTCGAAACCTTATTTACTGTTTCAAACCTTTAAAAGCTTTAATAAAATCAATTGGGTCTTCTTTAATATTATAGGAGAATACTCCTTGGTTTGTGTGGAGATATAAAAAGCTGGCTCTGTAGGAAACATCATATACATGATCTAGATGAAATTCGTTTGCAGAAGAAAGGATTCGGTCCTTAAACAATCGCAACTGATGCTGGTTTTCAATATACTTTTGCACATTCCACTCTATTTTTCTTTGTATAGTAACATACGGATGAGATGCAATAATTTTCACAATTCTCCCCTTTCTTTTCCTATATTGTACCAGAATTGTGTATTTGAAAAAACCACAGTGGTTATACACACTGTGGTTTTAATAATTATTGTTGTTGTACTAATTCTTTTTCAAGGGCTTGTAAACGTTCTGCTACTTCTTCCTCAGTTAACCCGTTCTCTTCTACATAACGGTTGCGTGGGTGAACGCGACATTCATGTGTACAACCTCTTAGATATTTATGCTCATTTTCTTCAGAACAAAGTATTTGTTCATTACATTCTGGGTTTGCACAGTTTACATATCGTTCACATGGTTCCCCAGTAAAATGATCTTTTCCTACAATCACATGCTCTTTTTGGTTTACCGGAACAGCAATTCTTTCATCGAATACATAAAGCTGGCCGTCCCATAGTTCACCTTGTACCTCAGGGTCTTTACCGTAAGTTGCAATTCCTCCATGAAGCTGGCCAACATCCTCGAAGCCTTCTCTTACTAACCAACCAGAGAATTTTTCACAACGAATACCGCCAGTACAGTACGTTAGAATCTTTTTTCCTTCTAGCATGTCTTTGTTTTCACGTACCCATTGTGGTAAATCACGGAAAGTTTCTACATCTGGTCTAATTGCGCCTCTAAAATGTCCTAAATCATATTCATAAGTATTTCTTGCATCTAGGATAATTGTATTTTGATCTTGCATTTTTTCATAAAAGTCTTTTGGACTTAAATATTTTCCTGTTAATTCAAGTGGGTTGATATCATCCTCAAGGCTTAAGTTGACAAGCTCAGGACGAGGTCTAACATGCATTTTCTTAAACGCATGGCCATCTGCTTCATCAATTTTATAAACCATTGTTGCGAAGCGAGGATCTTTTCTCATTTCTTCCATATACTTGTCAGTTTGTTCAATTGTACCAGAGACCGTTCCATTCATTCCTTCTGTCGCTACTAAAATACGACCTTTTAGACCGATTTCTTTACAGAAAGCAAGATGCTCTGCTGCAAATTCTGATGGATTTTCAATTGTTACATATTGATAGTAGAGTAATACTCGATAAGGTTTTGTTTCTGTCATTATTTTCGACCGCCTATCATTAATATTTGCAAGATATGAATGTGTTTAGGATCGAATTACACTTTTCTCTTACAATAGTGTATTGTATCAAATTATTTATTACTAAATCAACGTTTTATACCTTCCTTATATTGTAAAGTCGATTTTTTATAGCAATAATATATCTATTTTTATCAATTGATATATAATAAGTTTGTCAAACTTTATAGATGGGGGTTTCAAACATGAGTTTACCAAAAGCATTAACGATTGCAGGTTCTGATAGTAGTGGTGGAGCTGGTCTCCAAGCTGACATAAAAACCTTCCAAGAACATGGAGTTTACGGAATGTCTGCCTTAACTGTAATTGTTGCGATGGACCCGCATAATCGTTGGAATCACCAAGTGTTTCCGGTTGATCACGATATCATCAAGGCACAATTAACAACAATCCTTGATGGCATTGGTGTCGATGCGGCAAAGACTGGTATGCTTCCTACTGTCGATATTATTGAAATTACTGCAGATGCGGCTAAAAAACATAATCTTCAAAAATTTGTAGTGGATCCTGTAATGGTTTGTAAGGGAGAAGATGAAGTTCTGTTCCCAGATCATGCCGTTGCTCTTAGAGAAATACTGACTCCACTTGCAACAGTCATTACTCCAAATTTATTTGAAGCAGGTCAATTAAGTGGAATCGGTTCTATTACAACTGTTGACCAAATGAAAGAAGCTGCTGTGAAGATACATGACCTTGGTGCGAAATATGTACTCGTAAAAGGTGGCGGAAAGCTAAAACATGATAAAGCAGTAGATGTATTATATGATGGAAAAGATATAGAGGTCCTTGAAAGCGACCGTTTTGAAACAACATTTACTCACGGCGCTGGTTGCACATCTTCAGCTGCTATCGCAGCAGGACTTGCAAAAGGATTAGAAGTGAAGGAAGCCATATATGAAGCGAAGAAATTCATTACAGCCGCCATTCGTCACTCTTTCCAACTAAATGAATATGTTGGTCCAACCAATCATGCTGCACGACGACTTTATGGAGATAAGTAATTCCCTAAAACAGCTGTAGACAAGCTCTACAGCTTTTCTAATTCGTAGGCAATGGGAAAAGCGTAAGGCGCCCGTCTATCGGTGACAAGCATAACACGAGCGCTGACTGAAGGTGTTTTTTACCTTCCGAAGCGATTGGCTTATGACCTCGAACCGATGGCGCCTGAAGCTGGACATCCTGAAAACCTGCCTAGACGAAATTTATATATGATGGTAATATTGTGAATATCATAGAATAATAGATACGCAATCATATATTCCCACATGTAAAAAGCCATAGGTAAGGAGTGTGTAATATGCCTAGGATTAACAAAGATATTGTTAAATTTTTACGCAAAAAAAACAACATGACTCAACGTGATTTCGCTAAAGCTGTAAATTGTAGTTTTGCACTTATTGCCCTTGTCGAAGTTGGCAAACGTAGAATTACGAATAATCTTGAAACAAAAATCAAAGAGTCTTTCAACCTAGACGATCAACAAATTTCATCCCTTGGCACCATCGTACAGGAGATCGCAAAGGGTGTACATCCGTATATGTAAAAACAAATGCTCAAGTGCCTTGCTCAGCCCCGACAAGCACAAGCCAATCCATCTAGAAGGTTGCTCTTTGACCTTCTAGATGGATTGGCTTGTGACCTCGAGGGGCTAGGCGATTGAGCTAGACGTAGAACAAAAAAAAGCAATTGGACGTTCATGCTCCAATTGCTTTTTTACTGTAGGTTTGAGAATCCATATTCCTCTAAAAGAGCTATGGATTCAGCGCTCAATAAATATTCATAAAATAATATTGCTTCACTTAAATGCTCTGATGATTTTATGACGCCGACTGGATATATAATCTCTGAATGATACTTTTTATCCACACTCATCACAATCTGAATCTGGTCTGAAAATTGGGCATCTGTTTTGTAGACAAACCCCGCATCTACATTTTCAGTTTCAACATATGTAAGGACTTGCCGAACATCTTTTGAGAGCACTAACTTATTTTCGATTTCATTCCACATATCCATGCTTTCAATTGCTTCCTTCGCATATTTCCCTGCAGGAACAGATTCTGGTATTCCGATTGATATCCGTTCAGCCTTTGTTTTCAAATCTTCTATTTCCGTAATCTGCTTTACGTTTTCTTTTGGAGCAATTAACACAATCTCATTTCCAATTAGATTTTTCTGGAGTTTTTCGCCAATAAGTCCCTCATCAACTAGTACATCGAACTTTTCTATGGAAGCCGATAAAAATAGATCAACCGGAGCTCCTTGAGAGATTTGTTGTGCAAGTGAACCTGATGAGCCAAAATTAAAGGCGATATTAATTGTAGGATGTTCCTTTTCAAAATTGTTCTTTAATTCCTGTAAAACATTCTGCATACTTGTAGCAGCAGAAACCGTTAATTCTACCTCTTTAGTAGACTCTTGATCGGTACCTTGAGGCCCACAGCCATATAAAAAAAGAGCAAGAAAGAGTAAAAGGATAAATTTATACATAAAAAAACACCTTCCCTTAGCTAGTATAGCTAAAAGAAAGGTGTTTTGAAAATAGTCATTTTTTATAGGTTCAATAATTCAACGTGCTTGCCGATGTGTTTTACAAGGGCTTGACGGTATTCGTCTTCATTATCATTCAATGTACCGAAGAATTCATCCTTAAAGATGAAGTTTCCGTTTTCATCTTTTGCAGTTAACAATAATCCGTAAGTTACATGGATTACTTGTCTTGCTGCGTCATTGTTCATATATTCAGGAAGGTTTTCATCAGAAACTGTATCAAGTGGAACGATTGTGTTCATATCTGGTGTAATATGGTAATACTTAAGTGCTTCATTTAAATGTTCTAGTGCATATGCATGCATTCTTCTATAAAGACCAGGATTTACCTTTGCAATTACACGTACAGCTTCAAGCCAGTTTGTGCCAGCTGTTTTAACATGAAGAACTCCATTTGTATACTTCGCGATAATTGGGAACGCTGTAAATTTATCACTTCCAGAGTGGATACTTAATTTGTATTCAAAGTATTCAGCGATTAGCGCGTGTTCACTTAATTCTTTTTCGAATTGTTCAATATCACCGATATAATCAATTCCTTTTTGGAATTCACCACAGAATCTTGGAGCAAGACTAGTTACTGTTACGCCACGTTTTTGTAATTCATTTGCTACAAAGAAATGCGCTGCTGGAGATGTAACTGTTTCAGTTTCATCAATTGAAATTTCAAAATCAATGTCACGGTCTGCTTTTTCGATATATGTTTCATGGACATGGACCATATAGTCTAAAGCTTTTCCGTATAACAATACAAATTTCTTTAATGTATTTTCATCAAATCCGATTCCAAGACCTTTTACGTCAAATTCTTTATTTAAATATAGCTCATTATAGTGATTCTTCGTTTCTTCAGGAAGGCTATCAAATTCAGCACTGATTTCCTCTACTGTTAAGCCCTCAACTCGGTTTTGGATATGGTCTGAACAATCTAATGTTAGCATTGACATACCAAGTGATAATGCCATTTTAATGTCTTCTTCTTCTTTTAAGTGGTCGCCATCTGCACCAAATCCACCTGTATAACCTTCTTGGAAAACAGCAAAGCTTGCTGCATCAATTACATCATTCATTGTACGATTCGTTAATGTTAATTCGCGAATACTTTGTTGAGCGAGGATTGGCTTTACATTATGGTCACGAACAGTTTCAATATGTCCTGGTGAAGCTAGACCTAAGCGATCACCTAAACCCATTGTTGCAACTTTTGTACCGAATGCTTTTGGAACAGTATATTCAAAATAACGATTTAATACTAAACGATTTTCATGTGTTAGTGGACAAGCCTTCCCATTATCAGTAATTAATGTACCATTTAATTCTTCAAATAAAGCGCCTTCTCCTGATGCAAGAATCCATTTTTGCTGTTGGTCTCTTACCATGACAAGGCTTACATTATCATGATGAGTTAAAGATTTTTCATAAACCTTAACTTCTCCCGAATTTTCGAAAACGTTTCCGTTTTTTAATGCTTCAACTAGTTGCTTCATATGTTCCATGGATATAGCCTCCTAATTAAATTGCCTTCTATTAAAATAATATCGTAATATACTAATATTGCAATGAAAAAATCACTGTTTTTTGAATAAAATGTTAAAAACTTTTTCTATGTTTTCTGTTCTTTGGGTATTTACAATTACACCCATTACCACATCTGGATCATCGATTGCTTCGTTAAATAGTGGCAAAGCTTGTGCATCGATTCCAGTAACCTGATTTTTAGAATCATAATACATAAATTCTTTACCAACTGGTAGTTCTTTATCTACTAATTTTTCTAGGCTATAAAAATATTGTTCCTCATTCATAATCTCGAACTGTTCTTTGTCAATGAACAAAACATCGAGTTCTCCAGTAGATATTTCTCCGGTTACTCGTTGTAAAGCGGCCATGACAACATTTAAATCTGCAGCATCTGGTGCATATGGGATTACCTGTATCGATACTTCATGCGTTTTTCTTTCTTCTTCTGATAGAATTCCTTCATTTAGCTTTTTTTGGATATTTTCAATTTCATTTGAATCTACCAAATCTCCTAGAACAAGAATCGAAAGTGCAGAATCCTTTTTGGGCGAATAGTCGTTTACTAGAAAGATAGCGACAATAACTACAATAAGAAAAGCAAATAGATAATATCTATAGTACTCCCAAATATACTTGGCTTTTTCAGCTGTACTCATAGATGCAAATAATTCTTTGACCTTTCCTTTATCTCTCAAAGCCCTTTCATCCCTTCTGATGTGTATATGAGGGAAATATACTACATATCATCCCATACTAAGCATTTTCGTATTTTTCATGTAAAAATGCAATACTATCATCTATAAAAGGTTCGGTTGTACTTTCTAGAAGAAATTGGATATAAGGTTTTTTAGGTTTAATCAGTTCCATGACTAAGTCGTAGTTTAATAGCCCTTTACCAGGAGGAGCAAACTTCAACTTGCCATCCTCAATAACAAAATCTTTACAATGAACAATGATAATACGATCGCCAAATAGTTCGATAGCCTCTTTGAAAATTTCATCTTGATAAACGTAATTTTCAACAGTTAATAAATTTACCGGGTCAAAGATAATTTGTAAATTATTTGAATTTACTTCATCCAATAACCTTTTTAAGAGCATTGGGTTGTAAACAGGATGGTTAACTCCTGCTTCTATCCCTACAATAACTCCAAATTTTTCTGCTTCATTTACAAGTTCTTTCACACTTTCAACAACATCTAAAAAAGGTTTCTCTCGGAAATTATCTACAGTAAATCCCATTTTCGCATGGACATTTCCTGTTTCAGTTCCAACAACACTACAGCCAAAATCTTTTGCGTAACGGATATGCTCCTTGAAGCGGTCTAATGCTTTTTGACGTTCTTGTTGGTCTGGGTGAATCATATTAATGTAGCAGCCTAATACTGCGATTTGGATGTTCATTTGTTGAAAAGCATTACCTATATTCTTAGCAAGACCAGGTGAAAGACTTCCTAAACTCGTGTTTAGTTCTGGAAATGATTTTGCTAAGGCCAATTGAACAGAAGATAACCCTTTATCTTTTACTGTTTGTACAAGTTCATCTAAGGAGCTTGCCTTTACATCATGGGCGCGAATACCTAGATTGATCACATGAACACCTCACTTTAATCCTTTAGATAGATCGCTAAATCTGGGATTGTTTTTTTAATTTCTTTGGCAATAATTTCGGCAATTTTATTTGCCCCATCCTCTCGAAAATGCGTATCATCACTAATTCCATCAGGATAGTTTCGATGTTCACCCGGCTCAAACCATATAAAAAGATTTTTACATTCTTCAGGACCTAAAGATTCATATAAGTTCTTCGAATCATTCCATAAATCGATGAGGGATACATGTTTTTCCTTTGCAAGGGCGATCATCGCTTCCGGATATTCTCCTAAACTATTCATTATTTTTCCGTTTTCGTCGAAGGTTCTTCGATGCATCGAAGTTACTAAAATCGGGATGGCCTTTTTCGCTCTTGCGCCTTCGATATATTGACTCAAATAGTCTTGGTAGGTTGAATAAGGTTCTGTTCTTCGATGATCCTGTTTTTGATCGTTATGCCCAAATTGAATAAAGAGGTAATCATTTGGTTGTATTTCGTTTAGGATTGCTTCCAACCTCTTTTCATCAATAAAACTTTTTGAACTTCGACCACCAATTGCGAAATTGTGAATGATAACATTTTCATAAAAAAACTGGTTGATTACCTGTCCCCATCCTGCACGTGGTTCTTCGTTAGGTGGACAATCAGACACTGTTGAATCTCCGGCAATATATATATGAACGTTTTTCATTGAAACACCTTCAATTCGTCTATTTACTAAAACTTGGTTCTCTCTCATTTGATTTTACTTCGTCTTTCCCATTTACTTTTTCTTCAATTCTTGCAAATACTTTTAGCGCAAGCCACATAATAAAATAGGCTAGTATACTTACACTAAGAAAAGGTATGAGAGATGGGACATAAGTAAATCCAATATAAAGTAGGATAATCCCTAATACCATCGCAAAAGTAACGAGTGGGTAGGATAGACCGTACATGACGGCATTTTTCAAATACGATTTTATATTCCCATTAAAATGTACATAGATAGGGAATATATATAGTAGAATTACGATGTAAACTGAACAAATTGCTATTAGTGCGTACCTCACCACGATAAAAAACATGCTTGTGGTTGGAAGAAATACAAGATCGACATATAAGATATATCCAGCTATGAACAGGGTAAGCCCTAGGAGGTTGGATTTTAAAAATTCTTTTTTATATACGCTCCAAAATGTTGAAAAAACAGGGATATCTTCATCTCCCATAATCCACTTTCGAGTTACTGCAAAAAGCGCTACAGTTGCAGGTACAAACCCTGCAACACCTAGTCCCATTATTGTAAATAGAAGCCATAACATATTTAGATAAATCAAACGTGATATTGCCCCACACCAACGGTAAAATGGACTGTCCAATCCTCCTAGCATATGTCTTTCCCCTTTCTATTGTTTATCTTATAGTTGTCCTTGATAACTTTTTAGTAATTCTTCAATGGAAATTGGTTTCTTCTCTTCGACTGATTTCCAAACCGCTTCTCCAAGTGCGATTGAGTAAGCCCCAGCTTCGGCACCTGCTAGTATTTCATATTGGCGTCTTGGATCAATGCCTTGATAAAGATCATGAATTAGCACTGGATCTCCACCGCCATGACCACCAGCAGTTTGGACAACATGAATAATTTCTTTTGAGCCAAATAAAGGATAGTAATCAATTGTTTGCTCAGGCACTTCGAAAGGTACCCGACTTGGTGCATGAAATTCTTGTGTTTCAATTCTTCCCTTTGTACCATTGATGGCTAAGCGATAGCCTTCAAATGGTGTAGAGAAGTTAATAGAATAGCTTAATAGAGCACCTTTGTTGTATTTTACACTAGCCGTATACGTATCCTCAATATTTATCTCGGAATCAAAGATACATGCATCTGGTCGATAATCCGTATATTTATTTTCTTTTTTATCCCCCATGTTTAAGTGATCATCTTCAATTGCTTCCGAAAATTCACGAGGATTCCATCTTAGATAATAATCACATTTATCTTTTACATGGCACGTACCACAATATCGGTTATCTGTAGTTGGGTCTGGGTTAAGCTCTCCATTTGGCCCATAATATTGTAAGGCTCCATGTGCAAAAACCTCTTCTGGATATTGATCAATCCACCAATTTACAAGATCAAAATGATGTGTTGATTTATGGATTGAAAGTCCACCAGAAAGTTCCCTTTTCCGATTCCAGCGTTTAAAATAGCTCGCCCCGTGATATGTGTCGATATACCAATTCAAGTCAACCGAAGTCACTCTTCCTATTTTACCTTCTAAAACGAGTTCTTTGATCTTTCGATGGTATGGACTATAGCGATAATTAAATGCTACAGTCACTTTACCTTTACTATTTTGTTCTGCCTCAATTACTCTTTTTGCATCTTTAGCGGTTGTAACCATTGGTTTTTCTGTGATGACATCAACATCATGTTCAAGTGCTTTTAAAATATAATCGATATGTGTGTTGTCACGGCTTACCACAATAATACAATCCGGTTTTGTCTCCTCAATCATTTGATCAATTTGATTTGGAAGGTAAGTCGGTGTTTGAGCTAATACAGGAAATTTCTCCTTGCATAATTCAAGACGATATTCATCGCTGTCTAGCAAACCAACAATCTCGCTTTGTTTTGCAAACTTTTCAACTAATGGTGGAATAAACATTTTAAGTGCTCTGTTACTCAATCCACAAACTGCATATTTTTTCATTGATTATTTAACCCCCGGATGTTCAGCAAGCAATTTTTCCATTTCCATACTTGCCATGATAAAAGCACCTGCACCATGTAAGTCATTATGGCTACGCTCACGATTAATATAATAGTCATATACTCCAATTGAAGTTCCGATTACAATATCATCGATAATAAGAGTGCCTTCTTCAGTTTCTTGAACTTTATACTTGAGCAGTCCTTCATATGCCTTTGTTGCATATTTCGCAAACTCCTCGCCCACATATTTCTTAGAAACAGCTTTGGCAATGACATAAACGAATAGACTGGAAGCTGATGTCTCAAGCCAGTTATCTTCATTGTCTCCTTTGTCCACAACTTGGTACCATAGGCCCGTCTTTTCATCCTGATATTTAACGACATCACGAACATAATCTTGAATGAATGCAATCCACTCTTCTTTATGTGGATGTCCCTCTGGTAATATATCAATCATGTCTATGACTGCTAAGCCATACCAACCAAGTGCACGACCCCAAATCTCTGGAGCTTTTCCATCAGGACGAGCCCACGGCTGTACGGCCTTTTCGTCCCAACCGTGATGATATAAACCGGTTGCTTCACTCTTTGTATGCTTTCTCATTAAGTTTTCCTGATGAATGACCATGTCGATTAGATTCGACTCATTGAAATCATTGGCATAGTGTAACGCAAATGGTCCACCCATGTATAAGCCATCTAGCCACATTTGGTACGGGTATTTATCCTTATGCCAGAATCCACCTTCGCTTGTAAGATTTAATGTTGTAAAAATATTACGTAAGCGTTGAGCAGCTATTTTATATTTTTTAAGACCAGTAGCTTTATATAATGGGAATAATAAGAGTCCTGCTTGGATTGAATCTAACTCATCTCTAGCAAATAATAAGTTTCCATCTTCATCGATATTGTGATCAACATATGCCTTTAAGTAATCAAAATATTTGACTTCACCTGTTATGTTGTATACTAAATCCATTCCACATAAAAATACGCCTTGGTGATAGTGCCAACGTCCTCCCGGTGGAAGCTCCTCTGGAGTAAACTTTGTCATTAACGTGTCACACATTTTTTTTGCAAAATATAAAGGTGATTTTTCAACTATCGTGTTATTCAAGATTATTCATCCTTCCTCACAATGAATTAGGTAAAATTTGAAAACGGTAACAACTCTCCTGCCTTTATGATAGGATACTATTATAATAATAACTATAATCATTTAATTTACTTTTAAATAGGTCAGTGTACCCTTGAACTTATAAGGAATGTTCTAATAATATGAACACAATGTAACAAAATGATTATTCAAATTATGTGCGCTTACATTTATAATAAATAGACATTCGAATATTACAGGGATATTACAAACTTAATAATCATCCCCTCACATTTGAATAGATTTGGAGTGATTACATGAAACTTAAGCTACCAGGAAGCTTCTTCCATAGGATGATTTTATTTGTAAGTATTTTGGCCATTATACCAGTCATTATTGTCGGAATATTTTCATTCCTTCGCTCAACCTCTGTTGTGGAGAATTATGTTGCAAAAGAAAAAGAACATAGTGTGTACCAAATCCAAACAAATGTCGAGCAGGTTATTAAGTCAGTGGACCAATCCCTGACACAGTTAGCAGCTTCATCAAAAATTATTGAATCATTAAGGGAACCGCTTACAACAAGACAATTCCAGCTATATAACCAGTTAAGGGACGATTTAAGTCATCAGCAAACATTCGATACACGTCTTACTGATGTTGCTCTGATTAGTTTTCAAAATAACTGGCTTGTTAATAATTATGGACTTCAACGATTATCTGAGGGACAACTGAACGAAATCTACGATCGGTATCTTTCACTAAAGACAAGCTCTGTCTGGCTTTTAGAAAAAAACACGAAGGACCCTTTGTACAAACAAGCGGCTTCCCGTGCTTGCGGCTATAATTTGAACCTAATTAAGAAAATACCTGCGATTTCTTCTAATAAAACAGGGATGATTATTGCGAATATACCAACATGTAGTTTTCGCGATATTTTAAAGAAGGACAACTCTTTAGAAACATTTTATATTTTAGACAAAAATGGAACCGTTGTCTTACACAACGATTCAAAAAATGTAGGACAAGCGTTTGAATATAAAGACGTATTGTCTGAAAATACCTCCATTGAAGAAGACACCGGGCAATTTACGATTGCATCTGAAAGTACAGATTATCTCTTTACCTATCGAAAATCGTTCTATAATGGTTGGACTTATGTTTCTGTCGTTGAACTTGGTGAACTAACAGCCCAATCAAGATCCATCGGATGGCTAACACTTGCCATCACCTTATTGATTGCCGGCGTTTCATTATTACTAGCTTTATTCGGTAGTAGATTGATCTATCAACCTATTAAACAATTACAAAATGTAATTTTACATTCATTAACCAATAAAGAAGAACGAAAAGATAAGAATGAATTTGTTTTTATTGAAAACCATGTAAAAGACATGATGAAACAAAATGATATTTTAGAAAAATCATTGTCAAACCAAATAAATCAACTCAAACAATTTTTCATGCACCGACTCTTAACTGGAAATGTTACAGATGAAGAGTTAGAAGGCAGAATGAAATACTTTGGCTATAATTTAGATTTTAAATGGCTCAGTGTTCTGACAGTTCAAATCGACAGTCTTGAAGGGACTTCCTATAAGCCAAAAGAAGAAGACGTTCTATTATTTGTAATTAATGGACTGGTAGAAGAAATGATTCCGAATGATGAGCGAATGCTACCAATTGTTAATAAACAAACTCAAGTTACCCTATTATTAAGTAACATTGAATCGAAGCATGAGTTTAATCAATATGTAAATGATCTTGCTGAACAAATTCAGAAAAAAATTAAAGAGGAATACAGTGTCCCTGTTAGTATTGGGGTAAGTGAACCATTCATTGATGTTCTTGAAACGAGAAATGGTTATAAAGAAAGCCTAGAAGCCCTCAAATACACACTAAAATATGGTACTGAATCGATTATTTTCTTTGAAAACCTTGAAATTGGAAAAGGGTTACACACATACTTCCCTAAGCGACTAGAAACTGAATTATTTGATTCGATCAAAGTGAACGACAAAGACAAAGTCTATCGTTTACTCAATGAGCTAATTGATGAAATTTTCTCTGAGGATTTGAATCATATTCAATACCAAATTTCATTAGTTAGATTATTAAGTGATTTAATTGAGTTAATGCACACATTGGCAATCAATGTATTAGATTTAGAAGACAATCGTTCAATTTTTGAAAAGATTTATGAACTGAAATCAAGAGAAGAGGTAAAAGAGTGGTTTATCACGGTTATCATTGATCCCCTACTTCAAAAGATTGATGACCGTGCTGAATCCCAGTACAAAACCATTTCAGAAAACATTGTTCATATCATTCATGAGGAATTTGAATCCAATATTACACTCGATATGATTGCGAATAGGTTACATTACAATCCGAATTATTTAAGCAGTATTTTCAGGAAAGAAATGAACATTTCATTTAGTGAATATTTATCCATGTATCGGATAAACATGGCCAAAAAATGGCTTGCTGAAACTGATATTTCAGTGAAAGAAATTTCAGATCGACTTAACTTTAATAACTCTCAAAACTTTATTCGCTCCTTTAAGAAAATTGAAGGAACGACACCTGGTAAATATCGTGAGTCAATAAGAGCTACGTAAAAAAGGAGATGTACCCATGCAAAAACTAGTAGTCTCTCAACATGGAGATGGGGATTATTCTACGATCCAGGCCGCGATTGACGCGGTTCGGGTCTTTCCACTGGAACCTGTAACCATTTATGTAAAAGAAGGTCTTTACGAGGAAATCATTACTGTACCTGAAAATAAACCCAATATTACCATCATTGGGGCTGGAGAATACGAAACGATTATTTCAGGAAGTAAATTTGCTAGAATGAAGAACTCAGATGGTAATGAAATTGGGACATTTGAAACAGCTACTTTCCATGCGTTTGCTGATTTATTCCAATTGAAACATCTGACGATTCAAAATGTTGCCGGTTATGGTGACGCTATCGGCCAGGCACTTGCACTTTATGTAGCCGGAGATAAATGTACATTTAACCATGTTAGGTTATTAGCAAATCAGGATACTCTTTACACATCTAAGGGAAGGCATTACTTCTCAGAATGCTATATTGAAGGACATGTAGATTTCATCTTTGGCTCTGCTGTCGCTGTTTTTGAGGATTGTACGATTCATAGTCTTCGCAAAGGCTATATTACCGCTGCTTCAACTCCTAAGGAAAGTGAATATGGGTATGTTTTCAAAGATTGCAAACTAACTGGAGCAAAGGATGCCTCTGAAGTATACTTAGGACGCCCTTGGCGCCCATTTGCCCATACAGTCTTTATCAATACATGGATGGGTCAGCATATTCATCCCCTTGGATGGGATAATTGGCGAAATGAAGAAAATGAAAAAACAGCTCGGTATTCCGAATGGAATAGCATGGGTCCTGGAAGTGATACTCCACACAGAGTTAGCTGGGCAAAATCATTAAGTGAAGAGGAAGCTTCTAAATACTCTTTAGAAAATATTTTCCATACGAATGATCAGTGGTTACCAAAATAAGCTCCCAAATAGGGAGCTTATTTTTTCATCATTGATCTAAACCGATGTACTCAAAATAATCAAAATCAGCATGGTTTAACGACTCAGTACCATTTGAACTTGCATACATTCCTAAATAAGCACCTGTAAAACCGCCTGCAACATCTGTGCTTAAAATTCTTCCATCCACATCTTCTTTTATGACTTGCCACTGTTCTGGCTCTTTTGCTACATAAAAGTGGTAAGACTGTCCATATGCCTCAACTTTTAAATAAACTTCTTTTTGTTCGTAAGGACATGTCGCAAGAATTTCTTCATGACCGGCTTCTCTCTTTAGCAGTTTGATCTCAGATTGTGTGTATTCTAATCGGTAATGAAAATCAGAATTTTGTAACAATACAAGTCCTGCGGCTTCATATTTATTGTTTGGTGAGAATTCCATTTTTGTTCGAGCTGCAAAATTGATATGGCGCTGTCTAAGGCCAACAAAAGCAGGATTGACAGGTTCCGTGATCGTCTCAGCCTTCAATCGTATTCGCAAATAGCCTGGTCGTTCCTTTAACGACCAAAAGTCACCTCGTGGTGTACGGATAAAATTCCATTGCATCCGTAGTTCAGGTAAATCAAAATGGTCACAAGCAGGTGCGGTTGGCCATCTTTTCTCCTCTAAATTAGGTTTAGTTCCTTCCATCTCAACAATACCTTTTCCTGGATTGACGACAGGCCACCCTTCCTCCCATTTGAGTGGAACGAGGAAGGACTCCCTACCCAGGTTTCGATATTCACCACCGTATGGACGTGAACCTAGACAAACCATCCACCATTCACCATTGTTTGTATCCACGATATCACCGTGACCCACATTGGAAATCGGGTATTCTCTTCCTAAATGCCGATGTGTCAATATCGGATTCGTTTTAGCACCTTCATACGGACCCATAACGGATTCGCTTCGAGCGACCGTAATGGAATGAGTAAAACCGGTGCCACCTTCTGCAATAATTAAATAATACATGCCATCGACCTTATATATATGTGGTGCTTCCTGAGCATGAACATTCTTTAAAGCCCCATCCCAAAGACTGTATTTATCACCGGTCAATTGCTTTGTTTCCAGGTCTAGTTCCTGCAACCAGATTTCCATATGTTTTGGGTAAAGCTGCCCTCCTGGAGGTCGTCGATTTGCTGTCACATATACTTTTCCATCATCATCAAAAAACAATGATGTATCAATACCAGGGCATTCCTCTAACCAATGTGGATCAGACCAAGGGCCTTCAGGATTTTCAGCCGTTACAAAAAAGTTTCTTCTTGCACCTGTTTGACTTTCTACGAAAGTTGTAATGACATAGAAGACACCCTCATGGTAACGTATTGTTGCTGCATAGATTCCCTTTGAATTCGGTGTTCCATCAAGATTCAGTTGACTTGGTCTGGTGAGCACATGCCCGATTTGCCTCCAGTTTACCAAATCTTTGCTATGAAAGATGGGTATACCAGGAAAGTATTCAAATGTAGATGTGACTAAGTAATAATCATCATCTACTCGACATATAGACGGATCTGGATAAAATCCTGGGATTATTGGATTTTTAAATGTAGACAATTAGTTCTCCCCTTTCTACAAAACACTAAAAGGGCATTGAATGCCCTTTTAGTTGTGAACTGAAAAATAGTCGAAAGCTGCGTATCCTTTGCTATTCTCACGGTTGTCGTTATAACAATAAATTCCGATTTGAGCACCCACCCATTTTCCGGGTGTAGCTTCAAAGATGTCTTCTACCTGTGCAAAGCTGATACCATCCTCACTAAAGCTAAATCTACAAATCGCTCCTTCATTTACTTCTACATGTAAAAACAGTTCATTTCCTTTGATTTGGCCGATACATTGTACATTTTGAAGTTCTTTCTCATCTCCTGTGACATAAAAAACACCCAGTTGATTTTCTAGTTTCCTTACTTCGATTGAAGCATACTGTTCTCCTAGTACAATCAAACCGCTGTGATCTTCATTAGATTCAGGAGTAAAAGTCAGTTTTGTTGTGACTTTAAACGTTTCTGCCGGGAATTTCTGTGTCATGACATTTGGAATGTGATAAAGATTGGTATCTCCAGAATGGCCAACAGCATATAACCTTAACGTTTGGTCCTTCAGTTTGTACCAATGGGATTTACGATTTGCTTGCCATTGCCACTGAAGGCCTAATTTATCAGAATTAAAATCATCACTCATGTCCGGAACAACAACCTCTGAAGATACTTGTGCTTTTGGTTTTTCCCATCGGATAACAGGCTCTCCGATTCCTGCATCATTTTGGTTTTGCCCCATTACTGGCCAATCGTTTTCCCAATGCATCGGTTGAAGGTGAACAATACGACCGTATGCTTCCTTATCCTGAAAATGGAGAAACCATGATTCACCAGTTTCCGTCTCAACCCAACCTCCTTGATGAGGTCCATTAATATTCGTATTGCCTTGATGTAGAACAATCTTATCTTCATAAGGACCAAAGATATTTTTTGAACGCAGAATGGTTTGCCATCCAGTTGCAACCCCACCTGCTGGAGCAAAAATATAATAATAACCATTGCGCTTGTAAAATTTTGGACCTTCAATTGTTGGATGATGCTGGGTTCCGTCAAATACATGTACACCCTCATCTAATAGCTCTGTTCCATCTGGTTTCATCCGACTTACAAGGAGGATACTTTTGAAACCCGTTCTGCTTTTTGCAAATGCATTGACCAAATAAGCCTGACCATCATCATCCCAGAATGGGCATGGATCAATCCAGCCCTTAACCTCTTTAACTAAGTGTAGTGGTGTCCATTCCCCCGCTGGGTCTACCGCAGTACTCATAAATATGCCTTCATCAGGTGCACTAAAAAACACCCAAAACTTTCCATCGTGAAAGCGAATACTAGGAGCCCATACGCCCTCCCCATGTCGTGGTTTATCGTAACTAGCGTACGGTAATGTTTGTGCCACATGATTAATAATCTTCCAATTTACAAGATCAGTAGAATGTAAGATCGGTAAACTTGGTGACATATGAAAGCTTGAAGAAACCATATAATAATCTTGACCTACTCGTACAACATCTGGGTCTGAATAATCTGCATGTAAAATAGGATTTTGATAAAGACCATTCTCTAAATCTGCTTGCCAAACATTCCGATCAGCAACACTTTTTTTTGCTTCCGTCATGTAAACAATCATCTCCACACTAATTTTTTGGATTTATTGTTACCTTACATCCAAGGTTGAACAAAGCCATTCAAACGATTTCTCTCCACAGATCTCATGACCACCGTCAAAAAGATGCGATTCTACTAGTTGTTCACTATTACGTTCTGAATAGATTCTTTTAATCTCCTTAATTGCTTTTTCAGTTTCATTTATTGGAAAGAGATGATCTTGTTTTCCTGCTTCAATAAAGAGTGGCCGTGGAACAATTAATGAGATTAACTCTGGCATTTCCGCCTCCTGCAAGATGCCTGGTACATAATTATCTAAACAGTGCCTTCTCTGTATGATGCTTCCTTTAAATGTATTCGTATAGCCAGAAATAACAGTTGCAGTGATTCGTTGATCGAGAATAGATGTGTAGGCAGCAACAAGTCCGCCTCCCGATATCCCCATACAACCAATGCGGTTTGAGTCGATTTCTTCAACCCCCTCCATGAAATCTAAAACTTTTTGACATTCAAAAACACGAAGTCCTGCAAGTGTCTTTCCGTAAAGCAATAACTGACTCGCCAGTGAATAACAAGAATTATCAGATGGATTCAATCGGTCATCATTTGAATACGTTCGTTCCCCAAAACCAACTAATTCTGGTGCCACAACGATAAATCCCCGTTTGACAAGTTCCACTGCAAAATCCTTATGCAATCCGGGATCCCCTTCTCGATCATTTCCAAATGGGTCTAGACCCACAATATCTTTGTTTCCATATCCATGACCATGCAAGGCAAGAACCGCCGGTGCTTTTTTTCCGTGAATTTTATTTGGTACCAACACATACATCTGCATCCTAACATTTGGCAGAGTTGTAATCTCAGCACTATACCTTGTATATTGCTCATATTCCCTTTGTTCTACCAAAGTAGGCTGAAGAGGTTCGTCATTTTTAAACGTACCGATTCGTTCTTGAAATTTTTCCTTTAAAGCTGTTTGCCACTTTTCATCATAGGTTTTCCTATCACTTTTAACAGTGTCTTGATATAATTCATCCAAAAATCGATGGATTACCCACATGTAAATCCCCCCGTTCGAATTGATCTACATGTTTTATAGATCTTGTTTTAAAAAGTTGCTCTGCTCATCTATTTGTAGATAGTTTTTGTTTGCCATTTGTGAAGCATAACCATCAACATTTTTATCTTCCACTCGTTTTAAAATGACTACTGGGGTGGAATCATGCTGCTTTCTCATAGTAAAATGATCGATGTTAACATACTGACTATCTTCAATTTGAAGGCCAGTACCTTGGCGTGTTTCTACACGAACATGATGGATATCAAAATTTGAAATATACTTTCCAAAGATTCCTGCTCCAGCCATTATTAATTCCTCTTGTACCATGTCTGGCTCTCCGCCCTCTTCATTTGGGTCCACCGTCATTTCGATGGTAGAATGAGAGATTGAAATATCATTAATTGGTCTTTCTGGAAGCCCATATATAAAACCAGCAGCTGCTCGGCAGTTTTTAGCAGTGATATGACTAATGTGAATATGTTCGATTGCAGGTGTCTTTTCAGTAATTGGTTGTGCCTCGGGACTATTTACTGTCGGGTCTTTTTCATTTACACCATGGCGATAGAATGAATTAATCGCAATTGGACAGAATACATCTTCCATATAAATATTGTTCACAAGGATATTTTTCACATATCCACCGCGTTCACGGTTTGTTTTAATCCGTACTCCACGATCTGTTCCAATAAAAGTACAGTTAGATATCGTCACATTTTGGATACCGCCAGACATTTCACTACCAAGGACAATTCCACCATGTCCATGGTGCATCGTACAATTCGTTACAACCACATTTTCGGTCGGCTTACCCACTCTTCGTCCATCCTCATTAATACCAGATTTTATGACGAGGCAATCATCTCCAACGGCAAAATGGCAATCTGAAACACGTACATTTGTACAAGAATCAATATCAAAGCCATCACCATTTGGTGTATCAGCTGGATTTTCAAATGTCACATTATGAACGGTTACATGATCGCAATATACGAGGTGTGTATTCCAAAAAGGCGAATTTTTTAAAGTGACACCTTCAATTGTGACTTTCTTACAGTTCATCAATTGTAGTAAAGGTGGACGTAGGAATTGAGAATCCCATTCGACGAGATTCGTCTCAATAGGTTCCATAAAGTTCTGATTTAGTTGAGCGATTTTTTCTGTTGTTTTTGAAGCGTATGCTTTACTATCTACACGAAGCTGTCTATTAATCAACCACCATGCTTTGCCTTGTCCGTCAAAAGAACCTTCTCCTTTTATGGCCACATTCGTAAGGTTATCTCCGTAAATTAGGGGAGAGTACCCATAACATTCATAGCCAGACCAACGTGTCTTGACAGGCTGATAACGATCATATTCATCCGAAAAGGTAATCGTTGCTCCGGCTTCTAAATAAAGGGTAATATTACTTTTCAGTACAATTGGCCCCGTCAAATAAGTGCCTGATGGTACAAAAACAGTTCCCCCTCCGTTTTCTGCACATTGATTAATTGCCTGAGCAATAATTTCTGTGTTATCTGTACGATTATCTCCAATCGCTCCTAATTGTGTGATGTCTAAAAACGCCATTCTATTCCCTCCAACAATTATTTGCTATACTTGTAATCTATTATTTAATAGGATGTAAAAATTTTCGGATCCCTTAATCGGTTCTGCCGTATTTCCTACTAACTTATGCAGTTGCAAACGAATGAGCGTAGCTTGCGTACTAGCATTCATATCTCCTTCGTATAATCCTTTACCGAGATGAACTGCCACAGGCATATCTGGATAATACTCATCAGATTTAACTTGGGCAACATTTGGTGCAGTCGGTGAATGCTCTATTTCCCTTGAAAACCCGCCATCTGGACGTTTAAGCTTTTCCATATTATCCACTGTAATTTGAATAATTTCTTCAAGTTCCTGAATCGGTATATCAAGATTAATATAGGATAATAGATCAATAGGATTTCGAATGTAGCACATATCCTTTGCTATTTCAGTTCGTAAACAACGAAGTATACTTTGATACATCTTTTCAACTCTCGGCATAGGTAAACCAAACTTATGATAGAAGGTGTGTAGTTTAAATGTCCCTGAGATACGCACATACATACTACCTTCTCCCCAAAGCCCAGTCTTGGGGTCTTGTATGCTTTCTAAGTAATTTGCAGCCACCTGAATCATCTTTTCCTGCCTGTCTTTATCCATTTGTCCGATATACATGCAAGATGATGCTAATAAATCACAGCCACGCCAACTATTCACTAAACTAATACTTTTCCATTTATTTAGAAATGATTCTTCGGAATACACATAAATTGGTGCTTTATTGAGGTCTACTGGTGACGGATAGAGTGGCTCTCCACCCAATCGATGTAAAGAATTTAATGAATAATTGATGGCTCTGCTTACCATTACTTCATCATGCTTCATATTAGCATCTTGATCCAAGAAATAACCTGTTTCTGAGTCTTGTTTATCTTGAAAAAAAGAAACAAATTTTGCCCGTACTTCTACGGGCATTTTAGTAAATAATTCATTTCTTGATAAGATATTTAAAGCTTGGGCAGTTGATTCGATATCAGGCGTAAAGGAGCTATCAGAAACAGAACTTTTTGCATAATAAAAACCGCCTGTGACCGGATCGTATTGTCCTGCCAGCCACTCAAAGAATCCATCGAATAAAGAATCTAATTTGTGAAAGGATTTGGTATAATACATCTCTGTAGCTCTCCTTCTATATTTAGTTTTTAGTTTAAATCGACTACTCCTTCATTGAGCCAAGCATAGCTCCCTTTGTGAAGTATTTTTGTAGGAATGGGTAAACCATTAATACAGGTATTGTAGCGACAACTATTACTGCCATTTTGATTGTAATGTCTGGCGGTGGAATGTTTGTAAATTCAGAGCTATCATAGCTAAGCCCACTCGCAAGAACAACAATTTGTCTTAACAATACTTGAATTGGCCATTTTGCCGCATCATTGATATAAAGGATTGCATGCATATAAGTGTTCCAGTATGCAACAGCATAGAACAAGGAAACGGTTGCAAGAGCTGGCTTTGAAATTGGCATTACGATTCTAAATAGTACTCCAAAATCGTTACAGCCATCAATTTTAGCTGATTCAATTAATCCTTCCGGTAATCCCATGATAAAGCTTCGTAAAATAATCATGTTAAATACGTTGATTGTGACCGGTACAATTAATGCTGCATAACTATCAAGTAAACCTGTTTCTTTTACAATTAAGAATGTTGGTATCATTCCACCACTAAATAGCATTGTGAATACGAATAGGAACAAGATTTGTCTTCTACCAACCAGATCTCTTCGTGACAATCCGTAAGCTGTTAATAATGAAATGAACATACTCCATAACGTTCCGATGAGAGTAACCCCTATTGAAACGAACAATGCTTTAAAAATTGTATTAGTTGAGAATATATACTTATAAGCATCTAAACTAAAAACAGTTGGAAATAGGACAAAACGTTTATCTGCTAACTCTGCACTTGTTGTAAATGATGCCGCAATTACATGTATAAAGGGCAGGACCATTGTTAGTGCAATTACAACAAGTAGTAAATAATTTCCCCATCGAAAGATACGACTTCCGAGCTGTTTTTCTCCAACCATGCTCTCACTCCTTTTGTCTTAATATATACCTTCTTCTCCGAATTTCTTAGCCATTCTGTTTGCAAAGACAACTAGAATTAAACCAACTAGTCCTTTAAATAAACCGACTGCTGTACTATAGCTGTATTGTCCTTGTAATAATCCAGTTGTATATACATACGTATCAAAAATTTCTGCAACATTACGGTTTGAAGCATTTAATAATAGGTATACATGTTCAAAACCAAGCTCTAGTACGTCACCGATTTTTAGGATAAGAAGAACAATAATAACTGGGCGAATTGCAGGTAAAGTAATATGCCAAATTTGACGTAGTTTACTTGCCCCATCCATTTTTGCTGCTTCATATAAACCTGGATCTACCCCAGAGATTGCAGCTAAGTAAATGATGGTGCCCCAACCTGCACTTTGCCACACAACTTGTATGATATAAACTGGTCTGAACCAATCAGAGTTCATTAAGAAGTTAACCTTATCCAATCCTAAACTTACTAATAATTCGTTTATTAGTCCGCCATCCATTGTCAATAGCACAAAGCTAATTGATACAATAATTACCCAACTCATAAAGTGTGGAATATAGATAAGAGACTGTATAGTTCTTTTAAAGAAAAGATTTTTGACTTCGTTTAGCATTAATGCCAAAATAATCGGAATTGGAAACGCTATAAAAATATGCAATCCAAAAAGTACAAGTGTATTTCTAAAAATCATCCAGAAGTCTGAATCTGTAAAGAGGCGTGTAAAGTGTTCAAATCCAACCCAATCACTTCCAAGGATCCCTTGATAAGGTTTGTAATCTTGGAATGAAATCACGAGACCTAACATTGGAACGTACTTGTAAATAAGTAGATACAACAGACCTGGAAGGATCATCAAATATAATAATTTATTTTTGAATATGCGCCTTTTTAATTCGGCCTTAAAGCTTCTTTGCAAATCGGTACTAGAAACTTGCTTCGTTTTGTTTAATGCTAGTTCCGTTTGACTGTTTTGTTCAACAACTGTTTCTGACTTCACCCTCATCTTCCTTTCATCTTATAATCGTAATCTTGAATGCATTTGCTTTTAAAGGCTTGTCATGCAAATACATTAGGAGATTCATGTTACCGTTTTTGGAACAAACCTTATACTTGTATTGTGTAAATCTTTTTACATATCGTAAATAATCAAAGTTTCATATACTCAGTAGATTATGAGAGTATATGAGACTTTGAAGACTTATCTTAGATTATGATTATACTGTCCACTTCCTTTTTTCGTTAAAAATGATTGTTTATTTGCCGTTAAATATGGGATGAGCCATTGTAAAACCGCAAGTGTAAACAGAACGATTGGAATACTCTCTGCTTCAATGCCATTAACAAAAGTTAAGAATATGATTATTCCAAAACCCCTACCTAAATTGATAATTGTCTCCCTTAAAACAACTGCTTCTGTTCTAAAGTTTGATTTTAACGGGAGCTGGCCTATCATGTTATAGTAATAGGCTTCATATGAATTTCCTTGCAATGGCTTAAATATGGAATAGATGGACATGAACAAAATCACCGTTAAGGCAGATAAATCAGTTAGTAAGAATATAGTCGAAAGTGTGAAACCAGCCGCAGAAATAACCAAATACTTCACAGTTCCTTCAGCATGGGCGAATCTTGAAATTAAATAGCTTGATATAATTGATAATGTTAGGAAAACAATGTTTAAGTAAGCTACTGTCTGTTCCTTTAGAAAGATCTCATATAACAAAATGGACGGAATGAACGATAATATTCCATGAGGAAAGCCTAACACAAACCATCCAAGTAGCGATTTCTTAAACCCTGGTTCCCTTTTTGCGATTAATGGTAGATACTTCATGTAATAGGATGTATGATGATTTTCTTCCTTTTTTAGCTTCAAGCTTCCCATTGCAGCAATTGCAAACATCACAAATGCAGCGCCAAAGACAATCATATAACCTTGAAATCCCGAGTATAGGCCAATGATAAATCCTGCAATTGCCGGTCCTGAGAGATTCGTTCCATTCATTACAATAGTGTTTATTCCTAGAACCCGTAAGCGATTTTCGTCCGTTGAAACCTCATGAACAATTGTAAAATATCCCAACCAATATAAAGCTTGCGAAATTCCTTTCATGATTGCAAATAGAAGATAGAAAGTCACGATTTGTTCTTGAGCCAGTAAAATAAAGAGATAAAAGAATGCGGTGATAAAGATACCTAATCGATACGCGAGTAGTTTTCCTTTTCTTTTGGCAAATTTACCAATTGAGAATGTTGTAAATGCCTGGGCAAGAATAGCTACTAAATTGAAAATTGCATTAATAAATAAACTATTGGTTAATCTCCATAAATAAATATTGAGAAAGATTAAAGACATCGAATTTCCAAATTGGTAAATGGCATGATTCACCAGAGAAATTACCGCTTGCTGATTTAATCTCCTCGCCTTTTCAATGCGGAACATATGGTACACTTCCCTAAAATACAGATTAATAGAATAGCAGATAGAGTTACCCATTTATTCAGTTAGATGATGTAATAAAATAAAAGGCTGTATGGACAGCCTTTTATTTCAGCATTAAGAGTTCGATGAATTATTTAGACTTTTTATAAGACTCGTTAAATTCTTTAATCACATCGTTCCCGCCAGACTTTTTCCAATCTTCAATTGCTTTCTCAAAGCCTGCTTTATCAAGATCTCCTAAGATGTACTGATAAGTTGCATCAGTCATTTTTTGAGCAAGGAGTTCTCCTTTTTCCGCAAAAGTAGCAGAGTCAAGTGCATTTGTTGGATTATGAATTAAGTATTTCTCATTATCGATGATTAATTCTTCCGCTTTTTCCTTAGCTGGTAATGTGAATACCCCTTCATATCTTCCGTTAGTCTTAGGCTCACCAATTTCAATTGCTTGATATGGTTTTACTTCACGGTTCGTTAAATCTTGGTCCTCAGATGCTAAAGCTCTACCATCTTGTACTTCGTAGTGTTCACCTTCAATACCCCAGAAAATTAGGTTAGCAATTTCAGGTGTAGCTAATTTATCAAAGAAACCTAGAATTCCTTTTAATTCTTCTTCTGATTCAACAGCAGATTTAGGGAATAATACTACGTTACCGTAACCAGGGATTGCCCATACTCCAAATTCTCCATTTGGACCCTTAATATTATTATGAACATCGTACTCAATGTCAGGATTTAGGGCTACTGCATCCTTGTGAAGACTTACAACGTCGGCCATTGAACCAATATACATTCCTGCAGTACCATTTTTAAAGAATGCTTGTTGATCTTCTTTACTTGTTACAGGGAAGTCTTGGTTAATATACCCATTGTCACGAAGGTCTTTAAAGAAATCCATTGTTTGAACATATTCATCAAACATAAATTCTGGAAGAAGTTCTCCGTCCTTTTCGCCCCAATCATTTGGTGTTCCAAACCAAGATGAAATCGTTTTAAATGCTCCATATACTAAATCACTACGGTCAGTTAATCCAAATGTATCATCTTTTCCATTGCCATCTGGATCATTTTCAGTAAAAGCTTTAGCCATTTCATAAATATCCTCAGTTGTTTCAGGAGTTCCTAGACCTAAATTCTTAGCCCAGTCGCTTCTATAAATTAAACCTTGGCGAGATAATGGTCTTCCTTGATAGATTGAATAAATTTTTCCATCAACAGCAGTGTTAGCTAAAATTTGTTCATTTAGTTTACTTAAGTTTGGAAACTCGTCTAAGTATGGACCGATTTCCCAGAACTGGCCATCGCGAATTGCTTCTTTAAACTGGACGAATGTAGTCTGGTTTTTTAAGAATACTGCTTCTGGTAATGTTTCTGTTGCAAACGCTGTATTCAGTTTTTCCTCATAGCTAGTATCAGGAGTCCACTGAATGGTTAGATCTACACCTGTTTTCTCCTCTAATAACTTTTCAACCTTGTCAGATGGAACCTCAGGTGTGTGAAGGTTAGCCATAAGTGTAAAACTAACTTTTTCATTTGATTCTTTTGGCTTGTCAGAGTCTTTCGCATCTGAAGCGCTTTCATTTGAACAAGCAGCTAAACCGCCAACCCCTAACATCAATGCAAGGGACAAGCCTAAAAACTTCTTCTTACTTTGCTTCAAAGTAATTCCCCCTATATATTTTTTTGGTACACCTTAAATTTATCTCCATGATCGTATGATGTGAATAATCAATTTCTCACATGTCCTTATTATATCAAGGTTTGTAAACACCTACATCGATGATTATTAGAAAATGATTATCATATTTACAAAAGTTTCAAAACTTTCACAAAGTGGATAAAAAAAGTGAAGGCATAATTTCAGCCTTCACCTTACTATTTTTGAAACTACTTATTTTACATTCTGGTAAGCTTCATTAAACTCTTTAATTACATTTTCCCCACCAGATTTTTTCCAATCTTCAATCGCTTTTTCAAATCCAGCCTCATCTAGATCACCGAGAATATATTGATATGTTGCATCAATCATTTTTTGGTTCAGAAGCTCTCCTCTTTCTGCAAAAGTAGGTGAATCAAGTGGAATTGTTGGGTCATGAATTAAATAATTTTCATTATCTACAATTAGTTTTTCAGCCTTTTGTTTTGCAGGCAGAGTATGGACTCCTTCATATCTTCCATTTGTCTTTGGTTCACCAATTTCAAGTGACTGATATGGTTTTACTTCTCTAGTTGTTAATTCAGTATCCTCTGAGTTAAGTGCTCCACCATCCTGAACAGTATAGTGTTCTCCCTCAATTCCCCAGAATATCATGTTTGAGATTTCAGGTGTAACTAATTTATCGAAGAAACCAAGGATATCTTTTAATTCTTCTTCACTTTCAACTGCTGATTTCGGGAATAATACAACGTTTCCGTAACCTGGGATTGCCCAGATACCGTATTCACCATTAGAACCTACAATTTTATTATGAACATCAAATTCAACATCTGGATTAAGTTGTTTCGCATCTTTATCAATACTAATTACGTCTGACATTGATCCAATGTACATACCAGCAGTTCCGTTTTTAAAGAATGCTTGCTGATCTTCTTTACTTGTTACCGGGAAGTCTTGGTTAATATAGCCGTTATCACGTAGCTTTTTCATGAAATCCATCGTTTGTTTATACTCATCAAACATAAACTCTGGAAGAAGTTGTCCTTCCTTTTCACCCCAGTTGTTTGGAGTTCCAAACCAAGATGCTACAGTTTTAAACGCACCATATGATAAGTCAGCACGATCAGTTATTCCAAATGTGTCATCTTTACCGTTTCCGTCTGGATCATCTTCCGTAAATGCTCTTGCCATTTCATAAATATCATCTATTGTTTCTGGGGTTCCTAAGCCTAATTTTTCTGCCCAATCTTTTCTATAAATCAAACCTTGGCGAGATAATGATCTACCTTGGTATAACGAATAGATTTTTCCATCAACAGCAGTGTTTTCTAAGATTTGTTCATTTAACTTACTTAGATTTGGAAACTCGTCTAAATATGGACCAATTTCCCAAAACTGTCCATCACGGATTGCTTCCTTAAATTGAATGAATGTTGTTTGATTCTTTAGGAAAACAGCCTCTGGCAGTGTTTCAGTGGCAAATGCTGTATTTAACTTTTCTTCATAACTCGTATCTGGAGTCCATTGGATAGTCAAATCAACATCTGTCTTTTCCTCTAGGAGCTTTTCGATCCTATCAGATGGAACTTCTGGGGTGTAAAGGTTTGCCATAATCGTGAAACTAGTTTTTCCATCTTTATTTGTGTTGTTAGAAGCACCAGAGCTTGAACATGCAGCCAGTCCACCTGCTCCTAGCATTAATGCTAAAGACAAACCTAAAAGTTTCTTTTTACTATTTTTCAAAACTATTTACCTCCTAACAGGAATGTTTATTACTCTCTCAATCTATTTGATTTAAAGGGTTCCGTAAATAATCACTATCTTAGTTACTCTTATTATATAAGGCTCTATGGGCATTTACGAGATTGGATAGTAAGAAATTGATTACCTATTTATAGAAAAAAATATTATTCTAGTCAACATATTTTAATTCTTAAATTAATAAAAGTAGCCGCGAACAGCGACTACTTTCTCAATTTAGTTAGATAAAGTTATTTTTCCATTTCTTTAAATGCTTCATCCGCTAATTTTGCAATTGTCATGTCATCCATTGGGGGATTATGAAGTCCCGCTCTTACATCTCGATAATAGCGTTGTAACGGATTGGACTTTTGAAGGCTCTTAGCTCCAACTATTCGCATTGCTTTATCTACAACGGAAATAGCGCTATTTGTAGCAATATATTTCGCAAGCCCGAGTTCTGAACCAAGCTGACTTCGATCAGCAGTCCTGTCCCATTTGTCAGCAATTGCATAAAGAATATGGCGTGCCTTTAAAAGCTCTGCCTCCATTTCTCCCACATTCCGCCTGACATTTGGAATCGTTTTAATCGGTCCATTTAGGCTGTTAGGCGAGTATTCATTCGCAAATTTCACAGCATAATTTCTTGCTGCAATTGCAATTCCCAAGTAGCAAGCCGGAATATGAAGCAGCCAACCATTTGGAGTTGCTTTTTGCTCAGGGGTTACCATTTCAACTAAATCATCTTCATTCAGCTCAACATTTGTGAGGACAAGATCGTGACTTCCTGTACCTCTCATGGAAATTGTGTTCCAGGTTTCTTCGATTTCAACTCCAGACTTAGATCTTTCAACTAAAAACTCCCCAACTTGGTCCGTTCCTTCTATTGAGGCAATTACCCCAAAATAATCGAGGGCTGGTGACATTGTTGTAAAAGATTTTCTGCCAGACAAGACCCACTTATCGCCTTCTTTTCTAGCTGTTGTTTGAGGTTTACCTCCCCTCGTTGGGCTTCCTGTTTGAGGTTCAGTTGCCGCTCGATTATAAAGAGCACCTTGTAAAACTTCTTTTGCGTAAAATGTTCGCTTTTCTTCCGTCCAACGCTTTTTATCAAACAAATCCATAGTTGCGCCTAAATGCCATCCGATTGATAAAGCGGTTGAGCCATCTCCTACAGCAAGTCGTTCTTGAAGTAATACGAAGTCATATAAGGAAAGCCCTTCTTTCCCACCATATTCCTTTGGAACAGAAAGGCTAGTATATCCTGTATTTCTAAGTTCCTCTATATTTAATAGAGGGAACTCACCTGTTTCATCATACTCTGCTGCTCTTTCGTTAAATTTATCTGCTAATTCACATGCCAGCTTATATAAGCGTTCTTGTTTCTCTGTTTTAATAAATGAAATGGGCATTTTCACCTCTCCTTTTTCAAACACCCTTAAGTTATTTTCTTTTTATTATACTATTCCTATTGGAATAAATAAAAAAGGATGCCTTAATATGAGGATGTGATACTAAATGAGATAATGATTATTTCGCATTCAATAAAAAAAGCTAGACAAAACAGGACATGTTTTACCTAGCTAATTATTATCGATTTAGTCATTATCATTCTTATCGTCATCATCTTCGTGCTTTTTATGATGATGCATTGGGATATATCCGTGTTCTTTGATCTTCTGGTAATGTTCGTCTAACCAGTTCAGTTTTTTATCTGCTTTTTCTTTTGTAAGGACACCATATTCAACATATTTATTTATAATCTCCTTTTTTGTTTCAAGAAGATCAAGATACAGCTTATCAAGCTCTTGCTTTTGCTGATCGGTTAGATCCACCTTTGGCTTTTGGTCAACATTTCCCATTTCCGCAGATGCTTGGATTTCACCCACTAACAAAAAACTTAGAAATAAAGCTAAACCAGTAAAAATTATTCTTTTCATTATGATACTCCCTTTCTTCTTATGTACAAAACTCGTATATAGTATCCTTAGTTAAAACAAGAAATATACTTAGAAATTAGCAATAATTACCACACTGATTATTTGTAACCTTTCATTCATTAAATCGTAATAAAGGTATGATATATTAATCCCATCAAGAAACAAAGGAGGAGTTATATGTTAAAGAAGATAATAAAGACCATTCTAAAAGAGGCGTCCAAACCAAAAAAATATCACTATTCAAGTAGTGACTATAAATACAAACACAAGAAACATTCTCACTTAGGACATCAATATTATAAGAAAAACTATAAAAAGAAATTCTTCTCCAGTTAATGAATGGGCTATGGAAAATTCGTGAAAGAGCTTTAAAACCTGGAAAAATTATCTCGGATTATTTAATTGAGGATGTTATTGGAATCGGTGGTTATGGGATTGTCTATTCAGCTACATCGACCAATTCAGATGAACCTGTAATTATAAAACAACTTCGAGCACGTAAACAAAATAAAGCAGGGGTCGCCTCTTTTAACAAAGAAAAGGAGATCCTACAACATCTGGATCATCACTCTATTCCTAGCTTCGTAGACTTTTTCTATAACCGTGGTCGCTATTTCCTTGTTATGAAAAGAATGAATGGGATTACATTAGATAAATTAATTTTTGAGCATGGAAAAGCATTTACTAAAATTGAGGCCTTTCAAATTTTAGAGAAAATTTTGGAAATCCTAGACAATATACACTCTGAACGCATTGTCCACCTTGATTTACGCCCACCGAACATTATGGTGGATAATGAAGAACAAGTATCCATTATTGATTTTGGCTTATCTGCATTTATTAACTCAACCGTTAAAAAGCGAAGCAATTCATTGATGAGAGAACCCCAGCCAAAAAGTGATTTTTATGCAATTGGTCATACCCTACTTTTTATACTATATTCCGCTTATACTCCAACTTCTGAAAAGAGAAAAAGCTGGGAAGAGGAACTAGAACTTTCAGCCTTGCAAAAACAGTTTATACGAAAGTTACTTCAAATAGAAAGCCCATTCCTTCATACAAATGAGGTGTTAAGTAAAATTCGCCTTATTCTTAAAGACATAAAATAGTAAAGGCAGCCAAATGGCTGCCTTTCTTTAAGAAGCTTTTTGTTTTTCCTTAATTGATTGCGCTTTTGTTTTCTTCGCCTTTGTTCCAATAAATACAACCGCAATTACGATTAGCGCTTCAAACGCATACCTGAACCAAGGATTTTCAAAGAACTCTTGTAGAAATGGTTCTCCTACAATCATTTTTGCTGCTGTATAGGAAAGGATGGCTGCACCGATTGTAACAATAATTGGGAAACGGTCAATTAATTTAATGAACAGCGTACTTCCCCAAACCATGATTGGGACCGATATGATGAGCCCTGTTATGACCAGAACAAAGCTACCATGAGCTGCTCCCGCTACTCCTAGAACATTATCGAGTCCCATTAAAGCATCCGCTACTATAATCGTTCTAACTGCGGCTGCAAAAGATCCCTTTGCCTCTATATTATGTTCATCTTGATCATCAACTAGAAGCTTATACGCAATCCAAATGAGTAGAATTCCACCTACTAGATGTAATCCTGGTAACTCAAGGAGCCAAACAACAACTAATGTAGCTGCAGCACGAATGATGATTGCCCCAACAGTTCCCCATATGATTGCTTTTTTTTGCTGTTCCTTTGGTAAATTTCTTGCGGCTAAACCGATAACAATCGCATTATCGCCTGCTAAGACGAGATCAATTACTATAATCGAAAGTAGAGCTGAAAAAAACTCTGCTGAAAAGAATTCCATAAGTAATTCACCTCGGGATTAGGTTTCCCTAATCTTTCATGAAATTGTTCTTTAAATAATGGTATCACGATTGGAAAAATATATTATAATCATTACAACGATTCATCTTAACCACATATAGTATTAGTAGGATATTTATTTTTCCATGAGGAAATGGGGAGTATGAAATGAAGAAATTGATTCCTTTTGGTTACTTTGCTTCGATTGTTTTGGTTTTATCTGGAATTCTTTACTTTTTTGCTGCTAACTGGCCAGAATTTTCACGGTATGAAAAACTTTCACTTTCGGTTGCTGCAATGCTTTTGTTTTATTTGTTATCTGTGCTTTCCACAAAACTTCTTTCACAACAATTATTTTTAGGGAAATGGTTGTTAGTGGCAGGTGCAGTCACCTTTGGATTATCTATTGCATTAATTGGTCAAATTTATAATTCTCATGCAGACAGTTATGTCCTATTTCTTGTTTGGCTAATACCAGTTTTACTGCTTGCAATAAGCACAAATTATACTCCTTTTCCCATTATGAGCTTTATCCTTTTTCATCTCGCATATTGGTTCTATATGAATCCCTCATCGTACTTCATTGTTCACACAGATTTCCAAGAGTGGCTCATATATCTTGTAATTGCAGTACTCAATCTTATCCTCTTTATTCTTACCTTTACTCCGGTATTGGATAATAAAGCCCTTCGCTATATGTCCTATACGATGACCCATATTATGTTAATCGGAATGAGTATTTTCGAATTGTATGAACCCTATAGTGGCTGGACGAATGTCTTATATATTTTGTTTGCTGCCATTTGTTATTTTTATCTTGCAACGAAGAAAATTGATAAGTATCTTTCCATTATTCTTTTCACAATGGTTAGTATTTACGTCTGTACAAAAATTATTGAAATACCATTTTTATTCGGAGATTCAATAGGATATCTTGGCTTGCAAATAGTAGGTTCAATTGCCTCCATCGCTCTAATTATCGGCGGAATCTTATTGGCTAGGCATTTATCTTCTAAGCATTCAGAAGCTCCAATAGGTCAAGCGATTAAAGGTACATTAATCGTGATTGTTACACTCATTGGTTCTTTCATGTTTTCGATTAGCTTTGGGGGAGTTCTCTTCCTGTTATTCTCTAGCTTCTATGCCACGGTTGTTTTGAGTTTATTATTTATTACTACAGGTTTATTTGTGAAAAAGCTTGGGCCCTATGTTCGAAACACGCTACTGTTTATCGGATTTTTCTCAGGTCTACTTGAAGCATTTTTCCTATCTACACCCATTACAATTTTCTTTTTAATCGTATCTATTGTTGTAACTGTGGTCATGAAAGATGGAATCATTAGATTCATGAGTTACACAACTATCATTGGTTGTTGTGTAAATCTAATTTTAGATGAATTAGGAATGTGGGTTCATTTAGAATTTGTATTCATAGGTTTTGCACTAGTCAATGCAATAATCTATTATTTTGTTCGACCGCAAGCTGCATTAAAACGAATAAGTTTATTTTACAGCTTACTCTTGTTCTACGCTCTTACCTTTTTAGATAATTTGCTTTGGCAGGAAATTATCTATAGCTTATTGTTTTTTATCATAACAACAATACTTGTTCTTTCCTTCTCTCGAATAGACGATTTATTTCTATTTAGAATGACGTTATTGTTCTGGATTGCTCTATTTATTTCAACTTATTATGACCTTGTTTGGTCACTTGTACACAAATCACTATCACTACTTCTGATCGGCCTAATTTTCTTCGTAATCACTCAATTCTTTGAACGAAGAGCTGGAAAAAATGAATTAAAGAAAGAAAAGGTTTTTACGAAAAAGCAGTGGAGTCTTATTGGACTCATTCTTCTTTTACAGTTGACGATTGTAGGTTACCAAATTGGGACTAGTGAGTCATTATTAAAAAACGGGAAAGAAATTACACTGGAGTTAGCACCTGTTGACCCACGTTCGATGCTTCAGGGTGACTATGTGATTTTGCGTTATGAAATTGCAGAAGTCAATGAATTAAAAAATGTACAATCAGGAAATAAAGTGTTTATTCTTGCGAAACAAGACCAACACGGTATCTATCAACGGGAGAAAATACTAACTTCTATTGATCCCCGTGACTATCAACTCGATCAAGATGAGGTCCTTATTGCCGGTAAATACAACGGCTATAATGGCATTATCATCGGTATAGAAAGTTATTTTGTTAAAGAAGGTACAGGATTAGAGTTACAGCGTAATGCAAAGCACGCTAAAGTAAAAGTTTCGAAAAACGGAAATGCATTACTACAGTCGATTGAGTAGGAGGCCAAAAGCCTCCTTTTTTCATGCAAAATTACGATACTACACAACTTATCATGATATAATTTATAGGTATTATAAAGTGAAGGGGAGAATCGAGAAATGTTACAAAACCTATATGAATCTTTAGACAAAAAATATACTGAAATGGTTGATATTCGACGTTATTTACACCAACACCCAGAAGTTTCATTTAAAGAATATAAAACCGCTGAATACATCTCGAATTTTTATAAAAATTTAGGAATTGAAGTGCGAACAAATGTAGGCGGCAATGGTGTTGTGGCGAAGATCCATGGAAACAAACCAGGTCCAACTGTAGCTTTACGCGCTGATTTCGATGCCCTTCCAATTCAGGACGAAAAAGATGTACCTTATAAGTCAACTGTTCCTGGTGTCATGCATGCTTGTGGACATGATGGCCATACTGCTACATTGCTAGTATTAGCAAAAACACTTCAAGAAATGAAGGAACAACTCTCTGGAACAGTGGTCCTCATTCACCAACATGCAGAGGAATTTGCTCCAGGCGGTGCTATTTCTATGATTGAAGATGGCTGCCTTGAAGGAGTAGATGTTATCTTCGGTACACATCTATGGGCAACAACGCCTACTGGAACAATTGAATACCGCGTTGGTCCTATCATGGCTGCTGCAGATCGTTTTGAGGTTAAAATTCAAGGCTCAGGTGGTCACGGAGCACATCCGCATACAACGAAAGATGCTGTTGTTATTGGGTCTCAGTTAGTTATGAACTTACAACAAATTGTGAGCAGACGCGTTGATCCAGTTGAATCTGCAGTTGTATCAATTGGTTCGTTCGTTGCAGAAAATCCTTTTAACGTAATTGCAGACTCCGTAAAACTTGGAGGAACAGTAAGAACATTTAGTGAAGATGTTAGAGACCAAATCGAGCATGAAATTGAGCGAATTATAAAAGGAACATGTATTGCCGCTGATTCTACTTACTCCTATGCCTTTCATCGTGGGTATCCTGCTGTCGTCAATCATAAAGAACAAACGGATTTCCTAGTTGAGGCTGCTGAAAATGTACCGGGAGTGACAAATGTTACTGAAGCAGCACCACAAATGGGTGGCGAGGATTTTGCTTATTATTTACAGCATGTACCTGGAACTTTCTTCTTTACAGGTGCGAAGCCAGCTGATGTAACAGAGGCCTTTCCACATCATCATCCAAAATTCGATATTGATGAAAAAGCCATGCTTATAGCTGCCAAAACATTAGGAACAGCAACATTAAATTATCTTTCAGTCAAAAAATCTGAAGAAGCAACTGTATAAAAATAAAACGCAAGAATGATGATCATTTCACACCATTCTTGCGTTTTTATTATTGTAGTATTCGAATACGATAACAATTTTTTGCGACTTCACCTAAGTGATCGAGTAAATTGTAATTAGCATATGCCCCAACAACTGCTCCAACACCTGGGAGTAATTGAAGCATTTTTACGAAATCAATATAATCTCGGTATTCTTGCTGAAAGACACGCCAATCCATTTCCAATAAGCTTTCTTTCATTACTTCCCAATTCTCGATAATCCCAAATGTTTTCTTTTTATGTTCATCACTAGAAAAAGCCAACTGAAACACATACAACAAGAAAAGACGTTCCTCATAATTTTTCGTATCAAACCCATGAATCGCTGCTACTTCAAATAAAAACTTCATCTTTATTGAAAGAAGCAAAGGGAAATCGGCCAAGGCTAAAAAAAATCCTCCTGCACCTGTTCCAGCTCCTTCTGCAGCTGCAGTTCGTCTATATACTGTTAATTTTTCTTCTATTAGCTTTTCTTTTACCTGCAATGTCATTACATCTGGATAATTTCCCTTTGTTGTGTATTCTGACCCAACTAATGTAGCTTGAACCATCTTTTTGATGCTTTCGGTAATAACCGTATGGGCTTTTTCAGGAATCATCTCATTCACTTTTGTTTGAGCTTTTTTCGAAACACGTTGGAGCATAGTAGATTTTTTTATAAGCTTTTTTCGCCATTGAAATAATTCCTCTTCCACTTTTAACAGATATGAATCATCCATGCGCCTCTACCCCTCTTTTAATTTAATACTTACTACGATTTAAAATAGGGATAGGTTTCAAATGATTAACTATACATCCGGTCAAGCTTTTGTACCTTCCCCTTTGTATAAACAAATACAAAAAGATAGACGAACACTAGACCTGCAACCAATAATAAGAATGTTGTCGAGATTTCAACTGTTAGTAAAAGGATCACTGTAAATAAAACACATTGAACAACTAGTAACTGGAATAGAAACTGCAAATAGGAAGATAATTTCGATTCTTCACTCACCGGATATAATCGAACCCATATTTTCAAGCTATGGTGTCTCCATAATGTGATAAGCTGGTAGCCTGTTAAATACAAGAACAATATCATCACAAACGCTTTACCATATTGAAATGGGACGAAATAAATAATCAATCCGCCAATAATGGTGAGCCTCGTATACATTCCTAAGTAGTCGCTTGTCCGCAAAAAGGTACGCGTATATAAATAGCGGAATGTATTTTTCTTAGAGTATGAAATTAGACCGGTTACCCAGTTAAGCCATGGCCGTCTTTTCACCCGCTCCTTTAGTTTAGGAACATCTGTAAATAAATTTGCAATTCGATAAAAAGTAAGCATTCTCTTTGACTCTAACTCGATTAAAGTATTCCATTTTATCCCTTTTCCTTCAACTGCCTTATGAAAATAAAGAAGCAGCCCGAGCATGAGTAAAACAACACAACCGATAAAGATAATTGATGCACCAGAAAATAACAAGTACATAAGCACGATATTTAAAATAAGCCTGATTACGGTGTCAGTAAAATAAGTTGAGTTTTCCTGGTCATGCTGAGTTAACCATGTCAATAGCAGGTTCCATGCTTTGCTTAAAAGAACAATTACAAAGATAGCTGCTAAGGACGAAAAGGTTTTATCTGTAACAGCTAGATATAAAGGTGCTGCAATTGCAAACACAATTAATAATAAGTAAATTTGAGAAAACAGGCTATACCAAAATGCTTTTTGAAAATAAGCAGTTAACTTCGTTTCTATAGGCAATAAGAAAACAAGGTCAGGCTCTTTCACTAAGGTTTGAACTCGACTTCTTGTCAATATAGCTCCTAAAACAAGTGCAATTATAATCGCGTAAGGAAATTCCTTAGGAACATCCTGCAACCAATAATTATAGTAGTATGCCCCTCCCCCACCTAAAAAGAGGAGAGCGATTAGCAAATGGTCATTTAACATATACCGCAAATAACGGCTTATTTCCTTAAAATGTTGGATCTGGCGCTTTTTCCATAGTTCTTTGATATCAATCATTTTCTTCTTCCTTTGTCAGGCTGATATAAATATCATCGAGTGATGCATTCTCCATTTTAAATTGTCTACGGAGATCTTCTAAGGCTCCTGAAGCCTTTACCTTTCCGTTATGTAAAATGATAAAAGAATCGCAATACTTTTCGGCAGTCGCTAAAATATGAGTGGACATTAAGATGCCCGCTCCTTGATTTTTCTTTTTATTCATTAGTTCTAACAAGGATTGAATACCAAGAGGATCCAAACCTACAAAAGGTTCATCAATGATATAAACGTCTGGCTCAACTAAAAAAGCACACATAATCATAACTTTTTGCTTCATTCCTTTTGAAAAATGAGCCGGGAAAAACTTTACCTTTTTTTCCATTCGAAATTCTTTTAATAAAGGTTCAAGCCTTTCTTCAAACATTTTCTTATCAAGTCCATAGGCCATTGCTGTTAATTCAAGATGTTCATAAAGGGTTAACTCATCATAAAGGATCGGTGTTTCTGGAATAAAACTAAACTTGGATCGATAAGCTTCCATGTCCTCTTGAATCGTTTTTCCATGAATATGGATAGACCCTTTCTTTGGCTCCATTAGGCCAATAATATGTTTAATTGTCGTGCTTTTCCCCGCACCGTTTAAGCCGATTAATCCTACAATTTCGTTTTGATTAACTTTGAAGGAAACATCCTTAAGAACAGGATTTTGAGTGTAACCACCGGTTAGATTTTTTATCTCTAGTAGTGCCATGTAAAGCTCCCTTCTTACCTACCTATATTTCCTATATCATATCAAAAATTGCCATTTTTACATAGTTAAAAAATTTGAATAGAACATTTAAAAACGGCCATACTAATTTTTGAAGAGGGCAAGAAAAAAGCCTTTGATGTTAATCATCTACCTGGAATGAGGTGTTTGTTAAAGACAATATCCTTGTTTTAGACGACAGCTTTTTATACCTGTTATAAGGGGATGGTTACTTTGGGAAATGTGAGAGAAAAGTAAGTTCGAAACAAATTACCACTAACAAAATAACATTATTTTGTAAATGAGGTGTTTGTTAAAGGCTACCTAGTCGCTTTATAAGTTGTATTAACTTATAAACATTAGACAAGGGGATGGTCCGATTGAACTACGGAATTGACTCACTCCATTAGATAAAGACTTTCATTCCTAAAAAAAATGAGGTGTTTATCAAAGATACCGTTAACCTATAACAAAAAGCCTTCTTCAAAAACAGGATGCATCCTTTGCGATCGCATCCTGTTTTCTTTTTTTAAAATATTTATTACAACATGAAAATTTTAACATCGAATGAACATGTGATAAAATACTAGTTATTAACTGAATTTTTGAAAGGAATGGACGTAAATGAGTGATTGTATTTTTTGTAAAATCATCAATGGTGAAATTCCAAGTGCAAAGGTTTTTGAAAATGAACATGTGTATGCCTTCCTAGACATCAGCCAAGTATCAAAAGGACATACTCTTGTTATCCCAAAAATACATAAAGAAAATGTATTTGAATTAACGCCAGAAATTGCCCAAAATATCTTTGAAGTTGTTCCATCCATTGCAAATTCAATTAAAAAAGAATTTAATCCAATCGGTATGAACCTGTTACAAAATAACGGTGAGCAAGCTGGACAATCTGTATTCCACTTCCACTTACACCTCATTCCTCGTTATGGAAAAGGCGATGGATTTGGCATCGTATGGAAGTCTCATGAAAGTCAGTACTCAGCCGAAGATTTACAAAATATTGCCTCAAGCATTTCAAAATCAATCGAACAAAAAAATTAATCCTAAAAAGGCAAGACTTACGGTCTTGTCTTTCTTTATGGTTTGAAAGCGTTATTTCGTGTTTTTTCTAAAAATTTCACTTTTTTTTTCATAAAAACATGATAAGATAACTTTATTCAACTAAAGCAACAAAATAGGAGGATTCAAACATGCAACGAGCTTACAATTTTAATGCCGGTCCCTCTGCTCTCCCAATTGAAGTTTTAAGTCGAGCCCAAGCCGAACTTAATAATTTCAAAGGAACTGGCATGTCTGTAATGGAATTAAGTCATCGTAGTAAAGAATATGACCAAGTACATCAACAAGCTATTTCTGATTTACGTAGTCTCATGGGTATTCCAGATGACTACCATGTATTATTTTTACAGGGTGGCGCTAGTTTACAATTCTCAATGATTCCCATGAACTTTCTCACTCCAGGTAAAAAAGGTGACTACATATTAACTGGTTCTTGGTCTCAAAAAGCACTTGATGAGGCAAATAAACTCGGAGAAACCAATATAGTCGCATCCAGTAAAGAAGATAAATACAATTATATCCCTGAAATTGGTGAGAACGCTCATTCAGAGAACTCTGCTTATGTTCATATCACATCAAACAACACCATTTATGGGACACAATGGGAAAAGTACCCAACCTACACCAATGTGCCATTAATTGCAGATATGTCCAGTGATATTTTATGTAGAGAAATTAATGTAGAACAATTTGGGATGATCTATGCTGGTGCTCAAAAAAACCTTGGTCCATCTGGGGTAACCGTTGCTATCATTAAAGATTCCCTATTAAAAGAAGGCAATAGCAATCTCCCGACCATGCTAGATTACAAAACACATGTAAAATCTAATTCGCTTTATAATACTCCACCTACTTTTTCAATTTACATGCTTTCACTTGTGCTTGAATGGGTGAAGGAGCAAGGTGGCGTACCTGCAATTGAAGCGAAGAATAATGAAAAAGCATCTCTTTTATATCATACAATTGATGAATCAGATGGCTTCTATAAAGCACATGCTAAAAAAGGCAGTCGTTCCACGATGAATGTTTCATACACACTTCCAAGTGAAGAGCTTACGAAAAAGTTTTTAGCACAAGCAAAGGAAATGGGTTTCGTAGGATTAAATGGACATCGCTCAATCGGAGGTTGCCGTGCTTCCATCTACAATGCGGTCCCTTATGAGTCTGTTGAAGCCCTTGCCTCATTTATGAAGGCCTTTAAATCAGATAATTAGAACTGTAAATTGGTCTAATAGTCTGATATACTTATAGATAAGATTCTTGCAATAGGCAATGAGTGCACTATTGGAGAATCCAAAAATATAGCTTAGAAAAGCTGAGGAGAGATGAGAAATGAATACAAAGGTTTTAGTGTTTTTAGCATTATTAGTTGGAATGGGTGCTGTACTGCACACAGTTATGCCGGGAATTTACCTAGGGATGAAGCCTGATTTATTGTTAATCTTCATGTTTTTAGGTATTATGTTATTCCCTGAAAAGAAATACGTGTTGCTTGTAGCAATTGTCGGCGGTGTGATTTCAGCATTGACAACAACCTTCCCAGGTGGTCAAATTGCGAACCCTGTCGATAAATTAGTATCAGCATTCGTATTCTATGGCATGTTTACAGTTGCAAGAAAGCAGACACAATCACTAGTAATGGTATGTGCTATTACTGCAGTAGGAATTTTAGTTTCTGGATTTGTTTTCTTAAACACTGCACTTATTATTGCTGGTCTACCTGGAACATTCATCGGATTGTTCATTGGCGTAGTCATCCCAGCAACTGTAATGGGTACAATTGCAATGGCGATTATTTATCCAGTTGCACAACAAATTATTAGACGTACAAACTTTACAGTTAGTGCATAATCATGAATTTCTGGTGTCCGACTATTTGGCGGGCACCCTTTTTCTGTCCATTTATTTGTGAATTAGTTAAAGTCTATAGAACAGAATTAAAACTAATAGAATGAAAAAAAATTGATAGAAATGAAATAACGTCGATAGAATCAAGTGATCCACTATTTCTACTCTTCATCTCCAACAAAAATCTATGAAATTAAGTGATATCTAGTCATTTTTCATCATATAGTAGAAGTAAAAAGTGGGACAAGGAGTGGAATTCTATGTTAACAGTACCTTGGTTTGTATATGTAGCGTTATTTGGAGTTCTTTTTAGTGCATATATGGTGATTAGGACATCTAGAGAGGATAAGAAGATTGAAGACTCCTATATTGAGCAAGAAGGCAATGTATATATCGAACGTATGAATAGCGAAAAAGAAAAACGTTCTAAGCAAATGAATAAACCAGAGGCCATGTAAAAAACGGCACATAAAAAGGACCGTTCACTAAAACGGTCCTTTCTCATTATTCTGCTGCTGGAGCTTTGAATAAGTCTTTAAAATCGTCATCCTTCACTTTTACATCTGCATTATCAATTGCTTTGTCTAAAGCAGTTTGAAGGGCAGTTTGGTCTGCTTGAAGTAAAGCTTTACGAATTTCGTCCTTTTTCTCTTGTTCCATCTTATCGAAACCTTCAGTTGTTCCGGTTACTTTAATAATGTGATAGCCAAATTGGGATTCAACAATATCACTTGTTTCGCCTTCTTTAAGGGTAAAGGCAACTTCTTCAAATTCAGGAACCATACGTCCTTTTCCAAACCAACCAAGATCTCCACCATTTTGAGCTGAACCATCTTCAGAGTATTCCTGAGCTACATCTTCGAATTTTTCACCACTGTCAAGCTTAGCCTTAGCTTCTTCAATTTTCTTTTTTGCTTCTGCTTTTTGCTCTTCAGTTGCATCTTGCGGAACTTGAGCTAAGATATGGCTTGCTTTAACCACTTCTCCTTCTTTCACTTCAACTTCTTCCAATGCAGCTTTTTCTTTTAACATGTCAGACTTAAGAAGTTCACGAACGAATTCCTCTCCATTTTGCTCAACAATTGCATCAAACTGAGCACCAAGAGCAGCTTGCATTTCTTCATACTTTGCATCTATTTCTTTATCTGTCACTTCATATTTCTCTGATAATACTTTAGTATAAACTAAATCTTTAAGGATCACTGCGCCTGCTTGATCCTTCATTGCATTATATAATTCGTCTTTTGTTACATTTCCAGCTTTTGTCTCTACAAGTACTGCTGAATCGTCGGCATTATTACATGCACTTAGACCAAGAATACCTACAGCAGCCGTTAAAGCAATTATTGATTTTTTCATTACACACACTCCTACTATGTACATTTTTTATATACGGTTTGTCCAAGGGTACAAAAATTACTATAACATACTTTTAAAAAAGAAAGAAAACATTTTCGCAAGATTATTCAAAAATCTGGGACATTCGCACAGTCATATAGGCTTTATGCGAATAGGATATAGTGAACTGAATAACAAGGCTTTTGTCTTTCAAGTTCAAAAATTCAGTTGATTGTGAAAAAGAATTCCTAAAGGCGAGACACTCGCCTATTCGTTCACAAATGATTTCGCATAAAATACCGTACAAAGACATTGGAGGTGTTACTATGGGTCACGGATACGGTGGTGGATTCGCGCTAATTGTCGTGTTATTCATCCTTCTAATCATCGTTGGTGCTGCTTGGTTCTAAGAAAAGCTTAAGTGACTTGCTCAGCCCCGACAAGCATAAGAAAAGCTGGCTAGAAGGATGCCTTTTATCCTTCTTGACAGGTTGGCTAGACCAGAGAGGGGCTAGGCGCTTGAGCTAGACAATCTAAAAAACCTACTCTAAAAAAAAAGGATGGCCGAAAAATCGGTCATCCTTTTTCCATTTACGTAAACAAGACCTCTACATAGGAGGAAATAAGTAAAATGGTAATTAAAATATTAATTGTTCGATAAACTTTTGGCTGGCGGTCATCAGGAATTTCTTTTTGCTCACATAGCCGGAAAGTCATTTGATTAATGTAAAACAAAATAAAAGCAGCAAATGGAATATAAAATAAGAGCACTCCTCATCCCCCCATCTAAAATCAAACATGCCGTGGCATTTTTTCCCCTAGATTTTGTTCAATCATGAAAATCTAAGACTCCCAGAAGGCTCAACTTTATTCATTACTGAGTATCCAAAATCCCAAGTGAATAAAGTTTATTTATGAATTAAAATATCATAGCCATCCTCTACTTCTTCAACAGTACAAGATCTTGGTGCCTTAATAAACTGACCTAAATAGATAAAATCAGGAACACAGAATCCAAAATTGATCGCTGCAATAATGGAAAAATAATGTATATAGACCGGAAAAGCAACACACGCACCAAGCAGAAGAGTAGTAATCAATAAAAATGGTGTACTCATTACTAAAATGATAAACGGTTTAGAAAGTGCATCTTTTGAACGAGTAGAAACAATTGGAATGATTCCGTACATCCATTTAAATGTTACTTTTAGTTTTTTACCAGTTACCCAAAACGGTAAAACATGCAAGGTTGCATGTAATGGATAAATCAACAATAAAGCTAATAAAAAATAAATTGATCCATCTTCATTTAGTTTAATTGAAGAATACATAAGATTCATTGGCAAATAAAAAAGAATAAATGCAATGAACATTGATATCAAGGATACCAACACAATTCGATGGAATCCATAATCCTTTGAAAGATTAATGGTTTTCCAACAAGTCATACTAAATCACCATCCGCAATCATAAGAAGTAAATAATTGGAAGTCCTATCCAAATCAAAGTAAAAAAATTCTAAATTAGTTACTCTAAACTTACTAAACTACTTTACTTTGTTTCTAACAAAAATGCAATAGGTATCCAAAAGAACGATAAAATACATGTTTTTTCGACTTTTTTCGCGGTTTTTGGGCATATTATTTAAAAACAAACTTATTGTATTCATTCAACTAAAGAATTTGAGGTGTTAACTATGGAGTCAATTGAAGAGCGTTTGGAGCGACTTGAATATTATCAGTCACTCATCTTACCGTTGTTAGAGGATAAGTTATCACCGTTTCATCAATTAATAATGGAAGCAAAATTAACAAAAAAAGACGTTGAAGACTTATTGGACCTTTGTGAAGAGATGAGCATTAAATATAAAAAACAAAAAGCGGAGGGATTAATATGTTTCACGCCGCTTTTAACTCAATTTGTAGGGATGCTTCATCCCCACTTAGATCCAAAAACAACAATCGACGTATTAGCGAAAGAAAGAAAATATACCCCTTTAATGTACGAGTTTAAAGGGATAATCAACAAAATAAACTGAATCGAGATTACAACTCTATTTTTTCCTCTACTCGTTTGTAAAGCTTTCCATCTACTTCAATAAAATCATCTTCTATGTTTCGGAATGATTTCTCGAAGATTTCCATATAATCGTCTCCATAGATGTTACGGACAATGCTCATAACCTCAACGATTTCTGGGAACTTTCCGTAAAGCTTCTTAAGAGGAATTGCTCCTTCCAAAACTCCATTTTTACTAGGATTATAGCTCTCCACAATTTTTAAAAAGATTTCTTCCCCTTTTGGTGTCAACTCGATATACGTGTTACGCTTATCATTTTCCTTTTTTGAAAATTGTAAAAGTCCACGTTCCTCTAACTTTTTAGAAAAGTTAAATGCAGTTGAAACATGCATAACTCCAAACTTAGCAATCTCTGAAATTGAAGCACCTTTCAAATGATACGCTATCCAAATAATATGATGTTCATTAATATTTAAATCATAAGGCTTGATCCATTGTTGCCAGTCCTTTTCAATAGATTTCCATAATGCCTTACTTAGCTGTGCGATTCTCTGACTAAAAAGGAGCGCTTCTTTGATGGAGGCCATTTTTTCTTCATGTTTCATAGATTCACCCACTTTTCTATTTTCTCTTATTACTATTATGCCAATAAAATAAAAATTAATAAAGATGTAAATTTACGAAATTTTTAAATTAGGTTAAAAAATTTTGATTCTATGGGGTTGTAACCGCTTTTTCTAATTTTTCTAAAGCGCTTTCTATTTCCGAAAGCTCTTTTTGAATATTTTTTTGATTACCTTCAATCTCCTGTTTCCAATGATTTAGTGAATACTTAATATCACTGGAAACCTCTGCTATTGTATTCACCGCCTGTTTCGTTGACATAGAGACCTGTTCTGTTAAGGATTTTCCATCGGAAACAACCTGTGACATGGAATTAGAGATTTGCTTTTGATTATTTTTTAATGCCCTTCTAAATTCCTTGCCTGAAGTAGGTGAACTTAAAAGGACGGATACACCACCGATCACACTTCCAATTAATACTCCATATAATAGAGACTTTTTTGATGTCATCTTGATCACTCCAAATCAGAACTAGTATTTACAGAATTCTACAAAAACTGAAGAAATCCTTTTTCATTTTCATATTTTTCACAAAATTACAGTTGCTGTAATAAGTCATTTTGTTGGATATACCAACGGTCAACAATACTATTGCGGACCAGTACAAAAACGATTTGTTTTCGTTCCTTCCCTTGATTTTCCCGGTATATTTCGACTTCAACTGGTATTTCCATACTTAATAGTCCTTTTAAATCGCTTAGCGGTAAATAAGACATGTTTGTTATTGAAAAAATAGTAATTTGATTTAAGGTTTTGTAAAGCTTCTTATTTTTTGAATTCGGAATAACGGTTTGTTTGATAATTTTTCGATCTGACTGGTTAATACCGGCGACAAATATTTCAATTAGGTGATACGGATCCGCATTATTAATGTAATCGTCTAGCCTTCCTCCTGCCTTTAATAACATGAGTTTATGTGCAAAATCTGGTTCCTTCGAACTGTGGGTAGTACTTCCTAAGAAATGCACACAAAAATGGCCAGGAAAGCCGTTTTTTAATGCACCTGCACCATGTGGCATACCGTGCATGGAGGCGGCAATCATTTGATCTCCATATTTCACAATAATCGCCCTTCGCTTCCAGCTCCATTTCCCACTGTAGATTTTCTTCATGATTTTAGTGTCCTCAATTGTGAGTGGTTGAACATCAGCATGTCTGCTTCCGGCCCTTCTTTGCACACGAAATTGAAGACCCGTTTCAACGTCAATAATCGTAAAGAAGGATTTTCTAGGAAGAATCTCATTCACGATGTCCCAAGGAACCATTTCAACTTTAAAGCTTAATGGGCTATCTTTCTCATCATATTCATTTGTAACCGCAATGGCTGTATTATGAAAGACAAATAAAAAAAGAAAAAATAGAAGTATTGCTTTTGTCATTCTTCAGAACCTCTTTTTTTACATAGCTTTCCATAAATGATGAAAATCTATTTATAAAAAAACTCGACTCATTAAAAAAAGTGAGTCGAGTTTTGATTGATTATTTATGAAAGGTTGGTTTATAAAAACTTCGATTATCCAATGCAAAGACACGGTCTGAGAATTCGCCTGGTTTTACACGTTCTAATGCACGATCCAACATATTCATTTTTGCATCTAGGTTATCTATATAATGTAGAATTTCCGCTTCCTTAATCATTGGTGGCTTAGGGCTTCCCCATTCTGCTTTTCCATGGTGGCTTAAAATAATATGCTGCAAGACAGTAACTTCTTCACCTTCAATACCGAGCTCTTTTGCGGCTTGTCCGATTTCATTTACCATGATTGAGATATGTCCTAATAAATTTCCTTCTACTGTATATGTTGTTGAAATAGGGCCTGACAACTCGGTAACCTTGCCTAGGTCATGCAGAATGATACCTGCATACAATAAGTCCGTATCAAGTGATGGATATAGATGAGCGATTGCTTTTGCTAAGTCAAGCATTGAGACAACATGATAGGCTAAGCCAGACACGAATTCATGGTGGTTCTTAGTTGCTGCTGGATATTCATAAAAGGCAGCTTGATGTTTTTTCAGTAAATGTCTCGTAATTCTCTGGATATTCGAGTTGTTCATTTCAAAAATATATTGTGTGATCTTTGAAGCCATCTCATCCTGCGGTACAGGTGCAACTTCAAGAAAATCGGAAATAGTAACTCCATCTAAATCAGTTATAGGTCGGATATTTCTGATTTTCAACTGATTTCGTCCTCTGTAGCTATTAATTTCGCCAGCAAGTCTTACGATTTGTTGAGCAGCATAGTTTGTCTCATCCTCAGGTGTTGCATCCCAAAGTTTTGCTTCAATTTCTCCACTTTTATCCTGAAATACTAAAGTTAAGAATGGTTTTCCATTACTTGCAATGCCTTTAGTTGATGATTTAATAAATAAATATACGTCAACCTGTTGTCCCACCTCATAATGTACAATACCCTTCACCATATTTTCTCCCCCTGCTTATCTATTTACTCTCATTTCTATAAATGAGGACTATGAAAATAACAAATTTCTTACAAAAATTATAGCATATTTTTATGGTTTTCTAAGATACCTTCGTTACCTAGTATAATAGGTTTGACTTCACCAAATCCTTCCAAAACATGTTGATGACAAGTAAATAGGAGGACTTGATTTTCTCTTGACAGCTCTTTAATCAAAGAGATGACATTTGATAAACGTCCTGAATCAAAATTAACAAAGCTATCATCAATAATAAATGGAAATGATTGACTGGGATGCATCGTATTAGCAAGCGAAAATCTGAGCGCTATGTACAATTGCTCTGAAGTGGCCTGGCTAAGTTCATTCGGCGTATAGCGTACACCCTTATCGCTCTCGACAATAAAACCATCGATTTCATTGTCAAGGTAGATTCTTTTGTACTTCTTATCTGTGAGAATAGAAAAATAATGCTCTGCCCTTTTCATTACCTTAGGTAAGCGGAGCGTTCGATAGTGGTCAACAGTTTTAGCTAGTATATCTTTTGCAACTGCTAGTGTTGCCCAGTTTTTAGCATAGTTTTTAACTAACGAATTATTTGCCTCATAAGAATGAAGTAAATCTGCATAGGTTCCACCTTCTTCTAGTTCTTGTATTCGGTGGATTATTGCTGACAGTTGACCTTGCCTTTCTTTTTCAATTGCATGAAGTCGAGTGATTTCAGCTGACATCTCTTCAATTTGAACTTCATAATTTGTTTCTATATTACAAATTGCAACTAATTCTCCAAAGCGTTCGAGTTGCGCTATAAGGAGATTCATTCGTTCATTAAGTTCTCGTGCGGTATCATTTGCTTGTCCCTTTGCCCGAAACTCTTCTTCATTCGAAACTTTCGCGATATCCCATAGAACTTGAATTTCCTTTTGAAGATGCTCGATTTCAATAGTAAGTTTTAAGATCTGTTCTTCTGAATCCTTTATTTTCGCATCGATCTGTATAAGCTGTTCATATTTCTTTTTTTCTTCTTGTAATCGAAACGCCATCTGGTCAACTTTGATGGAACTTTGGTCTTCTATGTTTATCTGCTTTGCAACGGTGTAAATTTTAGATTGGAAGTTAGAAATCTCATTTTGAAGCTCTTCTTTTGCTACAGCAAGTTTTTGTTTACTTAATGCTTTCTCCTTGATGGCTTCAAGAATTTGAAAAGCATCCAATAATCGTTCATTTGAAATTTGCATTGGAAGTCCATATGTTTTCTTGATGTTTGTAGCTTTTTCCTCTAAGGAGTACTCAGATTTCTCCCATTCCTCAAAGTCTTTAAATACCTTATCTAATGCAAGTTCGTTTTGAAGATGTGTGGCTTTTTCAATTTCAATCTGCTGCATTAAATGCTTATCACGAATAAGAATTGCTGTTAGCTCTTCATGCTCTGAATAGTTGCTATGTGTTAGTTGCTCTTTAATAGCCTCCAGTTTTTTGATGAGTCTTTCTCTGTCTTCCTGGAGTTCATGTATGTATGAGGAAGACATCTGGGAGGTTACTGTATTCCCAACTGGCCACATGAGAGCACCGAGTATAGTTAATATCCCACCAATTATCCATTCTTTGGTAACATAGAAATATATCGAGATGATCAATAATGAAAGACCGATTCCATAAAACAAACGAGTATACTTTTGTTTGTTTTCGGATTCCTTTACTGTAACTCTTTTTATTTTTTGGTCGATTCTTTTTACCTCTTCCTCAATCAACAGCTTTTCATTTTCTAGGTTTTCCTTCGATGTATATTGACTTTTCTTTTTTTCATAGCGTTTTCGTTGATCCTCAGGGAGAACTTGTTGCTTTAAGACACTTAACTTTTGTTCACTATGATCTAGCGCTTCCTTTACTTGCGTAAAGCTATTATCTAAGAAATGCTTCTGTTGCCTATGTCGTGCTGTTTCAGAAACAATTTCAGAAAACATATCTTTTGCAGAAATGCTAAGATTTAATTTCAAAACATCTGACTCTGGTAATGTTAAATTTATTCGATCTTTTAGTTGATTTAATTCATCTTCTATCTCTTGAAGTTCTTTAGTAGTGAGTTGGAATCTGTTTTCTTTTTCAGTAAATAGGCTTTTATTTTCAACCAATTCCAAAATCCGTTGTTCGTTATCGATGTATTGTTTGGCCAATCGGATTTCACTTTTTTCCTTGTTCCATTCTATAATTTGGCCATTTATGGCAGTTAATTGTGCCTGATACGGTTTTATCTGCGCATGCAGTTGTTCTAAGCGTTTCAGCCCATCTTCGGGGTAAGGCTCAAACTCTGGTAAACCTTGCAATCGATTTTGTAAGGTTTGATATTCTTCTACGATTGGTTGAATTGATTGGAGTTTCTCTGATTCTTGAATTTTTTGCTTTAAAGAATTTATTCGGGTATCATAGGACACAAGTTCCTTTTCGATTTGTTGTTGTTCGTTCAGGAGAGATTCATATTCACTATTTTTCTCCTGCCACTTCGTAACTTTTGCATGTTCCTCCTTTAGTCGGATAAGTTCCATATTCAGTGGTGGATTCTTTCCTTTTGGTTTATATAAACCATCCATTTCCTTCACTAATTTACTCTGTAATTCAAGTAATGCGTCTGTTCCAACTGTCCCCGCAGAAAATAAAAACCTTCCTACATCCTCACTCTTTAAATTATGTAGACCTTGTAGTCCATGAATATTGAAAGAATAAACATTTTGAAAAAGATTTTTATCCATTCCTTGGAATAGCTCTGATATAAATTCTTCTCCTTTAACTGTTCCATCTGGCATAAATACAGATACGTCTCCTGCAGCTTTCCCAGGCAATCTTTCAATCATAATTGTTCCATATTCGTCGGTTTGGAGAATGAGCTTTCCACCATATTTGTTTCCTGTTTTAGGGATATAACGTTGCTCATTTTGTTGTTTTGTAGGAAATCCAAATAAAACGCTATGAATAAACGACATAAGCGTTGATTTTCCAGCTTCATTTTGACCAAAAAAGACCTGAAGATGTGGAGATAGGTCTCCAAGTTCCAAGTTTTCAAGTTTTCCATATCCATAGACCTGAATACCAATGATTTTCATATCGTCACCTCCTATTGGAAAAATAGAGTTCTCGTAAAATTAAGTTCTCCGCATCGTGAAGTATTTCCTGTAGTTCTTCACTTGTAAAAGTATCAATATGCCTTCGGAAGCTTTGATTGTTCCTTAAAGGGAGTAGTGCCTGGTCAAAGTCCTGATATGTTTCCATGTTTTCTAATAAATCACCAATAAAATGTGAATCCTGTTTTAATTTTTGACGATTGATTTCTATTTGGAAATTTTGTTTAAGTCCTACTACATAAACAAAATTCTTTTCTTCTATATCATCGTTTAGAAGAGATAGGAGATCTGCTTTTATAGCATTTTCTTGAAGTTGTGCGTGCAGTGGTCCGGTTCCTATATATTCAATCGTTGCAAATAAGCCTTGGGTTTCTTTACGGAGGGAATCAAGATGAGAAAGTGATCTGTCTACAAGTTGGTCAAAACTAGTAAGCTCAGAAATATCGATGGTCGTATTTTCCCAAATTAAATCCGATGTTGGGAAAAATTTATATTCTGTTTTAGCTTTTGAAAGCTTTATAAGATAACCACCCTTTTCACCTGTTTCCTTTTTATGCCTACCTTGAATATTGCCAGGATAAATAATAGGAGGGTCTTCAGCTAAAATTTCCCTTGTGTGAATATGTCCAAGAGCCCAATAGTCAAATCCTTTTTGCTGGAGATCTGATAACAAAAACGGAGCATAACGGCTATGGGAGCTCTCCCCTTCTTTACTTCCATGTAAGATGCCTATATGATATGTAGCACCGTCTTTCTTTTCATAGAAATGGGTCTTGTTTTCGAGCACAGCTTTTTTTGCATAGCTAAACCCATAAATATTCGCAACGGTTTTTCCATTTTTTTTATAAGGAATGACCTCGACATTTTCATTTTGAAACACATGGACATTGCTTGGCCATTCAAAATGTGGCCAATTCCCACCAAGATGGTCATGATTCCCATGGACGATAAAAGCTTCTATGTCATGGTCTTGAAGTCGTTCCATCTCCTTACGAAATCGTGATTGTGCACGAAGGCTTCGGTCTTCTCCATCGAACAAATCACCTGCGATGATGATAAAATCAACCTTTTGCTCAATCGCAATGTTGATTAATCTTTTCAAAGAGGTAAAAGTACTATCTTGTACACGTTTAAAAACTTTCGCTGGCAGATTGGTTAACCCTGAAAACGGGCTGTCCAAATGTAAATCCGCAATATGTAAAAAAGTAAGTGCATCCATTAAATAGCTCCTTTAGACTCATTTACCTATATTCTAACACCTTCTTGATACGAATGCACGTTCTTATTTTTTTGTGAAATATCAGGGTATTTATAGGTTTAAAACACATAAAAACCGAGGGGAATAACCCTCGGTCCAATTCTAGCAGCTTATTTATCATTCTTTGTGAGTTGTAAGGCTTTTTTGATGTCTTTGAAGGAGGAAGATTTACCGTACATAAGGACTCCTCCGCGGTAGACTCTAGCTCCAAATATCGCAAGTAGAGTAATTGTTGAAACTAGTATCCCGATTGATAACGCAATTTCCCAGGTTGGAAGTGTTAACATACCAACTCGAAGGAACATAATCATTGGTGCGAAAAATGGAATATAAGAAGTGATTGTAATCACGGATGATTCTGGTTTTGTTAGCCCAAACATAGCAATCATAAATGCGGCTACGATTAATAAGGTCATCGGTGTGATCATTTGTTGAACATCTTCAATTCGACTTACTAGAGAGCCTAAGAAGGCTGCAAGTGTTGCATATAAGAAGTATCCCAAAATAAAGAAAACACCAGCGTAAACAAAGGTTGATACAGGCAAATCGCCAAAACCAAACACTTCAAAAAATCCGCCTTCCATTCCACTCATGCTTTGCTTCAAGGAGCCATATCCAACCAATAAAATCACAGCAAATTGAGTTAGACTCAAAAGTGCAATTCCAAGAATCTTACCGAACATTTGCTTAATCGGAGAAACACTTGAAATCAATATTTCCATAACACGAGATGATTTTTCAGTAGCAACTTCCATCGCAATCATATTTGCATACATGATGACTGCAAAATAGATAACAAATAAAAGGACATAAACTAAACCACGCGCTTGATTAAGTTCTTCTTCCGTTTTTGCATTTTCTTCAAGGGCCACTTTATCAAATTGAACAGGTGCATACAGTTGATTAATCTGATCTGGAGTTAATCCCGCTTTTGTGGTTGCGATTGTCACCTTCAACTGTTGAAGAGCCTGTTCTAGTTGCCCAGTGATTTCTGAATCCGTTATCGACGGTGCCTTATAAACTCCCTCTGGTAGTCCTTCAGGTGTTTCCGTTAGAATAAGATAACCGGTTAATTCTTCGGCGGTAACCCGTTCTTGCGCATTCTCTTCTGACCCTTCCATCTTTTCAATGACGATATCAGTAGACATTGCTGTTAAAGTCTGCTCATAAGCTTGATAAAGTTCCTCTGACTCGCTTAGAACTGCTACATGGTTTGTTTCATCTTCATCAAATTTTTCAATAATGGATTGTATATTTGCCAGTCCAAAGATAATGAGTGCTGTTATCAATGTCGTAATAATAAATGATTTTGTTTTTAATTTACTCACATATGTGTGAAAAAGGATAATCCAAAACTTATTCATAAGAAGCACCTACCTTTTCGATAAAAATATCATTTAAGGAAGGTTCCTCTAATACAAACTTTCGAACAAAGCCTTTTCCCGCAATAGAATCTAATATTTTTTGTGAAATTTGTTCACTTTCAACCTGTAAATGGAGGCCCTCCGCAGTTTCCTTCGCCCTTGTTACACCTGCTAATGTTTTTAAATGACTGATATCAAAATCGGCATGTACAATTACATTTTTCTTTCCAAAAGAACGCTTAATTTCTTTTAGAGAACCATGTACAACTGGTTTACCATGATGCATAATGCATAAATGCTCACATAATTCCTCAACATGTTCCATCCGGTGACTTGAAAATACAATTGAGGTTCCAGCATTTTTCAAATCTACAACGGCTTCTTTTAGAAGCTCAACATTCACGGGATCAAGCCCACTGAATGGTTCATCAAGAATAAGTAGCTTCGGCTTATGAATGACAGATGCAATAAACTGTATTTTTTGCTGGTTCCCTTTTGATAATTCTTCAACTTTTTTCGTTGCATATTCAGGTACTTTAAATCGTTCTAACCAGTAATCAATCTGTTGTAAAATTTCTTGTTTTTGCATTCCGCGCAGTCTCGCTAGGTACACAAGTTGATCACGTACCTTCATTTTTGGGTAAAGTCCTCTTTCTTCTGGTAAGTACCCAATCATATGGCTAGTCTCATAATTAATCTTTTTACCATCCCAACTAATTCGGCCATCACTGGCATCTAGTAATCCGAGAATCATCCGAAATGTTGTTGTCTTTCCTGCCCCATTGGCACCTAAAAAACCAAACATTTCACGCTCAGGTATTTCAATTGATAGATTATCAACAGCTGTGAAACTACCAAATCGTTTTGTCACATTTTCTAGCTGTAATGCCATTTCGATTCCTCCTTCTCCTGTTGTTTTTACGAATGAGTTAGGAAAAAGTTTCAAAAATTATCATAACACATTTATTCATTGTTTTTATTGCGCTGAATCTTGCAATCAACTACACTTTAAGTATCTGAATTTTAACTTTATTTATGGGGAGGCTCTGACATGAACTATGTGTTAACAGTGTTTGATAAAACGGGAGAAAAATTACTTGAGGAAACATTCGAAGCTGCTACTGAAAAAGAGGCAAAGGAAACTGGTGAAAGAATTCTGAAGGAAAAAAACTATTTAGAAACGACACATCGCTGCACAAGCTCATCAGGAAAATTAGTGTTATTTCATCGATAAACAGGTACCAAATTCTGGGTACCTGTTTTTTTTTATTAAAAAAATCCCGCTGTGCTTTCAACGGGATTTTCTTCATTATTCGCCTTTAAAAATTGGCTTTCTTTTTTCTAAAAAGGCTTGAATGCCTTCGCGATGGTCCTTTGTATTTCTCATTGTATACTGTCCGTGTTTTTCTAATTCCAATATTTTTTCAAGCTCTGGTAAGTGCATTTGATTGTAGATAAACTTAGTTTGAATCATGGCAAGTACAGGTTTCTTTTTCCACTTTTTCACCTTATGGATGACAGCTGTTTGCAGTTCTTCCTCTGCAACCTCATCAATTAATCCAATATGTAGAGCTTCTCCTGGTGATAATGGCTTCCCTTCCCAAATTAAATGTTTGGCTCTTGCTTCGCCTAGTCTTTTTTCAAGGAAGAAATGTGCACCACCGTCAGGAATTAGGCCGATCCCGATAAAGTTCATAGCTAATCTTGATTGTCGATCGGCGATGATGTAATCAGCTCCTAACGCAAAGCTTAACCCTAGTCCAGCAGCTGGTCCATTTATTGCACTGAGTACTAGTTTCGGTAACAAATAGAGCGTTTTCATTATTTCTGAAATAAGTTCCATCACAGGTGCAAAAGCACTTTCGTCAGTGGAACTTAACATTGTTTTAATATCTCCTCCAGCTGAAAAGCTACGTCCACTACCAGACAATACAAGGATATCCACTTCATCGTTGGCAGCTACTTCTTTTAAACTATGTAAAATTTGATTAAGCATTTCAATATCCATCGAATTAAGTGCCTCTGGGCGATTTAGAGTAAGATAGGCTACTCGCTCATCCATATGAAGAAACACTTTTTCTACTTGTTCGATTGCCATTATAAAGCCCCCTTAGTGGTGTTTCTACTATTATATAATTATATTACTTTAAAAGAAACCGTTTTCAATAAATTAATAAGGTCATCCAGAGTTTATTGGATGACCCTTTTGCGCGTTCGGTATCTACCAGTTTTATCCATATGAGGACCTCTTTACCATGTTTGCAGGTTTTGTATCTCCTAATTTTATCCAATGCTGAACCTCTTTACCACGTTTGCAGGTTCGCTATCCCCTAGTTTTATCCAGTTACGAACCTCTTTACCACGTTCGCGATTCGCCATCTCCAAGTTTTATCCAGGTGCGTGCCTCTTTACCATGTTTGCGGGTTCGATGTCTCCTAGTTTTATCCAATCTCGAGCCTCTTTACAACGTTTGCGAGTTCGCTATCCCCTAGTTTTATCCAGTTACGAACCCCTTTACAACGTTTACGGGTTCGCCATCTCCTAGTTTTATCCAATCCCGAACCTCTTTACCATGTTTGCGAGTTCACCATCTCCTAATTTTATCCAGAGACGTACCTCTTTACCCTGTTTGATGTAAAGTCCACCTACATGTTCACTTAACTTGTGATAGATGGTCTTTCAGTTGGTCTCGCAGGGCTCTTTTCAGGAACTTTCCTACTGATGTTTTCGGGATTTCATCCATAAAGATGATATCATCTGGCAACCACCATTTCGCAAATTGTGGCTTTAGAAACTCAAGTAACTCATCCTTTGTGATTTGGTCCTTTGCAGCATCTTTTAACACTACACATGCAACTGGACGTTCTTGCCATCTTTCATGCGGTACTGCAATAACAGCTGCTTCAAACACTGACTCATGAGCCATGAGTGCATTCTCAATATCAACGGAGGAAATCCATTCTCCACCACTCTTGATAAGATCCTTTGTTCGATCCACAATCTTCACAATTCCTTCTTCATCTACTGTGACTACATCTCCGGTATGTAACCACCCATCTCGGAACGCTTCATTTGTTCGCTCATCCCTATAATACTCATCAGCAATCCAATTTCCTCTTAACAATAACTCTCCCATTTCTTTACCGTCATTGGCAACTTCTCCATTTGCCCCGACTACCTTCATTTCAACTAAAGGGACGATAGACCCTTGTTTCGACCGAATTTCTAGTTTTTCTTCTTCTGAAAGGTCATTTTGATAGCTTTTTAGACGAGATAACACAACAAGTGGTGTTGTTTCTGTCATCCCATAAGCATGGATAAACGGGATTTTGTATTTTGATTCAAACGCTTGAATAAGCCCCTTTGGAGCTGCAGAACCACCACATAAAATACGAGTTAAACTACTTGTATCGTAGTTGCCTTGCTCTAGTTCATTAAGAAGCCCAAGCCAGATTGTTGGTACACCCGCAGTTATTGTTACTTTCTGGGAATCTATTAATTCAGCTAATACCTTTGGAGTAAAATAGGGTCCTGGCATAACGAGAGTGGTTCCAAACCACACCGCCGCAAAAGGTAATCCCCAGGCATTTACGTGGAACATCGGAACAACTGGCATCGCAATATCACTTTCCGTCAATCCTGAACTATCAGCTAGACCGAGTGCCATACTATGTAAGACAACTCCTCGGTTTGAATAGATAACCCCTTTCGGATTACCTGTTGTTGCAGATGTATAGCACATCCCTACCGGATCATTTTCATCAAGGTCTTTCTTAAATTCGAATGCAGGATTTCCTTCATTTACAATTTCTTCATAATGATAAAGTGGCTCTAAGTTTGATTCAGGCAATTCATCCTTATCAGTCATTATGACGAACGCCTCAACTGTTTTTAATTGATCCTTAACCTTTTCTAATAATGGAAGTAGATCTTCATCAAAAAGCAGTACTTTATCTTCAGCATGATTGATGATGTAGACTATATGCGCGGGTGAAAGGCGGATATTGATGGTATGAAGAACTGCACCAATACCAGGTATCGCAAAATAAGCTTCTAGATGACGATGGTGATTCCATGCTAGTGTTCCAATACGGTCACCTTTACTGACCCCGATTTTGTCTAGGGCACTTGATAATCTCCTTGTTCGTTCACCTATCTCTTTATAGGTATGAGTTACAATACCAGTTGTAGTTCTCGAAACTACGGTTTTCTTTGGAAAATACCTCTCTGCACGCTCGAGCATTGATGAAACTAGCAATGGTACATTCATCATAATCCATTCCCCCACTTCAAAATAATTTGAAAAAATCAAGTTACGCTTGTAAACTTATAGTCCCATATTTTTCGCAATTATCGTTTTCATGATTTCATTTGTCCCTGCATAAATCGCGGATACTGGTGTGTCACGATACCGTCTCGCAATCTCGTATTCCTCCATATATCCGTATCCACCATGTAGGTGCATACATTCAGCTGCGACTTTTTTTGCCATATCGGTTAACCACCATTTGGCCATGGAAACCTTTGTCACCACATCCTTTCCTGCGATATGTTTCTCAATCAAATCATCTAAAAAGGTTCTGCCTATTTCAACTTCAGTTGCCATCTCTGCAAGTCTAAATTGAATATGTTGGAATTTACTAATCGATCGTCCAAAAGCCTCGCGATCTTTAACATATTTCAATGTTAGCTTTAGCATTGTCTCAGCTGCTATTTGAGCGGATATTGCAACAATTAGCCTTTCTTGCTGGAGCTGCTGCATTAAGTAATAAAAGCCCTTCCCCTCGATTCCAATTAGATTTTCAGCAGGGACAACTGCATCTTCGAAAATCAGTTCTGCCGTATCTTGTGCATGGAGACCAACCTTATCGAGTTTCCTTCCCCGAGTGAATCCAGGGGTATCTTTTTCAATTGCTAACAAACTAATTCCTTTATGTTTTTCTTTTGGATCTGTTTTACAAACAACAACGACTAAATCCGCATGAATGCCGTTTGTTATAAATGTTTTCTGACCGTTTACAATGTAATGATCCCCTTTCTTTACAGCAGTCGTTTTAATCCCTGCCAAATCCGAACCAGCACCTGGTTCTGTCATCGCTATTGCTGTAATCATTTCACCTGATATACATGTTGGCAGCCATTTTTGTTTTTGTTCCTCTGTGCCATATTCATTTATATAAGGAACCACGATATCACTATGAAGACCTATTCCTATCATGCTTGCGCCAACTCGTTCAAGCTCTTCGTTAATGACGACAGTATAGCCAAAATCAGCATTAAGTCCTCCATATTTTTCATCAACCCATGGACATAAAAAGCCATTATCCCCCATTTTTGTCCAGAAAGAACGAGGGATTATCCCGTTTTTTTCCCAATCGTTATAATAGGGATATGCTTCTTTTTCAAGAAACTTTTGAAAGGCATCGCGAAATATATGATGCTCGTCTTGTAAATAACGTGCGGTCATTATTATCCCTCCTAGTTATAAGGGTTTGTTTTTATCAATGTATGTTTCATAATGGATAAATATAATGTGGTATTTTTGTGGAAGTCTTGTCTAATAGAAACAAAATAGAAAGCGTTTACATTTTAATGAAAAGGAATCTGTTTAACTTTATGAGTTCTAGTACTTGAATAATTCCTCATTATAAAGAAAAATCCTCCTTTTTGAACGAAAAAAAAGAGGCATAGTTTCCTATACCCCTTTTACTACTCCAAACAAATCGTTTAAAATATCGATTTTTTTGTTCGTGTATTCAATAAAATGATCATTGTAGGATTTCGGATCCTTCGGGTTTGCAAACTGAGTAATCTTTCCTGTCACAGGATCAATAAATTTGCTAGCTGCTCCACAGCCTAGACCAATGATTGTTTGCATTTCTTCCATAATCATAATATTGTAGATACTCTCTTGCCCTGGTAGTGAATAGCCAACATTCTCTAGGTTTCCAAGTATGTTCTTCATTCGATATAAATAATATGGAACATACCCGTTTTCCTTTGTCCAAGTTGAAGCATTATTCATCATCTCTGTAATTTCTTCACGGCCGGCAACCTTATATTTTTTCTTGTTTCGTGTCATTTCAGATGCACGCTTAAAGGATAAAGTATGAACGGTTAATGACTCAGGCATAAGCTTTTCTGTTTCTGAGAGGGTATAATTGAACTCTTCTACCCCTTCACCCGGAAGGCCAATGATTAAGTCCATGTTGATATTGTTCATCCCCATATTTCGTGCAAGATGAAACTTTTCAACTGTTTCTTCAACCGTATGATGACGGCCAATCGCTTTTAGTGTTTCCTGTATATAGGACTGCGGATTAATACTGATACGGTCAATATTCCACTTTTTTAGGACGTCAAGTTTTTCAGGTGTAATCGTGTCAGGTCTTCCCGCTTCAACTGTGATTTCACGTATGTTTTTCACATCTGGGAAGGACTGGTACATTTCTTCATATAGCATGTCCATCTCTGCTGCCGTGATACTTGTTGGAGTTCCGCCACCATAATATACAGTAGTAATATTGATATGATTTTCCTTTAACCAACGCCCCATCTCACGCATCTCATAATGAAGTCCTCCAAGGAAGGAATTGACTGATCCTTGTCTTCCATTGATGGCATAGGCAGGGAATGTACAATAGGCACATTTTGTTGGGCAGAAAGGAATCCCAATATAAATACTTACTTCATTTTGTAATTGATATAAATCAGAAACCATTGTGAGTTGACGGTCGACAATTTGGCGCATTAATTCGAGTTTTTCGTCTGTAATTAAGTAATCTTCTTTCAGCTCTTTGTGTGCTACCTCATGAGATTTTCCATCTCGAATCTTATTGTGTAACAGCTTTGTTGGGCGTATGCCAGTGAGCATTCCCCACGGTTGAATAATACCTGTAAAATCTTGCATGACCATTACATACACATGTGAGACTGCATTTTTTATCTTTTTAAATAGTTCTTTGTCATTCTCAAATGGAGGAAATTCCTTACGATAGCTTCCCTTAAATTCGTTGCCGGATTTGATGTCAGTCAGTTTGGCATATGTTGTTATGAAAGGACTATTATATTCATATTGGAAGTCTACTAATAGCTCAGGATTTTCTAACTCTGTGATTGAGAGTTCACTCTCCTCATAAAAAAGATTCGTGATGAGCTGTAAAGGTCGCATAAACCGGTCATCCTCGAGCCCTCTGAATAAAATTCGCATAATTTGTATCACCTTTTCAAAAAAATACTTATTTAAGTGTACAGAATGTACCTTTTTAAATCAATATTAGAATTTTGGGTAGTTTTTGTTTCTGCATATCTTCTCAATAAAAATACCCCCACAAACCGTGGAGGCAAGCCCAACCTTATTTTTCAATCTTAATTTGTTTTAAGAAGTCAATTCTTTGCTGCTTACGGAAATGCTCTTTAATCATGTAGGAGACGCCATTCATATTATTTGACCGAGTCACCCAGTCTGCAGCAAATTTCACTTTCTTCGGTGCATTCCACATTGCAACTCCTAAGCCAGCAGATTCAATTATTTCAATATCATCTAGTGAATCGCCAATAACAACTGTTTCATGCAATGGAATATCTAAGTGATTTGCTAAAGTTTTTAATCCATTAAGCTTAGAAACACCAAAAGGAGTGATTTCTAGCTTATGCGGTTCTGTTAGTTCAACTTGAATGTCATTGAAATGCTCATTCACAGTGTCTCTAATTGTCTTCAGTTCATTTTCACTTTGTGCATAGACCTCAATCTTAGGTGGTCCAACAGGATTGTCTGTTAAATAATCCCCAAGCGAATCGACAAACTGCATCGGATAAAAGAGTGGATCACCAGAACCAAACATTGCTTTTGCGATTAAATTGCCAGGGAATCTAACGCGATTGCCAATTGAAAACTTTTCATGTTGGAGGCGAATGCTACACTTAAAGTTTTCTAATACCTGGACAATATTAAATGTTTTCTCCTCTGAAATACGTTTTACATAAATAGGATCATCTAGGTTATCACTGATGAATCCTCCATTATGCGTAATTAGCAATGAGTTCAGTTTTAGTGCTTTTGCGATTTTTTTCGTCGATGGGAAGTGACGTCTTGTAATGAGAGTCACATAAACTTCCTTTGCACGGACGAAATCGATGGCTTCCTTGGTACCACTTTGAAGCCGACCGTTTGGACGTAGTAATGTGCCATCCACATTTATTGCTAGTAACCTATACATATAGCAGGTCCTCCTTCTCAGTTGGGCGTCCCTATACATATGGTTATGAAAAAAAGAAACTGATTAGAACAAAAGTATAAGATAGAAAAATAGCCGACGTACATGGTACTTAAAGTTTACATAAATGAGCAAAAAAAGAACCCACGCCAAATTCGCGTGGGTTCCTAGAAAGTCTTATTGTTGGTCCATACTACCATATAGTTCTTCAAGTGGCTTAAGCATGATTTGATTTAATTCGCCGACGACAACGCTCATTCGCTGCTCAGCTTCCATTAGTTTTGCAATTGTATCATGTTGTTGAACAAGTGCAACTTGTCTTTGAGCTTGTTCTACTTCTTCTTGTGAAATATCTTCACCCATCATTTGTTTTTGTTGAAGGGATAACTGAATGTTTCGGAAGCTTTCAAATAATTTCTTTGCACCTTCGTCATTATTCACTTGATCATATAATTGCTTTAGTTGTTTAAACTCATCACTCTCACGAATCGCCTTCTCAACACCATAAGCAACATCATATAAATTTACACCCATTTTACCTACCTCCTTTGTCCAGATTTATTACGAGCAAAATGGTTCTTTTCCACTATAACAAACATTTCCATATAATTCACCCTCATCTAGAAATTAGAGAGGTTATATTATGAAATTCTATACAGAGCGTTTTGCTTATGTTTAAGTTTATTGCAGAAACTGTGCAATAATCCCTTGAAAAATTCCGATGATTCCACCTAGAAGCGCTCCTAAATAGGTTATCATTTTGAATTCCCGTTTAGAAATACCTAACACCATTTCCTCTAGTCGCTCTACAGAAAATGTTCCAACTTGATCCTTTACAATTTCCTCGAGCTTGAGGCTTTTCATCAATTTATCAATACGAGTTACCACGAATTCACCTGCCATCTCAATTCCTTTAGGAACTATCTGCTCAAGAATTCTGTCTTTGTAAGGTAGTAATATCCCATTTGCGGGTGTTTCAAGATACTTCTTAACAGGGAAGATGTTTAGAGTTTGTTCCTTTAAGAATGAAAGAATTTTTTCCGAACCTACCTGTTCGACAACTCTGTTAACCTCCCAGGTTTTCACCTTATTCCATTCTTTTTCAATTAAAGATTGTAAAAGCTCCTTTGTTCCTGGGTTAGATAGAAATTTAACAATTTCAGGTTGAATCTTATCTATTAAGCTTGTGTTTCCTAAAAACATTTGCACCATATTTCCAAGCATTCCACGGGTGGCTAGGAACTCGTCGATCATTCTTTTTAGACGATGTTTCCCTTCCTCACTTTCGAAATACTCGATACCTTTTTCTGTTATATATTCCGCAACCGCTGGAAACCTCTTTTCGATAGTTGAAAGTAGCTCCTCTGGAATGACATCGCCTATTTCCTTTTGGCCCATTTCATGTATAAGGCTTTTAAATTTGGTTTCAATAAAGCTCTTTAGTTGCTCCTCTGCGCGTTCATCAAGATTATGTATCCCAACTTGTCCAGCTATCTCGATAAAATTTTTCTCAGTTTCCAGAAGTTTAGAAACCTCTTCCTTCGCCCAGCCCTCGATGTTTGCGACAAAGCTTTCATCCTGTAATTTTTTCTTTAGACTTTCAGGTGTTAAAAGATGCTCTACCACGGTTCTCCCCATCTGCCTTGCTAGCTCTTCCCTACGTTTCGGGATTAATCCAGGAGTAAATGGAAGGCGTTTTCCACCAATATAGATGGCTTTATATGGCCGAAATAACATCTTGATGGCCAATGAATTCGTAACTCCTCCAATAATGGCTCCAATCACCATCATTAATACAATCATTAAAAAAACGTTCATACAAATCACCCTTTGTTAATACAAGTTAATTTTTTTTTCACAGTTTTTATTGTCTTTTCATACGATACGATATCAGACATTTGCCTATATATTTAAGCGAAATGTTTTTTCTGGATTGAATCATCACCTTATTAATTATAGTGTTTGAACGTCAAGTTACGCAAATGGGGTTATCATGATGACGGAAAAAATTCTTATCGAGGTGATTCCTGTTTCTGACGAGCAGGATTCCTTTTTACAAATAAAAATGAGTGACATCATTATTAAGAAGTTTGGCTTACAAAAGGAACAGCCAATTGAATTATACTGTAACAGGAATAGTCTTATGGTAAAAATCGTATCTATTAATGAGAGCGAGCCTGTCATTCAATGTCCAACTTTCATATTAAAGGAATTACAGCTTCCTTCTGAGAATTTTTCAATAACGTTATTCAAGAAAGCATATAACAAACTAGAAATGGGTCCAGTTATCGGACTATTAACGGAAGCAAATGAAAAAAACAACCAGGTATCATTTGGTTCAATCGGAGAGTTTTGCGAGGAACTGTCACTCTATGCAAGCGAAATCGGAGTACTTTTCTATGTATTCTCCTTAAATACATTTTATGAGCAAAAAGGGTACATCTTTAACGATGGAAAATGGAAAAAGTCTACTGTTCCTTACCCTCATGTGGTTCATAACCGGATTCACTCACGCAAACGGGAGCAACACCAAAGTTTTATTGATTTTACAAATGAACTGCAAATAAACAATGTCCCATATTTTAATGATCATTTTCTAAATAAATGGGAAGTACACGAAATGTTATATGAAAATGAGCATCTCCATTCTTATCTACCTGATACCGTGCTTTTAACAAATAAAGATGTTCTCTTTGAATTGCTTGAAAAATATCAATGTGTGTTTGTAAAACCGGTCCATGGGAGCCAGGGGAGAAATATTTTCCGAATCCAAAAAACGGATGAAGATACGTATTTTTTAGATTATACAACGTTCTCAGGTGACATTGAGACGGTCCATCAAAGCTTCCCATCCCTCTTTCAATCCTTACTCTCAAGGCTAAAACAGCATACTTTCATCGTTCAACAATGTATTCCGCTTCTTTCCTATAAAGAAAAGCCATTGGATTTTCGCGTGCTCTGTCAAAAACAATCCAGTGAAAAATGGCAACTAACCTCAATTGTTGCCCGTGTATCATCAAAGGATGAATTTGTTTCCAATCTGGCAAGAGGTGGAGAAATTCAAAAGGTTCATAACGTTCTTCTAGAAAACTTTGAGATGAAAGAGATTCCGCATATTAAGAGATTAATAAAGGACTTAGCACTTGAAGTTGCTGAAATTATTGATGGAACATCGGACGGAATTTTTGCGGAATTAGGGATTGACCTAGCACTTGATGAAACTGGAAAGCCAACCATTATAGAGGTTAATACGAAACCATCAAAAAATCAGGAACAGGATAAATTGTCTACAAAAATTCGCCCAAGCGCAAAAGCGCTTCTGCAGCATTGTATCTTCCTTTCCAACCTAACATGATCAATCAAAAATAGTATAAAAGAAAGGGGAGAATCTTGTGATTTCACTGGGATTTGTCACGCTTTATCCAAACCAGGAAAAAGGTTATGCAACGGAGCTTGCTAAACGTGCACCTGATTTCGGGGTTCAACTTTTCCGATTCACACCAACCTCCATCGAACCAGCCTCCGAAATGATTCAAGGAGAAAAGTACAATGCGATTTCACATACTTGGGAAAAAAGCCTATTTGAAATTCCGACATATTTATATGACCGCTGTTTTTACTCAGAAGATGAAGTCTCTAAGAAAAGTCAGCCGATTATGAACTGGTTAAAAAGGAGGCCCGGCAATCTATTTCTAGGGCAAGGGCTTCCAAGTAAATGGGAGATTTATAAAATTTTAAGTCAAGATGAGAAATTATCACCTTATATCCCTACTACTGAACAAGCACTCTCCTCACCTACTATCCTTCGAACCCTAATGAAAAAACATCAACTCATTCTAAAACCAGAAAAAGGTTCGATGGGAAAAGGGATTATTGGTCTCTTTCTTCACCAGGATTATGTTGAAGCAATCTATAAAGATGCTAATCAACTAAAAAAGCAGCAGTTTACAACTAGAAGGGATTTAAAAAAGTGGCTTGATATGATCATTTCTAACCAGCCCTATTTATCTCAAACCTATTTACCTCTCCATGATGCAGACAACCGCCCTTTTGATATTCGAATTCTACTTCAAAAAAATGGGCATGGGGCATGGATTGAGCAAGGTCGTGGAATCCGCCTTGGATTGCCTGAACATCTCATTTCAAATTTAGGTGGCGGTGGTGAAACTTATTCCTTTGAGATTTGGACAGAAAAAATGTCTTTCAATCAAAGGCAATTACTTTCGGATAATATTCATACAATTATTAATAGGTTACCAGAGGTTCTTGAAAAACATTTTGATCTATTATTCGAACTTGGAGTTGATTTAGGTCTTACAAAGGACGGTGCCATCTGGATTTTAGATACAAATTCAAAACCAGGTAGAAAGGTAGTTATAGAAACGAGTCCGGAACAAGAAGAAACCCTTTATAAGACATTATTAGAATATTGCACACATCTACATTCTACTTAGAAAAGCACAAGGCGCCCGCTAATCGGCGACAAGCATAAGACGAGCGCTGACAGAAGGTGTCTTTTACCTTCAGAAGCGATTGGCTTAGACCAGAGAGCCGATGGCGCCTGAAGCTAGACACTTATAAAAAGGAGCTGTAAAAAATGCGTACACCGCTACCACTGAAAATTACGGATCAAGTAAATGGAACCGTGAATATTCCTAAAACATTCAAACTAAAAACACCAATCAAGCGTATCTTTTTTGGTACGTCCTCCTGTGAATGTAAGGTCGTCCAAAAAGACCAACAGGAAATTAAAATGTCCCAGGATATTTTTACAGACTTAAAAATTCCCTATTCAAGTACAACACAAGTGATCATCCATGAGGATCATCTCTATATTGGACCTTTGGTTGGGATTTTCACAGCTGGTTTTAGTGAGTCGATGATTCGCCCAATTGGGGAACGAACACTGTTTTTTGCGAAGCTTTTGGCCCAAGAAAAAGCTGTCGGAGCATACGTTTTTATTTTTGGTGCGAAACATATTGATTGGGATAAGGGTACCATTCACGGACTTTTTCATAGCCATAATGGCTGGGAAACGATTGAAATTCCGTTTCCTAATGTTGTCTATGACCGTCTTCCAAACCGTCGTACCGAAAAACATAAAGCATTAAGTGAAATTAAACAACGTTTACATCATGAATACTTAATTCCATGGTTTAATCCTGGATTTTTTGATAAATGGGAAATTCACCAGTTATTAGAGGGTGACCACCGCGTTGCTACGTATTTACCGGAAACCCATAAAAACCCGACCTTTTCGCTAATTGAACGAATGCTTTCGAAGTATCAGCATGTATACATTAAACCAGCAAACGGAAGCCTTGGTTTAGGGATCTATCAAATTCTGTTTGATCGTGAAACAGATGAATATTATTGTCGATTTCGTGATGCGGATGGAAAAAATCGTCTCCAACGTTTTTCTTCAATTGAGGCATTTGTCAACACTCATTTCCGTAGTAGACGATTGGAGCATTATATTGTCCAACAAGGCATTCATTTAATAAGAAGTGATCATAAAACGATTGATTTTCGTATTCATACGAATAAAGATGAAAAAGGAAAATGGCAGGTTAGCGTGATGGCTGGAAAAATTGCAGGTCGTGGCAGTGTTACAACGCATTTAAATAATGGTGGTGTGGTGCGAACACTTACCGAAATTTTCCCTGATGTTGAAGAGTGCAAAAAAGTCACTGATTCACTAAGCCAGGCAGCCCTTTTATTAAGTGAAGTTATTGATTCTCGGCAAAAAGGGCATATAGGGGAACTTGGTTTTGATTTAGGTATTGATAAAAATGGAAGTGTATGGCTTTTCGAAGCGAATTCAAAGCCGGGTCGCTCGATTTTCTCTCATCCAAAGCTAAGGAAATACGATAAACTCTCAAGTAGACTACCACTACAATACGCTGTTTACTTAACGGAAACGACGATTAAAGCCCCTGAGGAAGTGTTCAAATGAGCACCATATACTATCACATCGATAAACAGGAATGGTATCAATGTGAGGAGGATAAAGGACTTTTAATCGGAACGGAAAATACAATCATTTCTTATGTTGGGAGCAGGCAGGAGCATTCGCTCCCTTTTTCTGTTACTAAAAGTGGAAAGCGTGTTGGGCCATTAATAGGGATTCTCACAGGCTCTTCAAAAGACAATACCTTTATTGGAAATCTCAAAGATTTAAAAAGAATACTTTTGTCCTTACAATCCGAAGGTGCGTTAGGAATCGTTATGACACCAATTTCCATACACGAACATTCAGTTGAATGCTTTACCTTTTACCAGCCTATACAAAAATGGATCAAACTCCGGACACCACTTCCAGACGTAGTGTATAATCGTGTTCCTTATCGTCGCATGGAGAAATCGAAGCATTTCACTGATACAGTTTCTTTTATTAGAACAAAGGGTATCCCCTTTTTTAACCCTTCCTTTTTTTCAAAATGGACTGTTTATCAAATTTTACGAAATAATGAATTTGTTTCATCATTTCTTCCGGACACCACACTTCTTAAACAAAAAAGCGACCTTGAACAAATGATAACAAAACATCAGGATCTCTATATTAAAAGTTCAAACGGACATAAAGGTATTGGCCTTTACCGGATAAAAAAATGGAAGAATCTTTTTATTGTAGAAACACCAAACGAAAAACAAAGCTATTCTTCCCTTACCTCATTTTGGGAGAAAAATAAGGAATCTTTTAAACAAGAGGAATATCTATTGCAAAAAGCCATTCAGGCTGACACATTTAAAGGCAAACGGTACGACCTACGTCTATTATGTCATTATGACGAAAGTGGATATATCATAAGCGGTATTGGAGTCCGAGTTGCAGGCGAGAATGAAGTAACCACACATGTTCCAAATGGTGGGTCAATTATTCCATATGAATCGGTAAGTAGCCGTTTCAACGAAGCCATTTTACAACAGCTTGTTCTTGATATTGGAAAAGAGCTTGTGGAGCAAAGCGGCGAATTTATCGGAGAATTCTCAATTGACCTTGGGCGTTCTGTGGATGGCGAAATTTATATATACGAAATCAATTCAAAGCCGATGGTATTTGATGAGACATATATTCGTGAGAAAGGACTTGAAAATTTAACCAGACTCCTTATAATGAAAGGGACAAAAGTGTAAGCGAGCCTTAAACTGCTTATACGAATCGTTCAAAAACTACCTAAGGAGAGCTTATTGATGATCTCACATTTTCAGTGGAAACCTCTATATAATAGCAGTAAAATTCCTGGTTGGAGCTTTTCCTTCTATTATCAAGGAACGAAGTATAATGGAACCTATAATAAGGATGGAAGCATCGATTGGCATGGCAATCATCCTGATTTAAAAGTAATAAATGATATAACAAAACAAATTCATGAATTAATGCTTTTTCATGTTTATGATAATTAACAGGATATTCTATTCACCTCCTTCACAGACTAATGAAAAGGAGGTTTTTTTATGGCTGAAAAAGGAAAAGAGCGCGAAGACCTTCAATATGAAGGTAAAGATGAGGTATTCATGGATGTCGATCGCTTCATAAACGAAGGGATGGCTGGTGGAAGCGTCTATCGTTTTCATGGTCAAACAAATATAGAAGAAGCACGTGATTTTGTTGACGAAGAACCACCAAAAGAAATTGAATAGCAGTTAGCCACACCTTCTCCTTCTGTTATAATAGAAGGAGATTTTTTACGTTGCAAGATAAGGAGTCTTTTATATGATTGAAAATTTAAAGAATCACTATAAGGATGCGTTTGTAACATCTGAAACGCCATTTAATACAGAGAAATACATGTGGTTTTTAACAGATTCAGGACCTTTGTTTGGGATAAAAAAGGAGCAACTTTCGTCAAAAGAGGCCTCCCTTTTAGTTTCTCTGTTTACACCATACGGCACTCATGTAAATGATATGACTGATACCCAGGCATTCTGGTATAATCTATTGTTTTTGCAACAAGGAAACCTTTCGCCAGATCAATTTTCTTTTACACAATGTCGGATTATCCAATTTCATGCAGATCAACCGATTACCGACAAACTTGAATTCCAGGAAGCTATTCAAGCGCTATTACCGCGGGATACGATCTTTTTATGGGAAAATGACTCGAGTGGAGTTCTAATTGAAACAAGAAATGAGGAAATGATTGAGGATGTCATTTACGATGAAATTACCGTTACATTAACTAGTGATTTCTATACGGATATGAATTTATTCATCGGACAAACCCATCCCCTTTCTGACAATATCTGCTCACTTTTTCAAAATGAAAGAGAATGGTTTCGTAAAGGAATGCATTTTTTGCATAAACAGAAAGTCTATCGGCTTCACGATATTTTGCCTTTTCTACTATTAGAAGGATTGGATAGTGGTTTTCGAAACCAACTTAAAAATATAATTCCCGAGGAACTTCAAGGTGACCATGAATTACTTGAAACAATCAAGGTATTCTTTGAAAGTGATTTAAACGTGTCTAATGCAGCCAAACGGTTATACATGCATCGAAATAGCTTACAATATCGTATTGAGAAATTCATCGAAAAGTCGGGAGTCGATATAAAACATTTTCATGGTGCTGTTACAACGTATTTAGCAATTCTAGAATTAGAGCACTATTCGGATTTGTAGACATGCACGAAAACCCTTTCAAAGTTTTGTGCAATTTACACATTTACGATTTTGCCCTCTCTAAAGTAAACTTTAACTATCGAAAACGTTTACACTAGGAGGAGAAACAATGGCTGAATTAGTATTAGACCATATTTACAAAGTATATGATAATAAAGTAACAGCAGTAGAAGATTTTAACCTTCATATTCAAGATAAAGAATTCATCGTATTCGTAGGTCCATCTGGTTGTGGTAAGTCTACAACTTTACGTATGATTGCTGGACTAGAAGAAATTTCACAAGGTGACTTCTTCATTGATGAAAAACGCGTGAATGATGTCGCTCCTAAAGATCGTGACATCGCGATGGTATTCCAAAACTATGCATTATATCCACATATGAGTGTTTATGATAACATGGCATTCGGATTAAAGCTTCGTAAATTCCCTAAAGACGAAATTGACCGTCGTGTGAAAGAAGCAGCGAAAATTCTTGGCCTAGAAGAATACTTACAACGTAAGCCAAAAGCATTATCGGGTGGTCAACGTCAGCGTGTTGCATTAGGTCGTGCGATTGTTCGTGACGCAAAGGTATTCTTAATGGATGAACCTTTATCGAATCTTGATGCAAAGCTTCGTGTACAAATGCGTGCTGAGATTTCTAAACTTCACCAACGTCTGCAAACAACTACTATTTACGTAACGCATGACCAAACAGAAGCGATGACAATGGCTACTCGTCTTGTTGTTATGAAAGATGGGATTATTCAACAAGTTGGTGCACCAAAGGATGTTTATGATAACCCTGAAAACGTATTCGTTGCTGGTTTCATTGGATCTCCTGCGATGAACTTCTTCCCAGGTACTTTAAAAGATGGTACATTTACAATCGGTAATGTAAATATTGCTGTTCCTGAAGGTAAAATGAAAGTTCTTCGTGAACAAGGCTATGTAAACAAAGACATCATCCTTGGTATTCGTCCGGAGGACATCCATGATGAACCTGTATTCATCGAGTCTTCTCAAGGATCTAAAATTAATGCACTTATTGAAGTATCCGAATTAACTGGTGCAGAAACAATGCTTTATTCACAGCTAGATAATACTGACTTCGTTGCACGTGTAGATTCTCGTACACAAGCAAAACCAGGTGAAACAATTGAACTTGCATTTGACATGAACAAATCCCACTTCTTCGATGCTGAAACTGAAAAAAGAATTCGTTAATCTTAAAATAGAAAGTCGCCCACTTGGGCGACTTTTTTACATTGGTCCAGAATTGCTATTCGTTGATAAGGATCGTTTCTTGGTTATGACAGATTGGACAATAAAATAGATGAGCACATTCATTGTTTTGAAAGGTTGTTTGGATGCCGTCTATTTTTTTCATGTCATCAATTGGCATATAAGCACTATAATCATCAAAATAATCGATAATACGTCCTGAATCCTCTAAGGAATTCCCACATTGTGCACATGAGAAGCTAGCATTGTTAAAGCCATTACATAATGGACAAATTGGCATGGTCTTCTCTCCTATATTCTTAATTACTTACCGATAGTTTTTGATGAAACTATACTGTTATGCTTTCTTTTTCATAGGAATTAATTGGTAGATAAATTTTCGAATATAATCTTCTCTTCGTCACATAATACTTAGTACAAACACAGCAACAACAACTCACCAAGCAACACCGAAACTATCTTTAAACAGTTTTTACTCGGGTTAGCCTAGAGGCTAAGGAAACCCTTATATCTGGTGCAATTCCGGAGTAACCCACCAAATAAAAATCAGTTTAAGGAGATGAAGGAAAAATGGCAAACAACAATAGCAACAACAGTAACCAATTATTAGTACCAGGTGCAGAACAAGCTATCGACCAAATGAAGTATGAAATTGCTCAAGAATTTGGTGTTAACTTAGGTGCTGACACTACATCTCGCGCAAACGGATCAGTTGGTGGAGAAATTACAAAACGTTTAGTATCTTTCGCTCAACAATCTATGAGTGGTCGTCAAGGTTAATAAAAATTAAATATTTTGGCTTAAGAGGCACCCTTTAAGGGTGTCTCTTGTTTTATATAAGGATAATGTTCCAACTTTTGACTTGATTTATTAGATATTGTTGTTGGGATACTAAGCTAGAAGATATTATTTTTAGGAGGGTTTTGCTTTGAAGGATAAAATACAAAACAGTACTGATGAATTAGCTGCAAGACATTATCAACCAGAAGATTATGGTAAGAATGATCAATTATCTTCCGGCTTAGCTACAACTCATGAACAAGTAAGTGATTCTTATATGGAAGGCGAGATTACAGCCCCTTACAATAGCACGAATGAAAAAAAGGCTGAATCATCTAATGAAGGCTACCAGGATTACTATTCATAAGACTAGAAATTCCTATTAGGAGAGATCCGCTTTGAGTGAAGTAAATCAAATTATTCGGGATATAACAACAAAGGCAAAAGATACGCTGACAACAACATCCCAAATGGTAAAAGAAAAAATAAACACTGTCTTAAATCGGCCAATGTCAACGATAGATGAACTTGCAGAGTATATTTCGACCCACCCAGACACGAGTTTTGATGTCAAAGAATTTCTTGGATTCCAGTATCATTTTTATCATCTTAAGATTGCAGATACTACCTTTTATCTAGAGACAAAGGGCGATCACGGTGACTATATTCTAGAACTTACCGTGTCTTCATCCGAAGGGACACTTTTTGAATATCACTCGTTTGAGAAGAAATATGGTGCTGATGACAAAGTCCCCATACCCCAGACTGTGGCAAGTATCATCCAATAAAGTACAAAGGGGGCGGTTCTACAGGTTTCCACTTTCATGAAAACCAAGAGAACCGTCCCCTGAATATTTTAATTTTCGATATCTAATATAGGTTGGTTTACTTCTACGAAAGCCTTTCTAATGCGGCGGTTTTCAACCTCTGTGACTTTTATTGTGAGATGCATGTAATCAAAGGTATCTCCGACAACTGGAATTTTTTCAAATGATTCAAATATCCAACCGCCTACTGAATAGTGTGAGCTTTCAGGCTCTTTAATTCCAATGATATCAGCAAAATCATCAAGTGGCATATCTGCATTTATTTCATAAGTATTTTCATCTATTTGTGTAATATATTTAATCTTTTCATCATGTTCATCCCAAATTTCTCCTACAATTTCCTCTAGAATGTCCTCTAGAGTAATCAAACCTGATGTTCCACCAAATTCATCCACAACAATTGCTAGATGTGTTTTACTTTTTTGAAGTTCAGGGAGTAGAGTTGAGATTTTCATTGACTCGACTACAAAGAATGGTTTACGAATAATTGAACGGACATTAATGTTCTTTTGTTGAACGAGAAGGCTTAAAAATTCACGTTCTGATAAAATCCCAATAATATTATCAATGTTGTCCTCATAAACCGGTACACGTGAAAAGCGTTCCTCTAAAAACATATCTCGAATATTTTCAATCGAATCATTGACTTCAACCGCAACCATGTCAATACGTGGTGTTAAAATTTCTCCCACTAAAATATCATTAAAGTCGAGTGAACGATGTACTAGCTCTTTTTCTTTATTGTCAATAACTCCTTCTTCCTCACTTAAATCAACCATTACTTTAATTTCTTCTTCTGTAAAGGACGGAGTCTCATTATTACTTTTGATGAGCTTAGCTGCCAATGCTTTTAGTAGTCCAAAAAGATATGTAATTGGTGTCAGAATCTTCATTAATGTAAATAAAATACCGGAGACTCTTAATGAGAAGCTTTCCGCATTTTCTTTTGCAAATGACTTTGGAAGAACCTCCCCGAATATTAATATAAGTAATGTCATCACAAATGTACTGACAACAAGTCCCGTATTCCCACCAAAAAGATCTGTTGCTACTTTTGAGGCTATTGATGCAGCAGCAATATTAACGATATTATTTCCAACTAATATTGTTGAAAGGGCGTTATCAAAGTTCTCAGTAATAAAAAATGCTTTCTTACTTCCACGTCGCTTTTCATCCACATAATTCTTCAGTCTTATTCGGTTAACACTTGAATAAGCTGTTTCACTTGCTGAGAAAAACGCTGATAACATGATAAGAATGAGTAGCAAAATAATGGTACTCAGTGGCAAATCGTCCACGTAATTTTCACACTCCTAATTGTAATTACCTTTGTATTTGTTTAAGATAAAACAAAGGTATTTGTTAAATGTTAATATAAATTCTTCCGGTTATTTTTATAATAGCAAACATTCTTTTATATGGGAATCATTATCTATGACCTGTGATTCAAATCACACCAGATTGTTTTTAGTATTGATATAGTACTTATAAAGAAAAATTAGCGGCGGGTGATAGTATGGACTTCAAACTTAATACAGTATATGAAGAGATTGGTGGCGCAGAAGCCATTCATAATTTAGTAAATGCATTTTATCCAAAGGTATATGCAGATCCAGATTTAGCTCCTTTATTCGAAGGAGATATTGAGGAAATTAAACGAAAGCAATATATGTTCTTAACTCAGTTTCTAGGTGGACCCACATTATATAGTAATGAATTTGGTCCTCCAGCCATGAGACATCGTCATATGCCTTTTGAAGTTACACCAACTCGTGCAAAAGCTTGGCTACGTTGCATGAAAGAGGCATTCGAGGAAACGGAGCTTACTGGTGAGGTAGCAGAGGCCTTCTATGCTAGACTTCAACAAGTAGCAGGCATTATGGTAAATACACCAGACTAAAAAAATCCACGATAATCGTGGATTTTTTTATGATTCGATCAATATTGCACCGATAAAGAAAACTAAAACTAGTGCTGCAGCAATATTAAATGTAATTGATAATTCTTCCACATTGACTCCCCCATTATCTTTAGATGATTTTATAGTATCATCTAATGTGGAAAAATCAGGCTAATTTTATGGCGGATTTTTGTCAAAGGAATGAACATTTTCTGACTCCTTTTTCTTAGCCTGCGATTGAATTCTTACCTTGCTGCAGCTGATACATTTGATAGTACTTCCCTTTCCTTTGCATCAGTTCGTCATGGTTTCCTTGCTCGACGATTTGTCCTCGGTCAAGAACAAGAATTTGATCCGCATTTTTTATAGTCGACAAGCGATGAGCAATAATGAAGGTTGTTCGTCCCTTCTTTAATACCTCTAACGCATCTTGAATAATTGCCTCTGTTTCTGTATCAATACTGGCCGTTGCTTCATCAAGAATGAGAATGGCAGGATCGAAGGCAAGTGCTCGCGCGAAGGAAATAAGCTGCCTTTGTCCTGATGACAATGTACTTCCTTTCTCGATCACGGGCTCATCATATCCTTTAGGCAAGCTTTTCAGCAGTTGGTCTGCCCCAACATCCTTCAATGCCTTTTCAAGCTTTTCTCTTGATATTGAAGGGTCATCTAGACTCACATTCGTTGCAATCGTCCCAGTAAAGAGGTAAGGATCCTGCAACACAATTCCCATGTGCTTACGCAGTTGCTGTTTTGGAATATCATTTATATTTTTCCCGTCAATCAATATTTGACCTTCCTTTATATCATAAAAACGGAACAGTAAATTCATGATTGAGCTCTTTCCAGAACCCGTATGACCTACAAGCGCTATTGTCTCTCCTTGCTTTGCTTCAAATGAAATATCTTTTAAAACATATTCCCCTTCTTTGTAACCAAAGTTAACATGATTAAACTCAACATTTCCTTTGTAGCGAGGTATCTTCTCCTCATTCACATCGACACCTTCTATGTCAAGAAGCGTAAAGACTCGTTCACCCGCTACCAATGATTGTTCTAAAATCGCCAATTGGTTGACCATTCCAGTAATTGGCTGAAAGAGTCGGTTCAAATAATCAACAAAAGCATATAAAACACCTAAAGAAATAACGCTGTTTGCTGACAAGGATGCTCCTCCAAAATACCAGATTAATGCAACGAATGAGACATTTCGGAGAACCCCAACAAGATTAAATGATGTTAAAGCATTTAAGCTTAGCAGCTTATTTTGATAAGAAAAATGTTTCTCATTAAGCTCTTCAAATTCCTTTCGGGATTCTTCCTGCCTTTTAAAGGCCTGGATAATACTCATCCCTTGAATAGACTCATTGATCATTCCATTGATTTCACTTAAAAGTGAGCGAATCTTATGATTGTACTTTGAAGCATATTTTCGGTAGACCTTAATCCAAATAACTAAGATTGGAACAAGGATTAAGCAGATTAGAGCAAGCTTTACCTCTAATAAAAATAACGCGATAAATATCCCCGTGATGTAAATAATACTTGAGAAAAAATTAGCTAAAACTGTTACATACAGTTCTCGGATTGCCTCCGTATCATTCGTGATTCTTGAAACCACTTTACCAGCTGGCAAATTATCAAAATACTGTATCGGTAACCGCTGAATTTGCGCAAATACATCCTGGCGCATCTTTTGAATAATGCGATTTGAGGATGTCTGTAATAACAAGCGTTGCCCAAAGTGAAAAATGGATGCAACTACTAAGAGACCAAAATAGGCCACTATTAATTTAATGAGCTTTGGAATCTCAGGTCGATAAAAAGCGAGCAACTCATCAACGGATAATTTTGATGCAGGGTATACGAGTGTTTCACCATTTCTTGTAATTTCAAGATTCCCGTTTTTTACTGTTCGTTCCCCATCAAATTCGATTGCCCTATCCACAAAATAATAAGAACGGCCAACCTGTAAAATACGGGATTCTTCCCCCTTATCCTCACCCTCTGAAAAATTATCAGAACGTTTATACCAGGTGTTGTTGTATTCTACAGCTTCGGTATTTTCAGTCGTTACATACCATTTATTCTCGATTCCTAAAATATGGTCATCAATCATCGTCTTTGCAATGAATGGACCCGTTAATTCAGCTGCTACTGCGAGCGACAGCATAAATAGCGCTGAAATAATCATTTTCTTATAAAGGAGTGCATAAGATACGAGACGTTTTCCTACGTTCATGCTGTCACCCCACTTTCTGTTAATTTTTCTACCTGTTGTCGGTCAAATTGTTCTTTGTACCATCCGTTCATGGCTAATAGCTGTAGGTGTGTTCCCTCTTCAATTATTCGACCATCCTCTAACACAACAATCCAATCCGCGTGCTCTACGGCTGATAATCGGTGAGTCGTAATAATAGTTGTTTTTCCAGCACGCTCTTTTTGAATATTCTCGATGATTTTTGTTTCTGTTTTCGCATCAACCGCTGATAATGAATCATCTAAAATTAGAATTTCCGGATTAATGAGTAATGCACGTGCTATTGAGATTCTTTGCTTTTGCCCACCTGATAACGCTACCCCTTTTTCACCAACAAGAGTCTGTAAACCTTCGGGTAGCATTGTTAAATCTTTGGTAAACGCTGCAAGTTCGATCGCCTTTTCAAGCTCAGCATTTGTTGCATCCTTATTGCCAAATAAGATATTCTCACGAACTGATCGCGAAAATAAAATATGGTCCTGTGGTACATAGCCAATCCAACCGTGAAGTGTCTCCATTGGAATGCGGTCAATTGGTGTCCCGGAAATCATAAGTTCGCCTTTGCCAACAGGATATTCACGAAGCAACTGCTTAACAAGTGTTGTCTTACCGCTTCCTGTTTTACCTACAACCCCTAATGTGCCCCCCTTATTTAATGTAAGAGTAACATCTTCAAGATTTTTCACTGTTGATGTAGGGTATTGAAAAGTCACTTGACGATATTCGATTTGTTCAGGCAACTTAACTTCTATTGTATTTTTGTGATTAGCAACATCTGGCTGATAGGCCAGTGTATCATTCACACGGTCGAGTGATGCATTTCCCCGCTGCATGATGTTGATGAGTTCACCGATTGCTAACATCGGCCAAATCATCATTCCAAGATATACGTTGAAAGAAACAAGTTCCCCAAGGGTAATTACATTATGAAACACGAGATAGGCCCCATATCCAAGGCCAATTAAATAACTTAATCCCACTAATATCTTCATTGTTGGATCAAACAAAGCATCAATTTTTGCTACCTTAATATTTTTTTGAAAAACATCTTCAGTCAAATGACTGAAACGTTGTTCATCTGCTTTTTCTTGAACATATGCACGAATTACACGAATTCCAGCAATCGATTCGAGTACTTGGTCATTTAAGGTTCCAAACGAGTCCTGAGCTTCCATAAACCGTTGATGAATTTTCTTTCCGTAAATATTCATAATGATCGCCATAATCGGAAGTGGAATCAGTGCAGCAAATGTTAGCTTCCAGCTTATTAAAAATCCCATCGTAAGAAGAATTGTCAGCATAAAAATACTGGAATCCACTAAAGTTAAGATCCCAAACCCGGCTGTTTGAGAAACAGATTTTAAGTCGTTCGTTGCACGAGCCATCAAGTCACCGGTTCGATTTTTCTCATAGAAACTGGGCTTCATGATTAGCAAATGCCTCATAAATCGTCCTCTATAGATTCTTTCGACAAGATAGGCACCGCCAAATAATTGATACATCCAAATATAGGTGATTCCATAAATAACAAGAGCTAAAGCTACTAAAAATAATAGATATTGGACTATTTTTTCGGAGGTTAGTGTTCCGATATGAATTTCATCAATCGCAAGACCAATAATCTTAGGTGGTATGATTTCTAAAATACCTACTATTGTTAGCAATAAAATTGCAACGGTGTATCTTTTCCAATATTGTTTAAAAAACCATCTTAATTTTCCTAAAACTGAAAACATAGTTGTCCTCTCCCTTCACGTTCCACTGTTCTATCCGCTTTCTGGATCTCCGACATATTTAAATGCAATAATCACATTCATTTCAACTTCCTCCCTTAGTTGTTGTTCAAAAAGTGCGGTGAATATGACGCTTCGAATTTCTGCGTTGTCTTGCTTTTCCGTTCCTCACGTATTAACTGCATACGCTCCGGTACTCAAAGCTGCGTCGCCTTGAAATTCTTGGTCCTCTTCATCCTCCTTTTGAACACTTATTCTTATTGTATTTTTATAGTAAACAACCTTGTAGTTGTTGTACCCAAAAAGGCGCAAAAAGGGCATACCGGCGCAAGCGCGATATGCCCTAAAAAGCACATAAAAACACAAGTCCTCATAGCGTGACCTGTGTATCCTTTGTGTAATACTTAATTTTGATAATCGTGGATTATCAAACTATATTTACAATTGGAAGGGTCACGAATTGTATAAAGTTAATTGGAAAAATATTTAGCTTTTTCATTTCGTTACCCTCCCTTCCATTTTATAGTAGTCTTAATACTTTGTTAGATTACCACCGTGGACATGTTATTGTCAATCACTAGTTTTTCGACAAGTTTCTCAATTCGAAATTATCCCAAATATCGATGGTAAAGGCTTTTAGCTTCTAATAGATCCTTTGTTCCATGAATGAGAACACGTCCATCTTTGAAAATAACCATTCGGTTTTGACCTTTTTGAAATGATAGTAAGTATGGGTTTCTTTCGACTTTGCCTCCTTGGGCGGATAAAAGTTCGGCAAGAGAATGTAAATCCCTTTCGATTTTTTCACTAGGTCGTATTTGAACAGAATCCCTTCCACATAAAACAGCTGACTTCGTTTGATTTTCATAGGATAAAAAAGGATAGGTTGGATTTTTTCCACAGGAAAGACAGCTTTCCTTTTTCACACGATCAACCTTAATTGCGGTATGTTGATTTTTCCATAAATCAAATGAAACTAATTTACTGCGTAATGCATCGTAATCCTCAACTAATAATTTAAGGGCTTCGGTTACCTGATAGGCTACCACCATCTGTACAGCTGGGCTGATGATCCCCACCGTATCACATGTTAGTCCTCCCATCGGTACAGTTTCTAAGAGGCAATGCAGACATGGTGTTTGACCTGGAAGGATTGCATAACTAATCCCATAGCTCCCTACGCATGCCCCGTAAATCCAAGGAATCTTATATTTTTGTGAAGCATCATTTAAGAGCATTCTTATGTCAAAATTGTCGGTCGCATCAATTATTAAATCAACATGATCAATGATATTTTCAATCTCTTGAATGGAAACATCCATGACATGAGCCCGGATATCGACCTCCGAATTTATTTTTTCTAATCGTTGTTTTGCCGCAACTGCTTTTGGTAAACGATTGGCTGCATCTTCTTCACTATATAATTGCTGTCTTTGTAAATTTGTCCATTCTACATAGTCCCGGTCCACGATTGTTAACTTTCCTATACCTGCACGAACCAGTCCCTCAGCGCTGCCCGTACCAAGTGCACCAGCACCTACAATTAACACATGCTTACTTCTGATTTTCTTTTGTCCTTCCAATCCAATTGGAGTAAATAACTCTTGACGAGAATAGCGTTCAGTCACCCCATATCATTCCTTCCTTTAAACTCCTGTAAATCCCAAAATAATTTTATTTTTAGCTTGAAGTTATCGTAACACATCTAGTTCTTTTCCATGAAGTAACGGGACTTCTACATTAAGAATAATGGACTGGAGAGATAATAGCCAAGACTTAACATAATCACGAAATAAAGAATAAAAATCAAATCATACTTTGAAAGAGTTAGTTCATAGTAAAAGGTACGATTTCTATGGTTCGAAAAGCGTTTTGCCTCCATTGCAACTGCAATCCGATGTGCCCGCCTAATACTTTGTGATAATAACGGAATCGAATATGCTTTCAGTTTAAAAAAGATAGAGCGAATCCCTTTTTGGTGTTCAATCCCACGAACGCGCAATGCATTTTGAATTGTTTGGAACTCCTCCATCATAATAGGAATTAACCGTAATCCAGCCATAAAGCTATATGCATATTTAGGCGGCAACTTTAGTTGCTGCATCAAGGAATAAAAAAGAAACACGGGCCGTGTAGTTAAAGCGAACGTTAAGCCTAGACCCGCAAATATAATTCCTCTAAAACCAACAACTAGTCCTTTATAAATACTTTCCTCTGATATTGTAATGAGTCCCCACTTAAAAAGTACCGTCTCTCCTTTACCAAATAGAATCATAGATGATGAGGTTGAGAGAAAAATAAGCAAAAATGGTAAAGTATATAGAATGATTCGTTTAAATGAATGTCCTGTGAATCCAAAAAATAAGATAAAAACGACCAATGAGATATGAATGAATAGATGAATAGTATCAATGAATAATACTGCAATACATAAACTGACTAGCACGAACAGCTTAATACTTGGATTTATTCGATGTAGCCATGTATCTTTACTTAAAATTTCCATGAGTAAATTCCTTTCCCTTACTACACTTGCACGAGGCTAAGGTTTACATTTGCCTGATTTAACAATTGATCTTTTATTAATCTCCCATTTTCAATGGTCCAACTTCTAGTCGCAAAATACTCTTCAATTTTTTCATCATGAGTAACCATAATGATCGTCTTGTTCTTGTGTCTATAATTTTCTAGTAAAGTAAGAAGTGCAAACGTATTTTTTGAGTCAAGTCCAAATGTAGGCTCATCTAGTAGAAGTATTTGCTGACCTCTTACAATCGAGGCTGCTACACTTAATCTTCTTTTTTGTCCCATAGATAACTGGTAAGGATGTTTGTTTTGATGCTCTATGAGGTGAAAGATTCGAAGTAGTTCCTCTACGGTCTCAGATATTTCTCGTTCATTTCGTTTATCAATTCTTAATGAATACGCAATTTCTTCATAAACAGAGTTTGTTACAAATTGAAGCTCAGGGTTTTGAAAAACAAAGGTCATGAGTTGATCGAGCTTTTTTGAAGTTGTAACTACTTCTCCAAATAATGAATAGTGACCTTTTGTTTGAATGAATTGCATTAGGGAGTGAAGCAAGGTACTTTTACCAGCACCATTTCTCCCCTTGACCACAATCCACTCTCCTTCATGAACTTGAACATCGTTAACATATATCTTTTCCTTTTTCTGTCTATATCCCCTAAATTCCTCAAGGCGAATAGATGGATGATTAAAACCTTCTTTATTTACATATTCCATCCATTTAAAGTCTTGAACAAATTGATCCCAGACCCCTGGATACCAAATACCTTGCTCTTTGATGAGCGTATTATAACTTGAGAAAATTTCAGATTTTGAACCATCAGCAATGATTTCTCCAGCTTCATTGAAAAGGATGATTCGATCAACAATTGGAAGGACATGGTCCAGTTTGTGCTCTACGATAACTACTGTTTTATCCTCCACAACATTTCTGATAACTTCCCAAATTTCCTTTGTCCCCTCCGGATCAAGCATGGATGAAGGCTCATCTAAAAATAATACATCTGGCTCTAATGCCAAGACAGATGCTATGGCTAAACGTTGTTTCATGCCTCCAGACAAAGTTTGAATGTTTGTGTGGATATCTTCTAAATCTAATCCAACTTGCTCTAAAAGGCTTTTTATCCGTTCGTCCATTTGGTCCCTAGGAATTTGTAGATTTTCTAAGACAAATGCAAGTTCTTCATCAACAAAAGGCATGCAAAACTGTGAATCAGGATCCTGAAAAACATAGCCCCATTGTTCGGGAATCTGTAATTTATTTACCTTCATTGGTAATTCGATTGAGTTTGGAATAATCCCGCTTAATACTTGAAGGAGTGTCGATTTCCCACATCCTGAAGGTCCGAGAATTAATATCTTCTCTCCTTTTTTAATATGGCAAGATAAGTCCTTAAAAAGCAAGGCCTTATCCCCAGGAAATGTTAAACGAAGGTTTTCTACAAAGGCAATTGATTCCATATTCTACCCCTTTTATTTTTGATCTAGTGCATCAAAATCACTGTTGGATAGTGGGCGAACAAGTTTTGTTACTCCTGTCATTTCCAAGGCACTTACTAGATAATAAGCAAATATACCTGCAAAAAGAATAGAACCTACGAATCTAGCAACAAGGAACAAAGTGAGATTCCATGCAGTTAAGTCACCTATTTCCCCATATGCAAAATCCATTATTACCGATCCTAGACAAGAAGCTAGAGCTGCCAAGACGACCACAGCAACATTATATTTCTTATATCGAAAAAGCATAAACACTGCTTCAGCAAACAACCCCTGTACAACACCGTACAGCAGAACGGTTAGGCCCCATGGAGAGCCTAAAATAAATTCACCTGAGGCAGCTGCAATTTCTGCTAATAATGCAACACCAGGTTTACGAATCACAAGATACGCAACAGTCGCCGCAATAAACCACATTCCATAGATTAACTGATCAGCATGTAGCCCAATTGGCTTTACAACATAATATAAAGAACCCCAAACAATATAAACTATTCCGAATGCAATGGCGATTACGATTGTAACCAAAATATCAGTTAGTTTTAATCCTTTGCTCATTAATACCTCTCCTCTTCTCTTCTCTTTGTTTATACAGACAGTTTTGGTTGAACTGGCCAGTTCTCTAATTGGTACGCCATTTCCCAAAAGGAGTACTCATATTGACTGCTAATCATAAAATGTTCCTTCATGCGATCACGATCCTCTTGTGTAGCTTTTTCTGCTAATTCATTTACTCTATCAATCTGTTCTTCAACTAGTTCTTTAAACCAGTCCCCACCATACGCCGCAATCCACTCCTGGTAAATCGGCTCTTCTGGTTTGCAATCTTTAAGTCTTTCACCAATTTCATAATATAGCCAATAACAAGGTAATAAAGCAGCAATTATATCACCCAAATGACCAGAATAAGCGGCTCTATACAAGTGTGATGTATATGCATATGCTGTCGGTGCGGGTTTAAAGTTTTTTCTTTCTTCTTCCGTAATCCCAAGTCTTTCCGAAAAACTTTTATGCAGCGCTAGTTCGGCCTCGTAAGTTCCTTGAGCATGAATAGCAAGCCGGTTTGTCGTATGTAAGTCCTCTGCCTTTGCTGCACCTAAAGACTGCACTTTTGCAAAATGAGTTAAGTAATAGGCATCCTGCATGACATAGTAGCGGAAACACTTAATTGGTAATGAACCGTCTCCAATCCCTTTGACAAATGGATGATCAAAGCTTGCCTCCCAAATATGGTTTGCCTCTTGACGTATTTCTTCTGAAAATAACATTTTCATTTTTCCTCCCTTTACTGTTGTTTGCAAAATAAAAAACCACCTTCTTTAACAACGTAAAGAAAGTGGTTTGGATTTAGACAAATAAAAATAAAGAGACCCGTCTACCCACTTCCCTACGCTGGTATCAACCAGATCAGGTTCTAAGGGTCTCAAGGTTATGATAAATCAATCCTCAATCTCAGCCTTACAGTAAACGATTAAAAGGTATAAACCCATCCATACATTTACCTTTTTTAAAGGCACCCCTAGTGGAATTACAATTATTTATGCAATTTTCTTATTTCCAATCATATCATGTTGGTAATAATTATCAAGGCTTTTTTTAGGTTTACTTGTCACTCTACATAAACTGCTGTTCCATATGCGATAATTTCAGATGCATTTTGCATAACAGCTGAGGTTTGTAATCGCAGCCCGATTACCGCATTTGCTCCTTTTGCTTTTGCATCTTCCACCAATCGACCAATTGCTTTTTGGCGAGCTTCTTCCAGCATTTCAGTATAGTCGGAGATTTCTCCTCCAACGATTGTTTTTAATCCTGCCATTATGTCTTTTCCAATATGCTTTGACTGAACAGTCCCCCCTCTTACAAACCCTTTTAGTTCTTTTACTTCTTTGCCTGGTACAAAATCAGTAGTCACGATAATCATTTTCGTCATCCTCCTCTTTCTCACGTTTTCGTTCCCATACTAATAAGGCAAATAATAGAATAATGGCAACCATGTAAAAGGCATAGAACGTCAGCGCCTTTGAAATATCAATGAACAAAAATACAATTCCTACGATTTGTCCAACAATGGCTATCATTAATACAATATATTTTGCTATATTCCTCATCATTCCCTACCTGCTTTACGTCGATAAATTTTCCTTGCAAAAATGAGATAAAAAATAAGTGGTAGTGGCGTTTGGATTAATCCCCATATCCCCCAAAACCAATAATTATGGCCCCTCTTTCTTGCATCTAAAAATAGCCACAAACCTTGAATAAGTACGATAATCACAACTACAAATAAAAGCAGGGTATTATTCGTATTCATGGACAATCACCCGTTTTCGATAACGAAAGAAGCTATATACTGGCAAGCTAATAGTTGCAATGCCTTGAATGATGATAAATACTAACGGTAGCTGGAAGAATGCAGATATTAGACATGTCATCAAGAATAAAGCAACCAATATAAATGCGGTTAAATCTCTTCTAAATTTCTTCTTTTGTTTTTGTTGTTCAACTGCAACCATTTGTTCAAATACTTGTAGGTCCGGAGTGAAAACCGAGTAATGATTATCTATTTTATTGAGAGCTTCATTTATATCTTGAATCGTTTCCTGATCGTCTTCAAGTCGTTGTTCGTTTTTTAATAGGGCTAGCTTGTTTTTCTTCATTAGGTCTCAACTCCTTTCTCACTGTATGAATTCCATTATGTATTCTTGATTTAACAGTACCAATGGCGATATGAAGCATATCAGCGATTTCTTCATACGAATACCCATAATAATGTTTGAGAACAATTGGAATACGGATTTCATCAGAAAGCCTTCCTAGTGCATTAAGAACATCATTCCAATCCTCAGATTGGTTATCGAATTGCCACTTCATTTTGCGTAATGCTTGCTCCTGTTGCTGATAATTTTGTTCGCGTTTCTTTTTACGGATATGGTCTATGTATAGGTTCGTCGCAATTGTTATGAGCCATGAGGAGAATTTTGCTTTACCGTTATACATTTTGATTTTTTCCATACTTTTCATCATTGCCTCTTGTGCGATGTCTTCAGCAATATCAGGTTTCATTGTAACTTTTATTAAATACTTAACTAAAAAAGGATAATGCTCTTTAAAAAGCATCGCAAACGCGAGTGAGTCACCACGCTTTGCACTGCGAATTAGTTCCTTTTCATCCATGCATTGAATTCTCCCCCGAGAAAATTTGGTTGTTTTTTATTTTTCACTAATAATACGTATGAAGTCATTTAAAAGTTCACTTTCAGTTTTAAAAAATTATAATATGTTCATTTTCTACAGTTTAACCCATCCTATAGAAAATTACATTCACTCATTTTGACATAATAATGGAGTTTTTATCTGGTCTTGTTAGAATCTTGCTATCATTCGGACTCGAGCTTGGAGTTTCTGCTCTTTCCTTGTCACAATCACACCCTCATTCGGACTCATGCTTGGAGATTTCCTTTGGCCTTGTCACAATCACACCCTCATTCGGACTCTACC
>NZ_NSEA01000009.1:0-138119 GCF_002734285.1 Fredinandcohnia onubensis | reverse complement strand
CAGAATCACACCCTCATTCAGACTCATGCCCGAAGATTTTCTCTGACCTTGTCAGAATCACACCTTCATTCGGACTCAAGCCCGGAGATTTCCTCTGCCTTGTCACAATCACACCCTCATTCAGACTCAAGCCCGGAGATTTCCTCTAGCCTGTCAGAATCACACCCTCATTCGGACTCAGTCCTGCTGTTTTTCACTATCCTAGACGCAATGGTACTTTGCACAAAATTGACAAAAAAGAAAAGCAGCTTTTTGAGTAAGCTGCTTTTCAATTCATATTATTCTTTTTCTGTTGATTCTGCTTTTCTCGTTTGAACTAATTCATCCGTTAACTGGTCGATGCTGTTTTTCACATTACCTTTACCAGATAGGTTTTCAATAATTTCTTTTACATCAATACCTGACGATGCTTTTAACGACTCTTGAAGAGTTGACATCAAGTTAGTAGCATAACCGGTTACCTTATTGGCTCCGCTATTTTCCCCATTACTACCAGTATCCACAACTGTAATTTTGTCGATATTTGATAATGGTGCTGCCACTTCTTTCGCATATTGAGGAAGCATTTTAATAACCATATCGAGGATAGCCGCTTTCCCATATTGCTCGAATGCTTCTGCAATTTTTTGTTTTGCTTCCGCTTCTGCAAGACCTTTCAAACGGATAATATCTGCTTCAGATTCCCCTTGGGCACGCTGGGCTTCTGCTTTTGCAAGACCATCAATACGGATTTTTTCTGCTTCCGCTTTTGCCATTGCTTCAATTCGGTATTTATTTGCATCTGCTTCAGCTAACTGCTTCGCTTTTTCAGCTTCGGCCGCTTGAACAACTGAGTAACGGTCAGCATCTGCTTTCTTCTTAACTTCTGAATCGTATTGCTTTTCACGACGTAAGATCTCTTTTTCTTCGAGTTCAATTTGCTTCTGTCTTTCGATGATTTGGATTTGCATTTGCTGTTCAGTTACCTCTTGTTTCGCTCTCGCTTCTTCTAGGTGGTATGCCTGGTCAGCACGTGCTTTTGCAATATCCTGCTCTCTACGGTACTCAGCCATTTTTAATTGGTTGATTTTTTCGGCCTCTGCTACTTCTGTTGCGCGCTCTAGCTCAGATTTTTTTGCTTCTTTGTCTGCTTCCGCCCGTTTAATACGAGTTTCCTTATCAGCTTCTGCAGTTGCTATATCCGCATCACGTTTTACCTGAGCAATTCTTGGCTTACCTAGTGAATCGAGGTAACCGTTCTTATCACGAACATCTTTGATTGTAAACGATACAATAATAAGACCCATTTTCGCTAAATCCTGTGATGCAACACGTTGTACTTCTTGTGAAAATTTTTCACGATTTTTATAAATTTCTTCAACGGTCATTGAACCTAGGATTGAACGAAGATGACCTTCTAACACTTCTCTTGCTTCATTTTCTCTATCTTCTTTTCGTTTTCCTAAAAATTGTTCTGCTGCTGTTGCTATTTCAGAAATGGAACCACCGATTTTAATAATTGCTGTTCCATCAGCCATCACCGGTACACCTTGCTCTGTGTATACTTCAGGTGTTTGTACATCTAATTTACTAGATAAGAGACTTAGTGGTTCAGCCTGCTGGAAGACTGGAAGTACAAAAGTACCGCCACCACGGACAATTTTTATTCGGTTACCGGCTTCGTCCACATGAACATTCTTTCCTCCTAAATAACTACCTGTTACAATTAGTGCTTCATCAGGGCCAGCTGTTCTGTACTTTGTTACAAAGACTCCAATAAGTGCAAGTAGTAAAAATGCGACAACTCCAATTACAATCCAAATTCCTGTTGTCATAGTTGATTTCCCCCTTTAATCATCATACTTTGGTAAGGTAAGACGTAAGCAACGCCTTCTTTAATATCTATAATAAGAACCTTTTCATCATAAGGAATTGGTTCATTATTAAAGCTTTTTGCGGATTTAGAGATTGTTCCACCGATTCCTTCAATGACAACCTCACCGAAGCCATCAATCGGGATTGAAGTAATGACTTTGCCTATTCTCCCCTTCAAATCCTCTTCCCTGTATACCATCGATTCCTCAGCAGAAGACAACGGGATTAATACAAAAACATTTAATAATGTGACTAAAATAAATGCTAATACAAGTGAAATAGCAAAAATTAATAAACTATGAAAGGAAAGTATTTTTTCAAAAATGTACCCAGATGCGCTCAAAAAGGTGAGGAATGAGAAGATAAGTGTTGGGCTTAAGAAACTATCTGGAAAAATCCCCTCTAAAAAATCGCCAAATAGGATAAAAAGAAGGGTACCAACTCCACTAATGATTAAGCCAATCAAATAAATCGTTTCAATGTTATATCCGAATAATTCCATAGCTTCACCTCCAAATCCAAGTAATAGTTTTGAAATTTTCTTTACATTCTCATTTACGGAAAATACTTGAAAAAGGTTTCATTTTTTTGCAATTTTTTCAAAAAAAAAAGAAAGATCCCATCATCCGGGACCTTTCTCTTAGTCATCGTCATCCTTATCTCTCTTTTTTTCTTCTTTTTTACGCTTTTTCTCTTCTTCTTTTCTCTTTTTCTGCTCCTCTTTCTTGTTCCTTTTTTCCTCTTTCCACCCATTGTTATCTTTCTCATTTTTCTTCTTCCACTCATTCTCCTTTTTCTTAACAGGAGCCTGATAGGTTGGGAGATTGAATGAAGTAGGTGGAACATTACTTAATGACTGTTGCATTATTTCCCTAAAAATTGTTGCAGCCGTTGAACTTGTAGTTGTCAAATAATGTTTTTCATCTGTCTTGTCATATCCAAGCCAGACTGCAGCGACAAGTTCAGGCGTATATCCGACCATCCAAATATCCTTTGCCCCATTGATACCATCAATAGCTACCTGAGTTGAACCGGTCTTACCTGCTACTTCTCTTCCCTCTATTTTCGCATCTCGGCCAGATCCATTTTCAACAGCACCCTTTAGCAAGAAAGTCATTCTTTTAGCAACCTCTGGGGTTGTAATTTGTACAGGCTCTTCATTCCACTCGGCAATGACTTCACCGTTTGTATCAACAATTTTTGAAATTGCATGTGCCTTCATCTTTTTTCCTTCGTTTGGAAAAGTTGTATAAGCTTCAGCCATGTGAATGGGGGCAACCCCCTGATCAAGACCACCAAGAGCAAGACTCAAGTTATGATCATTTTCTGTTATCGGAAGACCAAATTCATTTACAGCATCTATCCCGCTTTTAAGTCCAATTTCATTCAACAACCAAACTGCTGGAACATTATCGGAATTCCTCACTGCATCATATATAGTGACACTGCCTTTAAATCTTCCACTAACGTTTGATGGTTGGTAGCCATTGAAACTCATTGGTTTATCAGGTAGGACATCATATATGCTGTAGCCACGTTCCAATGCAGGCGTGTATACAGAAAGTGGTTTGATTGTTGAACCGGGCTGCCTTTTTAATTGAGTCGCATGATTGAAACCGCGAAATACATGCTCTCCACGGCCTCCTACTAAGGCGTTTATTCCACCAGTCTTTGGGTCTACTAAAATAGCACCACTTTGTAGCAATTGATCTTCTGGACTAGTAGGAAATAGGCTGTCGTTTTTATATACATTTTCGACAGATTCCTGCATATGAGGATCAAGTTCTGTATAAATTTCCAAGCCACCAGACATCACCTCATTTTGGGTGAGTCCATATTTTTCAATTGCTTCTTCAATTATATAATCGACGTAATATGGGTATTTTCCTTCATATGGATCAAGTTGGCGCCCTTTGAACACGATTTCTTGTGCCTTAGCTTCTTTCACTTGGTTAGAAGTTAAATATCCCTGTTCCTCCATCGCTGCTAATACAAGATCCCTACGGCTAAGCGACTTTTCCTCGTTAATTAATGGGTTCATTGTAGAAGGTGCTTTAATTATACCGGCAAGAATGGCTCCTTCACTAACTGTTAGTTCATTAACCTCTTTGCCAAAATAAGTTCTTGAAGCATTTTTTATGCCCCATGCCCCTTCACCAAAATAGATTTGATTCAAATACATTTCAATAATTTTTTCCTTTGAAAATGTACGCTCTATTTTTTGAGCAAGAAAGAATTCATCTATTTTCCGTTTCAGTGTTTGCTCATGAGTTAGAAAGACGTTTTTCGTTAATTGCTGGGTAATCGTACTTCCACCTTCAACTATTTCACCCGCTTTTAAATTTCGGAAAAGCGCACGAAAAATACCGATATAATCCACCCCTGGATGTTTGTAAAATCGGCGGTCTTCAATGGCAACTAAGGCATTGATGACATGTGGCGGAATTTTTTCATAGCTAACACCTTCGATCTTAGGTCCAGGTACCTTACTGGCGATTTCTCCATTTTTATCATAGATAATAGTTGGTTCCGGCAATGGATTGTTCAAAGCACTAACATCCCGAGAATTGATATACATGTTGAGCCCAATAGCAATAAATAAAATAAAAACCAGCCCAATTAACAGGATGATTTTTACTTTTCCTACTTCGGACAAAGTCTTCATGAAGTTTTTTCCCATTATTCGAATGCCCTCCAAATGTGCATATATGTGTTAAAAATTGCGTTACATATATGGATTCGAACGGGAATAATTTTTATGGGGATACCTAACTTATTTATTTACAGTCACGAACAAATTCTAATATATCAGTATACATCCTAGAGTGATAGTACATCCCAAATTTCAGACCTCGTTCAATAATTCTTTTTTGTTCTCCTTCATAGCCTTGAGCCACTACTTCATATATTTCGTTAGCATGTTGCACATCAAGTACCTCATGATCTGTAAAATGAACGAGTGACTTGTTTTCGTTCCCATAGGTGTTTTTCGCAAATTGGCCCACTAATGGCGAAACACGGGCAACGATTTCTTCAATTACACCAAGTGCGGCAAGCCCTTCCAAATAGTGATAGTGAAGACAAAGATCAGTTAATGCACGGTTGTATGCAAGAACAGGTATGCATGGTTCGCTTTCGTTCATTTCTTCTTCTGATATACCAATACCTTTTAAAAACTGTTTATAAGTCTCGCTATGAACATATTTTTCGTTCATCTTCCCATGCTCTTCAAATAAGTTTTCCACAAGTGGCATCCTCATTCGAAAGTCTGACATATTCGTTAAAATCGCTGATAAAAAACGCGGAAAGTAAAGAACGACATGATAAATTTGAAGTGCAATTTCCTTTTGTTGTTCTTCTGAAAATTCCCCTTTCGCCAAAGCCACAAATAATGGATGTCGTTCAATTTTCTCAACTTGAAACATACCATCTGTCACATTCTTTAACTCTACAAATTTCTCCATTCTTACATCATCCTCCTAAATAAGTGTTATTTCATGAAAATTCATTGAAAGGTTTGCAGGTATATCCCCGTACGCAAATGTTGTTGATGAAAGTTGTATGTTGAAAGGGTTACTTCGATACTGCTCTGTTTCTTTGGAAGATACTCCAAAAAACAAATAGGTGTATCGGTGCTTATAGGTCTTTTGAATATAGGAGATACATTCCTTTCGATATCTCTCTGGTTTTTCCCTTGCTGCAAAGAATGCCATATAGCCATGCCGAAATTCCTCACCTTGATCAGGCAATAGTGGGCAACCAACTGCCCGACAAATCAAATTTACTATTTTAAACATGAAAGGAAGTCTCCTAGAAAGTCGAAGCTTTCTAGCATCTGATTGATTCACAAGTTTACAGATTGCTAGGTCGTCCTTCTCATCTCTAACAACCAAGAACAAACCATTTTCTTTTAAAAATATCCTCTTATCACATAGTGCAAAGTCTTGAGACCTAGCTAAGCTCTTGTAAATCTGCCATGCCTTTTCCCCTTCAATTTCGATTACATCAACACGATTGTTCCGATATTTTAAGAACATTGGTACTCCAATATGAAACGTTCTTCCAAATTCAATTCCACCTGGAATGAGCCCATTACCTTTTGTCATGGATGCTTTGTTTGAATTGGTATCAAGAACGGTGGAATACATCCATTTGACTGTACCTTCATTTTGATAACGTGATACTAATTGTTGTGTCAATCGATAGTATGCAAAGGTCCGATGGAAGTCAGGATGAATCCTTAAATCATTTAAGTAATACACATGCTTACATGATCCCTCAATTACCCGCTTTTGCTGACTGACTGCCACACAGCCAATTAATTCACTTCCTTTAAACAATCCAAAATGCCTTGTCCTTCCAAATTCCTCTGACAGTTCAAAAAAATTTGGAGACCTATCAACATAAAAGAGATCGCTACCTGTGCTTGTTTCATTTGATAACTGAAGCAGTTGTGATCCGTGTGATTCATCAAGCTCCATAAATGAATAGGTCATACCAATTGTCCCACTGTTATTTTTTGATACAACATCGAACGCTCTAACCCTTCACAACGTTTTGACAGTTCCTCATCACGAATAAACCGATCCGCAAAAAAATCTGGTAATTTACTCGTACTAAGCATATTTCGGAACAACAATACAGCTTTTTCTGATTTTGATTGAATCATACTGTTACATATCGCTTCCTTTCCTTTTTCATCAGCCCAGTCAAATACATTTGACAAATAAAAAGCATCAATCGAATTTTCCTTCTCTAATAGATCTTGGATACTCATTGGATAAATTAACAATTTATCAATATTTCTTTTTACTTCTTCATATCCTTCTGGAGTTAAATATAATGGAACTCCCTCGACCTGATCATACAAATAAGTAGAAAATAATATTTGGCTTAAAAAGTAATTATTGTGAATCGGCTTTGTTTTCACTTCCTTCTCAAATTGACTTAAAAAGAAATTCCCAAAATCATTTTCACTGGCATTCTTAAACATAAAGCTAGGAAAAAATTGTAGGTGTGTCGTTTTACTTAACAATATTTTCACAGCTGTTCGCCATTGGGCAGTTGTTAGATATTCTTCATAAAATAACTGTTGCTCAGCAAGGTTTTTGGCAGAAAACAAGTGATTCCAAACACTCTCGTCATATACATTCCGGCAAATGTTTTCCCCTAAAAATCTATAAAAACGCTCATTTACACCACAATGATTAATTCCATTTTCTATTTCACTACGATGCAACTTCCAAAATTGTCTCGCATAATCAGGCAATTCTTCAGCAATCTCCTCATACATTTCATTTCGGTTTTCACAATCTATTTCCCCGATAAAAGCAAGAAAGTCATTCAGAGCAAACTGCTGAATCGCTACCTTTTTCAACTCAATCAAAGCACATTGCGCGGGATTTAAATCAACACAGAGAACTTGGTTAATCGTGTCAGTCAGAATGGAAAATGCCGTACATCCACCTGAACCAACTACAAGCACTTTCTGTGGCCCTACTATCCTTGAAATCTCTCTTTCTACCAAACTGTCTTCTCTGATTTGCGAAAAATAAATGTCAGACATTACTTACAACCCCTCCTTCAAATAAATCCAAGACTTCTTTTTTTCCTTCTTTCCAATTCAGCATTCTTTTTCTTCCACTTTCCAGCTGCCGATTGAATGTATCTCGAACATTTGGATCATCCGGTATTGCGGAGTATAGGACGACATTTACACCTTGGGATAGGTCAACTTTTCTCGAATAAAGCCAATTCTCTACTTCTGGATAAGTTGATTTATATTGATAAAGTGAATCTATTGATTTTGAGGTTAGTTGCTCAATATCTAGCTCATATATATGTGAAAGCTTTTTTGAGAAAATCTGAACCTTCTCCTTTACTTTTTCAGGAACATCGGATACCTGGAATTTCGGGTAAGCGCAATCATCAAACAATGCTTTAAAAAGCACCAAAACTTCTGGATTTTCAATTTCAGCAAGAAGGTGTATTTTTCTACCTACATTCTTTTCCATTAACACTTGAATATAAGACATGAAAAGGGCTAAAAAACAGCTCATTCGCGAAAACAAAGGACCAAAGTATACGAACTTCTCGTCTCCTACGTCAAAGGTTTGAACGAGTTGGAAGGCAAAAAGCTTTTGATTTCGTCTTAAGCATACTACCTGGTCGTATCTCTTAAATCTTGGAAAAAGGTATTCCTCCCCCACCTTGCTTACTCTCCTCGAAAACGAAAGCATTTCTTCTTTGTGTTTTATAAGTAATTGATTTGTCTCGATAATCTCTAATGATTGAGTCACTCCATCACACCAACCAATTCCTTTAGTGTAAAATTACACCATTTATTCTTTAGTGTAATTTTACACTATCCGGAATAAATTTCAAGTATATTTCCTTAATTTTCTATAGATAATAAAAGAGCCTAGTTTATAAATTATCCAGATGTAGAGTTGGATTTATGTTGCATCTTGTAAACTTTGTAAAAATTTTTATTGTAATTTCGACAAATTTAGATAAAAATATTCTTTGTGTGTTTTTATATTTCATTATTGGAGGAACCATACAATGTTTGGAAACAAGAAAAAAGACGTGTTTTTTGATGCCCTGACATCAATCTCTTCAAATTTAAAAGAAGCGGCAGATTATTTCGTACAGTTTAAAATTAAAAATGTAAGTGACTTGAAAGAATTTTCGAGTCAAATGAAAGAGTATGAGAGAAAAGGTGATGATGTCATTCATGGGTTGATCACTCAACTTAATAAATCCTTCATTACACCCATTGAGCGAGAGGATATTCTACAATTGGCTATGAAAATGGATGATGTTTTAGATGGAATGGAGCAATGTGCAGCACGTTTTGAGATGTATTCTTTGACTACTACAGACGAATACATGACTTCTTATGCTGACTATATACATAAAAGTACGATTGAGATCTTTCATGCCATTGAACTTCTTTCAAATAAAAAGCTTTTAGAGATGCGTACACACGCGATTAAAATCAATGATTATGAATCACAATGTGACGAGATCCTAAGGGTTTCAATAAAACAGCTTTTCCAAACTGAAAAAGACCCTATAAAAATCATTCAGGTGAAGGAGATTTATGAGATTCTTGAAGGCATTTCGGACTTCTGTGAGGATGTTGCTGATACGCTTGAAACCATCATTATGAGAAATGCGTAAGGGAGAATCTTATTAATGGACACATTACTAATATTAACCGTTTTAATTGTTTTTTTTGCGTTAGCATTTGACTTCATTAATGGATTTCATGATACGGCTAATGCAATCGCGACAAGTGTCTCAACAAAGGCACTAAAGCCAAGAGTTGCTATTGTCCTTGCAGCCTCCATGAACTTTATTGGTGCCATTACATTTACGGGGGTTGCGAAAACTATTACAAAAGATATTGTCGACCCTTTTGCGATCGAAAATGGGACAGTCGTTATCTTAGCAGCCCTACTTTCGGCAATTGCTTGGAATTTGATAACTTGGTACTACGGGATACCAAGTAGTTCCTCTCATGCTTTAATTGGGTCCATTGCTGGTGCAGCGATTTCTGCTGCAGGCCTTGGGATTTTGAATTATGGCGGCTTTATAAAAATCTTACAGGCGCTTATTCTTTCCCCTTTTATAGCATTAGCGGTTGGATTTCTAATGATGAGCCTTTTTAAAGTCATCTTTAAAAACACTAATCTTTACAAGACTAATAAGGGGTTCAGGACCTTTCAGATTTTCACAGCTGCCCTTCAATCTTTTACCCATGGAACGAATGATGCTCAAAAAGCGATGGGTATCATCACAATGGCATTGATTGCTGGTGGTTTTACAACCTCTACCGATATACCACTCTGGGTAAGAATTTCTGCTGCAACTGCGATGGGGATTGGTACATCGGTTGGTGGCTGGAAAATCATTAAAACTGTAGGTGGTAAGATTATGAAAATCCGTCCTATCAATGGGGCGGCGGCTGACTTGTCTTCAGCACTTATCATATTTGGAGCGACTTATATTCATTTACCAGTTAGTACAACACATGTGATCTCATCCGCAATCATGGGTGTAGGTTCCGCTCAACGTGTAAAAGGTGTTAAATGGGGTGTTGCCCGTAAAATCGTTCTCACTTGGGTGATTACACTTCCAATCTCAGCATTGCTAGCAGGTATCATTTTTCAAATCCTTAATCTATTTTTCTAAAAGGTGGCTACAGCCACCTTTTTTTATTTGTTATAATAAAATTGTAAAAAGATTACATTAGGAGGGCATTCCTATGGTGCAATCACTAAAGAAGAACAGATCAATTTATATTTTTATTATCTTGGCACTATTGATCATTTGCTCAAATTATACAGTAATGGTCATTCAGCCATTTGAGCCTGTCACAGATACATTGATTCTCGCATCCTTGTTTGATTTAACAATCGTGTTACCTCTCTTCTTCTATTTATTTGTGGTTCGAAACCGTCTTTCCATGATTACTCTTCTTCCTGTTGTGATTGGCGGCTTTTGGTTTGCATACTTCATTGTTCCCAATCATGATATCGCTGTTTTTAATTACGCAAAATACGGAATCTTTCTAATCGAAGGCCTCTTTATTGCAATTGAATTATTTCTTGCCGCCTTGTTAATACGTAAAATACCAACTCTCATCCAGAACTACAAACAACAAAAAGAATACTCTTTTTATTATCCTGCAACTATACGTGGAGCCCTAAATCAAACATTTGGAAAGAAAAAACTACTTGATATCCTTGTTTTCGATTTCACCATTTTCTATTATGCATTCTTCGTTTGGAAGAAAAGATGGGAAAATAAAGCAGACACTCATGTTTTTACCTTCCATACAAAATCAGGCTATTTTGGGTTGTTTATCATGTTGGTACATGCGATGATCATCGAAGTAATCGGAGTTCATTTTTTAATTGCCCACTTCTGGAGTCCAATTGCAGCGTGGATTTTTACAATTTTTGATTTATATGTGTTACTTTGGATTATTGCAGATTACCAAGCAGTACGTCTTTCACCAATTGTAATCAATGCTGGTAAGCTTCTTGCACAGGTTGGAATAAGACGTGAAATAGAAGTTGATTTAGACAATATCAAATCAATTCAAGCAACAATTAACGATAAAAAAGCAAGATCAAAGGAGAAAAGTAGTTTTTCAATCACTCTTCCTGATTTCTTTGAAGAAGATCCACAATTTGAGATTGAATTAATCACCCCAGTTGTTGCTTATCTGCCATTTGGAAAGCAAAAAGAGATCACCAAACTTTATGTAACAGTTGATGAAAAAGAAACATTCTTTCAAGAATTGAATAGCTTTATCAAAGAAAATCATACTGTAATCCAACATTAATCAAATAAGTGTATTTTGCTCGGCAAAGATGCCGAGTTTTTTCATTTTAAGGGAGAATTGAAGGCTAGTCTATTCTACTAACTTTTTAATATACATATAATAAGGCTGGCCTTAAGGATGTGAAGTTTTTGAAATCGTTTATTCATAGAAAAAAGACATTATATCGTGGATTAATTTTTATAGTTGTGTATCTAAATACATTGTTAACTTTTGCTATTATATATATTTTTTTAGATTTACTAGACCTAGGAGCGGTACATGACCATTATGCATCAGATTCGCACCAAGAACAGTCACTAGATATTGTGACTCGGTCGTTATACTTTAGTGCAATTACTCTCTTATCAGTCGGGTATGGGGATGTAACTCCATTCGGCATCTCAAGGGCTGTAGCGATTGTTGAAGCATTAATCGGGTATTTGTTACCTGTAGTCATCGTGATTCAGTTTCTCCCTCCTTTTCGTAATACAGAAGGTGATAATTATCCGTATGATTAAAAATGAGCTAGTCCATCAATGGGCTAGCTCCTTATTTTAAAAAGGTTGTTCATCTTGCGCCATTTCAACTAGATGGCCGGCTCTTTCCACTTTTGTCTTTAAGTATTTTTGGTTAAATTCTGAAACATCTCCCCAAATTGGCATCCGTTCGGAAACATTCATTCCAGAATTTTTAAGGGCTTCAATTTTTTTAGGGTTATTAGTGATTAAGGAAACAGGTTTCGTGCGTAACGCCTTCAAGACACGAATCGCGTCGTCGTAGTTTCTAGCATCATCCTTAAACCCTAGTTGGATATTTGCTTCAACAGTATCTAAGCCATTCTCTTGAAGGATGTAAGCCATCGCTTTACTAAATAAACCTATTCCTCGACCCTCATGATTCGCTAAATAAAATAAAGCACCTGCCCCATGGTCGATAATGATTCTCATCGATTGTTTTAGTTGATATCCACAATCACAACGTTTGCTTCCAAAAATATCACCCGTATGACAAATACTGTGCATCCTAATTAAAGCCTCTTCTGCATTTTCAAAATCTCCATATATTAAAACACTGGATTGCTGTTTTTCAGCAAGGTTTGTTGATGAAAGCTTTTCAATTATTCGATTTGCATCCAACGTTACCTCATCACAAAGGAGCCAGCAATACCACTGAAAAATGACTGTCTCTCCATCTAAATTCACAGGAAGTTTAATTGGCCCAACTAAGTATATTGCTTTATCTCCTCTTTCAATAAGTTTAATCTTTTCTTGTAAAATGGAAATAATTTCTTTGGATATCACGAGTAATCCCCCTTGCTCTTTTGGTTACAAGTAGTTTTTGATTAATGTCATTTATTTATCCACCCTAACTTTCACGTTATTAATGCATGGGACTTGCTTTATAAAGATAAAAAGTGATATAGTTACCTAGGTAACTAATTATAATGAAATATGCATTGAGGTGTATTTATGCAAACTGGCCATACTCTATTTCACGCAGTGCATCAGTTATCTCGACAGCTTACGAAACATGTGAATGAAACGTTAGAACCCTTCGGACTATTTGGCGCGCAATGGTCCGTTTTATTTGTTTTAAAAACAAAAGGGACATCAACACAATCTGAACTATGTGACTATTTAACTGTTGAAGCTCCACCGATGACACGAAATATTCAAAAGCTAGTTAAGCTTGGATATGTCAGACAGGTTCAAGGGACTGACAAGCGTACCAAGCAAATTGAATTAACAGAAAAGGCACTAGCTGACTATCCAAAATGGGAACAAGCTATGATCGAAATGAATGAAAAGCTCGTAGAAAATTTTCCAACAGAATTGCAGGATCAGTTATATGACCTTTTAAACCATTGGTTCCATCGGATTAAGAATTAACACCAGGAGGAAAACTATGGGGAAACAAAAACTTTGGACGAAGGATTTCATTAATCTTTCGGTAAGTAACTTTTTTGTATTTTTGACGTTTTATTATTTATTGGTATCGTTGCCGGTATACACATTGAATGATTTGGGCGGAAATGAATTAGAGGCTGGGCTCATGGTTACTGTATTTTTATTCTCTGCAATTATCGTCCGTCCATTTGCTGGTCAATGGTTAAATACCATTGGTAGAAAGAAGGTTCTTACTCTTTCATTACTTATTTTCATGATTTCAACGCTATTCTATTTCTTCACTCCATCCATCTATTCGGTTTTATTGTTACGTTTATTCCACGGAATTGGATTCGGAATGGCAACAACTGCTGCGGGAGGAATTGTCGCCGACATCATCCCAGATTCTCGTAAAGGAGAAGGCATGGGATATTTTATCATGTCAAACAACTTAGCTATGGTAATCGGTCCATTCTTAGGATTAACCCTCTTGAATAAATCCGGTATGAATAGCGTATTTATAGTAGGAGCAATTTGTTCAAGCCTTGCTTTAGTTACAGGCTATTTTGTAAAAGTTCCTGAAAGAGCACAAGAAGAATTAATAAAAGAAAAAACAGTAAAAACAAAATTGTCTTTCGGGGATCTGTTTGAGGTTCCTGCGATAAAAATTTCAATTGTCGGTGGACTATTAGGGATTGTATACTCTTCCCTCTTATCTTTCGTTTCCGTATATGCTCAAGAAATTGGATTGTTTGAGGTTTCAAGCTTCTTTTTTGTGGTATATGCAGTTGTACTTTTAGTATCTAGACCTTTCACTGGCAGATGGTTTGATCAATACGGAGCAAATAAAATTGTCTATCCATCGATCGTAGTGTTTGCAATTGGAATGTTGTTTCTCGGAACTTCATCAACTTCCTTGATGTTCTTATTAGCTGCTGCCTTAATTGGTTTAGGTTGGGGAACATTATTCCCAAGCTTCCAAACAATTGCTGTTCAAGCAGCAGCCCCTACACGTAGAGGAACAGCAACCGCTACATTCTTATCCATTTATGACACTGGTATTGGTTTAGGTTCAACAATAGTCGGCCTACTAAGCGCACAAATCGGGCTCGGCACATTTTATTTCTTTAGTGGCTTTTATGTGTTATTCGGGATTATACTTTATTATTTTCTATATGATCGAAAAACAAAATTTGTTGTACAAACGGAACAAACTTATCATCAAACATCAGAATCAATCTAGGATAGAAAGGATTTTCCTTTTCTGTCCTTTTTGTTTTTATTAAACGATTATGTTATCTAAATTAAGCAGATGATTAGATTGGCATGATGTTAATGGGTATAATTATGATTGCATACTATTTTACATAAGGAGTGATTGTACAATGTTTGATGTTATTATTGTCGGCGCTGGTCCTGCAGGCGCAAGTGCAGCTTTATTTACAGCTAAGGCTGGTAAAAAAACATTACTTTTAGATAGCGATAAAGGTATGACCAAGCGTGCTTGGGTTGAAAACCATTATGGCGTTACGGAAATTGAAGGCCCTGAACTAGTTGAAATCGGCCAAAAACAAGCTGCAAAATTTGGTGCTGAAGTTGTACAACAGGCGGTTACTACTGTTGAAAAAACTGAAAACGGTTTTAAGGTTGTAACTGATAACGGTGATTACGAAGGAAAATACGTGGTTTTTGCAACTGGAGCTTTAACGGACGTAGCTGCTGCTGCAGGAGTTGCTACTAAAGAAGGCACTGAGCCTCGTATTAAAACAGTTCTTGATGTTGATGCATCTGGTAAAACAAATGTTGAGGGTATCTGGGCTGCTGGTACATGTGCAGGTGTAAGTGTTCATACAATTATTACGGCTGGTGACGGTGCAAAAGTTGCAATTAATATCATCAGTGAAATCAATGGTGAGCGTTATGTTGACCATGATGTGTTAAAAAAATAAAATGTCATTAAAAAACCAGGTGAATAAATTATCACCTGGTTTTTTAATGAGGATGTGACTACCAATAAAGGCTAAAATTGTACATAATAAGGTCGATGCCAGTAATCATTATCTGAAACTATTTTTAAATATGAACGTAATACATAATAGGAATAAAAACAGAAAGAGGCATGCAAATGGAATCTAAACATATACTCGAAAGTGAACTAAAAAAGATAGAAGCATGGGAAAAAGACCAGAGTGGTTTATGGTTTTGGGAACGAATTGGTCGACTCCCATTTAAGCTTCTAGATAAAATAACTCCTAAGTTTATCCACGAAAAAATCGGCATTTTGCTTGATGAAATTGGAAGTTACATACAAAACGGTGGTAAATATCTCATCCAGGAAAAAGCCATTTTTAATCTAATTGAAAAAAAAGCAAATACGCCCATTGAAAAGATTGCAGATATCGAACAAATTCCGCTTCAAAAGATGATTGAAGTCAGCCAAGAGCATTCAGAAAAATGGGCAAAAGTGGCCACCCTGCAAGGAGCGACAACGGGGGTCGGAGGTATATTTACACTTGCAATCGATATTCCTTCTTTGCTCGGAATGTCATTAAAAACACTTCAAGAGATCGCAATTATTCATGGATTTGATCCAAACGATAAAAACGAGCGAATTTTTATTATAAAATGTTTACAGTTCTCTTCTGCTGATGTAGTTGGGAAGCAGGCGATTCTAAAGGAACTTTCCTCCTTTTATCAAGGCAGAAATTCAACGAATGAAATGATGTCACAACTCCAAGGTTGGCGTGAGGTTGTGTACACCTATCGCGACTCATTTGGGTGGAAGAAACTTTTTCAAATGATACCAATTGCAGGGATTCTTTTTGGAGCTGTCTCCAATCGCTCGATGATTCAAGATCTTACGGAGACTGGAAATATGTTATACCGTAAAAGAAGAATCCTAGAAAGATTACAAGATGAAGATCCAGCATCCTAAAAGCCCCATTTTTTATGGGTCTTTTTTAGGATTTAGTACTCCCTGCCAACTAGTCGGTCACATTTTTTATAAAAATTGAATAAGATACTCAAGAGACTAACACAAAGGAGTTATCAACTTATGAAATGGAAAAATTACGGATTATGGGTCTCTCTTGGATCGATTTTATATATGGTATTTAAAGACTTAGGTATGCAAATAGATTTAACTGCATGGGAAACATACGTGACTGCAATATTGGGATTACTGGGAGCTTTAGGGATTATTTCAAATCCGGATAAAGGTAAAGGTTTCTTTGACAAAATACCTAATACGCCTGTTGAGGCAATTGCACAAGTTACAGAACAATTGCAGAACCAGCCTCCTAACGGTAATGACGGAAATTTACCACAAAACCACATACAGAATCCAACTAATCTTCAGCAGAACCAAAGCTATACGTCAAAACAAACAATGGGCAACACACCGCAACAGCAACCACAGAATCAAATGGAACCCGTTCAATCTCAATATCAAGTAAACCAATTTCAAAATGAATACCAAGATTACGAAAACCAAACAAATCATACTCAACAATTCCAACCACACCAAGAATATCAAAATCAAAGTAATGTAAATAATGCGACTTATACGCAAGAACTCGAACCAGCACAGGTTCAATCTGAAGTTAATATAGACTCTAATAAGTATGCCGAAGTGTCTAGTCAAAAGCAGACACCGAGTAATTTTGACAGAAGCTCTATTCACGGAATGCCAGCACCGCCAAATGAGCATATGTAGTAAGTTTTTCCAAGCACCTGGTCAGCAGGTGCTTTTTCATTAAAATAATATGAATAATTAACTGGGAAATATAAGAAAATAGATATATAGCGAACTGAAGTGTGGTGGATAAAACGATGTGAAAGCAGTAGAACGTATATTTTGGAGTATCGCATTACCAGGGTTCGGACAATTATTAAATAAACAATATGTGAAGGGGCTAACTTTTATTTTCTTAGAGTTTTTGGTCAATACCTTCGCAAATTTTAATCATGCCATTATGTTAAGCTTTTTAGGAGAAACACAGCGAGCGCTTACATCAATCAATTATGGATGGCTCATGTTTTACCCTTGTCTCTACTTTTTCGCCATGTGGGATGCGTTTAAAGAGGCTGGTGGGGGAAAAGCACCGTACTCCTTTTTACCGTTTGCATTTTGTGCCTATTTTGTTACCGTTGGCCTAATGGTCGCACCTAAGGCGATTTTTTGGGGAATTACATTTGGACCTGTCTTTTTCCCAATGATGTGTGTAATTCCAGGATTAATTGTTGGCTTTCTCTTAAGAAAAATTATCCTAGTCTTTAGTAAAGAGGACGCCCTCGTGTAATACATATAGCAAAAGGTTGCTGAATATTAACAGCAACCTTTATCATTTACTTCATCTTTTTATACAATTTTTGTTTTTTACTGACTTCCTCATAATAATCGTCTTTGTCCGTATAATAAATCGTTTCCTTATCACCCAGACCTAGAATGCCAAACATTGCTAAGCTCTCATAGAACAAATTATGAACCCGCTTCTGCAATTCTTTATTAAAATAAATGAGGACATTTCTGCACAATATGACGTGGAACTCATTGAATGATTGATCAGTTACTAAATTGTGCTGTGCAAATACGACATTGTTAGATAAGTGCGAATGAAATTTTACGCCATTATCTGTAACTGTATAGTAGTCTGAAAATGCATTATTTCCACCAGCTTGCAAATAGTTCTTCGTATACTTCTTCATATTCTCTAACGGGTATCTACCTGATTTGGCAATCTTTAATACATCCGCATTTATATCTGTCGCATAAATTTTCGTCTTCTCATAGAGTCCCTCTTCAAGAAGAAGTATTGCCATTGAGTATACCTCTTCACCTGTAGAACAGCCCGCATGCCAGATACGGATTGATGGGTATGTTCGCAATAATGGAATAACCTTTTCTCGAAAATCTAAAAAGAATAAGGGATCCCTAAACATCTCTGTTACATTAATCGAGAAATCAGCAATTAATCTGCGCAAACATGCAGGATCATGAAGAATCTTCTCAAGTAGCCCTGTTATACTTGAAAGTTTTTCAGCCTCTACTCGGTGTTGGACTCTTCTTCTTATTGAATTGTATGCATAGCTTCGGAAGTCATAGCCACACCACTTATAAAGACCTTGCAGCAATAATTCAATTTCAATTCTCTCAAGATTTGAGTTTTCCGTTGTTTCAAGACTTATTTCATCAAATTGAGTATTCATCGTTTAAGGAGTCCCTTCCTATTGATATAACCAAACCTTCATTAAAGAAATCAGTTGATCAGGATTTATCGGTTTCACAATATAATCAGATGCTCCTACCTCCATACACTTCTCACGATCCTCTTTCATTGCTTTTGCCGTCAGCGCAATAATAGGTAAACAAGAAAATTGTGTTTTCTCTCTTATTTTTTTAATCGCCTCATAACCATCCATCTCAGGCATCATAATATCCATTAATATGAGGTCAGTATCTGGTTGTTGCTGCAATAATTCAATTCCTTCAATTCCATTCTCAGCAAAGGTTACGTTCATACCGTACATTTCAAGAATACTTGAAATCGCATATACATTTCGTACATCATCATCAACAAGAAGAATTTTTTTACCAAGTAGGCCCGTATGATCTTTAACAGAACTAGTTGAAGGTATTTCTGTTATTTCATTCGTTGGTTCGTTGCAATCTAATAATAATGAAATCTCTTCCTTCAACCTTTGTGGAGAGTGCTCATCCTTAATGATAATTCGATGAACATATTTGTTTAGGAAAATTTCCTCTTTTGATGATAGGTCACGCCCTGTATAGACTAAAACCTTCACATCATCATGATGATGCGAATTCTTTATTTTCTCCAATAAATCAAAACCGTTTGTGTCTCTTAATCCTAGGTCTAGAATAATAAAATCAAACGAATTTACTTTTAATTCTTCAATTGCTTCATAGCCTGACGATACTGCCTTGATAATGACATCCATATTACCTATAAACTCCATAAGGGTATTTCGTTGTAGCAGATCATCATCAATGATTAAAAGACGTTTAATATGACTATTTTCATCAACACTCGGAGTTTCTTTAAGTACTACAGAAGTTTCAACACTACTTCTCTGGATTGAAATTGGCTTTTCGGTAGATACCGCAACTTCATTTATAGCATTTCGGTGTTCAATTTCATGTTGAAATTCACCAACGATAAATGTAAATGTACTTCCTTTTCCTTCTTCACTCTTGAGGACTATTTTGCCACCAAGCAATGTAGCAATTTCCCTGCTTATCGACAATCCTAGGCCAGTTCCACCATATTTTCGGCTCGTAGTACCATCAGCTTGCTGGAACGCTTCAAATATAAGTTGCTGCTTTTCAGTTGGAATTCCAATCCCACTATCGATTATTGAAAAGGAAAAAGCAGGCTTGCTATTGTATTCTAGGTAGGAGGAAATTTCTAATTTAATCTCCCCTACTCGGGTGAATTTAATAGCATTTGATAATAGATTTCGCAAAACCTGTTGAATTTTTTGTTCATCATTATAAAGGAAAGTTGGAAGACCTTTTTGCACATTGATTGAAAATTGCAGACCTTTTTCATTCACAACTGGTCTAAAGCTTCTTTCAACGTAATCAACTAAATCCTCGATTGTTATTTTGCTAGGATTTACTTCCATTTTTCCAGATTCAATTTTTGCTAAGTCTAAAATATCGTTAATTAGTGCTAATAAATCATTACCAGCAGAGTAGATTGTCTTTGAATATTCTACTTGTTTAGTTGATAGATTTCCTTCAGTATTGTCCGATAAGAGCCTAGATAAAATAAGTAAGCTATTTAATGGTGTTCTTAATTCATGGGACATATTTGCTAGGAACTCGGATTTATATTTTGAACTTAATGAGAGTTGTTTTGCTTTTTCCTCGAGTTCCGCTCTTGCTGCCTCTACCTCTTTATTCGTTTGTACAAATCTCTTATTTTGATCTGCTAGGCTCTTCGCTTTTTCTTCAAGATCAGCGTTTGTTTGTTCCAACTCTTCTTGCTGAACTTGCAGTTTTTCCTCTGATTGACGAAGTGCTTGTGTCTGTTCCTCAAGCTCCTCGTTGGTAGCTCTAAGTTCCTCTTGCTGTGCTTGTAATTCTTCAGATTGGGCTTGAACCTCTTCCATTAATGTTTGAGATTCCTCCAATAATTTAGCTAGTCTGATTCTTCCCATTACACTTTCGATAATGATGCCTAGACCATTCAGTAGTTCTTCTAGAAAATCTTGTTGAGTTTTACTAAATGACTTCAAGGAAGCAATTTCGATTACGGCTTTTACATCCCCCTCAAAAACAATCGGTAATACGTATATATTTAAAGGAGAAGCTTCTCCTAACCCTGAGCTTATCCGTACATAATCTGAAGGTACATTTGTTAAAATGATCGGAGATTTTTCAAGAGCAGCTTGTCCAATAAGTCCTTCACCCAAACGGATTATGTTGGATAAACTCTTTCGCTCTTTAAAAGCATAGGACGCGAGCAGTTTAAAACGCGCTTCCTCATCATCAGCGTTTTCTATATCCTTGATATAAAATACAGCATGGCTAGAATCGACTAAAGGAACTGTCTTAGACAGAAAAGTTTGTGCTAATGTTTCTAAGTCGTTTATTCCCGTTAGGCTCGTAGTAATTTCCGCAATATTAGAATTCAACCAAGTCAATTCTTGTTCTCTATTTATTTGCTGTTGTAGGGAATCTGTCATTATATTAAATGAGCTTGCGACATCACCTATTTCATCACTTGAATCGATCTCAACCTTTGTATTGAGGTCAGCACTACCGTTTGCCACCTGTTTCATTACAGTTGAAACTTTATTTAACCTATTTGATAGTGTCCAGATACTTTTAGAAAGAAGACCCATGATTAAAATGACGCTAATAATAATAATAATTGCACTGATTATTAGTTCTTTCTTAAACTCTGAAACACTAACATGCAATGATGATTCCATGCTTACTTCAAAAGATTTTGTTATGTCGGAAAGAACGGTAAAGAATTCTTCATGAAGTTCGGCTGAATTCTCATCAATTAAAGCAAGAGCTTCATCTTTGCTACCAGCGTTGACAAGGTTGATTAACTCATTTTGATACAGATTGAACTCACTATTTATTCTTTTAAGTTCCTTTATTAAGTTATTTTGTTCTGCAGTATTCGCCTTTTCTTCAATTAAAGTAATATTTTCTACAATGGATTGATTTTCTTCCTGTAACTTTACCAATTCTTGTTGGATCATTTTTTCATCATTAAATAAAACGAGGTTTCGCAGTCGGATCCCTTCATCCTTTATATCCCGATGAATTTTTTCTGCTAGTATAGTTAATTCATAGTTTGATTTTATTGTAGTACTCATTTTATTAAGACTAGCGATCTGAGTCCAGCCAATACCTATTAGAACAATAAGTAAGATTGGTAATGTACTAAGCCCTAATAATAATTTTGTTCTTAATTTCATGAATGGGTTCCTTTCATGTACATTTATTTACTAATCGTTGAGTCGTTGAAATCAAAACATGTTTGATATACTAGTGCAATTGCTTGAACTCGATCAGTAACATTCATTTTTTGGAAAATCCTTGTAATATGGTTTTTCACGGTATGCTCACTAATAAATAATTTTTCCGAAATTTCCTTATTGGTTAATCCCGATAATAGAAGCTCAAAAACATCCAATTCTCTTGAGGAAAGGCCAAAAACTTCCTTTGTTACCTGAATGGTACCTTTTATTTCTCTTGGATGTTCGAATATCTCAGGTTCTGTATTAGAAGATATAGTTCCTTGATAGGAAGATGAAGTTCTATTCTTTTCAGCAATAAAGTCTATTTCGTTATGGCCTAAGAGAAACGCCTCAAATTTTTCCTTTATTAATGGAGGGCTTAATAAGTATCCTTGAATCTCTTCACACTTAAACTGCTGTAAAACAGCCAACTGTTTCTCAGTCTCTACTCCTTCGGCAATTACGGACATATTTAAATTATGTGCTAATGATATGATTGTTTCTGTTAATACAGTTTCGGCAGGGGAGCCGTTAGAAATCTCTTGAATAAAAGTCCTATCTATTTTCAGCGCATGGATTGGGAAACGTCGCAAATAGCTTAAAGACGAGTAGCCAGTCCCGAAGTCATCGATACTTACTTGTATCCCCATGTCCTTTAATTGTTGAAGAGTTTTGGAAATTACAGTCTCATTTCCTAATATAACTGATTCAGTAATTTCAATCTCTATTAAGCTAGGACTTACGTTATATTCCAATAAAATTCGTTTGATTTTATCGACTAAATTTTTTTGAAGAAAATGTTGTGCTGAAAAGTTAACAGCAATCCTTATTGGATAAAAATCAGCATTCTTCCATTCATTTAATTGGCTGCAAACAGTTGTAAGTACCCATTCACCAATTTCAATGATTTGCCCAGTTTCTTCAGCTAATGGAATGAATTCACTTGGTGACAATGTTCCCCATTTTGGATGTTCCCACCGTAATAAAGCTTCCGCACTTTTTATCTTGCCGTTTGCAAGTTCCATACGTGGCTGATAAACGATTGAGAGTTCTTGCCGTTCAATTGCTTTACGTAAATCATTTTGCATGATAAACGTCCGATATGATTGAAAGTTCATCCCAGAGTGATATACTTTATAATTGTTTTTTCCTTGCTCTTTTGCGCGAAACAACGCTGTACCCGCGTTTTTCACAAGAGTTACCGAATCTTCTCCGTCATAAGGGAATATACTCAGTCCAACACTTGCTGTAAAAAACAATTCATAATGATCAATGTATAGAGGCTCATTGAATGCATTATAAATATTTGTAGCAATTTCTAGCGTCTCCTCACGATCTGTATTCGGTAAAATAATGGAGAACTCATCACCACCAAATCTTGCAACAAAATCTTCATCCCTTACCGTTGTTTTTAAACGTTTCGCAATTTCTTTAAGCACCCGATCACCAGTATTAAAATCAAGTGAATCGTTCACATATTTGAAGAAGTCAATATCTAAAACAACAACTCCGATTGCTTGGTTCCTTTTTTTAGATTCCTTCACCCAAGCAGTTAGTTCATCCTGGAACATTCTTCGGTTTGGTAAACCTGTTAAATAATCATGTAATGCCATGTATTCAATTTCTTTATTTTTTATCTCAAGTAATTCTGTTTGTTTCATAAGCTGCTTTTTTATTGTATAAATTTCAACAAAGCCATCAACCTTTGCCTTTAAAACAATTGGGTCAACAGGCTTTAAAATATAATCAATCGCACCAACAGAGTACCCCTTAAAAATATGATCCGAATCCATATTATTAGCAGTTATAAATAAAAGTGGAATATTTTTTGTTTTCTCACGTGCTTTGATGATTTTGGCTGTTTCAATCCCATCAATTCCTGGCATTTGAACATCTAAAAGAATAACAGCGAATTCGTATTTTAAAAGACACTTTAAAGCTTCTTCTCCAGAATTAGCTTTAATTAAGTTATAATCTTCCCTTTCAATTATAGCTTCTAAGGCTAATAAATTCTCTGGACGATCATCCACTAAGAGAATATTTATTTTTTCAATATCTGCCATTACTCCACCCCTGTTATTTTCCATATACTCTGTTATAGGATATCATACCTATATCTTTGGGTGGAGTTTATTTTAAGTGTTAAATGGACTAGTTTTTTCCATATGTAAAAAAGAGAGAGCACCCCTAATTATTCATTTGGGGTTGCTCTTAGTAAATAACTAATTTTTTCTTCTTTCACAAAATCACAATTTGGGACAAATGGGTTATTGCGCAATTGTAGAGTAAAATGATTCAAAAACTTTACGAGTACATCTCTTTGAGTCTCATCCATAATAAACTTAAGACCATATTGGAAGATTCCCTTCACTTCTTCTTTCCATACAACATGTCCATTTAAGGTAATGATTTCACCCATAATCTTAGTTTTGAATTGATAGGTGATATCCGGACGTACAGGTAACTGGATAGTTGATAAAAACCTTAACCCACCTGGCCCAATGTCTTCAATTAAGATCTCCGTATTCCCTAACTCAACCTGATTTCCAAGTATAGTAGTTAATGTCATTTGGGAACTTAGTGGAAATAAAAGATTAATCCTGTAATATCGTCTTCTATTTGAGAATTTAGCCGTATTGCTATTAAAGGTTGGCTTCAATATCATTTTTCTTAATAAATTTTGAAATGTCTCTTCTGGTACTGGTTTGCTAAAGATATAGCCTTGAATTTCTTGACATTCCTGTTGTCTTAGGAATGATAACTGTTCGATTGTTTCCACACCTTCTGCTACAACATTCATGTCTAAACCTTTAGCCATAAAAATAAGAGATTTAATAATGGTTTCAACATTATTTGTCTTTGCAATGTGTTTAGTAAAGGACTGATCAATCTTAATTGTATCAATAGGGTAATCCTTTAAATAAGTGATAGAGGAATAGCCTGTCCCAAAATCATCTAATGCAATTTTCAACCCAATGCTCTTAATATATTGCAAAGCTAGTTTAACAGCTTCCTCATGCTTAATCATGGTTGTTTCTGTAATTTCAAGTTCAATTAAAGAAGGATTTGTATTGTTATTTTCTAGAATAGCACCCAATTTTGCCTTCCAATCACTTTTTAAAAAACGTTGTGCAGATATATTCACTGAAATTGGAACTACTTCAAGATTTTGCTGCTCCCATTTAGCAATATTTTGACACACTTGGTCTAATACCCAATCACCAATTTCATTAATATAACCCGTTTCTTCTGCAAGTGGGATAAATTCAAGTGGCGAGACTAGCCCCCAAACGGGATGCTCCCACCGCACTAATGCTTCAGCACTAACAATTTTGCCTGTACCTGAATCAACCCTTGGTTGAAAATATACGACTAATTGATTGTTCTCAATCGATTTTCTTAAATCCCTTTCAAGGTAATACTGTTTGAAAGAATTAATACTCAGTGAGGAGGAATAGATTTGATACGTATTTTTACCACTTGCCTTTGCCCTATACAAAGCTGCATCCGCATTTTTTATTAATTCCTCTATAGTTTTTCCATTCTCGGGAAATGTACTAATTCCAACACTTGTAGTTATGATTAATTCGAAATCTTCAATATTAACTGGTAGGTCTAGACAATCTATGATTAACTTAGCGGCCTTATTTGGGTAATCTGATTCTTCATAATCCCATAAAATAACGCCAAATTCATCGCCACCTAATCTTGCAAATAAAGTGTTTTTGTTGAGCAACATATTCACTCTTTGACTAAACTCAAAAAGCAATTTGTCACCAATTTGGTGTCCAAGCGATTCATTGATATTTCGAAACCTGTCTAAATCTATATATAGAATTGAAAAATGCTTGTTAATCTGGTTTGATGCCGAAATTAGTTCATTTATTTTATTTTCAAAAAGCATCCGGTTTGGTAGTTTTGTTAAATAATCGTGAAATGCTAGATGTTGAATTTTCTTTTCAAATTCTTTTTGCTCTGTAATATTTGAAACGATCCCGTCAAGCCGTATAACATGACCGTTCTCATCCAAAACAGGTAATACCTGTTCTTGAACCCAGACGATATCACCATTCCGATGAATAATCCGGTATTGATGAAAGAAATTTTGACCCTTTTGTATATTCATTTGATGTTCTTGAAAAGCAGGAAAATCATCTGGATGTACGAGCGAATCCCAAGAAAGTCGATTATAAAAATCAGTTGGCGAATACCCGCTAATGGTTTCAGCACCTTTGGAAATCAACATGTACCTTGCTTTTTTTACATCATAAGACCAAATACCTACCTCTAAATTATCAAAGATATGTTCGATTCGATTTTCACTTTCTTTAAGCTTTAGTTCTGCAGTTCTTCGTTTAGTAATATCTTGAACAGTTCCTATAAATCGAACAGGTTTCTTATTTTCATCCAATATTACATCTGCTTGGTTATATACATAAACAACTGTACCATCTTTACGAAGGATTCTAAATTCAAAACCCAAGTTTCTTTTTTCTTCTATAGCGGATAAAATAGCCTTTTTAAACTTTTCTCGATCATCTGGATGAGCTAGTTCTGAAATACTATTAAATGTCGGAACAAATCCATCAATATTTTCAATTCCAAATAGGACATACATCTGATTTGACCAATACGCTTCATCTTCAATAATGTCATAATCATAGCTGCCGATGGCACCTACTTTTTGTGCTAATTCGAGACTGCCTTTGATTTTGACTAATTCTTTTTCATGTTGAACATATGTTGTTATATCTTTTGCTACTGCATAAATAATGGTCGTGTCCCCATCACTATTTTTTATTGGAATTAAATTAACATCGATATAAATTATTTCTCCATTTGCATGTGTTACAGCGGTTTGATAGTTCTGTACTTTCCCCTGCAATGCACGCTGATAAAATTTATTTCTTTTGTATTTGTCATTTTCGTGTAGATATTGTTTTAACTTACTAGGTAATTCCTTTTCATTGTAACCAAATATTTTTAGAACTGAAGGGTTATAATGTAATAAATTCACATTCACATCAAAAGCTAGAACCGCATGCGGATGATTATCAATTAGTTCTTTTAATAGATAAGTATCATGTTCCATTATTGTATTCAATTTTCCAGATAGATTTACGGTCTCATTTGATAACCTAGTTAACTGCTTTAAAAAAGATAGTCCTGCCATTTTTATCCCCCTTTTTATGATGGCATACCTTTCTATAACGAAAATGTATTTCCCCCAAGTGCTTTGGATTTATAAAGATTCTCATCAGCCTTTTTAAACAATTCTTCTATGTCTATTCCATGATGTGGGTAAAAGGAAATACCAATACTAGTTGTGATATTCAGCACGTGTTCTTTTATTTCCATAGGCTGGTTTACTGCATTCAAAATTCGATTCGAAATGTCTATTACTTGCTGCTCGTCGATTATCTCTGGAATAACGACTGTAAATTCATCCCCACCCACCCGTGAAAGTGTATCCGTGTCGCGAATCACTCTACGTATTCGATTGGAGAATTCTTTAATAACTTCATCCCCAATATCATGACCCAGGTTATCATTTATTTGTTTGAAATTATCACAGTCTAAAACCAGTAATGCTGTTAAATTTCCTCTACGATCTGTTGTAAACATAGACTGTTGGAGCCGATCTAAAAAGATGCGTCTATTAGGCAGTCCTGTCAAATGGTCATAATAGGCTAGTTTCTCCAGTTTTTTCACTTTTCGTTTGAACTCAGTAATATCCCCTGAAATCACAACTATTTTTTCAAGCTGTCCTTCTGAGCTTAGAACGGGTATTAAGTCTGAATGTAACCATACAAAATGACCATCCTGGTGTTTACGTCTTATTTCAATGTCGACATTTTCTTTTGTTTCAATCAGGTTTTGATATACGTCGTTCATCTTTTCTCTGTCATCAGGATGTATGGTTTCAATAAGCGATTTACCAATCATCATTTGTACAGGGTATCCTAAAATGTCCTCAATTGAAGGAGAAAGATAAGTAATATCCCCGTCTGGTGTAAGTACTTTGATGATATCAACAGAATTCTCCGCGATGATTCGAAAGGTTTCTTCACTTTCTCTTCTTGCTTGTTCGGCCCTTTTATATTGTTGAAGTTCTTTTAGTCTCAATGTTTTATCTGTTACATCGCGTACGATTGCAACAAGATATACAATTTCTCCATCAATGATTGGTGTTAGTACCGTTTCATTAATCATAATTTGGCCATCTGGTAACATGATCTCGTCTTCAAATGTAACTACTTGTTTAGTAGATACAGCCTTTTTATAAAACATTTTAAGATACTGTAGTTTTTCCTTTGGTAAATACTCGTCCATCGTTTTACCAAACAGAGTTTCATCGGTATTAAGAATTGATAATCCAGATTGATTAGCATACAGGTATGTATAACCGGATTGGTCAACTTGCAAAATATACAGGATATCTTTTAAACTATTAAATGCCGTAGCTACGAGATTAATTAATTCACCAATACTTTTTTGCTCAAACATTTTGATAAGGTTCATGTTCATTTCTCCATATTTCCTAAATGATAACTAATTCATAATTGATTTCTATTATTTTCATCTGTAAGTCTATTTTGCCGGAAATTGTCAAAATAATGTATCACCATCTATTCTTATTCATATAGGAACCCATTCTTATTTCCCATTAGGAAGGTATTCCTATCCTTCAAATAGGAACCACAAGGGGAATTAAAAAATACTACTGAGAACATTTCAGTAGTAAGTGCGATATATATAGTTAGATTTATCGAAACACCGAGGAAGGAACATCGAAGATATGCCATAGAAAGAGGATAAATATGAGTGATGCGACCCAGGCACGAAATGGCCGCACATAATGTAGGCGAAGAATGGAGAACATCACGAGGTTAAATAAGACTGACCACCCCAAGCTCCAACCATGATCATATTTTATAAGTCCAACAAAAAAATCCACCGCTTCATTCACAGCATATATGCCGCACCATATTAAGATATATAACAACTGTTTGACCCAGGTGCGTTCTTCTGGGTATCTTCCTAAAAAAATGAGTATGGTTGCTGGATATTTTATAGCCATTATTGAAAGAACAATATGTGTGTTGGTCAGTCCAATTCCCTCATCAACACCTTTAGGGGTATATGTCCACATCGCAAACTTGTCAGATAACAAATATAAATAAAGAAAATCCCCTAATAGCAAAAAGAGGTATGTTGGATAGTATTTTTTATAATTTCTCCAATCTCCCCAAATAAATAGCGCTGCTAGCCAAATTAAACCATAGATTGCATTCACAAAAAGGCACCTCAGTTACTCTAACTGTAAAAATTTTGAAGTTATCTTCTATTGTTTCCTAATAATAATAATTTATATAGACAAAAAAACACGCTGCCATATTGACAGCGCGTTTCCCTATCTTATTGATTTCCTGCTTTTTCAAGAGCACCAGGTGTCTTGTATACTGCAAGTTTCTCAACTAATTTATTGCTTTCTGTATTTAATCCTTTAATATTTACTTTAATACCATTTTGATGATATTTAAAGACGACTTTATCAATTGCGCCAACCGCAGAGTCATCCCAAAGGTGTGCATTTGATAGGTCTAAATCTATTTCTTTGACATCATCTTTATAATCAAAGCTATTTACAAAATCAGTAACTGAAGCGAAGAACAACTGCCCTGAAACATGGTACACTTTCTTTTGCGAATTCTGTGCTGAAAGACTTGTAACTTTTACTTTTGAAATCTTAGAGGCAAAGAAAATTGCACTCAGTATGATTCCAACTAGTACACCTTTTGAGAGGTCATGTGTCTGTAAAACTGTGATCACTGTTACAACCATGACAATTGTATCTGTAATTGGAACCTTATGAAGAGTACGTAATGCAGACCAGTCAAACGTTCCGATTGAAACCATGAACATCACCCCAACGAGGGCTGCCATTGGAATTTGAACTAAGAAATCTTTAAGGACTAAGATTAAGACCATTAAAAATACTCCGGCAACAAACGCAGAAAGTCTTCCACGACCACCCGATTTGACGTTAATTACAGATTGTCCGATCATCGCACAACCTGCCATTCCCCCAAAGAAACCCGAAACAATATTTGCTATCCCTTGTCCACGTGCTTCTTTATTTTTATCACTTTCTGTATCTGTCATATCATCAACAATCGAAGCTGTTAATAATGACTCAACTAATCCAACGATTGCGATTGATAAAGAATAAGGGAAAATAATTTTTAATGTTTCAAAATTCAACGGTATATCAGGGAGTAAAAAAATGGGTAAAGTTGATGGAAGTTCCCCCATATCTCCAATTGTACGTACTCCACTATTGGTTAATACTGCTATTACTGTCATAACAATGATAGCTACTAATGGTGATGGAACAGCCTTTGTCAAACGCGGGAAGATATAAATAATCGCTAATGCTCCTGCTACCATTGCGTACATTTGCCATGTTTCACCTGCAAAATGCGGTAATTGAGCCGCAAAAATAAGGATCGCAAGTGAGTTCACGAAACCAGTCATGACTGAACGAGGGACAAATTTCATAAGTCTCCCAAGCTTTAACACACCCATGATAATTTGGATAATTCCCGTTAAAATCGTTGCAGCAAGTAAGTATTGGAGGCCATAATCTGCAACCAATGTTACCATTAACAATGCAGTTGCACCTGTTGCTGCAGAAATCATACCAGGTCTTCCCCCAACAAATGCAATCGTGACTGCAATACAAAATGAGGCGTACAACCCTATCATTGGGTCAACTCCTGCAATTAGTGAAAAGGCAATTGCCTCAGGAATTAGCGCAAGTGCAACAACAATCCCTGCCATGATATCTCCTCGCACATTGCCAAACCATTCAGTTTTAAATGTTGATAAATTCAAATCAGCACCTCTTTCTATTTTGATTAATGTTTTACTCAGGCATTTGCCTTCATATTTTTTGACTTTCAACTCTCATGAAAGTCGGGTCCGTCGTGAACAAAACATAGTATAACTGAATGTGATAAATATGTGAAATCATTATGTAAACGAACACAATCAAACTTTCCTTTATTTTTCAGCTATTATCTTCATATTTCTACTCAACTCGATATGCAATTTAAATACTTTCACTTGAAAAATAATAAATCTGCGAATCAGACACTAGAGGATAATTTTTATTACTTAAACAGATAGTAATTATGTAAAAACAATACTTATACTTGGAGGGAAGTCATGTATTTTTATAAAGAGGATTTGATTAATATTATTGTTCCTGACAAACCTGATCCTGCTGCAGCAAAGGTTCTTCAAGAAACATTGGGTGGTAGGTTTGGCGAAATGAGAACTATGATGCAATTTTTCTTTCAAAGTTCCAACTTCCGTGGAAACCTAAAGCAGTTTCGCGACCTAATTAGAGGTATCTTTCTCGAAGAAATTAGCCATGTGGAACTAGTTCAAACTACGATTAACCAATTATTAAATGGGTCTGGGGAAGAAGCAGTTGGTTTTGGTGGAAGTACAGGTGCTCCCCTAGAGGAAGCAATTAAGCACGCGAATCCACATCATTTTATAATGGGAGCGCAAAGCTCACTACCTGTTGATGCGGCAGGTAACCCTTGGAACGGAAACTATGTTTATGATCATGGAAATTTAATTAGTAATTTAATAAATAATGTCTCATTGGAGTCAACAGGCGTTCTCCAAAAAACAAGAATATATGAAATGAGCACAAATAAAACGTTTAGAGAAACATTGGCTTTCTTAATTGTTCGTGACAATGCTCATCAAAATGCATTTGCCAAAGCTTTGGAAACACTAGGTGTAGATTGGGGTAAAATTTTCCCTGTTCCAAATTATGATATCAATAAATATCCAGAATGTAGAAAATACATTGAAATGGGCTTTAATAATGCACAATTCAACTTTAGACTGGACGATACAATGATGGGACAAATCTTCCAAGGCGAGTCCCCAAGTAGAGCTGATGGTGAACTTAAAGTCGTTGCACCTCCAGACGGTTATCCAGTGCCTGTGCTACCAGAAATGCCAAATGAACATAGTCCTGGGATCCAAGATATGAATAAGTAAAAAAGCGTCTTTTCTTAGACGCTTTTTTATCTATTAAAGAAATTATCTTAATATCTCCAAAATTTGACTGTAAGCTTTCTGAGTAAGCTTAGGGTCTGGGTCCTCATGTTGCTTTTTTGGAACATCAAAATTTGTTAGCAAAAAATGATGCTGAGGTTCAATATCATGCCTAGCTAAAATATGTTTACAGCATGCTAGAGGACAACCGTCAATCGCAATGATACCTCTTCCTGATTTTGCTGTTTTAACAAGTGGCTTTACATCTCCGCCTACACCGGCTATACAAGACATTTCTGCTACATTCTCACGGTCCATCCTTACCGCAATTGTATTTGCAGTTTGTGCAGCTGATGAACAACCAGAACAAGAATAAACTATAGGCAATTTCTTATTTTCCACTCTCTATTCCCTCCCTTTATAATTGGAACCTATTTTAGTTTATTTACCATTATATTTCAGTGAGGAACATCACCTTTTTCAGACTTTTTAAAATATGCACAAAAAAACTACCAATTGGGTAGCTTTTTGATCATACGAATAATTGAAAGAATAGATAATTTGACAAAAATATGTTAAAGTTTAAGAATAACAATGATTATTTTTATGCAATTTTGAATATATTTTTAAAGTATATAAAATAGTATAGGTGATGGAGTTCACCTTTGACTGCCGCTAGGCTAATGACTCCTGTCAGTAACTTTATCTGGCAGGAGTCTTTTTATTTTCATCGAAAATGGGAGGAAAAACAAAATGGTTTATCTTTTTATTGGGATAGCAGGATTTTTAGGGGCTATTTTAAGGTACTTTATTGGTTTTGCCTTGTTCGACGAAAGTGCAGTGTTTCCGTTTGCTACTCTTACCGTCAATCTTATAGGGAGTTTTCTATTATCTTGGTTCACTACTGCCTTAGTGGAGAGGCTTTCAATTCCTGCTAACTTAAAAGCCGCTATCGGAACAGGGTTTGTTGGATCATTTACGACTTTTTCTACGTTAAGTGTAGAAACGGTCACGCTTGTTAAAACTGGAGAGTTATTTTTAGCATTCATCTATATATTAGCTAGTATTGTTGGGGGATTAATCATGAGTCGATTAGGATTTCATGTTAGTAAAGGAGAAGCAGTCGGATGAGCCTTGTTAATATCATGTTGGTTGGAGTTGGAGGATTCTTTGGAGCAATTACTCGTTTTGTTGTCAGTCAATTCATCAATAAGAAATTTTCATTTCGTATACCTATTGCTACACTTTTAATAAATTTATCAGGGTCTTTTTTTCTAGGATTCATTATAGGAATGAGAATTGAAGGATATGCCTTATTATTGCTAGGTACTGGATTTATGGGGGCATTTACAACATTTTCGACATTTAAGCTGGAAGGGATACAACTCCATATTGGCAAACGAAAAAAAGATTTTTTCATTTACAACCTATTGAGTTACGGTGGGGGCATCCTGTTAGCTTTTATAGGGATTGAAGTGGGGTATTTCTTGGCATGAGTGTAAATGGAAAAGTTTACTTTTAACAACGTATGTAATCTTTAAAGCAATTATTTTTCATGTAGTAACTAATAACACAAGGACGGACCTCCTGTTCAATAACCAAGAGGTCCGTCCCCTACTCACTAAATATACTTCCTATGCACGGTTTTCCCATCATACGTAAATACAACCGATTTATTTTCTAGAACAGTTTCCATATGGACTGGTCTGCCCCATAGTTGATAAATGTAAGGAAGTACTTTTTCAAGATATTTTAAATCAAGCTCTATGTCTTCGTACCAGTGTTTTAGGAAAAGTTCTCCGCTTTTTAGATAGTCACCATCGTTTACAGTGATATACGGAAACCCACCGTTGACACGCATGTTTACGAGCTGGTCACGAACCTGCGTCCATTGTTTATCAATGATTTTATAATCTCGACCTTGCTTTTGGAAGAGATACATGTCTTCACGTAGGACTAAATCCTTTGTTAAGTAATTTCGAATGAACGATATATCTGATTCAACTTCACGAACCTCAAAGATTTTTTCACGTCCAGATCCTGGCTGAACACCACGTTCCATCATTTCCTTTGTAGGGTTATTGTATCGTTCCTCTATGTCCTCAAAGATTTTTAAACCTAAGTAATATGGATTAATGCTTGTTTTTGATGGTTGCACAACACCTGCATTGAGCTTCGCAAACTCAATTGCTTCATCAGAAGTAAGATCCATTTCTCGAAGAATGCGCTGGTGCCAATAGGAAGCCCAGCCTTCGTTCATGATTTTCGTTTCAAGCTGTGGCCAGAAATATAGCATTTCCTCACGCATCATTGTTAAAATATCGCGTTGCCAATCCTCTAGCTCTCGACTGTATTGTTCAATAAATAAAAGGATATCTTTTTCAGGCTGTGGCGGAAATTTCTTTTTCTTACGTGCAACTGGTTTATCATTTGCTGCCTTTTTATCTAAGCCCCATAAATCATCATAAGGTGATGGCTTTCGCTTTATTTCTTCTTCTTCATCCTCAAGGCTCCAAGTAAGCTTTGGCCTCATAAGGGAAGGGTCAATATGCTCCTGGATAGCTAATACTGCATCTAAAAATGTTTCCACCTCAAGTTTTCCGTATACATGCTCATAATGTTTCACACGTTCCGCTGTAGCTGCCATACTTTCAACCATATCTCGTTTTGTATTACTAAAACGGAAATTATTTTTGAAAAAATCACAATGTGCTAGTACGTGAGCAACAATCAGTTTGTTTTGAATAAGGGAATTGGAATCGAGTAAAAACGCATAACATGGATCAGAATTGATGACGAGTTCGTAAATCTTACTTAATCCTAAATCATATTGTAGCTTCATTCGATAAAATTGTTTTCCAAAGCTCCAATGCGAAAATCGAGTAGGCATCCCATAAGCGCCAAATGTATAAATAATATCAGCAGGACAAATTTCGTATCTCATTGGATAAAAATCCAGTCCAAAGCCTTCTGCTATTTCCGTGATTTCATCAATTGCATACTCGAGCTTCTTGCGGTCAGAATCTCTCACAGTTGATCTCCCCCTTTTCGTCCTTATCACAATTTATGAGTCATTGGTCAAAATGATGAAAGGGGATTTCGTTGTTACACGTTTTTAACGCAAAAGCGGCCACATTCTATTAGTGAATTGTGGCCAAATAGTTGTTCCTTATTTTACTTCTTCGATGCTTAATGATAAAAGAGACTCTGTTTGTGGATTAAACAGGATCATCACTTTTGCTGTAAATGTGCGATCTTTAGTTTGTACTTTCAATTCAAAAGTATCCTTTGATTGTGTATCGGTAAGATCTTCTCGTCCCTTATACTGATAATCGCTAATTTTGCTGTCTGGATAATTCAATTTTGCCACATCAATCGCAATCTTACCCCATTTTTCATAATCCGTTGGCAGCGGTTGTTCCTGCTGTGGTGGTTTTTGTGGTGGCTTCTGTTGTGCGCTTACGATACCGCCTCCTACTATTAGAAACATACTACAAAAAATTGAAATAAATATCCGTTTTGTCATGTTCCATACCTCCTATGTAAAAATCAATTGTATTTTGCGCTATTCCTCAAGATCTTAGTCACTTTATTTTTTCAATTTAAACAGAGACTCCGGCATTTATGTATTCATATTTGTTTTGGATTCTTGTCCAAGATTTACAGCGAGAAAAAAATTGTTTTCTCCACACACTATAATCAACTCCTTAGAAGGAGGGAAAAGCAGTGAATACTGTTGACTATGACAAAGCGCTTTATTACACGCATCGTTCACAGTGGGATAACCTACTTATATTAATGGTTCGAACAAAGGATGATTTCCTTTCAAAAAAGATTGAACACTTCTTACATGCCTATAATTTTGAAAAAGATTATTCTGTTATCGAAAGACAGTTATATTCTTTACTTCGGTATATAGACCATGCATCCACAGAAAGCATGGAAGAATTAGCTGCACATATGTAAGTGGGGTGAAAATCCCCACTTCACTTTTATCGAAAAAAAACAAGACCCGAGGGCCTTGTTTTTATTTTAATGTGCTATGAACTTGTTCCATTACATCTTTAGAAATGTCATTTAAAGCTTGTTGACTATCTTCAAGTGAACTTCCTTTAACTCCAAAATAGAATTTTACTTTCGGCTCTGTCCCCGATGGGCGTAGGCAGAACCACGTACCCTCCTCTAAGAAGTATTTTAATACATTTGATTTTGGAAGAGTGATTTCTTCTTTTTTAGTTTCTACAACGTTTGTTCGAACACTTTCCTTATAGTCCTCAATAAGGGTTACCTTTCGGCCAGCAACAATTGTTGGTGGCTCACTACGGAAGCTTGCAAGAAGATTGTTGATTTGTTCTGCGCCCTCTTTTCCTTTTAGAGTTAAGGATTCAAGGCCTTCACGATAATAACCATACTTCTCAAAAATCTCCATTAGGCCCTCATACATTGTCATGCCTTTGTTTTTGTAGAAAGCACACACTTCTACCGCTAATAATGCAGCTTGGACTGCATCTTTATCACGAGCAAAGTCTCCTATTAAGTAACCATAGCTTTCTTCGTAACCAAATTGGAATTTGTATTCTCCTGTTTGTTCGAATTCCTTAATCTTTTCACCGATAAATTTAAAGCCCGTAAGAGTATCAATTGTATCAAGTCCAAATGATTTCGCTATTTCTCGTCCAATTTCAGATGTAACGATTGTCTTAAGCACGATACCATTTTCCGGTAGAATACCTTGTTTCTTCTTTTCTGATAAAATGTAGTGCAGCAAAATGGCACCTGTTTGGTTTCCTGTTAATACGACGTATTCACCATTGTCATCTTTAACAGCTACCCCTAAACGGTCTGCATCTGGATCTGTTCCGATTAAAACATCAGCATCAATCTTTTTGCCTTCTTTTATAGCCAATTCGAAAGCTGCATGCTCCTCTGGGTTTGGTGATTTTACAGTTGAGAAATTAGGATCAGGAAGTTCTTGTTCCTTTACCACTGTAACATTCTCGTATCCAAATGCTTTTAAGCCATTACGAACTGGCTTGTTAGCCGTACCGTGGAGTGGAGTAAACACTACCTTAACGCCAACCTGAGAAAGGGTTGGATTAATCGAGATTGTTTTTAGCTTTTCTGTATAGGCATTATCAATTTCTGTACCAATCATTTTAATGAGTCCGGAAGCTTTTAATTCTTCTTCACTGCCAACTTCTAACTCAAGCTCATTATGGATCGCATTTACCTTTTCAATCACTGTATCTGCAGCTTCAGGTGGAAGTTGTCCACCATCAGAGCCATATACCTTATACCCATTATATTCTGGCGGATTGTGGCTAGCTGTCACCACGATTCCTGAAAAAGCACCTAAATGACGAACCGCATATGAAAGCTCTGGAGTAGGTCGAAGTTCATCAAATACATAGGTTTGAATTCCATGTGTAGCAAGGGTTTTTGCAGCTTCCATTGCAAACTCAGGTGATTTGTGACGAGAATCATACGCAATGGCAACCCCACGGCGCTTCGCTTCTTCACCAAAGGACTCTATAAATGCTGCAAGCCCAGCTGAAGCCTTTCTTACTGTATATAAATTCATACGGTTTGTCCCTGGTCCGATTTCTCCACGCATTCCGCCAGTTCCAAACTCGAGATTTTTATAAAAGCAATCTTCAAGTTCTTTTTGATTGTCTTTCTTTTCAAGCAACGCATTCTTGATTTCTTCATCCAACCCTGGCGTATTGAGCCATTGGTTATACTTTTCCATCCAACTCATGTTCGATGCCCCCAATTACAGTTGTATTGTTAATATCTTTGTTTTATCTTCTACTTATTCTATATAAAATCCTGTCTTTTTCCAATTAATTTAGCAAAGTTTGCCTTGATTCTTATGAAAATGAGTAAAAAGGCTAGGTTGATCAAAATGAAGTTTACGATTTTTTGTAGGGAATGTTGTTATGTTCCGCATCGTATTTGTGCAATAGGACCGTTAAGTTTTTAAGGTGGTTGCTGGTTCGCTGTTACCTAATTTTATCCAGATGCGTGCTTATTTAAGGCGGTTGCTGGTTCGCTGTCTCCTAATATCCTCCAGTTACGTACCTGTTTAACTGGTTGTCCGGCGCCGTTTCACTAATTATCACATGGTGGGACCTTATAATTCCCTGAAAGTCAAAAAAACAGACGGATTCCTCCGTCTGTCTACACAAATAACTATCTTTCTTCAGTTGGCTCGGTTGCGTCTCTAATGTAGGCTTCAACTTCGGCTTCATAGCCTTGTTTTTCTTCTGCAGTCCAGTTAAATTTTTCTGCCATATAGGAGATAATCTGTTGTTTCCATTGATTGACCCAATCAATATCAAAGAACATCGCACCTGTACGGCGAATGAGGAAATCGATTGGTTTTGTGACCATTTCATATTGAATTCCATATTCCAATGATGCAAGTACTGGCAGAGTCGGTTCATTTACTTTATCACTTAAATCGACCATAATACCCTGAATAATATTGATGTTTGATCCATACAATCGCGTTAATTTTTGAGCATCCTTTTGCGTTAGATGGAATTCGTTCATGAGTTCCTCAACTTTTTTAGCCACAAATGATGGATAGTTTTTCGAACCACCAACATCTCCACCAGATATAGCCATACTTTTTGTTTGACAAGGTTTAAGTGTATTAGCCCCTTCTTCTTGCAAAAGCTTTTCGACTTTGTCTACCACGGTTTCTGCCATTTTACGATAGCCTGTTAATTTGCCACCTGCAATTGTAATGAGACCTGAATCAGAAACCCAGATTTCATCTTTACGCGATATTTCGGAAGGATCCTTTCCTTCTTCATAAATCAATGGTCGTAGACCTGCCCAGCTCGATTCAATATCAGAATCCTTGACATTTACTCTTGGGAACATGTAGTTGATTGTATTAATTAAATATGCACGGTCCTCTGTTGTTACTGTTGGATGTGCGGTATCTTTGTAGTAAAATGTATCCGTTGTTCCGATATACGTTTTACCATCACGAGGAATTGCAAATACCATTCGGCCATCTGGTGTATCATAGTAAACCGCTTGTTTTAACGGGAACTTGGATTGATCAATAACAATATGAACACCTTTTGTTAGACGTAATACTTTACCTTTTTTCGAATTGTCGGCTTCTCTCATTTTATCGACCCAAGGCCCGGTTGCATTGACAATTTTTTTCGCGTGAATTTTGTATTCTTTTCCTGTAAGTTGGTCAACTACCTTTACTCCTTTTACCTTTTCATCCTCATATATAAATGATTTCACCTTGGCATAGTTGACCGCTTTTGCGCCTTTTTCGATAGCCTTTTTCATCACTTCAATTGTTAAGCGTGCATCGTCTGTTCGATACTCAACATAATAGCCTCCGCCTTTAAGACCGTCCTTTTTGATAAGTGGCTCTTTTGCAAGTGTTTCATCAGCACTTAACATGGATCTTCTCTCTGACTTTTTCACTCCTGCTAAATAGTCGTAAACCCGTAGGCCGATAGATATTGAAAATTTCCCAAAGGTACCTCCTTGATGTAGGGGTAATAGCATCCACTCTGGAGTTGTCACATGTGGGCCATTTTCATAAACAACGGCCCTTTCTTTGCCTACCTCGGCCACTAATCCGACCTCAAATTGTTTTAAATAGCGAAGGCCGCCATGGACGAGTTTTGTAGAACGGCTGGATGTTCCGGCAGCAAAATCTTGCATTTCAACAAGAGCTGTTTTAAGTCCACGAGTAGAAGCATCAAGTGCAATTCCAGTACCCGTTATTCCACCACCAATTATAAATAAGTCGTGAATTTCCTTCTCCATATCCGCTAATATTGAACTTCTATCTATACTTGAAAACTGTGTCACGATCCCCACTCCTTAAAGAGGTAGAAAAAAGAGACCACAAAAGTCATTGTACACATAGTGACAATGCTCCTGCGGTCTCTCCCTAATCTCCTACCGAATGATTAACTTATCTTCATGATAGCATACTTATTATTTGAATGCCATGGCAGCCTGTACTGCCTTTTTCCAACCGTTATATAGTTCTTCTCGCTTTACTTCACTCATTTTTGGTTCAAAGGTTTGATCAATCGCCCATTTACTAGAAATTTCTGATTGCCCCTTCCAATAGCCCACTGCCAAACCAGCCAAGTATGCAGCCCCTAAAGCTGTTGTTTCACTGATTACAGGTCGTTCGACTGGAACTCCTAAAATACCGCATTGGAAATCCATAAGGAAGTTATTTTTCACAACACCACCGTCTACACGAAGTGTTTTCAACGATATGCCAGAATCAGCCTCCATTGCAGTTAAGACATCCTTTGTTTGGTAGGCTAGTGATTCTAAAGTTGCTCGAATGAAATGTTCTTTTGAAGTCCCACGTGTAAGCCCAAACACAGCGCCACGAACATCACTATCCCAATATGGCGCGCCTAGACCAACAAATGCCGGCACTACATATACACCATCCGTTGAATCCACCTTTACAGCATATCCTTCGCTATCTTTGGCATCTGTAAACATGCGCAGACCATCACGAAGCCATTGAATAGCGGAACCTGCGACGAAAATACTTCCTTCTAAGGCGTATTCAACTTTTCCGTTAATCCCCCATGCGATTGTTGTTAATAATCCATGCTTAGAAGGTACTGCTTTCTCACCAGTATTCATCAGCATAAAGCAGCCTGTCCCATATGTGTTTTTGACCATACCCTTTTCATAACAAGCTTGCCCAAAAAGAGCTGCCTGTTGGTCACCTGCTGCACCAGCAATTGGCACCTCTTGACCAAAGAAATGATAAGGAGCTGTAGTTGCATACACGTCTGATGATGGGCGAACCTCTGGTAGCATCGATTTTGGTACAGTTAAATGCTCTAATAACTCATCATCCCATTGTAATTCATAAATGTTGTACATTAACGTCCGGGAGGCATTTGAATAATCTGTTACATGAGCCTTTCCACCTGAGAGCTTCCAAATGATCCAAGAATCAATTGTCCCAAATAGTAGTTTCCCGCTTTCCGCTTTTTCACGTGCTCCTTCTACATGATCTAAAATCCATTTCACTTTTGTCCCTGAAAAATAGGCATCAATTAAAAGGCCTGTTTTTTGACGGAATGTATCATTTAATCCCTTTGCTTTTAACTCTTCACAAATATCAGACGTTTGACGGGATTGCCACACAATTGCATTGTACACAGGCTGGCCTGTTTCTTTGTCCCACACAACCGTGGTCTCACGTTGGTTTGTAATCCCAATTCCTGCAATCTGCTCTGCTTTTACATTTGCTTCTGATAAAACAGATGCCATGACTGATAAAATTGAACCCCAAATTTCATTTGCGTTATGTTCCACCCAGCCTGGTTTAGGAAAAATTTGCGTGAATTCCTTCTGCGCTACATGTAAAATTTCACCTTTTTGATTAAATAAAATGGCGCGTGAACTCGTGGTACCTTGATCAAGTGAAAGTATGTATTTTTCCAATTTTTAGCCCCCCTTTAAAACATTTTCCTTACTTAAAATTAACACGCTTACATATTTTTTTCTACCTGAGAAGAGGTGCTTTTTTTAGGTCTAAAATTATTTTCTCAGAATAAATGTAGTAATGGTCATTTTAAAATTAACTCTTGTAAGGAGTGGAATGCTTTGATTGAAAAAGAAGTTACAGTTACGATTAAGGAAGGACTACACGCTAAGCCAGCAGGGGAATTAGTACAGAATCTTAGTAGGTTTACAAGTGATGTTGAATTTCGGTTTAAAAATAGATCATACAATGCCAAAAGTATTTTAGGGTTAATGGGGGCAGGTATTCGTGAAGGCCAGATCATCACTGTTAAAGTAGATGGTCCAGATGAAGAGGAAGCATTAGAGTGGCTTGAGAATTTTATTTAATATTATTTTAAATAAAAACCACGATCGATATCAGTGCTGATATTAATCGTGGTTTTTTATATTTTATTTTTGATTAATTTTATCTATTTTATTAATTAGCTCATTTAATTGAATCGCTGCCATCGACTCCAAGCGATGATCAACTTCACAGAAATCTAAATCCTTTGTTACTTGGTTCGGTATCACGACACAATACATTCCGGCACGTTTAGCTGCTAGTGCACCATTTGCAGAGTCTTCAAAAACTAGACATTCCTCTGGTGAAACATCTAAGCATTTTGCTGCCTCTAAATATAGGGTCGGATCTGGTTTTACCTTTTCAACATCATCAGAAGTTCGAATGCATTCAAAATAATCGAATAAGCAAAGATTCTTTAAGTGATTTGATACCCATTCGTAGGTAGAGCTTGAGGCCAAACCGATTTTCAATCCGGCTTTCTTTGCGGCTGCAAGGTACTCCTCAACTCCTGGTAATGGACCTTCATTCTTCATTCGTTCATTGAATCGGTCTCTTCGTATCTTGGTTAATTCCTCATGGTCAACTTTCTTCCCAATTTGCTCTTCTAAATAGGAAAGGGCATTGAATCCTGCTTGCGTTCCTATCACCTTGCCCCACACCGACATTGGAAGTTCGGAGCCATGCTCTTGAAAGATTTCATTTAACACATTATATTCATTGGTTTCTGTATCATAAATTAAGCCATCAAAATCAAAAATAACTGCCTTTATCACTTCACCATCTCCTGTCTATCTAATCCACCTTCTATTATAAAGAATTAATAGGCAATGTCCATTTCTCTCTGTCGACTTTGTCACAAATTGTCCACAAATATATCTTCACTTCAAGATTTTACATTTTACAATCGCCTACGGTGATACTATAATTTTGAGTATACTTATGTGGAATGAGGGAGACGATTGAACTCTAAATCAAATGAAAAGGTACTAGAAACGTATTTATTTATTGCATTTGCTGCAGCATTAATTTCCACGCTTGGTAGTCTTTACTTTTCAGAAATACAGAAATTCGTACCATGTGAACTTTGCTGGTACCAGCGTATCTTTATGTATCCTCTCGTAATCATTTTAGGAATCGCTATTTTTAAAAAGAACTATAACATTGCACTCTATACCTTTATCCTGTCTTTAATCGGTGGTTCAATTTCAATCTACCATTATCTTGTGCAAAAGATCCCTGCAGTTGGTGAGAACTCACTCGCATGTGGTGTTGTACCATGTACAGGCCAATACATTAACTGGTTTGGCTTTGTAACAATACCTTTTTTAGCATTAATAGGTTTTACAATTATTGCAATAACTAGTTTTATAACACTAAAAAGATGGAAAGAAGGGAAATAACTCTTGAAAAAAGTTATTATTTTTACAGTTATTATTGTTGCTATTTTCGGAGCACTTGCTTTTGTAACAACTACTCAAAACAAACAACAATCCGAGGGTAATCCTTATGGGAAGGACAAGCTAGATCCTGCGACAGTTAAACAGCTTAACGATCCAAACTACGGAAATCAAATTTTACCTGACGAATTAGAAACAAAGTTAGAAAATGGGGAAACCATGACTGTTTACTTTTACAGTCCAACATGTCCACATTGTCAGGAAACAACTCCGGTCATCGTTCCAATGGTAGATGAAATGGGACTTGATTTAAAGAAATACAATCTACTTGAATTTGAGGAAGGTTGGAATAAATACGGAATTGAGTATACGCCTACATTAATTCACTTTGAAAATGGTGAAGAAGTTTCACGTCTCGTTGGGTATCATCCAGATCATAACGAATTTAAAACTTTCTTTGAAGGTGCATTGGCAACTTCAAAATAAAAGCAAATCCCTGCTCTCTGAGCAGGGATTTTTTTCTGTAAAGGCTAAGGCTACCTTTATGTATTAAGCTAGATATTGATTGGCTGGCTTTGAATATTTACTTAATACGTCAGGATTATTCACACATTGAAACTCTTCGATGGTGAACGGAAACAAATAACCGTAATCATTTAATATTTGCGCATTCTTTGCAAAGATTTCTCCATGATATTCTTGGCAGCCTTCTTCTCGAATTGTTTCCAAAACAGCAATAATCGCTTGAAGGCTTGACATGACTTTAAAAGCCTTATCCAAAGTTCGGTTAAAGTAGACGTCTTCCTCTTTTGGTGCTAACACATTCCACTTCTCGAGTTTTGAAATATACTCATCTTCAAAGTAGGTTGGAAAGATTGAAGAATACATATAATCGACTAGCTCCGTAATATGATGTTCCTGCTCAGGAGTTGATGCTACTACAATTTTCAATGTAAAACCCACCCTTATATCTCCATAGTAATAAGATTAGGATAACATAGGATTCTTTGTTTTTGGTACGGTAAGTCTTTCCTCCATACCCACCTTTCTCTTTCATTCATTAGGTGAATTGGATATACTTTTAAAAGAGTAAAGACAGAGAAAATCTAAAGGATGATTGCATGTTAACAAAACGATTTGGGGAATGGTTCGAGGTTACTGTTCCGAGTAGTTGGGAAGGTATCACCATTGAAGACGTTCTTAAGACTGAATGGACAATGCCGAAGCAAATGCTTCATCAACTACGTATGGAAAAAGGGACGAAGCTTAATGGGGAAACCAAAAATTTAAACACTCTTCTTAAACAGAACGATAAACTTCAAGTTAATCTTTTCCCTGAAGAGGAATTTGGAGTGATACCAGAATATTTAGCTGAGTTACAAATCTTATATGAGGATGATCATCTCCTAATTGCAAATAAACCACCTGGAATGGATACACATCCAAATGAAGAAGGTCAACTTGGCACGCTTGCTAACGCAATTGCCTACCATTTCCAAGTGAACGGTGTGCATACAAAGGTTCGTCATATTCATCGCCTAGACCGTGACACAACGGGAGCTGTTATTTTTGCGAAACATAAATTAGCTTCATCCATTTTAGACCGGAGATTGGAAAAACGTGAAATTAAGCGGACCTATCTCGCTTTAGTGCATGGAATTATCAAACAAAAAAAGGGATCAATAGATGCTTCAATCGGTCGTGATCGACATCATCCAACCCGTAGAAGAGTATCTCCGAATGGACAAAAGGCGATCACAAAATTTAACGTAATTCAAACACTAGTCAATAAAAAAATGACATTAGTGGAACTTGAACTGTTAACAGGTCGTACTCATCAAATACGCGTTCATATGAGCCATCTAGGGTACCCACTTGTGGGAGATACCTTATATGGTGGACAACCAATTGTCCCAAGACAAGCACTACACGCAGCAAGAATTAGCTTGCAGCATCCTCTTACAAACGAGAAAATTTTGTGTGATGCACCTTTTTTGGATAACTCGCTTACTTTTTCATAGTTCTTTCATCTATTCTTTAGGTATTGGGTCTTGTAAACATGCAGGAGTTACATTTTTGCTGTATAATATTGGACACAAAGTGGATAAGGAAAGGAGTTTGCCTTTGCAGGACTTACTTATTTACCTCATATTAGGTCTTTGTGTTGGAGTAATGTCAGGCTTTTTTGGAATCGGCGGTGGATTTATTCTTACACCAACATTAATCCTAATGGGATTTTCTCCTGTTATAGCAATCGCTACAAGCCTTTTATATACAGTTGCGACATCACTTTCTGGTGTTGTTGCACATTTTCGCCTGAAAAATATTAAATGGGAAACATCCATTGTGATTGGGATAAGTGGAATTATTGCCACTCAGCTTGCGCACCCATTCGTTTTATTACTAGGAAAGTACCAACTAGAAAATACTGTTATTCCATTGATGTATATTGCACTAATTTTATATTTTTCAATTTCAATACTTGTGAGTAACTCGTCAAGTAAAGAACAAACCATTAGTAAAACCAAATATTCATATGTGAAGATTGTGTTAATAGGCTTATTTGCAGGTTTTATTTCAACCGTATTAGGTGTAGGTGGAGGATTTATAATTGTTCCTTTATTGATCGGAGTTCTCGCCTTTCAACCAAAGTATGCGGTAGGTACAAGCTTGTTAAGTGTCTTAATGATTGTTATAGCAGGTTTTACCACATATGCATCTACAGTTGAACTTGATTTCGGTGTTATCGGAAGTCTTATCGTCGGCGCACTAATTGGTGGTCAGCTTGGTGCAAGAGTTACAAATGTGTATGAGGATAAACAGGTTCGTCACTTCCTAGCCGGATTGTATATTGCGACCGGAGTAAGCTTAGTATTAAAACTATTGAATATGGACCTTCTTGGATTACTAATACTGTTTTTCTACTGCCTATATATGCTTTTACATTTCTTACTTCAAACTGTTAAGGTACGTCTTAAAGAAAAAGAAGTTGGTTAAAACAACATCCCTATTATCTAGAGGATGTTGTTTTTGTTTTTTTACATGCACAAAAATTAGGTTAACCTTTTTTTCGATTTCTCCATGTATGTCCATTTCATATTTACTGTATTTCCATACGATGTAGTATCGCTTGTAATAAGGAGGTGCTTTATATGAGCAATGGATATGGCAACAGCTTTGCGTTAATCGTAGTTCTATTTATCCTATTAATCATTGTAGGTGTTTCTTTCGTGAAATACTAATCTATAGGTTTTAAGCGAATCCACCGCGTATCCCTATTATATCTCCTCGTTAAGGTGTTTCAGAGGTGCATACCTTTGGAACCCTTTTTTATGTATGCTTATCTAGCCAGTTGATGACATCCGTAAACACTTCTTCTTTATTTAATTCATTTAAGATTTCATGTCTACTATCTTCGTAGAGTTTCACGGTTACATCCTCGATTCCTAATTTTATATACATATCTGCAGCTTGGAGAATTCCCTTTGAAAAATTACCAACCGGATCTTTATCACCTGACAAAAAGTACATCGGTAAATCTTTAGGAATATTACGATTCACACTATGTTTATTTACTTTTGCTACCCCACTAACGAGATCATAAAAGAAGCCTGCTGTGAATATCCCACCACAAAGAGGATCATCGATATATCTGTCTACTTCACTTTTATCTCTAGATAGCCAATCAAACTCAGTACGGGTCGGAGTAAAAGCTTTATTATAACTACCGAACGTTAGCTTGTTCATAAGTGAACTACTCGTTTTTTTTCCTTTTCGCTTCATTTCAAGCTTTGCAATGCCAATTCCAATCTGCCCAATGAGTCCTGGATTTCCTCCAGTTCCTGATAGAATGACACCTGATAATTTGTCACCATGCATTTGTATATATCTCCGTGATAAGAATGAGCCCATACTGTGTCCGAATAGAAAAATGGGTTTGTTCGGATAATCCTTTTTAATGATATTTGTTAGCTGAAGCATGTCTTCAACCACTAAATCAAATCCATTCTCCTCCGCAAAAAACCCCACCAGGTTTGCATTTTTCCCCGTTTTTCCATGGCCCCGAAGGTCGTTTCCGTAGACGATATATCCTTCCTGTATCAACGCTTTTGCAAATAAATCATAACGTGCAATATGCTCAGCCATTCCATGAGCAATTTGGATAACTCCTTTTGGTGTTATATTATTTTCATCTTCCCACTTTTTATAAAATATCGTGACACCATCATTCGTTAAAAATGTAAAATCCGTACAGCTCATCTCTCATAGCCTCCTTTTGTATCTATTATATGAAATGAATTAGGTAAATAGATATAGATTTGGTAACAACCACCTATTTTCATTTAGTAGAGGGTTCGGTAAAATTAAGACATAAACAACAGATGCTGTGATGTTAGTTTCCTAGTATTGTTTCAACCGAATACTAAAATTTTGGGAGTTTAAGAGACTAACCTGCAACACCATGCCATTTCCTTTTGTGGACGGTGACGCAAGTTATGCAAACACCCACCTGTCAGAGTGCAGGTTGAGAAACAATATGGGGACGGCATATGTGGCATTCCCTTTGTGATAAAGCTGATTTCGTTTAATGCGGAATCAGCTTTTTGTTTCTCTTATTTATCTCTTTCTTGTTTCCATTTTTTGTGCATATAATAGAATTAGGAGTAGAGAAAAATGATGAGGGGAATGAAGAATAATGAGTCTTTTCACAGTAAAGGGTACTTGGACTGGAAATAGGAATGGGGAAGGTACCATTACCACAGATGGGCTTCATACAGTGGTTTCCGCACCAAAACAACTCGATGGTCCGGGTAAAGGTGCAAATCCTGAAGAATTGTTAGTTGCAGCAGCTACAAATTGTTATATGCTTACTCTTGCAGCAATCTTGTCTAATCGAGATATTGAATACACTCATCTCGATGTTGAAACAGAAGGTACAGTCGGAAAGAATGGTAAGCGTTTAATCTTCGAAAAGATTGTTCATAAACTAGTTATCTATGTAAAACAAGCTGACGTAGAATTACAAGAAAAATTAATTCAACTTGCACACCGTGCGGAGACAGCCTGCTTTATTTCACAAACGCTAAAGGGAAATGTTGAGGTAACCGTTGAACCTGTTGTTAAAGTTATTGGTTAAATATTTTGTTACACCCCTTGTTTGGGATGATGCCCATTGGTGGCAAACTTATACGTGGGGTGTTTATTTCTGAAATGATGTAGTGGCAGTATTTTTTAGATAGTGAGAGTAAAAAAAGATTAGTGGCAGTATTTCAAGAATAGTGACAGTAATTCATCAAATATAAAAAAAGGCAGTGCGCTCCACTACCTTTCTCATTCTACTATCCTCTTTGCGCTTGATACACCTTTAAGTTTGAATAGATGATCTCTAATAATGGCGTATCGATTCCTTTTTCCTGGGCAATTTTATATAAATAACCTTGTAATTGATCAGCCTCTACATCAAAACCTTTTTCCATATCACGCTGCATCGATGATTTCATATCATAACTCAATAAATTTGTTGTTTTTAAATGCTTTTCCTCTATGTCCTGATCAATAGGTGCACCAATTGCCCTCATCACAGAACCGATTTCTTTGTATAGGTTTAGAATAAGCTTTTGACCATTCTGTTCTTCGCGAATGGGGCCAATCGCTGATCTCATCAACGCTGTAATGCCTGAAAAACCAGTGATAAACATATATTTGTGCCACATCTCTCGATCAATATTATCGCTTAATTGAATCGTTGTTTTCGTTCCCGACATGACATCCGCCAAACTTTCAATACGATTCGTTCTCTCTCCTGAAAACTCCCCGAATAAAGCACGATGGCTTGGGCTTGTCTGAATGATTTTCCCCTCAGAATCCAATGTTGATTCTATGAAGCATAAACCACCAATTACATTTTGTGGGTTAAACTTGGATTTAATGACATCCACATGACTGTAACCATTCAAGAGTGGCAGAATCATTGTATCCTTGCCCACATATGGCTCAATACTTTCTAAGGCACCTTCAAGGTGATATTGTTTAGTTGAAAGAATGATAACATCGAAAGGACCTGCTTCATCACCTGATTTAATCGTTTTCGGTTGAAGTGTCACATTTCCATGGATGCTTTCAATTTGAAGTCCATTTTTTTGTATTTGCTTTTGTCTATTTTCACGGACTAGAAAAGTAATGTCTTCCCCCTTTTCCAGTAGGCGTCCCCCAAAGTAGCCACCAATTGCCCCAGCTCCTACAACTAGTATTCTCAAAATTTTGCAACCCCTTTCATACTGATACTACAATATTATAACAAAAAAAGACCAGATAAGTACTGGTCTCTTAAACTCTCAATTAGTTAGATACATAATTTGCTGCGGAACGAACTTCGATTTGAAGCGAACCGCCTTTTACAGACGATTTCAATACTACTGGATATGGACGATTATTTGAAAACTTAAAGTCTAAATACGGATAAGCAACTGTCGCGTCATGCCCAATTGGAACATAACCGACTGGTTTTGAGTGGTGATGGACCTCAATCATTTCTAGTCCCGCCTTTGCAACAGCATTATAAAGAGTACTAGAAGTTTGACATACTCCTCCCCCATATCCCGGAACAAATTCCTTGTTCACGATTACGGTCGCAAGCGCATAGCCGTTGTCTTTTGACGCATTTCCAACGACTGTATTAAAATAAAAACGGTCCCCTGGTCCCAACACTATATCATTAATTTGATCTGCAGATTTTTTGATATTAAAGCTTCTTCCTTCTACAGAAGCATCGAAATACGTTGTGAAGCTTCCAAGCACGACTTCATTAATACCTTGAACTTGATCTTGTGTAACGTTTGGATTTGTTTCTTCAATTGGAAGTACAACTTGCTTATTAAAAACCGAATTATCTAGTAATCTAGTGACAAGCTCATCTTCCTTTAATATCATTTGGCTTTGACCTTGTTGCAATTCTCCAGAAGTACTAAGTTTTGCAGGTATCATTGGTCGATCAATCGTTGCTGCCAAATCACTTGCTAGTTGTATTGCTTTTGCTTTTAATTCTTCTTCATTTTGAAATTCATCCATGTTCAGAACTTCAATGATACTGTTGTCTCGAGGGTCGATTATAGAAACTTCACGTACATCAACGCCTTGCTTCGACTCAATTACTTCAACAGGCGCTACCTGATGAAGCTCAACGGTCACTGGTTCTTTTTCGATGAGACTGCACCCACTCATCAATAATACACCTAATAATAATGGCAAAATTGTTTTCTTCAAATTACTCTCTCCCATAATTTAATTGTCTTACATTTTTTTTTGGACAATGTTACAAATGTTAAAAATGGTTAACAAAAGGACTTACATAGGAATCTTATTAATGAAAAATGAATATATTCCAATTTACTGTAAGTATTTAAATTCCTTCTCGTACTAGGGATATAGACTGAGATGTTTGATAAATGGGAAGTGAATGTAGTGGTAAGAATAGTAGTTTAGCAGTAGAAGAAGATAACCTTTTTCACCTCATTAGACGTTGGATAGCTTGTATTTGTTACTAACTTTTGAAATATTTGTCATATTTTTATTATACGTTCTCTTCAAAGAACAAATCAACTAAAAAAACTGCAATCAGAGTCATTTGATTGCAGTTTTTTTCTTTTAAAAGAGAACCACAAGAATTGTCCCAACTTTTATTCTTGTGATAGTTCCTTTGACTTCTGAGTACAGCTTTCCATCGCTGCAATTATAGCCGCACGAAAGCCCTGTTCTTCAAGGGTTGCGATGGCTTGAATTGTTGAGCCACCCGGTGTGCATACATCATCTTTTAGTTCGCCAGGGTGTTTTTCAGTTTCCAACACCATTTTTGCTGCTCCAAGTAAAGCTTGGGATGCAAGTTTATACGCTTGTTTTCTAGGAATTCCTTGCAAAACCGCTCCGTCTGCTAAAGCTTCGATAAACAAATAAGCATAGGCTGGCGATGATCCACTTACTGCGGGAATGGCATCCATAAGTCGTTCTTCGATGACCTCAGCCTTTCCAAAACCTTCAAATAGATGGACGATTTCAGATAGATCTTCAGTAGTCACATATGAGTTTACGCAAAGTGCACTCATTGCTTCTCCAACTAATGAAGGTGTATTTGGCATGGAGCGAACAGTCTTTATAGGTTTTTTAAATAGTTTTTCGATAAAATCAAGCGTTATCCCAGCCGCAATTGTAATGATAATCGCTTCATCTTTTACAACCTCTTTAACCTCATTGATGACAGCATCATATAAATCTGGTTTTACAGCTAGAAATAAATAGTCAGCATGTGCAGCTACTTCTATATTTTTAAGGGAAGTTCCGACTTCGTATGTTTTCTCTACGAATTGTAACGTTTCTTCAGTTCTTGCACTCACAATGATTTGTTGTGGGGTAGCCACTTCAGAAGTAATGATCCCTTGAATCATCGCTTGAGCCATTTTTCCACATCCAATAAACCCAATTTGTTTGTCCATGTTATACCTCCTCTACTTTTTCCATTATAGAGAAGTTCTAAGAATAAAAAAACTTAGATGACCCGTGCATATAAATCAAAAGGGGGGATAAGCTAATCCAAAAAAGAGGTGAAAAAGATGTATCGCTTTGAAAGACTCCTTGATACCGTCTTTGGATATACAGGATGGCATGACATTACAAATACGATGATTCACGGTGAACAAGAACTTGGGTCTTTATATGAAGATGAAGAAGATGATTCCGTCATGTAAAAAAATGACTCCTTAAATGGGAGTCATTTCTCATGTACGCTTATAACAATGACAGCTTATTATATGATCATTAACCATCCCTGTTGCTTGCATAAATGCGTAGCAAATGGTGGAACCAACAAATTTAAAACCACGCTTTTTTAAATCCTTGCTTAGTTTGTCGCTAATTTCAGTAGTAGTTGGTACGTCACTTAAGGTTTTAAAATGATTTTTTATCGGTTTACCACCCACGAATGACCAGATGTATGTATGGAAGCTTCCGAATTCTTCTACGACCTTATGAAATGCTTTTGCATTCGTGACAACCGCATTTACTTTAAGCCGGTTTCGAACAATCCCTTCGTTCGATAATAGTTGCTCAATTTTGTTGTTATCATATGTAACAATTTTTTCTGGAACAAAATAATCAAAGGCTTTACGGTAATTTTCTCGTTTTTTTAGTATGGTGTACCAGCTAAGCCCAGCCTGCGCACCCTCTAAGTTCAGATATTCAAATAACAAACGGTCATCGTATACAGGTACACCCCATTCATGATCGTGGTAATCCATATATAGAGGGTCATCATTCACCCATCCACATCTTTTCAAATACTCTCCCCACCTTCTATTTCCTTTTATTAAGGATTATACCAGAAGAGTGGGAATAAAGGAGAATCCCCTTTATTCCTTTATTTACCTCCGTTTTATTCTTTTATTCCTTCAAGCCATTCCTTGTAGCATTCCTTACATAATGTTTCTTCGCGTTCTCCTTCAACTTTAACAAATGCAACATAATGAAATCTTTCGTTTTCAAAAGGATCTTGGCAATAGAAGCAATTAGTCGTCATTTTTTAACCTCCTACTGAATAATCTTTTTCTTATTTTTATCTAACTGTCTGTTGTTTTTTCACGTTAATAATATCCAAAAAAAAGAGTCAGCATCTGCCGACTCTTTGTTATACTTCTAAATATTTTTCTTTATCAATCTCATCAAAGAAAAAGCTTCGTTGTCCAATTGAAAAAAGCTGCAGTTCATGCATAGCCCTTGTGCAGGCGGTGTAAAAAAGCTTTCTTTCATATTCTCTTCCGTAAACGTCATTTGATGCGTTATAAATAATGACGGCGTCGAACTCGATTCCTTTTGCTAAATACGTCGGCAATATTAAAACACCTTTATCAAATTGGTACGTCTCTTGGCTCATTAAACGGACCTGTATTTTATCTTGTAATGCCTGAAATGCTTCGTTACTTTCCACTGCAGTTTTACAAATGACCGCAATAGTTTCATGGCCTTTGTCTTGAAGAGCTTTTATATGGTGTAGAATTTCTTCGTGGAGATTAGCCTTAGTATCCACTTCCTTGAGAATAGGAAGCGATCCTGAACGATTAAAGGCTTCAATTTCCTCTCCGCCAGCGACAATGCCTTTAGAAAACTCAACAATTTCTTTTGTAGAGCGGTAGCTTTTTTTCAATTGTATAACTTCATATTTCTCTTCCTCATAAAGCTCTGGCGATAATAATGTTGGTGCATTCATGGAATGAGCGTATATCGCTTGATTGTAATCCCCAAGAATGGTCATCCGACAGCTTGGAAATAACTGCTTCAAATATTCAAATTGGAACGGAGAATAATCCTGGGCTTCATCAATGAATAAATGACGGATACCAGTGTTCGATTTTTTCCCCTCTATTAAGTCCTGTAAATATAAAAATGGAGTTGCATCCTCATAATTCAATTGGTTTTGTTTCAATTGTATGATGGAGTACGAACTGATTTCGTTCCAATCCTCCGATAATTTTTGTTCATTCACATAAGAAAATAATTGCTTATATAGTCCTTTTATATCTAGATATTCAAGTTTTTTAATCGCAATCTTGATTGGTTTAAAATGCTTACGTACAATTTCCTTAGCGATTAATTTTTCCTCACGTTCATAATCATCAAAGGTATCCTCAGAAAACTCCTGCTTTTTCTGTAATTGCTTAAAGATTTCGAGATGGTCTTCCTTCTCCATTAATTCAGCTTCCTGAAGAACCCAGTCCTTTTTACGTTCTTTTCGTTCGTACTTAATAACTTCCTTCATTAGCCACTCTGTCACTTTGGTCAATCGATTCGGAATTGAAATGGTTGGATCTAATGTATAGAAGTATTCCTGAATCTCATTTTTCGAGATAATTTTTTTTCTGTTAAAACTAATATTTTTAAAAAGAAGTCCTTTTTCTCCAATTTGTCTTACATAAGAATCGATTAGTTCCATAAACCCAATGCTTGCTTTTAAAGTTATTGCTTTAAGCCTCACATCATAATCAGGTTGATCCATCGCTGTTAATAAATATTCCATTTGGGAAAATGGATCCTCCACTTCATAAAGGGTACCTAATCGATGCTCTACATACTCTTGGAATGTAGATTGCTGCATGTTATCTTCACCAAGTTCAGGCAGAACAGTTGCAACATAACTGTTGAAAAGAGGATTTGGTGAAAATAGCATGATGTTACTCGAGTTAAGCTGTTCACGATAACGATAAAGCAGGTAAGCGACCCTCTGTAATGCAGCTGACGTTTTCCCTGATCCAGCCACACCTTGAACAATTAAATAACGACTTTTTTCATTTCTGATGATTTTATTTTGCTCACGTTGAATAGTTGCAACGATACTTTTCATTTGTGTATTCGCATTATTACCGAGCACCTCTTGAAGCATTTCATCCCCAATTATGACACCCGTATCAAACATACTTTTCATCTTGCTATTTTTGATGATGAATTGACGTTTTAACGTCATTTCCCCTTGAATTTTTTCAAAATGGGATTCATACTTTGCTGGGCCAGGATAATAATCATAGTACATACTTGAAATCGGTGCTCTCCAGTCAAATATTAAAAAATCCTCATCCTTTTTATCTAATAATGATGCAATCCCAATGTAAATTTTCTCTTCTTTTGTTTCTCCATCTTCTAAAAAATCAAATCGGCCAAAATATGGTGAGTCTTTTAGTCTTTCAAGAACTTTGATTTGTTTATGAATCAGTCGATGGTTTCGCTCACGTTCACCCAATAGTTCGGACTGCTGTTTAATACTTTGAAATGTTTCAATGACGTCATCAGGTTCATCAAGATTGACAGTTACATCTTCCCAAAATGTTTTCCGAAGGTCGACTAGTTCACTTTTTGCGCCTCCCACCTTTGATTCAATGGTTGCTTTCTTACTATCGATGACCTCCAACACATCTTCAAGTCTGTCTTGTTCCTGAATCCAGTCTGGATTATTTTTTTCCATGAACACCACTCCTCGTATAAGTGAACTTCTGTCTCTACCCTGTAATTGATAATAGTTGACAAACAAAAAATATTGTTATAAAATTATAATAGGGTAATTTGAACGTATTTATTTATATGTTGCAAAAAAAGACAGAACAATGACATCATATCATGTCGTTCTGTCTTTTTCAATGCTTTTTCAGTTATTACTCATGTTACTCTTCATAAAATCTAAGGTTCTTTTAATTCCTTCTTCATATGGTGTTGCAGGTAAAGTGCCGATTTCCATCTCATATTTTGAACCATCTAATACCACTGGATCCTCTGTTAAATACAGCATTTCTACAACTTCTCTCATTTGTTTATCAAAAATCCCTAAGAATTGAATCATTCCCTTTGTTACGGTTGAAACAGACTTTTGATAATGTAAATGACTTCCTGCAATGCTTATGATCTTTTCACCAGAGATAACTCCTGCAGCTGGTATATTCCAGCTTTGCCCATATGCTTTATCGTGTATTGCTAGCTCAACAATTGCCTTTGCCCCATCAGGAGTATAAATATATTCCCTTGCATTTTGTTTATTTCCAACGAACATTGCCTTTTTATTTTGAACCATTTTATCGAATGTGTAGGTCAACATCGCATTTACTGCGTTAGGTCCATAAAAATCAGGAAAGTGTGCGATAAGTACTGGCACATTTGCTTGAAATGCTATATTACAAAGCTCCACCCTTATCTTTCCTTTTTTTGTATGAGGATTTTTGGGATACTCTTCGTTTACTTTACGACCAGTTCCACGACCGTATGCATAAATATTATCAACTATCGCAAGCTTACTATTTGCTGATTCAGCAGCTCGAACGACATTTCTCATTAAAGTTGGCTGCTTTTCATACCATTCACTGTACGGTATATTGATCGCATGAAATATTACATCAATATCTTTCGCCGCATTTATAAGATCTTCCTCATTAAAAACATCTCCTGTAACGATTTGTACTTTTTCTCTGTTATTAAATAGTTTCTCTAATTTTTCTTTAGAACGAGCAAAAGCTATTACTTCGATTTCTCTTTCAATCAACTCTTCAACAATCGCATATCCCATTCCACCTGTTGCCCCTAATACCAATGCCTTTTCCATCCAAACCCTCTCCCTTTCTTTTATTAACCAATGGTCAATAATGTTTTAAAAATATAGGAAAGGATTTTACACTTTCCCATTGAAAATTGGTTTTAAGATAAATTCAATATGAGACTCCGCCAGAGTTTTCACATCATGATATGATTGGTTGCTTCTACAATAATGCGTAACAAAACCATGAATCGATAAGAAAATGGACCAGATATCCTGAATACTTGTTTTATGGTTACTTAAACTTGAAATTGCATTTGCAAACATTCCATAGCTTTCGAGTGGTTCCTGTTGGATACAGCTTTTTACCTCTTCATCATTAATTAAGAACATTAATTCATATTGGCTTTTATTTGAAAGTCCAAACTCAATGTACCCTAATAAAATTTTCTTCACTTTCTCTTCTGGTGGTAAATTCTGATTCATGATTTGCTGTAAAACACCGTTAAGCAAGTCAAAGTCCTGCACAACCATTGCATAAAATAAATCAGCTTTATTTTTAAAATGATAATAAATCGCACCATGGCTATATTTTAATTCATTTGCAATTTGACGCATTGAAACATGTTGGTAGCCTTTTTGAACAAATAATTCATGGGCAACATCCATTATTTTCTCTCTTGATAATTCCTCTTGAACCTGTTTTCTTGGTGACATTAAAAACAAATCTCCTTTATTAACCACTGTTCAATAATAATATATTCCAGTTTCAACCAGATGTCAATCTGTTCCATGCACATTTTTATATATTTTCAATACAATATAAAAGCGGACCCTTTTAAGAGTCCGCCTTCGATTATTCTGCTTTACTTAAAACTTGCTTTTCTTGCTGCTCTTCAGCTTCATTGGCAGCTTTTTTCTGTTTCATGTAACCAATCCCTACAACTGCAGCAACTACGATTAACTCAAAGCCATACTTCACAAATCCATTACTAAATACTGAACTTAGGAATGGTTCTGCAACAATCATCTTTGATGCAGTCCATGCTAATATAGCAGCACCAATTGTAATAATGATCGGGAAACGATCAATTAATTTAATAAATAATGTACTTCCCCAAACCATAATTGGAACTGAAATAATAAGTCCTAACACAACTAGTAAGAAGTTTCCGTGAGCAGCACCTGCAACCGCTAATACATTATCAAGGCCCATTAGTGCATCAGCTATGATAATCGTACGTATGGCTGCCCAGAAACTGCCAACAGCTTTTATATCATGGCCTTTGTCATCTGTTAAGAGATTATAAGCAATCCATACTAGAAGAACTCCACCTACTAGTCGTAGTCCTGGAACTTCAAGTAACCACACTACAGCTAAAGTGGCTGCAGCTCTTATGACAATTGCACCTACAGTTCCCCAAATAATTGCTTTTTTCTGTTGTTCTTTTGGTAAATTTCTTGCCGCTAAGCCAATAACAATGGCATTATCCCCCGCTAATACTAAATCAATCGCAATAATAATTAAGAGTGCGGAAAAAAACTCTGCGCTTAAGAATTCCATCAAAGATCTCCCTTCTATTTTTCTTTTATTCTATAAAATTAGGAAAAACAAAATTGCCCTTCACTAGAATAAACTACTTGATTATTGCCATATGTTTATCATCTAGACGTTTTTCAATCTTTTCGAGTTCTTTCTTGTCTTTCAAAATCTCTTCTTTGTTCTTTTTTATTAAGTCCTCAATTGATACTGTTTCTATCTTTCTCTTAAGCATTCCTCTTCTCACCTCACTGCTCTTTGTACTAAAAAACAAAAATGACCTTTACCTCATGAGGTAAAGGTCATAAATATAGACCTCTACCGTAATCTGGTAAAGGTCTTGCTAACAACGTTAGTTGCCAACAAAGCCGAGAGTGGCGACACTCTGAAATGACGACTTTGCTGTAAAAGCTACTCCCCTTTAGGAGAACACTATTCACAATATTTATTATATAATCAATATTACACATTGTTTATAATCTTGTCAACGATTATCTTATATTTTTTCCGTAAAAAATTTCATCCATTTCTGTAATTAACTTTTCAGCAATTACTAATTCCTCTTCCGGCGTCAGTTTTTCTCTTGTATCACTAAAAAACAAATAGTGTTCCAGATCAAATTCCTTCAATTTGCATTTCGTGTGAAAAATGTTTTCCTGATACACATTCACATCAATCATGTGATACATTTCCTGAATATCTTCGGGAATATAGTTTTGTATCGAATTTATTTCATGGTCTATAAATAGTTTATGTCCTGTCACATCTCTTGTGAATCCGCGAACACGATAATCAATCGTCATCACATCGGTTTCGAACGATTGGATCATATAATTTAACGCTTTTAGAGGGGATATTTCTCCACAGGTTGAAACATCTATGTCCGCCCGAAAAGTGCTAATTCCTTCATCTGGGTGAGATTCTGGATAGGTATGAACCGTTATATGACTTTTGTCCATTTGTGCAACGACTGATCCTGGGATTGGACCAGGAGATTCTTCAAAGACATCTTTTGTTGGATCATTTACTGGTCCCTCTGATACTAAAATCGTGACACTCGCTCCTTGGGGAACGTAATCCTGTTTTGCGACATTCAAAATATTAGCCCCAATAATATCGGCAACATTACTTAGGATCTCGGTTAATCGATCCGCATTATAGACATCATCAATATATTCAATATACGCATCTCGTTCTTCTTGAGAACTTGTATAGCAAATATCATACATATTAAAGCTTAACGATTTCGTAAGATTATTGAAACCATGTAGGTCTAATATCTGGTTCGAATTCATCTCCATATGTTTCATCTACTTCTCCCCCTTTTATTATTTTTTCCATATTTTTATATTGGTTGATTCGTGGAAATCTATGCACGTTAATGAGATTTTTCATTTTGCGCAAAAAAAAATCCGGCTAAAAAGCCGGACACTGTAACGATATGATCATTTAAAAGGGGGGTATGAAAAAGCTTATCTTTTCCATGTCTTTATCTTACGTTGTAAATATGAACAAACTATGAATAAAGAATTAAGTTTCTATTAAATCCTCTTTTAGCTCTATAACATAGATAATCATTTGGTTAGAACATACACAAATAGCAATCTTTGCACACTTTTTAAGCAATTCATACACATTTTTGAGTATCCTTGCTATGGTACACTCAATTTTGAAACCGCTTTATTGTTGGATATATCAGTATTTTAGTTTAAAGGGTAGGTGAAGAAAAATGAGAGTTTATCATGATAAATTGTTTAGCAAAAGATTTAAGAGGCCGAAGTTTACCATTCAACATAAAGCAGATCGGAAAACAGCTTCTAACTATCACTCTCATTCAGGTTTTGAAATCGTGTGGCTCCAAAAAGGAGAAGCCACATACATTTTTGAAGAAAAAGTCTTTCGTTTAACAAAAGGACAAATTTTATTTTTTAAGAGTACAGATTTTCACAAAGTTAAATTACATGAAGGTGTGCCTTATGAACGAGTTGTTACTCTATTCTCTGAAGACTTTTTAAAGTTTAAACATCCGATTTTCGAGAAATTTAAAAGCTTTTTGGACAACCTCCCTTCCCCTCAATATGTTTTGAATGTACAAGCTTGGAAGGAAGAACAACTTCAGCAAATCGTAGATCATTTATTATTTGAGCAAGAGAATGAAGATCTCTGGGAAAAGGAGGCAGCACTAGAATTATACCTCCTCGAACTCCTACTATTCTTATGCAGAGAAATTCAGTCATCCTTTGCACAGAATTCCCACTTAATTGTAAAGCGCGACTCTCGAAAAGTAGAAATGCTTGAACGTATCTTAAAGGAAATTAATGAAATCTGGAACACCGATTGGCGTCTTGATTCACTAGCTCAAACTTTACATCTAAATAAATATTACCTTTGCCATTTCTTTAAAAAAGAATTTGGTCTTACCATCCACGATTACATACTTCAAAGAAGAATTTACGAGGCGAAAAAACTACTTATTTTAACGAGTTCTCCTGTAAATCAGGTATCCGAAAAAGTAGGTTTTTCCTCCCCTTCTAGTTTTATCAGAAGCTTCAAACAACAGGTCAGTATGACCCCAAAACAATATCGAACAAATGCCCATATCCTCTAACATTAGATTTGAGGATATGGGTGATTTAAGGAGGTGATTATTACTCAAGAGTTGAGTTTTTCATATGTATTTCATTACATAAAAAAGGAGGCCAAATGGTGAGGAAGTTTAAACGTTTTATGACTGTGCTACTGTGTTTACTATTATTATTGCCTAATATGAGTATGAATGTGTTTGCTGCTGAAGGTGAAACCACGGAGATGGTTGATATTCCTGAATCCTCTGATTGGAAAGGTACTATCGGAGGCGATGTTGGCGGTAATGACAAAATTACTGCTGAAAACTTTTTGATTAAGGAAAATGGAGATGGCTCTGTTAATATGAGCGTCAAAAACAATCGTGGTAAAATCTCAAGTAGTTCAGAAGGAGTTGCATATTATTATCAGCAATTCGACCCTACAGATAATTATGAACTAACAGCTAAGGTGAAGGTTGAGTCTTTTGAGGCAAATAGTCAGGTTGGATTTGGAATTATGCTAAGAGGCAATCTATTGACTTCAACCGATGTAAAAACTGGTGATTATCTTGCGGTAGGTGGTATCAAGCAAGATATTAGAGGGTTTTATAAATATAGTAGTGCTTCATCTATATATCCAGATGAACTAGACTTTACAGCTAACAACCCTGCTCCTGGTGAGGAGTATACACTTAAGCTTAGAAAAGAAGGTAATATTTATCAATTAACAGTCGGTGAAGAAACAAAAACGTTCACAGATTTCACTGGGGAAATGAATTATGTTGGACTTTTCGCGGCAAGGAATGTAAGCGTTATCTACAGTGATGTTAATTTAAATAAATATAAAAAAGTCCAAAGATTAGAAGTAAATAGCGATCATATGAAAACGGAATATCTAACGGATGAAGAACTAAAACTCGATGGTTTAGTCGTTAAAGCAATTTACGATACAGGCGAAGAATCTACTTTATCTGCAAATGACTATATTGTTACCGGTTTCGATAGCAGCACTGTTGGGACAAATACAATTAAAATTAGTTATGGTGGAGCTGTATCAACAATAGACTTAACAATCAATGCTTTGACTCTAAATGACTTATCAATCAAATACTTCCCTGCAAAAACGGTTTATTACCCCGGTGATAAGTTTGAATCAGCTGGATTACAAGTATTCGGTTCGTATAATAATGGCGAAACCTATGAACTTTCTGCGGAACAATATAATTTTAAGATTGATGATGTTACATTAGATGATTCATTCGAATTTAAAGTACCAGGTACAAAAACCGTATCAATTGTGCCAAAAGATTTTCCTGCTGTAACAGCAAGCTTTAATGTTACTGTAAAAGATACCGATCTTGAAGGGCTTGAAATAAAGAAACAACCTGTTAAAACACAATATTTTATTGGTGATCCACTCGACCTTACCGGAATGGTTGTATATGCCATCTATAAGGACGGAACTCAGGTAAGATTACTAGAAAATGAATATGATGTCTCTAGTTTTGATACTACAACGCCTGGAGACAAGAATGTAATAATCAGCCATAAGGATGCTAGTAAAACTATCACATTCAATGTAAAAGAAAAGGAAGTTCTTAGATTAAAAATAACTGAGTTTCCTAATACAACGTTTATGACCGGTGACGTATTTTCATCTAATGGATTAGAAGTTTCAAAGGTTTATGATAATGGAGATCAAGAGGTATTATCAGCTGATGCCTATGTTGTAGACTCCAGTTCATTTAATAGTGATGTGACCGGTACATACTCTATTACCGTGAGGCCAACAGTAGATTTGGGAGTCGCACCAGTCACTTATAAGGTTACAGTTAGAGAAAAAACAGCATACAATTTTGATTTTATTCGCTTTGGTCAATCGACATCAGACGAAAGAAATACAATTGAATACTTAGAGAATGATACCGTTCGTGTGGCTGCTATTGATGGTGGTGGTAAGGTTACTGGAGACCATGATGGAATCTCCTTCTATTACACCGAAATTGATGCAAATGAAGATAATTTCGAGCTCTCAGCTGATATCAAGGTTGTTGAATACGCAAAGAATCCTCATGACGGACAAGAGTCCTTCGGTATTATGGCAAGAGACGCCATTTACGAAACTGACGACCAAAAAGGAATTTTTGCGAGTAATATTGCAGCAATCGGAGGTTATTCAGGTGGTACTCGAGATGACAACGGAACACAATTGTTTGTTCGAACAGGGGTAACATCACCGGATGGTTCAGGAAGCCAAGGTATTCAAAAAGAAATGGTAAAGGCAGAAAGACCAACAACTTCTAATACTCATCCAAATAAAACATATCGCCTTACACTTAAAAAAACGAATAGTGGTTTTACGGGAATACTAAATGACGGTGAGAAAACGATTGAAAAAGAGATTTTTGCACCAGATATTCTAAACGTACAAAATGGAAAAGCATATGTCGGCTTCTATACCGCACGTGTAGCAACAATTGAAGTTAGTAATATAGACTTCAAGGTAACAGCAGCAGAAACAGATGCTCCTAAAGAAGAAGCACCTGTTAAAGAGGTCACTCCTCAATTTGACATTTTATCATTGGAAAGGACTTCTGATACGAATTATCGCCTTATCGTTCAATCAAATGTGAATGGAACTGTGACGATTAAAGAAGGCAATGAAACGATTCGTTATGATGAACCTATTATTGCCGGGCAAAAGCTTGAAATACAAACAAATATCGCAGCAAATGCAAATACAAACTTTAGTTTTGTATTTATACCTGACGAAACTCAAAAACTAACAGACTATAATAGAATCATTCAAAACTTCACGGTTGAAATGAAGACATTTGCCGAAAATGGAAATATCTATGTTTCTCCTAACGGATTGAGTTCTGGTGACGGATCAAAGGAAAATCCACTAGACTTAGATACGGCCATTGAATTTGTAAAACCAGGTCAACACATCTATGTGATGGAAGGTCGCTATGTGAGAAATGCGATACTTGAAATTAAGAAATACAATGACGGCACTGCAGATGCGATGAAGTACTTATGGGCTGACCCTTCTGCTACAAGTAGACCCATCATTGATTTTGATAAGAAAACTGAAGGTGTTATTCATAGCGGTAACTACTGGCATGTAAAAGGTATAGACTTTATTCAATCTGCCGGAAACACAAAAGGTTACACAGTTGGCGGTAACTACAATATTGTTGAAAACATTAAAACCTATCAGAACGGAGACACTGGTCTTCAAATCAGCCGTACGGACGATTCTACTACTATAGCTGATTGGCCATCATATAACTTAATTCTTAACAGTGAATCATTTGATAACCGCGACCCATCCGACAATAATGCAGATGGTTTTGCTGCAAAACTCACGGTTGGTGAAGGAAATATTTTTAGGGGTACTATCGCTCATAATAATATTGATGATGGATGGGATCTTTATACAAAGGTTGGTACAGGTGCTATTGGAGCAGTTACAATTGAGGATAGCATCGCTTATAACAACGGTTTCTTAACAGATGGAACTGTTGGGAATGGTGATAAAAACGGCTTTAAGCTTGGTGGTGAAGGTGTACATGTCCCTCATACTATCAAAAATAGTGTTGCTTTCGGGAACGGAGCATCAGGTTTCACAAGTAATAGTAATCCAGGTGTGATTGCTGAAAATAACTACGCATTTAATAATGCCGGTGGAAATATGGCATTCACAACATATGGTCACATTACACCTGACTTTACAATTGATGGGTTTATCTCATTCTTTACAGAAGACAGCCAAAAGAAAACAAAAGATAATTATCAACACGCTGATTTAGATAAGAACTTCATGTTTAATGGACAACAATCTGTTAATAAATCTGGTGATGTGCTTCCTGATGAGATCATTCAAACTTTGGCTACCGTTCAAAACTTCGAACGTAGTCAAGATGGTGCAATTGGTTGGAATGGTGTTTGGGATACGTTTGGTGACTTTATGGCACGATATGAAGAACCAGGCGAAGTTTGTAAAAAACCAGGAAAAGGGCCTAAACCAGGTAAGGGGCCTAAACATAGAGAAGGTCAAAAACCTGGAAATAACCCAATCCCGGGATATTGTAAAAACCTAGTAAACATGCAGAATCGTTAATTTAATATCTTAAAGAACGAAAAATAATCATACGAGGTTTTCTTAGCTAGAGTTAAAGAGAGGGTCCCCCCTCTCTTTTTTTAACGCCTTCTTCTTTCGCACTTCTCCCCCATTACATAGATAATCATTTAGTAAGGATTTCCCTTTTTAGCAACATTGGCATATTTTTATAGCAATATGTTGCTATAGATTGGTATCAAGCTTATGTTACACTCTCTTTTGTAATCGTTTTATTATTTGAATATTCAGATAGTTCTTTCGACCTATTAGGGAGGTGAGCCATTTTTACTAGAAATTAAATTACTAGTTTTGTTTACTACTTATTGTTTATAGAAAGGAGATTTTAATGAATGAGTACAATTAAACGTTACTTTTATTTGACATTGGTAGTTTTGCTGACATTCACAAGTTTATTTTCTACCGTTTCTATTACTCCTGTTCACGCTGAAGAAACGGACGCATCCACCTTCTTTTTTGAGGCCGACTTTAATAATGACACCACTGGGGAACATCCATCAGGATTTGTTGTATCTGAAAGTGGTGGAACCATTCAAGTAACAGAGGTTCCCGACACCACGAACAAAAGTGTGTTTTTAGATGATACAAGCGATTCAGCAGACGTTAATCTAAGCAAATCCTTCGAGGAGCTTGTTGGTGTCGTTACTGTACAAATGAAATTTATGCAACCACAGTATACAAGCTCCACAAAGGTAATGAGAGTAAAAGGAGACAAAACCCCTCTCATTATTGAAACCAAAGACAATAACATTTCATATCGTACTGGCAGCACCTATGCACCGTTAGTCCCTCTTGAGGAAAATGTGTGGTATGAAATCAAGACTGAAATTGATTTAAATAATCAAACAGCAAATGTTTATATCAATGGAGAACTTAAGTTAGAGAACGCTAAGTTAAATGAAACTACTACAAAAATAAGTTATTTTGAAACATTCACACCTGGAAGTAAAGCATTAGGACATTATGTAGATGATATTAAAATTTCTGGTTCATTACCTGAGGCTAATCCTGAAGAACCTACAGATCCTGAGGATCCAGCTGAGCCGACACCTCCTACTGAACCAGGTGCAGGTGGAATCTATGAAGCAGAAGATGGAAAGTTAGTAAATGCAATCATAGACAACAAACATCCTGGGTTTACGGGAACTGGGTTTGTAGATATGGTACCGAATGCACCGGGCGGTTCCATCGAATGGAAGGTAGATGTTCCTGTCGCCGGAGAGTATACATTAGATTTCCGCTATGCTCATGGTGGTACAGACGAACGTCCTTCAGAAATTAAAGTTAATGGAGAAGTTGTTGAGCCTAAACTTGCATTTAATCCAACAGGCGGTTGGGCGAATTGGATCTACACTTCAACCAAGGCTAACTTAAAAGCAGGTGAAAACGTCATCGTAGCTTCCGGTGTTGGGTCAAGTGGAGGTGCAAATATCGACCATCTAAAAATTTATACGGAAGTTGATCAAACCTATGAAGCAGAAGATGCCCTACTTGATGAAACAGGGGTCATCATCGATAATCAGCATACTGGGTTTACAGGAACAGGCTTTATTGATTTTAAACCAAATCAGCCTTATAGCTGGGTTGAGTGGACTGTGAATGTTCCAACTGATGGAGAATACTTCCTTGACTTTAGATACGCGTCCGGTGGAACTGATGCAAGACCAGCAGAGATTAAAGTAAATGATGAAGTAGTTGCAGAATCATTAGCTTTTGACCCAACTGGCGCATGGACAACTTGGGTATACACTTCCACAAAAGCTACTCTAAAAGCTGGTGAGAATAAAATTCGTGCTACAGGTGTTGGCGCTAGTGGCGGGGCAAATATTGACCATTTACGAATCCATAATAAAGAATCTGGGTCTGATGAAGGTCCTATCGAAATTGAAGACTCTGAATTAAAGGATATAGTTAGCGGACTTTACTTGAAAAAGTTAAATGAGTTGGGAGTAATCGTTGAAAAACAGCCTGAAGATACCGATTCTATTACAAGACTTGAATTCATGTCTTTAATAAATAGTAAACTTGGATTAGTTAAAGAAGAACAATTCAAAGGATTGAGCACTGAAACTAAGGTTTGGGAAGTTTCTCTAAATGAGTGGTACTCGTATATTCTAGCTGCTGCTAAACAAGCTGGTTATATGGATGACCTTGTGCAAAATGGAAAGATTCAACCTAACAAGACCCTTAAGAAAAAGGAAGCTGTAAAAATTATTCAAGAACTAAACGGCTCCTCAACGAATGCAGATACTAACAAAGAACTCACATGGGGGGAAGCTAAGAATCTCGTTAATTCCCTTCCTTCAGAAGAACAAAGTAAAACAGTACAAATCGCGGATGTACATGCAATTTCAAGCAATCTTATTGCTGTTACATTAAATAGTACTTTTGATGAATTTGATTTCTCTGATATTAATGTGGTTTACCCTACTGGCAATTGGGCGACTCTAAGCCCTAACTTTAAGAATCTTAGAATTGATAAGGCTGCAAAAGGTAAAAATAAATTTGGTCAAACGGTCCTTATTTTAAATAGTTTGGATGAGTTAGATCAAAACGGTCGATATATCGTAGAGCCTGAGAAAGTTACTTTTAAAGGCGATTTAAACGACGCAATCCGTAAAGCAGATAATCTATTAACCTGGCAAATGGAACACGGTGGTTGGACAAAGAACTGGCCACATATATATGAACGTCCATGGGATGGTAAAGAACCGCGTTCAGAATGGGTTGCAAATGGTGTTGAATTAGGAACGATTGATAATGATGCAACGATTAAGGAAATTCTTTTCTTAGCCGAAGTATACCGTGAAACTGGTGATGAAAAATACAAAGATAGCATTGAAAAAGGCTTTGAATTCTTGTTCCAATTACAATATGACACCGGTGGCTTCGCTCAGGTTTATCCTAGACGCGGCAACTACTCTGACTATGTCACATTTAATGATGAGGCGATGATCAATGTCTTGGAGATGATGGATGATGTTGTCGAAAAGAGATATCCATTCGATTCGGATGTAATCAATGATTCTTATGTTAAAAGAATCAAACTATCCATTAAGAGTGGTATTGATTATATCTTAAAGGCACAAATCAAATTCTCTGATGGAACATTAACTGCATGGGGCGCTCAGCATGATCCATATACGTTTGAACCACAAAAAGCACGGGCATATGAGCATGCTTCAGTTTCAGGTCAAGAATCTGTCGGAATCATAAGATTCCTTATGTCACGTCCACAAACTGACGAAATAAAGAAGTCTATTCGTTCTGCGCTAGAGTGGTTAGATGAGGTTAAACTTGAAAATACGCGATATGTAAGTGGTGATCCAAATAATGTGTATTTTGTAGAAGATCCGAATTCAACGGCATGGTACAGATTTTATGAGATTGATACGAACCGAGGAATCTTCTCAGGCCGCGATGGTGTCATTAAATATGACATTATGGAGATTGAAGAAGAAAGACGAAATGGCTATTCTTGGGGCGGTCATTGGGGTACGAAATTATTAAGTACCGCAGAAGAAACTGGATATTTTACAAATAACGTCTATGTTCAGATTGTTGGTAGTAACTCTAAGGATGTATATGATAGACAATTAGAAGATGGTGATATCAAAGTTGTGAAAAGCCTAGAAAAACAGATTAGCCAAATTGAAAATGAAATTTTTGTTGCTAAAGATGGAACCGGAGACTATACAACAGTTCAAGCAGCAATTGACGCAATTCCTGTAAACAATACAACACCAATCACAATTTTTATCAAAAATGGAGTCTATAAAGAAGTTGTTACTGTGCCGAATACTAAACCATTTATTACGATAATTGGTGAAGATCCGGAACACACAGTGATTACATTCGATAACTTTGCAGGTAGAGATAATGGTGTTGGCGGAACTCTTGGTACAAGCGGAAGTGCCAGTGTGTATTTACGAGCAAATGATTTTAGAGTAGAAAATGTAACATTCGAAAACTCTTTTGATGAAAGCTCCACAGATGTGAGCGGAAAACAAGCTGTTGCCGTATATGCTGCTGGGGAACGTCAATATTTTAAAAATGTAAGATTCATAGGTAATCAGGATACATTATATGTTCACTCTGGAACACAATACTATAATCAAGTATATGTTGAGGGCGATGTCGATTTCATCTTCGGTGCAGCACGTGCTGTTTTTGAAAATTCAGTCATTCACTCACTAGACCGTGATTCAGACTCAAATAATGGATATATCACGGCTGCTAGTACATTAATCACGGACCCATATGGTATTTTGATTAAGGATAGTAAGCTAACTAGTAATGCCCCTGCTGGTACTGTATATTTAGGCAGACCTTGGCCTGCTGGCGGCAATCCTAACGCAATTGGTAGTGTGGTCATTATGAATAGTGAACTTGGTGACCATATTAAGACAGAGGGTTGGACATCCATGAGTGGTTTAAATCCAGAAGATGCCCGCTTGTTTGAGTATAAAAACTACGGCCCCGGTGCTGCAATCAATGAATCAAGAAGACAGCTTACAGATGAAGAGGCTGCTAACTGGACAGTACAAAACGTATTAGATGGTTGGGACCCTTCTGAGGTTGAAGGTTGTGAGAAACCAGGAAATGGACCTAAGAAGGAGAAGGGGCCAAAACCTGGAAATAATCCAACACCAGGATATTGCAAAAAAGCTGGGAATTAAGCTGAAATCATGGACTTAAGCTTCCTATAAAGTTTATAGCTTCACAGGAAAAGAGAGGGTCTCCCCTCTCTTTTTATCATGCATACGCCTTTTTTTCTTCTTCATTCTTAAAAAAGCTCTTCATTGCATGGAATACATCTGCTTTTTGTTTTAAAATATAGTACTTAAATCGTTCATCCTCAATGTTTTTATAAGCTGACATAAGGGTCGAATGACGATTATACTGGTTTACCTCTCCATAGCCAAACATATTAGAAACCTTCATTAACTCGCTCACTAACTTCACACATCTTGCATTATCTGAGGTTAAATTATCTCCGTCTGAGAAATGAAATGGATAAATATTATAACGTGCCGCTGGATACTTATCATCAATGACCTCTAATGCTTTGCGGTATACTGATGAACAAATTGTACCCCCACTTTCACCTTTTGAGAAAAAGTCCTCTTCCGATACAACTTTCGCTTCCGTATGATGAGCAATAAATTCAATTTCTACTGTTTCATATTTAGTGCGCAAGAATCGAGTCATCCAGAAGAAGAAGCTTCTTGCCATATACTTCTCCCAAATTCCCATTGAACCGCTTGTATCCATCATCGCAAGTACGACAGCCTTTGAATCTGGTTTTACAATCTCATTCCATGTTTTAAACTTCAAATCTTCCCGATAAATCGGATGGAAGCTAGGCTTCCCTGCCATCGCATTTCGTTTGTATGCCGACATCATTGTCCGTTTCTTATCAATATTCCCCATTAAACCTGTTCGACGAATATCATTAAACTCAATATTTTCTACAATGTTTTGATCTTGTTCTTTCCGCTTAAGATTTGGTAGCTCTAATTCCTTAAATAAGGCTTCCTCAAGCTCCATTAGAGAAACTTCCGCCTCATAATAATCTTCACCGGCTTGATCACCTGCACCTTGCCCTTTTCCAGGGCCTGCTTTTCCTGCACTTTGTCCGGACCCATCTCTTGCAATAACGTCACCAACCTGGCTATCTCCATTCCCTTGGCCAACATGTTTATTTTTATCATAGTTGTAACGGATTTTATATTCGTCTAAGGAACGAATAGGAATTTTAACAACATCTTTTCCGTTGGACATAATTATACTTTCTTCCGTTATCAAATCAGGTAAATTATTCTTAATAGCATCCTGTACCTTATCTTGGTGTCTTGTTTGATCATCATGGCCTTTGCGATGGAGGGACCAATCTTCTTGGGAAATGACAAAGTTCTTTGAATTACTTTTCGACATAATCTTTCCCCTCCTAAAATTTTTTTATTAAACCATTCACATTTTTACCTTGACCCTCATACATTATCTTGACGGTTTGTGAAAGAACTTCGTTAAACGAAAAACTGTAGTAAACAAAAACTGTTTGAAATAAAAAAGAGACCAACTACTACCTACTCTTTAGCAAAAATTAACCAATAGTAGATTACTCTATACTATGCAAGAACATTGATTTATTGACAAAAAATTTCGTAAATTGGGCGATTAGTCTTAAAAATAGACAAGTTCCTTCTGTTTATTACAAACAGACTGCATCACTATTATTCATAAATGGACAAGTTACATTTCTTAAGTGAAATGAAGGGGGTTTACAATGGATTTCTTACTCGAATTCCTCTTCATAAGCGCAATGAAGGAGATTAACGGTCGATTTCTTGCTCGGATTCCTCTTCATGAGCAAGATGAAGGGGATTACAAGTGGATTCCTTACTCGGTTTCCTCTTCATAAGTACAATTGATAGATCTGTTCGATTTGAAAAACAAGGGATTAGACCATCAAGCTGGCCTAACCCCTATTTTCTTTCTAGATTATCGGTTCAATAAGCTTCCTACATAACGTAGCAGTTCATTCGCAGATGTTGAATTATAACCGTGCTCATCAATTAATCTTGCCACAACCTCATTTACCTTCTTCAGCTGTTGCTCATCAGGTGTTTTTGTAGAAGTCGTGATTTTCACGACGTCTTTCAGGTCCGCAAATAATTTCTTTTGAATTGCCTCTCGAAGACGTTCATGTGAGTTGTAATCAAATCTTCTTCCTTTACGGGCATATGCAGAGATACGAATAAGGATTTCCTCTCTAAATGCCTTCTTCGCATTTTCAGAGATTCCAATTTGCTCCTCAATCGAACGCATAAGCTTTTCATCTGGATTCATTTCTTCTCCGGTTAACGGATCGCGAAGCTTGTTTTTATTACAGTATGCTTCAACATTATCTAGATAGTTATCCATTAATGTCTTCGCAGACTCTTCATATGAATAAACAAACGCCTTTTGAACCTCTTTCTTCGCAATATCGTCATACTCACGTCTCGCAATTGAGATGAAATTCAAATAGCGCTCACGGTCTTCATTCGAAATGGATGGATGGTGTTCAAGACCATCCTTTAAGGATCGTAATACATCCAATGCATTAATCGATGGGTTTTCTTTTCGAATAATGGTGGATGATATCCGGTTAATTACATAACGAGGGTCAATACCGCTCATGCCCTCATCTTGATATTCCCTTCGAAGCTCCTCCACATCAACTGCATTGAAGCCTTCTACACTTTCACCATCATATAATCTCATCTTTTTAATAATATCGATATCGCCTTTTTTAGGGGCCTTTAATCTAGTTAAAATCGTAAACATAGCTGCGACTCTAAAGGTATGTGGTGCAATATGAACATCGCGCACATCACTTTCCTTAATCATCTTTGCATATATACGCTCTTCCTCAGAAACACGTAAATTATAAGGAACTGGCATAACAATGATACGTGAATGTAACGCTTCATTTTTCTTATTCGAAATAAAGGAACGATACTCTGTTTCGTTCGTGTGTGCGACGATCAGCTCATCTGCTGAAATTAACGCAAATCTTCCTGCTTTAAAATTCCCCTCTTGTGTTAAGGATAGTAAGTGCCAGAGGAATTTTTCATCACACTTTAGCATCTCTTGGAATTCCATCATTCCACGGTTCGCTTTGTTTAATTCTCCATCGAAGCGATAGGCACGTGGGTCTGATTCTGAACCAAACTCAGCAATTGTTGAAAAATCAATACTTCCAGTTAAATCAGCAATATCCTGAGATTTTGGATCTGAAGGGCTAAAGGTTCCAATTCCTACACGCTTATCCTCGGACAAGAATATTCGTTCAACTCTAACATCCTCAATCCTGCCTCCGTACTCTTCCTGCAATCTCATCATATTTAGTGGCGATAAATTACCTTCAATTCGAACCCCGTACTCATCGAAGAAGTCCTCTCTTAAATGATGAGGAATAAGGTGCAGTGGGTCTTCATGCATCGGGCAACCTTTGATTGCATAAACCGCGCCTCTTTCAGTATGTGAGTATGTTTCTAAACCTCTTTTTAACATGGAAACCAATGTAGATTTACCACCGCTAACAGGACCCATCAATAATAAAATTCGCTTACGAACATCAAGTCGTTTTGCTGCTGGATGAAAATATTCTTCGACTAGTCGCTCAAGAGCTTCCTCTAAACCAAATAGTTGGTGGTCGAAGAACTTATAAGTACGCTTTCCATTTTCCTCTTCAATCCCTGCGTCTTTAATCATATTATAAACTCTGGAATGAGCAGACTGAGCAACCCATGGCTTTTCCTTTAGAATTTCCAAATAATCAGCGAAGGTTCCTTCCCACTTCAAACGTTGTTCCTCTTCACGAAATTGTTCTATCTTTTTTAAGATATCCATTAATTAGGGGCCTCCTCCATCTTTGTTGTCTTTTGCACGGTTTAATAAAATGTATGCGAGGATGTCCTTTAACATGCTTTAATCTTACAAAATTCAACATGTCCTATTCTGAATTGTAAGAAAAATCCCCTTGGATTTCTTGATTGGACAAAGTGAAAATAATTTAGGGAAAATATGGGGATACAATGTAAAAGGAGTTTATAAAGTGTATGCGCCTATTTTTAAAAGGTTCGAAAATGTTTACAATTTGTCCATAGATAACATTCACACAAAATTGAAATTAGGTTATAATACACCTAGGTATCTTTTTTGAAGGTTATTTTTGAGCTTCGTACATAAAGGAGGAAAAACACATGAAATTATTGTTAATTTTAGGTGTTATCGTTACATTTTTAGCAGCTATCTTTACAGGTGGCTATGAAGATAAGCCAAGCGTAAACAAAAAATAATAAAAAAATGACCTCTGCCAATGGGTAGAGGTCGTTTTTGTTTTAAGTTAGTCCAGGATAGTTTTGTTGTCTTAAAGCTTCGTATACTAGAATTGCTGCGGTATTTGATAAATTTAAAGAACGGACATTTTCTGTCATTGGTAATCGGAGAGCCCGTTTCATATTTTTTTCGATGAGATCCTTTGGTAGGCCAGTTGTTTCTTTTCCAAATACCAAGAAATGATCCTTTTGTAAATCACTATAATCAACGGATGAATATGCTTTCTGTCCGAACTTTGTAATAAAATAAAATTCTCCATCCTGGTATTTTTCAAAAAGCTCTTCTAAAGAATCGTAATCATAAATCTTTACAAACTCCCAATAATCTAAACCAGCACGCTTAAGCATTTTGTCCTCAGTTGAAAATCCCATGGGCCGAATTAAATGTAAAGTTGTCCCTGTTGCTGCACATGTACGCGCGATATTCCCTGTATTTGCAGGAATCTCTGGTTGGTATAATACGACGTGTAGTCCCACTTTCTTTCACCTCAATCGTTATTATACCAAAAAGAAATCAAATACGCCTTGGCGTATTTGCGCCCGATTTTTTTCGAGCCCACTCGAAAACTTTCCTTTGAAAAATCGTGGCATCCGCCGGAGGCTGTAACTTTATTCAGCCAGGGTTTGAAACCCATTAAATACTATATCTTATTTTCTTGATTCCACACGGACAGTTAAGAGGCTTCTACTGAATAAAGTTATTAGTTATTTATGATATGAAAAAACTTATATTTAATATTAGGTGTGTAGGCTGTTGAATCATAATAGGACCAATACCTCATTCGGCTGTTTTGCGACTGAGCATTAACGAGCGGATAACCTTCAATATCCTTTGCCACCACAATCGTATTATGATTAAAACGCCCATCTCCTTCAAAGTCATAGCAAATGATATCACCCAATATAAGCTGTTTCGGGGAGGAAACCTCTTTTGCTTGAAGACCTTTTTGTGATCCACTTAAATACCATCTCAAAGCATTCGCGACAGACCAGCTATAACTCCAATTATTATTTTGCCACCACCAGCCTTTACTGCGATTAGGATGTCCATACATCGGCGAGCCCCCAGCACGGAGACATTGCGAAATAAAATTCGTACAATTATCTTCAAACTTTTTGTATTTTGGGTTGTAATCATTCCACCAACGCTCTGCATATTGAACTGCTGCAAGACGGTTATATTTAAAATCGAGATTACGTTCCTCTTGCACTTCACGGTCCATTGCTTGATGATGGGTGTCCATCTTCTTTGGAACCTCTTCATCACTGATTAATTTATTTAATGTAAATACAGCCTTTCTTTCTTCACAGTGCTCTTCGACATACAGATTTTTATTCTGACGAATTAAATATTGGTAATGAACAAGATAATTGAGATGGACCCTTCCATCCACTTCATTTTTACTGATGATTTGACCGTTTGTATTACATTTAACAATTTCAGCTGAACGTTTATCTAGAAGCTCTTTTTTCCTCTGAATAAACTCAAGGTCCTTTACTGGCAAACTTACAGAAGGAACACTTCGTTGATTTCCAACTAGTAATTGAGCTTTAGCCTCAATTACTTTTGCTAAAGTCGACTTCAACTTCCAACACCACCTTCAGGTTGTGATATTACACAATATGAGAAGGAATGCGAAAATATTTAAAAAAAGGATGCGTCATCGCATCCTTTTAGTTGATTAACATATTCAAACCTTTTTCAATTTCTTGTAGAACTTGGTCGTCCTTCTCTTTCAGACTTGCTTCTTTTAAGATTTCAATTGCACTTTCGTCGCCTATTTTTCCTAAAGCCCATGCAGCAGTACCCCGCAGTACTGGTCTTGGGTCATCCTTTAGGACTTTTGTTAGTTCAGGAATCGCACTGCTATCCTTAAAGTGGCCAAGTGCAATAATCGCATTTCGTTGGATTGGTTTTTTCCCTCTCCAAGACCCCGACAGTGAACCGAATGTTTCCTTAAAATCACGATTACTAATTGATAAAATAGGTTTTAACAATGGCTTAACTACCTCAGGCTCTGGCTTCATTTCCTCATGAAAATGAAAATCAATTCCTTTATTTTTCGGACATGCTGTCTGACAGGAATCACAGCCATACAGTCGATTTCCAAGTTTTGTACGAAACTCGTCCGGTAAAAAGTCTTTTGTTTGCGTTAAGAAGCTAACACATTTTTGTGCATTGATTTGTCCACCCTGCACCAAAGCACCTGTTGGACAAGCATCAAGACATGCTCGACATGAACCACATTGATCCTCAATTGGCGAATCAGGTACGAAAGGGATATTCGTAACCATTTCCCCTAAATATACATACGAGCCGAACTCTGGTGTAATTATTGCACAGTTTTTTCCACTCCAACCGATCCCTGCTCTTTCTGCCACAGCACGGTCAGATAACTCCCCTGTATCAACCATCGACTGGAGTTTAGCATCAGGCAACTTTTCCTTGATAAACGCCTCAAGCTTTTGTAACCTGTCCCGTAATATATGGTGGTAATCCTCTCCCCAAGAGGCACGTGCAAACAAACCTCGACGTTCGTTTCGTGTACTCCTTGGTGCATCCTTTAGCTTTGCTGGATAAGCCAGTGCTATCGCAATAATAGACTTCGCACCAGGTAAAAGGAGCTCTGGATTTGTTCTTTTTTCAATATCTTTTGGTTCAAATCCTGATTGATAGCCTAATTCCTGTTGCCGTAATAGTCGTGATTTTAATTCTTCAAATGGCGAAGCACTTGCAAAGCCAATTTTATCGATTCCAATCGTTTTACTATAATCAATGATTTCTTGTTGAAGTTGTATAGTGTCCAAGTCTTGGAACCTCCCTTCTTAGGACTTATAAGCCGTTCTATTTATAGAATTTCTAGGATTTATGGTACACTATTTACAATAGTTTTTGGAGGGATAAATGATGGAAATTAAGATTTCACCACATTTAAAGGAAATTGTTCCTGATTTTAAAATAGGAATTATTCAATACAAGCATATCGAAGTTGGCGATTCTCCACAAATGATTCGTGGTAGATTACAGACCTTTCAAGAATCGCTTTTTTTTGATTTAGAAGACAAGCATGTAACAGATTTTCAAGGAATCGCTGAGTGGAGAGAGATTTTTAAGCAAGTTGGTACAGATCCCAATCGATATCGTCCATCTGTTGAGGCAATCTATCGGCGGATACAAAAGCAAAACTATTTGAACTCAATACACTCCGCTGCTGACATAAACAATTTCTTTTCGATGCAGTATGAAATACCAATAGGGATTTATGATACAAATAAAATCAACGGAGATATTGAAATCCGTGTCGGACAAATAGACGATGAGTATTTAGGGATTAATGGGAGAACCATTTCGATGAAGGATAAAATTTTATCCAGTGATGAGATAGGAGCATTTGGAAGCCCTTATGTCGATTCTGAGAGAACCGCTGTAACAATCGAAACCAAACATGCCATTCAAATTGTGTATCTGAAGCCATCTCTACAAAATGATAGCTGTGAAAAATTACTGACTTCCCTAGGTGCAATGTTCACTCAAGTACATGGCGGCTCGGCTGAATCCTTTTTAGTTATGTAAAATCTGCATAAAATAAAAAAACGCAACACCTCGTTTATCTAAGAAACGAAACACTGCGTTATATATGTATGGAGCGGGTGATGAGAATCGAACTCACGACATCAGCTTGGAAGGCTGAGGTTTTACCATTAAACTACACCCGCACATTGATATTAAGTTTATGAAGTTCGTTAATCAATTATGTGATTATTATAACAAGTTTGTAAATGAAGTGCAATACGTTTTGTAACTTTTTGTCGAAGTTTTTTTATCGCCTGACTACTTGATTTATTATACACACCTCGTTATTATTTTGCAATAGCAATATTTAAAATTTGTTCATGTTATTAATACATTTAGCTCGACATACCATAAAATTAACCTTTATCAAAATAATAATATTCTTTAAGGACTGTCTGATTTCTTCATGGCAGCCCTTTTTCTTTTCATAAATTTGTTTTGACTTTATAGATTATTAGGAGTAGATTCATATGTATATTCAAATAATCAGATATTCTACTATTCAGAAGGAAGGATAAAAATGCTACATAAGTGGGCTTTTTCAGGGAGATTTAAAGGGTATTCGGTTCATTCTTTTCAAAAGGATCTTATTTCCGGCGTTGTTGTTGGGATTATAGCAATTCCTCTTGGAATGGCATTCGCGATTGCTTCAGGCGTCAAACCTGAATATGGGATTTACACGACCATTATTGCGGGTATTCTTATTTCACTCTTTGGAGGCTCCAAATACCAAATCGGGGGACCAACTGGTGCCTTTATTCCGATTCTATTTGGGATTGTTGCTACCTACGGATTTGAAAATTTATTAATTGCTGGTTTTATGGCGGGTGTACTTCTATTCTTAATGGGTATATTCAAACTTGGGTCTTTAATCAAATTTATCCCACGACCTGTTACCATTGGATTTACATCTGGAATTGCAATTATTATTTTTGTTGGGCAGGTACCAAATTTTCTAGGCCTCGATAAGATTGAGAAACACGAACTATTTTTAGATAATATGAGAGAGATTATTTTTCATATTCGTGAGATGAATATTTATAGCATTCTAACAGCAACGATTTGTTTAGTCGTACTGGTGTTAACTCCAAAGCTCTTTCCTAAAGTACCTGGTTCATTAATCGCTTTGCTTATTTCTACTGGTATCGCGACTATTTTTTACCCAACTCAGGTTGCTACAATTGGGTCAACATTTGGGGATATACCTAGCAAACTACCAAGCTTTCAATTTCCTGAGATCACCTTTGAACGAATCAAACAGTTGATTCAACCCGCATTTGTGATTGCCATGTTAGGGGCAATTGAATCTCTTCTTTCTGCAGTTGTTGCTGACGGAATGACAAATAGTAAACATAATAGTAACCGTGAATTAGTTGGACAGGGAATTGCTAATATGGTTACCCCTTTATTTGGCGGAATTCCAGCAACTGGTGCCATTGCAAGAACGGCAACCAATATTAAAACGGGGGCTGTATCACCTTTTTCAGGTGTCATACATGGTGTCGTTGTCTTGCTTGTTTTACTTTTATTTGCACCATATGCTTCAAAAATTCCATTAGCAAGTATGGCCCCCATTATTATGTTGGTTGCATGGAACATGAGTGAACGACGTGTTTTTTATCATGTGTTACAAACAAAAACGGGAGATTCTCTTGTCCTCGTTGTCACCTTTTTACTAACAGTCTTTATGAATCTAACTGTTGCCGTACAGGTAGGCCTCATTCTAGCAGTTGTACTATTTACTAAGCGAATGAGTGATATAATAGTAACGGAAAAAGCTTTACCAAACCCAGAATCAAAACATGAAAAAGTAGATAGTCGTGTTGTAACCGATTCTCATGATTGTCCACAAATAAGTATTTATAATGTGGAAGGACCTTTGTTTTTCGGAGCTGCTCAGGCTTTTGAACAACAGATTATGAATTCAATCAATTACAAACCAAAGGTTCTTCTTCTACGACTAAGTAGGGTACCTTTCATGGATACAACAGGAGAAGGTCGATTAGCTAGTATTGTTCAGGATTTTTCAAAGCAAGGTATTGTGTTAATTTCAGGGATCAAACCACAACCAAAAAGCGTTCTTCATAAAACAGGTTTATATGAGGTAATCGGAGAGGAAAACTTTTTTGAGCATACAGGCGATGCAATTGATTATGCACTGACCCAGATTAACGACAATAAATGTTTGGGTTGCAGACACTTTGCTTTTAAAGAATGTCAGGCTCTCTCCGGAGTCCAAGAAAAAGTAGTGAAAAACAGAGGTATTTCAATGAGTTAATGTAGAAAGTGAGGTAAGGTAGTGAATCTAGAAATGCAGCAATTCAAGGCTGACTTTTTTAAAGCTCTCGCACATCCATTGCGGATCCGTATTCTAGAGCTTCTTGCTGAGGGAGATAAAAATGTGAATGAAATTCAAACCCTTATTGGAAGTGAAGGGTCAGCCGTGTCCCAGCAACTAACTGTACTCCGAGCTAAAAATATTGTCTATGGAACGAAAGACGGCAATCGTGTCATATACTCACTAAGAGACCCAATGATTGTGGAGCTTCTTTCTGTGGCAAAACAAATTTTTAATAATCATCTTGTTGATACGATTTCTCTACTTGATAAAATCGGAGAAAATGAAAATTAAAAAAACGGCTAAAAGGGATTTCAACCTTTTTAGCCGTTTTTTTATTTTACTTAACTAGAGGAAAGCCAAATCCAGAAGCAATGTCATCACCATTTCCGGCATATTGTCCGGCAGTGATATCGTTACTCTTTGCTCGAGTTTGTAACTCAGCTCTTAATTGTTGGTTTGTCATGCTAGGATTTTCCGCCCATAGTTTTGCTGCTAAACCAGAAATATGAGGCGTTGCCATTGATGTACCGCTGATTGTGTTGTACGTACCGTCACTCCAAGTCGATTCAATTGCACGACCTGGTGCTGATAGCTCAACATCTCTTTCTCCAATCACATAATCACCATCTGTTGTTGGATTTCCTCTTGAAGAAAAATCGGCAACACGGTAAGAACCATCCTGCAACACGTTCTCTAATGCAGCTACTGCAATTGCATTATGAAGTCCGCCAGGATATTCAATTGTATTCGGAGCGGGACCACTATTTCCTGCCGCAGCAACCACTAATGCTCCATTATTGACTGCATACGTAACAGCATCAGCAATTAATGAACTTTTTCCGCTCGAACCTAATGACATTGAAATAACGACCTTAACTCCGTTTTTCTTCCCTTCATCGGCAGCATGGCGGATGGCTGCAGCGATATCGTCTGCATATCCAGAGCCACTATTTCCTAATACTCGATATGCCCATAGCTTTGCATCAGGTGCGACTCCATATATTCCATTTCCACTACCCCCATTGGCTAAAACAGTTCCGGCTACATGTGTTCCATGACCATTTTTATCATCACATGAACCATTGATTATTGGAGATTTTCTTTGGCTGAAATCCTTGCATTGCTCAACATTAGCTTGTAAATCTGGATGATTAATATTTGTGCCCGTATCCAATACCGCTACCCTAATATTGTCTCCACCATCTGTTGCGGAGATAAACGGATCATTATAGATTGCTTCGATCCCCCATGGGGTGCGGTCAGAAGGAACTGCATCTCCACCTGCTTTTGGTTTAGCAGCAATTGAAACACGTTCAACAAGCTCTATCTTTAGATTTTTATTTTTTAATAAGGCTTGGTACTGTTTTTCATTAACCGTCGTTGAAAAGCCTTTGGTTTGAAAATCCCATCGTGCACCATACGTAGACTTTAGATTTGATTTGTCATTTTTATTAAGTGGTTGAATTAATACGCGTAGATCATTGTTTGAGGATTCGTTCTGTTCGGGAGCAGCAAACACTCCAATGGCTAAAAGAGAATAAAACATAATCGCGACTATTAAAATTGACAGTAGCTTTGAAATTGATTTCAATAACATCCCTCTTTTCTAAAATATGTAGTTGATGGATGGAATCAGTTTCAATAATCTCTTTTAAATTTGAAGGTGGAAATGGTAGAAGGACAATTGGCAGGAAGAATTAAAACTTGTGATATTTCACTCCCTTTTCTTTTTTTATAATATTCCGCCTCTTTATTATAATTGAAAACCCTATTTTGTTCATTGGTTCAAAAGAACGTTTTTACATGATAGGACAGGGAAAATATGCCTAAATAAAAAAAGGCTAGTTCATCATGAACTAACCATTAATCTGGTAAAAATTTATCACCAAAATTATTAATGATAAATCTTCTTTCCTCAGCTTCATTCAATAAACCATATGCTTTCCCAATAGATCCGTTTTGGTAGTCCCAAAAATAATTGTGGTCATCATCAGCTCTGCTAAAATCACCATTTTTCCATCGCTCAGCAATTTCTAAGAGATCTTCTTTTCTAGTAAAATCGCTTTTGGAAATGATATCATAAATCTCATTGATGGTATCGGGAATCATCGGTGTTGCACCCCATTTGTCATCGGCTTTCACCTTTTGATGGGTCATATGATGCATCACATTAATTACTTCATGCTCATCTGGAGTTTGGCTTAATTTCAAATCATATGTGATGCCACCAATTTTCTTAGTCTGTTCCTTGAACTCATTAGCATTACTGGATTCCTGCTTTGATGATGAGGTTGTTTGTTGAGTATCACCACTGTCAAACATTTTAAAAACACTGAACATCAAACCTACGGAAACGGCTATTAATATCACAAAAGCAATTATCCAAGTTTTCATCTTGTCCTCCTCAAACGAAAAATGGGCACCATATTCTTACTTTTTTAGTATGATGTATCCATTTTATATATTAGCATAAAATAAACGGTTAAATGGCGTTATTTGCATTAAGTGAGGTATTAGAATAACAAAAATAGGTAAAAATACCTATAAACAAGTCGGAGGTTTATATTATTGAGTCTTGGAGCTTTGGCTTATCTATTATTATTTATTTCAGGATTAGCAGTTTTAGGAATTGCATATTGGAAAGTTAGGTCAGGTCGTCTATTTATCCTTTATTTTACTGTCACAGGCACCACCCTTTTATTCGATTACTTCGTATATCTTTGGGCAAAAGCTTATGTATATAAAGTCGGTGTGTTAGATAATCAATTAGATTCACATTTAGGTGCGATGGTAAACGGTCTCGTACTTCCTGCATTTGCAGTCCTATTTGTGATTAAAAGATCTAGGTGGTATTGGAGCATCCCACTGGCTCTATTTTTCACACTTATTGAAATCATTTTTACAAAATGGGGAATATTTGAAACGAATTGGTGGAGTCCTTGGTATACGGTAGCTGGTTTAGTTATTTATTTCCCTATTGCACGATTATGGTGGGTAAATCTAAAAAAGAAATGGATTCACTTTGGATCACTACTTTTATCTTTCTATGGAATATTTATCCCCTTACATTTTCTGCTCCATGCAGTAATGAACATGAGAACCTACCACATCGAATGGATTGAGCAATTACATCGAGGTAGTTCTGCTATTACAACAGGCACAGGCCTTGTTTTTGCCATTTTACTTGCTTTTTTAAGCATTGTTAATGCAAGAAATGGCTGGTTTCTCATTATTATTGTTTGCTATATTGCTTATGATATGGTGTTGAAAACGACCGGTGTTGTCGAGGCTGAATATACGGTTTTAGATTATGCATTAAGCTTTCTCACCTTCTTCCTTGGATATCTGTTTGTAAGGTATGCAGATAGAAAAATCAAGAACCTTGTAAAAGAAGCATCTATAAGAATTTGAATCCGAAGTTACATTGGAAGAAGAATAGTAAATGAAGAATTCTCCTGTCCCCGAATATAGCGGCGGACAGGCTTACTTTTACAGTTTTTTAGTTAAACAAATAATTCGATTTGCTTCTTTAAAACCATTTCTTAAATGAAAATTCAAGCTTACATTATTCTCAAGTTCAACGTCACTTGCAAATTCTTTACAGCCCTTACTCTTTGCCCATTTCTCACAGGCGGATAAAAGCTGTTTGGCCACACCTATCTTCCTATATTCTTCTTTTACAAGAATACCTTCAAGATATCCTACAGGGCTACTTTCAGTTCCCTCAACATAGTCCATTCGTAATTGACATTGAGCAAAACCAATTGCAACATTCTCTGCCTTAGCTAAAAAAATGATCGCCTTTTGGTCAAGAATTAGCTCAGAAAACTCACTGGTTAGTTCATTTTCTACATTATCTGGCCATAACAGCAATGCAAGTTTCGTAATAGCTTTTACATCATTATCAGTAGCCTTTACTATTTCCATAAATTCCTCCTAAATAGCTTTTTCTATCTTGAACGTAGGCTATAATCACGTTCGATTTCTTCCTTCCAGCTTCTGTCTATTTTCTTCCCGCTTCGCAGGTTTGTGACGGCCTCACTTACCATTTGGTAGTTCAATTGTGTTCCATGTTCGTCAGCATGGTAGTCAACCGCATAATCCTCATCAATCCCAAACTGTGCTGCAGTCGAGACCGCATCAATATTCGCACCTAAAAACATGAATTCCCATCCATATTTCTCTTTTTGATACTGTACCATTTTTTTGATTTTTTCTGCTGTGAATTCACGGCTTGCATTTTCCATTCCGTCTGTTGTAATGACGAAAAGAACCTTTTTAGCTCGTTCTTCTTTGCTTGTATGTTTTTGGACATTATTTATTTTTTGAATTGTAAAACCAATTGCATCTAATAATGCAGTGGTACCACTAACCTCGTAATCTTTTTCGGTGATTGGTGAAATTCCCTTCACATTGATTCGGTCATGCAATAATTCATAATGGTGATTAAATAAGACTGTGGTGACAAAAGCTTCGCCTTCTGCCATCTTTTGTTTCTTTAGCATTGAATTGTAACCACCAATTGTATCAGCTTCAAGTCCTGCCATTGATCCACTCTTGTCTAAAATAAACACTAATTCTGTTTTCATCTTGTTATCCTCCGTTCAAATTTGATTACATCGTAAGAATAACAAGATTAGGAACAATGGTGGTCGCTTTAAAAGCGACATTTTTAAGCACCTAATAACGGCTGGTCGAACATAAATAAAGCTTCATTGATTTCATGAATATTATATTTTGCTTGTTTAATAAAGAATTCAATTATCACGTCAAATTTGCTGCTATGGGTCAATGTGTAACCAGCAGCAGACAATAAATGAATGGTTTCATCAACATCTAATTGTAATGCAATCGCAAAGGCGATCGCTGTCTTCTTTTTAGGGGTGTAACCCGCATCTTTGCGAATTTTTGAGAACAATCGACGATCAATATTTGCTCGCTTATACGTTTGGGCATCAGTCAATCCTCTTTCATCGATTAAACGAAGAAGTCTTTCGGAAAATGATTCATCTAATTGATTGACGATATCAGCTAAACTGCTATCAACCTGAAGGCTTTCTTCGATTTCGTAGAGTTCGAGTTCGTCCGTTTCTTCAATTGGTTCGGCATTATAAAGTTCATTGTTTCTAGCACGGCTAAATGTCGTTGCCATTTCATCTACATAGTGTTCGTCTATATACTGGTTTATGGAAGCAAACAACTTTTTACTAACACCAAAAGATGCTTTATCAAAAACAACGAGATAGACAACCATCTCATTGTCCATCAAATATGAGCTAATCGTCGATAACGCGATTTGTAGAGCTTCTTCTTTTGGGTAACCATAGATACCTGTTGATATCAGTGGAAACGCGACGGATTTGCATTTATGCTGACTAGCAAGCTCCAATGATTTTATATAGGAGGATTGTAAGAGATTTGCCTCGTTCTTAGAACCCCCCTGCCAAATCGGCCCAGGAGTATGGATGATATATTTTGCTGGCAAATTAAAAGCATCAGTAATAACTGCATGTCCTACTGGGCATTCACCCATTTCATCACAAGCAGCTTGGAGTTCGTCAGCACCCGCAGCATTAAATATTGCTCCACACACACCTCCACCCGCCTTCAGCTCTGAGTTCGCAGCATTCACTATCGCATCGACCTTCATCCTCGTAATATCATTCCGAACAATCTCCAACGGCATGACTATCTGCTCCTTTCTCACTTATAGACCGCCTTGTGGGTCACAGGGACAGGTCCCATGTCCCAAGCTTATGGGTTAGGCAACCTGAACCTCCACAGGGTATCACTATCTACTTGCGGTATGTCCTAATGCTAGATAGATTAACCCGACACATAAAATAAAAATTTCGTTAGTAGTTCCAATGGCTCCAAAGGTTATAAAAAAGGAAATGGTAAGACCAAAACCAATTACCATACAAAAAACAATGTAAAACTTTCTCCAAGTATTATTTGATAATTTACGTGCACCGATAATAGTTACAAATCCAACGCTAATCAAAAGTGCAGTAATGAGTAGAGGCCCTATTAATGAATATTCAATTTGCGAATTAAGTGCTTTTCCCAAGCTTGTTCCTAGAAGAGAGAAAACCAAAAATCCCAACGCACCTAACAATGTCAGCACTCCAACCAATATGCCAAGAAACTTTGCAACGGAATATTTTTTCAAGTAATCACTCCTCATTCAATCTGAACGAATCTGACTTATTATCGTTATTTGCTATTTTGGTCAAAGGGAATGGGTTCCCTTCCGGTTAATAGATTTCTTTTTCGAAGCTATCTCCGTTACTATATTCGACTTTCATCACTAGTCTGATATTTTCATATTGTTCAACTTGATGGATGTTGAAAAAACGTTCACTAACATCTGGTGAGTTTTCTTTGACCATTTCCAATTCTTCTTCACCGATTAAGGTGTCTCCCTTATATTTTATGAGGGTTGCTTTTTTTACATATACTGATTTTTCATCAACCTGATAATTGATTAACGTAATATCTAATTTTGATTTAAAAATATGAACATCTGTCTGGATAATTCCGTAATAACTCGATCTCAAATCACCTAAAAATTCATTCTGAAGTTCACTGCTTTTAACCATATCATCATAAGAAACCGTTACATAAAATTGAATCTTTTCATTCCCATCGATGGCTTCTTTTTCTGATGCCTCTTCACTGTGATAGGAATCTGAAGTAATCAAGCCGACATGCCATTGCGGTTCCTTATCAAATCTAAAAGGCACTTTTACCTGGAAAAGACCATTTTGCATTTCATTTGCAGGAAGAGCTTGATATTCCTCACTCTCACCAAATGCATAATGAAACACAACCTCTGAATTTTTTTGTAACTCCTTGACCTGCCAATTAAAAATTGCATTCGCTTGACCATTTGTCACTTCATTGTTATCGATCTCCATCGTAACCGTACTAATCCAGCTCTGTTCATTTTTAAATTCTTCTAAAGCACTGTACACTTGAGTTGCCTGGCCATCAATACTAGAGGTAATATCATGTTGAAAGTTAGAAATATTGCTTACCCGTCCCTCAAGCTGATTCACTTTCGATACTAACGTAAAATTCATCACCAAACTCCCCACCAAAGCCACCACTACAAAAATCTTAAAATTCCTATCGATCCCCATCATCCCCCCATAAAAAATAGAAACTTCCGCATAATAACATCATATTCTCCTTACATTAAATATAACAAAATTCTGGGACATAGGGACAGGTTCCTTGTCCCACCGCAAATAAAAAAGGGACTGGGGAGCCCCGTTCCAAAAGAGGGTAAAAATGAAAATTCGTTTTGGTTATGTGGCAAATGCATTAGGTTTGTGGGATTCAAGTCCTTCAAAATCATTAACTTTCACACGGTATGCAGCACTTCCTAAAGATGAACGTATGGAAAAGCTAAAATTTGTGACCGCACAGAATTTACTTCATACAAAGAGGATTCTGCATTATAATATCGCACATGAAATTGAGGTTTACCGGCTTTCAAGCTCACTTGTCCCCTTGGCCACCCACCCTGAGGTCATGTGGGATTTCATCACTCCCTTTAAGAATGAATGGGACGAGCTTGGGCAACTTATCAAACAATTTAATATGAGGGTAAGCTTTCACCCGAATCAGTTCACTCTTTTTACAAGTCCAAGAGACGAAGTCACGACGAACGCTGTAAGCGATATGGATTTTCATTTCAAGATGCTTAAAGCATTGAATGCACTTGACAAAGGAGTCCTTAACATACACATTGGTGGTGCGTATGGAGATAAGGAAACATCATTATCACGTTTTCATCAAAACCTTAAACAACTGCCAAATGAAATAAAGAAACAAATGACACTTGAAAATGATGATAAAACCTATGATGTAGAAGAAACACTGCTTACTTGTGAAAAAGAAAAAATTCCAATGGTTCTCGATTACCATCACTATATGGCAAATAAGGGAGACGTTGACCTCCCTCTTTATTTGGAACGCATTTTCAATACTTGGAACGATAGGCCTACTGTACCAAAGGTGCATATTTCATCACCCAAATCAGATAATGCCTACCGTTCACATGCTGATTTTGTGTCACTAGATTTTATTATGCCTTTTTTAAAAATGGCTAAGGAGTTTGATGAAGACTTCGATATCATGATTGAAGCAAAGCAAAAAAACCTTGCCATGCACAAACTCGTTGAAGAAATATCGAAAATCAGAGGTGTAAAGCGAACATCTAGCTCAACAGTGGAGTGGTAGGGACAAAGGTCCCTTGTCTCACTAGTAATCGTTAATAAATATCTGAGGTGAATGATGATGACAAAGGTACGTCTCGGTTACGTGGCAATGAGTACGGAACTTAAAAATGCTTCCCCTTCTAAAACAATGACATTTACCCAATTTCAAAAAATAGAGGACCGAGAGGCAGCGATTCGTAAATTGGAGCGGATCGCCCTTTCCAATTTACATAATACACTTAGACTACTAAAGCATAATGCGGCATCTGACATTCACTTTTACCGCCTTACTTCTCGACTCATTCCTTTAGCCAATCATGAAGAGCTCCTTGATTGGAATTATATGAAACCATTAAAGGCAAGCCTTCGTGAAATTGGAGATTTTGTGAAGGAACATGATATCCGGGTGGATTTTCATCCAGATCACTTTGTATTGATCAATTCTCCTCAGGTGGACATTCTTAAAAACTCAGTGCGCACCCTAAAGCTTCACTATCTTCTTTTAAGAGCTATGAGGCTAGATCCCACTCACCGCTGTGTCATGCATGTTGGTGGCAACTATAAAGAAACGGATGTTTCACTAGAACGATTTGTTACCAATTGGATGGATGTCCCGGCAAAAATTCAAAAGATGATCATGCTTGAAAATGATGATACATCGTTTACCCTAGAAGATACCCTGTACTTATGTGAAAAACTAAATATTCCGCTTGTATTTGATTATCATCATCATCTCGCCCACCATGAGAATCCTAATTGGGCAATGCATTGGGAACGAGTTGTGCAAACGTGGAAACTTTCACCACTCCCAATCAAAATGCACATTTCAAGTCCAAAAAGCAATGAAGCCTTTCGTCATCATTCAGACTTCGTAGATATCGAAATGTTTTTTACATTTTTAAAAGAAGTCAAAGGCAGTGTTCCGCAAATCGACTGCATGATCGAAGCAAAGAAAAAAGACGCTGCACTTTTTCAACTAATGGAAAAAATCAAATCGAGGGATGATGTTGAAATAATTGACGGCTCTTCCTTTTATTTAAAATAAGTGGGTCACAGGGTCAGGTCCATTGTCCAAAAATAAAAAACGGGACAGGTTACCTGTCCCTCCGTCCCATTAGGATACTAAGTCTCTCATGGAATTGTATATGCGATCTACTACTTCTACACCAGCTTGTTCCCATCTGCTTTTATCGGATATACGCCCATCCTTATCCAGTGGCTCTTGGAATTGGTCAAGTCCAGTCGTTGCAGTGACAAATGAGTTTTCGTCATGGTCGAGACCAAAATTCACAATATGCTTTATGACATATGGGGTACCGAATTGAATTTGTGCACTCGAATGATCAAGCATTCCTTCTACAACAAAAAAAGGAACTCGTAAATAAATGGTTTCTCCATTTTCACGCGATAATACAGCATCGAACTTTCCTTGATCATATTCAAAGTTACTACAAAAACTGCATCCATGGGAATCAAATATATCTCGGACTGCGCCAAAGTTTGCTTTTTTCCCATCGATTACTGAATTTAATGCAATCACAATTTTTCACCTCTACTAATCATAGTTACTATTGGTAGTATTTTCAAAATGGTAAAGGAACATACATGGTTGCATGAACCTCATCTTTTTCCATAATCCAACAGACATAACTTAGGTAATGAATAGCAAAAATGAGTAAAAAGGATTTAATCTTTTTTATTGGGACACAGGCACAAGTTCGTTGTCCCAGCTAAAAACAAATTTTGGGACGAAGGACCTCTGTCCCACTGTAAAGGTGATGTCATGGAACAAATGTATCAGGCTGGAGATGTTGTTTATGTATTTTATCGAAATCCCCACACTCAAGATGTAGCTAATATCCAAGCGGCAGCCGTAGTGAATCACCCTGAGAGACCAAATGAGTTAGCCCTGTTTCTGTATGAAACGTATTATCCATTATCAAATGAGGTTGCTGTTTATTCCACAGAAGAAGAAGCAAACCAAGCCTATCAGTATTACTATGGGGATGTTTCGGAAGGGACATTCGAATGAAGCCATTTAATCCAAAGCTCATTTATTTTGAACCGAAAGCATTAGATTACCCGTTAGGAAAACAGCTTCTTGAAAAATTTGAAAAGATGGATGTTGAGATTCGATATACCACATCACACAATCAGGTAAGAAACTTACCAGGTGATAACGACTTCCAAAAATACCGAGTTGCTAAATCAACTCTTGTAGTGGGGATAAGAAAAACACTTAAATTTGACACCTCAAAGCCTTCTGCAGAATATGCGATTCCCTTCGCAACTGGCTGTATGGGTCATTGTCATTATTGTTATCTGCAAACAACGATGGGATCGAAGCCATATATTCGTACATATGTAAATGTTGACGAAATTCTAGAGGCAGCTGATCAATATATGGCGGAGCGTGCACCTGAAATAACGAGGTTTGAAGCATCTTGTACATCGGACATTGTAGGGATTGATCATTTAACACATACTCTAAAAAGAGCGATTGAACATTTTGGTGAATCAGAATACGGTAAATTACGGTTTGTGACAAAGTTTCATCACGTCGATCATTTATTAGATGCCAAACACAACGGCAAAACCAGGTTCCGCTTTAGTATGAATGCTGATTATATTGTAAAGAACTTTGAACCTGGAACATCCCCATTAGAAAAAAGAATCGAGGCTGCTGGTAAAGTTGCGAGGGCCGGTTATCCTCTTGGGTTTATTATAGCTCCCATCTACCTCCATGAAGGATGGGAAGATGGATACTATAAGATGTTCGAACGATTAGAGGCCGAATTGCCACCAGAAGCCAAAAAGGACTTAACTTTTGAGTTTATTCAACACCGATTTACCAAGCCAGCAAAAAGGGTCATCGAAAAAAATTACCCAATGACTAAATTGGAACTAGATGAAGAAAAAAGAAGGTATAAGTGGGGTAAATACGGGATCGGAAAATACATCTATCAGAAGGATGAAGAAGAGGATATCAAAAAACACCTCTATTCATATATGGAAAAATTTTTCCCTAACGCAAAACTAGAATACTTCACATAAATCAAGGTAACAATACCGTTGGACAAGGTATCCTTGTCAGGGACACAGGGACAGGTCCCTCGTCCCAAAAAAATGCAGAGGTGAAAATGATGGCAAAGCAAAAAGGAAATAACAACGCGAAACAACAAAGAAATAATGATGTTGGTTCAGGATCAAGATACCATGAAAAACATGCAAGCCATGTTCCAGATTATGGTGCTAATAGCATGGATCCAAATGCAAAGGGATACAAATAAGCTTTAGAAAAGAGGAATCAATATTATGGATATTGAAGCTAGAAATTCAACGGAGGCTGCCCTCCTTGATTATAAGACTGGTTTAGGTACCTTCACAAAAAAAATGCCAAAGCTTGCTGAGTTATATAATGCTTTTACAGAAGAATGCTTTAAAGAGGGCGTTTTATCTCAAAAACAAAAACAACTTATTGCTTTAGGAATAAGTCTGTATTCACAAGATGAATATTGTATCATCTACCATACAAAAGGCTGTTTAGATCAAGGTTGTTCTGAAGAGGAAATACTCGAAGCTGTCGGTGTAACTGCGGCGTTTGGTGGAGGAGCAGCCATGAGTCAAGCCGTTACACTTGTTCAGGAGAGTATTGAAGAATTGAACCAATTGAAACAGTAAAACCTTTTTAACCCAAAGACAGTCTCCTACAAGGCTGTCTTTTTGGCGTTAAAAAACACACTCTTAAGTGTTAATGAGTGTGTCGTACTTTAATCTATGGTTCATCTATTAAGTAAGATTTTAATCTCTTCTGCATGTCTGCGACTTGTATCGATGACCTCTTCAGCTATTTTCCTGCTTTCTGCATCAAGATCTCCCTTAACAAGCTCTTCTGAATACTCAACACCATATTTATCTAGCCCTTTTATGGCATCTTTCATAATCCCCTCTGGATCGTTGGAAAGCATCATTTTGTGCATGGAACTGTGGATTCTTCCGGATAAACCCTCGTTATCCGCAGGCACTCCATTTAAATTCTGAATCCTTTCAGCGATTATTTGAGCATTTTGCTTGGTCTCTTGCTGCATCGCTTGGAACCTCTGCTTTAACGCTGGATCGTCAAGATTTTGAATATGATGTTCAAAGGCACGAATTCCCATATAACATCCTCTTAATAAAGTGTTTAGTTCCTCAATCACGATTTCGTTATTGTTCATATTCTCACACTTTTCCTTTTTCCCTTATTATGAGGGAATTAAAAGATATTATGCATGTAAAAGACCCAGTCAAACAGGCACCTATCCTTATTTTAGACATAAATTGAATAATGATAAATATATGTCTGGAGGACTCAATATGGAGAAGAACAAAGAACCACAATCCATGCCAAAAACAGCAAGAGCAAATTGGCATATGTGGGAAATCATCGGGGTTATTTTAGTTTTTGGTTTACTGCTTCTTTTATTACTTTCTCCTAATTCTATGTCTACGCTTTTTGATACCATCATTCAAGAAGTAAAACCAGTTGTTGTAGATATTTTCCTCACAAGTGAAATTGGCATTGCTATTATTGTAAGCGTTATCGTTGGTAGGATACTAGAACGATTAGGGTTTACAGACGGATTGATTCGGATTTTTGTCCCCATTATGAAGTGGTTTAAAATCAATCCTTCAGTCATCATCCCAAGTGTGTACAATATTCTTGGAGATATAAATGCAGCTGGAAAAATTTCCGGACCGATTTTAGTAAAGGCAAATGCGACAAAGGCTGAACAAAAAATTGCCGTTGCGACAATGATTCAGTCCCCCCAATCCTTTGCTACCTTTGTACTTGGACTGATTGCTCTTTCCGTTTTTGGAATAAATGCTTTTCCATTAGTAATATTATCTATTTTCGTTCCAATTGTGATTGTTCCACTCGTACTATCAAGAACGATTTACCGAGACACAAAAAAAGTAGAACTTACCGAATTACCTCGTTTTACGCCCAACACACGGTTTTTAAACACGGTTTTTGCATCAGCTAAAGAAGGAGCAGAACTACTCTTTCTTATTATCATCCCTGCGGTAGCTGCTGTATTCTTTTTCATCGGCGCATTAAAATTTGCGGGTATCTGGAGCTTAATTGAATCAGGTCTTTCTTCTAGTCTAACGTTTCTTAGTATCGAACCTGCTACTGGAATCGTTTCGGTACTTGCTGCACCAACATTGGCAGTTGCACAACTTGCAGACCTTGCTACAACCATTGATCCTCGATTAATTGTTGGTTCATTTGTTCTTGCTAATTCAGGTTTGCCGTTATCTGTCATTTTTGGCCAAGTGCCTGTCACTTGGGCTGAAACCTCAGACCTTACAGAAAGAGAAGTACTTGGAGCTGCGGTAATTGGACTGATTATCCGCATTGCCACAGCCTGTGTGCTCGGCTACTGGCTAACTCCATTTTTGGTGTGATGGTAGATGAAATATATTATTCGCGGAAAAAAACTCATTACAGTTTCGGAAGCGGGAACGATTGAAATCGGTGGAATGTTGGTCGAAAACGGATTAATTAAAGTAGTAGGTACGTGGAATGATTTACAAACTCAATACCCTGATGTTGAGGTGGTTGATTGTTCAAAGCATGTGATTACACCATCACTTGTTGACTGTCATACCCATTTACTTGAGTTTGCGCCTACTTCACTTTATCCGGTAACTCCTGAGACCCATTTTATTGCCGGGAAAGGGATTCTTTTTAAGGCTTTATCCTCTGGAATTACGGCATTAGGTGAGCAAATATGTGGTCATCCCCTATGTGATTTTTCGATAATTGATTATCGTGAAGCAGTGGCTGGTTTTCCAATGGATATCTCGTTTGCAACGACAAGCATCTCCATTGGCTTTGAGAAACTTGCTCACTTCACATCGATTACCGAATCAACGGCTGTTACACATGATGACTTAACTTCATCTACTCTGGTAAAAAAAATTGCCGAAAACAGTGATTATCCTGGTGAAAATATATTTATCAATGCCACCCCAGCTAATTTTACGGAAGATGTGGTACCAAGAGCAGGCGAAATCATTTATACCCGCCGTCAACTGCAGAAACTTGTCTCTATTTTTCATGAAATGGGTAAGAAAATTGGTTGCCATGTTGCGGGTAAAGAAGGAATTGAGCTGACCCTTAAAGCTGGGTTTGATGTCTTGCACCATGCCCACGGGATTACGGATGAGCAGATTAATCAAGTGGCTGACAAAGGAATACAGATTGTCGCTACTCCAATGGGCGGAACACATCTACCACCCAACTCTCCTGAGGAAATTAAGAAGTTGGTACAGAAACAGATTCCTGTTTCTATTTCAACAGATGCATACTTGCCACCTTATTCTGGAGTTCCATGGCTGCCGTTTCAGGACCGCTCTTTAAAAGGGCCCGATTCTTTGATGCTAATTGCCGAGCAAGCGATGAAATTGTTAAAGGATTGCTACAATGAGAACGACATTCTTGCATTATTAACCGCAAACCCAGCTAGAATTCTAGGGAAAGAAAAACAATTTGGAAAGTTAAAACCAGGACTTGAAGCCAATTTCCTAGTCGCTGAGGGCATACCAGGTTTGGAAATTACAGATGTAGAACAAATTAAAAAAGTCTTTTATAAAGGAATCAAAGTAATTGAACGAGATTAATTAAGACGCAAAATGGTGGGACGCAGGGACAGGTCCCTTGTCCCTGTAAATATTGGGTGGAACGAGGGCCTTTTGTCTAATTACAATAATTCCTTAGCCAGTAATCTGTATACATTCAGTCGTTTTTCTTGTGAATGAGGGATGCTACAAATCATTGCTTCGTCAAAGCCATATTCCTGCTGCTCTTGACGAAGTTTTTCAGCAATTGCTTTAGCTGATCCAACTAAGTGAAGTTTTTTGCGATTTTCTTGTATCGACATCCGTTCTACTTCAGTTAACGGATAGTCTTGTGCTTCCTCTGGAGTTAACACCTGTCCAAGCTTACCTCTCATCAGCCATAGACGCGCAATGTCATGTGGCAATGCTTCAAACTCGGCTTCCTCCTCTGATTCAGCAACGGTCACCATATAGGAAACTGTAATCTCTGGCTTTTCCATAAAGACAGTTGGCTTAAATTCATCTTTATATAAGTCTAGAATATCCTTAGTCATTTCCCCACTAAAAAACTGTGCAAAGGAATAACCAACACCCATCCTTCCTGCCATGACAGCACTGTTTCCAGTTGAACCTAATAACCATGCTTCAGGCAGAACAACTTGAGAAGGGGTTGCGATTGTATTTTTATAGAGCGGATGGTCAGGAACTTCATCTTTAATCAACCGTAATGCAAGGTCGAGTTTTTCATACATATTATTTACCATTGGTTGGCGACCCTCAGATAATGCATAGATTGCGTATTGGTCCCCACCTGGTGCACGCCCAACTCCAAAATCAATTCTTCCTGGAGAATATGAACTTAGTGTTTTGAACACTTCGGCAAGCTTTAGTGGTGAGTAATGCATCATCATGACTCCACCCGTTCCAATTCGGATCTTCTTTGTTTTTGCCGCAAGATATGCAACTGAAATCTCTGGGGCCGAACTCGCATATGAGCCGGTTCCGTGATGCTCAGCCATCCACATCCGATGATATCCTAATTCGTCGGCCAGGATTGCAAGCTCCTCGGCTTTTTTCAATGCATCTGCAGGAGAATTGCCTTTTGTAATCGGGGCTTGGTCAAGAACACTTAATCTCATTTTCTGAATTCTCCTTTCTATGTTGTGGTAACACGTATCCCTGTCTTATTAGGAAAAAAATGGTGGGACGAGGGACCTGTCCCTAAAAATAAAGTGCCAGCATCCTTAATGGGGCTAGCACTTCTTGTGTTTTAGTTTCTTTTTGCGAAATCGATAAATGCTTCAACTTTGCTATCTAAGAAGCTTAGTGTTGTTTCATCAACGAATTGTCCAGTTTGTTCATCAACTTTTTGATGGACAGTGTTTATTAGGATCTCGTTAGCTCCTGGAGGTAGAATATTTGCTTGGATACCTGGCGCTACTAAAATATCACGCAAATGTAATTGGGCACGAATCGTTCCCATCATCCCTGGAGTAGCTCCAAGTGTCATGACAGGTTTGCCAATGAATACTTGCTCCACGCGTGAAGTCCAATCTAAGGCATTTTTTAATACACCAGGAACCGACCAGTTGTACTCAGGTGAAATAATAATAACACCGTCAGCATTAGCAATGGCTGCTTTAAAATCCTTTACAACCTGTGGCGGATCTAATTCATCATCTTGATTAAAATGAGGTAAAGCACCGATGTCCGGTATTTGCATGTTCAATTTATCCTTATATCTTTCTTGCATGGTTTTAGCGACTTGCATATTAAATGAATTTTTTCTTAAGCTTCCTACTAGTGTTACGATGTTCATTCCTTTTACCTCCCAAGAATTAAAAACATTAACACTTTCACATTATAGTAATTTGTTCCATTTTTCAAACACATTGCTCTACAAGCATTAAACCAGACAAAAGCCATCCATTACAATCTAAAAACACCAGCCCTTCCCCCTTATCTTAGGGTAAGTGACTGGTGTTTTTGGGACACAGGGACAGGTCCCGTGTCCCAAGAAAAATATAGTAGAAAATAAATTAATGTTCCTTATCTACCACAGCATTTTTTAAATTTTTTTCCGCTTCCGCAAGGACATGGAGCATTTCTTCCTACTTTAATAGTAGTATTATTTACAGGATTCTCCGTTAAATTTCTCAGCTCAATTGATGTATGTCCTTTTAAAAACCATTCTTTTGTGTTATTCATCAAATTAACGACTTTATCTACAAGAGCTTGAAGTGATTCTTCACTATCGAATACAAGAACACCACTCATATATTGTAAAATATCATTAAGACTCTGACCTATCCTAGTTGCGTATACACATTCTTCAACAATGCTGTCCGCATCTAGTTTTTGAGTATCAAAGTTTTGATTAATAAAGTTGACTAACTGTATATAACTCAGATTTCGATCAACAAAACTGGGTTCACCAGCTTCAAGTAGCTGTTCTTTTGTAAATGGATAAAATGGTACATCTTTTCTTGCCTGATGTTCGTATTTCACCCTTTTTGGATCAAACACTCTCCGGTTCGAATATCCCACATCATCACTAACTATTCCTTTTTTATAAGAATCAGAGTCATGAAGAACTTGAATATAATCATGAAGTCTCAAAGGTTCTTTTATATAGTTTTCTATCATTTGGCCCAATTCTGTAGCAGTTAAAGTACCATAATAATACAAGAGACCGTGGGTAAGCTTGATCCACTCTGTATTTCGCTTAATAATCCCTCTAAAATGTAGATCTCTTTCTAAGGTTAAGATTTCTTCAATCAGTTCATCTGGAACGGCTATTACCCTTTTTCCATTTATACTTCCAGTAAAAAGCATACCTGTTTTCCGGAAGTACATAATCTGGTCACTTTCCAATTCAGGTGCTTGTAGGTAGCCACCATTACGAGCTATTTTAACGAGTAAGGAAAAACGTTCAAGATCCCATTGACTGCAAACATTTTTCAAAAGCCCTGGTATTTCTTGTTGGAATAATGCAATGAGGTCCGCCTTCTTTAAACTGCTAGCATTCTTTATTTCTAAGTACCTTCTAATGTCATCTAACTCGTATTTCGCGTATGAACTCAATGCCTCATCTAAACGAAAAGGAACCTTTATTTCGCTCCAATATTTCTGTTCTCGTTTTTCTTCTTGCTTCTTAGTATCCTGTCTTGCTCTTTCGAGAGCTTGTCTTAGCATGTTATCTAGTTGTTTATTACTATTTACTTCTTTCATTCTAAAACCTCCACAATCTATTACATTATACAAAGAATAAAACACTTTGACAAAAAAGGGGCCCAACTCCCTAAAAAACACACGCAAAAAAACACCAGCCACTATCCTTTATAAGGATTCGTTTCTGGTGTTGGTAGGACCCATGGCGTGGGTCTCGGGCGTGGGTCGCAGGGACAGGTCCCGTGTCCCAGGAAAAATATGGTGGGACGAGGGACCTGTCCCTCTGACCCAATTCATAGAAATTTAGTTAGTTTTTCGTATATGGAACGTAATTGTTGTATTTCTTCTTCGGTTAGCTTTTCGAATAGCTTTTTACGAAGTATCTTTCCTTCTTCATTCGCTTTAGTAACCATTGCAGTTCCTTCATCTGTGATTTCTAAATAAACAACCCTTCGATTAGACTCGTCTATTTTTCGAATAGCAAGATTTCTTTTTACAAGTTTGTTTGATAGATGAGTTAATGTAGGAGGAGTAAGTCCCAATGCTTTCGCAATGTCAGAAAGACGGCTTCTTCCCTGGACCTTCAAGTGTCCTAACACAAGAATCTGGGAGACACCAAGATCTTCATCAAAGAACTTATTCCACTGGATAATTAAATTATTCGTTACTTTATCCATGTTATGTAGGATTTCAAATATGTTCTGTTCTTTCATAAAGTTTCTTCCTCGCCTTCAAAAGATAAGAGCCCCTAAATACCTTAAGGGCTCTTTTTAGCATACACATTATTGAGCAGAGAATCCACCATCAATCACTATTTCAGCACCAGTAATATAAGATGATTCATCAGACGCAAGGAATAATGCTGTATTCGCAATATCACTTGGTTTTCCTAGACGTTGCAATGGAGTTGCTTGGATTAACCGACCAAGAAGTTCCTTTGATGTGCTTAAGGCTTGAGTCATTGGTGTTTCAATAATCCCTGGGAACAAGGCATTTACACGAACGCCATTGCGACCAAAGGTTGTGGCTGCAGCTTTCGATATTGCACGAACAGCCCCCTTGGAAGCAGAATAATGGTTAAAGCCTTGTCCAATTTGTGCTGTGTAAGAGGAAATGTTAATAATAGATCCTGAGTTATTAGCAGCCATATATGGAGCAACATGTTTCATACCAGCGAAAGGACCGAAGCCGTTAATCGAAAGCATTTTCTGCCAATCATCTAGATTAATATCCTGATAGGGCTTTTCAGATGAAATCCCCGCGTTATTGACTAGAATATCAATTTTACCAAAACGATCATTTACTTCCTTTGCTAACACTTCCCAGTCCTCATCAGAAGCAACATTTAGTTTCATTCCATATACATTCTCAAGTTGACTTATCTTTTCAAGTGCTGCTTCATTGATATCAGCAGCAATCACAATAGCACCTTCTTGGCTGAATAACTTCACCATTCCTTCACCAATTCCGGATGCTCCACCCGTAATAATTGCAACCTTATTATCTAATCTTCCCATTATACATACACTCCCTAACGTAATTTTACTGAACCGCCATCAACCATGAACGTTTGTCCAGTTATATAATCTGAGTCACTACTCGCTAGAAATACTGCTACACGGCCGATATCTTGTTCTGGATCACCAAGTCTACGCAACGGAATTTTGTTTACCATTGCCTCATACATGTCTGGTGCATTTTCACGCCATTGCTGTACACCATCTGTTAATGCGATTGGTGAAATCAAATTGACATTAATTCCTTCTGGTCCCCATTCATTCGCTGCAACACGAGAAATTGCACGAATTGCTTCCTTTGCAGCCGCATAAGAAGTTTGTGTCACTTGTCCATCTATTCCAGCACCCGATGCAAAGTTAATTACTTTTCCTTTTGTTTTCTTTAATTCCAAATATGCTGCTTGCATAAAGTGGAAGGTTGGATAAAAGCCAGTACCAAAAGATAAATCTAACATCTCCTGTGTTGTTTCATGTAAAAGAGCCTGTCTTGATGCATGCGCATTGTTTACAAGAATGTCTAGTTTACCAAACTTTTTCACCACTTCATCTACAATTTCATAGACATTTTCTTTGATCGAGATATCTTTGATGAAAAGTAAACCTTCTGTATATTGATTAATTTCGGCAAGGGTATCTTTCCCTTTTTCTTCATTCACATCAACAATAGCTATATGAGCACCTTCTTTTGCCATTGCAAGAGCCATTCCTCTACCAATACCTGAAGCACTTCCAGTAATAATTCCAACCTTGCCTTGTAATTTCATTCAATTAACCCCTTTTCGCTTTATACTTAGACATCTAAATATTCGACATCTAAATAATATCAAATTCGAAGACTACCTGCAAATATTTAAAAACGTCAAAATTGTGATTTGATGAAAAAACACTAGTAATTGAATTTTTCACATTACTAGTGCTTAAGTTTCAGTTCCACAAACCATCTTGTTCCATTTTCTTTTTGCTCCTAAAGGCAATGACCACACTTATAATATTGATAACTAACATAAAAATAATTGCATATAACACCGGGGTGTAGCTTCCCATGTAATCAAAAACGTATCCGTAAGCAGGTAAAGCAATAATAGATGCCACAGCTAATCCGAGAGATGCTGTTGAATAAATTTGACTATATTCTTTATTACCAAATAAGCTAGATGTAAGTGCTGGCCCCAATGTTCCAATTGATGAAGATATAAAGCCAAACAATATAACAGCCACTGATATAATTGCGGTGCTAGTTCCTGAGAATAATAGTAGCAAAATTGCAATCATCCCCGCCCCCATTGCAAGGATAGCTGTAATTTTTGATCCGATTCTGTCTGTTAGAAACCCGATAATTAATGATCCAAAAAGGACTCCAATCATATACGTCCCCATCACATTGCCTGCAAAAGTTACATCAAATCCTTTATTCATTAAATATGTCGGAATATGCATTGAAAAGCTCGCAATGGAGGTAACTAAAAGGAAAAAGACCATTAATGCATAGAAGGCAATTGATTTTCTCGCTACCTTCATTTCTACACCTTTTTCACTTGTTTCATTTTCAATTCCTTGACCGTTCTGTTTTGTCTCACCCATTCCATAAGGAATCAAGCCTTTGTCTTGAGGTGATTTTTTTATTAACAACATAATGGTTGGAACCACAATTATGATAACTGTAATCCCGACAATGATATAAGAAGCTCCCCACCCACGGTCCGCTATTAAACCACCGACTACTGGCTGCGCTACTGCCCCAAGAATTCCACCTGCTGCACTCAATATTCCAAGCGCAAGACCATTGCTTTTTTTAAACCACTGATTGATCAATACCGGGCCAGCAATAACGGTTATAAAGACTCCACCTACTGCTAGTGGAATAGCAAATAGATACCATCCCCAGACTGATTTCATTAAGCCAAACATGGCAAAAGTTCCTGCTTGCAAAATAATGGCTACTATTAAGAGAATCCGAGTATCATATTTTGCCATCATTTTACCGCCAATTGGTAAGAAAATCATAGTCACAACAGCAGAAACACTAAAATAGAGTGTTAAACTCCCCAATCCAATTCCAAGATCTTTTGTGATAGGGGTCAAAAATAAACCTGCAGAGTTATTTAACCCACCTTTACCAAGGCCAACTATGATACATAAAGCCACTAATATCCACCATGCATAGTGGATTTGTTTTTTATTTTCTCCCATGAACTCCCAAACTCCCCTTATTTCAACTTTCATACTTTCAATCTATTAATTAGTATTGTGCTTTTTCATAAATTCTTCGAAATCAGCAATACTTGGATTTCCTATATAATGTCCACCCTCTACTTGAATGGTTTGCCCTGTGATAAACTTAGATTCATCTGAAGCCAAGAAAACAACAGTATGCCCAATATCCTCTGGCTCACCGTGATATGGTAACGCATTAAATTTTGCGAAAATGTCCAATACTTCAGGTGACATATTATTTTTCGCAGCAGGTGTTAGAATCAACCCAGGAGCAACCGCATTACAGCGAATCTTATTTTTTCCATACTGGGTTGAGATGTATTTCGTAAGATTTACTACCCCTGCTTTTGATGCTCCATATGCAGAACGGATGGCATCACTAAAAAAGCCTGCCATTGATGCTGTATTGATAATCGAACCGCCACCAGCTTCAATCATATGTGGGATGGCAAATTTACTTCCAAGCAAAACGCTTTTTAAGTTTAGATTCATGAGACGATCCCACTCGTCAAGATCCATGTTAACTACATCTAAATCTTTCTTTAGATTTGTCCCACCAACATTGTTATATAGAACATGTATAGAACCGTATTGATTGACAGTAAATTCAACTGCCTCCTTAATAGATTCTTCACTTCCGGCATCAAGGAAAATCCCAATTGCTTCACCGCCATTTGACTTTATATCTCGTGCAACCGCTTTCGCCCCATCTGCATTAAAATCAGCAATTACCACTTGCGCTCCTTCTTTTGCCAATAATGTCGCAGATGATAACCCTATACCTGATGCGCCACCTGTTACTAGCGCAACCTTCCCCGTTACTCTTCCCATAACTGAAACCCCTTTCGAAATATTGTATTTTTACATCTAATATTTAGATATCTAACAGTTAAGCATTTAAATGTTAGCAAAACTTTCTCTTTTATGCAATCACAATATTTTACATCTTTTTGAACAGTCAGGCATCACTCGAATCCATGGTCTTATATCAGATTTGTCTACTATAAAAAACGGAGCAGTAGCTAGTGCTCTGCCCCCACTCTTTCACCTATACCAATCTGCTTTCTCCATATTGACGAATGGGATATCTGTATCAACTTCCCCTTCAATTTTTGCAAGTGAAAAATCAGCGCCATTTAACCATTCTGCAAAGTTAAATATAGTCGGTTCTTGGTCACCGCCAAGAGCGCACCAGGCTTCAAGTTTCTTTGGAAAATAAGCTGAGGTATGAATGGTTCCGGCCCAGCTTCCATAGAGCTTAGAGAAGACTCCTTTATCCGTATCATTTAAAAGGCGAAACGCGTCCAGCCCATTTAAATGATTTTTTTCTTCTATAGCCTGCAGCCTTTTGTTGGAATCATCTAGGACTCGGCGATTTTCTTCTGTTAGGATTTTAAAATGATTCGTACAAATATATCCCTGTCTTACCTCTACTCTTCTTGGTGATGTTTCTACAATAAATGGAATCTCACAGGTTGAATCGAATAAGACATAACTAAACGATCCGCGGTGTGGTATTTCTTTTAACAATTGGACGGCATCCTCTACATTTGAGCAGGTTTCAAGAATAAGTCTTCCAATCATATAACAAACGAATCCGTTTCCCGGACGTCTGCGATTCATAAAGGTATATCCCATCGTTAACCCCTTTTCGTTGATGCCATCAGATCTCCCTGTAATTTTTTGTGTTAAACCAAGGGTTGCGTAACCGCCATCTGTTGGTTGAAAAGCAACCAAACGGCCATCATAGGTCTTCGGATGGTAATCATAATTTCTAATCATATAATTTTCCCCAACTAATATTGAACAGCCTGAAGGTCGGATATTGACCCTGTATCCTCCAAATTCCATTAAGACTTTATCCAGTGACCATTTCAAAGCATCCTGGAGCCCTAAGAACTCCTCCCAAATAAAAGGCGCTAAACGCTCAAATACCTGTTTCGTCTCATCAGTATCAATTTTAAATTGTGGTTTTCTCAACTTCCACTGTTGCTCCCGATTCTTCACCAAAAATGAATCCCTCAGAAGCTCCCCCTGCATAAAACCAAAATCATAATGATTCCCTCGAAACTGAATTACATCCGCAAAAATTCCCTTCATACTAATTCCTCCTCATTAGACACGCTAGCTCGTTGTCTGTATAAAATCCGGTAAGGCAAGATATGTATACCATTTTCCCATCAATCCACTAATTAGAAAAGACTTCGTTTCCCCAAACGTAAAATAGACCAAACCCATAGGCTTGGTCTATTTTTCGGATTGATCTTCAATTAATTAGGATTAGGTTCTGCTAGTCTCAGGGACCGTTTCTCTGTCAGGTTTAAAGAGGAGCATAAGACTGTATAAACCACTTAACCCCACTAAACTGTATATAATCCTAGACAAAATGGAATCCTGGCCTCCAAAGATTGCAGCTACCAAATCAAATTGGAAGAAACCAATAAGTCCCCAATTTATTGCACCAATAATTACTAAAGCTAGAGCTAAACGTTGTAATCCATTCATCTTTATCGCCCCTTAATTTTAGTAATATTAGGTTTTGCAATAAAAATTAAAAATATACACCCCAAGTTTAATAAAATTTTACTCCGTGGATATTTTCTCTTTCTTCAAATTAATTCCGTATTTTAGATAAGGTACAGCTAATGCGATCATTTCCTCCGGGCTGACACTATCCGGATTTCTTCTCCATTCTACGGAAGCCCCGTACATTCCCCAACCCAACATGACCGATGTGATTTTTAAGGTATTTTCGTCAACAGTAGGATGCTGTTTCTTTATCATTTTATAAAAAATGACCTCAAGCTGGTCCCGGATAATACGGGCAATCGTATCCTCATAACCTCGGTGGCAGCGATTTGATAATGACAACTGAAAATTAGTGATTGCTTTAAAGATGCCGATAAATGTTTCTTCATTTAATTCACTTTGTTGATAGGACTCGCTATTTAAATTTATGAGTAAGACTTCAGATAAGACTTTTTCCAATAGGTCATAAATATCCTCAAAATGATAATAAAATGTTGCCCGATTAATCATGGCTTCCGTAGTGATATCTTTTATCGTAATGTCTTTAAATTCCTTTTTTCCTGATAGCTCAATGAATGAATCCATAATTAACTTTCGCGTGCGTAAAACTCGCGGGTCTGTTTTTTCTTGTGTCATTTCCTTCTCCCCCTCCCACTTTTCCAACAATTTTGGCAATGTGTTGGATATCCGACAAATCAAGTCATCTATTGGTATATATACTTTCCATTATCCACTAAACTGAAAGTACAAAGCAAACAAAATGGGACGGTGGTTCCATGTCCCAGAGCTAAAAACCAAAAAGTGAGGGATTTATTATGTCAAACAATAATAATTTAATGTGTGATTTGGAAACTGGCGTTTGTGGTGTAGCAGAAGACGATGACATGGAAGTAATTGATTTTAACCAACCAAAGAAAAAGATTTATTTGTATTATGTGACAGATCCAATCTGCTCACATTGCTGGGCGCTTGAACCTACTTTCCGTCGTTTCAAAGAGCAGTATGGACAGTATTTTAATTTCCACACAGTCTTAGGTGGGTTACTTGAAAAATGGCATGGCGGTCCTGTTGACCCGGCAAACGGAATTCATGGTCCTGCAGATGTTGCTGGCCATTGGAGAGAAGTTGGAGAATATTCACGTATGCCGATTGATGGATCATTGATGATTGACAATCCCGTTCAATCTTCCTTCCCACCATCTCGTGTGTATAAAGTCATTCAAAAAAATCATGGTGATGACAAAGCTAATGAATACTTACGCCATGCAAGGGAAGAACTTTTTGCATTTAATAAAAACATCGCTGAAAAATCTGTGATGGTTGATAATGTGAATCATTTAGGTTTAGAAGGAGAAGCCATTGTAAAAGAAGCAGAATCGGAAGCTGGCCAACAATTATTAAATGAAGACTTTGCTCTCGCAGCAAAACTTGGTGCCAGAGGCTTTCCAACAATTATTATGGTAAATAAAGAAAACAAAGGCGTTAAAATTGTAGGTAGCCGTACATTGGATTATTACGTTTCCGGACTATCGAAAATTACTGGCGAAGATGCACCGCAAGCAAAGCAACAACCTGCGCTATCTGACTTGCTTGAAAAAGAAATTCTATTTGCAAAAGAAATTGAAGTGATGTACGATTTGGAACCTTCTGCACTTCAAGCATTCGTTGAGAACCAATTAAAGCCAGACACGTATGAAGAAAAAGAACTCCTCGGCGAAAAATACTTTGTAAAAAAATAATGGGACATAGGGACAGGTTCACTGTCCCAGCATAATTTTAGGGACGCCGGACCTGTCCCCGCGTCCCAAAAATCGTTTCTTGTTCAAGGCTTTTACCTTGCATATAATGAAAACTAAGTAACCCTTAAAAATATTTTTCACCCCCGTATCTTTTCATACCCTTTTATTCGTTTATAAAGTAGAGACGCGCTGAAGGAGTGATTGTTTTGCATAGTAAGCTTTGGAATGGTTCAGAGGACTTTAGAGAACAGAAGGAATTTTTTACCGAGGAACAACTTCATGAACTCTATCCGATGCTCCGACGTTATTGCCAGTTTATATCCCAAAACAGCTGGGATGGAGAAGATCTCGTGCAGGAATCCTTGATTAAGGCTTGGAAGCAATATAGGCACCAGCCTACAATCTCAAGAGCTCTAATGAATAAAATTGCTCGAAATGTATGGATAGACACGGTGCGAAAACGAGGCAAAGAGTCTCTTGAAGCTATTACCGATGATGGATATGATGAATCCCTGCAAATGGAGAAACGCTTCGAGGCTGTACAACAGCTTATGAATAAGCTTACACCGAAGCAAGCTGTAATATTTGTTTTAAAAGAAGGGTTTCAGTTTCAATTATCTGAAATAGCTGAACTATTATGTACAAATGAGACTGCTGTGAAAGCCGCCATGTATCGTGCAAAACAGAAAATGGAAAAGAAAGAAGAAATTCCACTTATCCAGCAATATTGGACAGAGGATGATCGTAAACAGATTCAAAAAGTACTGCTTGAATCTTTAAACACGCAAGATCCATCCATATTAATCAAGACGATACCTTCTATCCATTCTTTATCGAAAAACACAAATCCAACTTGTTCTATGCAAAAATCACGTCTCTACAAATTTCCTTCAAGCATTGTCTCTATGGCCGCATAATAAGATGCAAGCGAATAAGGAGGAAAACAATTTGAATACGATACCATATGTAATTGAACAATCCAGTCGTGGGGAACGATCGTATGATATTTATTCAAGGTTATTAAAAGATCGGATTATTTTGATTGGCGACGAAATAAATGATGCTGTTGCCAATAGTATAGTTGCACAGCTATTATTTTTAGCAGCTGACGATCCCGATAAAGATATTTCTCTTTATATCAACAGTCCTGGAGGCTCCACATCTGCTGGTTTCGCCATTTTTGATACGATGCAATATATCAAACCAGATATTAGGACCATTTGTACAGGTATGGCTGCATCCTTTGGTGCCATGCTTTTGCTAGCCGGAACAAAAGGGAAAAGATTTGCCCTCCCAAATAGTGAAATCATGATCCATCAGCCCTTAGGTGGGGTGCGCGGCCAAGCAACTGAGATTGAAATTTCCGCAAAACGCATCCTTAAGCTTCGAGAACATACGAATCAAATCATTTCAGAACGCACAGGTCAACCTGTTGAGAAGGTAGCAAAGGATACCGATCGAGACTATTTTATGAGTGCAGAAGAAGCAAAGGAATACGGGATAATTGATGGAATCATTAAATAACCATCTTTATAAAAAAGCGAATACCACTCTCTAATGGTATTCGCTTTTTACTTTATCATGATTTGTTATGCAGCCTTAACTTTTTTACTTTTATTTCGGTCAAATCTAGGAAACCCAATTAGAATAGCAATAATACCACATATTAAAATTGTGATTGGATAGTAGGAATATGCCAAAATGCTTAACGGCGAAATTGCCGCTAACCCTGATGCGACTAACATTTGTCCTCCATATGGAACAAGACCTTGCCAGCTACTAGAAAATATATCAAGAATACTTGCAGATTTTCGTGGATCAATTTGGTATTCATCAGCAATATTCTTAGCCAATGGACCAGTGATGATAATAGAAATTGTGTTGTTAGCAGTAGCTAAATCTGTCACACTAACCAATCCAGCAATTCCAAACTCTGCTCCTTTTTTCGTTTTAATTTTACTCGTTACAAAGTTTAGAAGCCATTGGTTACCACCGTTATGCTGGATAATGCCAATCATACCTCCGATTAAAATCGCAACAATGGCTAAATCCTCCATATTTATAACACCTTGGGAAACAGCTTTTATAAATCCATTCAAGGTGTAAGAACCATCAATTAAACCAATTATCCCTGCAAAAATGGTTCCACCTAGAAGAACAATTAACACATTCACTCCCAGTAATGCCACAATTAGGACGGCTAGGTATGGAACTACTTTAATAAACTCATATGAGTAATCTCCCAAAGTTTCTACACTATTACCAGCAGTAACAAACCAAAGAATGATTGCAGATACGATAACGGCAGGTAACACAATTAGAAAATTGGTTTTAAATTTGTCACTCATTTTCGTTTGCTGTGTCCGAACTGCTGCGATGGTAGTATCAGATATCATCGAGAGGTTATCTCCAAACATCGCTCCACCAATGACCGTTCCCATTGCTAAAGCCAGGGGAATCCCTGTTTGTTCTGCTATGCCAATGCCAATTGGAGCAAGTGCAGCAACCGTTCCCATTGATGTTCCCATCGATAGAGAGATGAAACAACCGACAACAAATAATCCGACCATTAATAGATTACTAGGAATAAAGGTTAACCCCATATTTACGGTAGACTCAACTGCCCCCATACCTTTTGCAGTTTCAGCAAATGCACCTGCTAAAATAAAGATAACCGCCAATAGCATAATGTTGGGGTGTCCGGCACCTTTTGTAAATATATCAATTTTCGTAGATAATTTTTCCTTTTTATTCATGATTAATGCAACGGCAGAAGCAATAATAATCGCAACATTTAGTGGCATATTTGAAAAATCACCGGAAAAAGCTCCAGTGCCTACAAATAATAAGACAAAAATTAATAATGGAAACAACGCAGAGAAGCTTCCTTTTTTTACATCTTCCATTTCTACCTACTCCTTTCGTTTTAAAAGATTAAATCAATGCATCGTCATTCCACCCGTAACATTAATCCCTTGCCCCGTCATATAATCCGAGTATGTTGAGGCTAAAAACACTACAACATTTGCGATATCTTTAGGTTCAGCCGTTCTACCTAGCGGAACCTGAGAATAGTCCTCCTGTCTTATTAGCTCAGCAGTAAGTCCTCTTAATTCACCGCCTATTACTCTTTCCTTATGCTTCATGTCAGTTTCTACGATACCAGGACAAACCGCGTTCACATTGATTCCATCTTGAGCCAATTCAATTGCCATAGTTTTTGTAAAGCCTAATACAGCATGTTTGGAAGCAACATAGCTTCCCATTAATCGGTACCCATTTTTACCGGCTTGCGAGGAAATGTTGATAATCTTCCCACCTTGCCCTTGCTTTTTCAGAATTCTTGCGACAGCTTTACTGAACAGGTATACTCCTTTTGCGTTCACGTCCATCACAAGGTCCCAGTCTTCTTCCTTTATATCCACGGCGTAATCCATTTTTGAAATTCCGGCATTATTTACTAAGATATCTAAACGCCCAAAATGATCCATTACTTCTTGCACCGCTTTTTCAACCTGTGCGGCTATTGTAACGTCTGCCTGGAAGTAAACTAACTTTTCATTGGAATTTTCCAGTTTCAATTCTCTATCCACTACGGCTACTTTTGCCCCACACTCTAAAAATGCGTCCACAATCGCTTTTCCGATTCCTTGGGCACCGCCAGTTACAATGGCTACTTTTCCTGTTAAATCCATGCAATACATTTTTATATCCTCCATGCCTTCACAAAAAGTATTCACGTCTGATTACTTGGTTTTATCCTATAAAAGGAACAGGAAGGTACACCGTCCCACCTGCTAATGCAGATGGACGAGAGCCCCGTCCCTGGTTCCCTTATCCCCAAATTTCTTTTGAGATATCTACAATGTATTTTAATTTCTCCCATTGCTCTTCTTCAGTTAAAATATTTCCGTGGTGAGTCGAAGCAAAACCACATTGCGGGCTGATACATAAATTCTCAAGTGGTACATATTGTGATGCTTCTTTTACACGTGCAATAATATTCTCTTTAGATTCTAATTCTCCACGCTTTGATGTAAATACACCAAGTACAACGCGAGGGCCATCATTTGGGATATGCTCTAATGGAGTGAAGTCCCCCGAACGATCGTCATCATACTCTAGGAAAAAGCCATCCACTTTTTCTTTCGCAAAAAGAGTAGGAGCAATTTTTGCATAGCTGCCTTCGAATGCCCAGTTGGAGCGGTAATTTCCACGACAAAGGTGGGTGGTAATTATTAAATCTTCTGGCTTTCCCTCTAATACGCCGTTAGCAACTTTTAACGCTAATTCAATTAATTCTTCACGTGTTGAACCACTATCATTAAAAGGAATCTCCGGTGCATTAAGACCTGCTATGTAAACATCGTCTAGTTGTAAATAGCGGCAGCCTGCCTCATAAAAGGCTTTAATGGCATCTCGATATGTTTGAATAATATCATTCGCATATTCCTCAAGGTCAGGATAGATCTCCTTGTTTCGGATTCCCGCATTAAACAATTGATTCGGACTTGGGATTGTTTGTTTTGCAACCGCACGGTCACCCACGATTTCTTTAAATTCAATGAAATCTTTAACATGTGGGTGTTCAGGATTAAAGGAGATTTTTCCAATAACTCGCACATCGTATCTCTCGGTCTCTTCTCCCTTGAACTTAAAACCATGGTTTGGAACGTAGCCCTCTACTCCATTTAAATGCTCTAAGAAATCTGTGTGCCAAAATCTGCGGCGGAACTCACCATCTGTAACTGCTTGTAAGCCGATTTCAATTTGTTTATCCACAATCTTTTTAATTTCTACTGTTTCAATGTCATGAAGTTCTTGTGCTGAAAGTGCCCCTGCTTGAAAATCCTTTCTTGCCTGATGAATTACTTCTGGACGTAATAAACTTCCTACATGATCTGCCCGAAATGGAGCCTTTACTAACGTTTTTGTCATTTTAAAACCTCTCCTACTTTTTTAATTTTGGGACAAGGGACCTGTCCCTCCGTCCCACACAAAAAACCCTCTTCTTGGAAATAAGAAGAGGGTTGGATAGACATATGAAGTCCCGCTCTTCTTATCTTCTAGCTTGTTGCTACTGGAATTGGCACAGTACTTTAAAAAGTCTGTTGCCGAGGCTTCAAAGGGCCAGTCCCTCCACCTCTCTGGATAAGAAAATTCGAAATATTAAATTATGAATTAAACTTTACGCTCATTTGTAAAAATTGTCAACACTAATTTTTAAATAAAAATAATTATAGTATCGACTTGTTATGTTCTTCTTACTCCCTATGACTTTCTAGCGCTTTTCCAATTAATCTCACTTATAAAAGTAGATCCCAAGATTAAGATGCCACCCACGATTTGTATGAGGTTCATACTTTCATTTAAGATAATGGCTGCCATGATTACGGCGGAAATGGGGTCAATATAGCTTAACACGGCAATCGTTTGTCCTTTTAATTTTTTTATTGCAGAAAAATATAATAGGTACGCGACCCCTGTATGAATAATCCCAACCATTAGTAATAAACTGATTGATTGTAGACCAAGTCCGGAGTAATTCACGCTCTGCGTAGTTAGAACGTATGGAAACAGTACAATCGAAGCCATTGAAAGCTGCATAATGGTAGTTTCAAAATCTGATAGTCCTTTGATAAACTTATTGATTAGAATCATACTTGCGTAAAAAGCCGCAGCCAGTAAGCCATTCAAAATGCCTACAGGATGGTTGTATGTTCCGACCGATGTTTCAGCACCTGGATTAACAACTAAAAGCAAACCTACAAAGGCGAATACAATGCTAGTTCCCTTCATCCAAGTCCATTTTTCCTTCAATAAGAGTGGTGCCAAAATCATAACAAACACTGGGGCAAAATAATAGCTTAGCGTGGCATTCGAAATCGTTGTATATCGATAAGATTCGAATAAAAATATCCAGTTGAAGCCCAACGCTGCCCCTGATAAAAGCAGTAAGATAAGATTCCGTTTTGACATTTTTAATGAAATCTTTTGCTTGACTATAAAACTAGCACCAATTAAAAACAAACTTCCAATTGTCCCTCGAAATAAAGCCATTTCGCTCGAAGAAAGATCAATATTCTTCACAAACAACCCAATGCTACCAAAAATCAGCATCACTGCTATAAAAATAAACTTTGCTTTCATTTCCCTACTCCTATTTAAAGCCTCTCCCTCTTTCCTATGGGACACGAGGGCAGGCATAAAATGTCCTAAAACTAAATGAAACAGAAAATCTCTAGTATGAGATTCTCTGTTTCACATGTTACATTGATTTATTTAAATTGTCAGCCCATTGTCAGCCCATATTTTCATTTCCTGAATCTATTACGTAAAAAATCATATTCTCGGAATCAGTAATTCTATAAATGAATCGGCCCCTGTGGTCCAACTGGAACACCGATTAAATACCAAACCACAGCAATTATGATCCAGAATATACCGAAGAATACCGTGTATGGAAACAGACCAGAAATCAATGTACCTAACCCAATATTTTTATCGTATTTTTTCGCAAAAGACAATAGAAGTACTAGATATGGAAGCATTGGTGTAATAGGATTTGTAATGGAATCTCCAACTCGGTAAATTGCTTGTGTAAAGGCCGGGTGGTAATCCAAATACATAAACATCGGTACAAAGATTGGTGCAAGAATCGCCCACTTTGCTGATGCACTTCCAATTAGCAGATTTACAAATGCAACAAAAATAATGAACAAAATGATTAATGGAACACCTGTTATCCCTATATCATTAAGGAAGTTAGCCCCTTTAATCGCAATGATTGGACCTAAATTACTCTCGCTAAAGAATGAAAGTAATTGTGCGGCAAAGAACACTAAGACAATGTATGGACCCATCGTGCTCATCGATTTACCTAAGATATTACCAAAGTCTCTTGAACTAGTAATCGTCTTGGCACCAATTCCATAGAAGAAACCAGGAATAAAGAAGAAAATCGTTAATAATGGTACAATCCCTGAAATTAATGGGGATCCATCGATGATCGAACCAGTTTCCGGATTACGTAAAATGCCGTTTTCAGGAATAATCAGTGCCAATAAAACAATTACATAGACAGCTGTAGATATTCCTGCCCATTTTAGTCCGCGACTTTCATCTAATGAAATGTTTTCAATTGCCTCAATTTCACCTGTATATTCCCCAAATCTTGGAATCGTAAATTTATGCGTAACCCATACAGAAACAAATAACAGGACAATTGCTGATACCGCGATAAAATAATAGTTCATTGCAGGATTTGCTACATAAGTTGGATCTACCGTCTGAGCAGCTGGACCGGTAAAGCCAGCGACAAGTGTATCAGACATCCCAATAATGAAGTTTGCAGCAAATGCTCCAAGTGTGGAGGCATATGCCATAATGAGTCCTACGAGTGGATGATATCCAAAAGCCATTAATACGCTTGCTGCAAGTGGCGGCAATACAATTGGACCTGCATCACCAGCTGCGTTTCCTACAATCGCAATTAAAATAATGATTGGAATAATTAGCTTTTTTGGAGTCGTTAAGACCGCACGCTTCATAATCGTTGAGAAGAATCCGCTATTTTCAGCCATTCCAATCCCAATCATCATAACAAGAACCATACCAAGTGGAGCAAAAGCGGTAAAGTTCGTCACTGAATTTAGTAAAATCGCAACTAGACCATCCCCAGTTACAAGATTAATTGCCTCCACTGCTTCCCCTGTCGTGGGATGTGTTGCTGATACATTGAATAACGATGCAATATAAGATGAAATCAAGGTAATGGCACAAAGAATAATAAACAATACGATTGGATCGGGTAGCTTATTCCCTGCGTACTCAATCGAATCCAGCATTCGATTAAAAAATGATTTATTTTTTTTCGTTGTAGACTGCGACATACTATCTCCCTTCAGTGATGCTTATTTATTGTTAGTTAAAGTTAATGCTGTAAAGACATGGAATCGCAATCCGTCTTTCAACGCTTGTTCATCAATATCAAATTTCGGATGATGGTGTGGATACGTGATTCCCTTTTCTTCGTTCCCTGCACCAATAATGACAAAGCAACCAGGTTTTTCATTACTGAATGCAGAAAAATCTTCTCCACCAAGAAGAGGATCAACCCACTCAAGAGTTCGATCTGGTAAAAACTCTTTAATCACCTGTACCACTTCGTCTGTTACGTGTTTGTCATTCATTACCGAACTATAGCCATACGTATAGTTTACCTTTACTTCAACACCGTTTGCTTTCGCAATACCTTCAGTAATCTCACTGATACGATTTTTAACAAGTTCACGTACTTCAGGACTTAACGTTCGAACGGATCCACCAATTTCAACAGTATCAGGGATGACATTCAGTGCTAACCCACCAGCTTGGAATTTAGTTACAGAGACCACGCTTGGCTCTAGTGGATCAATCGACCGTGAGACAATATGATTAAGACCTGTAACAATTTGTGCACCTGTCGCAAGAGGGTCAATTGTTAATTGAGGAGTTGAAGCATGTCCCCCTTTACCTTGTAAAGAAATCTTAAACACATCACTTGCTGCTGTTAAAGCTCCATAACGGATGTGAATCGTACCAAATGGAACTGTTGAAAATAAATGGACACCGACAACCTCATCAACTCCGTCAAGAACTCCAGCGGAAACCATTTCTTGTGCGCCTCCAGGAGGCAGTTCCTCTGCATGTTGGAAAAGAAAGACGATTTCACCACTTAACTCTTCTTTATGCGCTGTCAAAATTTTAGCTGCTCCTAACAACATCGATGTGTGACCATCGTGACCACAAGCGTGCATGACTCCATCTTTTGTTGAGGAAAATGGTAGCCCAGTTTCTTCGTTAATAGGCAAAGCATCCATATCTGCACGAAGAGCAATGACTTTTCCTGGCTTAGATCCCTTCAAGCGTGCTACTACGCTCGTTTTTGTCGGCCTTGATAATTCAAGACCACCAAAGCTTTCAAGAAGGTCATACACAAATTGAGAGGTGTGATCCTCTTGAAAAGAAAGTTCTGGGTTTTGATGTAAATACCGACGCCATTCAATTACATCTTCATAAACATCATCTAATTGTAGAAGGATCTCATTCTTTTTCAAAGTAACATCTCCCATTTCGTTAGTAATTTTTATAAAACAAATTTGATATATAGTTACTTAGCAAAAATACTTTAGTACGTTAACATGATATAAGAATATAAAAACTATTTCAATGGGAAATTATATTAATATTATTCAGAATTAATAGTTTCGTTCTACTTTTCACCTCAATACGAGTGCATAGCACCTGAATTCCCCCGTATTTAGCCGACATTAAAACCATTTTTAAAAAAATTATTAAAAATAAAAAGGCAATACCCCATAGGATATTACCTTTAATAACTATACCTCTTGTAAAGTAATTAATTTTTGTTCGTTTTACCTTACTTAATGCGTTCGTTTTACTTTCAATTATTGTACTATATCAATTTCCCATTTCTTTATGCATTATCTCCTCTCCATTTTCAGCCACAATTGACTTGAAATCATGGCCAGATGGATTTTGGAATAAGCGCAGTCCAAATTCTGGAGCAACTGCAAAAAGATGATCAAATATATCAGCCTGGGTCGTTTCGTATACGTCCCATCTTACATCATTTGTAAAGGCATATATCTCAAGAGGCAATCCATTCTCTGTAGGTGCCAATTGCCGAACGATCAATGTCATATCCTGATTGATACCGGGATGTTTTTGAAGATAATTGCTGATATAAGCCCTAAATACACCGACATTTGTCAGAGCCCTGCCATTTACCGGATTACTACGATTAATGTTATGCTTCAGATTGTATTCTTCAATTTCATGTTCTCTTTTTGTAATATAATCCGCTAGATAGTGAATATTTTTAAATTTCTCAATCATCTCTTCTGTACAAAACGAAATACTTGTTTTATCAACAAACAAAGACCGTTTAATTCTACGTCCACCAGAGGTTTGCATTCCTCTCCAATTGATGAATGAATCGGAGATCAGTGCATAACTAGGAATTGTCGTGATCGTCTTATCAAAGTTTTGTACCTTTACTGTAACTAAAGAAATATCAATAATATCTCCATCTGCTCCATACTTTGGCATTTCAATCCAGTCACCAACGCGAACCATATCATTGGAAGTCAACTGAATTCCTGCAACAAGACCTAATAATGAATCTTTAAAAACCAACATGAACACTGCGGACAGGGCACCAATCCCACTGAGAAGAATAAAAGGACTCTTCCCCATTAGGTTTGCGATAACCAAGATGAATCCTAGGGTTATTACAACAATTTTCACAACCTGAACGTACCCTTTTATAGGCCTAGTTTTAGAGATTTCATAGGTTTCATAAATATCATTTATAGCATTTAAAATACCATTAATAACCATTAATGCCACAATGATGATATAGACATTTGCAGCCATTTGAATTAAATCATCATACGGCTTAAAAGCTGAAGCGAAGAAATGAATGATAATCGCTGGAACAATATGCGACAGCCTACGAAAAACCTTCCTCTCAAGAAGCATATTATCCCATGTGTATTTTGTTCTTGTCACAATTTTTGTGATGATCCTAATGATCACCTTTTTTGTAATAAAGTTTGCGATAATACAAAGAATCGTGATAAAGAGAATCATAATTATCGTTGATAGATATTTAACTACTGTTGGGTCCAATTCATAATCTAAAAGAAATTCCTGAATTAATGTCATATGTCTCCTCCATGGTATGTATATTTCTGTCATCTGCTAAGTTGTATGAAGTTCACCACGTGATGCGAGATGCTTATTATTATATCAAATAATTTCTCCCATTCCTTCATAAACACTCATTAGATTTCGAAGAACCAATCTCCATACAAATTATTCGGATTGCAATAAATAATTACGTCTATATATCATTAATTTGTTTTCTCAAAAAAAAACCTGACCACAAATAGTAGCCAAGTCCCTTTTTTGATATGGTGGGGAAACGTTTTTTCCTCTTTAAATACTTTCCTGTTTCAACCCCTCGATTATATTTTCTTTCTTCACTTTTTGTATTGAATACAGCATGGCTGCCCCTACAATTATAAAGATGATAATCACAACAAATAGGATACTCATCCACGGGAGATTAAATCCATATTCAAACGTATTTCTAAGTGACCAATAAATTAAATACATGATGACAAAGCTTATTGGAAGTCCATATAGCAAAGCCTTCACACCGTAAAATATACTCTCATAATTAATCATTTTATTAAAACCTTTTGGTGTCATCCCTACTGATCTAAGCATTGCAAATTCACGTTTTCGAAGCGAGATACTCGTTGAAATTGTATTAAATATATTTGCGATGGAGATTAAAGAAATCAGGGCGATAAAGCCATAGGTGAAAATAGACATCAGTATGATCACTTGCTCTTGTTCTTGTCTTCTTTGATAGACGTTATAGACATGTGTACCGGAGTCTGTGATTTTATCCAACTCATCCTGTGTTGCCAATGGATCTGAACTATTCATGTATAATTCAGTTTGGATTTCACTTCTTGCCTTCTCATTTCCTGCAACAATTTTTGTTAATATCTCCTCTGGAACAATAATATCTAATCCACCAAGACTAGAAGTTGAGATCCCCATTGGTAACTGGCCGGTCAGTGCTACAACTTTTATATTAGCAAGAAATTGTTGCTCTTCAGTCTCATAGTTCATTAAATTAAGTTCAAGTGTTTCTCCTACATTAGTATGAATTGATTTTGTTTCAACAAATTTTCCCGTCTCATAATCTTGATAGTTGATGTTATCGATTATGATCGCATTAAGTTCATTTGTATTTTCAAATTTCACAGAATCCGTTCCTACTTTTGCAGAATAGGCCCTGAAGCTGTCATGATCTAAACCATGTAATCTTACGTAATAAGTAAATTTACCATCTTGTAAAATGGAGGAATCATTTTCGACGGATTTTAATAACTCGTTTGGAAGTTGATCCTTCTCTGTTAATGTTGTTAAATAGATTGTTTGAATAATACTTGAATTCGTTACATAATCAAGTTTCGTGAACGGTAAAAGATCTTCTTTTCCCATCTGATCATTAATCACTTGAATATCATAATTAATATTATCTACAGATAGTTCCAACGACTTTTTTATATCCTCTGTGAAATATGACACTGTCAAAAAGAGGACGATACTGATGACAAGCGAGAAAACAGTTGCTTGATATCTTTTCTTATTTCGTTTCAAATTTTTCAAACCAATTTCAGCTTCAATCCCAAAAAGTTTACGTACAAGTTTTGATGTCTTAACAGTTTTTCTTGATAGTTTGATATCCTGTGTTTGACGTATCGCATCAATCGCTGAAACCTTTGACGCTCTCATCGCTGGAATATAGGTGGAGATAAAAATAGTTACAATTGAAATCAGACAGGCTATTAAGAGTGAAGCTGGTGTAATGATTACATATAGTTTTTCAGCAACATTTAGAGCTCCTTCAAGATAAGTGTTAATAAACGAAAAGGTTACCCCAATTCCAGCAAGACCCGAAAGGATACCTACTGGAATACTAATCGCACCAATCACAGCTCCTTCAAAGAAGACGGAATTTCGCTTCTGTTTTTTTGTCGCTCCTACACTTGATAGCATTCCTAAATGTCTAGAGCGTTCAGATACACTAATTGCAAAAGCATTATAGATTAATGCGACTGAACCAATAATAATAACGGCCATGACAATACCTGCCACAGAAAATAAGGTCAGACGTAGACTATCATTGTCTGTGACTCCATAAAAGCGCAATAATTCTTTATTATAGGATACAGAGTTGATTCCATTTTCTTTAGCAATGATTTCTGAATGTTTATATAATGAACCCTTCACTTTTTCTAATACCACAACTGCATCTGCTGTACGACTTTTACCTAAAGCATTTTTGTCTACGTATTTAATCACCGTGTATCCTGGTGACCATGTTGGTTCCCATGTTGGACGTTTAATAGTCCCAACAATAGTAAAAGTTTCACTGGACTCAATCCTAAGTTTTTCCGTAACCCCATTTTCATCGGATTGCAATGAATAATTCTGACCTAGCGGTTCCTCTTCCCCAGCTACTATTCTTTTTCCAACTTCCACCGACAGTTTGTCACCGATGTTATATTCGACTTTAGCATTATCGGCAATTGCTTCAGAAATGACAATTTCATCATTCTTTAAAGGTAATCGTCCCTCAGCTAACTCAATCGGAAATTGTTGAAACCCTGCTGTGTTGTATTCTTTAATAAACAGATATGGTTTACTTTTATTTTTCGAACCTTCAAGCTTTGCATAGCCCAGATCATTTGAAAGGACTAATTTTTTCGTTTGACTATCTTTTTCAATTGCATGGATTTGTTCCACATTAACATCATTATATTTGACGTGCCATTCGCCGTTGTCAGCAATGTTATCTCGAATCATTAGGTTTAAAAAAGAGACACCTAGTGTGGCAACAGCAGTTATCATCGCAACAGAAATGATAACACCAATGATTGTGACGAGAGTTCTTCGTTTATTTCCCTTCAAATGTCGAATCGTCAGTTTGTTAATGATGTTCATGGACGAATCACCTCGTCCTTAGCGATCCTTCCGTCCTCTATTGAAATGACACGGTCAGCTTGAAGGGCAATACGCTCATCATGGGTAATGACAAGCAGAGTTTGATTATAGGTTTTATTGAACATCTTTAAAAGCTCAATGATTTCTCCACTGTTCTTACTATCCAAGTTACCAGTAGGTTCATCGGCCAACATAATGGCTGGATTACTAATAAGGGCACGACCGATTGAAACCCGCTGCTGCTGACCTCCTGAAAGCTGATTTGGCAAATGATTTAAGCGTTGTTCTAGACCAAGAATCTTTACAATATCGGCAAACTGCTTCGGGTCAACCTTATGTTCATCCAATAGCATGGGTAATGTAATATTTTCTTCTACCGTTAAGATCGGAATTAAGTTATAAAACTGATAGATTAACCCAATTTGTCTTCTTCTAAAAATCGCGAGTTGTGTTTCATTTAGTTCATAAATATCTGTGTTATCAATTAGAACCTTACCGCTAGATGGTCGGTCCACACCACCAAGCAGGTGCAAGAGTGTTGATTTACCTGAACCAGAGGGGCCGATAATGGCCACAAATTCTCCCTTTTTTACTGAAAATGAAACATTATCAAGTGCCTTAACTGCTGTTTCACCTTTTCCATATACCTTAGACAGATTCTCGATTTGTAAAATATTCATCCGTAAACCTCCATATTTTCGATCTTGAGTTTAGTATATCTGTCTAAGATGACTCTAAAGTGACTACTAAAGTGACATTTTATTCACTTTCGATGGAACATGCCGCTAAATCACTTGTTTGTAAAGTTTTATAATGAACTGTGTCCCTTCTTCCTTACCGCTCTTCACTTCAATATCACCTTGTTGGCTATTTATAATACTATGGGCCATTGCTAGACCAATTCCGACACTATCTTCACCTGCATTCTTGCCCTTGTAAAAACGTTTAAAGATATAGGGGAGATCCTCTTTAGCTATGCCTTTTCCATTATCTGAAATACGAATCTCGGTATATAATGCATTCTCAGAAAATGAAATGGATATTTTACCGCCCTCCGGCGTGTGCTCAACACAATTTTTAAAAATATTTATAAGAGCTTCTGCCGTCCAGTTGAAATCTCCGATAAAGGATACCTCTTTTTTTCCTTCAACATGTAGGTTTTGCTGTTTAATATCCATTGGAACTAAAACAGGTTGGATTGCACGTTCTATCAACTCTGTAACATAGACTGTATCCTTTTTAAAAGAAACTGTTCCAGCATCTATTTTTGAAAGTTTTAATAATGATGACACGAGCCACTCAATTCTTTCTAGCTGAATGCGGATGTTATTTGTAAATTCAACCCGTTTTGCATCGTCTAGTTTCGTATCTCCCAATAAATCAGCCATGACCATCATAGAGGTGAGTGGTGTTTTTAACTGATGCGAAATATCTGAAATAGCATTCGTAAGTTTTAATTTATCCTGTTGCAAAAGAGCGCTATGCTCAGATAACTTTAATGTCACTTTATAAATATCACTCTTTAGGATACTAAGTTCGCCTTCATAATTGTCTCTTACATCTAAACTATAATCGCCACTCGTTATCTTCCGTAAGTACCCAGAAAGTTTTTCAATTTCACGATATCTCCAATTCGTAAATCCCAAACTACATCCAATCAGTAGAACAGATGTGAAAAGAACAAAGAGTGCAGCCAGTCCCGAAATCAGTATATAGGCTAATACGGATGCAACTAACGTTATAGTAAAAAGAGCCAGAAGTAAGAACTGGATTTCCCGGTTACGCAACATATTAATCACCAACCTTATAGCCCATTCCACGGACGGTCTTAATAATCTTCGGGCTTTGTGGCTCATCTTCAAGCTTCTCTCGTAATCTCTTGATGTAAACGGTTAATGTGTTATCATTCACAAAATCACCTGCTACATCCCAAATTCGATCAAGTAATTGTGTTCGAGTAAGAACTTGACCAATATGGTTCGCGAATATTAAGAATAGACGGTACTCTAAAGAAGTCAGAAGTACCTCCTCTCCATTTTTATAAACCTTACCTTCTAACGTATTAACACGAATATTTTCTATATCAATGATGTTCTTGGTTTGTGCCGTTGATTGCCTATTATATCGACGGAGCACCGATTTAATCCGTGACAGCAACTCACGAATCCGAAATGGCTTAGTAATATAGTCATCCGCCCCCATGTCTAACCCCATCACAACATTCACTTCATCATCCAAAGCCGTTAAAAAAATTACCGGTTTATCACCTTGCTTCTTTACTAACTCACATAACTCATATCCACTTCCGTCTGGTAAGGATAAATCAAATAAAAACAAATCAATACTGTTCCAACTATCTAATATAAACTGCTTAGCATCCTCAACATTATGACAAACAATCGTCTCATAATCTTCCTGCTTCAACGTATAATCCAACCCAGAAGCAATTGTCCTATCATCCTCAACAACTAAAATCTTCATCATAGCGGGTCAAAGGGACAGGTCCCTTGTCCCAACCCTCCCCATCGTCTTTAGTCTGTTCTAGGTTATTTTATCAAAAACAAAATCCCCTGGACATGTTGATTGTACATCTCCAGGGGATTTTCCTTTAAACATATATAAAATAGACAATAAACGTAACAAAAAGAACATACATAATCGGATGTACTTCTTTATGTCTTCCTAGTGCAAGCATCGTAATAGGATACATAATGAATCCTAAAGCAATCCCTGTTGCAACGCTAAATGTCAATGGCATCATAATAATTGTCGTAAATGCCGGTATGGCAATATCGAGCTTCGTCCAGTCAATATGTCGAACTTCTGCCACCATCGTTGCTCCCACGATAATGAGAGCTGGAGCTGTTATTTCAGACGTAACAACCGCTAACAATGGCGAGAAAAAGAGGGCTAAAAAGAAAAAGACTGAAATGACAACTGAAGAAAAACCAGTTCGTGCACCAGCAGCAATCCCTGCTGTGGATTCAATCAAGGAAGCAGTCGGAGACGTCCCTAGAACAGAACCGATAACAGTTGCGGAAGCATCCGATAATAAGGCAGGCCCCGCGTTTGGAATTTTATTTTCTTTTAAAATTCCAGCCTGACTCGCAACAGCAATCAATGTGCCTGCCGTATCGAAAAAACCAACAAATAAAAATGTAAAAATGACAATAATTAAATCTGGTGTAAATACATTGGGAAGCTCAGAAAAAACAACCCCAAATGTTGGTTCAAGACTTGGTATTTTACCAATGATACCAGCCGGCTTCTCAATAATCCCGAAGATCATCCCAACAATTGATGTAATAAACATGCCGTAAAATATACCACCACGAATTCCCCTAACTAGCATTACGGAGGTAATGATGAAGCCGAATAAGGCAAGTACAGTCGCACCAGATGTGAAGTCTCCGAGTGATACAAATGTAGCCTCGTTCCCGACAATTATCTTCGCATTTTTTAGCCCAATAAAAGCAACAAAAAAACCAATCCCACCCGCAATCGCATACTTTAAATCCTGTGGTATCACATTAATAATTTTTTCACGGATTTTTAACACACTTAAAAGGACAAATAAAATACCTGCGACGAAAACGCCCGTTAATGCAGTCTGCCATGGAATTCCCATCCCGATCACAACTGAATATGTAAAAAATGAATTTAGACCCATACTAGGGGCAATCCCGATTGGATAATTAGAGAGTATCCCGATAAGCAGTGAGCCAAGAATAATGGTTATCGCGGTTGCCGTAAAAACGGCACCTTTATCCATCCCAGATTCACCTAAAACGATAGGATTGACCACAAGGATGTAGGCCATCGATAGAAATGTTGTTAGTCCACCAATAAATTCTTGCTTATATGAAGTTTGGCGTGTATTGAAGTCAAAATAATTTTTCATATTTCTATATTCCCCATTTTGATGTGATTTATTATTTAAAAATAAAAAAAGCCTTGATAGTGTAGACCTACCAAAGCACGTACAAATAGGAGTAAAAAGGACAATTGATATCCTTATAAACTATTTGTAGTCAAGCTTTTTACGGTAGCTTGGTAGAAACAATCGGGCCATATCCCCGAACATATACAAATTACTTTATTCATATAACTTTAAAAATCTATCAGTGATTTTAGATTTCGTCAAGTTCTTTTCTTTTTTGTTATAGTTTTAGTATAACAAATGTGTTATACTATACATAGAACAATTAGGAGGGATCGAAAATGTTGATTCGAATTGAATCTGAATCCGATATTCCCATTTACCAACAAATCACCAATCAAATCATCGAAGGAATTGCTATAAGGTCGATTCAGCCAGGTGATTCCCTACCTTCCGTGAGAACGTTTGCCTCAGACCTTGGCATTAACATGCACACCGTTAACAAAAGCTATCACCAACTTGAGAAAAAAGGAATTATCCGAATTGTTCCGAAGTCTGGAGCGGTGATCTCTTCCCCACAGGATTTTAATGATTCTTCCTTTTACAGATTAAAAGAAAATTATAAATTACTCATCGCGGAATCAATCGTTGTCGGTATGTCTGATGAACAAATTCAAGAATTAGTTTCTTCTACTATTAATCATTTTAAAAGATCATCAAATAAGGAGGCATAATTATGACGTTGACTATCTTTCTCATAATCGCCGGGATTTTAGCCGGGATTCAAACCGCAGTTCCTTTTCTCGTGAAACGCACAGTTATTTTCGGGATTACAGTTCCAGAAAAACACATTAAGAATGAAAAACTTTCTTCTTTTAAAAAGAAATATTCCCTACTTGTCTCACTTCTATCTATTATCGCTTTGGCAAGTTACGTAATATGGGTACAGTCAAGCAATGCCTCAGAGGAACAGACCGTTTTGATTGGAACCATTATTCAATTTTCGATTATTTTGTTCAGCTTTACCCTCTATTTTTATTTTCATGGAAAAACACTTCAGTTAAAAAAGAAAATGAAATGGGGAGAAAATACAACACAGGTTCAAATCGCAGATTTGTCAGCTCGTGCAAAGGATGAAATGCTGCCATGGTATGTCTTTTTAGTACCAATGCTCATCACAGCTGGTGTGATTGGCTACACCATCTCTCAATACAATCTTCTTCCAGACCAGATTCCAACTCACTGGGGAATTAATGGAGAAGCTGATGCGTTTACTGAGAAAACACCCGTTTCAGCCATTTCATCACCACTCATGTTGTTAGTCATGCAGGCAATGTTTTTAGCGATTATTATAAGTACAAAAAAATCAGGCATTAAACTAAGTGCAACAGCGACCAATGCTTCACGATTACGACAATTAACATTACGTAAATATACAAGCTGGTTACTATTTTTAACATCTATTTTATTGACGGGAATGTTTAGTTTCTTTCAATTAAGAACAATCCATCCCGATATCGTGGACGGAAAAATTGTAATGGCCGTACCTATTATTTTCCTAATTATTACTTTAGGCTCTACGATTGCATTCGCTCTAAAAGTTGGACGTTCAGATAAACAATCTATTGATGAAGCAACTGCAGGAATAACTGATTATGACGATGACAGGCATTGGGTTGGCGGTCTCTTTTATGTCAACAAAAGTGATCCATCCATATTTGTTGAAAAACGCTTTGGTGTTGGCTGGACTATCAACTTCGGTAACCCAATTGGGTATTTTATTATTCTAGTACCGTTAGCACTCATTATCTTGTTCAGCTTTCTTTAAAAAATCGACAAGCGCCGCTTGTCGATTTTTTCATCCGGATGATGGATTAAGTTTCATTTTTGTATCGTAGGCTCGGAAAGCCTTGCCATATAAATAGGCAAAACTACCTTGTAAACCAGCCGCAAGATAAAAAGGTAAAGCCAAAGCACCTAACCCAAAAAGGTAGCCAGTAATATACGGGCCTATTGAAATTGGCAGACGCATTGATAAAAGATTAATACTTGATGCAAATCCACTTCTTTTTCCACGCGTTAAGCTAACACTTAGTGCCTGCGCAGCACCTTGGGACCCCCGATTTAATGCCGTTCTCAGCATATAAAGAATGGATACAAGTGCATATGAGGACAACAGTGGCATCAATACTAGAAGAAGACATGCAATGTAACGGACCATTACAATCGAATGAACTGTACCATATTTTTTTGAAATTCCAGCTTGAAAAATTGATATAATTCCGGTCGCAAAAAAGGTGAGAGCTAACGTACCTCCAATTTGCGCACTGCTAACACCAAATTTCACAGAAAACCAGTACGCCATCATCGGTCCTGTCAATCCAATCGCGATACCATTCAACACATTGATTCCTGCTAGCTTTAAAATCGCTGTATTTTCTTCTTTTGCAATTTTCATTTCTTCTATCTGGATCATCTTCTCCATTGGCTTTTCTTTTCGCTTAAAAGGTTCTCCACTAACTGTTACTACAATTGCAGCGGTAGCAATTGAAAATGCAAAAGTGGAATAAAAGGCGAGTTGGTAGACAGAGACTACAAGTGAGAGGTTGCTAAAACTCATCGTACCCACCAGCATCGCCCCTGTCGCCATTCCGAAAAAGCTTAGCGCATTATTGAGACTATATATTTTTCCTCGTTCTGAGGGTTTGATATAGGATGCGAGCCATGCCTGTTCCGCCGGAGCAAACGGGCTTGCTGAACCAGCATCTGCTTTTCCAAAGCCGGAAAAAGTAATCGCTATAAACAATAGAACAGGATTGGTAGAGAGAATTCCAATCAACGCACACCCTGCCGTCGAAAGCTCCGAAAGCAGAACGAAGGGTTTCCTACCTATGCGGTCACTGAATATACCAACTAACGGAGCAAGGAATACACTAAGCAATCCACCGGCAGCAAGCACCGTTCCGATTTTAACAGAACTCCACCCTAAAGCATCAAGGTACAGCGCTATCACAACAACCATCATACCTTGTCCAATACTTCGAATTAGATTGACTAACATTAGCTTTTTGACCAAGGGATGTATTTTTTCTGTATTGTCTTCTCTGACTAGCATATTTTCACCACTTTGGATTGAGATATTGAGTTAAGATATTGAGCTGGACTTGGTTGGTTAAAATAGGTAATTTTGATTGTCCTATTAAAAAGCCTTCCAAAGTGAGGTGGCAATTATTCACATGTTGAATGGGCGTAGGGGATAGTTTTATTACTGGATTGTACGACTTCTGGCTGAATTTTGATAATCAGAGCTGGGGATGCGCTCGTTTTCCTCTTCATAGCTCTCATGAAGAGGATTGGGAGACGGGAGGAATCTTGTTTTCCTCTTCATAGCTCCGATGAAGGGGATTGGGTGACGGGGGTGCTCTCGTTTTCCCGTTCATAGCTCCGATGAAGAGGATTTGAAGACGGAGCTTTTCTTGTTTTCCCGTTCATGCTGTGATGAAGGACTTTACACTGATACTCCGGGCTTCACACGGTCCTTCATCAACCCGATGAAAGGACTTTACACTGATACTCTGACTACACTCGGTCCTTCATCACCTCGATGAAGGACTTTACACTGATACTCTGACTACACTCAGTCCTTCATCACCCCAATGAAGGACTCTACACCGATACTCTGACTGCACTCGGTCCTTCATCACCCCGATGAAGGAATTTACACCGATACTCTGGCTGCACTCGGTCCTTCATAAACTCTATTAACTAACTCCCTTAATATCAAACTTCCAAACTAAAATAGATGCCAAAGGCAATTCAATTTTACAAATCGCCTCTAGCATCTATATCATGATCTTATTTTTGATGTTGTTAATTTCCGGTAAATCAATGGTGATGCCTCGCCAACTCGCGTACTATTCGCTTCCTGTACGGCTTTTTCAACGATATGATGATCTGGTGCCAGGTGACATACTGGGTCTGTTGCATGAGCATCCCCAGTTAAGGCATACGCTTGGCAGCGGCACCCACCACCATCTTTCCCTACCAAATCGCATGAACGACAAGTTTCGGGTAGCCATTCATCCCCTCGAAATCGATTAAATGAATCCGATTCATACCAAATTTGCTTCAATGACCGCTCAAGTACATTTTCAAAAGTAATACCTTCTATCATCCCAGCCGTTGGGCATGGTAACACGTCTCCGTTGGGGGCCACAGTTAGAGCGACCGCTCCCCAACCGCCCATGCATGGCTTGGGAGTTGATTCATAATAATCAGGAATAACCCAGATAATTTCCATTTCTTTACCTATACGTTCTCTTGCTGCTTCAAAAACCGCACTCGCCCGCTCAATCTGCTCTCGACTTGGCATGAGCTGATCCCTGTTGAGTAAAGCCCAGTTATAAAACTGGGTATTTGCTAATTCCAGCCGTTCTGCCCCCACTTCATGGGCAAACGTAATAATTTCATCCAATGTATCTATGTTCAACCGATGCAACACTACATTTAAGGATAAATGCATTCCCGTCCTCTTGACTGCTTCAACAGCCTTCCGTTTCTTTTCGAACGCCTTAAATCTCCCAATCTTATCCGAAAGCTTTTCTTCTCCCGCTTGAAAGCTAATTTGGACATTGGCCAACCCGGCCTCCATAAACCGCTTTGCCTTTTCTTCAGTTAAGCCAATTCCACTTGTTATTAGATTCGTGTACATTTCTAACGAACTCGCATGTTGGATCAGTTCATCTAGATCCTTCTTTAAAAGTGGCTCTCCGCCTGAAAAATGAATCTCAACAACTCCAAGATCGGCAGCTTCTGATAATACTCGCTTCCAATCCTTTGTTGATATTTCCATTTCCTTTAGTGTCATTTCGATTGGATTTGAACAGTATGGACAATGTAAGGGACAACGATGCGTTAACTCTGCAAGCAACGAGAAGGGTGGTTGCACTCTATAATTCTTTGATTCTAGAATCTTGCATCACCACCCATCCTTCGTCCACCATTTGTAAGATAAACTTTGTGATATCCGCCTGCATTACATCGAAATCAGGCAAATTCTCAGACTCTAGGGAACTCCTCATTTTTTCGGTGATGGTGTGAACTGATTCATTTCCGTCACATAGAGCAAGAATTGACGCGGCAGTTTCGTTCAGAACCACAACCTTTTCAGGTAACAAAAGAAGATGTTTTTCTCTTACCTTATCAAACTTGAGTCGCCCCTTTTGTGCGAGTTTTGGAAAACTAGTAGTCAAAATTTCCCCACCACCATTTCCTAATAACTTAATTTGGAAAAGCTTTTTCAATCGCATCAAGCTGTGCCCAAAGCACATCACACTTAAACTGTAAGGCCTCAACTGCAAGTTGCTGTTCTTTTAATGTCTTGCAATAATCCAGTACTACATTCAGGGCAAATTCTGTATCACGCGGTGCTTGTGTTAAGCGATTTCGGAAATACCCAAGTCCTGAACGGTCAATCCACGGATACAATCGTTCAAGGATTTTAATCCGCTCTGAAATAAGAATAGGTGAAAAAAGTTCAGTTAATGAAGAAGCAACGGCCTCAAGCCATGGTTTTTCTTTCGCAAAATTTACATATGCGTCAACAGAAAAACGAACAGCAGGTACCACATGTTCTTCACTTAAGACTTCTTCCCGTGAAAGTCCCACTACTTCCCCAAGCCTTAACCAAGCTTCAATTCCGCCCTCTTGGTCATGATTTCCATCATGGTCAATAATCCGCTGGATCCATTCACGTCTAAACTCCCTTGTTGGAAGTTTTGATAAAATAACCGCATCCTTAATCGGAACAGATTTTTGATAATAATAGCGATTGGCTACCCAACCTCGGATTTGCTCTCGACTTAGAGTACCCTCGTGCATCGCCACATGAAAGGGGTGTTTATCATGATAGGAAGATCGCCCGACATCGATTAATCGTTCTTTAAAATCCTCCCGTGACCATGGCTTTCCAGCTTCATGAGACACCCTTGCTAACCCTCCTTGTTGTGGCATATTCAAACCTCCAATTCCATACCTTCATAGGCAATCTCAATACCGTGTTGCTCCAACATTTCTGCTTCCTTCGAACCTTTTTTCAAAATCGGATTGCTATTGTTAATGTGGATTAAAATTTTTCGTTCTGCTGAAAACGATGCTAAATTCTCAATGATTCCTGATGAACCACTAATTGGGAGATGCCCCATATCCCTTGCGTTCCGTTTCGTCGCACCCAACGCAACTAATTCATTTTCAGACCAAAATGTTCCATCCACTAACAAAATATCTGCTTTATGTAAAGCAGACTCAATTTCAGCTGTCATCGTATCTATAGTCGGAAAATATGCCACACATTTTCCAGACCTTTCATTTTGTAAAAGTAGACCAACCTCCCATATTTCTTCGGAACTATCATGATTTGACTGAGCATATAGAGGTGGCTTTCTTGAAACAGGAATCGTCTCAATCAGGAGCGATCCCTCACTTGTATCCCCAATTCGTTCCTTACAATCAGGATTAAGTAACTGCCATTCCCAAGAACAATAATTTTTTAACATCGGGATAACTGGGAAGGCTGTGTGTAAACATTTTCTTACCGTTTCCGTCCCATATATCGTTAAATGTGAGCCTTCTCGTAACGACAATAAACCGATTGAGTGATCAAGCTCTGCATCGGTTAAAATCACACCAGCAAGTGGTGTTTCCCTAATACCAGGTCCCGCATGAAGTTCAGAAAAGGTTTCAATTTGTCTACTAACATCCGGGCCTGCATTGATGAGATACCAGTCTTTATCATTTGCACTTATCGCAAGGGAGGATTGTAACATTGGTTTTAACTTAATGTCCCCGTCGCGAACACCGCTACAGTTGGGACATGCACAATTCCATTGTGGAAAGCCTCCTCCCGCTGCTACTCCTAAGACCCTGATTCGAATTTTACTCCATCCTTTCAAACAGACATAATAAAGCATGTAAGGCAAATTTTAGTGGTGCTACTCTCGGATGTAGGAATACATTGTCACCTCAGCGGCTGTATTAATCACTTCATACTCAGGAATGACCCACATGCTTTTCACCCCCTTCAAAAGGATAAATATATATGGAAATTAATTAAAATTCGCCCTTTCAAGCTATTCTTATGATAAAAACAGGCGCAAAATAACCATGAATTTCGACATAAAGTTGTCCAATTTGGCAACTTGAACGAGACGAACCTATCCATGAGTAAAAAAAATAATGCTCTGAAATATCTCAAGAGCATTGTTGATCAATCATTATTGTTTCAGTACTACACTCGAACTGAATAACTCCTTCTTCTTCCATCCACCCCATTTAAAATAGGAAAATGAAAAAATACTGCTAAAAATAAAACTAATTCCGATCCCTAGTGCAATTCCGTTCTGCCCAATAAGACTCGAGCAGAAATAAGTAAGTGGATATCGGAGTAGCCAGAAGGATAGGATGTTTAATATTAATACTTGATACATGGCACCCGAACCTCTTACGACACCATTCAAAATGAAATTAATGCCAATGAATGGATAAAAGAAAGCGACAATTTTCAAATAGTCCGTTCCAAAAGTGACCGCTTCTTTTTCCTGAATAAACAACTTCGTTAGTCCTTCGGCAAACAAGAACACACCTAATGCAATTGACACCGTAATAATCACATTTAAAATGGTACCGTACACGGCAATCTGACGAACTCGCTCCCATTGGTTGGCTCCAATATTTTGACCTGCCATACTATTCACGGCTGTGCCTAGTGCCATCGCCGGAATGGTTATTAAACTATCAATTCGTTGTGAAGCACCAAAGCCTGCTACCACAGCCCCCTCGAATGAATTTACCACTGATAAAATGGCCGTAACTCCAGCGAAAATCACCATCATTTGCAGTCCAGCAGGAATGCCTAATTTTAAAATTAACCAAATATCCTCTTTACTTGGTAAATAGGGAATAGAATACGGAACAAGATTGCGTCGAAACGTATACGCTAATGCCAACAAAAATGAGATTCCTTGCGCAAACACTGTTGCCCATGCGGCTCCATGAATTCCCCAATCAAAATAGGAAATGAATAATGGGTCCAAAACAGCATTCAACACAACTGCTATAAGCACAAAGCGTAACGGAGTCTTACTATCACCCAATGCCCTAAGTACAGTACCAATAAAGTTATATCCCATAATAAACAAAATACCAATAAAATTTATTTCTAAGTATGCCTTTGCCTCATTGAGCATTTCCTTCGGCGTATTTAAAAATAATAATAGGGATTCTGAAAAAAAGTAACCAAATATACCAACCACAATGGAAAGTGTAGATAATATAACAACAAAAGCATTCACATATTTTTTTAATCCTTGCTCATCATTCATCCCTTTTTGTTGGGAGAGAATTGTCAATGTGGCGTTGTTAATTCCAATAATGAACGCCAATACCGTGACAACAATTGTAGAAGAAATGGTAATCGCCCCGAGTGCATTTGCACCTAGTAAATTCCCTACCCACAGACTATCGATAAATTGATAGGAAACTTGAAGCAGATTGGTTAACATTATGGGTCCAGCAAAAGTAATTAATTGCTTTCGGATTGAGCCTTGCGTGAAATCCTGTTGCGTCAAAACAATAGCACTCCTTATTTTTTCCATTAATTATGTTATATAGGATACCACACCTTCTCTCAGCTGTCTGATTCCTTTACTCCCAGAAATGAGTTAATAATTTTGCATAACTTTAAAAAACAATAAAGGAGTTTTCCTCTATTGTTTTTCTAGAATATATTAACTATCCTCTTAATCATATATAAAATTTATTAAAGAGACTTGATATTACACATGCTTCTTCATCTCAATTGCACGACCAGGTCGGCAAGGTGTAAGATCCAGTTCAATCTCTTCATTTTGAATCATTGAAGCTGCTAAACTACCAATATATGGACCCATTGTAAGCCCGGATGGTCCTAATCCAGTAGCAAGTAAAACTCCTTCAAGTGTATCCACAGTTCCTAGAATCGGTAACACATCGGGTCCCATTGGTCGAAATCCGATTCGAACCTCTACCAAGGTTCCATCTTCTAAACCCGGTGCAACCTCTAGGGCTTCGGTCAAAACCTCATTTACCCCACCGGCAGTCAATCGATAATCAAATCCTGATCCAGTTTCTCTAGTCGCCCCTACTACGATTCTACCATCATCAAATGGAACCATATAGTGTGTTGACTGAGGTATAATAATCGGCCAATTAGAACTGTCCTTTCCAGGTAATTTGATATGAGCAATCTGCCCACGCTGTGGATTGACATTTAAATGGATACCATACGGTTCCAATAATTCGGGAGCCCAAGCCCCTGTAGTAATAAGGACTTTATCGGCAAAAATTGTTCTATTTCCAACCTTAACACCAATGACTTTTCTATTCTCATGAACTAGCTCTGCTTCGCCTTCAACAAACTCAGCACCGTGGCGTTGTGCAGCGCGGATTAGCGCATCACGTAGTAAAGCACCATCTACTCTAGCTCCTCCTGATACAAACAAAGCCTCCATATTTTGGTTAAGTGGTGGAAAGACTTCCCTAGCCTGCTCTGCATTAAGACGCATTATATCTCCTATTTCAGGTGCATCCTTGTGTTTGGTTTTCATTCGTTCTTCAATTTCATCCAATTTCTCAGGATCTGACGAGACACATAATGCCCCAACCTTTTTATAACCTACTTTATCTTCGCCCTCTTTTTGCAAGGTAGAAATTAAATCTTGATAGAAAACAAAACTTTCCTTAGCAAGATTATACCAAGTTTCATTTTCAACCTCTTTAATCCAGGGACAGACAATCCCCGCTCCTGCAGAAGTTGCCTTACCTTTTTGTTGTTTATCAATCATGATGACATCTAAATTATTTTTGGCCAAGTGATACGCTGCGCTTGCACCTACAATTCCTGTTCCGATTACAATAACTTTCATGTCCAATCACTCCCTCTAATATTAATATGTATTATTATAACTTCTTTGTATGTGGGTCCTTTATATCCAAATCCAATGTGTTGTATAAAAAACTTTTCGATTATCGAAGAAAATCATTGGCAGTGAGGGCTTATTCTATTATTATAAGTATTATCAAAAAAGTTTGGAAATCTAATGACCCAAAAAAGGTTTACATAGAAAGCTAACTGGGCAATTTAAAATTTGACATAATTTTTTTGATAGTATTTAGAAGTAAAGGAGAAATGTATATGAGCAACAAAATTAGACTAGGTATCGTAGGTTACGGTAATCTTGGAAAAGGCGCAATTAAAGCTATTAAACAATCTCCTGATATGGAATTAGTAGCAGTTTTTACGAGAAGAGATCCAGAAACTCTCGTTCTTGATGAGCCAAATGTAAAAGCTGAGTATATTTCAAATGCAAGTGATTATCAAGGTAAAATTGATGTTATGCTACTTTGTGGGGGATCTGCTACAGACCTACCTGAACAAACTCCGCAAATTGCTAGCATGTTCAATACTGTAGATAGTTTTGATACCCATGCAAAAATCCCTGAATTCTATGCAGCTGTTAACGAAGCTACGAAAAATACGACTGCTATTATTTCAGTAGGTTGGGATCCAGGTTTATTCTCAATTAATCGTGTTATGGCGGATGCGATTTTACCAAATGGTGAAAATTATACATTCTGGGGCAAAGGCCTAAGCCAAGGACATTCTGATGCAGTTAGACGAGTAAATGGTGTTAAAAATGGTGTACAATATACGATTCCATCTGAGGATGCAATGGAAAAAGTTCGCAGTGGTTCAAATCCAGAACTAACAACTGCTGAAAAGCATCGCCGCGTCTGCTACATCGTTGCTGAAGAAGGCGCTGACCAAGCAGCTATTGAAAATGAAATTAAAACAATGCCAAACTATTTCGCTGATTATGATACAGAAGTGAATTTTATATCAGAAGAAGAATTAAACCGTGAGCACTCCAAAGCACCACATGGTGGATTTGTCATTCGCGGTGGAAAAACGAGTGAAGATACTACACAGGTATATGAATTCTCTCTAAAATTAGACAGCAATCCTGAATTTACGTCTGCTGTATTAGTTGCATATGCTAGAGCAGCATATCGTCTTAGCCAAGAAAAGCAATTTGGTGCTAAAACGGTATTTGATGTTGCACCAAGCTATATTTCACCACGTTCTCCAGAAGAACTAAGAAAAGATTATTTATAAGAAGCTCTTTTTAAAAAAATCACTCACAACATTTGTGAGTGATTTTTTCGTACTTATTCATCACTGCCTCTGTACCGTTTGTATGGCAGTGGGTTCCAAACTCGATATTCTAAGTCTTCCGAACGAAGTGGTGAAGGGATATCCTCAAAGATTTTTCGGGCAACTTCTAGTTCACGTTCTGCTTCGGACTTATCTTGATACATAAATTCATCGGAAGCCTTTTCCAATGCTTTATTTACCTTTTCTTCTAAATAGTCAACCACCATTTCTTGTTGTCTATGGATAGACTCTCTAGCTGATGCCACCCAATCTGGTTGAGCGGTACGAAGTGTGTCAGAAACATAGCTGAACTCCTCGAAAATATCTCTGTAGATCTTATCGGCATTTTCACGGGCATCCATGATAACATTTTCCAAATCTTCAATGGTAAGTTCCTCAACCTGAAGCGGTCTTCTTCGTTTTGGACCACCAATTCTTGATCTCGTTAAATAATATGGGAAAATACTCTTTATCGTTTTACCGACTGGTGAAATGGCCATATCATTCTCATCCACACCTTTTGGTTGCACACCTTGCATCGCAATCCGGGCGGACTCTGGTCTTACTATTTCTTTCGGTGGTAATACCCCATACCGCAGTAACTCACGAATACCAGTCCCAGAGATATTAATACGATATTGCTCATCATGTGGACATGTTTGGTCAGTTGCTTGCGTACTACAGCGCGTACAGAAGAACACTTCATGGAACAAGCGGATATCGATTCCTAGTTCATCCGGTGTAAATTCATCAAATATCGTATGGCTTGCATATTTTTCATAGAAATCACCAATACCCGCATGATCTCGTCCGATTAAAGCGTGGGTACATCCATAGTTTTTCATGATCAAAGCATGTAGGACCGCTTCACGTGGACCAGCGAATATATAGGTAACTCGTAATGGTGCAAGAATCGTTCTTTCTTTTGGATAATATGTATCCAGCACACTGCGGTAAGACAACATTCGAAACTCGTGTCGAGTATATTCGCGCTTCGCCATTTCTACTAGTGGCTGAACAAATAGACCTTCTAACTCTTCTAACGCATTTCTATGAATATACTCATGTCCGCGGTGTAATGGATTTGCTCCTGTAATAAATCCACCTACAGATTTAAACTTCTTTTTCTCATAAAACAGCTTCCATGTTTCTTTTGGCTCCATTCTTATATCTTCAAATGGCCCCCAATGGACACGTCGAAGCAATTGTATCGGGCCGGCCAAAGCGGTATCTCCCATTCTACGATAAATAGAATCAACTCCAGGGTGGTTGCGGTCAGTTGTGCCAAAAAGATGGGTTGCTCGAAATTCACGGTCATAGTCAAAGATATCATTCAATTTTAGAATAGCGACGGGTTCTCTTGTTTCATCCGCAAGTGCGACCTCATCCCCGACAGATAAAGTCTTAATCACCTGCTGATTTCGGTCACCAATTGGCGCGAAACTTAGCGGCACAGGCCAAACCACTCCATTTTTCAAGCGGCCCTTCGTAAGTACAGACTTGTAATCCTCTTCATCCATAAAACCTTCATTAGGAGACAACACCCCTGTTGCAATCATTTCAAGAGTAATGACGGCCTCCAAATCTACCATAATCATTGGTAATTGCTTTGCTCTTTCCATTGCTTCCTCTTGTGCTTTCCCGGTAAGAACACGATTCACCAATTTGCCACCATGTGGCTGTTGTGGATAGCTTGCTAATGTTTTTTCATCTAATACATCTGTAAACTGATTCAATCATATCACCCTCCTATTACCACTTATATTCTATTGATATCCCTTATATCCTTCCGAAAATGAATATATATTAGAAAATTCAGTAAAAAGTGGGTTGTTAAATAACAAGTATGGATAACTTGCCTATGAATGAAGGTTTTAACAGAGTGGTTTTTTTCTTTAAATCCGCAGGAATTTTATATTTTTTTACCATTAACCCCTCAAACGGCGTCAAAATCTTAACATTCATATGTAATGGTACTAAAATATTTCGTATTTACTCTTGTGTAAACACCATTTTATCTTTATGATTATTATGTTATAAAATTTCACGTAGGAGGATTAACATGAAGCTTAAATACACAGGTAAAACAAAAGATGTCTATGAATTGCAGGACGGAAATTACTTACTTCAATTTAAAGACGATGTTACAGGCGTTGATGGTGTTTTTGATCCAGGTGCAAATACGGTTGGTTTAACAATTGAAGGTGCAGGTCGTGCTGGATTAAAATTAACTAAATACTTTTTTGAAATATTAAATGAAAGAGAAATTCCAACTCACTATATCGACGCTGATATCGATCAAGCAACCATGACAGTAAAACCGGCTGAAGTATTCGGAAAAGGTCTTGAAGTTATTTGCAGATATCGTGCAGTTGGCAGCTTCCTTCGCCGATACGGCTTATATGCCGAAGAAGGACAAGCCCTGGATGCTTTTGTTGAAGTAACCTTAAAAGATGACGGTCGTGAAGATCCTCCAATCAGTGAAGACGCTTTGGACATGCTCGGGATCCTGTCTAAAGAAGAATATCAGGTATTAAAAAAACTTACACAACAAATCGGTGGTATCGTTAAAGACGAGCTTGCTAATAAAGGAATCGAATTATATGATATTAAATTCGAATTCGGACGGACTGGCGATGACAGACAAATTGTTCTTATCGATGAAATCTCCGGAGGAAACATGCGCGCATACAAAGACGGAGAATACATTGAACCATTAGAATTAGAAAAGATGTTTCTTTAATGGTAAAAAGGGACTGGTCGCTTGTCCCAAAATCGAAATTTAGCCATTAAAAAGAAGCCAATACAACATGATTGGCTTCTTTTCTTATTTTTTAGAGGATAAAATAAGTCCGATTTACCTCCATATCATTATTTTATGATACTACACTACTCTTCTCTTATTTTGTCCTTCTTTTACTATTTCTTTTGATTTACTCCACATATTTTCCAATTGTTCCAATGATTGTCCTTTCGTTTCAGGAATAAACTTCCATACAAAAACCGCTGATAGAAGACTCATAATTCCGTAGAAGGAGTATGTTAATCCACCACTAAACTCCATCATTGCTGGGTAAGTGGATGAAATAAAGTAGTTTGCCGCCCATTGTGCAGCCACTGCAATCGCCATGGCCTGACCTCTAATTTTGTTAGGGAAGATTTCTGCAAGAAGTACCCATACTACTGGTCCCCAGGACATCATAAATGATGCCGTATAAATTATAATGAAAATTAATGTACCTATTCCAATTACGTTTGTGAATGCCATGCCAGCCACACCAAACATCCCAATTGTCATACCGATTGAACCAATAATTAAGAGCGGTTTACGCCCGAATTTGTCAACAGTAAAAATCGCAATAAGTGTGAACACAACATTGACTAAGCCCATAATAATCGTCTGGAACATAGAAGCATCTTTTGCCGCTCCCATGCTTTCAAAGATACGTGGTGCATAGTAGAGAGCCACATTAATCCCCACGAACTGCTGGAAAACCGATAACAGAATTCCAACTACAACAATTGTCTTCCCAAATGAGAATAGTTTTGATTTTGATTTATTGTCATCAAAAGATGACTTAATTTCGATTAAAGTTGATTTAGCGACAGCTTTTTCGTACAACTTATTAAGAACAGACATCGCCTTCTGATCCTGATTCTTTTGAATAAGATATCGAGGTGTTTCAGGTACAGTAAACAATAACGCAAGAAATATAGCTGCTGGTATTACCTCTGAAAGGAACATATAGCGCCATCCGATATCATTTATCCATTCGATGGATTGCCCTTTCGCAATTCCCCAGTTCACAAAATACACAACTAGCATACCGAAAATAATGGCGAATTGATTTAATGAGACTAATGTACCACGAATTTTTGGTGGTGCGATTTCCCCTATATACATTGGTGCAACAGCTGAAGCAAGCCCAACGCCTATTCCACCAATAATTCGATAGATGTTAAATGTAATCAACAATTCTAACGAAGGTTCACCCTTTGTAAAGAATAAAAACTCAGGATATGCTGATCCAAGTGCTGAAACGATAAACAAGACCGCTGCTACAACAAGTGAATATTTTCGTCCAATATTCGATGCAAAGTAACCGGATACAATACCACCAATAATACAACCAATTAAAGCACTTGATACTGTGATCCCATGGACAAGTGAACTCAGTCCGAGACTCTCAGTAAAATAAGCTTGAAGCGCTCCTTCCGCTCCTGAAATTACCGCTGTATCATAACCAAATAACAAACCACCAAGAGTGGCTACTAATGTAATTAAAACAATCGAAAAATTACTATTTTTTTTCATATACTTTTGAAAGAGGCTTTCCTCTTTCTTCCCCCTCTCTTCCTTGCGTATTGTCAAAACTTTTATAAGAA
>NZ_NSEA01000008.1:60901-364223 GCF_002734285.1 Fredinandcohnia onubensis | reverse complement strand
TTCTTATAAAAGTTTTGACAATACGATCATTTTATGGAGGGGAAAAACATGGTAGGAAACAGAGCGGTAGCATATATGGGACCTGGTAGGGTAGAGGTAATGGATATTGGTTATCCAGATTTAGTTTTAAGAGATGGGCCTGGAGTAAATCCATTGAATGTAGGTCGCAAATGTGAACATGGTGTTATCTTGAAGGTAGTTACAACCAATATTTGTGGAAGTGACCAGCATATGGTTAGAGGGAGAACAACTGCTCCCGCAGGACTTGTTCTAGGGCATGAAATAACTGGAGAAGTAATTGAAGTTGGGCGAGATGTGGAATTTATTAAAAAAGGGGACTTGGTATCTGTTCCGTTTAATATTGCGTGCGGACGATGCCGAAGCTGTAAAGAGCGAAACACACATATTTGTGAAAATGTAAATCCTGATCGTCCTGGTTCAGCCTATGGTTATGTAGATATGGGTGGATGGGTAGGAGGTCAGTCTGAATATGTGATGGTACCATATGCTGATTTCCAATTATTGAAGTTTCCGGATAAAGATCAAGCGATGGAAAAAATTAAAGATTTAACAATGCTCTCGGATATTTTTCCAACAGGTTATCATGGAGCAGTAAGTGCAGGTGTTAAGCCAGGATCTACTGTCTATATTGCGGGGGCAGGTCCAGTTGGGCTAGCTGCAGCACATTCAGCACAACTATTAGGAGCATCTGTCGTTATTGTTGGGGACTTGAATGAAGAAAGGCTTGCTCAAGCAAGAAGCTTTGGCTGTGAAACTGTAAATCTACGTAATCATCCTGATTTGGGAGAGCAAATTGACCAAATTCTTGGTGTTCCTGAAGTTGATTGTGCTGTCGATTGTGTTGGCTTTGAAGCATCTGCACATGGTGCGAATGCGATAGAAGCACCAGCAACAGTTTTAAATACTATTATGCAGGTAACTCGTGCAGGTGGACGACTAGGGATTCCAGGACTTTATGTAACGGGAGATCCAGGTGGAATTGATGAAGATGCTAAAATTGGTACATTGAGAGTTCGTCTAGGATTAGGTTGGGCGAAAGCACATACATTTGTTACAGGTCAAACGCCAGTCATGCAATACCACCGTGACTTAATGCAAGCGATCTTAAGTGGAAAAGCGCAGATTGCAAAAGCTGTTAATGCAACTGTTATTTCTTTAGACGAAGCGCCAAGGGGTTACGCTGAGTTTGATAAAGGTGCTTCCAGAAAATATGTAATCGACCCTCATGGACTTGTGAAATAATGGTGTCTGCCGATGGAGACACCCATCCTGTTCAAACGATGTTTTGGTGAAGGTATTGGTACTGCATTATTAGTTCTAATAGGTCCTGGAACAGCTGCTTTTAATGGAATTATTACGGCTACTAACAACGAGTCAACAACATTGGCAGATATTGGCGTTATCAGTTTTGCCTTTGCAATCATTGTTATGGCCATGATTTATTCAATAGGCAGATTAACGGGGTGTCACATAAACCCAGCGGTTACAATCGCATTAGCTTCGACGGGTCATTTTCCATGGAAAGAAGTAGGACCCTATATTCTTGCACAATGTGTGGGCGGTACCATTGGGGCGTTTGGAATTGTAACGGTTTTAGGCATGGACGGAGTCTTGTTGGGTAATTTAGGGGCTACTGTACTTGCGCCATCTACCGGATATTTACAGGGGATGATTATTGAAGCTGTTGCAGCGTTTATTCTTATGTTTGTGATTATGGGAATTGCAGTGGACTCAAAGGCTCCACAAAATTGGGGAGGACTAGTAATTGGTTTAACGGTCGGAGGGATTATTATGATGACTGCCGGTGCTACAGGAGCATCATTCAATCCCGCAAGAACCTTTGGTCCCTATGTTGCAGATAGTTTATTAGGTGGCAATATTAACTGGATCCAATTTCCTGTTTATGTCATTGGTCCAATTATAGGTGCCATTGCAGCAGCGGTAATTTATACGTATATGACCAGTTCGAAAAAACTACCGGTATCAAATGAAACTTCTCATCATGAAATAGTTAAATAGTTTATTATGGTGCCTGACCCTCAGTGCGGTAATGCTTTACTGTGTTGGGGGTCAGGCCCTTTTTATAGAGTAATACCTATAAAAAAGAGCAGAATTACAACGAATAAAGCCAAAATGACGATCCACCACTTAATTTTTACTTTTGTTAGTAAACGGTCAACAATATAAAAAGAGATGGCAGAAACAAGACTAAGAACTAGGAACACTAATCCGAAAAAACAATGGAATAGAAAAGAACAAATTTCCCGAGAGTATGTAGATGTAAACATCTTTTTACTCATCCAATCACTCAATATGGATGTAATAACCCCATATGAAATAACAATCATTAAATTTAAATAATATAAGCCAGCAAATCCATTCAGATTAAAACCACCAGGAACCATAAAAATGAGCGCAACTATCAAACTACTAATGATCGCAGTTAAAATTTTTCTTCTTATTATAATAGACATGGGCCTCTCCCTTATTAATACACGTACTGAACAAAACTCCCTGTTAGAAGAATACCTGTACCAAATGGCATATAGTTCCAGTCGTGTGGTATCTTCTTTTGATTTTACAATAATTATGATCCAGCATATATACCTTTTTTAAAACGTATTAGATAAATTCCTACAACTCGAGAAGTACGTTTATTATGGAAAAAGAGTCCAACTTCTGCAGGTTATTATTCACGACTTGCATAGATTGGCTCTTTTTTTTCATTCATAAAAGATTACATAAAAAAATAGATGATAAAATGATAAAATAATAGGTAAATAGTGGTATCTAAGTAGACTTTAAATTTTAGTACGTTAGTAATTGTTAGGCAAATCAAAAGGGGGCGATGGTTGATGTTCGATTACAAGCAATATGACGGGGTGGGATTAGCTGAGTTAATTCAAAAGAGAGAGGTGAGAGTGGAAGAAGTTCGTGAGGCCGCGATTCGTGAAATTGAAAAGAAAAATGGTGCGCTCAATGCCGTTATTGATAAATTTTACAATGGTCCTGAGGAAATTGCTCAAGTTGAATCAACTGGACCTTTTGTAGGTGTGCCTTTCTTAACCAAAAGTATTAATCAGGAAGTAAAAGGTCGTCCAATTAGAAGTGGTTCAAAGCTACTGGAAAAGATTAAAGCTGATCAGGATAGCGAGTTCGTTCGGCAAATTCGGAATACGGGTGTTAGCATTTTGGGACAGACGAATGTTCCAGAGTTTGCGTTACTAGGGATAACGGAGCCAGTTCATTATGGACCATCAAGAAATCCTTGGAACACGGAATATACACCAGGTGGTTCAAGTGGAGGTTCCGCTGCAGCTGTTGCATCGGGCATGGTTCCGATTGCAGGTGCAAATGACGGTGGTGGGTCGATTCGAATTCCTGCTGCTTTTTGTGGATTGTTTGGATTAAAGCCTACTCGTGGTCGCACACCAATTGGTCCAAGAAGAGGGCGGGTATGGCAAGGTGCATCAGTCGATCATATTTTAAGCCGCTCTGTTAGGGATAGTGCAACCATGCTTGACCACTATCAAATGGACCGTGCCAACGCGTTTATTGCGCCTCCTTTTAATGGGTCTTATGTAGAAGCATCGATGACTCCATTAACAAATCCGCTTAAAATAGCATTTTCAACAGACTCACCATTAGGCACCCCTGTTAATCAGGAGTGTAAAGAGGCCGTACATATAACGATTAGGCTCTTAGAAGAGATGGGGCATACCGTTATAGAAAAGGCGGCACCAATTGATGGAAAAAGAGTAGCGAATAGTTATTTTATGTTGTATTTTGCAGAAGTTGCCACAACCTTGACGGAACTTGAGGATATAATCGGACGGAAGGTCACATTTAATGACGTAGAACCGGCAACTTGGATCCTGAATTTACTTGGAAAAGCTGTTTCAGCAGAAGAATTATTAGCAAGCCTAAAGTTTTGGGACAAGTCTGCCATTCAAATGGAAAGCTTTCACGATGATTATGACCTTTACCTCACACCGACTACTGCCCACCCTCCATCAAAGATAGGGGAGCTCGATCAAACTCCATTTGAAAAAGGACTGATTAAAGTAGTGGGAGGTTTAAGATTAGGAGGCATTTTAAAAAAGTCAGGTTTTGTTGAGCAATTGGCAAACAAGAGCCTTGAGAGAACTCCATTCACCCAGCTTGCGAATTTAACCGGACAACCTGCAATGACTCTGCCCATGCATCTCACCAAGGATGGTCTCCCATGTGGTGTTCAAGTTATGGCAAGGCGCGGTCGTGAAGACCTTCTGTTACAGCTTGCAGGTCAACTTGAAGAATCAGATTCTTGGATTCAGGTGAATGAAAATCCTAGTTTTTAAGAACTTGAAACTGGTTGTAGGCCTCATTATGAGACAATTTTTACAACAGGGGATGGCTTCGATTTTCGAAACCAACAATAAAAAGCAATTGTGGTGGGGGTCAGACCCATTTTATTAGAAAGGAGGAATGGAAAAATGAATTTTGTCAGGAAAAGTACGAGAAACCGTTGGAAGGAACAAATTAGAAGAACTGCCTCTGAAATACGTACAAATAATGATTTATCATTTATTGATCACTTTATAAAAGATAAGCGAATTATCCTTCTTGGTGAAAATTCGCATGGAATCGCAGAATATTTTAAGACTAAAACGGAATTCATTCGCTATTTACATCTACATCACGGTTTTAATGTTGTTGTCCTTGAGAGCGGTCTTTTGGAAGCAACTTTGTGCAAACACTTTTTAAGTGACCATTCTCCTGAAAAACAAATTCAAAATTGCTTGTTAGATATCTATCACAATAAAGAAATGGAACCTCTTTTTAATAAAAAATGGACTCAATCTTTAAAAATTTCCGGAATGGACCCTCAACCTACTTATCCTTTAATATCAGAATGTATGACAGACTGGTTAAAAAACCATATAGATAATGAGTTATATGAAAAGATAATAGCACTGGAGAAACGCTTTTTTGAAATAGATAAAGAAATGATGTTAAAGATAACAAGATCCCTAAAAAAGAGAATGAGAATGGCCATTGAAGATTATGAAGGCGTATTAAAAGTAATGGAAATAAAACAGAAAAATGTCACAAATCCTGAAATACAAAGGATGTTTCTATTAATCCATCGAGGAATTCAAAACAGGTTGGAATGGTTACAGATAAATCTAAAAGGTTATCTGACTTCAGGAGTTCAAAGAGGGTTTTATATGTTTCAGAATTTAGAGTGGCTTATGAATCACTACTATAAAAATGAGAAGATAATCGTGTGGGCTCATAATTTTCATATACGAAAAAGACGTCCCCTTACTGCAAAGTTATTGGGAATAAAATCAGTAGGGTATTGGTTACAAAAAAAGTATTCAGATGATTTCTATGCAATTGGTCTTTATGCGGGCAGCGGAACATTTGCAACTCAATTAAGGGTTGAATTGGAGATAGACATTAAGAAAAAAGATCATTATCATTTAGAGTCATTACTTTATGAATCATCAGAATCAGACTTATTTCTTCCATTAGATGTAAAAAATCAAATCGCCGATAAAAAAATGTGGTTCAAAAGAAGATGGTGGTTATTAGAGTCGGGATTTTTAGGTCTATCCCCAAAGGTTATTTATCCACAAGACTACTATGATGCAATCATTTTCATACGGAAAGTGACCTCACCAAAATATTTCAAGCGTTCTGATTTAGATGAAGGCTATAACTCTACATGATTTTGGTGCCTGCCCCTCAGCATGGTAATGCTTTACTGTAGTGGGGGTCAGGCCCTTTTAAATAGAAAAAGCCATTACAATTTCCTTGTTGTAATGGCTTCTGTAGTAATTGGGTGTAAGGATATTTTAGTAGTATCCACCGTAAGGAGGGTACTGGTAACCCGGGTAATTTTGATAAGGTGGGTATGGCGTTGGCGGGTATCCTGGATAGGATCCATAGTTAGGGTATGGGTAATACGGATAGTTGTTAGGGGAATTGAGCAATGTCCCTGCTAGTAATCCACCTGCTAATCCACCCAAAAATGGGAGTCCACCTTGAAAACCTCCGTGTCCCGGTTTACCATGGCCACCACCATGTCCTGGTTTACCATGATGCCCATGATGCCCACCACCGTGTCCATGCTTAAACTCACGCATCATTCCCGTTTGTCCATAATCATATTGATACGGAAAAGGCATTGGATTCGTTTGATACCATTCATATTTCATAACTATTCCTCTTTTCATGAATTCTTTGTCCCTACAGCATATGCAACTACCCATAAAAGTTATTGGGCGACTATCCATGAAAAAGGATATTTACCTAAAAACAACTGGGTATAGCGGGATTTCGAAATGATAGCTTGTCCCTTGTTGGAGCGTTCTGGTGCCTGCCCCAGTGCGGAAAAGTATTATCTTATCAAAGGTTTTATGTAATTTAATGTTAAAATAATTGTATGAGTAGTTGTTCTTCTTGATCAACTAACGAAGCCGGTTAGTTGAAGAAGGGATTTTTTAACAGTTCATAGAATATAGGTAATTAAGTAATTTTAGGGGTGGTTAAATGGCTTATATCTATACTTTATTCGTTATCTCTGTAATTGGTTTTATAATTTATCGAACGATTAAGAAGAAATCAACACCATCTAATAGGTATACACCATACGATGACATTACAATGGGGAAGAAAATTGAAGTGAAACAAGATAGTCCATTAGAAGACTCAAAACACGTTATTCAATACGAAGAAAAAGTAGAGAAAGATAAAAAAGTTTAATGTCTTAATTTTTGTTTTGTCTTACTAATCTAACGAAGCAGGATAGTTTAATTAAGAAAATGAGGGAATGACTATGAAAGGATTAAATTGGATTAGTACACTTACTGTTATATTTGGAGTTGTTTTTATTATATATGGGTGGATACAATCTCTAAATGTTGAAGCTCATACATCAGAATTTGAAAGTGAATTAATGAGACGAACTGTACGGACTTATGTTTTTATCTTAGGTGGAGTGATTGTATTAGCAATGGGTATTTCTTTGAAACTTATAAAAACACATTTAAGTTCATTAGAAAATAAAATTTTTGAATTAGAAATAAAAACAAAAACAAAGTAAAAAAGTAGATAATTAGTAGATTTTGAAAAAAATGTACTTAAAGAAAAGGGTGCGTTGATCCAAGAAGGATTACGCACCTTTTTGTTGAATTTATTGAATTATGGAGCAGGTTACTTAAATGATAAGTTTTTTTAATGCTTAGAAATAAAAGTTCAAATTATTGAGAACTAATTATATATTGTATCTGCCTAATTTTCAGTAAATATATCTTTTTAACTGGAGGAACAGATGACAAAAAGAAATAAACTTATATTAATGACTAGCATATTGTTTTTATCTACATGCATTTTTATTGGATACACCGTACTAAATAAACAATTACCGTTCCTTTTGAACATAAAACATAGTGATTATCTACAAAGAGAAGGTTCATTTTATACTTTATATTATGACGGTAGTGAAGAAGACAAAGTTAATAAGTTTGTCAATGTAACTGATACAATATTAAATACCGCTAACACATGGTTCGGAGAGTTTGAAAAACCTAAAGAGGAATTAAAGATTTTTTTAATACATAAAAATGATCAACCGCATTCTGGGCTTAAGGGTGGTTATGGGAATTACTTTCCAGAATATCATTTAATGTTTATAAACAGTGATTTAGATGAAGATCAATTAATTAATACTTTCAGTCATGAATTTGCACATTACTTCATGGGGGAATTTTTAAATGAACATAACATGGAGTTTTATGATATTCCTGTTTGGTACCATGAGGGAGTTGCAGAAGCTTTTGCACATCAAAATAAAACGATACCATTTTTAACTGATGTAGCCGGAGGACGGATAAAACCATTGATGGAATTTTCACAAAGTAAGATGACTAGAGAAGACTACTTATTATCACACTTTGCAATAGAGAACATTATAAATGAGAATGATGAATCCATTATTACTGAATTAATAAGAATGACAAAAGAAAGTAATGATTTCACAACTGCCTTTAATAAACTTACTGGATATGACTTAGACACATATCATCAACTATTCGAAGTGGATATTGATCAATTAACTGATATGATTTCTAAAGCGGAAACATTAAATGAAAGCGGAGCTGTAAAATTAATTCTAGATTACATCGCAACAAAAGGCAGATATTTTAATGAAGCTCCTACTCTACTCTATGCATTAAGTAATATATACATCAGACAAGGACGCTTTGATGAAGCATTAAAAACATATGAAGAAGTAATATTATATGAAAAAAGTCCAGCCATCTATGCTCAACTTTCAGAAATCGCTCTAAAAGTAGATCGGAAAAAGGCGTTGAAGTATGCAACTGAAGCTCTGGAAATAGCAAAAGAGAAAGATTGGAATGTTGAAGTATTTAATCAGCATCTTGATGAAGTAAAGAAGTTAACAAATGAGAGTTAGATACTAACAAAGTTATTAAACTACGGAGCAGGTTACTTGAAGTAGAGGAAAAGAGATATCGTAACGAATATTTGATTGATTAGGGGGAAGTTTGATGGCTGATGAAACATTTGAGAACCCAAGACTTGCTTATATTTATGACCCATTTGACCCTGACCGATTTGATTTAGATGCTTTCGAGTCTATGATAAATGAGTTTGGAGCCAGTTCTGTACTCGACATTGGTTGTGGAACAGGAACTTTTGCTTGTTGTTTAGCCTCAAAAGGCATAGAGGTTATTGGACTAGAACCAGCCGAATCGTCACTAATGGTTGCAAAAACAAAGGGTTGGTCTGACCGTGTTAAATGGATTCACGGTAATGCTCTTGACCTTCAAGAATTGAAGGTTGACCTTGTAACTATGACCGGGAACTTATTTTGGTTTCCCTTTTTATTTATATCAAATATCAACACTATTCTTTAACAGAGCCACTCACTTAAACAAAAGTATTGTTCCAAATTTACGATAAATCCATTCATTAATAGTCTTTTAAGCTAGGAAAAACTTTTGAAGGAAGAGCTGCTAATCTTTCTACGCTAAGAAGAAAAAATTAGGGTTTTTATGTTACATTAACGACCGTTTTTTCTGCTTATCCAGTTAGATATTTTGCACTGAAAGTAACGGGTAGGGTATTTTGATAAAAAGGAGGTTGACTTGGCATACTTAATTGTTTCCATGGGGCAGGTAGGAGTATTATATATTATTGTTAATTACTTTCCGAATAACGCTGCTACAATCAAAAAATTATTATATGCCCTAGTCTGGAGAGGAATCCTTGTTTTGCTTGAGTTATATACTGTAAAAATTGAGGTATTACATTATGGTAAAATGGAATCCATGGTATTTCTGTAGCATTTGGTAAAAACAATTAACCCATAAAAAAGGTGGAGATGACACAATCGTTTAAGAACGTTGGTTCATCTCCATCTCTTTATATTTTCTATTCTTTTTGATTATTATTAAATATGGTAGATTTTAGAGTAAAAGCGCTGGCTAAATACCTCATTTACTAACGGAAAGGTTCACCGTAACTATATCATCGGCGGTTTTATTATGGAGGAATTAACGTACAAGAATTGGACCAACTAACGCTTTTGGGTTTTCCCCTAATGCCAATTTGCTAATATTTTCATAGCTGACATGTTTATACGTATTCAGTAATTCTTTCAAGTCAGGGAATTTATTATCCGCTTTTAATTTTTCGATTTCCCTTTTATATACAGACAATACATAATCATTTTGAAAGTTTGGAACGAAATCACTTGGATCTTCATCCATAACTAAGGACCCCATATATTGATATCCATACTGCATTTGACGAGTAAGTTTAATGACATTCAAAAATTTACTATAAATAGATGGTTTTATTTCATGTAAGCTTTCAATCGCTGTTTGCGCATTTTTTAGTTGATTGTAACTTGATGCTATTAGCATACGATATTCTCTCCCCTTTATTGGTATTAATCCCATGGTTTTTCTAGTGTAAGTTTTGACACGAGTTCTTTGTTTTGTTCCCTTTTTAGCTTGCGGATTTTTTCCCGTTCTTTCCCTGTCTCAAAAAGAAAGCTTTCTTCCTCTGATTCTGGAATAACACTGGGCACTTGCATTGGTCTTTTATTATCATCCAGGGGAACAAAGGTAAAGAAAGCAGTAGCCGCAATTCTTCGGCTCCCTGTTTCAAGATTTTCAGCGATCACTTTACAGAAAATCTCCATTGACTTTTTACCTGTATAGCAGACAAATGATTCGATACAGACCGAGTCACTTACACGGATTGGTTCGAGGAAGTTAACGCCGTCAGTCGATGCCGTAACGCATTCTTTTACCCGTGAATGTCTGCGAGCAGAGAGCACCGCACAAGCATCCATCTTTTTCATTAGAACACCGCCAAATAATGTATGATAATTATTCAAATCATTAATTAGCACCTGGTCGGTTTGAATTACACGTGTATCTTTAATTTTCTTTGCTTCCATTAATATCACCTTATATGAAAAATACTTTTGAAGCGGCCGCCTCTTTATGCATTAGGATTTTTTACAAGGACAATTATAATATGATTATAGTGGAAACATAAAATGCCAATTCATATATAACATTCATAACAAAATAGTATGTAAGCGCTCTTTAGCCAAAAAATAAAAAAAGCTTCCTCTAAACAAGAGGAAACCTATTGATATTATCAATCATATGGATAAGCTGTCATCAGCTTCTTTTTTGCAAATCGGATAAATTCTTTGGCAATCTGTGATAAATTTTCATCCTTTTTCCAAATCATAGCTAGATTCCATTCGATTGCAGGATTGGTTACAGTTAGGGTGTGAATATTATTTGTTAATTCCATACATGTACTTTCCGGCAACAAAGTAATACCTAAATTGGAAGCAACCATTTCTTGAATAAATTCCAATTGTGATGCTTCAGAAATAATAAACGGTTGGAAGCCAGCTTCTCTACAAGCATTGATGACAATATTTCTTAACTCAAATTCTCGGTTGAACATAATAAATGACTCTTCCTTAAGTTCTTGTAATGACACTTCCTGTTTTCCAGCGAGACGATGGGACGATGGTACAGCTAGTTTTAGTTTCTCCTTAACGAACATAAAATAGTCAATATTATTATCATTTTCACGAAGAACAACAACCCCAAAATCTAGTAAATCATTAACAATCCTCTCTTCAATCACTTTCGAACCATCTTCCTCCAATTGGAATGTTACCTCTGGATATTCTTGATGAAACGATGACATCAGTTGGGAGAAAAAAATGGTATTGGTAATCGTAGGAAGACCGATACGGATATGCCTTTTTTTTAGCATGACCATCTTATCTAATTCCTCACCTAGTTGCTGCAGCTGATTTTCAATTTTTAATACATGTTTTTTTAGAACACGTCCCGCTTCAGTCAGTATAAGTTTTTTTCTTGTACGAATAAAAAGCTGTGTACCAAGTTCATTCTCCAATGACTTGATAATTCTACTAAGGGCAGGCTGGGTAATAAACAAATTCTCAGCTGCACTTGTAAAATTTTCAGTGCGAGTCACTTCAATAAAATATTGTAAATGTTTAATTTCCAATGATATTAACACCTTAAAAAAATTTTTTTATAAAGATAATATATTTTACCATACTTTTAACCATAACACTACGAGAATTAACTCGGTCTCAAGTCTCACGCTATTCCCGCTGGAATCATGCGAAAGTGAGAAAAAGCCCCAGTGAATAATCAACACTTGGGTCGTATTAGGGGCGTTAGCGATTTTGTTCCTAAAAATATGTTAATCAATTGATCCAGTTCGCTTAATTTCCACCTTTATATTTGGTTTTACTTTTAGTGTAGAGTAATTTTGTCTTAAATCTCCTTCAGTTAAATGGGAATATTTTCTTACACTTCTTATTTTTCTTCCGATGCCAATGGGATCAGTATTTAAATTTTTTAATTCCTCAAGTATATATCCAAATTCTTTGTTTAGGGCTTCGCCTATTAGTTGTTCCGTCTTGTTTAGTAAATCTTTATTTTTCAAAGAAGTAGTGGGTTGAAATTCTAATATTGAAACGGATATCGTTGCATTTAAATGAACAAATTCTTCGTTCATTATTTCAATGTTTCCTTTGTACTTTATCGGATGAAGTGTGATCTTATAAATATCACTTTTAGGAAGGTTGAGTTTTGCCATATCCCTATTCTCTAGTTCACCAGCAGGAATCTCTACAGTTATATCACCTAAAAATGCCTTATTATTTGTGAATAATTTTAGATAAAAGGTGTTTATCAACGAAATAGACCCCACAATTTTATCATCTTTGAATAATGCAACACCACTTATAGAAGGTGCCGCCCCATTTGCATTTTTAATCATGGGTAGTGTAGGATCGATTCCAATTTCATATAGTGTAGTTATAAAATCATGTAAGTTGGAGTTGACTAACATTTCTTTCTTTTCGTGTTTATCCAATAGTTGATAGATATAGGATCCCATTTCGGGATATTCTTCATAGTTTGTATTGTTAATCGTCTCCTCAGCATTATCAGTAATGGCCAAAAAAATTAAAGAACCGATACTACTATCTCGTTGCATTGTATCCAGAAAAGAAGTAATTCCTACTGTTTCTGCCATATTTTTATTAAACAGTATGGTCCTTAATTGACCAGACGTAATGTCATGGCTAGTTCGTTCCTCTAGTTTTTGTCTGATTTGTTTACTAGTCGTTCCTTCAGCTGAAAGGGTTACACTCGTCTTTTCTTCTTTTCGGTCAAATTGTAACAAACTGATAGTGCCTTTGTATGTATTGTCATCAAGCAAGTCATATCCAATAATCGTTGAAATCCCTTGCATTTCTATTATTTTTTCAGGGGCCATGCATGCAGTACAAAAAAGAAAACACAGCAGAATAGCAATTTTTTTCATTCTTTCAACTCCGTCTGGAACGAGTATTGATTTTTGATCTTATAAGGGTGACTCCATACAAGAAAATCGGATAGATAAACCAAAGAAAAAATCCAGTTTTGCCAATTTGGTCAAAAAAATAATTATTATCTACTCTTTTAGTAATTATAAAACTGCAGATAAAAAGGATAATGGAGATGAGCCATATTCCATATTTTTGTTTTATATGAAAAATTTGTTTAATGCCCCTGGAAGAAATATATAAAGTGATACATAGGTTTGGAAAAATAACTAAAATCCATAATGGAACAGCAACAAATTCAAAACGTTCAATAAATGGAAAATGGACCGTGCTAATCATGCTGACAACTGGCCATACATTCTTCTCTAGTTCTTTAGCACTAAAAAATAAAATAGAAACTACAGTTGTTATTAAAACAAGAATGGTCGTAAACCAGACTGCTATTTGACTAAAAAGTTGAAGTTTATTTTTCTCCTTAATAAACGGAAAAATAAAAAACAACGTCTCGAAACCTAACATTGTATAACTGCTCTTGAAAACTCCTTTCATAATTTCTGAAGGAGTTGTCGTCATTATAGGTAAAATTCTAGTTAAGTTTATGGTTTGAAGTGGCTGGTAAACAACAAATAGCAGCCATATAGTCAATAAAAAGGATAAGAAGCAAACACCGGTCACTACTCTGAATCCGCCTGATACAGCGTAAATGGTTATCATTAGTAAAGCCAGTACCCCGACCCATTCATAAACTCCTTCATATCCCCATGTTAGTGACAACTCGACATAACTAATGATAATCGAATAATTGACGGCAATATAGTAAATGACAATAAATAAGTTGAAAATACTACCGATAAAGCGTCCAAATATATGATCATGAATTTCAAAAAGAGTATCACCTTCATTTTTTTTAAGGATAGAAATCATTAACCATGTAATCAAGCTAACGAATAAACCAGATAGTAAAATGGATATCCAAGCATCTGTTTTTGATTCTAGATACATAATTCTTGGAACTCCAAGAATTCCCATACCAATTTGTGAAGTGTGTATGATATAAAACGCCATAAAGGCATTAACAAAACGTATATTTAAATTCATTTTGCACCTCAAAATTCATCTAAATCTGTTATATTTCTTAATCGATCCTTAAGGCGAATGGAGTCTTTGGGTCGATTAACTAACGGTCGTCTCATATAAAAATAGTGGGGGAGACGTATTAAAAAATATTTCAAATCTTTCATTCTTAGCGGATATAGAGGGGCAAGATAAGGTTTATTTAAAGAAGTTAATTTTAACAAGTGAACCATTAGAACACATAGACCGACAATGATTCCGTTTAACCCCCAAACACCTGCTAAAATAATAATTGGAAATCTAGCAATTCTTACAGCTGTACCCATTTCATAAATAGGAGCAGAAAATGCCCCTAATGCACTAAACGCAACAATGATAATTAAAATATTGCTAGTCAATCCTGCCTCAACCGTAGCTTGACCAATTACAATACCCCCTACAATTCCCATTGTTTGTCCTACTTTTGTAGGAAGGCGGGCCCCAGCTTCTCTAAGTAATTCAATCAACAATTCTAGTAAGAGTGCTTCTAATAAGGGGGGAAAAGGAACTTGTGAACGTGATTGTCCAATGATAATTAATAATTTAGATGGTATGAGTTCAAAATGATAAGTCATGGTAGCCACGTAAATGGCTGTTAAAAAAAGAGAACCGACCATAGCAAATAATCGGATAAAACGAATAAATGTACTTAAAGACCATCTCAAATAGATATCTTCTGTTGATTCGAAAAATGAGAAAAAATTAGCAGGACCTATAATCGCTACTGGGCTACCGTCTATAAAAACACCAATACGCCCATTTAAAATCGAGTAGATAAATCGATCGGGCAGCTCTGTTAATATAAATTGTGGAAATAAAGAGTAATGATTATCTTCTAGACATTGAGCCAAAACGGAACTGTCAATTATATTTTCCGTTTTTAATTGTTTAATCCTGTCCTTAAGTGTCTGAAGAGTTTCATCGTTCGCAATATCTTTTATATATACAATTCTTACTTGCTTTTGAACGCGTTCCCCAATCTTTATTTCATCCGTGCACAAATTATTATCATTTAGATTTTGTCTTATTATCTTAACGTTAGAAGTTAATGATTCAGTAAATGAAATTTTAGGTCCATATACTAACGATTCTGTTTCTGCTTTCTCAATAGAGCGTTCAATGGGATTTGCGCAGTTTACAAGGAATGCCTTTTTCTCATCTAAAAAATAAATATAAGCAAATCCATTTAATAGGGAAGAAATTATCTCTTGTTCCTCCAAATTTACCTTTAATTCTTCTATAGGTATGTTTTTCATTAAATAGGTGTAATGTATGTATTCTACAGAAAGTTCTTCAATGTATTTAATGACGTATTCATTTAGAACCTCTGGCTTAATTAGATTTTTCATGAAGATAATATGAATCCCCTCTTGACCAATTTCAAGATTTCGACAGATCAAATCGGGTGATTCATTAAGAATGGATTTAATTTTTTCATAATTTGGGAAGTTATCATTATTATGACGCTCTGTCATTCGTAATCTATCCTTCAACCGTTTTTATTAGTGTCTGTAAAAAACAATTAACTTATACAGAATATGGATAGTGGGACAGTGAAACATTAACTTGACATAGTAGAAGTCATTCTCACTTTTTATAAGGTCTCTTATCGGAAACACCTATCAACATTACATGCTAATTTGTTAGGTGTTTTTTAATGTAATAATGGATGTCAAATTCTACAATTGGCCTTGTTCCTACCGTAGTAAGCCTAATTCTTATACAAAATTTACAGAAAAAAAGAGGGATTTGTATAAATTTGTTTAAATATTAAGTAAAAATACTGTTTTTTTTAAGAGGGATATAATGAACACACAAATCGATTATATTGGTAGGAAGATAAAAGAACTTCATATTGAAATATTTCAAAATTATAAGAACACAATTGATGAGTTGAATTTTTATAATCCTATTTTTAAAAACTTGGATTTTCAAAATGTACTAGACGATAACATATTCATTCATATAGGGGATTTTTTAAGTAATAAAGAAGATAAACACAAAATTAATATAATTGCTTTTGTAGAAGCCTTTGGTCTTTCTTTGATCAAATCTAATTCTTCCCTCAATCACTCTTACAATTTTGTAAATATAATCCGTTGCACAATCACGGAATTGCTTGAAACAGAGGTACATCAAAAATCTATATCGATTGATACCTTATTTGAAGTGATGAAAATAATGGAATCTATATACCAGCTTATGTCCAATACACTATTGAATATGTACAATGATGAATTGTCATTCATTAAACATGCTTTAGATGCGTCTAAAGAGGATTTAAAAATGACACTTAAAGAGCTGGCAGATTTGGAGAGTGTCTTAAATGAAGCCACTATTTTTGCGATTACAGATCGTGAAGATAGAATTCTATATGCAAATGATAATTTTTGCAATCTATACAAATATACTAGAGAAGAACTTTTAGGACAGAAACATGAGGTTTATTCTTCAAACTTTCATCCACCTTCATTTTTCGAGGATATATGGGATACGATTCAAGGTGGAGAGGTTTGGAAAGGAGAGATTCTTAATCAAGCAAAGGATGGGACAAAGTATTGGCTAGATACTACAATCTTTCCATTTGTAGATTCAAACGGAGAGCGTTATAAACATATATCCATTCAATATGATATTACTGAAAAACGGAATACAGAAGAGGCACTACGTAAAACGGAGAAACTTGCGATGATTGGAGAATTGGCTGCAGGAATTGCTCACGAAATACGAAACCCGTTAACAACAATTCGTGGATTTGTACAGCTACTGAATGATAATGGTGTAGAAGTACATTATATTGATACAATCATAGATGAGATTGATCGGATTAATTTCATTGTCAGTGAATTTATGGTCTTTGCAAAGCCTCATCAAATCTACTTCAGTGAATGCAATATTACGAGTATATTAAAAAGTGTCATTAAATTTCTCGAGCCTGAAGCTAATTTGAAAAATGTTAACATTGAATATAAATTTCCAAGAGATGAAGTACTAATTTCAGGGGAAAAAAATCAATTAAAACAAGTATTTTTAAATTTAATAAAGAACTCCATTGAAGCAATGCCTACTGGAGGTTATGTATCTATTGTTGTTGATAGGACTTATCAAGAAATTTCAATTACAATTAAGGATGAAGGGATAGGAATGAAGGCAGACCAAATAAAAAAACTTGGGGAGCCTTTTTTCACGACAAAGCAAAATGGAAATGGCTTAGGTCTAATGGTTAGCTATAAAATCATTCAAAACCATAAGGGAACGATTCAAGTGAATAGTCAACTAAATCAAGGAACGACTTTTTTTATTTCATTTGAATCTCCAAACTTAACGAGACAAATTCCAGCTTTGAATTAATGAAAAATATAATATATAGTACCTCAAAGTGCTGCCCATTGGGTAGCGCTTTCTTAAAATATCTTCGGAGCAGCTTGTACAAAATAAACGAATGTACGATTTTTGATTTTCGATAAGAAAGGGCGAGTTTGTGAAGAAATGTACTTAAAGTAAAGTGTGCTTTAGTTGTAGAACAGTTCGTTAGATTACTAAAAACGCAGAGGATGGTACAACCTCTGTGTTTTTCTGTGTGGTTTTATTGTCTAAAATTATGAGATTTATCTTGATATTAACCTTGCGATTTGGTTTTTCTACTACTTCATAACCTAACTACTTAGTTATTGCGGGACTGGTTTTTTTGTATTTCCAACAGTTTAAATGCACATTTATTTCCAACAAATATTACTTATTAGGATGAAATATTTAAAAGGATTAATGAAAACTATTGAAGAATATAGATATTGGATAACTAAAATTAATAATGAAAAATCAAAACTGCAACAATGAGGTGTCCCCATGCCAGATCAAATAATAGTTTGGAGAAGAAAACAAGGTTCCCTGAATGAGTCGGCTTGGCTAAAAGAAGGAATCAAATTGTACCGTAGATTGTTACAAACAGAACCAGACAATACGGACTATAAAGTTGAGCTTGCTAAGATGCTAGTCCGGAGCGGGGAAGACGAAAAACTAGTACATGTAAATCTAATCAATGCGAAAGAACTGTTCAATGAGGTTTTAGAGATTTTTCCAGATGATACGAATGCCCTATACAGGATGGGACATATCCATTATGAAGCACAGGAATATGAGAAAAGCATTGAATATTTTACAAAGGCAATTCATACTTCATTGTCCAAAATCAGACTGTTCCGAGCGTATGCGACGATGGCTAAAGCATTTTATAAACTAGGAGACGATCTGGAAGCCATTCGTTATTTGGACAAGGCAATAGATTCAGATGAAGAACATAATTTTAGCGGTGAATTAAATGAAGTGAGAGCATTAATTACACAAAAAGGCCAGCAAACGAGAGCAATCAGGTATCCAGATGGCACGTACATGCTTGCTACTATTGATGACGTTGAAAATGTAAAAATGGAGAATGAAGATAACGAGGCCACATTAGATATGGCTCACTTGCGCCCTACCTTTTCCGGACCGAAAGATGTCGCTGAATTACAACGAAAAGAAGCAGAGGTGTTGAAATATTTAATCGAAAAAGGTCGAATTGTTTCAAAAGAGGAACTGATTCAATATGTGTGGCCGGAGGACGAGGCACCTGAGACCACTTCCATTAAACCGATTATCTCCAAGATTAATCGAAAGGTAAAGAAGTGCCTGCCAGAGAATACACAGAATCCAATTGTGAACAAACGTGGGCAAGGTTATATGTGGAGTTCCATTGAAACGAAGATTATAACGCTTCTATAAACGTACCATTTCTTAAGGTTGGCTGACTGCCAACCTTTTCTTTTTATACTAAACCTAACAAATAATGAGGAGTGGTAAAGATGAAGAACATATTTGTATATGGAACATTGCGTAAAGGAGAAGGTAATGCTCACTACCTAAAAGAGGCAACCAGATTGGCAGAACAGTGTTGGACCAATGGAGAATTATATGATACAGGATTTGGCTATCCAGCAGTGAAACAGTCCCGTTCATCACGTGTGTATGGAGAACTTTATGAAGTAACTGATCTTGAGTTGAAGCAAATCGACCAATTAGAGGGCTTTCGTGATGGAGGAACAAAGAATTTATTTGAAAGAGTGGAACAAATGGTTTTCACAGACAAAGGTCCAGTCAAAGCCTATGTGTATATTGCGGGTCAATCTAATTTGCTAAACAATCGAATTCCCGATGGTGATTGGAAGGAGTATAGATTACTAAATAAGCAACGTAGTACGGTACTATATTTTGCCTATGGAAGCTGCATGGATGACAAACGGTTTATTGAGCAAGGTGTGGATCACTAATATGGTTGGGGTAGGGGTTCTCGATAGCTATTCCCTACGTTTTACGCGTAAATCCACAGTGGATGGGATGGGACGTGCGGATATTGTGGAAGAGGGTGGCCAAGTAGAAGGTAAGGCCTACGAAATCCCAGTTGAAGCTTTGAAAAATTATCTATACCAGCGTGAGGGAGCACCATTTGCCTACCGTGCTACCTTTGTAACGATAAAACTAAACGGTAATGACACACAAGCCATTACTTTTACTGTCAAAAATAAAAATGAAGAAATGGCGCCACCAGCAGATTATGAAAAGGAAATTCTTCGTGGAGCAAAAGGATATTTGTCAGAGGATTATATCTTGAAGTTGAAAGCTCATATGGATGGTTTGAAAAATCAACCAGTAGGAGGTATGGAGTAATGGGTACATTCACCGCTCAAATCTTAGTTGGTCAAAAACATTCTTATGAAGGTGGCATCATGAATATTTCACACATGCTGTATCTGTCAGAAAACAGCAGACCAGCATGGATTCTAACACCATTACATGCAGTTACTGAAAAAGAGCCTATTCAACCTAAGAGAATTACCTGGATTCCAACAGTAGAGCATATGTTGGAGGATGGACTCCTCATGATTGCACTTTATGTAGTAAAAGATAGTGAACTGCTCAAATTAGCAACTGAGTTTATCAAAAATGCTAACAAAGATTTCATTGAACTCTACCAGGACGTGAAACCTGAAAATTTGCAAAAGCTTTATAAAGAAGCAAAAATGATAATGAGCTTTCATAAGATAATTGTTTCCGTATTTGAAGGAGCGTCAATTACAAACCAACTCTCCGTTTTAAAAGATTTTCAAAACGATATAGAAGTGTGTAAGTCCATATATACAAAGGAATTCTCACTTTGGACCGAGGAGTTTGAAAGTAATGGAGATTTAGAGGTATAACCTAATGAAAAGGTAAGTATACCTACGAAGTATTAACAGAAAGGAATATAGGGTCTGCCCCTAGTTTGTTAAAGCATTAACGTATGTGGCGCGCCGGAGAAGATACGGATTGTTAATATGAAATGGAATTTGATTTCCCTTCTGGATATGAAAATAAGGAAAATCTGAATATTTTCATCCACTCGACTGCCTAAAAAACATAATTTACTCCTGATCGCCCTGTGAACCTGACGGAAACATGAATTTCGTCAGGTTTTTTTTGTATTTCGCTTTAGCTAAATCAAAGTAATTTGAGTAAAAATAAATATATTTTATAATTTTGTATAAGTTTACTTTACTTTTATAAAAGGTGAGTTTATAATTTGATTCAAGAGGTGATGGTCATGAAGAAAGATTTTGGTGATTCGATCTCAAATAAGGTGTATGAATATCGTGTACTTGCCAGAATGTCTCAGCAAGAATTAGCAGAGAAAGTCGGGGTTTCCAAACAAACCATCTTCGTAATGGAAAAAGGAAATTATGTTCCGACTCTCTTATTAGCTTTTCGGATTGCCGACTTTTTTAATGTTGATGTAAATGAGATTTTTACTTATGTGAAAGGGAGTGGACATGGTGATTGATTTTTCAGATATTTCTAACGCAATTTTTAATCCATTAAAGTCTTGGGCAGAACAATCGGTAGGAAATTGGAATATTCTTATTGTTAGTGGTTTTTTATTGGTTTTTGTCGGAGGGATTCTAACATACGTATTACAGAAAAAAATGGGCGAAGCTGACGAAAGAACAGATCAAATAAAATTAAAAAGTGCCTTCATAATGTTAAGTGGAATAGTTTTGTGCGACGTGATTTTCCCAAAAGAATATATGTGGCAAATCTTCTTCTTATTTAAATATTCACTTGCATTCCTTGCCTCTGCAGTCTATTTAGCTATTAGATATAAAAAAGATTTTATTGGTTAAAGAACTAAACAGGAGGATTTGGAAAAGATTAGCAAAGAATAATTGAAATTGGGAGAAGAGGAGGGGCAAAAAAATTAGGACAGTTATTAAAAGTCGTTCGCCAAGAACAATTCTTATCCTTCTTTTTTTCCTGTTTTTAGTATTGATATACGGGTACCAACGACTAGAGAAGGACTTTATATATCCGAATTTACCTGTAGCAGTCGAGGAAGATTTTTTATCAGAATCATACTTTTCTGAACTCTCAGAGCAATATGATCTAATTCGCTCTGAACATCGAAAATGGTATAGATTTGATACATCCAAAGCAACTGCATCACATGCAATCCTAACGAAAATGATGGATGATTTGGTAGGAAATCAAAAGTATTTTAACGGGCATAAGCAATTTAATCTGTTTTTTGAGACATTTGATTACCATGTCAAACAACTTCCTTATATCACGGAAGACATTCACTATTTTCGCAATGTACTGAATCGATATGGAGAGGCGCCTGAACAATTAGAAGAAATGATTGAACTAGTGGCATGCGGAAAATGGCAGCTATTCAGTGCTAGATATCACCGGTATGAAGTGAGAGAATATGACGCCGCTTATAATGTGAAGTTTATATCATCAGATGGTCGCTTTGAAGTTGTCTACAATGCTGAAACGGGTCAAATGGTAAACGATCCGGTAAACATGGGCACGTATAATTTTGCGCCAGGGAGTATCCATCCATTGAAGTATTACCAGCACCATAAATACGATAAAGTTCCTTGGAAGAAATGGGGTAATACCAATCAGATTTCATACAAGGAAATTACAAAGCGGCCGTCAAGGCATGGTTCAACGGAGCAAAAGAAAAGTACGAAAGAACTTGAGAACTTAATCAAAAACAAAATATGGGATTCAAAGAAGTGTCGATAAAGATTCGATCCTTCAGGATTTGATGTGCTAAAGGAAGTTACCACACTAGCAAAATTCACAGAATCTGAAAGGTCAGTTTTCAAGGAGTGTTTAAAGTAGTTTTGGATATATGTAGAAAAATGAAATGTTGGGAAAACTTCTTGAAAAAAACCCCTTACAACTTGACTACAGCGATGGTTCCCCGTAATGACTGTATCCAGACTTTGTGATTCAATACACTTTAATATAGTTTAGAACATTCGTTCTACAAAGCTAAAAAATTTGCACCTGTATTGCTTTACCGTGCTGGGGGTCAGGCCCTTTCTTTTAATGCTTTACCGTGGTGGGGGTCAGGCCCTTTCTTTATGCGTAAACGAAAGTAAGTGTTTAGCATGTAAGGGAAACAACTAATATTGTTGAATGTCACACGTTTAAAGGAAATAAGGATGGAAGAGAAAAAATTTAGTTGTCTGAACGGAGTATATTGATTTTGGAGCATTGTAATGGTATTCTTCAGGGAGTCTTTCGGTTTACGTAAGACTCTTTTTATATTTCGAAATGTGGGCTTGTTCTTCAGTTCTGTAAAAGTTTACTAGATGGGGTCTGACACCAAATTTGCAGCCCTCCTTTTAGTGGCGGAAAAAATAGGGAACCGGGAGAACCGTCCCCATGGTTCAAGAAAGTGGTGTGAATGATGAGTAAGGGGTATGTTGTAACGGTTTTTTCTTCTGTTCAATGGCTTATTTTTATTTTTGCTAATACAGTGGTTGTCCCGATTTCGATAGGAACCGTGTTTGAGGTGCCTCAAGATATGATTGGAATGATGCTAAGATGCTCTCTAATCCTTACAGGGGTAGCTTGTATGTTTCAAGGATGGATTGGACATCGAATGCCCATTATGGAAGGACATTCTGGGTTGTTATGGGGCGTTATATTAAACCTAGGGCTCACTGCTTCTTCGATGGGAATGAGCCTATCTACGATTGGTGGAGGGATCACGACTGGGATTCTACTCGCATGCGCATTTACAATCGTTTTAACAGCATGTAATGGTTTGTCACTTTTTCAGTCACTCTTCAGTCCAATGGTCATGTCAGTATATCTTTTTCTCTTAACCTTCCAATTGATTTTTATCTTCTTTAAAGGAATGTTTCCTTTAACAAAGGATGGGGTATTAGATATACCGTTAAGTTTATTATCAATCGGAATTGTTATCCTAGTTGTGATTATAAAACTTAAAGGCTCTAAATCTATTAGTAATTTCTCCATTTTAATAGGTTTAATGATTGGATGGATATTGCATGATCTATTGTTTATGGATGTTGGCCAAGGGGCTTTAGAAGCATCCTCGATGTCTTTCACTTTATTTCCTATTGGAGAACCAAATCTAGAGTTTGGGATTATTGGGGTGACATTCTTTGCAGTGGTAATCAATTTGAGCAATACATTTGCTTCGATTGAAGCAGCCGGAAAACTGATAAATAAAGAAACCCCACAACGTAGATTTCATAATTCAATCTATGTGACAAGTGTTTTTACGGCGCTTGGTTCGGGATTTGGGCTAGTACCTTACACACCATTTACATCCTCAATCGGATTTCTACAAAGTACAAGAATATTTCATTCGAAACCGTTCCTTATCGGTGGTGGGTTATTAACAACAATCGGACTGGTTCCTATATTCGGATCATTCCTTGCAACCATGCCAATTTCAGTAGGAAATGCTGTTTTATTTGTTGCCTATTTACAATTATTCGGTACAGCCTTTAGCAGCCTTAACGGAAAAACGTTTAATTCGAATACAATTTTTCGCTTAGCAGCACCAGTTCTCGTTGGGATTAGTATCATGAATATTTCACCAACTGTTTTCTCTGATATCCCACTATATATACAGCCGTTTATTAGCAATGGCTTAATTATAGGCGTTTTACTATCAGTTACGTTAGAGAAAATAGTGAATTGGAAGGTATTCGAGACGGTAGAATTGAATAGGTAGTGGATATTTACTGAGATTAGAGTGCCTGACCCCCAGCGCGGTAATGCTTTACTGTGCTGGGGTTCAGGCCCCATTTTTGATAATCGACAAAATTCGGGGCGTCACTGTGACAATTATAAGTAGTCTATTCACCTGTACTGTTTTTTTAATGCATTTGTACATACTGTTAAACTACCAAAATGTGGTATATTTTAGATAGGATAACTTTGTAAAGGGGGGAACATGTAAATGTATCTGTCGGAGTTAGATGTTGAAAAACTCTCAGATGCCCAATTGACCAAGCTTTTATTTTCGGATATTGAAGATGATTTTGCGAACGGAGATTGTATATTAGTGGCAGGTAGTAGTAAAGCCGTTAAATATCGCGTACCAAAAGCCGTTGAATTATATAAGCAAGGTAGAGCCAGTAAACTATTGTTTTCAGGTGGAGTGAAGTGGAAGGAAAGTGTTTACTCAGAAGCAGTTTCGATGAAAAGAGAAGCCATAGTGTTAGGGGTTTCCGAAAAAGATATACTAATTGAGGATCAATCATTGCACACACTAGAAAATGTATTAGCCTCTCTATTCGTATTAAACAGAGAATTTCACCTATATAGGATAAAACGAATTTTGGTAGTAACGACATCTTACCATATGAAACGATTACATCTGACATTACAAACATATATCCCTAATTGGATCACCTATACGTTATGTCCTGCTGATGATACTTTCACCAGAAAGGATAACTGGTTTTTAACTAATTAGGAAGAAAACGTGTTCGAGATGAGGCTGCAAAACTAATAAAATATGTTAAACAAGGTGCATTGCGAGACATGAAAGTTGATTTGTAAAATTGCTCACATATAAGGTGTAGACTTGGAACAGAGGGAACTTTAATAATTGGAAGTTCCCTTTATTATACAACAAACTTTAAATAGTACAGCGAAAAAGATTATGGATAAGTAGGGAAAAGAAAGTATTGAGTTAGAGCAGGCGATATTTGAAAAGTTTCGTACCATTTATGTTTGGTCAAGGAACCTGTCCCTCTGGCCCATCGACAAAATTCGGGGCGTCACTGTGACAATAATTAAATATTCCAAATCACTCTGTAAATACTAACCAATATGCTATAGTAAATAAGCCATTGAACAAACTGGCATTATGATAAGAAAAGAGAAGTGATTAGCCTTGAAAGATTTTTTACAACTTGGTATTCGAAAAGAGATTAACCATACATTGAAGTCATTAGGTATCGTGGAACCAACTCCGATACAAGAACGGACGATCCCATCTGTACTTGAGGGGAAGGATGTGATTGCAAAAGCACAAACGGGAACAGGGAAGACGTTGGCTTTTGTTCTGCCGATTCTTGAAAAGATTGATGTGCACGAGTCGGATGTTCAAGCCCTTATTTTAACTCCAACAAGAGAATTAGCTCAGCAAATTTCAAAAGAAATTAAGAAAATGATCGAGAACGTAGAGGGTGTCAACGTGTTAGCTGTATACGGTGGTCAGGATGTTGAGCATCAATTAAAAAAATTAAAAGGAGCTCAGCATATTGTCGTGGCAACACCTGGTCGATTATTAGATCATATTCGCCGGGGAACGATTGATCTTTCAACGATTAGGATGCTTGTGTTAGATGAAGCCGATCAAATGTTACATATGGGCTTTCTTCCAGAGGTAGATGACATCATTAAAGAAACATTTCCTTCTAGACAAACCATGCTGTTTTCTGCAACAATGCCTAATGAAATTAAATCTCTTGCCAAAAAATATATGAACGAACCAGAGTTCATCGAAGTGAAAGCAAAAAAAGTAACGGTAGAAGAGATTAAACAAGTTGTGATTGAAACCACTGACCGGAGAAAACAAGCAACTTTATTTCATTTAATTGAAGAACATCGTCCATTTTTAGCGATTATTTTCTGTCGTACAAAAGTTCGTGCTAAAAAGCTGCACGAGGCATTGATTGCCAATGGGTATGATTCAGACGAGTTGCATGGTGATTTAACACAGTCGAAGCGTGAAAAAGCGATGAAACGATTTCGTGAAGCGAAAACACAATTTTTAGTTGCAACAGACGTTGCTGCAAGGGGATTGGATGTTGAAGGGGTAACACATGTCTTTAACTATGACATCCCACAAGATGTGGAAAGCTATGTTCACCGGATTGGACGAACTGGACGTGCAGGTGGCGACGGGGTTGCCTTTACACTAGTGGCGCCTAAGGATATGGAGTTCCTACGAATGATTGAAAAAGGGATTCATCAAAAATTTGAAATGCAAGTAATTAAGGGAGTAAGTATCCCTGATCGCGAGGATTATGAGAGAGCAAGTGAGCAAAAAAATGAAAATAAACGCTCTGAAGGTAGTAGAAGAGACGGAAAGAAGGCTGCACCGTTTTCTTCAAATAGAAAGTCTAATGATAGGCAATCCAAAAGCAATTCAACGAGAGGTAGAAGGCGTACTCGCTAAAAAGTGAATGTACAAAATGGATGCCTTACCCCTAAGACCGGTAAGGCACCAAATTCAGGAGGATACACCTATGTTACAAAAACAAATGGAAAAATACATTTCATCAGAGTTAATGAGTGAAGAGAAACAAGTTGCAGTATTTCAAGAGGAAAAAGAGTACATAGAAAAATATGAATTGATTTCGAATGACGTTAAATTAGTAGAAAAAGATCCAACTACACGTTTCACTGAAGCTTACATTGAAAGATGTGATAAAGAAACCGAGGAAACACTCTCTAAAGAATCATTCGCATTTTTGGAACAAACGATTGACTACCTTCAAAAACACAAGAATGAATTTCTATACTTTGAATCAAAGTGGCTAGACCTAATTGGCGTGGATGCAATTGCCTTTGAAGTGAATGATGTATTTGGAACATACGACGTAATGGTAGGATTAAAGCTGCAGAAGAAGTTTGAGACCTCACTTAAAGAAAACTTAAGAAAAGAATTACATGGAGACGAGGCAAAATTTGAATTGATGTTTAATCAAGGTGATGGCTTATGGGACTTGAATTTCGCTTTGAATTATGTGATTGGGTTCAAAGAGGACATGTCATTAGAAGAAGCATATCGGCTAATTTATCGATTTTTATTTACACTAGTAGAGAGAACGGAAGAAGGAAACAGCGACGTAAATTAAGTGTTAAATTAGTGATGGAACCAAATGAACTTTTGGTTCCTTGGCTTTGCTCCTATTTACAAAACATTAGGGGTGTATTATAATTTTGCAGAATACAAAAAAATGAATATTTCGCAAATAGGTTTCTTACCATTCTTCTAATAAGAGAATGTAAGACTAAGAGGGAAGTTGGTGTAAGTCCAACACGGTCCCGCCACTGTAAGCGAGGAGGAAGGTTATAAGATCCACTGTGTTTTTTACATGGGAAGGAGTAACCGACCGTTGATTCGCAAGTCAGGAGACCTGCCTATTTTGTTTTTTAAGCTTCCTCGAGGAAAGGAACGTTTAAAGTGCAGATAAATTATCATATGATACTATATTTGTTATAGTAGGATTGCTTAATTGGAGTTCTATAGCAAATAACTTTTATTATGCCTTTACGAAACGCTCTTCCTGTGGAATGGCGTTTTTTTGTGTTCAAAATTAGAAGGGGGAAAAAAGAATGAAGGAATTGTTGAAAAAATGGGGTCTGTTAAGTCTTATATTTCTTTTTACCATGGGTATCGTTGCAGGCTGTGGTACACAAGACGAAGAGGCTCAAGATGAGAAGGATCCAAAAACCGTTGAACAAGCTGAAGGGGAGAATGCCAATCAAGAGTTCCCTATCACAATTATAGACAGTGCTGATCGAGAGGTTACGATTGATGAAGAACCTGAATCAATTGTCTCCATTCAGGCAAGTAATACAGAAATTGCATTTGCCCTTGGTTTAGGAGAAAAAATTATTGGAGTTTCTGATTACGATAATTACCCATCAGAAGCACTTGAAATTCAAAAAGTAGGTGCACAGGATATCAATGCAGAATTGGTTCTTTCACTTCTTCCTGATCTAGCACTAGTTACAGATTATCATTACAATACACATCCTGATATTTTAAAACAGTTTGAAGATGCAGGAATTGATGTGATTGTCGTTGGAAGTGCTTCATCCTTTGAGGATGCGTATCAACATATTGAAATGATTGGGAAAGCTACTGGAACTGTGACTGAGGCAACCGAAATTGTAACAAATATGAAGCAACGTTTTGACGAAATCAAGGAAAAAGCTTCAACAATAACAGATAAAAAGAAAGTCTGGGTTGAGGTTTCACCTGCACCTGATATTTTTACAACAGGAACAAATACATTTATGCATGAAATGCTCGAGGCCATTCAAGCAACGAATGCAGCAGAGGAGCATGAAGGATGGGTACAATTAACAGAGGAGGAAATTGTACAATTAAATCCTGATGTCATCATTACAACGTATGGCTACTACATAGATAATCCAACTGAAGAAGTATATGAGCGAGAAGGCTGGTCTGAAGTTCCTGCAGTTAAAAATAAACAGGTCTTTGATGTTGATAACGATACGGTTACTAGACCAGGTCCTCGGTTAATTGAAGGAGTCGAGACTCTTGCGAAGCTTATTTATCCGGAAGTTTTTAATAAATAACGTTATTTGGTTATATATTCTAAGCGGAGGGTTTGTACTTAGTACAGCCCTCCTTGGCATATTCGTTAGTAGTGTCCAAATGCCTATTCCAACCATATTACATATTGTACTAGACAAAACCTTTGGTTGGGGCTGGCTTAATGAGATTGCTAGAAATCAAGAGATGATAATTTGGAACATCCGAATACCGAGGGTATTGCTGGCCTTTTTTGTTGGTGCATCCCTTGGGTTAGCGGGTGCTGCATTCCAAGGATTATTACGTAATCCATTAGCGGACCCATATACAATCGGGGTTTCATCTGGTGCATCTCTTGGTGCAGTTTTTGTTTTATTTTTTCAGTTTACGATCTTTGGGTTAGGAAACTTTACTCTTCCCATTGTTGCGATAGTAGGTGGTTTTATTTCACTACTTATTGTATTCGTACTTGTTCGATTGAGTAGTCGAAGCTTAGCGATTGAAACAATAATATTAGCGGGGATCATTGTAAGTTCCTTTATTGGAGCAGTTGTTTCCCTCATAATTTCATTAAGCGACCAAGATTCAATGACTCAAATTATCTATTGGTTATATGGCAGTGTAGGACTGAGAGGCTGGAGTCATGTTCAGTTGATACTTCCGTTTATGTTGTGCGGTTCCTTAATATTGTTCTACCATTACCGGGAGTTGAATGCGTTAGCACTTGGGGAGGATGCTGCAGATCATATTGGGGTTGATGTGAAGAAGGGAAAGTTTTATATCTTAATTGGAGCCTCTTTATTAACCGGTTCAGCTGTAGCAGTGTCTGGATCAATTGGATTTGTAGGGCTTGTCATTCCACATGTAGTACGTATTGTAACGGGACCAAATCATCGCCATGTACTACCACTTTCACTAATGATAGGCGGAGCATTCCTTATTTTAGCTGATTTAGTATCAAGAAGTATTATTGCTCCACAAGAGTTGCCAATTGGTGTTGTTACAGCTCTAATAGGTGCACCGGTTTTTGCACTATTATTAATCAGAGAAAGAGTTGGAGGGGAACGTAGATGATTACAGTTAACAATTTAGTTGGCGGATATACGAATTCCCCTATAATTAATGGAATAAACCTTAAGATTCATCAAGGTGAATTTTTTGCGCTTCTTGGTCCAAATGGAAGTGGAAAAACAACCCTGTTTAAACTGATAACTGGGCAATTGCCGATTATAAATGGTGAAGTTTTCCTTTCTGGTAAAGAAATTTCAACTCTTTCAAAGCTTGAGAAGGCAAAGAAAATGGCTGTTCTAACTCAGGAGGCGAAGGTTTCATTCGATTACACAGTGGAAGAAATTGTGAGTCTAGGGCGTTATCCACACCAAAAAGGTTTATTCAAACAGCTATCCCGAGTAGATTGGAACGTCATTGAAGAGGTAATGGAATTAACGAATACAAGTCAATTTCGAAAAACGCCATTCCGAATGATTAGTGGTGGTGAGAAGCAAAGGGTGTTATTAGCGAAGGCGTTGGCACAAGAACCTGAGATTTTGCTTTTAGATGAGCCAACGAATCATTTAGATGTGAAACACACATTCCAAATGTTGGATTTATTAAAAGAACGGCAGCAAAGGTTGGGGTTAACCATTTTCTCCATTTTGCATGATTTAAATGTTGCATCTCAATATGCAGATCGGATAGCCATGCTTTATAAGGGACGCTTTTTAGAAGTTGGAGATGTTGACAATTTCAGAAAGACGGACCAACTAAAGAAGGTGTATGAAGTGGATATTCAGCTTGGGTCTCATCCGACAATCCCTAAACCACAACTACTTATGACACCAGGCTATCATCAAGCACAACCTCGTTCACGTTTTGAAAATTCTTATCAGATTCGTCAAACGAAGGAGTATATCCACATTCAATTCGAACAACCTTTACGAACAATATCAAATGGGGTCATCGGTGATGGTATTCAATGGTTGAAACATTTTTGTAATTTTCATGTTGAAAAAAATTATAATTGCTCAGAGCCTGACCGTGATTTGCGAAATTGGATGACAAAGTACTCTATTCCTTATGAGCAAGCTGTTGGAATGATGACAGCTGTTCTATTAGAAGATGTTGTCATTCGGCATGAAGAATTTGAAGGTATTCAGATGCTGGCCGTTGTAACTGCAGGTACAGGAAATGCTGTTGATATTACTAGTCGGTCACATTCTAAAGCGAAACAAACAATAGGTACAATCAACATCATGCTTTTCATTGATTCACATTTTACAGATGGTGCACTTGTAAATGCCTTTATGTCAGCTACAGAAGCGAAAACAAAAGCGTTACTAGACATGAATATAAAAGATCCACACTCCAACACGATTGCAACTGGTACATCAACGGACTCACTACTTCTCAGTCTTAGTCAAAAAGGGGAGAAAACACCATACGCAGGTTCAGGAACCATTGTTGGAAAAGGCATTGGTCGAATTGTGTATGATGCCACAAAAGAAGCAATCCAAAAGTATATACAAAGAGTCGCAAACTAAAAAAGGTGGGGAGTAAATGAGCGATCGACGTATTGTAATTGCAGGTACTGGCAGTGGAGTTGGAAAAACAACATTAACAATCGGGATTATGTCAGCATTAATCAAACGTGGTCTAAGCGTACAAGGCTTTAAATGTGGTCCTGACTATATTGACCCATCCTATCATACAGCTGTAACAGAACGAGTGTCACGAAATTTAGATAGTTGGATGCTCAGTCATGAAAGAGTTTTGGATACTTTCAGACATGGAAATCGTGATGCTGATATCTCAATTATAGAAGGAGTTATGGGGTTCTTTGATGGGAAAAGTCCGGAAACAAATGAAGGTAGTACAGCAGAGATTAGTATCATAACGAAAAGTCCTGTATTGCTTGTAGTGAATTGTGAAAGTATGGCTCGAAGTGCAGCAGCAATTGTGAAGGGTTTTCAATTGTTTGCAGAAGGACCAAATATTGTTGGAGTTATTGCAAACAAAGTGGGGAGCGAGGGACATTTTCAGCTTGTCAAAAAAGCAATTGAACAGGAATGTCGTATTCCTGTTATCGGGTATTTGAAACTAGATGTTGATATTGAAATTCCAGAAAGACATCTTGGTCTCATTCCTTCAATTGAACGCGGTGAACTTACTCCATTATTTGATAAAATGGGTAACTTGGTTTTAGAGACGATTGATATTGATAAATTGCTGGAAGTAGCTGAAGCTGAACCGATAATTGAAAAAAATAATTCATCTTTGTTTGAAAAGAAGCAAAATAAGATGACGAGAATAGCTGTTGCAAAGGATGCAGCCTTTAACTTCTATTATCCTGAGAATCTAGAAATCTTGGAAGTAAATGGAGCTGAATTGGTCTATTTTTCTCCATTGGCTAATGAAGAATTACCAATTGATGTGGATGGTCTATATATAGGTGGAGGCTTTCCTGAAGAATTCGCTTTAGATCTGGAATCTAATGTCAAAACAAAGGAATCGATTCAGAAGGCCATAAAAGCAGGACTGCCAACTCTTGCTGAATGTGGCGGGTTCATGTATTTGACCGAGTCCATTGAAACGACGGAACAGAAGACGTATCAAATGATAGGGATTCTCCCAGGTAAAGTACGCATGCATTCACATTTACAAGCATTAGGATATAGAGAAATTAGTGGTCTCAATGACAATTTCATTCTTACGGATCAAATGGGTAGAGGGCATGAATTTCATTATTCTTCTTTTTTGGAAAATGAGAATGAACTTTCCCATGCCTATGAAACTATGGGGCTGCGTGGTGTTAAGAAGGAAGGCTATCTAAAGTACAATTTAGTAGCTGGCTACACCCATCTTCATTTTGGTTCTAACCCAAGAATTGCCCTGAACTGGATTAGGAAATGTATAGAGTATCGAGCTAGTAAGGAGAGATAAGGATGAAACAAATATACGAAGCCATCCCAAAGCTAAACAAGGAGATGGGAAGACAGGTTAGTGAGTATATCAATACGTTGACAAAGCCAATAGGAAGCCTTGGACGGCTAGAGGAATTGGCTATTAACCTAGCAGAAATGAAGAATGAACAATTTCCAAGTGTTACGCCACCAGGAGTACTTGTTTTTGCGGCGGATCATGGTATCACTTCAGAAGGTGTTTCTGCCTATCCGCAAGCAGTAACCGAACAGATGGTTCGGAACTTTTTAAATGGTGGTGCAGGCATAAATGTCTTTAGTAGACAAATAGATGCCATTCTTAAGATTATCGATATTGGAGTAGCAAATGATATTGAACACGAGAGTTTAATCAATCAAAAGATTCGTTATGGTACAGGTAATTTTTATCATGAAGATGCAATGAGTCGACAAGAAGCTGAACAAGCAATTGATGCTGGATATAATCAAGCCTTACAAATCATCGAAGAAGGGGCACAGTGTCTCATACTCGGGGAGATGGGAATTGGAAATACAACATCAAGTAGTGCAATCCTAGCCGTTTTAAGTGGTAAAGATATATCCCAATTAGTAGGCAGAGGAACTGGGATTTCTGACGCTACATTTTTACATAAAACTGAAATTATTAAACAGGCGCTTATACGTAGGAATCCTAATCCAAATGATCCGATTGATATTATCGCGAAAGTGGGCGGACTAGAGATTGCAGCAATGACAGGTGCAATGCTAGGAGCTGCTAGTAAGAGGGTACCGATTCTTGTAGATGGTTTTATCTGTACCATCGCAGCGTTAGTTTCAAGCTTAATCTCCCCTAGTGTTAACGACTATATCATGGTCACACATCAATCCATTGAACCTGGTCACAAAATCGCACTTTCATTAGTAGGGAAGAAACCCATTATTGATTTAGGACTTAGACTTGGAGAAGGAACAGGAGCTGCCATTTCATTTCCGATTATCCAATCGGCTACTTTAATGCTAAAAGAAATGGCAACCTTTCAATCAGCAGGAATTTCTACGAATAAGTAATCGTACATCACAAAACTAGGAGGTTCATATGGAACAAGCTAACAATAAGAAAAAGGGATTAACACTTGTGTATACGGGTCACGGTAAAGGGAAGACAACTGCAGCTTTAGGTCTAACAGTACGAGCAGTTGGAAGAGGATTACGAGTAAAGATTTTTCAATTTATTAAATCACCTGAACGTTCGTACGGGGAACAAATTGCCTTAAGTAAGCTTGGGGTTGAGATGGAGCAGCTTGGAAGAGGGTTTACCTGGACAAAAACCCCAGAAGAACATAGGGAAGCGTTAAAGGCTGGATGGGTAAAGGCGAAGGAAGCTGTTATGAGTGGTGAATATGATTTGGTCATACTAGATGAATTAAACAATGCATTAGCAATTGATACATTTCCAATTGATGATGTATTACCGCTAAACGAAGTGGTTGAATTATTAAAAAATAAACCGCCACACCTTCATCTCGTTATTACAGGAAGAGATGCCAAGCGCGAAATACGAGAAATCGCTGATCTTGTTTCCGTAGTTGAAGTGGAAAAGCATTATTATGATGAAGGCATACCAGCCGTAAAAGGGATTGAATTTTAAAGGAACATGACTCACACAAAAAAGGAGTTCACACAAATGAATAGAGCTGTACCGCTAATGATTCAGGGTACTCACTCAGATGCTGGAAAGAGTGCAATTGTTACCGCTCTATGCCGGATATTTGTTCAGGATGGTTTTAAAACAGCCCCTTTTAAATCGCAAAATATGGCTTTGAATTCGTATATAACGGTCGATGGAAAAGAAATCGGGCGTGCACAAGGTGTTCAAGCTGAAGCGGCACGAATTTTAGCAACGACAGATATGAATCCAATATTAATTAAGCCTAATGGAAACTATGAATCACAAATTGTTATTCACGGTAAGCCATTTAAGAATATGAAAGCTGGAGAATATCGCGAGGAATTTTTTCAACAAGGATTGCAAGTGATTCGAGAAGCTTATGATACATTGTCCAAAAGCTATGAGCGGATTGTGATAGAAGGGGCCGGAAGTCCTGCAGAGATCAATTTAAATGACCGGGAGCTTGTTAATATGCGAGTTGCACGGATAGCGAATGCACCTGTGATTCTGGTTGGTGATATTGACAAGGGTGGAGTCTTTGCCAGTTTAGTAGGAACATTACAGCTTCTTGATCCTCGGGATCGAAAAAGGGTCATCGGTGTCATCATTAATAAATTTAGAGGGGATGTTTCTCTATTACAGCCTGGGTTAACTTGGTTTGAGGAATATACGGGTGTGCCTATATTAGGGGTTGTTCCATATATCGATAACCTTCTAATTGAAGCAGAGGATTCATTGGTGTTAAATACGTATACCTCGAAACCAGATGAGTCAAAAGAAATTGATATTGCGGTCATACGTCATCCGATGATTTCGAATTTTACGGATGTGGATCCTTTTTTTGAGGAAAAGGATTGTCATGTCCGCTTTATCAAAGCGATGGAAGACGTCGGAAATCCAGATGTACTGATTCTGCCAGGGAGTAAAAATACAATTGAGGATATGATGGCCTTACACAGTACAGGTCTAGCTAATCGGATATTAGATTTAGTACAAAAGGGAACTACGGTTGTCGGCATATGTGGTGGGTACCAAATGTTAGGAACACTTATTGAAGATAAACACGGAGTTGAATCAACCCATAGTAGTGTAGAAGGACTAGGTCTCATTCCAATGCAGACTTCCATGACAACCCATAAGACTACCGTTCATTCAGAAGGAATTGCACGCTTTGGTGAGAAACGCATTCCAGTTTCAGGTTATGAGATTCATATGGGACAAGCATCTTTTGAAAATGAATGTGATCATTTTGTTGAACTTGCAGATAGAAGGGAAGGAACGATCACGAAGGACAAACAAATTATCGGGACGTACTTTCATGGTATTTTCCATAATGATTTATTTCGTGAGGTCTTTCTAAATGAAATTAGGGTGAAGAAAGGGTTAGAGCCCATTAAGAATCGACCCTCCTTTTCTAAAAAGAGAGAAGAAGGATTTAATGTATTAGCCAAGGTTGTAAGAGAAAATATCCAGCTAGATCGAATAAATAAGCTACTAACAGACTATCAAAAGGAATTGAAATGATGGGAATGGTACAAGAACCAACAAATATATTTTGCATGATTTTAGTTGCAGCTATTGTAGTAGATTTGTTAATTGGTGACCCTAGATGGATTCCCCATCCTGTTGTATTAATGGGAAAATTGATCACATGTCTTGAAAAGAGCTGGAATCGAGGAAATGCGAGAGTTTGGAAAGGGATTTGCTTTTGCGCAACAGTAGTTTTACTCGTTTTTTTCCTTACCTTATCGCTTGTCTTTGTTGCCTATCAATTGCACCCAATCGTTGGCGTTTTTATACAAATCTATTTGATTTCAACTACGATTGCGATCAAAGGTCTTTCGTCTGCCGCTAAGGAAGTTCTAGTTCCTTTAGTGAATGGGAATGTAACGGAAGCGAGAGCCAAGCTAAGTATGATTGTCGGTCGGGATACCGAAGGGTTGCCAGAGAATGAAATTGTCAGAGGAACTGTTGAAACGGTTGCTGAGAATACAGTCGATGGCATAACAGCCCCATTATTTTGGGCAATCATTGGAGGGGCACCCCTTGCGATGGTGTACCGTGCAATCAACACGTTAGATTCGATGGTTGGACATAAAAATGAGCAATTTATGCAATTTGGATGGGCTTCAGCTAGACTAGATGATTTAGTAAATTTGATTCCTGCCAGACTAACTGCCCTTTCGATGTGGATCGCAGCTTCTTTTATAAAAGGGTCTAAAAAGGGCAATGGATGGAAAACAACATGGAGAGATGCAAAAAAACACCCCAGCCCAAATAGCGGGTGGCCAGAGGCAATGGTGGCGGGATTACTCGGAATTCAGTTAGGCGGAATCAATTATTATCAAGGCAGAAAATCAGTACGTGCACAAATGGGAGACCCGTTAAGGAAGATGGAGAGTTCTGATATCGAAAAAACAATTCAATATATGCATGGAGGGTGGATCGTATTCTTTTTGATCGGTGTAAGCTTACTCCTGCTAGTTAACTAGTGTAAATGAGGTGAAATAATGAAATGGCCAAATCATGGGGGACAACCTGAAACAATCAAAAAACTTTTAAAAATGAAGGACGAGAAACCATTGCTCGATTTTAGCGCGAACCTAAATCCAATGGGACCTCCTTCCTGGTTATTTGATGCCTTACAACAGCAGTATGGTACAATCACCCGTTATCCAGAGCCCACTTATTCGAAAGCAAGCGCCTCGGTAGCGGAGCATGAAGGAATAGATCAAGACATGGTCCTAATGACAAATGGGGGAGCAGAGGCCATTTTTTTAGTGGCAAAGTATTTCGAAAAAGGGAAAGCGCTCATTGCCCATCCTACCTTTTTGGAATATGAACGAGCCTGTATACATTACCATATTGATGTGGAAGATCTTATCGTTGATGATAAAAGTGGATTTACATTACCAATTCAATTGATTCAAGATAAGTTTGCTGAAAAAGATGTACTGTTTCTTTGTCGTCCTAATAACCCAACTGGAACGGTTATACCTGAAGAAGATTTGCAACTTTTAGTAGAAGTAGGGAAAAAAAGCGGTACATATGTAGTCGTGGATGAAGCGTTTGTTGACTTTTTACCAACTCCCATACCGAACCTTACTTCATGGTTATCAGCATACCCAAATTTAATCGTTTTACGTTCTTTAACGAAAATGTATACAATTCCTGGGCTTCGAATCGGATATATAATGGCTCACCCGACTGTCATACAAGCATTGAAAAACGAACAAATTCCTTGGAGTATTAACTCCTTAGTCGATGCAATCGTTCCGAGATTGCTTGAAGACCGAGATTTCGTTGACAAAACAAGAATATGGTTACATGAGGAGTCTCGAACCGTATTCAGTAGCTTAACAGCATTAGACTACTACTTTTCACCATCACTAGTAAACTTTTATCTATTGCAGGATAAAAAATATCCTGATCGAACAGATGATCTTTATTACTTTTTATTGGAGAATGGAATCCTGACGCGGCATACTCACAACTTTAAAGGCCTTAATGGGAAATTTATACGAATCGCCATCAGGTCACACATAGAAAATCAACAGTTACTTGGTGCGCTTCAAAAATGGAGAAATGAGTCATGATCTTTTTTATTTCAGGTGGTGCTAGATCGGGGAAAAGTCAATTTGCAGAACAAACAGCTCTTTCGTATTTTTATCACATGAAGGAAGAAAATCATCGTGTTTCTCTACATTACATTGCAACCGCTAAAAAAAGTGATGATGAAATGGTAGAAAGGATTCGAATTCATCAACATGATCGCGGGGAGACTTGGCATACATTTGAAGAGTCCTTTCATCTTGAACCGATTCTGTCAAACTTTAACAAAGGTGATGTGATTTTACTAGATTGTATGACTATTTGGGTAAGTAATGTCATGTTCGAACTTGGTCTTAGGTTGGAAGAGATGGAGGAAAGGGTGAATCGCTGGTTATCAATTGCACGCGAAAACCAATTTCACCTTCTAATTGTTTCAAATGATGTGAATGAGGGAATCCCACACTGTGATGATGTTGTTCAAAGCTATATGTATTCCTTACAACGTCTCCATTACAATCTTGTGCAGCAATCAGACATTGCCGTTCAGGTTCAAGCAGGGATTCCGTTGTATTGGAAGGGTGAAATCTGATGAAGCAAATGTTGTTTGGATTGATACTTGCTGTTCAATTTCTAACACGAATTCCTCTTCCTATCGAATCTCCATGGACAAAACAGACAAGTAGATGGGCAATCAGGAGTTACCCGCTTGTTGGTGTAGGATTAGGTGCTTTTATTACGAGTGTGTTGTGGGTATTGCAGCCTTATGTGCCAATCCTATTCTTGACATTGCTTATCATTTCATTATGGGTCTATATGACTGGTGGATTACACTTAGATGGGTGGATGGATGTAGCTGATGCAGTGGGGTCAAATGCTCCACTTGAGAAAAAATGGGAGATTATGAAGGACCCACATGTAGGAAGCTTTGGTCTGATTTCACTTCTTTTTTTGCTCGCTTGGAAAACTTTTTTTATCTATTCATTGATTGAAGCGGATATACTTTTGTCTTCGTTTCTATTTATCATGGCATTTTCACGTTTAGGAGCCGTTGTATTAATGATTTCTTTACCTACAGCAAAACAACATGGATTAGCATGGGAGTGGAAGAAAAACGTAAATCGGTTTGACTTTTTATATGCGATGATTCCTGTAGCGATACTCTTAACCTTTTTTCCTGAATGTTTCTTTTTAGTTCTTGCATATATTGTGTTTATGGTCTTGTTTGGTGCTTGGATTAAGCATACATTTAAAGGAACAAATGGCGATTTATTAGGTACAGCCATAGAGGGAGGCGAATTATGGGGACTTGCGATTACATGGATGTATATCTCGTTCGTCATGGGATAACAGCTTGGAATAAAGAGAAACGGTATTTAGGTCATACGGATAAAGAAATTCTAAGAGGTGAACAATCAGGCCTAATTAAGCTTAAAAAGGAATTGACACCCATCCATTTTGACCATGTTTTTACAAGTGATTTACGACGTTGTCAGGAGTCTTTAAAATTATTAACTATTCCTGCACAGGTAACGGAAGATGCCAGATTAAGAGAATTGGACTTTGGGGACTGGGAAGGAAAGACATATGACGAGTTGAAAGACCAGAAAGCGTATCAGAACTGGCTTAACAATTGGGTGAAAGGCATAATTCCGAATGGGGAGTCAGCTGATACATTTAGTGGTCGAATTGATGCCTTCTTTAATGATCGATTTCAACAAACTCGTCACAATGAAACCATTCTTATCATGACTCACGGAGGCGTGATTCGGTATGTTGTTTCAAAATATGTATCATCTCTATCGTTCTGGGAAGTCACGATCCCGAATGGACATTGTATACGTTTAACAATTAAGAAGAACGAGGGGGTATGGAAATGCAGCTCGTTATCGGCGGTGCCTTCGCAGGAAAAAGGAAAATCGTGAAAGAGAAATTTGAAAGCTGTAGTTGGACTTCTGCATATCTGGGTGATTCAATAGCGAATTGGAAAATGAAATGGGAGAATAATACACCATTAGTCGTTGAAGGCTGGGAAAAATGGATTGAACATGAACTTGCCAATGGAAAAAATATGAACGAGATTCGAAGTGATTTTTCACATCTTTTTCAGGCATTTGATGTGGAGGAGAAAAAGCGAAATATGCCGATCGTGCTTATTATGTTAGAGGTTGGCAGAGGCATAGTACCCATTCAAAAAAATGATAGATTGCTACGAGATGTGATGGGATGGATTGCGCAGGATGCTGTAAAGATGTCAGATGAAGTGGTGTACGTATGGAATGGGCTAAGTAAGAGGTTAAAATAAATATATTTTGCTTGTAAGAAGGAGGTATCGCTCATGAGACTCATCTCTATATGTCCAAGTAATACGGAATTAGTTGAATATCTTGGATTAACTAAATTCTTAATAGGAGTAGATAATTACTCAGATTGGCCTGAACAGGTGAAAGCATTACCGAGATTGGGTCCTGATTTACATATAGACATGGATAAGGTAGAAGAGCTACAGCCAGACCTTGTATTAGCATCTTTAAGTGTACCTGGGATGGAACGAAATATTGAAGAACTAAAGAAGAGAAACCTTCCGTATGTCATCGTTCCAAACCCAGAAAGTTTACTAGAGGTAGGAGAAAGCTTACTTTTTGTTGGAAAAGCAACAAATGTGCATGAAAAAGCGACTCAATTATTTGAGAAATATAAACAAATCCTAGAAAGCTATCAACGTTTATCGAAGCTAGTAGAAAATCAGAAATCAATCTATTGGGAATGGTGGGCAAAACCCATTTTTACACCTGGGGCGACAAATTGGTTATCTGAAATGAGTGAGCTTGCAGGAGGAAGAAATATTTTTCAAGATATGGATCAAGCGAGTGTACAAACAGATTGGGAAGACGTGAGACGAAGAAATCCTGATGTGATGTGCATCATCTGGGTAGGTGTTCAAAAAGACAAGGTTAATCCAAAAGTCATTTTAAAACGTCCACAATCAGATAACACGCAGGCGATACGAAATAAGCAATTGTATATTTTAGAGGAACCATTATTTTGCAGACCTTCGCCAAGATTATTAATTGGACTCAACAAGATAGCAAGTATTCTGCACCCAACTATATTTCCCCCATTTATTGAAGGTAAAGATCCGTTAATCGATTAGAATAGCAGTAAGGCTGATGATGGGTTATGGGACTTGAATTAACTGTTAAATCGCTTTTCTTTCCTACATATGATACCATTTATCTCTATACGAAAAAGGGACGTGATTGAACATGATCAAAATTACCATACCAAATCCAGATATTACGATTACAGAACGGAAACAAATACCGAAAGAAAATGAACCAATCATCAAGGATATTCACGGATTTATTGATTTCCATCTCATACCAAGAGACAAAGGCGGCATTTTCTTATTTTTTAATATAAATGATGAGCTTCTGTTTGTTGGGAAAGCGCGTAAACTACGTCAAAGAATTAAAAAACATTTCGAAGATACGGTTTCACCTATTAAAACGCACAGAGACGAAGTGTATAAGATCGATATTTGCATAGTAGAAGACCCAATGGAACGAGACATTTACGAAACATATATCATTAATAAACTCCGATCCAAATATAACGTTGACAAAGTATTTTATTAAAAAATATTAGTGCCAGACCCACGGCGAGGTAATGATTGACCGTGTCGGGAGTCCGGCACTTTTAATTAGGTAAAAAAACATTTGTAATTCGACAATCTTCGGGGCGTCACTGTAATCTTCCCCCTTAAAATGGACATAATGGGGTTAATAAAGATACGACAAATCTACATTTTTTTAAGGGTGGTAAAGATGGCGAAGAATCATAGTACTATCGAAATTAAAATAAAAGCAGTCCGTCGGGTAATGGACGAGCATTCTCCAGTGGCACTTGTCGCAAAAGATTTAGGCCTTCACCGTGATACAGTTAATAGATGGGTTAATGCTTATAAAGAAAAGGGAGAAAAAGGGCTGATTAATCCTAAATCTCTAAGTTATTCATCTGCTCGAAAACACCAATCTAAAATTGAAAAGTTGGAAAAGCAATTAAAAGAAAAGGCTGTTTTCGTATAGATTGTTGTTTTCTTGACCATATTAGCAGAAGGTTGATATAATACGGTCTCAAGAGGCATTCAACTATGTGGAAAGACATCTTTAAAGAGTTCGGTGAACTAACAGAATCAGAGAAATTAAAGCTATTTAATGCTATGAAGGAAGATTTATTTCCTGACGAACCTAATAAAATAACCGAGTTATTAAATAGCATCCGTGAATCACGTTTTGCATCTGGATTAGGTTGTGTTCATTGCGGTAGCACATCAGTCAAACGAAATGGCAAATATCGTTCAAGACAACGCTATCTGTGCAACGATTGTGGAAAGTCTTTCAATGATATGACTAATACACCGTTTTCAGGTTCTCGTTATCCTGAGAAGTGGGTAAAATACATCGAAATGATGGTCGAAGGATATACACTTCCAAAAATCCTGAACGATTAAAGATTCACCTATCCACTGCATTTTATTGGAGACATAAAATCTTGAATGCGTTAGGAAGTAACGGTTTTAATCAATTACAAGGCATCGTAGAAAGTGACGAGACATTCTTTCGTGAGTCAATGAAAGGTCGGGAAATTACCCATAGAAAGGCAAAGAAACGTGGGGAAAAGGATGAAAAAAGAGGGATTTCAAAACTTAAAATTGCCGTCGTAGTAACACAAGACAGGAACGGAAGTGTATTTGCTCGTAAAGCTGGAACAGGGCGTGTGAAGGCTGAGGAAATCGATGCTGTTATTGGCGAATACATTCACCCGTCTGCTTTACTATGCACCGATACAGCTACCAACTACAAGAAATTTGCAAAAGTGAAGAAACTACAACACGAAACAGTGAATGAACGTCGAAAAGAACGAGTGAAGAAAGGGATATATCATATTCAACACGTTAATAATTTTCACCATCGTCTAAAAGATTGGATGGAACGGTTCCAAGGTGTTGCGACTAAATACTTAGATAACTATCTCTACTGGTTCCGTTGGCTTGAATTAGGTAAGAGTTTAGCATTTGAAAAACAAGTGGAGCAAATGCTTATTTCTGCTTGTCGAAATTCTGTTATTACAACTATTGAGATGCTAAGAAGAACATAAGTAAAAGGTCAATTTATTACTGATTTCCAAAGTCGAATTTGTCTTTTGGGACATTGAGTGTATGTCTGTTAATTACAGCCGTATATTATCTATCCATCAAGGACCTTTAATTCATTATTTGGTTTAGTACATCTCCTACACCATTCTCGTCCACATAAGATTCTAAAACAACTTTGTTTTGATGGTTTAGGAAGTAATAGTATGTTTTAGAATCCTCTTTAATCTTAACAGATACCATCCAATTTTTTTCACCTGGTAAATTTGCTATAAAGGGATGTGTCGTAATGTTTTCCTCTGGATGTTTTTTGTTGACCGTTAAATATTCAAAAACTGCCTTTTCGGTAGAAATAAATTTATATTGAATATATCCAACAACTACGATTATCACAACTACTAAACCCAAAAAGATTGTAAGGATTTTTTTCAAATTATCACCCCAATTGAATCGATAGTGTAATTTTACACTATTCCAACTTTATTGTCACCATATTTTCCCAATAAAACTACACATAAAGCAACAATCATTACGAAAACAGCCAAAGAAAAAGAATTGGAGAATGAGATTTTAAAAAAGTTCCAGGCCTTTCTGAGGAAGAAAGGATTATTCGGTTGTTCTTTTATGTAACGTACTTGGTGTCTCTACAAGTGGATATTATGCGTATCTAAAAAGACCCAAAAAAGAAATAGGACAGAAAGATTATGAGCTTTTAAAGGATATCAAGAGAATATACAACCGTCATAAAGGTACTTATGGCATTAATCGGATTACAAATGAATTAAAAAATGAAGGAATTGTAGTGAATCATAAGAGGGTTGACCGTTTAATGAACGAAGTTAATTTAAAAGCAAACGTGAGGAAGCCTAAGTCAACAAAGGAAAGTAAATTTCAAGCCGCTGGATTTGTGTATTGAGGGTCAGCCCCTTAATCCTCGGAGAAAAATCATATAATCGAAAAGAAGTACCGAAAACCTTCAATTGAAGGTTTATTTTTTTGCCCTATACGTTCCTTACAGTCTGTTCTTAAAGTTTGCCGTTAACTCCTTCTACGTTAACCTGTAGAGATTTTGGCCTTAAATATCTAATATCAAAGCAATAGGTGGCATTTGGCATTTTCTCTTCAATTTATGTGCAAAATAATTAAAAATCAAAACTGGAGCTGATTGTATGAAAAAAGTTTTAGTGATTTTAGCTATCGGCATGCTTATAGGTTGTAGTTCAAATGATATTGAATCAAAGCAGCATGAGGAGAAAATCGAGGAACCACAGATTAAGAAAGATCAATATGATGTTGTTTGGGGGTCGTATGATAACGAATGGGTCTATAGTGACGAATGGACGGGTGAGGGTTTCGAGAATTTTGATGAGGCAATGAACGTGTTGGACCAATGTATGAGTGAAAGTGAGGAAGAAACGGAAAATTGTGTATATGAGTTTTTACATAATAAGATCATAAATGAAGGATAAAATTTTTGATTTGATTTCAACCTAGAATAAGCTTGGAGGTGTAAGGAAATCAACTTTTTAATGTTTCTATTACTTCTAGGAGCGGTCATCGTGTCGTTAGTTATTGGATATGATGGAATAAAGCAAGTATTTAAGAAAGAGTTCAATCAAGGATTTAAGAAAATGGGTAGAAGCTCAATAATTTTCATTGTAGCAATAATTGTTTCAGCCATAATTATATGGTTTGAACAACCAACACCAGAAGAAAAGGAAGAGGAAGAGCAAGAACAACAAGAGAAGATAGAGGACGAACAACAGGCAAAACTAGAGGCTGAACAAAAAGCAAAAGAAGAAGCAGAAAATAAGGAAAAGGCTGAACGTAAAGCTAAAGAGGATGCTATTATCCAAGATCTGATGCACGTTAAGCAACAATATTCAGGTCGTGCTAAGATACACAAGCACGAAGATGAAAAGGCGTTCATCGTTGAATTTAATGACGCAGCTTACATGACAACAATTGTTCAACAAGTAAATATTGGGAACATTGTTGCAGGAGAAATGTTCAGCCAAGAAGTTGAGATTGCAAAGAATGTCTCCATGGGCATTAGCCCTGAGTGGAGAATTCGTATTGTAACTGGTGAGTTTAGTATGTGGAAAGGTTATTCATACCATATTGAAGTACAAGCCGGAAAAAGTAATAGGTAATACTATGTCTCAAAATAAATTCCCAAACGAATAAATCTAACTTAAATACATTATTTTTGGATGGTGTGATTTTAAGAGAAGAGGAATTGTTGCTCCTAACTACCCTGTATTTTGATTCTTGGTTATAAAAGACAAGTCCATAGATAATTAAGGTAATGTTTCAGGTTTTTTTATGCGCTAATTGTGTTACATTTATTTTTTTATTCTACATTGATGGTCAGACCCTTTTTTTCGAAAAAATGAAGTTAAATTTTTATGGATACCTTAACTTGTAGTACTATAGGTGCGTTATTCAAATAATACATAGAATGCTTAGGGTTGAAAATAACTTTTAGAAATTAGGGGTCTGTCCCCCGATACGCTAATGCTTTCGCGCACTGGGGGACAGGCCCTATATTCTTAAGGAATTCAAGGAGTCACTGGCAAAACATGCCCCCATACTGGGGGGCCTGACCCTCACCACGGTAATACTTTACTGTATTGCGGGTCAGGCTCATGTTATAGACATTCTATAACATGGAATCACTCCTAAAAATATTAATTAGTATTATATTCTTTTAAATACCTAATTTTCCCTTTTACTAAAGGTATTTAGGTATTGGTAATAGAATATATTTCTATAGGTCTTTTATCTTATTTTTAATTAAATAGGTTTTATATTAAAAAAAATTAAGAGTTAGGAGTGAAAGTCTGTGTTAACTGTAAGTCAAAAAATAAGAGTGTTTAGAGGCTTCCATGATTTGAAAGAAAAGGTTGGTAAGGATGATATTCGTTATAATTATTCCCTTCCTGAATCGAAAAAACGTCAAAAAAATGTAATTTGTGAGTTTAATATAAAAACAGGGAATGGCTATGTTTCTGGTAGGTATCTGGAGCCTGGACATCCATATACATTGGACCCTAGGGGTTGGATTAATATACGGGACTTTGATGAATTGGAATTGAATAAAGTGATTCGAGAATCTATTTATTCCTTATCAAAGTAAACTGATTTACAATTTGTTTATTTTCATTTATTTCTAGAAGACAATGTTCTTTAAAAGCTAGGATAGGAGAGAGGTTACATAAGAACTTCTGCCCCGGTCGGTAATGTATTACCGTTTTGATTTGTTCCCTCCGCGTTGGAGATATGGTCCTTTTTATTAGGGATACAAATTATATTGGTTTATTTTGAGACTACACAAGTGGAAAGAGGAGAGGGATAAAATGAAACAGTTAGTTACCGAGGAATTAAAAAGGTGGACGAAGCTTTTTGAAGAGATAGATGGATGTCAACCTTTAGTGAATAGGTTTGAGGACGATAGGATTTTAATTGCTAGTCCTACTCCAGTACCGTGGCATGAAAGTTTAAAACCACAATATAATGAGGCTAATAATAAAATTGGCTATCTTTTTCCTCAAAAACGAGGAATTAGACTGGACATCGATTTTCCTAGTGGAACCTTAACAAAAGAATACATAGGGGAAATGATTGATCCAAATAAGCAGCTACTCTACTCTCCACCAACGGAAAAAGCTACAACAACAAAGACATATTGGAGATTTAAATCAAACGATATGTTCGACACATTAACATTAGTCGTTCGTGAACCAGATTTAGGCACTATTGATATAAATCTACCTACCATCAAACAGTTATTTAATGAAATTATTGATAACGCCAATGGGGTATCAGAAAAAAAGCAATAAAATGTTAGATTATTATTCCAATAAAATGAAATTCTGGGGCCAGACCCTCACCACGGTAAAACTTTACTGTGTTGGGGGTCAGGCCATTTTTATGGGGCTTCGCAGTGATCTTAACTTTAAGGGCACTATTAGCGCTTCTTAATTAATTATGATATGAACAAGGTATGGTATAATTTACCTATTGTTGTACCTAAAGGAACCTCTTATGTCTTTATCAAATTATTAGACGAAAATAGATGAGAATATTTAAAAGGGAGTTAACGAATATGAGTGTGTACTATCAAAATCAACGTTTCTCAGAAGTTGCCTATAGTAAAGAAAGTGAATTAGAAAGGGACGTTGTCCAAAATGCAGAATTATTTTTTGGTCAACGTTCTATTTATATTGATGCGAAGAAAAAAATTGAAGGAAAATCACTTGGGGGGAGTATACCAGATGGTTTTTTGTTTGATTTGTCGGATTTAAACAATCCTGTTTTTTATATTGTTGAAGCTGAGTTAAGCCAACACAGTTTTTATGGGCATATATTTCCACAAATTACAAAATTCTTTGCATTTTTTAATAATCGTAAAAGCCAGGACGAATTAATTAACAAACTATACTCTCTTGTGCAGGAGGATAAAGAAATTACGGAAAAGTTTCGAAGTCTAATAGGGAGGAAAGAGCTTTATAAATTCATGAAGGATACGGTGGAAACTAGCCGCAACATTTTGATTATTATTGATGGAGAGAAAAAAGAGTTACCGGACATCATGGAAACCTATGGTGAGTGGGGGAATACGGTAAAACTGTTAATATTAAAAAAATATAGTGACGGCAAAGATACTATTTTTACACTTGATCCTGATTTCGAAAATGTTGAATACTCTGTCATGAATATTGACGAAGATGCAGACGAAGAAGTCAAGAAAGAATACACAGAAAAAATACATATGGACTATGCGATTGATAAGATTAAAAATCTTTACCTTTCAATACGAGGGACGGTAAAAGAAACATATCCAGAAGCTGAGTTTAACGCAACGAAATATTATATAGGGTTACGAAAAGGAGAAAATAAAAAACAGGCTATCTTTATCTTTAATAAGAGAAGTCTTCGAATTGTTTTGATGAGAGAAGAAGCCCAGGTAAGACCTATGCTGCCTTCACATCCAATCAAATCTCTATCGGCTTCTGTGCAAAAATTCTGGAATGGGTCTTGTTGCGAAGTTCAATTGTCAGATGACAAAAATATGAATGAAGTAGTAAATATAATCCTAGACATGTTAGACAAGGACAATAGCTAAGAAAATAAAAGTAAGTAAATATTTGCAGAATTAGAAGGCGCTGTTGATGCACGATATAGACCAGAGCGAAATATTTCGTAATAATTCCTTGGGGCTAGCGATATTTAGCAACAATGAATAACAGAACCTTCCTCTAGGGTGTTAAAGGATTACCGCATTTAGAAAAAAGGAAAAAGAATAGTAACTATAAAAATAAAAGATTAACGATGAAAAAACAGGAGGACATTCAAATGGTAAATCCTCTTCAAATAGGCTGGATCGATTACTCGAATGAACATCGAAATAAAGTGATGGCTATTCTCGATTTGTTAGCCCAAAAAGGAGCTGTGGATGAGCTTGGGATTGGAATGATTAGAGATGGTTTCTCAGATACGTTCTTTCCTGGTACATCTACCTTACAAACGAGAGCCAAATACTTTTTTATTGTTCCTTATTTGGTAATGGAGCTAGAAAAAGAATCATTCTCTAGTCATAATCAATTCCTAAATAAGCTCTCTCAACAAGAGTTAGAACTTATTGATATCTTAAAACAAGGTAAAGATTTGGATGGAATTATTGGAGGGAGATCTGGTAAGAAATTAAAAAGAAAGCCATCCAGTATCTATTGGAATGGGCTTAGGAAATTTAAAATATTTAAGTATGAAAATCTTACCCTCGATAACTATGCTAAATCAGTTTTTGCCATAAAAAGAAATAAGCAAGCTTTGAAATCCTTAGGTGACGAGGAGACAGATGATATTGATGCTGGAAATGAATATTATGGGACTTTCTGGCACTGTCTAATTCCTGAAAGTGATTGGAAAGAAAATCTACAAATAAAGCTAACTCGACATGAAGCAGAGTTTTTGAAGCAAAGAATTATCTTATCTTCAAAAACAGAACACAGTCTTTTTGCTTTTTTACTACATCAAGATCCAGAAAAACTAAAACTAGTAGAAAGTTTTGAAATGATCGGGGAGATGTTTGATTTACCTGATCACATTAAACGGATGTATCAGTTAGCAAACAAATTTAATAAATTTATTTCCGGAGCTAATATACGTTACAATGTCATCCTTTCAAAACAGGAGAATGAGGACGCCGTAGAGGAATGGGAAAAATGGCTCAGCAGTTCTTTTGTGAAAAATGAATTTTCTTCTTTTCCTTATTTAGAGGTGTTAAGCCTTCTACATATAGACAGAAGAAATATACGATTGAAGAATTTCCTCCGTGATTGGCAGAGGCTTGCAATAGATGGTGACGTGGGTGAAATCGATAACCTATTAATTAATAGAGAAGTAGAATTAAAATCAAAGGATCGTGCCAAATTATATAATTCGATGGCCTTTTCTTATGATGGGAAATGGGTTGGAATTCGGTCCCTAGATTATCGTTTTCGAGTTGCGAAAGCGATAATTAACGATATTTTGGACGGATTGGGGGAGTAGCGTGCTTAAGCCTGATAAAAACAGATTGAACTATAGTGACATATTAAAGCCACCGGTCGATTATGAAGTTGAATTTGCGATTGGGACGACTTATTCACTTGATTTAGAGGCATTAATTGGGGTGCCACTAGCGCTAAGTTTAGCAGAAGAAATGAGTCATACATTTCAAGATAATCCAATCTTTATGTTGGAAGGACTTAGGAGGGCCTCAGATAAATTTATGATCTTCTGCGAAGCAGGGCAAATAAAGGTACCTCAGAAAAACAATACAATCTTTGCATTATTAGAAAACAGTGTAAGTGAAATCGCGTTAGAAAACGATCTCTCCTTCCATCCAAAAGTATGGTTAATTAAATATGTGAATAAAGAAAATCGAGCGTTATATCGACTCCTCGTGTTAACTCGAAATTTAACATTTGACCGCAGCTGGGATATTGCGTTGGCATTGGAAGGAGAAAAGCAAGAGGATGTGAATCCTAAGACGAAACCGTTAAAGGACTTTTTTCATCATCTACTTCCTTATGTTCCAGATACGACTAAGCGGGAATCGATGAAGAATCTTCTATCAGAGTTGGATTTTGTACATTTTGTACCAGGTGGTCACTTTGTGGATTATGATTTTCTGCCACTTGGAATCGAAGGATATGGTAAGGACAATACCGAAATTTTTGAAACATATCATGATCTCATTATTATGTCCCCGTTTTTAAGTGGAAGTACGTTAAAAGAATTGACAGAGAAAAAGTTGTCAGACGAGAAGTTCGTACTGATTACAAGAAGAACGGAATTACATAAACTTCAGAATGATATTCTTGACTATTGTGATATCTATGTATTAAAAGAAATGATTGTTGAAGGCGAAGGTGTGATTAGTGAAGAAGATGACCAAGATATGGAGATTGCACAGCCTCAGGATATACACGCGAAATTGTATGTGAAGAGTAAATATAATCAACACCATTTTTACATAGGGTCTGCCAATTGTTCTAGGAATGCGTTTCAGGGAAATGTAGAATTTCTACTAAAATTAAAATACAAGAAGTATGGGTTTAGAATACAACAATTGCTTGAAGATTTATTTGGAAAAGACGAGGAAGATAATCCATTTGAAAAAATCGAATCTCTTCCGGATATTGAAGAGGAAAAGGAAGAAGACTTGCTAGAACAACTACAAAAGGGGATTAAACAACTTTGTAGAAATGATTTACGGGCAATTGTTACAGAGACTCAAGGTACATATTCGTTAGCTATTCATAGTAAGGAACTCCCAGGTACTGTTCGTTTTTTTATTAAACCATTGTTAAGTCAAGTACAGGAGCAATTTTTAGAGGAAACTGTGCTTTTCTCTGATTTGAGTTTGTTAGAACTTGGGGAATTTTACACTGTAAAAGCTGTATTAGGTGATACCCAAGTAGAAAGAATTATAAAAATCGATACAGAGGGAATACCAGCTGATAGAGATAGCGAGATCTATAAAAGTATTATTCGTGATCCAATGACTTTTCTGAGGTATGTCGCATTTCTATTAGCAGATGATTTCTTACTAGCAGCACTTGAACAGTCTGAAAGAAACAAAAAAGGAGACTTTGCATGGGACTCTGCTTATATGGATGGACCCATTCTGTATGAGAATATGTTGAGGACAGTTTCACGTTCTCCAGAAAAACTTAATGATGTTGAATATGTAATTGATATTATTCGTGACGAAGAAATCATCCCAGAAGACTTCGAAAAATTGTATCAAACTTTTAAAAGGGCAAATCAGAATAGGTGAATCAAATGATAAATCTAGAACAGAAAGAAAAGGAAATACTTTCGGGACTTAAGGATTTCCAAAGAGCCACGGTTGAACGAATTCATTATCTATTTACCAATAACTATAGCCGTGTACTTGTAGCTGATGAAGTAGGTCTTGGCAAAACATTAATAGCTAAAGGTGTTATTGCCAAGACCGCTCGGTACCATAGGGAAATAGTAGAAGATCCTTTATTCAAGGTTGTGTATGTTTGTTCGAATCAGGGCATTGCTAGTCAGAATTTGAAAAAATTAATGATTGATCAGAATGTACAGGTAGAAAAGGCTTCAAATAATCGGTTATCTATGCAGCACCTTAGAATTTTTGAAGATAAGTATGATGAAGAGCTAAAGGAAAAATATATTCAATTAATTCCTTTAACACCGATGACATCGTTTGAAATGACTACCGGATTTGGTAGTGCAAACGAAAGAGCTTTGATGTTTGCATTTTTAAAAAGACATGAAGAATTCCAGGAACATATTGAAGAGCTAGATTGGTTCATGATGGACAAGGCCAAATCCAGTTGGAACTGGCTAAAGAACTATTTTGAGGATAGAGTCTTGACTGTAGATGAGATAAGTCATGGGGAATACATTGAAACGATTCTCTCACAAATCGAACTAGCATTTGATAACAACCCTACAATTCATCATGACCTTCAAGAAGTTTGTCAACTCATAAAGGAACAAAATTATCCTGATGCAAGAGTAAAAGGCTCAAAAAAAGTCATTCTTTTTTTACGTAAAATGATGGCTGAAATCAGTGTGAAGATGATGGAACCAGATTTAGTTATTATGGATGAATTCCAACGATTTTCGGAGTTGATTAACACAGAAAGTGAAAGTGAGACCGCAATTCTTGCGAAGAAATTTTTTAATAGTGGTAACTCATCAAAAGAAGAAGTGAAAACGCTACTGCTATCGGCGACACCTTATAAAATGTACTCGACATTGGAGGAAATCCAAGAGTCAGGTAGTGATGATCATTACAAGGAGTTTTTCCAAGTCACAAATTTCTTATTTGAGAAAAAACCAGATCAACAGCAGAGGTTTGAAACGGTGTGGAAAGATTACTCCACTGCATTAAGTGAGTTTACACATCATGATTTAGTTATTTTAAATGCAAAAAAGCAAGAAGCAGAGGTGCAGCTTTATAAAGGAATAGCTCGAACCGAAAGAATGCTTGCAGAAGGCGCAAGTGAATTGATTAAAGGAAGAGTAGAGAAATTAGAGGTTTCTCATGAAGATGTAAGATCCTATATAAATATGGATCAACTGCTACAAGACGCGGGATTAAATGATAAACTGCCGGTGGAATATGTGAAATCTGCACCTTATTTGATGTCTTTTATGGATAAATATAAATTAAAACAGAAAATCACGCAGTATTTCAGCCATCACCCCGACAATGTGTCCTTAACCAATAAAGAAGGACTATGGGTTGAGAGAAAAGGCATTGATAATTATAGGCAAATACCTGATGTAAATGCTAGACTATCAAAATTAAAGGAAATTGCGTTGCCTCAAGGGGCAGAGAGATTATTATGGGTTCCGCCATCGCGGCCATACTACGAGTTTGGAGGAAGCTATACTGGACATCAGCAATTTTCAAAAGTGTTAGTGTTTTCTGCTTGGGAAATGGTGCCTAGATCAATTGCAACGTTGCTTTCTTATGAAGCAGAGCGCTTAACAGTTGGTGAAATGATAAAAAAGATACCTAATAAGAAAAAACGTAAAAGTAAAAAGAATTATCTCTATTCAGCAGAGAGAAGATTCCCACAGCCACGTATTCGCTTTGTCATGAAGGATAACGCACCATCTAATATGAATCATCTGACACTACTTTTTCCTTCTATTTCTTTAGCAAAATTATTTGATCCGGTGGATGTCTTAAATCGGAAAGTAACACTAACTGAGATAAAAGAAGAGATTACTGAAAAAATCAAGGAAATGCTCAATGAGATCCCAGAAGAAGAAAGTTCTAGAATAGATGAGCGATGGTATTTTATGGCTCCTCTTTTATTTGATATAAAAGAACCCGTCATGAAGGATTGGTTCTCTACTGAGCGTTTTATGGAAGTAGATAATCAAGGAGATACTAAAGATGGAGACGACAAAGCATTAACACTTCACTTTAAAGAGTTACGGGAAATTTTCTTATCAGAGGAATACCCTACTTTAGGGAAGAAACCAGACGATTTAGTTGAAGTATTGGTGAATATGGCACTCGGTTCTCCAAGCGTTTGTGGAATACGAATGCTAGATCAAATTGACGCAACATCTTTAACGGATATCGTCATGTTTGCCAAATCAGTACTTAATAGGTTTAATTCTCAGGAAGCAATTGCGATCGTTGATTTAGAGTATTCAACGAAAGATAGAGAACACACCCATTGGAAAAATGTCCTCCGATACTGTGTAGATGGCAACTTTCAGGCAATTATTGATGAATATGCTCATATGCTGCTTGAAGAGGGTGGTTTAAAACATAAAGATACGACGGAAAGAAATCAAGAGCTTATTGAGGCGATAAAAGAATCGTTAGAGTTTCGAAGTGCCCCATTGCAAGTAGATACTTTCTCTAGTTTCAAGAGAAGGGTGACAACAGGAACTTCTCATTCAGGATTACGTATGCGAACTAGTTATGCTGTTGGTTTCGCAGATAAACGAAATGAAGACAGGGCACACGATAGAAAACAGAGTGTCAGGAGATCTTTCAATTCACCATTCCGTCCATTTGTACTTGCTTCCACCTCGATTGGGCAAGAAGGACTAGACTTCCATTATTATTGTCGTAAAATCGTTCACTGGAACCTTCCTTCTAATCCGATTGACTTGGAACAACGAGAAGGAAGAATTAATCGCTACAAATCCTTTGCTATACGTCAAAATATAGCCAGGAAATATGGAGATTTAGAATTTGAGAAAGATATTTGGGAAGAGATGTTCGATCAAGCGAATAAAAGTGAACGTAATGAAAATACATCTGAGTTAGTACCATACTGGACCCTCTCTGAGAATCAAGGTATACAAATCGAAAGAATTGTGCCAATCTACCCATTTAGTAAGGACGGACATAAATATCAACGCTTGATGAAAATACTTCAGCTCTACAGATTAAGTTTAGGACAAGCAAAACAAGAGGAGCTTTTGGAATATATCTTCCAACATGATGTGGATGAAGCAGAGCTTAAAGAGATGTTTATGAATTTGAGTCCTTATTATAGGATCTAAGTAAAAACTATAATGACGCGAAGATTGAATGCAACATAGTAAAAAAGGAGTTATCAATAATAGGAATAGAAAAAGTTCTATGCCAAAACAGTAGAAACCATTACGCAAGATACAGAATTTCTAATGGTCGGCAATTGATAAGTGTTAAAACTCTTAATTTTAATAATACTTTCATTACCATGCTGTACAACTGAAAAGGATTGCGGAATAGTAATGTGGAGATCAAAAGTAGGAGACTAGCCATTGGTTTGTAATTTGCCACCGTATATTACATAGTACACGTTCCTGGCTATTCTTTAGTGAACTATAAAAATAGTGGAGGAATAATAACATGCTGGAATTAAAAAAAATCACATTAGAACAGTTTAATAAAGGTTGCGATATGGCTGAGGAATTTTTTAAAGACAATGTATTTAGAGAGTCTCATGTAAAAGATATCAAATATTTTCTAACAGAACCTTATAATGGAAACATTGAAAAAGCGAAAACATTTGTTAATCAATTACAAATTTTGCCGAACGATGTGGCTTGGCATATATATTACCAAATCAATGGAGTAGATCGATGGAAGATCAATTTAGATGAATAGAAAATAATCACACAAATTCTTGCAAAACAATATTTTAGTATTAATTACATTTGAAGAAATATGAATGAAATATAGTCACCATTTTTTTAAATGTGTGATATACCCCGACCACCGGTATCTCTAGGTGAATTGAGTTAGTATACTAAAAGATAAAACAGCTATAAACATTGAATGAAAATGTTTGTAGCTGTTTTTAATTTTCAGGAATTGGAGGGTAATAAATTGGACTATATACATTTTTCCAAAAGAGATTTTATTCTCTTCTACCTTCATGTTGTGTTTTCCATTTATTTGGTTCTGTTCCGCCGTTTTTTCTTTGCAGCTTTCCAAAGTAATGATGACTACTTTTTAAATAATATTGAAATGGAAATGTAACAGCCGCCAAAAGGTTATCAAAATATACGAGTCTTTCTGCAATACCATTTTGGCTACGGTCAGACAGTATTGGAACTGTATTTATTAAATCCTTTGCAAAAGCTTTGGTTATACGTTGAGTTTCTTTAGGTGATAATCCATCTATTCGGTCTCTGTAATCATTCATAACGTCCACAAAAACTTGATTTTGCTCTTTTGTATATATTTTAGCCATCTGACATTCCCCCAAAATAAAATATATTAATTAACTTCTAGATAAGAACATTTTATCCTTTGAAATATTGCATGTTTTAATAATATTATTAGATTCAATGAACTCTAGTTAAGTAATTCATAAGGATAAAAGGTTACGGTTCACTTCCATGAATGTATAGGCTGCTAAATACCGTGATCTTTTCGAGATATAAAACAATTTAAGATATATTCACAATCAATAGTTTGGTAAAATAAGACTATTAAGAAAAATAAAAGTAATAGGCATATCGTCACAAATCGGTAATATGGGCACAAGCTTTAGATGGATTTAAGGAAGAGTTTTAACTTTATAATAAAGGTGGTGGGTTGTTAATGAAATTAATTAATAAGAAAATACCAGGTATTTGTTATAGTAATATCAGTTTGATAAAACGAGCATTATTACAAAATCCAGAAAATATACTGCCATATCATGAAATAGTGTTATATGTAAAAAAGAATTGGATGAATCTTAATTCTTCATCTAATGACATACAAGAAATTGTTGACTTGGCATTGAATGCACCTAAGTCTTATTTCTATGAGGTTGAAGATGGACTATGGGGAATAAAGGATAAAATCGATGCAAGACTTAATCACATCTATGAATATATGAATCCGCGAAAAAGCCCACTTAGAATTTCCGACATGAAATATAGATTAAAAGTATATGAGGCTGACGATGTCTTAAGACAAATGTTATTAACCGATATCCGATTTTCTCAAATTGAAAATACCCCTTACTGGATTTTATCTGAATGGGTGATTATTAATAATATGGTCTATGATTATATCTTAAAGAGTGACCTTATAGATGCTGAAAAGGAGTATGTAATTGAAAGGGTTGTCTTAACAAATAAACTAGACAAGGAGAAAGTTATTTTTCTACCCCAATTTGATGAACGTTTTTCCACTCTTGGAAATAGAATTGAGATTAAATTATCGGAAGACATAAATGATATTGACCAGCAAGAGATTGAAGTCCCAGTAGAAATAAGTGAAGAAGTAGGCAGACTCAGCTATAAGATTATCAACTTCCTAAAAGAAAGTAAGAAGGAAGTGTCCACAACAGAAATAATTAACCATGTATTTAAGGTTTCACAAAATGAACCTTCTTTCCCGATTTATAGTGAGGCTACTAAAGACTTATTAGAAGTTGTACCTGAAATAAAACAAATCGATAAACACAAATGGCTCTATAGAAAAGAAGCGGCCAATTTAAAAATAGTAAACGATGAAACAGTCTACTATGCTGTTAAAAATTCCACTCCAACAATAGAAAATGTGAGCGAATTAATGGAATATGCAAATCAGTCTGTTACCCCTTCGAGTGAGCAAGTACTAAATAGATGGGGAAATGAAAAGAAGATAACTGAGGATATGTTCTATGCCTATCATACCGTTTCCTATTTTGACCGAGTTAAAGGGTATTTTATAATCCCTAAGACTTTGATCGAACAATCAATTTTATTCCGGCAAAATACTCACGGCAAAATAATGATTGAACATGAAGAATACCGCTATGAATGGAATTGGGAGATTAGAAATGGTAAGTATTATTTCTTTGGTGATGGTGTCATGGATTTTTTTGCCGATTCCTTGATCGAACCTGGACACAAATTGGGATTCAAAGTAGATAAAGACATCATGTTTTTAATACGAGTCCATAAAGTAGGTTTTGATGAACGGTATGCCACTGAGCAGCAAAGATATTTAGATATTGGTCGATTAATTGAAGAAAGCAAATCAGTTAATAAATCTATTTTTAGTTTAATGTGTGAAACCTTGGCGACACATCCTTCTGGAATGCATTGGTCCCTATTACAGGATAAAATTTCTGAAAAACGGTCCACGACTAAAAATACTGTGACAAACCTCCTGAGTAGAAATGAATGCTTTAAGCAAGTTGAAGATAAAAAAGGATACTGGAGATTAAATATAAGTAAACTATCTAGATATTATATAAATGAAGAAAATCTAGAAATGGAAGAACCCGCTGAAACAGGAAAAGATGATTGGATGAAACAAGTAGATAATGAAGAATTGATAACAGAGTCAACAGACGATGTCCAACCTCAAGAAGAAAAAGGACAAGAAATAATCGAATTCCAAAGTGACGAAATATTAGAAATTCAGCTCCTCGATACGGAATCTCTTATTCAGCAAATAGAGAATACATTGATAGAGATTACACAAGAAGAAAAAAAATTGAGCGATATAATTTCTGAATGTGTTTTGGAGAATTTTAATAAAGGGGACATAGTAGCAATTGAGGAATTATATACTTCGATCGAACCAAGCCTAAATTTTTTTAACAAAGTTAAAGATTTCGTTAATGATCGTGAGAGGAAGAGTGTAAATTGACTCAAGAATTACCCTCCAATTCAAAAAGTTTGATTAAAGATGTAAAGAGATATAAAGTTATTATGAAAACCTATCTAGAGGTTTTGTGTGCTAAACAGATTAAATGTGAATGTGAGTTGCATCAAGTTGTAACAAATACTTCTATTGAATTTTCATAGCATAAACATCAAACGTTTGCACTTATGGAGGACATGAAACGTTAATTAAATTAACTGAGGTCTAGAAAAAATTCTACTGGTTAAAGGTGATACATGATGACAGTTCCAACAAGTGTTAACTTTCAAAGTTCGAAAGTAAAGAAAATGATTGATCCTAATCCAACTATTTGTCAGAGGATAGAGCAGTTGGAAAGAGTTTTTTCTGATTTAAACCTTTATGATGAGGTAAATGAACAATTAGGGAGTCCTTATAGTCATATTATTTATAATAAAGAAGGACATGAAGTTCTATCAATGGGTATTGCAAAGTCAGACTATTACCTAAAACTGACAGGTTACCAATGGGATCTTACACCTTTTCTTCAACTTTCTATCGAAATGGAGTTTACCATTGAAAAGACACTTTCTTGGAAGCTTATGTCTATAGAGAATGTTGATTTTTTAGCTTTAGAAAAAGCGATTCATGAGGCATTAAAACCGCATAAAGATCTACACCAACTCATGAAATATATTTTACTAGCTATAAAAGGATATGAAAGTAAGGCTTCCTTCCTACGAGGAACTACCAAACAAATTGAAGAGCATGTGCTTGATCATTTTTGGGCGGGGGAAATCAACGTTATTTCTCAACTTTATGAAAAAAAGATGAGTTCTAAGAGTGATATTTATAAAAAATTCGTAAAAAAATGGGAAGAAAAGCTAGACTATGCACCAATAATTGTTGGGAATTGTTTTTCAACAGAAATGGATATTGACCGTTTAACACTGAGCAATCATCTTAAAACGATTCAATTCTATATAAATCAACAAGTGAATAAATATATTCATTCGATAAAAAACTTGTGGTTTGATGGAGAACTCATTCATGATGAAGTCAAGTTTTATAAGGAAATTGACTTGATTAGATCGTTGATAATTATTAGCCAAGAATATAGTAATGATATGAATAACCTTTTCTTGGAAGAAAGAAATACGGTTGAGAGTAAAAATGAAGTCGAGCTTGAAGATAGACTCATAAATTTTTTGCATCAGAAACCAAAATCAAGTAATCGAATTACCTATTTAAATAGTTCTGACATAACGGATGGTAAATCTGTATTACTTATTAATGAAGATATTCTTGATAAACTGGCAAGTGCTTTATCAGATGGATATAAGAATAAAAAAGACTATCTAAACTTAATAAGAATAATTTTTAATAAAAGTTTAACAAAAGGATTTACGGTGAGGGACATTGTCCGAATCTTTTTCATTAATATGTATGATAATGTAGAAGAACGTAAGGATTTTGAGCAACGTTATGGTGTGAGACGATTATTTGTAAAATCAACATTGGAAAATCTATTTGATGTTCTAATGGACAACTTGATTAAAGTGAATATCATTAAGGAAGAAAGGGTTGTCATGCAGTTAAAAGAACAAGATAAAATTTCCTTTAACTATAACTTCAAAATTTATGACTTAAAATTAAATACAAAATAATTCGAAGGTTTTTACATGCAAATGAAAATGATGATAGAGGGTGAAAACACCTTGAAACAAGCTGTTATTTATGGTCAAGGTGATGAGGAGATCTACGATTTAGTAAATAAATTGAAATTATTTATTGAAGAATCTGGATGGAATTTATTAGGTGGTATCATTGACATCCCTGGACAAAGTGATGGATTATTAGAAATTATTGAAAAGATAGATGAAATTGATATTATTGTTATTTACAATAAAAACAATATTGTTGATGATTTTAACTATGAATTGCTTTTTCAATTGGAGAAACTAGGAAAACCTCAAATAAAAGAATATGCACCATAAGAAATTTTTATATTTTAGCCCGAAATCATAAGTGATTTCGGGCTTCATTTTATTTAAAATAGTGAATGTTCTGGTTCGAAACTGTTTTTACCAGTAGTGAACGATCTAAGAAGCGATTTGAACGTTCACATGATGTTTCTGATGCTAGCATACATGAATGACAAGCAGCTCCGTTTAAGTCTCCAACTGTTTCTGGTGTATGTTCAGCACAAAGCGGGTCGCTTGAACACAATCTTGCTTCATCAAGTGCTTTCCATAGTACATTATGAAAATTTTCAGTCTTACCAAGTTCTACAAGACCACCTAAGCTTCCTTCTGAATCTGGAGTTGCTGTATATATCAAAATTCCAGCCATACAATCATCTGGGTTGTTTCCACGTCTTGAATAAATCCGTTCTCTTAGGGCTGATGAAGAATATCCAGAGTTTAAACATAATTGTCGCATTAAAGAGTGAGATAGAGTATGTAATAATATGTAACGAGCTCCTGGAAATGCTGCTCGCTCATCTTCTGGAATATTTCGATCATCACAATATTTTTGGTAGTTTTTATTCATTTCGTCTTCATAGCTTTCCACTTCATCTTCCCATTGCTGAAGTGCGTTTTCATTAAGGCCAATGAAAATGCCTTCACCGTGTGTTTCTACACCAGGACGCCAATTAAGTTGTTGTTTGCTTAAGGGGGCTTCATATGAAATAATCTCATTTTCATCCCCTTCACCTGAAAGAAGTGCAGTTGTATCAGGTGGAGGGCTTATTCTAGTGAACGAGCGAAGTACTCGAACCTCCTTAAGCCTTCGAACCATAATCAAATGTGAAATTAAAGAGTAGAAATCATTTGGTACTCCCTGTCGTTCTGTTTCAAAATGGTGTTCCTCACTATTTTGATTTCCTTGGATGATTGCTTCCCATTCTGGTCGAAGGAGATCTTGGCTTTCACCTGTTCCTAAGTTTTGTTGAAGTTGAAGAACTTCCCAAACCTTTACTGGGTCTTGCCCTTCTAATTCGGGCAAGAAGCCCATATCCATACCCATTTGTAGCATTTCAAGTGAATCCATTTTTTCGAGTCGATCTGAGATCGAGGCCACAATTGAATGCAACGGATTTGTGTAGGGTGGAATAGCAAGTGCACTTTCAATTACTGAAAAATAGAGGTTTGATGCTCCTCTCAATAAAACCCTTGGCGATTGGTCACAAGACTCTTGGGCATGTTTTCCTAACCACGGACTACTACCAAAACATTTTCCTAATGGGTTTTTACTGTCTTCTTTTTGAAATGCATCTTGTAATGACCTAGTACTTTTACATGACATACATTGAACTTCTAAATCTGAGATAGCACCAGTACGTGCGGTGTCCTCTAAATATAAATCTCCCTTACAGTCTTGATTCGTACCGTTATGAACATAGTAATTCCAAGGAAAATCATTTAAATGCCCGTTTTCACAAGCAGTTACGAAACGGACAGGAAAGGTCTTCACTTTCCTGCATGGTTCCTCATTTTTTCCTTTATTATTAAAACAATATACCCCATCATTTTCTACTGAAAAATAATTATATGGCGCGAGTTTGCGACATTCTGGGCAGACATGAAAAACGGGAAAACGAAAGGCTGGAATTGTCGGAAGTTGATCTCCAAATCCACCTTCTCTCTTTGGAAAGGGGAGAGAAAGGATTTTTCTAAGTCCTAGTTTTCGTATAAGTCTTGGCTCTTGGATAGGTATGCAATGTTGTGTTTCCCATTCATCAAGCCCTGCAATAATAATGGAGTAGTCCGGCAACTCTAAAACTGAACCAGGTCCAAACGTTGAAATAAATTGACTAGGTCTAATTTCTCCTATTTTATTAGACATTGCTTACTCTTCCTTCCGTAAATAAATTCCTAATGTTGTTTCTACATCACGCATGGAATTAGGAACTCCAAACGAACCAGATTTTTTATTTCCAAGACTGTACATTAGGTTTCTGGCTTTTTTTCCACCACCATTATAATAGAGTGAACCAATTTTAATATCAGTTTCCCATACCTCAAAGTAGCCTTCTAAATCTTTTAATACTTCATTTCGTCGATCAGAATTATCTATTTTTTCTACCCGCTCCAATACGCGACTTTTTATTAATTGAACAAAGTTATTATCTTCCTCAAAATTACCCGCATCTTGTTTTTTTGCCATTTCTTCAATTTCTAATCGAACCATGGAAATAAATGTTGCAGCTAACCCACGATCACGTGCCCGTGAAGCAAAAGGTGTTACACTAATTGCTTCTACATACCGATAAAGGGCTGAGTGATAAGCAAGGAATTGTTCATAGTGAGAAACATCCCGCGGACGGGCCCAGTTATACAAAGTAATAACTAGCCCTGGAAATTTACGTCCAACCCGGCTTGTTGATTGTATATATTCAGCAGTTGTTTTTGGTTGACCTGTTACAACCATTAAGCCTAGTCGATCCACGTCAACACCAACTGAAATCATGTTACTAGCAAGGACAATATCAACTGGTTTGTTTATCATCTTTCCATAAAATGGCTGATTTAAGTCATCCAAAATTTTGGGGATGTCCTTTGAGTCAATTCTACTTGTTAGTTCGGGTACATCATTTTCATAATTTCTCTTTAAAAATTTATAGTTTTGACCTTCTTGCCGTTTTTCCAAAACATCCATTCTCGCACGAACGTCATCTTCTACTAGTCGGACTGCTCCACCCAGTTCACGTAAGCTATTATAGTAGCCAACAACTGTTTGATATGGATCGAGATCTTCCTTCGAAAATTCTTCCATTGCTCCAGTTGAAGCAAGTAGGGCAGAATAAATTCTTACAAGTGCTGTCTTCATACTTTTCCCCGGTGCAAATATACCAGCATAGACTCTTCCAGGAACCGATTCAAGTGGTTGTTCAACTGCAAAGAATGAGTCATTCGATGAAAGTCCAGGACTTGGGAATATCGAAATATCTCTTGCAAACAAGCCTTTAACCTGTTCTTTTGCTTGGCGAATTGTCGCTGTTGATGCTACGACTTTAGGACCAACTGATTTTCCGTTTATTATTCTTGAGGAAAGTGTATCAACAGCTGTCTCGTATAAACCAACCATGGTACCTAGTGGGCCAGATATGAGATGAAGCTCATCCTGAATAATAAGCTCAGGTGGTAATAATTTTCTCGTGTCACTGTATTCAATTCCATTCGTAACTTTTTTCATATTATTTACAGTATCTTCATCAGCTCCCGGAGCTATGAAGCCCCAACCTTTGACTTCACCTGCAATTTTGCCGAATAAACCTTGTATTTCACCGACCCAAGGCATACGGGCAAATTTGTCAACTGTACCGATTAATAGGTCAGGAAGTAATCTGTAAATCTCTTCATCCGTAACAAGAACAGGAATTCCATCACTATTTGGGCTTCTGCCAAACTCGCATTCTTTGCGGGAACAATAAATATGTACTCTTCGTTTTCTACGATCGGGGAAATAGGAATGACTAAAACTTTTCTCATCATTAACTAGAGAAGCCCCACACCAAGGACATGTTAATACTTGCACCGGTGTGCCTGTTTTATTAAAAGTTACGCTCTTTTTCTTATATGATTCTTTTGTTTGTTTTACCGCATCAAGTGCTTCATCAAAAGTATTTGGTGTACTTTTGATTCCAACCCATAAACCAATCCGAAATGGTACATGTCCAAATAACTCAGGTTGATTTTTTCGTAGGGTTTCACAAGCACAAATTAATGCAGTTGCTCTTTGGAACTGTTGAATTGTTAACAGTCGTAATGTGTATCGCATTAGTACCGTTACACCAGCATCCCCACGATATCCACCTTGGTCTTTTTTCATTCTTCTTAGTGCCATTGTAAAGGCAGCTAGTCCTAAATATGCTTCTGTTTTTCCTCCACCCGTTGGAAACCAAAGTAGATCTGTAATATTTCTATCGTCATGTTCTGGGTTAGATAACCCTGCTAACCCTTGTAGAACAAAGGCAATTTGAAATGGACGCCATTGTGTGTCAATTTTATCTGGTCCTTTTGAAAAATCTTTTTCCTTTTTCTTTGCCCAAACAGAATGCTCAATTTGAAGAGACATTGCTTTGTTAGCAAAACGAAATGCAATAAACACATCTTTTTCAGATTTTATTAGTTGTAATCCTTCTTCCATACGGGCTACAGCTTTTTTGCAATTACCAATATGTCTTTTTCCAGTTTCGTGAAAAGTTGGATCAAGGTCTTTTAGCTTTCGTTCTTCTTGATGAATCCAATTTGTATATTCACGACAAAGAGGGGAGAGATAAGAATATATTTCATCTCCATCATTAGCATTTGCTAGCTTTTTCATATCTAGGCTACCCTCATTCTCCCATTTTGGAGGAATCACTCTCGGGATTTCATAAAAGGGCATTGTAATGGTTGTTAATTTTCCTGCGTGCTTCCCATCCTTAGTAAGATCCGCCCACTCTACTGCAACACCATGACCATTGGCAAACACTTGTTGATCACGATAAAGTAGATCATCAGATTGATCATCCATGGATTTATAGATTGAAATATCATCATCTATTTTACGTACAGCAAACGGCTTACTACCTTGTGATATACCACTAATAGTAATTACTGGTTGGAAAATACAATAAAGATCTTCGACTACTTTTTTTGGTTTTAGCTTTCGATTTACTAAAAAAAGGCTGACTGCATACTTGTTATGAGTTAGACTTCTTGATTGATATTCGACAAATACATGCTCCTCGTTTTGTAACGGAATTGATTGTCTTACATCCGTTTTTGTAACATCTATCGTAATATTGTCTTGGCTTTTATTTATTCTCGACCAATTTGTCTTTTCTGTGTTCCCACCTACATCTGGAACTTCTTTGTACTTTCCCCAGCTAATGTTAGCTTCAACAGTATGTTCACCTTCCACTATGAATGATAACCCAATTGCAGAGGGATTCATTGCTTGGAGAAGGGGGGCTAAGTTTTCTTCGTTACCTGTTTCTTCTCCTTCATTACCTGAATCCAAATTGTCGTCTTCAGATTTATCAATTTGTGTCCTTACAGGCCAAAGTATTCCACACAAATAACGTTGAGAGGGACGTTCAATTAATGTTTCAAATGGATCATTAGGACCTATCAATTCTAATTGAAGTCTCTCTAACAATTCACTTCTTACATTAACCATTTCTTTATTTTCCAAGTTATAACCACCTTTTACATATCATAAGTTATATTATTTATATATTGTATAAAAATGATGTATTACCCAGTAATTTGGCATATTTCATCTATGTTGAAGTTTCGCTATTTTAGTGGAAATTCCTTTTTTTTATCGATATTTAATTGAATTTATGATAGTTTTATAGGTAGATAGAACTAGAACGGAAAGGGTGAATCGTATGTTACCATTCATTCAACAGCTAAATACAAATCAATTTAAGGCTGTTACAGCTCCAGAAGGTCATTTATTAATTAATGCAGCTGCAGGTACAGGTAAAACGAGTACCCTTGCAGCAAGAATATTATTTTTACAAATTGAAAGAAATGTAGAAGCATCTCAAATGCTTGCACTATCTTTTTCTAGAAGTGCAAGGTCGGGTTTAATTAATAAACTAGAACAATATCGACAAGAAGCAGGTACTGGAAGTCCTATTGAAACTTTGACATTTCATGGTTTGGCATTTCGAATTTTACGAATTGCAGCAAGCTTGGGAGAAACTTGGTTAAAACCTGGATTTAAAATAATTGATTCAAATCTATCCACCTTTGAGCGGAAAAGTAAAACATTCTTTAAAGATATTGACCATAAAGACAGTATGCATATATTATATGCAAAAGCGATTGACTCAATTCGACAAGGTCATCCTGATTTGGGTCAGGCTGTTTGTTCACCTAATGATTTACCAATGGGTAAAGTCATTCAAATTGAAGTAGAACACTCGGTAAAAATACCTGTCTTAAGCAACGATTTAAAAATGGCATGGAAAAGATATAATACATTTTTGAAAAGAACAAACCAAATTGATTACCCAGGGTTAATTTCGGAAGCCATTTTGGTATTAAGACATCCAGAACAACAAACAATTAAAAGAATTAAGCAAGGGTTGAAGTATTTGTTTATTGATGAATATCAAGATACTTCAAGGGCTCAAGAATCATTGGCTTTTTTACTAGCTGGAGAAAATATCTATATTAATGTTGTTGGTGATAATGAACAGACTATTTATACATTCAATGGTTCAGATGTTTCAAACATTCTTGATTTTCAAAAGCGAATTCAAGACAAAGGTATATCTGTTCTTGAACCAATTCATTTAACTGAAAACTATCGATCAAGTGGAAACATCTTAGCGGTTGCAAACAGAATTGTGTCATTAGGTAATTCGACTTATAAAAAGGTATTAACACCCGCTATGACTGTTGCTGAAGAGGTTGAAGGATATCAACTTACAAATAATAAAGTAAGACTTATTCATACCCCTAGAATTAGTACTGCTGCTACTTATATAGCTGAAGAGATTCAAAAACTTGTACTTGAAGAAAATATTGCTTATTCTGATATTACAATACTAGTTAGAAAAGATAGTGAATTCTCACCTCAAGGAACAGAAGTGAAAACGGCATTAGAGCAATTAAATATCCCAGTTGGGATAAAAGAGCGTAACCAAAACGACAAACAGAAATTATATGAAGCCACTGAGGAACTCTGTCAATATCATTATGATGATGAGCTTTTAAATATAATTGCTTCCATTAAGCAAGGATTATTAGATAAAGAAATTCGTGATGTAGATTCAAAGCAAATAATCCCTATCTTACATGAAGCAATTGAATCTGGTGCTAATTTTGGATACGAAGCACTCGATTTTCTAATAGATGCTAGTTCAGATGAGGACTCCATTGAAATTGAAGATGGTGTGCAAATCCGAACTGTTCATTCAGCAAAAGGATTAGAATTTAGAGTTGTTTTTGTCATGTTTCTTGGAGATAAAAGTTTTCCACATGGTTCAAGGCCAAATACCGATGAAGAACGTAGATTGTTTTACGTGGCGATTACTCGTGCACAGGATCGCCTTTATATCCTAGGTAGAAATGGAATTCATGGACCCGATTTCTTTGGAGAATGTAAAGGACAAGGAAAAGATGTAGAACTTCTTGATTACTTTGCAAGGAAACATGATGATGATCAAAATAATTCTACTGATGAAGAACTTGTCCATGTAGTAAACAAGGTAAAAGAAACACAAGAAGATGAAGAAAGAAAACAAAAAGAGAGATTGATGGCATTATTTGAAAATGACGATTTTTAACATTGGAGTGGGTTTTTGTTGGAACAACAGAAAATTAATTTAACAAAAGGCCAAGAAAAATGTGTATCTTTCGTTCCTGAAGGAGATCTATTGATTCGAGGAATACCTGGCTCCGGTAAATCAACTGTGTTACTTGAACGAGCACGCTTTCTTCAGATGAAGAATAGCGGAACTGTTCTGTTTTTAGCATATAATAAATCACTTACAACATATATTCGACAGCTATCATTAAAAAGTGGAGACCAACCTGTAGAAGCAAGTACGTTCCATCAATGGGGCATACACTTGCTAAAAGAATTGGGTGTGAAAAACGCGAGACTTATTGGTGATAAACATCTTGAAGTGATGAAGTATGCTTTTTACACTGTACGAAAAAGATATGTTGATGCAAGCTTTCCAAAAATGAGTAGTGAAAAGAATCAAGCTCGACAATTAATTAAATTTTTAATGAGCGAAATTTCTTGGATAAAAGGGAATGGCATAAAAAGTAGAGATGACTATATGAATATTCTTCGAAGCGGAAGAGGGAACCAAATAAAAGTTTCAAAAGAGCACAGGAAGACCATTTATGATGTTTTAGAGAAATATAATGAAATGTTATCTTCTCCTCAATATAGAAGTATTGATTTTGATGATGTTGCTTTGTTATTGGATCAATACGCTGGGGAAATACCTGATGACAAAAAACCAGATCATATCCTAGTCGACGAGGCGCAAGATCTTACCATTATGCAATTGAAAGCTATCTCTAAACTTGCGAAGAAAAGTCTTACAATTGGTGCAGACAAGGGGCAGCAAATATACCACCGAAATTTTTCGTGGAAAGATATTGGGATAGATGTAACGAAAGGTCGAAGCAAGTTTTTAAATGAAACATTTCGATCAACTCAAGAAATAATTAGGCTTGCTAAAGATTTTCAAAAACATGATGAAACCCTTCTAAAAGATGAGAACTATACGGAAACAGTTTTGCCGGGTGCGTCAGGTCAAATTCCTATTCTAGTTGAGTCTGATAGCTTAGACAAGGAAGTAAACACTATAGTAACTCTAGTTGAACGTTATCAAAACAATTTTCCAGATGACACAATCGGTGTAATTGGACAATCAAGTAAACGACTCGAGAAATTTAGTGAAGCCCTTGATGAAGCGGGTATACCTTGGATAATGGTAAAAGAAGATGAAACAGATATGTTAACACCGGGAGTCAAACTCGTTTCGTATTATTCAGCTAAAGGCTTGGAATTTGATCATGTAATCGTAACGAACTTAAAAAAAGGATTTTTACCGTATAAAAGTCCAACTCCGGGTATAGATGAAGAAGATCATCTTGCAGCCGAACGTAGAAAATTCTTTGTTGCTATGACTAGAGCGAAATATACTTTAACAATTTCAGCTGTTCGTCCATTTTCAACATTTGTTGAAGAACTAGATGAAAAGTTGTATAAAAAGATAAAACTGAATTAATCTTTTTTATATTAAAATCATCGTTTACACGAAAACGGTGATTTTTTTGTAAACTAAGCTATAATAATAATGTCAGGTTTTGACAAGTAATGAAGAATAATGTGAATTACAAATCAAGCGAGGAGAACTGAATGATGGAAAATAAATTTTACGATTACCAAATTTCTCGCAAGAGTTCAAATATAATGAGTTATGTAAAACAATCGGGAAAAGCATTTACGATCGATGAAATCGTAACGAATATTTTTAATGTTAACAAGAATAACGCACGTTTTAAATACTACTTTAAAGCTGTTGAATCTTTTATTCGTGCAAATAAAGACTTTAATGAAATTCAAGATGGATTATGGAGCTATGGTTCTTCGCCTATTATTCGTCCAACAGTTGTTTCAACAAGCGCGAAACCAAAGCAAGCATCTCATTTAGTTCTATATGCTGAACGTGTAAAAGGATTTATTAGAGTATCGCAACAAATGGCAAGCCTTACAAGAATGAAGGTCAGAAAACAAGGTGTTTTTGATGTAGACTTTAATGGATACACATACGAGTTTCATTGGAAGTGGATTTATAATTATTGTTATCTGTTTGGCAATGGAGTCATGGATTTTTTTGCTGACGCAGGTCTCCAACCTGATCAAGAATTTATTATGAATATTGATGACAATAAAAAAATAACGTTGACTGTTACAAAACAAAAAAGTGATGTAAGTATTCCAGACCAAAGTCAGTTATCCCAAATAGAGGATTCCTTTGAATTTGCGAAGAGAAGTAGTAAATTTACAATTCTTTATGAGTTGTTATCTTGTTATCCATCTGGGCTAACAATGAATGAAATATTTAAACATTACCTAGATATGAAGGTAATTACTACCTATGAATTGAAAAATTTACTAAAGCAAAATGAATGCTTTCAATATGATGTAGTAGAAGATACTTGGAAAGTTTATGTTAATAAAATATCACGATATTATAAAGATGAGCTTGGAGACCAAGCTGAAAATAAGCTTTCATTTAAATGGTTAATTGGTGAAGATGACATTAGTGATGCTAAGGCATCTCATGAAGAGGATGAAGACAAGAAGATTTTAGATAAAGATGTACAATCACAATCTGATGAAGAAAGTAAAGATGAAATAGTGGATGCCTCTGAATCAGATGAGTTTTCTATAGAGTCAATCATTAATGAGATAGTAAGCCTTACACTTAATCCTAGTGAAATAAAACAGGAGATAGATAACAAAGTAGTTGAATGTTTTATCAATGGTGATATTAAATCTTTAGAAGATAATTATAAGGAAGCACAAGAAATTTACTCATACTTCCAAAAGGTAGACCAATTTATGAATAAATGGAAAGGACAAGACCTGAATGGATGAATATGTAGGAAGTCAGTTACAACATATAATCGAGAAATATAAAACCGCAATGGAAGAACAAAAAGAAAAAATAAGTCAATTATCAGGAAAGCTTAACCAAAAGCAAAAAATGATTGAGGAAGAAGTTTTAAAAATTGCATCAAATCGAGATCTTAATGCAAAAGAACGTTCAGAACGTATGATTCCACTAATGGAAGAACAAGATAAACTTAAAGAAATACATGATGGAATTAATGTGATACTAGGGTTTGAAGACAATGTTTAAATAGATAAGGTGATCTAATTCATGAAACAATTTATAAGATTTAAAGACTCAAAAATTAATAAAGCAATTAAGCCAGTTGCAGAAGTACTGGAAGGAATAGATATTCTCGAAACCGTCTTATTCGAAGAGGGATATATAGATGAGTCAGTAGAGACTATGTTAATTTCTTCATATCACATGACTTATAAAAAAAATGGAAAGGAAATACTTATTATACGACCGATGGTATCAGATTGGAATGTGAAATTATTCGGTGCATCATGGAATGTACAAAAACTTTTTCATTTACCAGTTTCGTTTGAGTTTGAAATTGAACAGACAGGCTGGAGAATACAAGGAATGATTGATGCAAACATAGATGACATAAAAAAGTCATTTCTAGAAGCATTGGAACAATCTATTATCGAGCAATTTATTGTATATCCTTTAACTATTATTCATGCATACTTTTTGAAAAACTCACATTTATTCCAAAATACGGACGATAAAATTTTAAATGAAGTTGTATCCTCTTTTTGGCTAGGAGACATTTCAAGAATTAAAGTGCTGCAAAATAATTTTAAATCAAATGCCAGTGAAAACAACATACAAAATTTTATTAAAAATTGGTATGAAAATTTGAATGTTGATTCATCACTAAATGTAAGCCAGCTACATGATCGAATGAAAGTAGATAAGCAAAGCTTTTATTCTAAGCTTTCTTTGTTAGGCATTTATATGGAACGTGTTTTTACTAACTATCGTAATTCTTTATCCTCCATTTGGTTTGAGAATGAACTCTTACAGGATAAAGAACTTTTCACATTAAAAATGGAGGAAATCAGAGAGTCTATTCTGCTGACTGATACATTCTTAAAAGAACTGAACCAAATTGAACACAAAAATCAAGATCATACAACCACTGATGAAATCGTTCATAAAGTAAAGGAACCTTCTCTTACTGTAGATAACCAAGATAACAATAGTAACCCAGACAATGTTAAGGAGCAAACAGTTATTACAACTCGGGTGAATAATAATGTGGTTCAACAAAAACAGGAACCAAACGATTGGTTTGAATTTTTACTCAAGAATAAGGCTGGAACTATTAAGGACATCCCATTTATGACAAAAAAAGAACTTTTGGGAGAGGACTCAAACATGGCATTAACCATTCACGAACATCGTGTAGAAATGTTAGCCTCTGAATTTGCTCATGATAAAAAAATGACCCAAGAGTTTGTTACAATCATAAGGTTATTAATAGAAAATAGTAATTCAAAAGGATATGTAACAAAAGAACTTTTAAAAAGTCTTTACATGTTAAGGTACAAGAATACAAATAGGATAAATGATTATGCGAAAAGAAACCATATATCATCATCAAAAGTCAAACAATCACTTTCTACTAGATTCCATGTGGTATTAGAACAACTTAAGAAAGTAGGACTGATTAAGGAGTACTTTCGGGATTATGAATACCAAATTTATTGGAATTTTGCTATTTACGTTCATAAATGAGGTAATTTATATCAAACTTAACTAAGACTAAGATTAATATTCATTTGGATATAATTGGAGTAAGCCTGAACCTTGTTAATTGACATAAATGATATATTGATTTTATAGGGATGACTGCTTTTAAGATAGGATATCCGTTAGTAATCTTTGAAACTATATATTAGTTTATATTAAATTAACTTAGCAAAAGAGTGGACAGACGAATAGATGTTCTGTATAATTTGTGTTATTAATAGGACAAATCGTCCTGGAGGAGACACGGATTATGGAGATTGAAGAAATTAAAAAGAAGAGAGAAAGATTAGGACTTACTCAAAAAGAGTTTGCCGATGCTCTTGGAATATTAGGGAAGTATGGGGATCGAAATCTAAGGAGATGGGAGAACGGCGAACATAAACCTTCTAGCCTTGAATTAAAAGCAATAAGAGATTTTCCGGAAGAACCTAGGTTTTTAAATCCCAAAATAGAAGATTCTAAATTTTTTATGATAGATCTATTTGCAGGAATAGGTGGAATTCGCTTAGCCTTTCAAAAATTAGGTGGCCATAATCGTTTTACTGCTGAGTGGGATAAGTTTGCAGCGAAAACTTACCGTGTTAATTTTGGTGAGGAACCAGAAGGTGATATTACAAAGATTGATGAAAAAGAAATACCTGATCATAATATCCTCTTAGCAGGATTTCCATGTCAAGCATTTTCGCAGGCTGGTTTGAAACAAGGATTTGAAGATACAAGGGGAACTTTATTTTTCGATGTAGCTAGGATAATTGCTGAAAAAAGACCAGATGCGTTCTTACTTGAAAATGTAAAGAATCTAAGAAGTCATGATAAAGGTAGAACTTTTGCAAAGATTAAGGAAACTTTGGAGAATTTAGACTACACGTTTGAAGCAGAGGTTTTACGAGCTGCCGATTTTGGTGTTCCCCAAAATCGCGAGAGAATATATATGGTTGGCTTTAATAAAAGAACCGGTGGAGAGCTCGTACCTTTTAAATTCCCAGTCCCACCTTGTGGTCCTACACGATTAGGTGATATACTTCTTGAAAATGTAGATGAGAAGTATACAATTTCCGACAAATTGTATGAAGGCCATTTAAGAAGAAAGAAAATGCACAAAGAAAAAGGGAATGGATTTGGATTTTCACTTTTTAATGAGGACAGTCCTTATACCAATACACTTAGTGCTAGATATTATAAGGATGGTAGTGAGATTCTTATAGATCAAGGAAAAGAGAAAAATCCAAGAAAACTCACACCAACTGAATGTAAAAGATTACAAGGATTCCCAGAAGAATTTGTTATACCAGTTTCGGATACTCAGGCATACAAACAATTTGGTAATTCAGTAGCAGTTCCTGTGGTTGAAGCCATAGCAAAAAATATGGTTGAAGCAATGGATACAGTAAATTTTTTAACAGATTATAGATCATCTCTTCTGAAAGTTGAAGATAAGATCTTGGTAAAACAATAATAGTTTTTCCAAAACTTTGTAAAGGTGGATTGAAATAAATTATTTCTATCCACCTTTTACTATTATTAAATAAGAGGGGAAAATATCTAATTTTACTGAAGTTAATTAATGGATAATTTGGTTTGTTGGAACAGAATAGAGGATAATATGATGGTTCGTTTGAACTAATGATTTGCAAAATATGTAACGGAGTGGGTTATAATGGGAATATAGTTAAAAAAGATATTTATATGGAGGATACATTTGTGTTAAGAGATTTAAACCAGTTAGCTATTACCTCTAGAGAACATTTCCGAAATACATTTAAAAACGAAGACTTTAAATTGACTAGAGATTTTAAAGATAGACTTTCACAGGTACTTGAGGCTAAAAATGCTTCTATTCAATTCTTTGATTACTCGGCTGAAATAACTCCAAGTTCGAATAATAAAATATTCTGCCCAAACCAATGGTTCTATATCGCTACATTTGTAGTAGAGTTTGTTTCTGAATTAATTAAATATAAAAAGATCGTGGAAGAGCTTGCTGATTCTGAGATTAATAGCATGAGCAGAAAGCAATTCCTCGCGAAAATTAAAAACTTAAAAGATGAGCAGATTGAGGAGTTTGCTCCTGAAATAAAAGAAGCAATTGAAGAATATTTTGGTGAGGATAAAAAAAGTGGTTCGTATCTTTGTAGACTTTTAACTGATTATAACTGGTGGTTTGGAAGTAAAACGATAGATAGGCATGACTACTATGTTTCTCCAACATTAAACTTGTTAGGACTTGTAAACGTTAGTCAAACCTATGTCGCAGAAATTGTTTATTATTTAGCTTCTGATAAACAATTAAAGGAAAAAGCGCTTAATATGCGGGAAGAAGTACAGGAATTTATTAAACTCACGGATGTCCCTGCTGAGAATTTGATAGTTTACGGAGCACCGGGCACAGGAAAGAGTAGATATCTTGAGAAAAACTTTTCGAATACCGTTAGAGTTGTCTTTCACTCAGAGTACTCTTATTTTGATTTCGTTGGGAGCTATAAGCCTACACCTCTATATAAGAGCACAGATTCTACTCTATATAGATTAAGCGGTGATAAATTTCAAAAAGGTGAACCAATTATTGATTACCAATTTTCTCCTGGTCCTTTTATTGATGTTTTAATTAAGGCTGTTCGAAATCCAACAATGAAATATACCTTGCTTATCGAAGAAATAAACAGGGCAAATGCACCAACGGTATTTGGGGATGTTTTCCAATTGTTAGATAGAGGAGTAGACGGTAGTAGTCAGTACAAAATAAATCCCAAAGAGGAATTAAAACACTATTTAATGTCGCTTGAGGATATAAAACATCATTTTATGGAAGGTTTGTATATCCCCCGTAACATGAATATCGTTGCAACGATGAATAGTGCCGATCAAGGTGTTTACGTACTTGATTCTGCATTTAAGCGTCGTTGGAAGTTTAAATATATGCCAATTAAAGAAAAGGGATTTGTACATGAGAATAGTCTAATCAGTTATGCAGGAGAAGAGTTTGAATGGAGATATATTCTTAATGCTATCAACGATAAGCTTAAGGACATGGGAATAAATGAAGACCGGTTAATAGGACCTTATTTTATTAGTCCTGACGAGATAAGTGATAATAACAGCTTTGCTTCAAAGTTACTAATTTATTTATGGGATGATGTTGTTAGGTATAAAAGACAAGATTTTTTTGATCGTGGAATTAGAACATACTCAGAACTAATAACAAATTTTACAAGAGGCTCAGATGTAATGAATATTAAGAATGGTATTTACGAGTTAAAAGAAGAAGAGCTCTCAATTAAAACGGAATTGGAACTAAATAGTACCGAATCTAGGGTTGCTGAAAATAAGCAAGTATATGGTGGGATAGATGAGCAGAACGAGTCTGAGCTATAATTTCCTTGAACATAATGAATACGAAATTGATGAGCTTCCAATAGGCATTGTAAATCATTTAGTAGATAGAGGGGTCTGTAACGTTAGGCAAAATAAAATTAAATTTATAGCAACTGGTATTGTGATATACAGGAACAATTTTATTATTATTTTCCCTAAAACATATCCACTCCCATCTCATGAAGAGAATTTAAGGAAACATGCTCAGGTGTTATTCGAGACCTTATTAAAATATCGAAGTGATGCAAATTTCAATGATGAAAAGATGGATCTTATGGGTGGGGACGAGGGACATCAAAATGAGAGTCTATTAACGGCTTATAACCTTATTAAAGATTTTACTCAAAATGGTTTCTTAGTAAAGGAAAATAGAGTAAATACTCTACAGTCTACAGGAAATATTGATTGGGGAGCAACAATAAATAAAAGGCAACCTATTTTTACTAGAAGATCTGTCATTTATGCTGATATAATTTCAAAAAGAATTACTATAAATCAACAAAATAAACTCTCTATTTTACATAGATATTGTGTAAGTATGAGTATAGAAAAGTATGGCTGGTTAATTGGAATATCCCCTGAGTTAAATATTGACAATATTGGAACACCTGAGCTAACTATTGACATCTCATATGCAATACAATTCTTAAAAAATGAACTAAACGGCACGTTTATTGAAAGAGAAATAAATGTAATAAAATTAATGATAGATTTTTTATCTGGTATAGAAGAGAAAAGCAAAGAAGATGATATTGACATTTTAGTTACACCATATTTTCAAAATGTATGGGAGTTAATTTGTAGTGAATTATTCAGAAATCAGTACAAAGCACTGAAAAAAATAATCCCAAAGCTCAACTGGGAGATTGAAAGTAATGCTATAGTTCAAAATCAGAGGCCAGACATAATATTCTTATTTGGACAAAAATTGTATATACTTGACGCAAAATATTACAATATAGATACTAATCTGCCAGGATGGCCAGATGTGGTGAAACAACTCTTCTATGCTTATACTATTTTTAATAACATTAAATCGGAACACTTTTGGTTTCCTAACAAGAAATTAGAAATGAAGTTAAAAAAAATTGTTGGCGTAGAAAATGTATTTCTTTTTCCTTCATGCGAAAAAGAAATTATCAAATATGTTGGGAAAGTAAATGTTGAAAATAATAGTGATTTTGACGATATTATCGCATATAAAATTAACACATATTTTGCAATGAAGTGTTATGTAGGTATAGAGGATTATAATTTTATCAAATGGTTAATAGTTGAAAGTAAGAAAAGAAATATATAAATAATACTTTCTGTCAGATAGTAACGATAAATAGAACTTTGATTATTTGGTTGGTATTGTAATAAAAACACATGGGGTCATTTACTCGGCCTTTTCTTCTTCTAGTCAAGATCAAGCTGTCTGTTCCTGTAACTTATCTGTGTGTACAAAGCGCAGTTTAACAAATTGAACTGCTACTGCCTAATAGACAGTGGAAATAATAAAAATGATCTTTGCGGCTTTAGCTCTATTTTATAGGGCTAAGGCCGTTTAGTCGTTTTGGTATCTAATATGATTATAGAAATATTATTCTAATCTATTGCTTTAGACAATTTTTTTATGTCATTTACTTATGTAAATTTTGTTCTTCAAACAAGAAAATGACAAACGGTGAAGACCAGCATCTTTTGTTTCAATTTTTTTAGGATAGCAGATACTGAAAAATAGCCCTTTCGCCCCCTATTTTGAGAAATATATTTGTGCCTTTTGAATCATAAAAAAAAAGCTCTTAACTGGTAAAATTTACAATATGACATTTACCTAAGAGGAGAGGAATATGGAGCTTATAGACGAAATCGAGAGGAAAGTGCAACGCCGGAAATATTTAATGATGGCTGATATATTAGAAGGCTATCGTTCGAATATTCATCAGGCATTAAGCAGAATGGGCAATAGTAAACAGATTTATCGGTCTGCACACGGTTGTTATGCGCATCAATGGAAGGGGCAGACAAGAGATGCGTATGAGGAAATTGCAGCAGAAATCAATAGTACGGGGAACAAAATCAATCATCAGGGTGAGCTGTTGATCAAAGAAATCAACAAAGAGATTCGAAGATTACTAGCTAAAGCGGAGGCCCTGCGATGAGCGATATTAAAGTTAAGGCCGAGGAGTTAGAGGATTTTGCTAGTCAAATTGGAAAAGCAGAGCGGGAATGTGACGATGCTTTAGATGCGATTAATTGGCATTTTTCTTCCATGCTTGCTAATTTCCCAGGAGTTGTTCCAGGCTCCATACATAATTTAGAAGCTGATTTAAAATACTCGATCAAAAAATACAAAAGCAAGCTTGATGATGCCCAACAATTAATTAAGCTGACCGCTGCGAATATGAAAAACGATGAACAAAAGATGTCTGGTAAAGTAGGGGAGTTTTTACTTGAACTCGTGGGCTGGTATGACATCCAGCGAGTATTTAGTGAGTACGATCCCATTACCGGTGAAAAGCTTTCAGCAGGAGACCGTGTACTGGCTGTAGGATTTCTAGCACTGACATTTGTCCCACCTGCAAAAGCAGTTGGTGTTGGAGGGAAAGCAGCAGTAAAAGGTGTAAAAGCGGGTCTCCCTTCCCTAGCAAAATCACCCGAAGCTTTTATGAAAATACGAAACGTTCTAGATCCGAAAAGGGTTCAACAAGCATTCCGCTCCGTGTATAATGAAGTGGTAAAAGGTCCAATCGCTGCAACAAAGGTTTGGTTTGATAAAGTGAAGAGAGGATTTGGAGACATTCCAATTCCACAAATCAGACAAGAGGCCCTTGCAGGTGTAGGAGTAGTTAATAAAACCGTTAAGGATGCATTTGGTGAGGCAAAGGATTTGATCAAGCGAATTAAGAGTTCGCAGGTGGATGAAGTGGATGTTAAGAGTGTTAATGGAGTTGAAGGTGTTGCTAAGGGGACCGGTAAAAATAACAATGAGGATTATTTTATTGGAACCTTAAAAGGAGAAAAAGTTCATTTAAAAGGTGTAAAGGTAGAAGAAATTATCTACACCAAAAGGCTGCCTGACGAAACAGCAAAACTTAGAAGGGAATTTAATAGTTCAGTAAGAAAAAATTTTCTTAAAGAATTTGCTAACGACCCTCAAAGAGTTGAATATTTAAGAACAGCAGGCTTAAGTGATGCAGATATTGCTAGAATGAAAGATGGTCTTAATCCGAAAGGATGGCAAGTTCATCACAATTTACCTTTAGATGATGGTGGTACAAATGATTTTACTAACCTGGTATTAATAAAGAATGACCCTTATCATAAGGCGATTACAAATGAACAAAACTCATTAACTAAAGGATTATTACCTAAGCAAAGTAAAACGATCAACTGGCCATTGTTCGAAGAAGATATTTATCCATCAAAACCGTTTAAATAGAAGGGAAGATTTTGCGATGTCTCAATGGATAGACTTATTGAAAGAACTAGCAAAAATTGAAGAAAAATATGGAGGTACCCTTAGAAATCCAGCAAGTGAGGAAGAAATTATAAAGATGAAAAATGAAGTTAATCAAAAATTTGAAAACGTTGTTTTACCTGATTCATATGTTAATTTTCTAAAAGAAATAAATGGACTAGATTTTAATGGATTAGTATTCTATGGTGTTGATGAGAGATTGCTTGAACAGGATGTAGAAGAAGTTCATGGGTTTATTGAGACGAATGAGCTTTGGTATGAAAATGATTGGCAAAGACAATATATCTTTTTTGGTGATTCTGATACAGCGTGGTATTGTTACAACTCGAAGGAAAATAATTACGTTGAATTGGATAAACCCTCTGGCACGTTAATCCAATCCTTTGAAAGTTTTGATTCAATGTTATATGATGCGTTGAAAACTGTACTTTTGTAAGAAAATTTTATCTAGATATCAAATTTTGAATAAATCTGTTAAGTAGACGATCATTGCTGGTCGTCTTTCTTATTGTATTCATACTGCGCAGACAACATTCTTAAATAACAAAATGTAATAAAAATATTCCGTGATAATAATATTAGTAGTCTTAAGCAACAGTTCCAGATTAACGCTAGTATTATGTAGTATGTTCTGCTCCGAGAAACGTCACTAATTCACATCGCCTCACAGTACAAAATGGAATAATTAAGTCCATTCAACAATATTTTTAAGAGGGGACTGATTAAAGAAACGAGGAGTGAGACGGTGGAGAAGAACTATGATGTGATTGTAACAGGAGCAAGATGTGCGGGTTCTGCGTTAACAATTTACTTGGCTAAGGCAGGGTTTAAGGTGTTATTGGTGGACAAGGCCACATTCCCAAGTGACACATTGTCGACGAATACGTTTTTTAACAATACAACAGCTTTACTGAGGGACCTTGGTGTGTTAGACGAAGTCTTAAAAACCAATGTGACACCGGTTAAGTCGATTAAATTCCAATTTGAAGATACCGTAATAGAAGGGCCCATTCCTGTTGTTGCCGGTGAGGACACAGCCTACTGCATCCGAAGAACGCACCTTGATGATATCTTAATTCGAAAGGCTGGGTCTATGGAAAATGTAACGGTAATGGAAGGGTTTAGGGTAAAGGATCTAATTTATGATGGAGACGTCATAGCTGCTGGGGTAAAAGGAGAAGATTCGTCAGGGATCTTGCGGGAATTCAGGGCATCACTTATAGTAGGAGCGGATGGAAGACACTCGATCGTTCGGAAGCTTGTGAGGAGCAAGCAGAAAATCATCAGTCCTTCAACTGTTGCAATTTACTTTGGTTACTTTTCCAACTTTCAGCACGATGGCGAAGCGAAATTCGAAGTTTACAAAAGAGGAAAGAATATGGCCATTCTTTTTCCGACTAATGAGAACAACTATGTTGTGACTGCAAACTTTCCACTTTCCGATAAAGGCTTACTAGAGAAATTCAAACAGAACAGTGAAGAGAGCCTTCGTCAGCTATTAACAGAACAATTCCCAAACACAACAATTGGAGCAAGGCTTACGACAGCAACCCTTATAGAACCAATTAGAGGATTGCATGAATATGAAAATTACTGGTACGAAGGAATGGGCAAAGGCTGGGCGCTCGTTGGGGATGCCATATGCTTCAAGGACCCCGCAATGGCGCAGGGAATTCATGATGCCATCCGGGGAGCTCAGTTACTGGCCGATATTCTTAAAAGGTACAATAATCAACTAAGCCAATGGGACCAAATCGGAGAAGAGTATCAACATTCAATTGAAGCTGAATTCATGGTCCGTTTTTACATGGGCTGCGAGCTCTCCAAAAATGAACCGATCTCTGAGCAACAGGATGCTGTTAACAAGTTAATCAGCGCCCATCCTGCAGTTATTGAGAAGTTTCTTGGAATATATAACTATGCCAATGAACCGAGTGACTTTGAAGCGGAGCTAGTTAAGGTTATGGATACTGTCTCATGAATACCACAAGCTGCCTAAAGTAGTCTAATATAAAATGTTCCATCCTTTTCAAGGACTGGGTGAGCCACTTCCACACCCAACATTTAAACCCAACGCCATGGAATAATTAAATATAGTAGAAGTTAATGTAGTAAAGGAAGGCATTGGTGTTCTACCAACGCCTTTTTGTGCTTTTATTTTAAGCTATTAAAATAACAGAGATTATGGAAGAATTACAGGATTACGATGATACAAATTATAAGGAGAAAAATGGAGGAGGGCATCTGAATTGGAACTGATTCTTAGTGATTTTATAATACATAAAGCAGTTGACAAAGAAATGATTTTAAAATATACGAATAAACTAACTGGTTCTATATCGACAAGTAAATAAGGGATGAATAAGATCCGTTCTTTAGCATTAGGTCCATTACATTAGCTAAATGGACCTTTTGTGATTAAATAATATTATAATTGTTAGTAATGATTAGACTTTTCAGAAAAAATTAAATACATTATTGACTTTATAATAATGTATACATTATTATTTATACATAGGTGAACTTCCCGAAAATTACATAAATTTTCAATCAGTTAAGACTTTATTAGGGGGAAGTGTTGTTGAAACAATCTTAAATTTGCAAAAAATAATTTATAAGCAAATTTATATTAAAACTTAAAATAAAGGAGGAATGTATTTTTATCATCTCTGAAAGCGTCTTCAAATAATCGGGAAAATAAGGGGGATTTAACTTTGAGAAAATGGATTTTCATAACTACAATTTTAGTTACAATGTTAGGTTTGGTAGCATGTGGTAATACCTCGAATAATTCAAGTGCGGGAGGCAAGCAAACTTCATCAGGAAAAACAGAGTTTCTCACTATAGGTGCTCCACCCGCTAGTTCAGCGTTATATGGTTATTGGGTAGCAGCCACAAAAGCAATTGAAAAGGTTTATCCAGAATTAAAGTTCACTGTAACAGAATCACAAGGTGCCGTAGATATTTCAAAGCGAGTACGTAATGGAATGGTTCCAGTTGGCAACTCTGTAAGTAGTACGGATTATGAAAGCTATAATGGGTTAGGAAGTTTTAAGGATGAACCATTTAAGGACTTAAGGTTAATTTGGTATTTTGATTCAACGCCAATACAGTGGATAGTTACGAAGGACTCTGGTGTCAAGGAGTTAATTGATTTAAACGGTAAAAAGTTTAATCCGGGTTCTACAAATTCATCAGCCGAAGCTATTACGAAAATCGTATTTGAAGAGCTTGGAATAGAACCTGACTATTTTCCAGCTGTTCAAGCGGACGCTGCAGATGCTGTAGTAAATAGACAAATAATAGGAACCAGCAAAGCAGGACCTGCACCGGATAGTTTTGTTCAACAAATTCAAGGTTCACTGGATATTGATTTGCTTAGTATCCCGGAGGAAGACATCAAAAAGATTACAGAGAAGTACAAATATTTAGTTCCTTACACAATTCCTGCGGGGACTTATGAAGGCATTGACTATGATGTTCATACTGTAACGGTATTAATGGGTGCACAAACAACTAGTAAACTGCCTAAAGATATAGGTTACAAAATGCTTAAGGCAATTTCCGAAGACGGAAAGAATGACATTGATACAGCATATCCAATAGGAGCAAAGAATGATATTACAGAACTAACATTAAACTCACAGGTTCCTTTACATGCTGGAGCTGTTCAATATTTAAAAGAGATTGGAATCGAAGTTCCTGAAGAATTAATACCACCTGAATATGAAGAGTAGTAATAATAACATCTCTCCTTCATAATCCTCAAAATCTGAATGAAGGAGAGATACAAATTGGAAGGGGGAACAAATTTTGTCAATGTCTTCAAAAGCTGATGTAACACAAATAAAGTTAACGGAAGCAGTGGAAGCTGTTGAATCTGAAACCAAATTAGATATAAAAAATCCAATTTGGAGAATTGTTATTATATCTCTTGCACTAGGTTTAGTCATTTTTCATCTATATACAACTATTTTTGGAATTTTCCCAGCCTTAATACAACGTAGTATACATGTTGGTTTTGCTTTAGCATTATGTTTTGCACTTGCCCCAGCAAAGAGGTCTTCAAGTAGATCTCATGTTCCTTGGTATGATGTAATATTTATCCTATTATCAATTTGTACAACAATATATATTTTATTGGTTTATGATCAGATTTTAGAAAACCCTTTATTGTGGGTAAGCTCAATAGACCAATTATTCTCCGTTATTTTACTTCTCTTAATAATTGAAGCTGGACGGAGAACGGTTGGTTGGACATTTCCAATAATGGTATTATTTTCAATTCTTTATGCCTATTTCGGTCCCTATTTTCCGGGAATTTGGGGCCACCAAGGTTTTAGTCTTTCAGTAATTCTTCAATCCCTATATCATAGTTCAAACGGTATATGGGGTATGATGGTTGGTATTTCTGCTACAATTCTATCAATATTCGCGATATTTGGTGCGACTTTAATTGCAATTGGTGCTGGAGAAAGTTTCTTTAAAATTTCACAAATGTTAACCGGAGGAAGTAGAGGAGGTTCTGCAAAGGTTTCTATAGCATCTAGTGCTTTATTTGGGATGATTTCAGGGAGTGCGGTATCTAATGTAGTGACAACTGGTAATTTTACTATTCCAACTATGAAAAAGACTGGTTTTTCTAGTCCGTTTGCTGGTGCTGTTGAAGCTGTAGCTTCTACTGGAGGACAATTAGTGCCACCTGTTTTAGGGGCAGCTGCATTTATTATGGCTCAAATTCTAGGTATTGAATATTCAACGATAGCAATTGCAACCATTATTCCTGCATTTTTATATTACTTCGGAGCATTTATCGGTGTTGATCTTGAAGCAAGAAAGCTGGGTTTAAAGTCTGATAAATCAAGTAGTTGGAAAGATGGTTTTTCAATACGGAGTCTTGCTCTATTCGTAGTTCCTATTGGCATTTTTAGTTACTTTCTATTTACCGGATATACTCCATCTTTAGGTGGGGTATGGGCAATTGTTGCCGGTCTCATAGTTTATATGATATTTCGTCCGAAGACTATTTCTGGGAAAAGTCAAAAAACTACTAGAAAAATAAGTGTTGGTATATCTATTGCATCAGCTAAAACAGTATTCCAAATTGCTGCATTATTAGCGTGTGCTCAAATTGTAGTTTCGCTGATCTCCATGACGGGAGTTGGTGTAAAATTATCAACTTTCATTATTGATTTTGCCCAGCAAAATTTATTTTTAGGTTTGGTTTTAACAGCATTGGTTTGTATTGTCTTAGGCATGGGGTTACCAACAACAGCTGCTTATGTAATTGCTGCTTCAGTTCTTGGACCTGCATTGATCCAATTAGGTTTGGAGCCCTTAGTTGCTCATTTGTTTATCTTTTATTTTGCGATAATGTCAACAATTACACCACCGGTTTGTGCTGCAGTTTTCTTAGCAGCTGGGTTAGCAGATGCTAATTGGTGGAAAACCGCAGTAAATGCTATGAAACTAGCGGTATCTGCTTTTGTTGTTCCTTTTGCTTTTGTTTATTCCAATTCATTACTTTGGATGGGGCCAATTGCGGATAGAATTATTGCTACTATAACAGCTATAGGTGGTGTGTTCTTCTTAACCGTAGCTTCTATTGGATTCTTATGGAAACATATACCTATTTGGATTCGATTACCATTAGCACTTGCAGGAATTCTAATGGTAGTTCCAAATTTATTATATTCTATTATTGGTTTAATTTTTGGCATATTACTGTTGTTTACACATAGAGTCATTTTGAAAAAAAAGAACTCAACACAGGACGAAGCATCGTTTAATGCAATTTAACCAAACGAGTTATTGATACTATGTTTCTCAAAAATAATTGAAGACTCGTACTCCGAGCTACTGCCAGGGTAGTAGCTTGGTGGAAATTTGGAAAGAACTATTCTATTGACGTTAACCAAAACAATAGTATTTTATTTTAGTAAAAGGATAGTCTTATTTAATAAAAGAGTAATAATTTTAGTGAATAAATTAAAAAAATAAATAGATTTTAAGGACGTGAGACAGTGAAAGAAGTACGAATCCTGGCAGCAACTGGAATGCTAGGGACCGGTTTTTCTGAAGAAAGTTTTAGAAAGGCAATAACTCTAAAACCTGATGTGATTGGTTGTGATGCAGGTTCAACGGATCCTGGACCATACTACTTAGGAGCGGGGGTACCAATGTCATCAAGAGAAGCAGTAAAAAGGGATCTCCGACTTATGCTCAAATTAGGGTTGGATTCTAATATACCAGTAATAGTAGGCTCAGCTGGTACAGCAGGTGGGAATCCCCATTTACAGTGGACTACTGATATTGTTAGAGAGATTGCTACAGAGGAAAAATTACACTTTAAAATGGCTATTATTGAATCAGAAATTTCAATAGAACAATTAAAATATTATAAAAATAAAGGGAAGATAAAGGCTCTATACCCAACATCTGAATTGGAAGAAGGTACTATTAATGAAACAGTACGAATTGTTGGAGTTATGGGGCCAGAACCTTATATTAAAGCTATCCAGGAAGGAGCGCAATTGGTTATAGCAGGTAGATCTAGCGATACAGCAATTTATGCAGCTGTACCTATTATAAAGGGGTTCAATAACGGACCAACCTGGCATGCCGCTAAAATATTAGAATGTGGAGCAGGTTGTGTTGAACAACGATTGTATCCTGATTGTATGATGGCTTGGATTAAAGAAGACTCGTTTCGCGTAGAACCACCAAATGAAGAAATGCGATGTACTCCAGTTAGTGTTGTTTCCCACTCATTATATGAAAATTCTGATCCTTATAAGCTTGCTGAGCCATCAGGGTTATTAGATACTACCTATTCTACTTATCATCAAGTAAGTAAAAGGGGGGTAGAAGTACGAAATAGCAAGTTTCATAGAAGTGCATCCTATACGATTAAAATTGAGGGTGTAAAGATTGCAGGGTATAGACAAATTGCAGTGGGGTGTATTAGGGATCCAATAGTTTTAAAACAGTTGGATTCATTCTTAGAAGTTGCAAAAGCAAGTATCCAAAAAAAAGTTCAGGATAGTACTGGAATAGATAATTCAAACTATAAAATTCAATTCCGCGTATTTGGTGGGAATATAAAGGATACAGAGGTTGGTTGCATAATTGAGATTCTGGGAGAAACGGAAGAAGATGCACAATCTATTATGGCAATTGCATGGCATACACTTCTACATCAACCAGTTAAAGAATGGTCAGGATTAGTTAGCCAAATTGCATTTCCTTATTCTCCACCGAACATCAATGCCGGTGCTGTTTATCAATTTTGTCTTAATCATGTAATAGAAGTTGATGATCCGCTTGAATTATTTTCAATCTCTTACTTAGAAATATGAGGAGTGTTTAGATGATACTTTATGAATTGACAAAATTGATACGTTCAAAAAATGCTGGGCCATTCATGCTAACAATTGATATATTATTTGAAACTGAAGATGCACTAAGAAAAGTAATATCTTCAAATATATTAAATCCATCGTTGATTGCAAATATATATTCAATACAGAAAGAACAAGTCCAATCGTTTCTTTGTTGGGAAGCTAGGGCAATTAAATTTTCATTTCCTCGTCAAGTTGTTGCTGGCGATTTTGAAGATAGCGACGTATTCGGTGGTCAATATCATGCTCCATTAGTAGATATAGAAATTCCCATAAATTGAAGGAGAGGATACTATGATTAATTATGATATAGCTGTAATGGAAGGCGACGGCATCGGTCCGGAAATTGTTAGAGAAACCGTCAAAGTCCTTAAAGCTGTAGAGAAAAGATTTCCTAGTTTGCAATTTAACTTTATATATTTACCAGTTGGGTTATCAGCATATAAAAAATGTGGGTCTACTTTACCTAACCAAACCATTGAAGAACTAAAGAACTGTGATGCTGGTATTCTCGGACCAGTAACAACTCATATTTATCAAGTACACGACCAAAATATGGTAAACCCAAGTGGAAAGTTACGCAAACAGCTAGATTTATACGCAAATATCAGGCCTGCTAGAAATTTTCCAGGTGTAAAAAGTCGCTTTGAAAACGTTGATATGGTAATAGTTCGTGAAAATACAGAAGGTATGTACTCTGACAGAAGTCTTTATCTAGGCGATGGTGAGATAATGCCTGATAGTAATACAGTCCTTTCATTTCGTGTAGTAACAAAAAAGGCTAGTGAAAGGATAGCGAAAATAGGATTTGAATTGGCAAATCTGAGAAAAAAATCTGTTTCTATTGTACATAAAAAGAACGTACTTCGCCGAGGGTGTGGTATGTTCGTTGATTGTTGTAGCCAGATTGCAAAAGATTATAGTACTGTAACCTTTAATGACTATCATATAGATGCTTTTGCGATGTACATGGTGCAAAATCCCGAAACATATGATGTTGTAGTAACAACTAACATGTTTGGGGATATTCTTTCAGACCTTGCTGCAGGTCTGGTAGGAGGACTAGGATTAGCACCGGGTTTAAACTTGGGGGATAATTTCATGCTTGCTCAGGCCACACATGGTTCTGCACCAGATATTGCTAAGAAAAATATTGCTAATCCAATTGCAGAAATTTTATCAGCTAAGATGATGCTGGAGTGGCTTGGAATTCGTAATAAAGATGATATTGCAATACAAGCAGCCTCAATGATAGAACTGTCAATTTCTAGAGTATTAGAAAAAGGGATAAAAACTAGGGATCTTGGTGGTATTGCAACGACTGAACAGTTTGGTAATGAAATTATATCTGAAATAAATACTATGTCTATAAAGGATGATGTTTTATGTCAAAGGTAGTAAATTTAAGAGAAAATATAATCGAATCTTTACCAGAACTTGAATTGATTAAAAATGAATCTTACAAAAAAGCTGTAATTGATATTTGGGAAGAAACACTTATAGCCAGCGACTGGAAGGAAATAGGTGACGTCCCAAAAAGCGGGGATGTAACGGCTTATAGTAATTTACAGCATACACGTAGTGTAACATTACAAGCAATAAGTTGTGCAGATATTATCGAGAAAATACATAATATATCAGTGGATCGTGATATTTTATTAACTTCTGCTCTATTACATGATGTTAGTAAATTTTTTGAATATGACCTTCAAAATAAGAAAACTAAATATGGGAAATTAATGCAACATGGTGTTTACTCCGTCCATAAAGCTATAGAGCATAACCTACCATTAGAGATACAGCACAATATAGTAACTCATACAGGCCTTTCAAAGGTAATGCCACAAACAGTAGAAGCATTAATACTACATTATACAGATTACCTTGATTCAGATGTTTTATTACATGTACTAGATAAACCATTATTTTTAAAAAAATAAGCTAATTTCTATTGGATATACATTTGTTCTTTATTAATTGAAAGTATAGGGTTAAAAAGTGGAGGAGTATAAAAAATGACATATAAAATTCCTTATGGGAAAGGATTTCTTAATTTTGAAATAAACAACCCAGTAGACGAGTTAACTGTAAAGCCACTGCCACCAGTTCCTGATGAAAGGGAGGCAGTTCGAAATTCAATACGTAATCCAATTGGAACTGAGCGGTTAATTAAGCTTGCTTCGGGTAAGAGTAGTGCTGTGATTGTTATAAACGATATTACAAGGCCAGCACCATCTAAATTATTTGTCGAAGAGTTAGCAGAAGAGTTAAATCTTGCAGGAATTCCTGATTCATCAATTAAATTACTTGTAGCAACAGGAAATCATCGTCCTAATACAGATGATGAACTAAAGCAGATGGTTGGGAAAGAAAGCTTCGAACGCTTTGAGATAATAAATCATAGTGCAAATGATCCATCTGAGTTAGTATATTTGGGTGTTACAGAAAATGGCTTGGATATTGAAGTTAACCGTCATGTAGTTGAGGCAGATTTAACAATTACAACAGGTATTATAACTCCGCATCAAACTGCTGGTTTTAGTGGTGGTAGAAAGAGTATTGTACCGGGTGTTGCTGGAATTAAAAGTCTAATGCAACATCATTCTTTTCCAATCCGTTCAGAAGAGCCAGTCATGGGTATCATGAAAAACAATCGATTTCATGAGGAAGCTGTTGAGGCAGCTCGTAAAGTTGGGGTAGATTTTATTGTTAATGTTGTAAAAAATAACAAAGGACAAATAGTATCTGTTGTTGCAGGTGATTTGGAAAAAGCACACGAGGAAGGCGTTAACATATGCAGAAATTCTTGGGAAATAGAGGTGAACAATTTATATGATATTACAATTGTCTCACCAGGCGGTTATCCAAAAGACTTTGATATGCATCAATCGCAAAAGGCACTTGCAACTGCTGAAATGATAACTAGACCAGGGGGGTCAATTATTTTAGTAGCAGAATGCCCAGATGGTATTGGTTCTTTCGGTAATTTCATGGCTGAATGCCGCGACCCTCAAGAAATAATAGACCGTTTTAAAAGGTCTGGATTTGACAGTGGAAACCATTCCTCGAAGGCGTATATGTATGCCCGGGCACTGCTAAAACATAATATATATTTTATTTCTGAACACTTAGATCCATTAGAACTAAAAAGCATGTTTTTTTATCCTTCAAGGACCATAGAGGAAGCATTTCATAACGCTAAAATGAAATGTGCTAATATGCCAACTGTTGCACTTGTGCCATATGCTATAGATTGTCTTGTAAATGTAAAGTAGTCTAATAAAGATCTATTGCTTCTTATATAATGTATACATTATACTTTATATGAGGTGATTTCGTTGGAAAAAGTGGAATCTTTACTTGCTAAAGATAAGATTGCATCAATATTAAGAAATGAAATTATAAAAGGTAATATAAAGCCTGGACAGAAACTCTTGGAAAAAGAACTATGCGAGCAATTAGGCGTTAGTAGAACACCACTTCGTGAAGCTATTCGTAATCTTGAAGTTGAGGGCTTAATAGAGAGTATACCGAATAAAGGCTCAAGGGTTAGGACTATGACAATACAAGATATTAAAAACGTATACGAACTTCGTATAGAACTTGAAGCACTAGCTACAAAAAAATCTGTTCCATACCTGATAAAAGAAGATTTAGATTCTCTTTTTTCAATCCAAGAAATGTTAAAAACAGCGACTAAGAAGGCTACTTGGGGAGAAGTTAGTGAATTGAATAAAAAGTTTCACAATATTCTTGTGTCTAAAGGAGATAATAATCTTTTACTATCAACAATTGACCAATTGCACAAAGTTAGTGTTGTGATTAGTGTTTCGAATTTTTCTATTCCCGGGAGATCATGGAACGTTATTGATGAACATTCAAAAGTTATTGAAGCAGTTAAGGAAAAAGATGCTGAACTCGCAAGCATTCTTATGAGAAACCATCTTGAAGCAGCTAGAGATTCTTTATTAAATTATATGAGTAACATGGAATAAGATAAATTTTAGTGTATCAAATCCAAGTTACTAATCGGCAAATTTATCCTTTCTTACTAACTATTTAAAGCATATTGAAATGAAAAACTTATAAGCTGTTTAACAACTAATTTTCTGTTAAACAGCTTTTTTTCATATTCTAATAGAAGTTTCTTATTTTTATGGGAAAGGGTGTTCTAAATCATCGTGAAAATAAATGCAGCTTTAGAGAAATTATTACCTATAGTAACCCCAATAAGTGTAATCATGGGTATTCTGTTGTCGCAATACTTGCAATCTCTCATTTTTTTGATGCCATGGATTCTTGCCTTGATGACCTTTTCAAGTTCCATCAATTCAACGATTTCATCAATGAAAAGGTCGTTTTCCCACCCTTTTCCAATCGTTGTGTCCATTATTTGTTTACATATCATTATGCCTTCTTGGGCGTGGTTTATTGGAAATCTGTCATTTGCAACAGATCAGTCCATGGTTACAGGAATAATAATAGCTGTAGTAATCCCTACAGGAGTTACAAGTGTGATATGGGTAGCTATGAGTAAAGGGAATGTTGAGCTTACACTTTCCATACTTTTAATAGACATGATACTATCTCCAATTATAGTACCTTTAAGTCTAGCACTATTTGTTGGTAGAAATATAGAAATAAATGTACAAAGTATTATGGTAGGTCTTTTTTTTATGATTGTCATCCCGTATATTCTTGGTATACTTGCTAATTATATTATAAAAGGACCATCCAAAGATAAGTTAAAGAAGTTTTTAACCCCGGTATCAAAAATAGGAATTCTAGTAGTCGTCATGATTAATGGAGCAGATATTGCTCCATATTTAAGAGAGATAAATTTAGAACTCATACGCATTGCGAGTGTAGTCTTGTTCATAGCTTGTAGTGGATATTTATTTGCATGGCTTATTGGTAAGGTATTGAAATTAAAATTTGAAGATCTGGCCGCACTTGTATTTTCAAGTGGGATGAGAAACATTGCCTCTGGGATCGTCATTGCCACTTCGTTTTTTTCACCAAAAGTTGCGGTTCCTGTAGTTTTTGTGATGATTTTTCAGCAATTGTTAGCTTCTATATTTGCAAGTTTGTTATCTAAAGTAGTAAGAAATAAGAATAATAAAGAAAATAGAACTATAGAAGAACAGTATATAACTCGTAACTTAGAACATAAAAATAACTAATTTCTTGATACTATCAAGCAAAAAGCGAATGATGAAGCATCGGATGAAGTCTATCGACTAATCGACACAAATTCTATCGGTTTAATTGGGCATTCCTTAGGTGGTGCAGCGGCTGCAAAGCTTGGTAGAGATCGAAATGATATTGCGGCTGTTATCAACTTAGATGCTGACTTGCTTGGAGAAGTGGTTGGATTTGAGGATGGTAAACCAGTCATTAATAAAGAGATTTATCCGGTACCATTACTAAGTGTTTATTCTGATACGATGAAGAACCTGATGGACGGTGTTACTGATCCAGAAGTTGTAATTCCGCAACAGTATATCTCGGATACTGCTCCTGATGCATTCGAGGTATATATTCAAGGAACAAATCACTTGAGTCTTACGGATTTACCGCTTGTATCCCCGTTTCTAGTTAAGGTAATTAATAGTTCTGTAGAAAAGGACACGGGCTCCGATAGTGCCGATAAATACAAAGTACTTGAAACAATGAATGAGATTGTACTGGAATTCTTTGATAGTTACGTGAAGGGTGATCGTCGTTTTGAATCAGCTGGAACATACTAGTGATTATATTGGTATGTCGAATACAAATTATGATGAAATTTACAGATCACTTTATTTGAAGTAACAACAAGAATCTATTAAAATAGAAATAAATACCAATACATAGGAGTGATTAACGAATGGCAAAAGTATGCTTTTTACTTGATAATGGCTATGAAGATTCAGAGATGAAGAATCCTTATGATGCAGTGAATGAAGCAGGTCATGAAACCGTTGTTGTTGGAATCGAAAAAGGTGCTGAACTTAAAGGGAAGAAAGGGACTGTATCATATACATCTGACCTTTCCATAAGTGAGGTAAAGGCTGACGATTATGATGCGGTTATTATTCCTGGTGGCTCTGCTCCAGAGGCACTGCGAGTAAATGATGAAGTCGTACAATTTGTAAAACAAGCCAATGAACAAGGGAAAGTGATTGCTGGTATTTGTCATGGACCACAAGTTATGATTAGTGCGGATATCTTAAAAGGGGTAAGCGCAACTTCGTACATTGGAATCCGTGATGATTTGAAAAACGCTGGATCTACCTTCTTAGACCAAGAGGTAGTGGTTGACGGAAATATCATCACGTCTCGTACACCAAAAGACGAGCCGGCATTTATTAAAGAAATCTTAAATAAATTATAAGAACGTTTAACTTAAAGGTCTCTTCTCTTATGGGAAGGGGCCTTTTTTGCATTCTCGCAAAACTAGGTATTTTCATATTCTAGTCCTAGTCCGAATACAATGTAGCAATTACTTATAAGGGGAGTGAGGAAATGAGAGCGATAACAAATTTCTTTGTTCGACTCGTTCAGCGGTTTCTTCCAGATGCCTTTATTTTTGCGATTATTCTTACATTCTTAGTGTTTATCATTGGCATCTTGTTTACAGACAGTGGACCCGTCGAAATGGTTACACATTGGGGAACAGGATTTTGGGATTTACTCGCCTTCACCATGCAAATGTCTCTGGTTGTGGTAACGGGGTATGTATTAGCGAATGCGCCTGTTATCAAGAATTTTTTAGCACGTTTGAGTAATTTGGCGAAAACACCAGCGCATGCCGTTATGCTTGTCACGTTTGTATCTGCCATTGCTTGTTTAATTAATTATGGTTTCGGATTAGTGGTTGGGGCCCTGTTTGCCATCCATGTGGCCAGGCAAGTCCCATCTGCAGATTTTCGTATTTTAGTAGCTGGGGCTTATAGTGGATTTTTGGTTTGGCATGGTGGGTTCTCAGCTTCGATTCCATTGACAGTAGCCACCTCTGGTCACTTTTTAGAAGAGAAAATGGGAGTCATTCCAGTGAGTGAAACTCTTTTTAGTCCAGCCAATCTCTTTATTGTAGCAGCACTGGTAATCACATTACCTATATTTAATCGATTCTTGATGAAAAGCTCAAATACACTGGCTCAAGATCGATCCAGCTGGAAGCTACCAGATGACACGTCATCAACAACTGAAACGATTAATCCATCTACACCAGCAGAGAAAATTGAAAACAGCGTGATTGTTTCGATGCTGATTGGTATCATGGGTTTAGGTTTTATCGTTTATCATTTTGTAACCAAGGGCTTTGATTTAAATATTAATATCGTAAACTTTATTTTCTTATTCTTAGGTATCATGTTGCATAAAACACCGAAACAGTTCTTAAACACAGTCACAAACGGAGTCAAAAATGCAGGGGGAATCATCATTCAATTCCCGTTCTATGCTGGAATCATGGGGATGGTTACGTTATCTGGCCTTTCTCAGGAAATGGCTTTATGGTTCGTCTCATTTGCAAATGCTCACACTCTACCATTCTTTTCGTTTCTCAGTGGCGGGCTAATCAACGTATTTGTACCTTCCGGTGGTGGTCAGTGGGCGGTACAAGGACCCATTATGATTGAAGCAGCGGCTGCTATTAATGCAGATCTTGCGAAAACGGCAGTAGGGGTTGCATGGGGAGATGCTTGGACCAATATGATTCAACCATTCTGGGCCTTGCCGGCTTTAGCAATTGCAGGATTGCATATTCGCGATATCATGGGATTCTGTGTCATGATTCTCTTCTATAGCTTCATTCCGATTTCAATTGGTCTATTATTGTTATAAAATAGAGGCAAACGGACATATCCGTTTGTCTTTCTGAATGATTGGGGGACTATTATGAGAAACAAAGCATTGGGAATGTTCGTTTTAGCAATTGTTTATACCTTGCTTTTAGTTGGATGTACCCCTAACAAAACCCCACTCTTAAAAGGTTCTTATCAAAGTGAACATGTGAATGGATATATTGTTCAAATGACATTTCAACCTGAAGATCATAGTTTTGTTGAATACATTGATAATAGAGAAGTAGATAAAGGAACTTATGAGGAATTAGAAGATGGTTTGTATAAAATAAACGGCGAACTTCAAGAATTTGAAATTACCCTAAATAACGACAACTCTTTTGATGTAGTGGTCAAGAAAATAAATGATGTTAAACCCATCACATTGAAAAATGTCGATGACACACCCGTATATATTGGTACAGAGTTTGATGACGTTGATGAATATAAATCATTATTAGAATGAAGGTGAATGCTTGGTCATACATGGTATGAACCAGGCATTTTTTATTGTTCACTTATCGAAAAGTGAAACTTTTCCAGCAAGTTAACGTAAATAAAACATCGGTATAAGCGGGGTGGACTAATAATGGACACCTGAAGCTTTAAATATCCTACTATAAAGGGGGAATTTGATGGAGTGGTTAGTCCTGCTTGCAATTGTTATTTGGGTTATTCTATTCTTACGTAAAAAACTCTCATTTACATATGGTTTATCTCCTAAATCTATAGAGACAAAACCACTAAAAGGGCTAAAAAAACTAAGTGAAAACTTGGAGCAATCCCTTAGTAAAAGTTACATGAAAAACGTAGAAGAGAGGGTAAAGAATGAAAAAAACCTAAAAGAAAATGAATACAACTGGCGTCTACTCGATTTAAAACGCTATTTTATTTTGACTTCTCTTTTGAAAGAATCGCCAATGTTTAGCGACAAAGTCGATGACCTGTGGCATGAAATGCTTATGTTTACCCGTGAGTATGATGATTTTTCAAAAAAATATGCGGGTAGTATCCTGCATCACAGTCCTAATGTAACTAAAATATCTGATCCCGACTTGCGAGGTTTCTTTGATTGGGTATATGCTGAGCTTTTTTTCATTAGAAAAGAGAACATCCATTTGTATAAGGGGTTTTTCAGACATCCCGTAAATCCAACTATCGTTGAGGAGTTTAAAACTTTATCAGAAAACGAACTGATAGATAAGTATTTTAAGAGTGATAGACACTATTTAAGTACCATACTCTCGCTGATCTCCTCTATGAAAAAAACAGCAAATAGCGTCAAAGATTATGAAAAACGTGTTGTACAAGAAAAGATGAGAAAAAGTAAAATTCAAAAAAACTTCAACGCCATGCTCGTTCCATTCTTATCTGTTTCTTATTTTCATTATGATGATTTTTTAAGTTACATGAAGATTGGTAGTGTGAGTTCATCAAGCTGTACAAGTTGCGGTTCAGGTAGCTCATGTAGTTCTGTCTCTTCTTGCAGCAGTTCATGCTCAAGCTGTGGTGGGGGTAGTGATTAAAACATTTACACACTCTATGAAATATACCATCCTTGATATACTATTACCAAATCCAACCTTTACGTGATAAAAGGTACGTGTCAGGTTTAGAAGAAGGTATTTAACCTAGTTCGGTTGAATAATTATAATAAAATCAATTTTGGTGTATTTTCTAAATTGGAGGGGTTTCATTGGAGACATTGTTTCGTTATAACTGGATGGTCAGGGAAGAATGGTATCGGTGGTGTGAAGAGTTAAGTGAAGAGGAACTTCTACGAACCAGAACTGGTGGTGTAGGTAGTATTTTGCAAACACTTTTTCATATAGTGGATGTGGAATGGAGTTGGATCCGCCTCTTACAAGGTAAACCAGATTTTCAAGAGAGTTTTGATGATTATAAAAGCTTAGAACAGGTTCGAATATTGGACTCCAAGTTTCGACCAGAAGTGCGGGATTTTGTAAATAATTGGGATAGTACGATGGAAAATCAACTATTATTCGATACCCTCCCAGACGGAAGAGTTGTAACAGACACTTGGGGTGAGGTAATACGACATGTCATTACACATGAAATTCACCATATAGGACAACTATCAGTCTGGTCACGAGAAGTAGGGAAAAAGCCTGTGTCTGCTAATTTCATTGGACGTGGACTTCTATCCCGACCGGATGAATAATATTTCTATTAAGATATAGTTTTAACAGATGAAAATTAAAATGGTAATAGAATACTGTCCATATAGGTTGTATTCAAACACTTTAGCCTTTTTTTCGAAACTAGTAATGGTATAATAGGGAAATAATGTTATATTACAATAGGAGTTGATTTAAAATGGTAAAGAATCTACCATTACTAATGGCGATGCTACTAATCGGTTGTAGTATCACCCTTATTTCTTTAACTACAAATTCTCCTCAGATAGTAAAATGGGTCCTACTAGTTGCGGGTATTCTTTTAAATATTTGGAGTATGATGGGTTTAATCTTACATATAGGTGTGAAAAAACTTAGCAACGAATGATCTTAAATCAAGAAAAAATGACGCCATCCCTTAAGAATGGTGTCATTTTTTTCTTATACGAATGTCGAAATCAGTCTATGAAAAAATTAATATCTCATTTTAAAAATATATGTTGTACCAAGCAAGCCTGAAATCAAAGGTATTATCTAATTAATTAGTGGTGGAAATCAATTTCTTTTATAATATTTAGTGAATTGACAATATTCAAATTCGTTGTTATGCTCTATTCGATGAAACGTTTCATTAATAAAAAATAGGAAGTATACCATGACTAAAAAGGTGACGATACGAGATGTTGCAGAGTTAGCTGGTGTGTCTATTGGTACTGCATCGAAAGTCATTAATCATACTGGTAACGTCCATATTGAACTGAAAAACAAAGTATACGCAGCCATAAAAGCCCTAAACTACTCCCCAAACATGATAGCAAGAAGTTTGAAGTCATCCGTCTCAAAAACAATTGCTGTTCTTCTATCCAACATTACAAACCCCTTCCAGATGACTTTGGCCAAAGGTATTGAAGAAGTTATCTTTGAGAAAGACTATCTATTCATCATCAGTTCTACAAATGAAAATCCAGAAATTGAACGAAAAAATTTACAACTGTTTTACGAGCAACGTGTTGACGGAATCATTCTTTGTTCTACTGGTCAAGTAAACGAAGATATTCTTTTGTTAGTCGAAAGAAACATTCCCATTGTCCTTGTTGATCGGCCCATACCCCATTTGCCCGTTAACATTGTGGCAGATGACAATTTTATCGGCATGGATAAATTAGTTACATACCTCTATGAATTAGGGCATAAAGAAATCGGTGTTGTTCATGGTGATTTGAACACTGTTCACGGAAGCCTCAGGTACGAAGCCGTTTTGCAGTCACTAACTAATTATCGTCTTACAACTGAACACCAGTTCTTTGGTGATTTTACCTATGAAGGGGGTCAACGAGCAGTAGAGTATTTTCTATCGAAAGCGACCGTGCCTACAGCTATCATTTCTTCAAACAATAATATGACGGCTGGTGTATTAAAGGCGTGTCAAAACTACAAGATTACTATTCCAGAACAACTTACGGTTGTGTCATTTGGAGAGCTAGAGTATGAGTGGGATATCATCATGCCCAAAGTGACAGCCATTGTCCAATCTCCACGTGAAATTGGGAGACGTGCTGCAAGTTTGCTATTAGAACAATTGAATAAAGAAGGTCAACATCAAATCGTTCAACTTTTCATCGAACCCGAAATCAGTGTAGGTAACTCTTCTTCTCCTAAAATTTAACGAAGAAAAGGTGATATACATGAAGGCGCTTGTAAACTACGATTCTGGTAAAAATAAGGTTGAAATTAGAGAAGTACCGATACCGAAAATAGGACCAAAAGACATTTTATTGAAGGTGGAAGCCGTAGGAGTCTGTGGAAGTGATTTGCATATGTACCACGATATCCAAGGCTTTGCTGTGAAACGACCTGTCATTTTAGGACATGAGTTTGCAGGAACCGTTGCGGAGGTAGGTTCTGAAGTAAGTCAATTTAAAAAGGGAGATCGCGTTGTAAGTGAGACCCCTTCATATGTTTGTGAGAACTGTATTTATTGCAAATCAGGATTATATAATTTATGTCCGGATAGAAAAGGTTTTGGTGTTTTAGCAGATGGAGCAATGGCTCAGTATGTGAAAACAAGAGAAGCCATCGTTCACCATATACCAGACGGAATACCATTTGAAAAAGCTGCCTTAACGGAGCCTTCATGTGTTGCTTATAATGCAGTTGCTCATCATTCGAGAATCAGACCTGGCGATCATGTTGTGGTTTTTGGACCAGGGCCGATTGGATTAATGTGTATTCAGATTGCTAGACTGTTTGCGCCAGGAAAATTGACTGTCGTTGGTTTGGAAAAAGATGCAAACCGGTTAGAAGTAGCGAAACAATTTGGTGCAGATGAGGTACTCATCGCAGAGAAGCAGGATGTTGTACGTGAAATAACCAATTATGGTGATGGTTTTGGCGCTGATTTAGTGCTTGATGCGGTTGGCGTAAGTCAAACGTTAAAACAGAGTATCGAGATTGTTCGACCCGCTGGGCAAATTACAAAGATTGGGTGGGGACCTGCACCAGTTGGCTTTAGTCTTGACCCACTAATTCAAAAAGCTGCTAGACTGCAAGGTTCGTTTAGTCATACGTACCCAACGTGGGAAAAAGTATTGCTGTTAATGCAAAAAGGAGAAATTGACCCACTTCCAATGGCGAAGGTCTATTCACTAGATGACTGGCAAAATGCCTTTGATGAAATGGATTCCTTAAAACACGCGAAATCTGTTATTATGCCAAACTAAAACATTGAAAAGGAGAAATCAATGAAAGAAAACAATGTCAGGATTTCAGTTTTCCCAAAAGGGTATATCGATGATTTATCTAATGGAAATATGGATGTGTTTGAGTGGATTGAGCAAGCGGGAACACTCGGTGCAGATGGCATGGAAATGTATCCTACATTTTTACAAACTACTGAAAAGTCTTATTTGGAGAAGGTAAAGGAGGCAGCTTCTTCAGTCAATCTAGTGATTCCAATGATGTGCGCATCACCTGATTTTACCCATCCCGATCCAGCTTTTCGGGAAAAGGAAATGAGAAAGATGAAAGAAATGATTGATGCGATGGCCATTCTTGGGCCAGATGATTTTAGAAGTTGCCGGGTGTTATCTGGGCAAAGAAGACCAGAGGTATCAAGGGAAGAAGGAATAAAATGGACCATTGATTGTATTAATGAGCTACTTCCCTATGCAGAAAGTAAGCGAGTCTATCTTGTGATGGAAAACCATTACAAAGATGGCTTCTGGATTTATCCGGAATTTGCCCAGAAGTCAGATATCTATTTGGAAATCGTAGAAGGGATTTCATCTAATTGGTTTGGCGTGAACTTTGATCCATCAAATGCGGTTTTTGCAGGCGATGACCCACTTACGTTATTGGAAAAAGTAAAGCACCGATTAATCACAATGCATGCCAGTGATCGCTATTTAAAAGAGGGTTATTCAATGAAAGATATTGAAAATCATTTGGTACAAGGATATTCAGAGGGATTAGCACATGGTGTCATTGGAAAAGGGATTATTGATTACGATGGCATTTTTCAGCTGTTAGCCAATATAAATTTTACTGGCTGGATTTCAATTGAAGATGGGGTTAATGGTTTAGGAGAAATGAAAGAATCTGTCGATTTCTTAAAGAGGAAAGTAGACGAATATTTTCAATCGGGTAATTGACGTAAGGACCACTAAATGTAAGCGCTTTACGTCTTAACCATATTAAGTATGAAAGGGGAAAAGCGAGTGAAAAAAATAAGGGGGCTAAGCTTTTTACTGGTATTTGGATTGTTCATTGGCTTAATGGCTGCTTGTAGTAGCAATACACCTGCTTCAGATGAACCATCATCAGATTCAAATGGTGATAAAAACAAAGACGTTGAATTAAGAATTATTGCTGCAAACCATCCATGGACAGAGGCAATCGAACCATTAATTCCTCAATTTGAACAGGAGTCAGGCATTAAAGTAAAGCTAGAAAAATATTTTGAAGACCAATTAACTCAAAAGCTTACAACCGAGTTTACTGCAGGTTCTGATAGTATCGATGTCTTTATGATACGTCCACTGCAAGAAGGGAAACTCTTTAATCTCAATGGCTGGGTTGCTGATTTAACGAGTTATACCGGTGATTCAGACTGGAATTTAAGTGATTTTACCGAGTCATCCGTGAATTCGTTAAAAGACGGTGAAAAGATTTTTGGTATTCCAACTGTTACGGAGCGTGAAATCCTATATTATCGAAAAGATATTTTTGAAGAAAATAATATTGAACCTCCTAAAACATTAGATGAACTCTATGAAATTGCAAAACAATTAAATGACCCTTCCAATGACTTTTACGGAATGGTATCACGCGGACAACGTGCTGCGGCGGTTACTCAATTCTCAAGCTATTTATATGGATTTGGTGGGGACTTTATCGTTGACGGAAAAGCGGCGATTGATACACCAGAAGCCATTAAAGCATTTGAGTTCTACGGTAATTTACTGAAGGATGCAGGACCTCCAGGAGTCTTAAATATGAGTTGGCCGCAAGCTGCTGGTTTATTTGCACAAGGCAAAGCGGCTATGTATACAGATGCTGATAGTATTTATCCAAACCTGCTAGATCCTGAAAAATCTGTTGTAGGAGAAAAAGTAGGGTTTGCCGTATTCCCAGAAGGACCAGAAGGACAAACGCCATACAACGTTACTTCATGGGGCGTGGCGATGAATGCGAAATCAGAAAACAAAGATGCAGGATGGGAATTTATCAAATGGGCAACGAGTAAAGAAGTTGTAGCTGAGTTACAAAAGAAGAGTGTCCCTGGACCACGACAATCTGTTTGGGACTCACCGGAAGGAACAGAAGCGTTTCCTGAGGAACTTGTTAAAGTCATTTCTGAATCGAATAAGATTGGAAAAGAATATGACCGTCCATTAGTCATAAAAGTAAATGAGGCAAGAGACATGATTGGGACGGCGATTGTGACGGGTATTGAAGGTGGGGATGTAGAAGCCGCTGCTAAAGAAGCCAACAAACAGTTCCAACAATTACTTGATGACGAAAATTAAAAAGTGAATGGATGGAGCGGGTATTCATAAATGTATGAATACCCCTCTATCCTCTTTATAGCGATACATAGAAGGGGGATGACTATCATTCAACTTTGGATTGAAAAACATCTTAAGTATATTTTTACATTGCCTTCCGTACTTTTTGTACTCATTATGATTGTTTTTCCAGTTGGGTATACAGCCTATTTAAGCTTTTTTGACTGGAGCATGTCTAGTGTGTCTCCACCAAAATGGGTCTTCTTAGACAATTTTAAGAAAATCTTTTTTGATGATCCACGGTTTTGGCCAGCATTTTTTCGAACGTTTTACTTTACAATTTTGGCAGTTGTTACTCAAACCGTATTGGGAGTAGCGATTGCACTTTTATTCTTTAGAAACTTTAAAGGTAGTAATCTCGTAAAGACCTTATTTTTACTTCCTATGGTATCAACACCTGTTGCAATCGGACTCGTATGGTTATTAATTTTCGAACCATCCATCGGTTTTGCGAATCAATTCCTAGGTTACTTTGGTATTGATCCACAGTTATGGATTGCGTCACCAAAACAGGCATTGCCGGCAATTGCGATGGTAGACACATGGCAATGGACACCCATGATTACGTTAATCACATTGGCCGGTCTTTCTCAATTACCAAATGAAAATTATGAAGCGGCAGCTGTTGATGGCGCCAATGCGTGGCAAATCTTTTGGAAAATCACATTACCTCTCATGGCTCCTACCATTTTCGCAGCCGTACTTCTACGGTCAATTGATGCGGTAAAGCATTTTGATTTAATTTATGCCATGACACAAGGCGGACCGGGATACGCAACGGAAACCTTAAATATTTACGGTTTTGCTAATGGATTTCAGTATTTCAAGTTAGGATATACGAGCGCCATTTTAATGGTATTCTTTATGATTGTGCTCATTATGAGCTGCTTAATCCTGATCTTCCGTAAGAAGACGGAGGTGACATTATGAAACATAAACGGAGAATGGAGCTTATCCGCTATGTTTTAATCGCTTTTGTGAGTTTAGTATTTTTATTCCCATTTGTGTGGATGATCATTGCTTCTCTTAAAAACCAGGCTCAAATCATGTCGACGGACTCCATTTTTATATTTACACCTAGCCTTAAAAACTACACGGAAGTTTTTGCGCAATATGATTTTATTAAGTTTATCGTAAATAGCTTTATTGTTGCTTTTGCTTCAACCGTTCTCGGATTAGTTTTGGGATTACCAGCCGCTTATGCGATTGCGAAATATAAACTTCATAAATTCGGCGTCATTATCTTAATTGCTAGAATCATTCCTGGTATTTCGTTTATGATTCCATGGTTTATCATTTTCTCAAAACTGGGTTTAGTCGACACATACACAGCATTAACATTAAGCCATATGTTAGTCGGGTTGCCATTTATTATTTGGATTATGATTTCATCCTTTGAAGCTCTTCCACAAGAACTGGAGGATTCGGCTCGAGTAGATGGCTGTACATTGCAAGGTGCATTCTTTAGGGTCTTACTTCCATTGGTTTCACCAGGAATTATTACAGCTTCTATGATGTCATTTATTTTATCTTGGAATAACTTTATGTTTGCTTTAGTCCTTGCTGGGGATGACACGAAGACATTACCAATTGCCGTATTTAACTTCATTTCTTATTCAGAAATAAATTGGGGAGCTCTTATGGCAGCTGCTGTTATCATAACGTTACCTATTTTGATTATTTCTTTGCTTTTACAACGATATATTGTAAGTGGAATTACTTCAGGAGCAGTAAAAGGATAAGCGTCATCAGGAAAGGATGGTCGATGTGCTGATTGATTTACATGGGATGGTAGGAATCGTTACGGGAGTAGGGAAAGGAATTGGGAAAGAAATCATTTTGACCCTAGCAAGAGAAGGGGTTAAAACAGTGGGGATTGATGTATACCAAGATGATCTTGACCAACTAGCACAAGAATTTAAAGAACAAGGATTAGAGGGTTTGTTTTTTGACTGTGATGTTAGTGATAGTGCCAGGATTTCTGAAGTTATTAGTGAGACGATGCAAAAGTTTGGCCGGATTGACCTTTTGGTTAACAATGCAGGCGTTGCTGGGAACGGAGAAGTTGAAACATTAGCAGAGGAGGTTTGGGATTACTGCCATGATGTCAATCTAAAAGGGATATACCTGATGTGCCAATCCGTCATTCCCATTATGAAAAAACAGCGATTCGGTCGGATTATCAATTCTGCGTCTTTTGCAGCGATTATTCCGAGTATTGGCAGCGCAGCATACGCCTCCTCAAAGGCCGGGGTTAAACAATTTTCTCGTGTTCTTGCTGGAGAGTTAGGGCCTTGGAATATTACGGTTAACAGTTATGCCGCTGGAATGATTCCAACAACTCTCAATCACTTTTCTGAGTTGCCACAAGAACAACAAGATCGGTTATTAGACAGCTTAACATTAAGAAGATGGGGTGAGAAAAAAGACATCGCACAACTTATCTGTTTCTTAGCATCAGATTTAGCAGGGTATATAACCGGTACGTTAATTGATGTGAGTGGAGGAAAATTTGCCACACAGTTTCCTAAGGCAGCTTATGAGTAAAACGTTTTTCTATAATTCTACGATTTATTAAGAAATTAGTAGAGGGGCTTGAACATGCAACCAATTGTGCAGATTTCGTTAGATTTAACGAATATTGATGAGGCATTGGAAATGGCGGAAATCGCTATAGAGGCAGGGGTTGATTGGATTGAAGCGGGAACCCCATTATTGCTTGCAGAAGGTTTACATGCAGTACGAAAACTACGGGAGAAATTCCCAGACAAACCGATTGTCGCTGATTTAAAAACGATGGATGGTGGCTATTTAGAAGTAGAAATGATGGCCAAGGCAGGAGCTACTCATGTAGTTGTCATGGGAGTTGCTCATCCAGCGACCATACGAGCAGCGGTTCGAGCTGCAAGAGATTATGGTATAGAAGTGATGGGGGATATTATGGCCTCATCAGACAAAGTTTCATGTGCTAAAATGCTTGAGGAGAACGGTGTTGATTACATTATTGTTCATACAGGCTTTGATGAAAGGGGAGAGGATCCAGAACGCTCACCATTTGATTGCTTAGAAGATGTTGTATCCGCAGTCTCCATCCCAGTTCAGGCTGTTGGTGGGCTATCAATTGAACAAGCTGCTCAAATGCCAAAGTATGGCGCCCCATTAGTGGTAATAGGAGCTCCGTTAGTCATTGATAATCAAGAATTTCGGCCAAGTACGGGTCAAGAACAGCTTAAAGAAACTTTAACTAAGTTTGTGAAAAGAGTGAAAGGCCAATAATATCACGTCCAATTTTTTTGACATCGAAATCATCAGTAGTCTAGTTTTCTAGGCTACTTTTTTGTGTAGTACCTTATCTTGTCTTTGCTTGTGCCTTTCTTTTTTTGTATGAATAAACGAATATCTCAATTAGAACGGTCAGTATAAAGGTTAAAAAAACAATCGTTTCAGCTGGATCCATGACTCGAAACGGACTTGTTGCATTTCGGAAAGCCGTTTGTAGTTCGAATCCTTGCAGATAATCAAGCCAAAATGAGAAGCTCATTAGACACACCATCATCAATAAGGTGATCCCGATAATCTTCATTTTTCTCACACCTTTTTTCAACCTAGTATTCCCCTTCTAAAACGCTTATATGACAACGTATAAATATTCATCTACTGGGCAGAACAGTTAGTAAATAGAATAGAAAGGTTTAACAAAAATGCCTGGTTTTTTCAAGAATAAACGTAAAAAAAGTAGCACAACTAACGAAAACCAACAGCAACCACCAACAAAGCAGGAATTTCCGGATTCCATTGATGTACTATTATCTAATAATCTCAATGTGATTCGTAACAAAACAGGCAATAGTTTTGATGTGATTGTCCGAAAAGTTAATATCGGGTTACAACCCAAGATTCAAACCGCAATCGTCTATATTGACGGGCTTGTCGATAGCCAGTCCATAAAAGACTTTTTAATCGAATCCATCATGAAAAGTCCCGATTTGCAGGAAAAGTTGATTCAACAAGATCCATTAGAGATGATTGAAGATGAGGCTTTGCCATTTGGGAGTATCAGAGAAGCAATTGATTGGGATCAACTCTTTTCCGCGTTAATGAATGGAGAAACAATCATTCTTGTAGATGGAAAAACAAGGGTACTCGTTGTTGATACAAGAGGCGGCGAAAGACGATCGATTGAGGAACCAAGTAGTCAGGTGACGGTGCGTGGTCCACGGGATGGATTTACAGAGTCGATTATTACGAATACCTCATTGGTGCGCCGGCGTATCAAGGATCCGAATTTATGGGTCGAATCAAGAAAGTTGGGCAGGGTGACAAATACAGACGTTGCCATTATGTATATAAATGGAATTGCAAACGAGAAAATTGTAGAAGAGGTCCGCAGACGGATTGATCAAATTGATATTGATAGTGTTCTTGAATCAGGTTATATTGAACAGTTTATTGAGGATCAAACATTTACTTCCTTTCCGACTCTTTATCATACTGAAAGACCGGATACGGTTTCGGGGAATCTTCTCGAGGGGAGAGTTGCCATCTTTGTAGATGGGACTCCTTTTGTATTAGTTGCACCAGCTGTCTTTATTCAATTTTTTCAGGCAGTTGAGGATTATTATGCGCGATTTGATATTGCAACGGCACTACGTTTTTTAAGGCTTTTGATATTTTCAATATCAATTATCGCACCTGCAGGCTATATTGCCGCAACAACTTTTCATCAGGAAATGATCCCGACTCAGTTATTAATTGCTGTAGCGGCACAGAGGGAAGCCGTACCTTTTCCGGCATTTGTAGAAGCTCTCATTATGGAAGTCACATTTGAAATTTTGCGTGAAGCTGGAATTCGAATGCCGCGGGCAGTGGGGTCAGCCATTTCCATTGTTGGAGCCCTTGTAATTGGACAAGCAGCCGTTCAGGCAGGAATTGTTTCACCAGCCATGACGATTGTAGTGGCGATGACTGCAATAGCTAGTTTTGCAACACCATCATTTGCGATGGCCATTGCGGCACGATTGGTTCGCTTTTTATTTATGATTGCTGCTGCCACATTCGGTTTTTATGGAATCATCCTTGGGATTATCATGCTTGCGGTCCATCTTAGTGGCCTGCGTTCATTTGGTGTTCCATATATGACACCAATGGCTCCATTTATTTTTAAGGAGAACGCGGATACGTTTTTCCGGTTACCGTTGTGGACCTTAAAGAAACGACCGAAATTGATCAGTGAAGATAATAGAGTTCGTGTAGGGAAAGACCAGAAACCTCAACCACCTGTAGGACGTGGCATGCTCAAGTCTTCTGAAGAAAAAGGTGACCAAGATGAATAAAGGTTTTATTCTTGTCGTTTTATTCCTTGGACTGATGCTCCTTTCGGGTTGTTGGAGCAAAAAGGAACTTACCGACATCGCGATTATTTCTGCTTTCGGTATCGATAAAAATGAAAAGGGCCAGTACGTAGGTACGATTCAGGTGATTAATCCAGGTAATGTTACAGGGGGCCAGCAAGATGGTGGCTCGGGTCATGGCCCACCTATTAATGTATATACTGAAACGGGAACGAACCTTACTGAAGTTAGTAGGAAGTTTTCCACTAGCATATCGCGAAGGCTTTATTATGCCCATACAAATTTAGTAGTTGTTGGAGAGCGATTAGCTAGAGAGGAAGGGATCCTCCGTCTTTTTGATGCGATGGATCGTGACCCTGAATTTCGAATCACATCGGAAGTAATCATTGCTCAAGATATGGAGGCAAGAGATATTGTAAGAACAATAACTCCAATCGATAAGATCCCTTCCAATAAGGTGATTAAAACACTAAAGTCAACAGAAAAAAACTGGGGAACACATCTGAGAGCGAATATGAAAGATGTACTTAATAGCCTAGTATCCGAAGGGAAAGAGCCTTTATTAACAGGGTTTCGTATAAAAGGAGAAATCGATCAGGCCATGAAATTGTCAAATATTGAAGAAACGACTCCTAAAGCGGTTCTTGAGGCTGATGGGATTGCTATTTTTAGAGATGGAAAGCTGGTCGATTGGCTACAAGGAAATACGGCAAGAGGAACTTTATGGATTTTGGATAAAATTGAAAAGACAGATGTGAATATTGATTGGAAAGGACAAGAAGATTCTGTTGCTTACGAAGTGATCCGCCAAAAAACCAGTACTCTTCCAATCATTCAAAACGAGAAACCCATGATTAACGTAGAAGTACGTGTTGAAGGTGATATAGGAGAAGTAGAAATACCAGTCGATTTAACAGACCCTCTTATATTGGTAAAAATCGAAAAAGAAGCTGAAAAGGAAATTAAGAAAGAAATACAAGAAGCCATCAAACAAGCCCAAAAAAATAAAACGGATGTTTTCGGTTTTGGTGAAGTGGTGCAACGCGCCGACCCTAAACTTTGGAAGAAACTAAAGTCTGATTGGAATTCTGTATACTTTCCAGAATTAATCGTGGATGTGAAGGTAGAAGCATTTGTGCGCCGGTCGGGATTACGTACGAAATCTTTCCTTACTGAAATGGAGGAAGACCGTAAATAGATATAAGGAGCATGTAACATGGAGAAGGCAAAAATCAGTTCGTATCAGCTATTTGTACTTATCTTGCTGTTTGAATTAGGAAGTGCATTACTTTTGCCACTTGCCATGGATGCAAAGCAAGATGCCTGGATTGCCGTTCTCTTTGGAATGATCGGTGGAATGATGCTTTTTATTATCTTTTTTCGACTCTATCTATACTACCCCGACAAATTACCAACAATGTATGCACAGATTATCGTTGGAAAACTAATTGGGAAAGTAATTGCTTTTTTGTATATCCTTTATTTTGCGTATCTCGCAGCAAGGATATTACGTGATTTTGGCGTGATGTTGGTGACATTCGCCTATCCTGAAACACCATTATTTATTGTCAATGCACTTTTAATCATCGTGGTAGTATACGCGGTTCGAAAAGGAATCGAAGTATTAGGGAGAACTGGGGAACTGCTTTTTAGTATCATGTATCTACTTGCGGTAACGGGATTTATCCTCATTGTGATCTCTGGTTTAATTGATGTAAACAACCTAAAGCCAATATTAGGTGAAGGGATTTTACCTGTTTTAAAAGCAACATTTATCCAGACTCTGTATTTTCCATTTGGAGAGACGATTGTATTTGCGATGATTTTTCCTTATTTAAATCATTCTCGTAAAGCACAGATTGCTGGTTTATGTGCGATCGGCTTAAGTGGGATCAACCTAGCGCTTGTCATGTTGATGAACATTAGTGTCCTTGGTGTTAACCTTACATCTCGGGCACCGTTCCCACTTCTTGCAACCATTCAAATGATCCAAGTAGCAGAGTTTATCGAACGTCTCGATATCTTCTTTATGTTAGCTTTAATTATTGGGGGATTCTTTAAAATTGGAATCTTTTTTTATGCGGTTGTTACAGGGGTTGCCAATTTGTTCTCAATTGATAGTCATACACGTTTATGTTTTCCAATGGCACTTGTTGTTTTACTATTATCTATAACGATGGCGAGTAGTTTTGCTGAACACGTACAGGAGGGTTACAAATTTGTACCTATGTTTCTTCACGTACCATTTCAAATCATCATTCCCGTAACACTCCTTGGGATTGCGATGATAAGAAGAAGGAGAGCTTAGGAGGGACCGTATCCGTCAGGACCATAAAAAAATCTTCCAAAACGGAAGATTTTTTTAGTTTAAATTCGGATATCCTTGCTGGCGTAATGCTTCGTATACTAGTATCGCTGCAGTACTCGAAAGATTGAGTGAACGAACGTGATCGTTCATAGGGATTCTCAAGAAGTGGTTTTTGTTTTTTTCTAGTAAATCTTTTGGTAAACCCGTTGTTTCTTTTCCAAACATAAAATAATGTTCCTTCGATTCGTCACTGAAATCAAAGCCTGTATGTGTTTTTTCTCCAAACGTCTCAATAAAATAAAATTCGCCTACATTTTTTGAAAAGAAGTCTTCCAATGAATCATAATACGTGATGTTTACATCATTCCAAAAATCGATGCCTGCTTTTTTTAACATCTCCGGATCTGTTGAAAAGCCAAGTGGTCGGATTAAATGCAAGGCAGAACCCGTTGCTACACAAGTAAGTGCAATATTCCCAGTATTAGCCGGAATATCTGGTTGATAAAGTACAACATGTATTCCCAAGAAAGGTCACCTCTAACTTCTATTTTACTCTTCGAATTATAGCATACAACAACAAAAAGAGAGGAGATTGTAGAACTCAGAATCGATGTTTTACTATCTTTGAATCATGCACTCAAGAGTTCTTAATAATTACCACATATATTGCTTGCTCTACTCCACACAATAAAATGAGGAGGGAAGAGTTATGAACTATATGCAACTACTGTCATCTGTACTTAGTAGCTTGAGTGCTAACAAATCACTGAGGGTATTCAAACGAAAACGAAACAATAGAATGTGGATATGGATTTCTCTATTAGGAGTTACCATTCTTGGTTTATTTGGAAGCAGAAATAGCCGTATCAATCAAGAAGTTCAAAAGAGATTTCAGCAAGCTCAAAATTCGTTTCAAAATTCATCTGAATTAAAAATGAATCCTTTTGAAGTAAACTACGATCTTGCAGCGGAAATTGCAAAAGAAATAAAACCTGATGTTAAACTTCCAACTCAACCACAAAAGAATGAGTAAATACATCAAAATGGCTGGATTCAATATACCCAGCCATTTTACCATCTAATTATGTATTTGTTGTTGTACCTGTTGGATAATTCGTTGCGCCTTTTCTAGTTCGCTTTGTGCAAAATGACATGCCTCTGATTCAGGACTATTCGAGTTCACTTGTTTTAAATGATGATGGGCCGTATGAATAATATCTTGAGCTTCTTGTAATTTGCTTTTAAAGTTCATCTCAGCTCTTCCTTTCATTGAATTGTTCTCTTTTAGCATGTGCATGTTTTCAGTTAAATACGCATCTCTTCGTCAATGGCATAAGCGACAGGCTCACTTGTCAATCTTTTTTCTTGAACTTGCTTCCAGAACTCTTCTTACGGAGCTTAGACATCATATCATCTACTTTGTGCTGTTGTGAGCTTGTTTCATCTTCGTTTAGTGTAATGGAAGTGATGGCTTCATTTTCAATCGTAAGGTTCAAATAGGAACCAGCTTTTGAACCATTTGGTAATTTACTGATTGGAATGATAAATTCTTTATTGATTTCTTCAACTAAAATAACTGCATGCTGATTTTCTTCGATTCGATCCAAATATCCTTTCATGTTATCCTCCTACACAAGCTAGATTTTGTTTTTTAATATCTTCCATTCTTGACGGACCGATTCCTTTTATTCGTGTTAACTCATCAATGGATGTAAACGGCCTTAAGTTAATCAGTTCCTTTGCACGCGCTGGCCCTAAATGAATAATTTCTTGTAGCTCTTCAACACTTGCCGTATTAATATTTATACATTTACCATTGGGTACTTGACTTTCTTTTTCCGGTTCAGGTCTTGTAGAAGTTCCACCACCTGTAGAAGGGGGTATAATCGTTCCGTCCTTTTTGGTTAACACTTCATAGTTTTTGCCATCTGTTTTGACAAGAATCGTGCCGTGTACATCCGTTCCATAAAGTCTAATATTGGAACCTTGAATTAAATCGAAGACTTCTTTGTGTGGATGTCCATAGCTGTTCTCTTTTCCAGCACTGTAGATTGCTATTTCTGGACTCACTTCCTTTAGAAAAGTAGGGTGAGTAGAAGTGCTTGAACCGTGATGACCTAGATGGAGGATATCAGCGTCTACATCAATACTACCATTTATCATCCTTAATTCATCATTTCGACTCGCATCACCCGTAAAAATGAAGGAAACCTCTCCGTACGTGAGCTTAAGCGAAATGGATTCTTCATTGTCATTTTCGGAAACAGAGATCGGATATAAAATTTCAATTTTGAGCGGGCCAACTTCAAATTCATCGCCGCGTCTTGGCTCATAATAATCGACATTATTTTGATCAATCGCTTGTAGTAACCTCTGAAACGTCTGTGATGTACTCGTATTGCCGGACAACCATACTTCTCCTACGTTAAACGTATTGATGACCTTATCAAGTTGACCAATATGATCTGCGTCAGGGTGTGTTCCAATTGCGATATCAATTTCTGAAATGTTTTGAGTTTGTAAGTAATGGATAACATCGTTTCTGTTCCAATTCCCTGCGTCAATCAAGATGGTAAATTCTTCACCCTTATCCGAATATTGAAGTAAGGTTGAATCAGCTTGACCAACATCCATATAATGAACGGTAAGTTCTGATAGTGAATTTGGCGCTTTTCCTTGTTCTTCAGTAGGGGGTGGGGTGTCTTCAACAGGTTTCGTTTCTATTTCTTCGGTGGTTTTTGTGATATTCTCGGCATCGTTATTCTTGGCTTGATTATCCTCCTGTGAACACCCACCGATTATCAAAAGTGCAGCGACCAAATAGATCGCAAAAATAGTTCGACTGAATGGATACATCGTTTTTCCCTCTTTTGGTGTTGTTTTAAACAAATGACTATATGTTATGATTTCATTTAATGCCGATTGTATCAAATAAAATAAGAAGTGCGCTACTTAACTCACATAAACATAAAAAATGCCAGGACCGTAATGGTACCTGACACTTAATAAATATTCGTTCTTATTCCATATTTTCAAGGATGCCTTCGATAATAGTAGATGAGTTTGTTACTGCCATTTGTTTGAAATCTTCCCATTTCATAACGGCTTCTTCACCTGCATCATCTGATGCTGAACGGATGACAAGGTATGGAATCTCATTGAGGTAGGCAACTTGTCCAACAGCTCCACCTTCCATTTCAACAACATAGGCATTAAATGTATCTAGAATCCATTTACTTTTTTCAGCACTTGCGATAAATTGATCACCTGTAGCCACTCTAGCTTTTACAACATTTACTTCTTCTGGCAGGTTCTTTGCTGCCTCTTCTGCTAAAGCAATCAGTTCTTTATCAGCTTCATAATAGCCAGTTTCCATTCCAGGAATCAAACCAGGTTCATAACCCTTTGCTGTTTCATCCATATCATGCTGAACTGTATCCGTAGAGATTACGATATCCCCAAGGTTAATATCAGGGTGGATGGCTCCAGCAATTCCTGAATTAATGAGAGCATCTACGTTAAATTGACTAACCAATAATTGAGCAGCCATCGTAGCATTTACTTTCCCAATTCCGGATTGAACGAGGACGATGTTTTGACCCTTTAAAGTTCCTTGATAGAAAGTCATACCAGCGATTTCTTCTTCTTTTTCTACTTCCATATGAGAATGTAAAATCTCAATTTCTTCTGCCATTGGGCCGATAATTCCAACCGCATTTTGATCATCTAGATTGGTCACTTCTTCACTTTTTACCTCAGCTTCTGTTGCCTCAGCCTTCGCACTTGATTCACTTTGTTGTGAGCAACCAATGAGTAAGCTACCCATCACTAAAAGTAAGAGTAAAAGCTTTGCGTTTTTGAGTACGTTCATGTTTTTGTTCCCCCTAAGATGATTTTAGTCTGAATAAAAATAAATAATGAATTAAAACACGAACATTAAAATAACTAATCAATCCAATGTTCGTATTTATAATACTACAAATACAATTAATTTCAAGGGGTACATTAAAATTAGTTCGTTTGTACTGGTATATGTGTAAATGTTTCTACATCAAATAATCCTAAATCTGTTAATTTCAATGATGGTATAACCGGTAATGTAAGAAAGGAGAGGGTTAAAAATGGATTAAAATCACCGGTAAACCCTAGTTGACTTAATGACCGTTTTATTTGGTCAAGCTCCAAATTCACAGTTTGTGAGTCTTTATTTGACATAAGTCCTGCTATTGGAAGGGATAAAGAGGCAATGATTTGTTTGTTTTTGACAATCACTAAGCCACCATTCATGTCTTTTAGACCCTGAATTGCCACCAAAATATCATCATCATTGGTACCTGTAGCAACAATATTATGAGAATCATGCGCAATCGTTGTTGCAATTGCTCCTTCTGTAAAACCGAATCCCTTAACGACACCTAATCCAATATTTCCAGTATTTTTATGACGCTCAACGACCACTAATTTTAGCTGATCATTCTCTATGGATGGGTGAAAATAACCGTTTGACACTGATACTTTTTCCACTAGTTTGTTCGTGATCAATTGATTTGGAATGATCTCAATGATATTTGCTTTATTTCCGTCACAGAAAGAGATTTGAAGGTCTTTTTCATGTAACTCAGACACATGAACAGTTGACAGTAAAAGTGTATTTGGAACAATTTTAGCAGGTAATTTTCCAACAAAACGACCATTCTGTGCAACAAGATTTCCAGATTTATAGACTTCTGTTATTTCAATCGTCTCTAGATGGTCTAGTAACAGGAAATCAGCTTCAAAGCCCGGAGCAATTGCACCTTTATTTGGTAGACGATAGCATTCAGCAGCATTTAATGTTGCCATCTGGATGGCTTGAAGAGGGGAAATCCCTTCTTCAATCGCTAACCGGATATTATGGTCAATACTACCTTCTTCGATCAAATCATCTAAATGCTTATCATCCGTACAGAAAAGGCAACGACGTGCATTAGTTGGAGTGACAACCTTTATCAGTGTTTTTAAATCTTTTGCAACAGAACCTTCACGAATCAATAAATACATTCCGCGTCTTAATCGCTCAATCGCTTCCTGAGCCGTATTACATTCATGGTCGGTTTTGATCCCAGCTGTTCTGTAGATATCAATTGCATTTGTATCCAAGCCAGCTAAGTGGCCATCGATTAATCCATTATGGTCGCTAGTCACAAGAATTTTATCTATAATAGAATCCTCCGCGTTTTTGAGAGAAGGGTAGTCCATCACCTCGGCTAACCCGAGAACTCGTGGGTGGCTGTAAAATGGCTCCAAGTCGTTTGCCTTAAGGTCTGCACCGTTATTTTCAAATGGAGTAGCAGGTACACTTGAAGGTAGCATGAGAAAAACATCAAGCGGGAGATTCTCAGAGTCCTCAATCATAAACGATAATCCGTCACTACCTGAGACATTGCCAATTTCATGTGGGTCCGTAATGACGGTTGTTACGCCATGAGGAAGGACCACTTTCGCAAATTCAGAAGGGGGGACCATCGCGGATTCAATATGCACATGCCCGTCAATAAATCCAGGACACACATAGCGATTCTTCGCATCTATGACTTTTTTACCCTCAAATTCTCCAATTCCAACAAACATACCATCTGAAATCGCGACGTCACCCTCAATGATTTCAAGGTTAAACACATCTATGATCTTCCCATTTTTAATGACAAGGTCCGCCGGGATTTGTTTACTGGAGACAGCTATACGTTTCTTTAACAGTTCTTTTTCCATTTTAATTCCTCCTCAATATAAAAATAAAAACCCCGGGCTTTTACCCAGGGTTTGACACAGAGAAGGAAATAGAGCTTTTTGCTACGTACACAAAAAGCCAAACTCTTCTCGTAGTCAAACCATTTACGGTAGTTTGGTAGAAACTTATGGACCATATTTCCAAGATTATACGAGTACATGTATGAAATTATTAGTTGATTTTATAGGTATGAATGATGAGTGTCAATGGAATATAGAAATGTTTAAAAATTAGCATTAGTCTGATGTACACATTTAGTTCAAGGAAAATTGAGTTTTATCTGGGACAAAATATTCATTTTCCTAATTTTCAGTATTTCATCTTGATAAAAGCATGTCCAATTAGTATAATGAAACAAACGTTCCCATGCAGCGAAGGTAAGCTAACTAGGAAACTAACAACCGAAGACTAGACAGAAGGGAATGAAGGTAATTGTTTTGAAAACTAGATTTGAAGGAGGAGATTCATCTTGAAAAATCAGGTCAAATTATTACCGTATACCATTCAGTCAGTTGTGGGTCAGGCAAATGAAACACCAGAGGGAGTTCAATTGGTACAGGCACCTTCTTTATGGGAAGATAGCAGTCAGGGTGAAGGTGTAGTCATTGCAGTGATTGATACTGGGATTGACACGTCTCATCCCGATCTAAAGGATCGAATTATTGCTGGACGGAATTTTACAAGTGATTATAATGGGGACCCTGAAGTGTTTGAAGACAACAATGGCCATGGGACACATGTGTCTGGTACGGTTGCGGCTAGTCTTAACAATGATGGGGTTGTAGGGGTTGCTCCAAAGGCTCAGATTTTAAGTTTAAAAGCTTTAACTGGAGAAGGGGCAGGTCAGTATGATTGGATCATCGATGCCATTCGCTATGCAATTGAGTGGCAAGGACCTAACAATGAAAGAGTACGTGTCATCTCGATGTCATTAGGTGGGCCTCAAGATGTACCTGAGATGCATAAGGTTATTCAAGATGCAGTCAATCAAAACATATCTGTCGTTGTGGCAGCGGGGAATGAAGGGGATTCATTGGAGGATACATTTGAGTATGCTTACCCTGGTGCGTATAACGAAGTCATATCCGTAGGGGCTGTCAGCATGGATTTGCAGCTTGCTCCATTTTCTAATACTCATACAGAAATCGACCTTGTGGCTCCTGGGGTAGATGTCGTTTCCACGTATCCTGATGATCAATATGCAAAACTAACAGGAACTTCCATGGCGGCTCCACATGTTGCAGGTGCAATTGCTTTACTTATCAATCTAAGTGAAAAAGAATTTGACCGAACACTGAGCGAAGCAGAAGTCTATGCCCAACTCATTAGACGAACCGTACCTCTCGGCAACAGAAAAAGCGCCGAAGGAAATGGTTTTCTCCTCCTTGACGTTGTTGAGAGGCTCCACGACATGATTCCTGCGTCAAACATGAATGTTACTCCTTAGGAATAGTGACTTTCTTAACGGTTTAAAAGAAACCAGGAAAGGAGAACTATATGAATCCCACAAAGGACAAAGGTAGAAATGAATTTCCTGATGTAAAGGCTGCCTTGTTAGAGTTAACGTTTAACAAAAGGAGATTTGAAAGCGAAAAAGAGTATTATGACGTAGAACAAGACAAGCAGTTCATCAAGGATTATTATTGTACGATTGATTTTAATCTTGAGGATAAAAAAGAGTTGTATAAACAACTCAGTCAGTTAATAACGAGAACACATGTAAATCAGTTAGCTTATAATGCTAAAACCCGGGACCTTCTTTATACACGGGTAGACCTACATGTGGACGGAACCTTAAAGAGCATCTATTCTGGAAAGGAAAAGAATCCTGAACAAGTCGTGAGAGAAGATTATGAATCTGACAGAAAAAGAAAAGAAGCTCATGACCTGTTGTTAGTAAGCAACTTGAATAATGATGACTTTCAGCAGGCAGTGACGTCTATTCATCAGGAAAATATGTTTAATTGCGAACATGTAGTGCCCCAGTCATGGTTTCACGAGGATAATCCGATGAGAGGGGATTTGCATCATCTTTTTACATGTGAAAAAGATTGTAATTCAGCCAGATCCAATTATCCTTATTTTGATTTTGTTGACTATCCACCAAAACTGGCGACTGAAGCAGTTAAAGACCATTGCGGGAAATATGAAGAGGGTAAGTTTGAGCCCGAAAGTGGGAAGGGTGAGGTTGCAAGAGCAACATTGTACTTTTTGCTACGATATCCGGGAGAAATTAGCCGATATCATAAGAAAGATATTGAAATGTTACTAAACTGGCATCGTGAAAATAAAGTATCTATATATGAAAAGCATCGTAACAAAGAGATTTTCCATATCCAAAAAAACAGAAATCCTATAATCGATTTTCCGCAACTTGCAGATAAAATTGATTTTATGTCTGGGTTTTAACACTAAAGGACATGCCCATTTTTAGACTGAATACTTACCCAATTTAAGGCACACTTATAAAAAGGTGTGTCTTTTTTTGTGCCAGAGGGTGCTACTAAACTTCTTTTATCTCAAAAAATAAGCAATATGGAAATGACCATAATGCTTAATAATCCCTATTATAGTTGGGTCATGTTTTATACATTTTTGTTTTTAGTAACCTAAAGGATTTTCGGACAATTCCCATTATATCCATATTACCTTTTACGGGCTCATATTCTGCTTCAAATTGATCTCTATCACAAGGGTATTGTTCTCCATCTTTATCTGTGATTAGATAATCCCCAGGGAGCCCCTTCATTGAACCATTCGATGTCTCAATTGTAATCGATCGTGTAAGCTTTACAGCTTCAACAACAATCGGCTTTTTCCTATACTTAGGCAACAGTATCAACCTCCTTTACCTTACATTACTAGCCTATGCAAAAACGGACAAATGTGTATAGGCGATGGGACGGTCCCTCTGTCCCCATGAAAAAGCCTCTCGATAAGCTAAATTAGCTTGTTCGAGAGGCTTTTATTGGATTACGTTATAGATGTTATCACTGTGATATATCTGTTTCCTCTTTTGGTTTTGAAAAGAACCATCCACCTGCTGCTATTAGAATCAGTACGGCATAGAACGTAATTTTCCATTCAGGAGATTTAGCAAATTCAGTTGGTAAAATGGCTAATTCAGGATGCGATAATGTGTAAACAGCAAGCTTTACTCCTACCCATCCAACAATCATGAATGCTGCAATTTCCAGCCCAGGTCTTTGTTGAAGAAGGGTAACAAAGAAGTTTGCTGCAAAGCGCATAATAATTAAGCCAATTAAGCCTCCAGTAAAGATTACAAGGAATTTACCTCCATCTAGTCCTCCAATGGTAGGCAAGTTCGTGTTAGGAAGTGTTACAGCTAATGCAACAGCAGCAAGAATAGAGTCTATGGCAAATGCTATGTCTGCGAGTTCTACTTTAAATACTGTCATCCAGAAGCCAGATTTTTTCTCTTCTTTTTTCTTTTTTTCTTTGTCCTTTTTAAAGACAATTTTTCTTGTTATATGGTTAATGGCAATGAAAAACAGATACAGGGCTCCAATTGCTTGAACTTGCCATACATCGACGAGGAATGATATTACAAAAAGGGATCCGAATCTAAAAACAAATGCACCTGCTAAACCATAAAACAATGCCCGCTTTCTTTCTTCTTCAGGAAGGTGCTTAACCATGATAGCAAGAACAAGGGCATTATCAGCTGCCAACAAGCCCTCAATTGCAATTAATAGTAAAAGTACCCAACCATACTCTAATAAAATCGAAAATTCCAAATTATATCCCTCCATTTTGTTTTTTCCAAATAAAAAGACCTCCACCAAGACGGTAAAGGTCAATTCAGAAAAAATAAAAGACCTTCACCAATAGGTAAAGGTCTTGCTAACAACATGAGTGTTGCCAACAAAGCCGAGGGGGTTACCCTGAAATGACGACTTCGCTGTAAAAGCTACTCCCCTTTAGGAGACAGTTATTTGATTACCTTAATTTTATCTGCATTGTATATAACTGTCAATAAAATTTGTAAAAAAACAGAAATCCATATTGTCTATAATTACGTTCAGTGTACAGTTCTAATTTTCTTGAATGAGGGTTGAAATCCAAAATCTAAAACGAAATTGATGTTCAGTCCACAAGGTGCACTGAATACAAAAACAGACAGTGGAGATATTACAGATTACAGCTACTAGTAAATAGTTTGTTCCTGTGGAAAATCAAAAGCCGGTAATACTAGTTTGAATTTAAGACTAGTATATATCGGCTTATTTGTTTACTCTTAAATTAAATTATTATTTAAAATGCTTTCCTCTAAAACCTCTGATTTATCACCATAAACTTTGACAATGTGAGTTTCTCCCCAAGCACATAATGAATCTAAAATGTGTTCTAAACTTTTTCCGTACTCACTTAACTGGTACTCCACTTTTGGTGGGACTTGATTATAAACAATCCGATCAATGACTCCATCTTCTTCAAGCTCTCTTAGTTGCTGTGTAAGCATTTTTTGAGTGATATTCGGCATGAGTCTTTTTAATTCGCTCGTCCGTTTTTTCCCATGTGTAAGATGGCAAAGTATGACACATTTCCATTTACCACCGATTACCTCTAATGTCGCTTCAACTGATATATTGTATTTCTTTTTTTCCATATCTTTTTCCTCCTGCCTATAGGCACTAAAAAGTACCTATAATACTTTTTAGTATCTATATTACAAAAAAGTACGTACTTTTCATTTTAAAACCTATCACACATAATAACATTTGTCGGCCGATCATACTAGTTATTCATTTATTTCATACGAACAAAGAGGAGGACACATCGTGGCTAAAGGAAACATCTCAAGTACACTTGCATTACTTGCCCTAGCAGTTAGTGCTTTTGCGATAGGCACAACTGAATTTATCAGCGTTGGTTTATTACCACTTATAGCTGCGGATTTAAATATTCCAGTAACCACAGCAGGGTTAACTGTATCGATATATGCTTTAGGAGTAACATTTGGAGCACCTATTTTAACGTCCCTAACGTCAAAAATGTCTCGTAAGACGCTCTTACTTTGGATCATGATTGTATTTATTATTGGCAATAGCCTTGCTGCTATCTCAAATACAATCGGATTATTATTAGTGGCACGAGTAATATCTGCTTTTTCTCATGGTGTTTTCATGTCAATCGGTTCTACAATTGCTGCTGATTTAGTTCCTGAAAATCGCAGAGCGAGTGCCATATCCATTATGTTTACCGGGCTTACAATCGCCACTGTTACCGGTGTTCCATTTGGGACGTTTATTGGACAACAACTTGGCTGGAGAGCAGCGTTTCTCGTAATTATTTTTACTGGGATCATTGCTTTCATTGCAAATAGCATTTTAATTCCTTCTAGTCTACGAAAAGGTGTAAAAACAACCTTTCGAGATCAGCTTAAACTCGTAAAAAATGGACGTTTATTACTTATCTTCACTATTACAGCTTTAGGGTATGGTGGAACATTTGTTGTTTTCACTTTCTTATCACCATTACTCCAAAATATAACGGGGTATAAAGAAGAATCTGTCGCACTTATATTACTCATTTATGGTGTTGCGATTGCAATTGGGAATATGATTGGTGGAAAACTATCAAATCAAAATCCAGTTCGCGCATTGTTTTATATGTTTATTGTACAAGCAGTCGTTTTATTTACTTTGTTGTTCACAGCTCCATTTAAAATTGCAGGGCTACTTACCATCCTTATCATGGGATTATTTGCCTTCATGAATGTGCCAGGGTTACAAGTTTATGTTGTAATGCTAGCGGAGCGTTTTGTGCCAAGTGCAGTTGACGTAGCTTCTGCAATAAATATTGCGGCATTTAATGCTGGGATTGCAATCGGCTCCTATATAGGTGGGCTAATTACTGATTCAATCGGACTGATTCACACATCGTGGATTGGCGCTCTAATGGTATTAATTGCTGCGGTCCTAGCAGGTTTTAGTACGATTTTAGAACGAAGAGATCAAATAAATATAACAAAAATGAAGAGTTTTAGTAAATAAAAATATTATTCGGAGGTCTTATAAAATGGCTAAACATTTACAAGATACAACAACTTTGCACAACGGTGTAAAAATGCCTTGGTTTGGTATTGGAGTTTTTAAAGTAGAAGAGGGGCCTGAACTGGTTAACGCAGTAAAAACGGCAATAAAAAATGGATATCGCAGTGTGGACACAGCGGCGATTTATGAGAACGAAGAAGGTGTAGGAATAGGAATTAAAGAAGGGCTCAAAGAAGTACAAATTTCTCGAGAGGAACTATTTGTGACTTCTAAAGTTTGGAATGCAGATTTAGGATACGAATCAACTCTAACTGCTTATGAAACAAGTATAAAGAAACTTGGATTAGAGTATTTAGATTTATACCTCATTCATTGGCCTGTTGAGGGTAAATTTAAAGATGCTTGGAGAGCTCTTGAAACTCTTTACAAAGAAGGGCGCGTAAAAGCAATAGGGGTAAGTAATTTTCAAATTCACCATCTAGAAGAACTCATGAAAGATGCTGAAATTAAACCTATGATCAATCAAGTAGAATACCATCCTCGATTATCTCAAAAAGATTTACATGAGTTTTCCAAGCGAAATGGGATCCAACTTGAAGCTTGGTCACCATTAATGCAAGGTCAATTACTAGATAATGATATTCTGCATGAAATAGCGCGTAAGCATAATAAATCAGTTGCACAAATTATCTTACGTTGGGACCTGCAAAACGGGGTTGTTACCATTCCAAAGTCTACAAAAGAACATCGAATTATTGAAAATGCAAATGTTTTTGATTTTGAATTAACGAATGAGGAAATGGAAGTTATTCATGGACTGAATCAAAATCTTCGTGTGGGGCCAGACCCAGACAATTTTGACTTTTGATTCATCATAACAAGGAAAATGGGAAATGTCTGTGACTGCCTAAATTAAGTGGATTTTATTTTCAAATCTGGACATTTTAATATAGTATAAATAATTCAGGTCGAGGTGAAATTCACTTATGGCATCAAGACGACATGTTGTATTTAATTTAGCTATGATCATCATTTCGTGGCTATCATTACTATTTGTAGGTAAGCATCCCATCAAACGCTATTCTTTGGCAAGTTTTATTATCTTTATTTTTGAAATCATAAATCATGTTATAGGATACAAACGGAAGTTTTGGATATTTTATGGTAAGCCAAAATCTTTTTTAAGGAATGAACTTCCTTTTGACCTTGGTCCTTACATACCTATGTCGATTTGGCTCCTTACATTATCGTTTGGAAACTTTAAAAAGTTTGTGCTACTAAATGCAATCGGTCATGGACTCTTTGCGTTTCTGTTCATGCCTTTTCTCAAAAAGATTAAAATCATGCGTTTACACAGGTTAACCTATTTTCAGTTCTTTCTATATATACATTACAAAGCGTATTTATTATATGGACTACAGTATTTGGTGGAGAAGGTACGTCGTCCAAAGATTGAATGGAGTAGGTTCCTTAACTAAAATTAGTAAAAAGCTCAGAGCATATGCCCTGGGCTATTTTTATACCAATTCTTCAAAACACCACAATTTCCCATCTTGATGAAATATTCTTGCAAAAAGAAGTATATAATGAAACTATGTATTTGAACGAACTGAAAAATAAGGTGATCTAAATTGAAGGAAAAATTAACGGTTTTGAAGGATCGGTTGAATGACATTAGTCGGCGAAATCGGTCCATACGCATGTTAAAGGTATATAACAAATGGAATTTTGACTTGAGCGAAGTAGGTAAAATCAACAAAAATCCTCAAGATATCTTGGATGCGCTCATTAAAAATATTCGTCACGTTGAACTAGTGAAGCAAAACGTAAATGAGGAAGAATCTCTGCTTTTGTCGGGGAAATTGACAACCCTTTATCGGAATTTGAAGTCAATTGAGGACGAAACGGGTTTATACGATTTATATATTGGTTATCCGTTCATAAGTGGTGCGATGCTTGATGGAACGTACATACGAGCACCTTTATTTCTCCATTCTGTAAAGTTAGAAAGGGTGAAAGAACATGGAACAAAGTGGGTTCTTCATCCGATGGAAGATTCCGAGCCGATGTTAAATCGTCCACTCTTTTTAGCGATGCAAAAAATGAGCAATTTCTATGTGCCTGATGAAATGTATGATGAGGCAGTTGAGCAATCTGCTCAAATGGATTTTCTAGGATGGTTAACTTGGCTAAAAAAATACAATATCAATATCAACTGGTCAAATGCTCAAGAACTTGAACCTTTTCAAAATCTAACGTCTGACCTCATCCCCTCCTTTAAAAAGGGTGAGTTTCAATTAGACAATTATGCGATTCTCGGTCATTTTCCTCAAGGAAACTCGGCTATTTTAAAGGACTATGAGGATTTCCTGCAACAAATGGAAGAGGGCGTTTCTGATTTTGGCTTAGCGGGAGAATTGATGAATGTAGGGGAAGGGCCTTCTTCTACCTTTACAACCGATAATCTCGGAGAGGGTCAACAGACATCGGCTGAAACTGCTCCAAAAATAGAAAAAGAAAAGTTCTTTGTCCTTGATACGGATGCATCCCAGGAAGAAATCATCAATTCGATTGAAGATATCGAAGGCATGGTCGTTCATGGGCCACCTGGAACTGGGAAATCTCAGGTCATTGTCAACATGATTGCGAATGCGATTGCCGATAAAAAGAAGGTATTATTAGTCTGTCAAAAGCGTGCGGCATTAGATGTCGTTTATCAAAGACTCGACAGCTTAGGGCTTTCATCGAGTGTAAGTCTATTACATGATGAAAAAACGGATCGAACTAGCCTTTACCGCAAGCTTCATAATCGGTTAGTGAAAGATGAATTTGTACAGGAATTAGAGGTTGAATATGAACAACTCTCACAGAAAGTCGAAAAATGTGAGCAAGAACTGGATGCAATTGCTAAAGGCTTGTATGAAGCACAACCTCATGGATATCGAGCCTATGACCTGTACGGTCTTGGAAAACCGGTTAATCAACAGGAAGTCATTCTGAACTTAACGGCTGTGATTAATGATGTAAATAAGAATAATTTAGAAGAGGTCTTAACAACCATCTTTTCATACGGGGATTATTTTAGTCGATTTGGACAGGAAAACTATCCTCTAAAAGACCGTAAATCCTTTGCAAAGCTTGAAATTAAGGATCGTTTGACGATTGTTGAGATTCTTAAGAAGGTCACTGAGCAGGCTGAGAAAAGCATTACCTACCTTGAGCATTTTGAAAAGGATGAGATTACCCCGGAGTACAGCTGGGAAGTTGGCGGTAAGCTCGAAAAGATTTATGAGGACTTAAATCCGCAGGAGAAAAAAACACTTCAGAAATTGAGACTTTGGTGGTGGACTTCTTTTACCGGAAAGACGATCGTTGAAGAATTAATCGAAGGCGACAAATTTAAAGGCTTATCATCGACGGAGTGGCCAAAACTTAGAGAAAGCTTACGAATCCTCTATGAACTTTCAAATGTGTCAACTGACATGGCGAACGAAATGAAACAATTATCCGTTTATTTTAAGGATGAAAAGCTGCAGAAATATAAGGAACAAATATCAAAAGGGGATATTCCGTTATCTGAATTTCAAAAACAGCAGGAATATGTGATTCAAGATTTTGATGACCTTCGTAATATGGATCGAATCTATGATGAGAGTATGCCCTTCGTCAAAACGCTCATTGATGAATTAAAGGATAAAAGTAAAGAACAGCTTCATCGTGAACTAGCGAAAGAATGGGTTGAACATACGAAGCAATCGGCATATATTTACTGGATTGATGAAATTGAACGAAAGCATCCGGTGCTTACGAAGATTGGAACAGAAGAGTTTCATCGATTACGTACAAGATTTAAAGATCTTTTAGAAGAAAAGAAAGAACTTTCAGCTAAAGTCTTGCAAAATCGCTTAATTAAATCCCTAGGTTCAGTGAAGGAACAGCATTCTAAAGCGATAAAGGACATCACATACCAAACAGGGAAGAAGCGACAAATCTGGCCAGTTCGAAAGCTTGTAAAAAAGTATGCTCAAGAAGGTTTATTAGATGTACTACCCGTTTGGCTTGTATCACCTGAGACATCGTCAGCGATTTTTCCGTTAGGCAAGGATTTGTTTGATCTGGTTATTTTTGATGAAGCCTCACAGTTAACGGTTGAAAATGGGATTCCATCTGTCTACAGGGCGTCTAAAGTCATTATTGCAGGCGATGAAAAGCAATTACCGCCGAGTAATCTGTTTAAGGGCGGTATCCAAATTGATGAAGATGATGTTGATGAGGACGATATGGTCGTTTCAGAAAGTCTTCTGAATTTAGCAAAACGTGTGTTTCCGAGTAAAATGCTGCAATGGCATTATCGTTCAAAGTCTGAGGAATTGATTAATTTTTCAAACCATGCCTATTACAATGGCAATATTCAAATCGCGCCAAACGTGGAACATCTGAAGAATCCAGCGGCAATTCAATGGCGGAAAGTCGATGGCAAGTGGATTAATCAGTGTAATGAGGTTGAAGCGAAAGAAGTGGTCCTTCTATTGAAAGAATTACTTCAAAAGGATGCGACGAGGTCGATTGGAATCATTACCTTTAACGCGAAACAACAGGATAAAATTCTTGATTATATCGATATGCTAGCCGAGGAAGATGAAGAATTTAATACCTTGTATCATCAGGTCATGGGTAAGGATTTGGATGAACAAATTTTTGTGAAAAATATCGAAAACGTACAGGGTGACGAGCGCGATATTATCATCTTTTCGGTTGGATATGCGAAAGCTGAAAATGGCAGAGTCTATAATCGTTTTGGCCCGCTTGGACAGCAGGGGGGAGAAAACCGCCTGAATGTGGCGGTTACTCGTTCAAAAGAAGCGATCTATGTTGTATCGAGTATTGAACCGAATGAACTGGACGTATCAAAAACGAAAAATGTCGGACCAAAGTATTTTAAAAGTTATTTAGAGTACGCGCAGGCTGTTTCGAATCTACAGAAGGAGAGAATCGGAGCTGTCCTTTCAGAACTGAATGAAGAGATGAACACACAACGACAAGAAAAGGCTCTTCATTTTGATTCACCATTTGAAACACAAGTGTATGAACAATTAACGGAAATGGGATATAAAGTGGATACACAAGTCGGCATGTCCAATTATCGAATTGACTTAGCCGTGGTGCATCCTGAAAATGAGTCGAGGTATATTCTCGGAATTGAATGTGATGGGGCGATGTATCATAGCTCACCATCTGCGAAAGAAAGAGATGTGTACCGACAAAAATTCCTCGAAAACAAAGGCTGGACCATCCACCGCATTTGGAGCCGAAACTGGTGGAAAAACCCAAGCGCTGAACTTGAGGAAGTCGACCAACTCGTCAAAAAAATTCTCGAGCAAGAAAAAAATCTCGAAAAAGTACAACAAATGATGTAGTGGGAGCCACTGTCCCAAAAGAAAAAAACCCTTCTGTGCGGTTTCACAGAAGGGTTTTTTAGGTTAACAGCCTTTATTCAACAATTAGTTGCTTGTAAGTTGAGCTTTCTTATTTTCAGTTGATTTCAGGTCAAAGCGATCTGCATTCATTACTTTTACCCATGCAGCAACAAAGTCTTTTACAAACTTCTCTTTGTTATCATCTTGTGCGTATACTTCAGCAATGGCACGTAAAACTGAATTTGAACCAAATACAAGGTCTACTCTTGTTGCTGTACGGACAACATCGCCTGTTTTGCGATCGCGGCCTTCATAGACGTTTTCTCCTACTGGCTTCCACGCCACTCCCATGTCGAGCAAGTTAATAAAGAAGTCATTTGTAAGTTGACCAACACGGTCAGTGAATACACCGTGCTGAGTGCCACCGTAGTTTGTACCTAGAACGCGCATACCACCGATTAGAGCTGTCATTTCTGGGGCAGTAAGACCAAGAAGTTGAGCCTTATCAATCAGAAGCTCTTCTGGGCTCACACTATACTGGTTCTTTTGATAATTACGGAAGCCATCAGCAACAGGCTCTAGTACGTCAAAGCTTTCAACATCCGTTTCCTCTAGTGTTGCATCGCCTCGACCAGGAGCAAATGGAACCGTTACATCAAAACCTGCATCACGTGCAGCCTTTTCGATTGCAACACTTCCTCCAAGAACAATCAAATCAGCTAGACTGATATCGATATCTAAATCTTCTTGAATGCCTTCTAATACCTGGAGCACTTGTGCAAGTTGTTCCGGTTGGTTTACTTCCCAATCCTTCTGTGGTGCTAGGCGGATGCGTGCGCCATTTGCACCTCCGCGATGATCGGAGCCACGGTACGTACTTGCAGAAGCCCAAGCCGTTGTCACAAGCTTACTTACTGTTAGTCCAGAGTCTAGAATTTTCGCCTTAATTTCTGCGATTTCGGCATCTGTTAATTCAGCGTTACCAGTTGGTACAGGATCTTGCCAGATGAAATCTTCTTCTGGAACCTCTGGACCAAGATATCTTGCTTTAGGACCCATGTCACGGTGGAGTAGCTTGAACCATGCACGAGCAAAGGCATCTGCAAACTCATCCGGATTCTGATGGAAACGACGAGAAATTTTCTCGTATTCTGGGTCATGACGCAATGCCATATCCGCAGTGGTCATCATTGTTGGGACCTTAATAGATGGGTCTTCAACATCTGGTGCAAGATGCTCCTCAGCAGGGTCTACAACAAGCCATTGCCATGCCCCCGCAGGACTCTTTGTTAGCCACCATTCATATCCAAACAAGAGATCAAAGTATCCATTGTCCCACTGTGTCGGATTCGCAGTCCAAGCACCTTCAATTCCGCTACCGATGGTGTCACGGCCATACCCTTTTCCATGAGAACTTTGCCAACCTAAGCCCATTGCTTCAATAGGAGCAGCCTCAGGCTCTGGACCAACTTTACTAGGGTCTCCAGCACCGTGTGCTTTACCAAACGTATGTCCTCCAGCTATAAGTGCAACTGTTTCTTCATCATTCATTCCCATTCGAGCAAAAGTTTCACGTATGTCTTTCGCACTTGCAATCGGGTCTGGTTTACCATTCGGACCTTCTGGATTTACATAAATAAGTCCCATTTGAACAGCAGCAAGCGGATTTTCAAGGTCACGTTCGCCAGAATAACGATTTTCACCTAGCCATTCTGTTTCAGTTCCCCAATAAACTTCTTCTTCAGGCTGCCAAATGTCTGCGCGTCCTGCGCCAAATCCAATTGTTGGGCCACCCATATCTTCAATAGCGACATTACCTGCTAAAACAAGCAAGTCTGCCCAGGAAATCTTATTCCCATACTTTTGCTTAATCGGCCACAGGAGGCGTCGTGCTCGATCAAGTAGAACGTTGTCTGGCCAGCTGTTTAAAGGTGCAAAACGTTGGTTACCCGTTCCACCGCCACCTCTGCCATCACCAATACGATATGTACCAGCAGCATGCCATGACATACGAATAAACATTGGACCGTAATGTCCATAGTCAGCAGGCCACCAATCTTGACTGTCTTTCATCAGATCACGAAGATCTTGCTTAAGCGCATCATAATCCAATTTTTTAAATTCCTCTGCGTAATCAAAGTCTGCTCCCATAGGATTCGATTTTGTATCATGTTGGTGGAGAATGTTCAAATTTAACGCATTTGGCCACCAGTCTCGATTCGTAGTACCACTCGTTTTGTTACTAGTAGTAGCCCCATGAAACGGGCATCCTCCGATGTTGCCATTGCCTTTAGTATCCATTACTTACATCTCTCCTTCGTGAAAAATTAGTAAATTTATTATTTCATCTAGTTTAAGAAACTAAGATGTTACTAATTACTTTAATGAGATTGTTACAATAGAAAATGGGCTAATTTGAAAGAAATATAGACTTTTAGAATTCTAGAACATCAGGACTATTATATTAAGATGTATAGCTAATTATGATAGATAGATTAATGCAAACGATGAAGTCTTATCATAGAGGAGGGTAAATTCTGTAACGAACATGAAGAAGTATAGAGCTAATATTTTGTATATTTCCATTATAATGAAAATGAATAGGGGAAGGCAAGTTATAAGCCTTAAGGGAGTTGGTTTTGTATATTTCCCTTAATTGAAAACTTGACATTAACTATTGTCTTTGTTCGAATAAGGGGATAATTTTAGCTGTTTTGAAAGTGGATATTCCTTTTTTTGGAACTTCCGAATGGTTTTATAATGCCAAACTATATAAAAGCATACGGAATTCATTTTTACGTATGCTTTTATCGCTTTTTTACTTAAAAATGATACGTAAATGGAAAATTTTTGAATTTGTTGTCACTATTAAAAGTATTTCTTCCTTTTCTTGGAATTTGCGAAAGGTTTTAGTTTGCCAAACTATATTAAAGCATACGCATTTCTATTTTTCGAATGTTTTTATCGCATTTTCAACCACAAATGATACACAAATGGATACTTTTTACAATTGTTGTCTTTTTTTAAGGAATTTTCGAATGACTTTATACTATTAAACTATATAAATGCATACGTGCTGAAAATACATTGGAAATCCAAAATGTAAAAGCTTGGGGTTCGAAAATTCCCTCAAGCTTTTTTGTAGTTTATTTACATTGTAATTGATTTTACTAATCTAAATATATAATTTAACCTGTTATGTTGAATTTTCTCCACGTTATCTGAATTATTTCAACAATTACTCCTTCACTTTTAAAAGTCTTAACGCATTTAAGATCACAATGATTGCAGCTCCGGTATCGCTTAATACCGCTAACCAAAGTGTTAACCAACCAGGGAAGATAAGAGCTAGAGCCACGAATTTGACGATTAATGAGAACCAAATGTTTTGCTTTATGATCGTCAACGCTTTTCTACTAAGTTTTACCGTATGTGGAAGTTTTTCAAGGTTGTCTGCCATTAAGACAATATCAGCAGTTTCCATCGCTGTGTCAGTTCCAGCACCACCCATAGCAATTCCCAGATCAGCCGTAGCGAGTGCAGGTGCATCATTTATTCCGTCTCCAACCATCGCTATCATTTTGCCTTCACTTTGTATTTGTTTGATGGCATTAACCTTGTCTTCTGGTAAAAGCTCTGCAAAATAGCGGCTGACATTCGCTTCCTTTGAAATCATTTTAGCTGTGCCTTCATTATCACCAGTTAACATGACAACTTCGTTTATACCAACTTGTTTTAATCCTTTTAATGCTTCTACAGTGGTCTGTCGAATCGTATCAGCAACAGCAATAATACCGATTATTTTAGTCATTGTACCGATCATTACGACCGTTTTACCTTGATTCTGAAGTTTAAGAACAGTTTCGGTTACATCCCCTAATGTAACGTTCTTCTCTTCGAATAATTTTGGATTCCCTGCGTAATAGATTTCTCCATCAAGAGTTGCTTGTACTCCTTTACCGACAATGTTCTTAAATAATTCACCATTTTTGGGTTGTATTCCATTAACCCGAGTATATTCAACAATGCTTTTTGCTATTGGATGTGTTGAGTATTCTTCTAATGTCAAAGCAATCGACAATAGCTGCTCGTCATCCGTATCTATGGCAATTATTTCAGTTACCTTTGGTTTACCTTCCGTTAATGTACCTGTTTTATCAAAGGCAATGGCACGAATAGCACTAGCTTTTTCTAAGAACGTACCACCTTTGATTAATATACCATTTTTTGCTGCGTTTCCGATTGCAGATACGATTGCAACAGGTGTTGAAATCACTAAAGCACACGGACAAGCAACAACTAATAATTCAAGTCCTCTGTAGAACCATTCACCATAGGTTCCCAAACCTAGTAGAGGGGGGAGTACCATGACAACTAATGCTAGAATAAACACAATCGGCGTATAGATACTTGCAAATCTATCAACAAATGCTTGTGTTGGGGCTTTTTGTTCTTGTGCTTCTTCCACTAAATGAATAATTTTAGCGATCGTTGTATCTTCCACCAACTTTGTCACTTTTATCTCAAGTGAACCACTTTCATTTATTGTTCCCGCATAAACAGTATCTCCGGTTGCTTTATCAACTGGAATCGATTCACCAGTTATCGGGGCTTGATTTACACTGGATTCACCGTGTACGATTTCACCGTCTAGCGGAATTTTATCTCCAGGTTTCACGATCAAGATATCACCGATCGAAACCTCTTCAACTGGTTTTTTAATTAACTCTGAACCTACTTTTACGAAGGCTTCAGATGGAGCCAAATCCATTAAATTTCGGATGGAGTTTCTTGTTTTTTCAATTGACATATTTTGAAGGGTGGTTCCAAGTGCGAATAACCAAACAACCGTTGCACCCTCTAACCATTCTCCAATCAAAGCAGCGCCAATCGCCGCAGCAGACATGAGGACATTCATATCTAATGAACGACTTTTAATTGAATAATAGGCACTTTTTACAGGTTTATATCCACTAATAACCATTGCAACTGCATACATGAGTGTTGTTAATAGGGTAGAAATGCCAGTAAAGGAACTAATAAACCCCACAGCAATCAATATTCCAGAGAAGATAATCCCACCATTGCCACTTAAGGATTTAGGTGATTCATTTGACTTTTTACTAGTAAATAAAGAAGCTTTATATCCTATTTTAGACACTTCAGAAATGATATCGGCAACATTGTTATCGTGTTCAATTTTCATTTTGCCAGTTGAAAAATTCACACTTACATTTTTTACTGCAGGGATGGTGTTCAAGTGGTTTTCAATACTTTTTGCGCAACTTCCACAATCCATTCCTTCAACGTTAAAGATTCTAACATTCTTGTTTTGGAGTAGTGGTTCAATGCCATATCCTAGTTTTTGTACTTCACTTTCCACCTGGTCAAAGGAGGCGCTGTTTTTACCGACTATTTGTAGTTTAGCAGTATTATAATTTACTTTAACGTCTTGAATGTCCTGCAAACCACTTAATCCTTTTTCGATCGTCAAGGCACATGAAGGACAATCCATTCCGTGAATGCGAAACTCTGCCTTTTCACCAATAGCGGCAAGTGTTTCTTGAGGTTTAACCTCTGAATGACTACCGCAACAAGACGTGCTCTCCGTAGCAGCATCTGCGGTTTTTCCATTTGAACCACAACATTTATCAGCCATTGAATCCACCTCCCTAATCTATGTGACGTTCACAACAAGCTACATCATTCTGAACGTCTTCAAAAACTGTATTAAACATCATTAATAAATCCCGTACTTGTTCATTACGTAAGCTGTAATAAACGTATTTTCCTTCTTGTCTCCCAACGATGAGTCCACAGCCTTTTAAACATGCTAAATGCTGTGAGATATTAGATTGATTGCCGTTAAGGTCATCCACAATTTGAGAGACAGCTTTTTCTTGATCTTTTATACTATCAAGAATTTGGATACGTGTTTTATCAGCAAATCCTCTAAGGAATTTTACTTTCGTATCTATTTCCGTTTGAAGCATGAGATTTCCCCCTTATCATATTAGTTTTAACTAATACGTTCTGTTTAGTATCATATTAGCAATCCCTAATATGTGTGTCAAACCTTTAAAAAATTGGATATATGTAAATATTGAACCATTCATATTACACCGATATATATGAAGTAATTAAGCAAATTTCATAATCAGAGACTACTATTAAAAGGACTTATTTAATCTTTATAGAAATAAGAGATAACAATCGTTTAAAAAAAGGGGCTTTTAAAGTGTTGAAAAGAATTTGTAATCAATGCCAAACTCAAATGATAGAGGGTTGTAAAGTGACTGTTGAGGGTGATTTGGCTGGAGTTAAAATTAGTCAAAAAAGGAAAGGTTTTTTCAATAATGTATCAGCAAAAACAAAAGCTTCAGTGTGTCCCAATTGTGGCTATGTAGCTCTATACATTGATGAATTTAAAGAATTCAAACAGCAATAAGTTTTAAAAGCTAAGATAGACATCGCTTCAAAAATTTATAATAGTATTGAAGTAACTGGTTCGACAGTCCAAGAAGGATTAACGCAAATTATTTTGAAATTATTTAGCTACGGGGCAGTAGAATTGGTAATTAAAAATATTGTTCCTACAAAGGAGATAGCAAATGCCTATTATTAAGCATAAGCAATTTATCCAAGCACCTGTGGACGTATGCTTTGACCTTGCAAGAAACGTTGATATACATATTGAAACTACTGCTAAAACAAAAGAAAAAGCTGTTGGTGGGATTACGCAAGGGCTATTAAAAATTGGCGATACTGTTACTTGGGAAGCTACTCACTTTGGTATTAAACAAAGGCTAACAGCAAAAGTAACTCAAATGGAAAAGCCTGTCGTGTTTGTTGATATTATGGTGAAAGGAGCTTTTAGGTCCTTTACACATACCCATCAATTCAAAGAAGAAAAAGGTGGGACTCTAATGATTGATACATTTGAGTATACGTCACCTTTTGGTCCACTTGGAGTTATTGCAGATAAGTTATTTTTGGAAAAGTATATGACTAACTTTATCATTTCTCGTACAAAAGAACTAAAAAGAATCGCAGAGAATGTAAATTAGTTTAATCAACTAATGGGTGCATTAATCTACGAAGGATTAATGCACTTTTCTGATAGTAATTATTATTTCTGGCTAAAAGCAATTTTCAATCCGATTAAGGTGAACAGTGAACCTTGAATAAAATTAATCTTTTTAGAGATTGTTGGGTTTTTACGTAAGAATGACCCTACTTTCCCAGCAAAGATACTGATTAACGAGAAAATAACTAAAGTCTGGATTAGAAAAAGCATGCCATAGACAAGCATTTGAATCGAAACATGACCATTTTCATAGTTAATAAACTGTGGGAAGAAGGCTAGGAAAAACAAAGAAATTTTAGGGTTTAATAGGTTCATAATAACCCCTTTTTTGTATAAAGACTTATAGTCTAAAGTATCCTCGTTTTTAAGGTTAAAATCCGAATCTTTTTCTTTGAAAGACTTATATGCTAAGAATAACAAATAGGCCGCTCCTGCATATTTAACTACCGTAAATGCAAAAGCTGATTGATAAATTAGAGTGGAAATTCCGATCGTTGCAGCTGTAATATGTACTAGTAATCCCGTGCAGAGCCCAAGCGTAGTAAATATACCTGCATTTTTCCCTTTTGCTAGACTCTGCGCCAACGTAAATAAATTATCTGGACCTGGCATTAAAGTAAGGATGATTGCCGCGCTTAAAAAAGATAGTACAGATAGATAATCCACGTATATCCCTCCGATTTTTTAAGGTTAATATTACCATAACTTAGCTTAGTTAGGTTAAAGAATTAAAAAACATTGCCGTATTTTTTTCTGAAAAGTATCGTTATCTAGGACGTATGCTGGCATATAACTCTTTGCACATTGGAGACATTCTACGGTTTATTAACCCTTTTCACTCTATTTTCACCAAACTTTGATATGCTCTTGGATAAAAGTTTATACTGTAAGAGGCTAAAAGAGGTGATAATTGTGAAAATTTTATTGGCAGAAGATGATGATTATTTAGGAGAGTTAATTGTACATTTATTAAAGAAAAAAGGAATCGAGACGGTTGATTGGGTAACAGAAGGTGAAGATGCTTATGAATATGCAATGGCATCTTACTATGATGTTCTTATTTTGGATTGGATGATGCCAAATGGTGATGGAGTCACAATTTGTCGACGACTACGAGAGAAAGGATACAGTGGAGCAATCCTCATGTTAACCGCAAGAGATGCTCTTTCTGATCGGGTAGAAGGACTAGAAGCGGGGGCAGATGATTACTTAATCAAACCATTCGAGATTGCCGAATTGCATGCGCGCCTAAAAGCGTTATCCCGTAGAATGCTTGCTCCTATTCATGAGGAAAAAGTGTTCATTAAGGATCTGGTTCTAGAACGGACAAGTCGCAAGGTGTTTCGAAACGGTGAAGAAATCTACTTAACACCACGTGAATTTCAATTATTAGATATGCTCGTAAAAAATAAGGGACAAGTCTTAACAAGGGATCTTATTTTGGATCGGATTTGGGGCATTGAAGCAGATATCTCTATGAAGACCATTGATGCCACGGTGAAACTTTTACGAAAAAAAATCGACCGAAATGTGAAAGACAGTCTAATCGAGACAATCCGTGGAGTGGGGTATAAAATTGAAACGTAATTTATGGATGAATAAATGGCTTAAACGGGATCAAAAAGACGTTTTTTCCCGAACACAGATGCGGTTAACTATCTATTACAGTGCAATCCTTTCCTTATTTTTAATTGTTTTTGTCGCAATCGTGCTTTTTATTTTATTTCGCGTCATTATAAGTGAAGAAGAACGGAAATTAAACGAGATTGCAGATGTGGGAATGCGTGAGCTTCAACAATCATATTCAAAACAACGCGATAATCGGTTTCGTGATGAGAATAGATCCTTATTTTTAAGTGAAAATCAATTGTTTTATTATGTAACGAATCCAAATGGAGAATTATTGACTTCGATCGAGTCGATTAGACCCATGCGCCCGTTGTTTTTAGATCTCATTACAGATTGGAACATTTCCAAGAATGAAATCAAACAGGTGCGGGTAGCTGTTCCTACTGACTTACCTGAATATCGGCAGTTTCGAGATTTAGAAATGAGAGTCTTAATGCTCGGACGTCCAATTATCAGTAATGGGGAGTTTTTGGGGATGATGTATATCGGCCTTGATATTACGTATTTTGATACCATCTTCAAATGGGTCCTTATTGTGTGTCTAAGCATCGCTTTGCTTTTTATTGGCGTGGCGATTTGGCTGAGTAACATAATGTCGAGAAAAGCACTGGTCCCATTAGAAACAGCCTATAACCAACAGCGAGAGTTTGTCGCGAATGCATCGCATGAGCTGCGTACACCGCTTAGTGTCATTTTTTCTTCCCTCGAGGCACTTGAGTTGGAAGAGAAGGAACGGGACGCTTTTTCTCAGAAAATGATGAGGGGAATGAAGGATGAGGTCAAACGAATGACAAAACTAATCAATGACCTTCTAACCCTTGCCCGATTAGATTCAGAAGAGGAGAAAAATGGAATAGTCAAGGAATGGTTTGATTTTTACCCGAATCAAGTGCTGGAGTCATTTATTAATCTTGCGACTGAAAAAGGTATAACTCTATCATTACATGCCACCGAACCTCTTCGTATATATGCAGACAAGGATAAACTGATTCAGTTATTATATATCCTCCTTGATAATGCGCTTAAGTATACGAGTAGTGGCGGTACGGTTACTGTTCACATCCAATTATCACAACAAAAGGATTTAATAATCACGGTTAAGGATACAGGCTTAGGAATATCAGAAGAAGATCAAATCCGGATTTATGACCGATTTTTTAGAGTGAATAAAGCAAGAACTAGGAAAGAAGGGGGTTATGGCCTAGGTTTATCAATTGCCAAAAGGATTGTAGATGCCCATCATGGTAGGATCAAGATCAAAAGTGAATTGGGAATGGGAACAGAATTTGAAGTAACCATCCCTTTAAAATAATGCATGCAAAGACGGTTAAAAAACTGTCTTTGCATTTTTTTATGATTTTTTTCATAATGACTTTTCATTTTCACCTAATTTTCTCTTTCAATCTTTATTATTCAAAATGTGAACAGGAAGTTGAAAAGGAGGTGATAGAGATGAAGAAAAGAACACTACTAATCGTGATTTTAAGTACTATCACATTGTTTTTCGTTTATCAGATTGGTCAATACATCATGACGATGACAATGTTTTCTCACCGAGGCATGGGCGGTGGCTTAAGACATCATGGCGGCCCAAGAAGTATTCATCATGATTTTGGTATAGGAGGTCATCCATTCATGTTTTCGGGATGGGGCCTCGCGTTGCTGACTCAGATTTTCCTAATCGTACTTGGGATCATCCTTTGGAAAACAGCAAAAAACAACCGTATGAAAAAATGGCTAGGGATCTCACTTTTAGCTATCGGGATGATTCTGCTTTTACCTAAAATCATTTTGATTCCATTGGCAATATTCGTGGGATATATGGCATACAGGAGCAATAAAGACAATAAGGAACTCAGTTTTTCTTACGATATGAATGGACAAACAGTAAGTTCACATTCTGATTACCTAGATCAATGGGAAAAGAGAACCAAAATGGAGGAATAGAAAATGGGTGTAATAAAACGAGTAAAGCGTGTATTTGTTGCTGATCTACATGATATGGTTGATAAAATGGAAAATCCAGTAAGTTTAATCAAACAATACTTACGTGAAGTAGAAGAACAAATCGAAAAAGGCAAAGAAGCTTTACGTCAACAATATGTCGTTGAAAAGAAATATGAACTGTTAATAACGGACGCGGAACAAACCATTTCCAAACGCGTAAGGCAGGCAAAGCTAGCACTTTCTAAAGGTGAAGAGGATATCGCAAAAATTGCCTTACAAGAAAAGGTTTTAACAGAGAAAAAGCTTGTAACCTATAAAGAGCAACTGGAACTAATTAATGGAAAAACGCAAGAGTTGGTTGAGCAACTACAAACGCTTCAACAAAAATATGAGGAATTAACTCTCAAGAAGAATGAATTGATCTCCAGAACGAATGTTGCTGTCGCACTAAAAAATATCAATGAGAATACTTCATCCTTCAATGCCGATCAAGCGATAAGTGGGTTTGCAAGAATGGAAGAGAAGGTTTGGGAATTGGAAGCAGCATCTAAGGCACAAAGGACCATCTCTGTAAATCAAAAGATTCCAGCCCTGAATCCGCTAGTTGCAAATGAAGTCGATGAAGAATTACAAAAACTAAAGGAAGATCAATAAAACATTTATAAAAGGATTATAGGGATTGTATTTTCTATAATCCTTCTTATCAAGTTGTTTCAATCATTAATTCGTACAGGAGGAAAATAGATGAACAGAAAAAGTGTCGCTGGATATACAATATCAGTTGTTTTAGCAATCGGATTAGCATTTGGAGTAGGGACCAATGTTCTCGCAGCGGAAGGTGATTCGAGTACAACTAAGGTTGTAGAGAAGGCTCGTCAAACATTAAGTACTTTAAGTGATGATACCCGTGAAAAAGCACAAGTCATAATGGATGAATTAAAAGCGAGTTTATCAGATATTGGTGTTGAGTTACCTGAAAAAGGAATACGCGGAGACATGTTTGCTGACATGGATGAAGTAACGCAAGAAAAAGCGCAAGCCATAATGGAACAAGAAAAAGCAGGCACTATCACACGAGAAGAAGCAGAAGCACAATTAACAGAGCTAGGAGTGGAGTTGCCTCGTAAAGGAGAACATAGGGATATGTTTGAAGACCTTGATGCTGAAACAAAGGAAAAGGCAGAAGCTTTACTAAATGACGCAAATGAACAGTTACAAGAACTGGGTATCGACCACTTTCCATTTAAAGGACAATAAGAAGGACACTAAAAATATAAGAAGAAAATGGTATATTTTTGTAATCGGGCACTTACCTTTAAGGAGGATAAGTGTCTTTTTTGTTGAAGTTATTGTAATAACCAACTAGGTTACCTACTAAACTATTTTTTAATATGAACGCTGTTTGGATGGAGGTGGGTCACAATGACCATTACTGGACGTATCGTAGGGTTATTACTTATATTCTTAATTTATATAATGTTGTCAGAGTTGTATCTAAAAAGGACGTTACATATTAAGGAAGTTAGAAAGAGTATATTAAGTGAAGGGAGAAAAAAACTCTTTATTATCATAGAAATCATTCTTATTTTTTTATTTGTTTATAGTACATTTTATTTTATGGATACACCTCTTTTTATACTTCCAACGTTTCTATTCTCTACTTGTCTATATTTCTTTAGAGGAATTGAGGAATGGCATGAGAGGAAAAGTGAAAAAGGCTATTATCAAGAGTGGCTGACTTCGTTAACATTTTTCGTTATGTTTTTATTTATGTTATTTGGAGAATTTTAACGATGTTCAAAAGTGGGAAGGATATCTAGGTATTTGCATCGTAAATTATTTGAATGTTAACTATATTATAGATATTTATGTTAAAATATGGATAGTATTGGAATGTTTCGGTCTCTGCAAAAAGTGAAGATAAATTATAAGGAGTGGATCATTTGCTAAAAAGAAACATCGGAATATCCCTTATATCCATTTCAGTCATTTTGATTGGAATTAAGTTGATTGTTGAATTCATCGGTGGCATACCGGTTGCGGGAACAATTATTAATATTAGCACATTTACATTTTTAGCAGGGTTATGCTTTTTAGCTTGGGGAGAATATGACAAGCATAAGGGTAATAAGAGGAAAACAGGGTAATACACTTAGGATATTTTATCTTTTTCTTGAAACCTGCTCAGAATTCTTGAGAATTACCTGTGAAAGGCATATTCTTGGAGGGAATCACTATGAATATTGGAAACGAATATTTAAGAATCGTCATTGAAAGATTTAAAAATGTAAAGAGCCTCGGGGATAAGACCATACAACAGTTAAATGAAGAGGAAATCCATTGGACTTATAATCATGAATCCAATAGCGTTGCGATCATCGTAAAGCATGTAAGCGGGAATATGGTTTCAAGATGGACTGATTTTTTGACTTCAGATGGGGAAAAAGAATATCGAAATCGAGATAATGAATTTATTGATGATCTCTCCTCTAAATCAGAGGTAATTAAGGTTTGGGAAAAAGGTTGGGAAGTACTATTTTCTACCATAACCGATTTGGGGGAGCAAGACTTATTAAAAAAGATTTACATTCGTGGAGAAAGTCATTTGGTGATAGATGCTATCGAAAGGCAAATGGCCCATTACGCCTATCATGTCGGACAAATAGTGTATATAGGAAAACTATTAAAGGACAGCAATTGGGAGAGTCTCAGCATTCCAAGAGGGAAATCCGAAGATTATTTAAAGAAAATGCTTGAAAAACACAAAGATAAATAATAACTGAAACAAAGTAAAGTGAAGTGGTGAGATGAAAAAATACTTGAGCTTGATTTCATTCGTGTTGATATTTACTTTTCTAATTTTAACTTTTATAATCCCTGAAGCATTGGATTCCTTACCTGAATCCTTAGACTTATTGTTATTATTATTCCTGTTACTTGGATCATTCATTACCGCATTATTTAGTGTAAAAGGGCGGTTAAAAACAATTGCATTATCTATTTCCTCCCTCGGTATGTTCGGTTTATTAGTCATCTTTATTTTCGTGATTAGTATGATGCTGTTCGGAAACTTTGGAACATAAGTGTATTTTAAAAAAATAATAAATTCGTTTTGCGTTTCTGTTATACACAGGAACGCTTTTTTTATTAGAAAGCGCAGTATAAAATTTTTTAATAATTATTATCTTCATAATAATGAATTATTTAGAATATTATGTTAATATTACATTAAAACCTATTTTGAAAGTGTGAAAGCGAGGTGGCGAATGACGGGGTATAAATTTGTTTCAAAAAAGAAATGGACTCGAGAAGGGATACATTCAATAGTATATGTACTTATCATTACCATTATAAGTATATACTCCTACATATCGTTTAATGCAGGAGATTTCACCCATCCCATTATAAGTATTATCTTAATCGCTTCAATTATGATTGCGATACTAAGAGCAATATACTATTTTAAATTAGATAAAAAAGACTATCTTATCCTTGAAAGCATTTCCTTATCAATTTACAGGGGATTTTTCTTACCTAGAAAATTGATTCTATTTAGCCAAGTGGAAGAAGTTGTTCAAGTTAGTGAGGTCGTTTTATTTATCATGAACAATGGGAAGGAAGAACAAATTTATACGGATTTCTTATCAAATGAGGACCAAGTAGAGCTGATAAAAACACTAAAAAACATATTTGATTCTAAGGCGGTAGGGTTTTAACGACATCCGATGAAATGGCTATCTTTATTTATATATTACCGTTATCTAACAGATGTAGATATCACCGTGTTAAGCCATCCTAAATAAGGGCGTTATTTTTTTAACGTTTCTATAAAAAAGGGGGATTAGCACATGAGGAAATCAGTAACATCGATCTTAGGTGCAGCTATATTAGTTGTCGGACTTGCAGGATGTCAAGGTAACGAAAATAACTTTGATACCCAAAATGATGGGGATGTAAAAATTTTGGATCAGAGAAACGATAATGGTCATGGTTTCAATCATAACGACAGACATAACAATACAAATGGTGATAGCAACATCATGAATGATGGTAACCAAGATTGTAATGATCTGTATTATGGCCAATCTGGTACCGGTACGACAGGAATTGGAACAGGAACAACTGGAACCGGCGGTGCTGGTGGAATGGGAACTGGAACAGCGGGTAGTGGAGCTGGTACAGGCGCTGGTGTTACTGGAGGTCCTGGTGCCGGTACGACAGATACTGGAAATAATGGTTGTGGAAATGGTGCTGGTACAAACGGCGCTGGATTAGGATCAAACAACCGCTAAACAAGTAGTTGTAACCATATATATTCCCAGTGGCCTGGCCCTTTAAGCATGCTTAAGTGGTCAGGCCCTTGGTATTAAAGTAATTGTTAAGACCCTACTAACCCTGTTAATGGGCTACTTGCTACAGCGTAATCTTTTTCTTCAATGCGTCCGGCCTCATAGCCTAGTCTTCCTGCTTCTAACGCAAGTTTGACAGCACGTGCCATTTTTACAGGATCCTTTGCACCTGACACAGCTGTATTTAAAAGAACACCGTCTGCGCCAAGTTCCATTGCATAAGCGACATCCTTAGGTGATCCAATTCCTGCATCAATAATGACCGGAACTTGGGACTGCTCGATAATAAATTTTAGATTTAATGGATTAATGATTCCTTTACCTGAACCAATTGGACTCGCCCCCGGCATTATCGCATGAACACCGAGATCCTCTAATCGCTTAGCTAGTACTACATCATCTGACGTATACGGTAACACAATGAAGCCTTCATTGAGGAGCATTTCCGATGCCTTCAACGTTTCGATTGGATCTGGTAAAAGGGATCTATCATCTCCAATGACCTCAACTTTAATCATGTCACACAAACCAGAAGCTTTAGCTAGTTTTGCGATTCGAACCGCTTCCTCAGCTGTTTTAGCTCCTGCTGTATTTGGAAGAAGTGTATATTTCGATAAGTCTAATTGCTCTAAAAAATTAGGCTGACTTTCTTCAAAAATGTTCATTCTTCTCACAGCAAACGTTAAAATTTCAGCATCCGAAACCTCAACCGCTTGTTTTTGAATCTCAAAAGATGGATATTTTCCTGTTCCTAATAAAAGTCTAGACTGGAATGTACGATTTGCTATTGTTAACATGATTAGCCTCCTCCTACAAATTGGACGATTTCAATGATATCGCCATTTTTAAGTTTCATCGCTTTATAGTCATCTTTTTGAATAATATCCTCATTAATCTCTACAATCGCGATCCGATTTTCCAGTTTATAATGAGTCAAAAGCTTATCCACTGAATTTACTTCTTCAGGGAGTTCTACTTGCTCTCCGTTAAGCCTAATCTTCATTTTCTCACCTCCCTAAATCAAGGCTTTTTGCCTACGATCAATACGAAAAGCATCAACCCATTCCTGTTTTACCTCTTTATTTAAAATTAGATCACGTATCATTTTCCCAGTTGCAGGTGCAAGGAGAATTCCATTTCGAAAATGGCCACACGCAATCATAATCCGTTCCTGCTCAGGATGTCTGCCGATAAATGGATGCCCATCAAAGGTGGTAGGTCTTAGTCCAGAAGTAAAACCTTCAATTTTCCAATTAGCAGAGGAGGGGAGCATCGTTTTTGCTTTTTTAATTAAACTCTCAACACTATCCAGGCTAATCGAATCACTCCAATCATCTGGAATCATCGTTGCCCCGATCACAAGCTTACCGTTATTTCTAGGAACGATATAGGATTTGTCATGAAACAACGTGTGTTGTAAAAGAGGCTTCTCGTGCTGAACAATGATACTTTCTCCTTTAACAGGTGACAGGTGTTCAGAGATTCCAAGAATCTGAAAAAGGTGATTGCTATAGACACCCGTAGCAATCACGATGTGCTTTGCTTGAACATTGCCTTTTGCTGTCTTCGCAATGTAGTTGCTTCCATTTTTCTCAAGTCCATATACGTGGCAGTTATCAAAAATAGAAGCACCAAGCACTAGGGCGCTTTTTGCAAAAGCCTCACAGGTACTGGTCGGAATCACGTTCACATCATCTGCGATATAGGCAGCTCCTAAAACGTTATCGCTAATTTCGGGTTCCATACATTGGACTTCATGCCGGCTCAACTCTTTTACAGTTGGTTGTTTTAAAAGTGAATGGAGGTCTTGCATTTCTTTTTCAGTGAATGCCAGCTTTAAAATGCCGCCATTTCGATATCCAATATCAATTCCACTTAAATCAAAGAGCTCATCTTTTAATTGTATGTACTCAAATTGACTCGACCTTGCAAAAGGGAAGAAGAGGGACAAATCACCATTGCTTTCTGAATGAGCACCTAGCATGCCAGCAGCAGCCTTTGTGGTTTTCGTACAAATTTGTCCCCCATCAAAGAGAGCAACATCCATGTGTGACCCGGCTAAATAATAAGCAATCGAGCAACCAATAATTCCGCCACCTATTACAACTACTTCATAACTACTTTTCATTGTGAATCGCCTCTCTGAATTTTTTTGTAATGGAATAAGGTTCATCTGCAGCGAAAATACTGGACATGACCGCCACACCGTCCGCCCCTACAGCTTGAATGGATGGTAATGTTTCTAACGTAATGCCACCAATTGCATAAACAGGGATGCTCAGTTCCTTTCTCATTTGTAAAAGAGGCTCAACCCCGTTGGGAGGTAGACCTTGTTTGCTGTTTGTTTCAAAGCAATGCCCATATTGGACGTAATCCGCTCCATTTGTTTCAGCTTGTTTTGCTTTTTCAAATGAATGAACACTGCAACCCACCCTTATGTGCGGGTATCGTTCTTTCACCATTTTTACAGGGAGGCCATGTTCAGGTAAGTGGACAGTAGGAATATCCATACATAGCGCAACATCAAGACGGTCATTCACGATGATTTTCTCTTTCTTCACACCGTTGTTTTGTAAATGTTCGATAAAGGACACAATTTCTCGAACAGATTTTGATTTCTCTCGAATCTGCACGTAATCAATTACATCTTTAATCGCAATAATTTTTTCAGTAAGAGTTTTTACGGATTGTCGATCATCTGTCACAGCAATTATTTTCATTGAATTACTCCTTTTTCTCTAACAACTTGCTCCGCAAAAAAAGGAATAGAACGGTTAAAGCACAACAAAAAACCACTCTCCAAAGTAGGAAAGTGGTTGTTATGTATACACATAAAGAACGATTGCCTTAACCACATCCCTACGCAGGTACAAGCCTGTTCAGGTAATGAGGGTTTCAAAGTACACTACTTTTTTCTCAGCTCTTATCAAGAGTTCCCCTAGTGAAAATACAAAATATTAACTTATAACCTAAAATTAACACAATTCCGTCCATTTGAAAAGGGATATGTTTCCAATGGGACACAGGGACAGGTCACTTGTCCCAGTTTTTCGTTTTCCTCATAGGGAATTCGGTGCTAATTCCTTTAAGTTTGACGGAATTTTACTAAACATTCGCAAATAGCCGAATTCTAATATCATCCTTGATTGTCATCTATTTTTCACCTAAAATGAAAGAATCTCCGGACGGCCTGAGTCTCTATAACCAGATTCAGGTCTTCATTTTGCATCTTAGAAAGGAACAACATGACATGAATACATCTGAGTATTTTTATAGATTTCTAGAACCCATCTCCAAAGAATTAGCATTTCTAGCGGGGGAACTGGAACATACCATCTTTACAAGTCCGCGTACGATGTTAACTCATTCAAGGGTACTCATTGAGAATATTCTACAGCAAGTGATGGAATATGAAAAAATGAAAGAAAACCCACGTATTACATTAAAGGAACGACTCACTCTTTTAGATAATGAGGGGATTCTGACAACAGAAATAAGAGATGCCCTTCATTTAGTTCGACAACTTGGAAATCAGGCTTCACATGACAAACGAAAGTTTCGTTATTCGGAAGCACTTTTATCATGGGAAGCGATTTACCAGATTGTCAGATGGTTTGTAGAAGTGTACACCTCATTATCGATTGAAGTCCCAGCCTATCAAGATCCAACAACTCCAAAGGAAGAACGTTATGATATAACCGAATTAGAGCTTCGGTTGAAATCTCTAGAGAATGTATTAGTTGCTTCTATGAAAAAGGGAACACCAGATAAAAAGGTTCAAGATGAGGTTGCAACTACAATAAAAGCTGCTCCAACAAAAATGGCAGAGCCAGGTTACACAACGATTCGTACGATTGAATATAAAGGGGATACGCTAGAAGTTCCATATTTTCTACGCGATGCCTTTTTGTTACCACAACGATTTGATAAATCTGAGACCTTTTTAATTAGACTAGGCGCAGAGCAGCAAGCACGTATTTTGAGCGAATTACCTAGTAATCTCGAAGACTTGCATAAGCATGTCAAACGTTTTAATGAAAACAACGATAAGCAATTTTTCGATGAGTTAAAAATCTTTATTGAGGAAGAAAAAGTTCGTAGAAAAGTAACACTCGAACGGCCAGGAGAACTCTTTTTATTTTATAAAGCAGATTACATGATCCTAACCGATACTCTTAAAAAGATCCAGCTAACTAAAGACGAGTTTATAGGCGTACCAAGCCTTATTAAACAATTAAACGAAGACGGAATCCATACTGTTGGACAACTTCCTAAAGAGCTCGTAATCCTCGGAAAATATAAGAATGTTGGAGTTGTGAACGTAGCGAGATTGTTTGAGCAGTTGAAGAGGAAGTAAACAGGTTTCTTGTAATATGTAAAAGTCACTTGGCACCCAGGCCTGGGTGTCTTTATTTTGTAGTGGCAGTATTTTTCAGATAGTGGCAGTAAATCTGAAATAGTGGCAGTATTTTCCGCTAGTAATAGTAAACTCGGCACATACTCAATAATTGAATTATAAATCCTGCTCACAAACTATAATTCCTCCAATATTTTCACCTCTTAAGTCATGAAAACCATCAAATTTCCGCAATCTACAACAAATAATTTTCGGCTTCGACAAGGATGTAAAATTGTTTACTAAAAACTTAATAAAAATACGAATATATGAGTAAAAAAAGAAGGAAATTATTCTTTTTTGACGAATTTATAGGAGCAATCCTTTAGAGTGGCGAATGATCCCCTCTTAAACGTTCCATCAGTTGTGGAATAAATTATTCGATGAAAACAAAAAAGGTGAGTGCATAAACATAATAAATTTTCACAGAACATTCGTTATTTGTTAATTTTTTGTCGGATAGTTCATAAGACGATTTTTCTATCTAGAATTAGGGGGATTACTGTGTTTAATTATGTAGAGACATTATTATTAAATTTGCTTTTTTTAGTCGTCTTTATCTTATTTATTCCACATATCTTTGAAACAAATGTAAAGAATTTATCTTGCCAATTAAAAGAGCGAATTCAATTAATTTCAGTAACAATAGCAATGATAAGTTGTATGTTATTTCCACTTCACATCGGCGATGAAATTATCTTGGATTTACGTTCGATTGCTATAATGATTGGTGGTTTATACCTTGGCAGAAAAGCGGGTGTAACATTAGTTGCCGTTTTTCTAATCATTCGACTTTATTTAGGAGGCCTAGGCAGCGGTTTTTATGCATCAGCCTTTTCAAGTATAGTTATTTTGATTCCTTTATTGATGGTCCACAAAACGTTTAAAAATGCGACGAAGCATAAGAGAGTCCTAATTGCATGTAGTTTTTCGTTGTTTTTCTGTACATTTTTATTTGTTTTGCGTGCTATCGTACTAGGACATTTTAATCTAACTTTCTATATGGAGATTATCATCTTTTTCTTGATTCATTTATTTAGTACATTTTTTATCGTGTATTTTTCCGAAATGCTACGAGAAAGTGTCTACATGAATATGCAAGTCATTAAAGCTGAGAAATTAGAGGTAGTTAGTCACCTTGCATCAAGTATTTCACATGAAGTCAGAAATCCTCTTACCGTAGTGAAAGGCATATTACAGATGTTATATAAAAATGAATGGGAAGAAGAGAAGAAAAATCAGTTCATAGAAATTTCCCTCCAAGAAATTGACCGTGCAAATGATATTATTGGTAACTATTTAACTTTTGCAAAATCCGTACAGGAAGAACATATAGTAGTAAATCTTGAGGAAGAACTCCATCGTTCGATTAATGTGATTACACCAATGGCAAATATGAACTGTGTTGATATTCATACCATGATTGAACCCATTCGTATGAAAGGGGACCCACAGCTCTTACAACAATGCTTCTTAAATATTACGAAAAATTGTATTGAGGCGATGCCAAATGGCGGAAATCTAATAATTCGCACGGAAGAAGTGAACGATGGTGTAATCATTAAAATCAAAGATACTGGAGAAGGAATGACGTCTGAACAGCTTAACCGTTTAGGAGAGCCGTTTTTTACAACGAAAGGCAGAGAAGGTACTGGTCTAGGTATGATGGCGGTCATAAAAATTATTAAACTGATGAATGGAAAACTAGATGTTACCAGCACAAAAAACGAAGGGACACAATTCCGCATCTACTTTCCTCACCCATAGTATGGACAAGGTCACTTGTCCGAAAACTAGCTTGAATACAGCTCGGCTACCAGTTCTGCAATTTCCATAATTGGTAGCAGAGCTGTATTTTTTTGGAGGTTAAGTGTAGACTATAATCCTTTTTATTTCCAAGGAATATCTGGAAATTACCTTGTAGTTTTTTCCTTCTATGCTATACTTTGATGTGTTTGATTTAACATCTAAGAAGGAGGAAGAAATGAAACAATATCCATTGTTCCGCTATCTTTATATTTTTTATTCATTCGTATTTTTACTCCATACAATTAATATTTTTATAGGTAGTGAGACAATCAATTACATACTTGGAGTACTTGCTATTCTTATGCTCATTTTGTCATTTCCTTTGGCATCAGGTCTTTTCAAGATTCTTGGGGGAGCATTTCTATTCATCGGAGGATATTTATTCTTTACAACAGGTCAGTCCTTTCATATTATTCCTAGTTTATTAACTTCGAATTTATCACTTTTAACATTGTTAGCCATGCTGCCTTGGATGAATAGCATCGTAAGAAGTGGAAGATTTGATCGGAATATGAATCTACTAATGAGAGTGAACGTCTCAGATTTAGGGAAACTATACCCAAGGAGCTCACTCATTACGCATATTCTTGCGGCCTTTTTAAATCTATCTGCTGCAACCATCTCTCAAGATGTACTTAAGAGCACATTATCATCTTTTAGTAAAGAAATTCGTAATTCGTTTATTACAACAGCTTCACTGAGAGGATATTCATTAGCCCTGTTGTGGAGTCCGTTGGAGATCATGGTCGCAGTTGCCATATTTACCACAGGTGTTGAATATGTAACCCTTTTGCCATGGCTTATTCTTATGGCAGTTATTGCGTTTATATTAGATTCTCTGTTTGGACGAATTTTTTATAAAAAATACAAGTTTGAAGAAGTGAGCAATAAGAGACAGCCGAAAATCAATATGAAACAATTAGTGAGAAAGATGATTCAGTTCATCATAGCACTCGTCTTGTTCCTGGTTCTAGTTATTCTAATAGGAAATCTATTTGATTTAAGCTTTACGTTAACTGTAACAATCGTTATTTTCCCATTCGCTTTTATTTGGTCTTTACTAATGAAAAGACGAAGAAGTTTCTGGACAATTGGCTGGAATAATTGGAAAACAAAGACAAATACCATGCAGAATTTTATCGTATTATTTATCTCTCTATCATTATTTTCTACTAGTATAGGAGATACATCGTTCTTGGAAGTGATTCAAAGACCACTTGCTTTTGTATCGGATTACCCAATGTTAATCTTGTTCCTTATCCAAGTCATCTTTGTTTTATTAAGTATGTTTGGTATTCATCCGATTGCGACTGTAGGTATTTTAACCGGAATTATCACACCTATGTTTGACGTGATCAATCCTGTAAGTATCGCCCTTGTTCTCATAACAGGTTCTGTTGCCACCTTCACAGTGGGAACGTACGGATTGCTTGTGACATTAACAGCCATGGGAACGGGTCAAAGCCCATTCCGCATTACCGTGCAGAACATGCCATTCGCCATCGGTATGTGGATTATCGGAACGCTTGTAGCGTATTTGTTATTGTAATATTAAAATGAAACCGCTTATTGGGACAGAGGGACAGGTCCATCGTCCCACCCAACACGTTTCAGACATTAAACGGAGGTTGCAAACGCAACCTCTTTTTTATTTAAAAGGCAAACAGCCTGATTCACCAAAATCTAGCGATGAAAGATATTGGATAATTAACAATTTTTCTTCTATAATGAAAACAAGTTCTAGAATGGGACGGAGGGACAGGTCCCTTGACCCATTACGATTTCTGGGACAAGGGACCTGTCCCCGTGACCCAAGGGTATCAAAAAAGGAGGAAATTATGAGTTTTGCAAAGGTGAACATAGAAAATATTAAAAAGAATCTATTAAATATAGGAACTATTAATTCCGGTAATCTAGGTTATAATCGATTAGCTTTTTCAAGTGAAGAAAAAAAGGCAAATGAATGGTTACAGGATCAGTTAAATAATTTAAACCTATCTGTGTATGAAGATTCCGTTGGGAATGTACATGGCAGATTAGGTAGCCTTGATAAACCTGCAATTGCTTTTGGTTCACATTTAGATACTGTGAAAAATGGCGGCCTTTATGATGGTGCTCTAGGAGTGATAGTTGGCTTGGAGTGTCTGAGAGTTCTTAAAGAAAATGGCTATAGCGGAGTTCCACTTGAACTTATTAGTTTTGTCGGTGAAGAAGCGAACCCGCTAGGCGGAACATTTGGAAGCAGAGCAACTGCTGGCTTAATTAAAGATAGTGATGTATCGGATGTTGATTTGGAGAAATTTGGGCTTAGCATGTCCCAAATTAAAGAGGCAAGAAAAAGTGATAATGACTATCTATCCTTTTTAGAATTACATATTGAACAAGGAAGTGTGTTAGAGACAACTAACAACCAGATCGGGATTGTGACTGCCATTGCTGGTATTTCAAGAATGCATGTTCATGTGTCTGGAAAAGCAAGCCATTCTGGCACAACTCCTATGAACGTAAGGAATGATGCTTTAGTATCTGCTGCTTCAATTATTCAACAAGTAAGTGAACGAGCTACTATGCAAAATAATGATATTGTCGCAACTGTTGGGAAATTAGAGGTCTTTCCAAATTCAGAAAATGTAGTACCTGGAGATGTTCAATTAACGATTGAGGTCAGAGGTAACGATTGGAAAGAAATGAAGGAATTTGAACAACAATTAATAAACTGGATGAACGAAAAGCACCAAGTAGAAATAGAAGTTGGTGTACAAAAAAATCCGAATACTTTATCTGAGAATGTCCAACAAGCAATAGAGAGTGCTTGTAAAGACTCAAAAGTGAATTTTCACTATATGGTTAGCGGTGCAAATCACGATGCGAACTCATTAACAGGACTAACAGACGCGGGGATGATCTTCATTCCAAGTAAGGATGGCCTTAGTCATCATCCTGATGAGTATAGTTCATGGGAAGATATTGAGGTTGGAGCCAATGTCATGCTTCAGACTATCTTGGAACTGTCGAAAAAGGTGAGTTAGCTTGAGCCTTCAGCATATCGAGACATCCTATCTGGATTTTCATAAAGCTAAGAAACTATTAGAAATCAACAAGTTGCTGACGCAGTCGTTACATTTACAGGATGTGTTGCAAAACTTAATTACAGCAGCAAGTGAATTGGTGAACATTACCGATACGTTTATCATTTATTTATTTGACGAAAAGACTGGAAAGCTTAAGTTTGAAGAGGGTAAAGGCGTGGATGTTGAGAGCTTAAAGAAACTTGCCCTTGATCCCGGAGAATCCATAACAGGCCAGGTATTCACCAAAAAGAAGGCCATCCTATTTAGTTCTGAGCAGGAAATTGATGATTCTATGAGTACGATGTCTCCGGAAAACTATCATTATTATTTTAAGGGTGTTTATGGTCGGAAAATTAAAAGTGCATTCTGTGTTCCGATCGTTTACAAAGATCATTGTTTTGGTGTCTTAATCGTCGACAATTTTAACCATGATGGTCTTTTTTCTATGGCTGATATGGAGGTTATAAAAATTATTGCCGACCAAAGCGCCATCGCAATTGAACACTCTCGGGTTTATAATAATTTGTTGAAGAAGAATCAACTATTAACCGATTCAATCTCAATTCATAAAAAATTCTATCAAGTGATTATAGAAGGCTATGGAATCAAGTCGATCATCCCGTTGTTAGAGGAATTGATTCAATCTCGGGTCATTTACCATGAGACCAACCTATTTCAGAGGAATGATCGCTACTTTCCAATCGTACGAGGTCAAGAAATTCTTGGGGTACTAGAACTGGAGAAACCTTTTGCTGCGTTTGTTGAAAGTGAACAAATCATTATCGAGCATGCAAGCTTAGCCATGGCACTTGAAATAACGAAGGATAGTGCACTTCTTGAACAAGAGCTGCATTTTCGAAATGAAGTGTTTAATCAGTTGTTAAATGAAGTCCAACATTATGATGTCGGGCGGATTATGCATTATTTAAAATGGGATCATACAAATGACATTCAATGTTTAATTGTTGAAAGTTCCGTTGATTCGCTCTGGAAAAATAACAAAGTAAAAGAAAAGCAATGGCTCGTTATATCTATCGAAAAAATGCTGAATAACATCTGTAATAAAAGTTTTGTCGTGACCCACACGTTTCAACTCATTATCCTGCTTCCTGGAGTGACAGATACGGTACTCAAAAAAATCATCCAAGAAGTCGAGTCGATTCTAGGAAAACAAAAAATCTTAGTTGGAATTGGACGAAAAACTTCCTTGCAGCAATTAGCCACATCATATCAGGAAGCACTGCGTTCCATCAGCTATGCAAAAACCTATAAAGCCTCAAACATTATTGAATATTCGAAGCTTGGTATGGAACGACTATTCCATGAAATGGAACAGCATACAATTGATATGTACATTCAGGATAAAATCGGAAAGCTCTTAGATTCAGATGCCAGTTTACTAGAAACGTTGCTTTGTTATATTAAAAAAAATAAAAATCACAAGGAAACGGCTTCTGAGCTCCATATCCATGGAAATACTTTATACTATCGACTAAAAAAGATAGAAGAAATTCTTCAATTTAGCTTAAACAATGAAAAAGAATGGGTCGACCTCATGATTGCCACTCAATTATTTGTTGTGAAACACAAAAATAAATAGCCATGGGACATGCCCTCTTGTCCTTTATATGTCTCTATATGTGGCAACTCACAAAAATGAATTCTAAATTTTGTGGGTTGCCACATTTGTCTTTATAATTTAGAATATTATAATTAGTAACAATAAAGAGGAGAGGTGATTCCGAATGGTTCAAACGTATTTTAACTACATAGATGGTGAATGGGTGTCAGCCCAATCTGGTGAAGTATATGCTAGTATCAACCCAGCAAACACAGAAGAGGTTTTAGGTTATTTTCAGAAATCTGATGAACAAGATGTTGAGGTAGCGATTCAAGTGGCGGAACAAGCATTTAAGACATGGTCACAGGTTGCAGTACCTGAGCGTGGGGATGTATTGTTCAAATTAATCTATTTACTTGAAGAGCAAAAAGAAGAACTAGCAACTATTATTACGAAAGAAGTCGGTAAAACCTATAAAAACTCGCTAGCGGAAGTAACTATTACGATTGATGCGATGAAGCAATTCAGTGGTGAAGCAACCCGTTTAAAAGGGGAAACAGTACCTTCAAAGAATGCGGAGATTTTTGGATATACCGTAAGGGAACCTCTTGGAGTTGTTGGAGTGATTGCTCCTTATAATTTTCCTCTTGGGATCGGAATTTGGAAGATTGCACCTGCTATTGTTGCTGGCAACACGGTAATTTTTAAGCCGGCTAGTAACACATCACTTATTAGCGTAAAGATTATCGAACTATTTGAAAAGGCTGGTGTACCAAAAGGGGTTATTAACATGGTAACAGGTCCTGGTGGTGTGATTGGACGTGCAATCGGTAATCACCAGAAAATAAAAGCTGTATCTTTTACAGGTTCAACTGACGTAGGATTGGCATTAGGAAGAGCTGTCACAACTCGTGGCGGAAAAATGCAGGCGGAAATGGGCGGAAAAAATGCCTCCATTATCCTTGAAGATGCTAATTTAGATGAAACAATACAAAATGTAGTTATCAGCGGATTTTTTGATAATGGACAACGTTGTACTGGAACAAGCCGATTAGTAGTTCCAAGAAGTATTTCGAAAGACGTTATTAGTAGATTAGTAGACGCAGCCAATGCGTTACAAATTACCGATGGCTTTGACGAAAAGGTAGACAATGGCCCAGTGATTGATGAAAGTCAGTTAAATCTTTACTTAAAACATGTTGATTTAGCGATTGAAGAAGGTGCAACTCTCGAATGTGGTGGAAAAAGATTGACAGACCAAGGTAGAGACAAAGGGTATTTTGTAGCACCAACCGTCATTAGTGGCGTTACTCCAGAAATGACTATTTTTAGAGAAGAAATCTTTGCACCCGTCATTGCGGTAATCGAAGTAGATTCCTATGAAGAAGCATTAGAGGTAGCAAACGACAGTGATTTTGGCTTATCATCAACGATTTATACGAAGGACCTAGAAAAGGCCATGCATTTCGTGAAACATATTCAAACGGGTGTTACACATGTCAACATTCCATCGAATTATTTTGAAAACCAGTACCCATTTGGTGGTAAAAAAGCATCCAGCTTAGGTCCGAGAGAACAAGGATCAACTGCCCTCGAATTTTGGACAGAGTACAAAACAGTGTATATCAAAGCATAAATACTAGTTTTTAAGACTGGAGGATTATGATGACAGCGGTCGGTATAATTGGATGCGGATTAATGGGAAGTGGAATTGCGAAAAATTTACTCAAAAATCACTACAAAGTCCACGTATTTGATATTAATGAAGCTGCGGTGAAGAATCTAGTTGACCATGGAGCAATTGCTGCTGGAACACCTAGTGAGATGGCAAGTGAAATTGATTTTTTAATCATGTCACTTACTTCACCTGATATTATTAAAGATACACTACTACACGAACAAAACGGTGTTCTTTTTAAAATGAAAAAAGGTTCGTTCATTTTGGATATGAGTACAAATGACGTACAGCTGACAAGGGAAATTCATAAAACCGCCGAAGAAAAGGGAATCCAGTTTTATGATTGTCCACTAAGTGGTGGCCCTGAAGGAGCAGCAAACGGGACGTTGACCATCATGGTTGGTGGGAGTGAGGATCACTATCCAACCATTCTCCCAGTCTTACAAGCTGTTGGTAAACATATCGAATATGTTGGGAAGAGTGGAGCAGGGCAAACCGTAAAGCTTTGTCACAATATGGTCGTAGCAGGCGTGATTACCCTATTAAGTGAAGCCTTTTTAACCGGAGAAAGAGCTGGGGTATCAAAGGAAAAACTTGCCGGGATCCTTCAAAAAGGGTCTGGTCAAACCCGAGCGATGGATGTTTTCGGGGTAAACATATTAGACGAGTCTTTTGACAATGTGAAATTTTCACTTGCCAATATGACAAAGGATATCCACTTGTACCGTGAATTAGCTGAAAACTCACAAGTTTCTACCTTTGTCAGTGACATGACCCATCAACTCTTTCACTTAGGAAAGAACAAAGGAAAGGGTCAACAAGATTCATCAGCGGTATACACCGTTTTAAAAGAAATGATGGAACAATAAAAAACCACTAGGAGGGCATTTAAATGGAAAATTTATTTGAAAAATTAGACGAAATTTATGATGAAATTGTCTCCATACGCCGATACTTACACGAATACCCAGAGTTATCATTTGAGGAAGTAAAAACAGCAGAATACATTGCTACCTACCATGAAAAATTAGGTCATGAAATCCGGACTGGTGTTGGCGGTAATGGAGTAGTAGCTTATCTAAAAGGAGATCGTCCTGGACCAACTGTTGCCTTACGTGCAGATTTCGATGCCCTCCCGATTTTAGAACAAACGGATGTACCGTTCAAGTCTAAAAATGACGGTGTGATGCATGCATGTGGTCATGACGGTCATACTGCAACCCTACTTGGTTTAGCAAAAGTGTTGAATGGGATGAAAGCAGAACTTGAGGGTACAGTTGTATTCATCCATCAGCATGCGGAGGAACTACCACCGGGTGGTGCCATTTCGATGATTGAAGATGGCTGCCTAGATGGTGTCGATGTCATTTTCGGCACACATTTACAAGCTCAAATGCCAGTTGGAGAAATTGGTTATCGAGTAGGTGCAATCCAAGCAGCTCCAGACCGTTTCGATATTAAAATTCAAGGTCGTGGCGGGCATGGTGCCTACCCACATCAAACAATTGATAGTATTGTCGTTGGAGGTCAACTCATTAACAACCTACAACAAATTGTTAGCCGTAAAGTAGATCCATTGGATTCAGCCGTTGTATCTGTAACCTCATTTGAGGCAAAAAATCCTTACAATGTAATTGCTGACTATGCAGAAATGATCGGTACAGTTCGTACCTTCAAAGAAGAGACTCGTAATTTTATCGAAAAAGAAATGGAACGAGTGGTTCGTGGAACATGTGATGTGAATGGTGCAGATTATGAATTTACCTATACACGCGGCTATCCGACTCTCATCAACCATAAGGAAGAAACCGAATTTGTTGCAAAATTGGCGGAAGACGTTCCAGGCGTAAACAAGGTTGCTGAAACCGAACCTGTTATGGGTGGAGAAGATTACGCGTATTATTTACAGCATGTCAAAGGTACCTTCTTCTTTACAGGTGCAGAGAATCCAGAATGGAAGGACTCTTACCCTCACCATCATCCGAAGTTTGATATCGACGAGCGTGCACTTTTAATCGCAGCAAAGATATTAGGAATAGCAACATTAGAATATATGAAAGTCCATGCAAAAGAGGCTGTAAAATAACTACCATATAAACAGCATCACTATTTAAAAAGGGGGAAGAGCAATGAGTGAAAATGCAACAAATCTTTGGAAAGATTGGAAATTACATCTTTTAGTATTTGCCATTGTGTTGGTGACTGAATTAATAGGCACACATCGTATTCCGATTGGAGCAGGGGTAATTCTATTACTACCCATGTTGTATGCAGTTATCGTTGGAATTGCGGTCTATTTTACACCACTTGTAACAGAAAAAATGTCTAAAAATGCGGAATCACTCGTATTTATCTCTGTAACATTGTTGATTGCAAAATTTGGTGTACAAGCAGGTCCAGCTTTACCGCAATTAATTGAAGCAGGTCCAGCCTTAATGCTACAAGAACTAGGAAACCTAGGTACCATTTTTATTGCGTTACCTATCGCGGTATTCTTAGGATTAAAACGAGAAGCAATTGGTATGACCCACTCCATCGGAAGAGAACCAAACTTAGCCCTTATTACGGATAAATATGGTCTTTCATCTCCAGAGGGTCGTGGTGTAATGGCGATCTATATTTTCGGTACAGTGTTTGGATCGATTTTCTTAGGTCTTATATCTGGATTCTTGGCAACAGCTACACCACTCCATCCATACTCGTTTGCAATGGCAACAGGGGTAGGAAGTGGAAGTATGGCTGCAGCATCACTTGGGCCACTTGTCGCGGCATATCCAGATATGGCAGATACAATAACTGCATTCTCAGGAGCAAGTAATCTATTAACTTCTGTAACAGGATTGTACGCTAGTATTTTCATCGGTTTGCCATTAACGGTGAAGCTATATAATGTTCTTTCAAGAGTAAGAGATAAAAAAGCTGCGAATTCGACTACAAAGGGGGCGTAATAACCAATGTTAAAAAGTATTCAAGAATGGGTCTTATTATTTATCATTTGTTCTATATCAGTTCTTGCAGGAAACTGGATTGGTTATGATGTTATGCCACTTGCAGCTGTTCCAGGAATACTTGTTCTAGCTGGAGTGAGTTTGGCTGGATTAATTATTCATAAAGCCATTCCATATAAAAAGGTTCCAAGTATTGCCTACATTGGGATTCTAGCATTCATTATCACAATTCCAGGCATGCCATTCCAAGAAAAATTTGTAGAATGGACAGCACAAGTGAATCTATTAGCTATCGCAACACCAATCTTAGCTTATGCTGGTATTTCCATCGGACGCTCATGGGCTGACTTCAAAAAATTAGGCTGGAGAACAATCGTTATTGGGATGTTCGTTCTACTCGGAACCTACCTCGGATCCGCAATCGTAGCCGAAATCATCCTACGATTCCAAGGAATCATCTAATGGGACACAGGGACAGGTCCCTTGTCCCAAACCATTTACTAAAGAAGGTCTGTATTTATGCAGGCCTTTTTTCCTGTTTTTTAAATAATTTCAAGTGTTTTGAACAAATCTACTCCCTAAAAATCCAAATCCAAAGACCTGCTTTTCTAAAGATTTCCTCTACAATTCTGCAATTATTGTAAACAAATCTCCTACTTTTCTACTGTAAAAACTTTACAGTCTATCAATAAGCCCTTAATATTCAGTAGTTATTCTGTAAAGAGATTCTTGGTATAATGAAAATATACTTCAAGAATATTCCGTATATTATAAAATTATATTTTAGTAGAGGGGAGAATTACGAATGAATGTAAAGTGGTGGAGAAATGTTGTATTAGCCTCAGCCATAACAGTACCACTAGCACCTACTGTTCATGCTGATAGTGAACCATCAGATGTAGCTCAAGCTCGATCAACTTCTTCGGACAGAACAGAACCTGTCATTTTTGTTGGCCCAGCTGGCAAGACGCTTGTTTCGAACGAAAGTACAACACCGATTGGTCCTGGTGTTAAGCTTGCTAGCTTTGAAAGGTTTGACGCTCGAGGCTGGCTAAACGGTGAAGTAATGACCATTAACTTAGGAAATGATAGCATTTCAACGGATATACTTTTTCCTGGTAGTGTTTCATCTGCTAAACCATTGTCGGAAATGGCTAAGGAAGCAGGTGCAATCGCTGGAGTCAATGGAGATTTCTTCGATATTAATAATACGAAAGCACCTCTAGGTACTGTAGTTAGTAAAGGGGAAATGGTAAAAGGGCCACAAGGTAGTCACACACTCACTGCAAGTGTTGATAAAAATGGTTTAGGGCATATATCTACCATTCTATTAGATGGGAAAGTTAAGCTACCTAGCGGAGAAATCACACTTGACGCACTCAATCAATATGGAATTTCAAAAGACGGTATTGGATTGTACACATCTGTCTGGGGAACAGCAGAAAGATCCCAGGCTGGAAACCAAGTGAAAGAGGTTATGGTCGTAGATGGAAAGGTTACAGCTGTAACAGAGGGTGCAGGGAGTGGCGCCATTCCTGAAAATGCTTTTATACTTGTTGGACGTGAAAAAGGTGCAGAGGCTTTAAGCGCTTTATCAGTTGGTGATGAAGTAAGTGTAGAATATGCGCCAAAGACTAACATCGATGTTTCCTTTGCTGTTGGAGGGAATATCAAGCTTATTGAAAATGGAGAGGTTATTTCGAATCTGGACGATACGACTTCTGCACCTCGAACTGCTGTTGGCTTTTCAGAGGATCGAAAAACAATGATTTTAGCAGCAGTTGATGGACGTCAAACAGATAGTCGTGGTATGACATTTAAAGAATTAGCTCAACTGATGAAAGAATATGGTGCACATTATGCTTTAAACCTTGATGGTGGAGGTTCCACAACAATGGTCGCACGAAAGCCTGGTACGAATGACGTGAAGGCTGTGAATCAGCCATCCGATGGATCTGAACGTTCAGTACCGAATGGAATTGGAATTTTTGCAAAAGCTGGAAGTGGTGAATTAAAGAGCTTTGCAGTTAACACAGTATTTGAATCTGATATGAGTAACCGTGTATTTCCTGGATTAACAAGAACATTTATTGGTTTAGGGCATGATGAAAATTACGCTCCCGTTTCAGTTGGTGAAGTGAAATGGAAGGCACTTCCGGCAGACGTTGGTAAGTTTGAGGAAAATGGCGTTTTCCATGCTAAAAAGTCAGGTAATGCCATTGCCCAGGCACAAGTAACATCTGCCAAGGGCTCGATGGAGATTACCGTCCTTGGTGAATTGAATCGAATCGAGGCTTCACAAGCGCGTCTTAGTTTAGAATTAGGACAGCAATCAAGTTTTTCTGTTTATGGTTATGACAAAGATGGGTACAGCGCACCGATTGAAGCTAGAGATGTGAGTTTAGACTATGATGAGTCAGTTATTTCTGTCATGGAAAATGTCGATGGTAGCTTTTCCGTCGTTCCTAAAGTTGACGGTGCGTCAGCGCTAATTACACTAAAAGTAAAAGACGAGGTTACGTATCTGCCAGTTACAATTGGTCTAGCTACAAAGAAAGTCGATGATTTTGAAGAGATAAGTGGATGGTCTTTTACAAAATATCCAAATGAAGTTGGAGCATCTATGAATCATGTTGCTGGCAGGGATGGAAAAGGAATTGAGTTAACATATGATTTTTCAACAACTACCGCAACACGTGCTGCATATTTACAAGCGTCTCCAACAATTGAATTACCAGGGGACGTACAGAAAATTGGTCTTTGGGTAAAAGGCGATGGAAATGGAGCTTGGCTTCGTACTGTCATTGAAGATGCAGGAGGCACAAGATACACATTATCACTAGCCGATGCAGTAGATTGGACAGGCTGGAAGTACGTTGAAACAACAGTACCTGAAGGCGTACGATACCCTGTAAAGCTTTGGAGAATCTATCCAGTTGAAACAAACAAAAACGATCAATATACAGGTCAATTGGTATTTGATGATGTGACTGTTAAAGTTCCAACTTCAATTGAGGTTCCAGAAGTAACAAAAGATCCGGACCCGCTCATTATTCAAAACGGTGAAATTGAAAAAGGACGTTGGACATTCGCAGTACTAGCTGACAGCCAGTTTGTTGCTAAGGATCCAAATAGTTCTCAAGTACAAATGGCAAGAGAATCACTTAGACAAATCGTAGCAGCAAATCCAGACTTCCTTGTCATTAACGGGGATTTGGTTGATACAGCATGGGATGAGGATTTTGAACTTGCTGAGCAAATTTTACAAGAAGAAGTCGGAGATAAACTCCCAATCTATTATATCCCTGGAAACCACGAAATTATGGGACCAGGTACGTTGGATAATTTCTTAGAAGTGTATGAAAATAACCGCTATACGTTTGATCACAAAGGGACAAGATTTATTTTACTTGATTCATCAACAGGAAGTTTCCGTACGAGTGATTTCCAACAGCTACTTGACCTCAAAAAGGCGTTAACCGAAGCTGCAAAGGATCCAAATGTGAAAAACGTAGTTGTGATGGCGCATCATCCAACGCGTGATCCACTACCAACGAAGAATAGTCAGCTTAGTGATCGAAAAGAATCTAATCTGCTCGAACAATTCTTAACGGATTTCCGTCAGACGTCAGGTGGAAAAGGAGCACTATTTGTCGGTGGTCATGCTCATACTGTAAGTGTTGAACGTGTCGAAGGTGTTCCATATATGGTTGTAGGACCTTCTGGAAAAGCACCATATGGATCCAGTGATGCAGGTGGTTTCTACGAATGGACGATGTTCGGTGTCGATCCAACTCCTGTACCTGACAAGGCAATGGGGCCTGAACAATCAAATGGTCAAAGTTCTGTGTCTGGTACTGACTGGATTCAAGCTGAGGTGAATCCGTTATTAGTAGATATTACCGTTCAAGCACCAGCAACAATAAAAGTAGGAGAAACAGTACAAGTTGAGGCAACTGGTCATCAAAAAGACAACCTAAACTTCCCACTTCATTATCCAGCCACAGTTCAATGGGAAGGCAGTGATAACGTCTTTATCGGTAGTGGAGAAGAACTGAAAAGTGCAGAAACTTCAGGTAAGTACGCTGCACTATTCGACCACACAACAGGGGAACTAACAGCTCTAAAAACAGGAAAAATAACCCTAAAAGTCGAAGCAAACCAAATGACAAAAGAACAAAATTTGACAATCGAATAATGGGACAGCGGGACAGGTTCACTGTCCCGTTTTTTATGCTTGGGACAAGGGACCTGTCCCCGCGACCCACCCGCACCGGTTAGTCCACTTACTTCACTGCTGTTACGCCCTTGTTTATGATGCTATTGACTAATTCGCCCAGTTCTTTTGGTGATTTGTCCATTCCATTTTTTAACCATCTTTTGATCACATAAATACTTCCACTGATAATAAAGGTACTAAAATATTCAGAATCATTTTTATCTAGATGGCTACTGGCCCAGTTTTTCATGAGATAGCGGTGGACAATATCCATGACTTTTTGCTGGAAGGTGGTATCTACATTTTCATTCAATAAGGTTTGGCAAACATCTTTCTTGGTGACGATGTACTCCAGCAGTTTTTCTGTCATTTGTAATGTTTCATCTTCTTTATCAAAATCATATTGGTTGAGATACGTGATCATATCCTCAATAATTTCTTCTTCTATCTTTTCGAGCAAATCAAATTGGTCAGAATAATGAGCATAAAAAGTAGACCGATTGATATCTGCTACTTCACAGATTTCCTTCACTGTAATTGTTGCAATTGGTTTTTCTTTTAATAGCTTCATAAGGCTATCCTTTAGTACCATGCGTGTGTATTGTTTACGTCTGTCAATTTTAGTTGAAGTCATATTTAATCCCTCTTTTGGAAGTTATCCAACATATTAGATAATCATGTTGTGAAACGTACTCAATTTAATAAACTGTTTGTTGATTAGGCAACACCGTGTCGTTATAATATTATAGTGGAATTGCCGGTTATGCAAGAGAGGGTGAATCATTATAGATATTGCAGCACGAATTATTAAACATAAAAAATCCGTCGTCATAACGTTTATGCTCCTCACACTTTTAGCCACCATTGTCCAATTTGGGGTGGTCGTTAACTATAATATGGTTGACTATTTGCCGGAGGATGCTCCTTCTGTGAAAGCCATGGAAATTATGGAAGAAGAATTTGAAGGGGCTGTGCCGAATACGAGGGTCATGATACATGACGTCACGATACAGGAAGCACTTGTTTATAAAGAGAAGCTCTCTGAAATTGATGGCGTATCGGATGTCACTTGGTTAGATGATGCCATTGATATCAAAACGCCGATTGAAATGGCAGATGAAGAGACTGTTGAATCTTACTACAAAGAAAATAACGCACTGTTTTCTTTAAGTATCGAAAAGGGAGACGAAGTTGCGGTAACGGATGCCATCTACGAGGTAATTGGTGAAGACAATGCGATGGCAGGTGAAGCACTAGATACAGCCACTTCACAGAAGATGGCTGGTCAAGAATCACTTTATGCCGCTCTCTTATTGGTACCCATCATTATTATTATCTTGGTATTATCAACGAACTCTTGGGTCGAGCCAATATTTTTCCTTACTGCAATTGGGGTTTCCGTGCTTATCAACCTTGGAACTAATATTTTTCTTGGGGAAGTATCGTTCGTAACCCAATCGGTTGCACCGATCCTACAACTAGCCGTGTCACTCGATTATGCGATCTTTTTACTTCATAGTTTTTCAGACTATCGAAAAACAGTTGCCGATCCGAAAGAAGCGATGCAACTTGCGATGAAAAAATCATTTCCAGCAATTACGGCAAGTGCGTCAACTACCTTTTTCGGGTTTATGGCATTATCATTAATGAATTTCCAAATTGGTTCAGACCTTGGAATCAACCTTGTAAAAGGGATTTTACTAAGCTTTATCAGTGTTATGGTGTTTTTACCGGCTCTAACTTTGTTATTTTATAAGTGGATTGATAAAACACAGCACAAACCGCTAATCCCAAGCTTTAACAAAGTCGGAAGCATTGTTGTGAAATTGCGAATCCCAAGTTTACTATTAGTTGCACTGTTAATTGTGCCAGCATTTATGGCCCAAAGTGAGACGAATTTCATCTATGGCCTTGGAGATCAACCAGAGTCAACGAGGGCTGGCAGTGATAAAATGAAAATCCAGGAAGAATTTGGAGCCTACACTCCTATGGTTTTACTTACACCAAAAGGGGATATGGCAAAAGAAGAAGCATTCGTTCAGGATATTGAGAAGATTGATCAGGTTTCGAGTGTTCTAGCGTACGTTAACACTGTGAGTAGCGCGATTCCTCCAGAGTATTTGGACGAATCGATCACTGACCTATTTTATTCCGACAACTACAGTCGTATTATTATAAATACAACTACGAAAAATGAAGGCGACGAGGCATTCTATTTAATAGAAGAAATTAAACAAACCGCAGAAGCGTATTTTGGAGACGAAGCACATTCACTTGGGGAAAGCGTGACCTTGTATGATATCAAAAATACGATTCAAAAGGATAACGCATTGGTGAATCTCTTAACGGTTCTTACGATTGCCCTTGTCCTTATTGTGACATTCAAGTCAATCTCGTATCCTATCGTGTTATTGCTTACGATTCAAACTGCAGTTTGGATCAATCTCTCCGTCCCATATTTTACAGATTCGTCATTGGTGTATGTTGGTTACTTGATCATCAGTACGGTACAGCTAGCCGCAACGGTAGACTATGCGATTCTTTTGACCGAAGACTACACAACGAATCGAAAGCAAATGTCTGCACGTAAAGCAATTAAGAAAACACTTGATGAGAAGATTTTTTCAATTGGTATTTCGGCAGCCATTTTATCGAGTGTAGGCTTTATTTTAGCCTTTACATCATCAAATCCAATCGTATCTTCAATTGGACTGTTGCTAGGAAGAGGAGCCTTGCTTGCGTTCATCATGGTCGTATTTTTCCTACCAGCTCTTGTATTGGTTTTTGATAAGGTCATTGAGAAAACTACATGGAAAGCAAATCATTATAAGGAGAAATGAGGATGAAGAGAATACACAAAGTACTATTAATCTTACTGACTATCACTCTCGTATTGCCGTCATTTCTTGTCACTGCTGCATCGACCGAAGGAATTATATCTACGAAAGATGAGGTCGTGTATGCAACACTGAGTGCCAATGGGAAACAGCAAGATTTATATGTGGTAAACACATTGGATATCGAAAAAGCAGGGAAGATTGTTGATTATGGATCATATTTAACATTAAAAAACTTAACAGACTTCTCTGAGATCATCCAAAAAGAGAATACAGTAGAATTGGAAGCACCAGAGGGGAAATTCTATTATCAAGGCTCAATCGATGAAAAAGCACTCCCTTGGAATATTGATGTTTCGTATATGCTAGACGGTAAAGAAATGGCACCTAAAGAACTAGTTGGTCAAGACGGAAAAATTGAAATACGGATTAAAATTTCTGCTAATGAAGAAGTGAATCCTGTCTTCTTTACAAATTATTTATTGCAAATTTCTTTAACACTTGATCCAGCTCTTTACACGAATATTGAAGCTGAAGAAGGAATGCTTGCAAATGCAGGGAAGAACAAACAAGTTACGTTTACTGTAATGCCTGAAAAAGAGGAAGAATTTGTACTCCAAGCAAATGTAATCGATTTTGAACTTGATGGTATCAACATCACAGCCGTTCCATCATCGATGTCGATAGATGCACCTGAAATCGACGAAATGACAGAAGACATGTCATCTTTAACAAACGGCATTAAACAGCTTCATGATGGAGTAGGAGAATTAAAGAATGGTGTTTCCGAGCTAAATAGTGGTGTGCAGGAGCTTCAAAACGGTTCTGGTCAATACAATAAAGGGATGGCCGATATTAACAAGGCTTCTTCTGGTCTTGTCAATGGTTCGAATGAAATTGGGAAAGCTCTTGAACAGATAAGCAAGTCTCTAAATGCTGGGTCTGAGGATGTGAATCTTGGCGATCTTGAAAAATTAACAGCTGGACTTCAGCAAATCTCAATGAGTTTACAAGGGACAGTAACAGAAATAGCCAAGTTTAAGGAAGGCTATGGGAGTGCTTACGGTGCATTAGAGAAAGCAATAGCGACTATCCCAGCAGCCACAATTACACAAGAACAAATACAAGAGCTGCAAAAGAGCGGAGCAAATCAGGAAGTTGTCAATCAACTTTTGAACACATATACGGCAGCGCAAACTGTTAAAGGAACCTATTCTCAGGTCAAAGATGGCCTTACCGCAGTAGACGGTGCTTTAGCTGGATTAATGAATGGACTCACTGAAGTGGCATCAAATCTCGATCATATGGCAACCGAGGTTTCAGCATCATTAGAAGCATCAGGTGCTGCAGAATCTCTTGCTCAATTACAGCAAGGACTTGCTGCATTATCCGCCAATTATCAAACATTTCATTCAGGATTGGTGCAATACACAGGTGGAGTCGGTCAGTTATCGAAATCTTATCAGAAAATGCATCAGGGAATTGTGAAACTGTCACGAGGTACAGGTGAGCTTGACAACGGTGTTAGTGAATTACACAATGGTACTCGAGAATTATATGAGTCTACGAGTGATTTACCAGAACAAATGAAGGAAGAAGTGGATCGCATGATGTCTGAGTATGATAAATCAGATTTCGAAGCTGTCTCTTTTGTATCGGATCAAAATAAAAATGTTAATCTTGTCCAATTCGTCATAAAAACGGAAAGCATAAAACAAGAAGAACCAAAAAAAACAGAAGTGGAAGAAAAAGAAACCAAAGGCTTCTGGGCGAAATTGCTCGATTTGTTTAAATAGGAAGTAATTAAGGGGTGTCAGTAAACTGGCACCTTTTTGTTTTCGCAAATTAATGTTAAAGTTAGAAGGAAGTCAAAAATGAGGTAGGGCAAACAACATGATCGAAATAAAAAAATCTTTATTAAGTGATGGGGAATTCAATAGAGGGGTATTTGCTACAATGGATATTAAAAAAGGACAACTAATCCATGAAGCACCCGTAATCTCTTATCCGAATGACCAGCACGAGCACATTGAAAAAACATTACTCGCTGATTACGCTTTTGAGTATGGAATTAATCATACGGCAATCCTCCTCGGATATGGAATGCTATTTAACCATTCCTATGAACCGAATGCCGTTTATGATATTAACTTTGATAATCACACATTTGATTTCTATGCGTACAAAGACATAAAAGCAGGCGAAGAAATCCTAATCAACTACAATGGCGAAGTCGACGACAAAACAAAACTGTGGTTCAATGAAGAATAATGGGACACAGGTCCCTCGTCCCAATCATTAAATTCCATTTTAATGGTTGTAGTGGACTAATCTAAGCAAAAATTAAATTAATATAACTCTGGAAGCAGTGTATTTCTCATCAGAAAATACACTGCTTTTTGCGTTTTCAAAAGTCCTTTAGTAATTTTGATGGTTTTGGAAAAGATAGTAATGCAAATTACAGGAGGTGTATGACATGAGCGATGTATATCGAGATAAGATCGTGGTGAAAGATGAAAACGGCGAAGAAAAGGAATTTTCGATTGAGGCCTTATTTGATATGAAGGAAAAAACATATGCATTGTTACACTCCGAACAGGACCAGAATAATACATTTGTCATGCAGGTAGAAAATACGGATGATGGTCAGTTTTTGACAGGAATCAAAGATCCAACTGAACGTGATATGGTGCTAGATGCATATGAGATTGCTGTCGATGCGAATCCAGCGGAGTAAGAATCAGCTATGGAAAACAAGATCTTTGATGTGATTGATCCACAAATAAGTAAACAAATAGAGGAAGAAATTAAAGGTTTAACATTCACAAAAAACTTTCGATCTCCTTCTGCAGAGGAATGGTATGTTTTTTTACCGAGCTATAAGGACCCGACTACTGGTGGTGCTGCTGGCAAGGTTATTATCCACTACAACTTATATGATACCAAGGAGATTTTCATCAATACTACGATTATATTTGACGATCCCGCCTTACATAAAGAGTCACTTCATCAGCTAGTTTATGCCATTTCTGATGAACTTGTAAATCGACTAGTTGGTTATGCTGATACACTGCTCTCTGTTCATTCAGGCGAGAATTCGTATCAGGCAGAATATAAAAACTAAGGGGGCTCATATGGTAGATAAAATGATACAAGCGATCCAACAACATTCAATTCCATTAACAAATTTTACACACGATCTCGACCCACTTGTTACTGCGATAACAAATCAGAAATACATTTTGTTGGGTGAGTCCTCACATGGTACATCTGAGTTTTATAAAATGCGCGCGGAACTCACCAAGAGATTAATCATTGAAAAAGAGTTTACTTTTATTGCAGTAGAAGGCGATTGGCCAGCATGCCAACAGGTGAATAACTATATTAAAGGCTACTCAAAAAAATATAAAAATGCCCGAGATGTGCTATCATCTTTTAAACGTTGGCCAACCTGGATGTGGGCAAATGAAGAAATAATCGGTTTAGTTGAATGGTTAAAAGAGTTTAACCAAGGAAAACCGAATGAAAAAAAGATTGGTTTTTATGGAATTGATATCTATAGTTTATGGGAATCAATGGATGAAATTCTAAAGTATCTAGAAAAAAGAAACTCACCTGATCTTGAGGTCGCGAGAAAAGCTTTCGCTTGTTTTGAACCATTTAATCGAGAAGCAGAAAAGTATGCTTTGTCTTCTTCTTTTTATAATGAAGGATGTCATGAAGAGGTTCTACAGCTTTTGACGGAAATAATGGCGAATAAACATGCCTATCAGGATTCACATGAAAGTAGTTTAAACGTAGAGGTAAACGCGCTTATTACGGCGAATGCTGAAAATTATTATACTACGATGATTACGAACGATAATGAATCATGGAATATTAGAGATCGTCACATGGTTGAGGTCATACGTAGAATTGATTCTTTCTATAACCATCATTCCAAAGGAATCATTTGGGAACATAATACACATATTGGGGATGCAAGAGCTACTGATATGGCAAATGAAGGACTTGTAAATGTAGGACAACTTATCAGGGAAGAAATAAGTAGTGAAAATGTGTTTATTGTTGGTTTCGGTACACATCATGGAACGGTGGTTGCAGCTAGCGAATGGGGTGTAGATTTCGAAAGAATGAATACCCCTCCAGCAGTTGTTGGCAGCTGGGAAGATCTTCTTTATAAAGCGGGAGCATACGATAAGATTCTTGTTTTTAATGAGAAAAATAGAAATATATTTAAAAAAGAACTTGGACACCGTGCAATTGGCGTTGTCTATAATCCGCAATACGAACAATATGGTAACTATGTGCCGTCAGTGATATCTGAGCGGTATGATGCGTTTGTCTTTATAAATAACACAAAAGCTTTAACACCATTAGAAGTAACTGGTGTGTTAATCTAATCTATTCAGCCGATGACTCCATGAAAAGGGTTAATCGGCTTTTCATTTGAAATGAACGAAATATAGTAATCTAGTAATTTATTTGTTATTTTTTTCAAAAAAATAGTAGAAAAATACATTTTCAAAGTGTAAAATAAAAAAGCAAAAATTAGTTTCGGTGAACTAATTCAACATTTACATCCATTTTGAAAACAGGAGGGAACCAAGAACAATTATTATTTCTGTTTAATATCAATCTATTATTTACAAATCTAAATTTCTGAAGAGGTTGATGAAAGTTGACAATGGATGCTACAGATTTACCAACTAAGGAGCCAACAATCTTTACTCATATTGGCAATAAAATTATAACAGAGGACCGAGAGATCAAGATTATTGCTAGGTTGGAAGAACCTTTAATCGTAATCTTAGGTAATGTATTAAGTGATGAAGAATGTGATGAGTTAATTAGCTTGTCTAAGGATAAAATAAATCGTTCAAAAATTAGCAATGCACGTGTAGATCATATGAGGACGAGTAGTAGTACTTTTTTAGAAGAAAGTGAAAATATTATTGTTAGTAGAATTGAAAAAAGAATCTCTCAGATTATGAATATACCAACTGAACATGGAGAAGGTCTTCAAATTCTTAATTATCAAATTGGGCAAGAATATAAAGCTCATTTTGACTTTTTCACATCTACTAATAAGGTGATAAATAACCCTAGAATCAGTACAATTGTCATGTATTTAAGCGATGTGGAACATGGCGGGGAAACGTATTTTCCAAAGTTGAATTTTTCAGTATCTCCACAAAAGGGGATGGCTGTGTACTTTGAATACTTTTATAATGACCAAGACTTAAATGAACAAACCTTACACGGTGGGGCACCGGTTATCGTTGGTGATAAGTGGGCAGCAACACAATGGATGAGAAGGAAAAGAGTTAAATAATGATACAATAGTAAAAAATAAATAAGCAAGGGCGATACTTCAAGTAGGAGATCGCCCTTTCTTATTATTATTTTATAAGAGGGAGTGATAATAATGGCCTTACTTAATGTAAAATATCATTCTGAAATACTGGGCATGCCCGTCGAAATGGCCGTTCTATTGCCACAGTCATTTGCTGAAAATCGTCAAACCTTTCCAACTCTTTATCTATTACATGAGATGGGGGATGGACACACCTCATGGTTACGAAAAACAAGTCTAGAAAGATATATTGATGATCTTTCACTTGCAGTTGTCATGCCAGCCGGACATACAAGTTACTACACGGATATGTATCATGGAAAGCCGTATTTTACTTTTATCACCGAGGAATTGTCTGCAATTTGCGAGCATATGTTTCCGCTTTCTCAATCAAAGGACGAACGCTTTATTGCAGGAAATGGTATTGGTGGCTACGGAGCATTGAAGGCAGGATTATCCGCTTCATATACGTTTAGTCTGGCTGCTTCCTTTTCAAGTCCTATAGACGTAATGGGGATTGCTAACCGATTAGATAAACAAAAAGCCATAGATATATTTGGTCAATTTGACGAGGTAAATAAAAGTACCGAAAATGTATATGTAGCAGCAGAAACTTTACTAACCTTGAACAAACCACTTCCAGAAATCTATCTAACTTGTAATGCAGAAAATGCCTTATTAGAAGAAAATGAATCCTTTAATACATACCTGTCAAATCTCGGAGTAAAGACAACCTTTGAAAAAACAATTGATGAACAGACTGATTGGAAGCATTGGGATCATTCGCTGGAAACATTTATCTCATGGTTAACCGTTACAAAACCTGGTCTTACGAAAGGAGGGGAACGATGATGGCGCTAATCGAAACCTATGTGTATTCTGAAGTTCTTGGGATGGATGTTACATTAAACGTCATTCTTCCTCAGGAAAGGCAACCCTATCAAGAAGAACAACAACTTAAGGTATTATGGCTTCTTCACGGTGGTTCTGGTGATGCATCTGCTTGGCTTCGAATGAGTAATATCGAAAAATATGCGATTAAGTATGGCATTGCAGTCATCATGCCTGGAGGATTGAACTCTTGCTTTACAGACATGGAACATGGTGGGAAATTTTTCACCTATATGACAGAGGAACTTCCGGGTCTTATCCATCATTTGTTTCCACGCCTGTCCACAGACCGTGATGATCATTACATATCGGGCTTTTCGAATGGTGGGTATGGCTGTTTGCGGATTGGTTTAGCACGACCAGATCTCTATGCTGCTATCGGTGCCTTTTCAGCTGGAAATAAGGCTGATGTTCCATTTCGTAATGATGGTTCAAAGAAAGCACAAGCGCGTGTCGAGATCTTCGGTGATGGTGATATAAAAAATACAGACCATGATCTTGAATATCTAGCGATTGAAGCTGCAAAGTCAGGTCAAGCTCTTCCAAAAGTCTATCATGCTTGCGGAAGTGAGGATCCTTGGTTAGATTTGAACGATAAGGTACGTGACTTTTTTCATAGACTGAGTGATTCTTACGACTACACCTACCATATAGCTGATGGTCACGGTCATACATGGGAATTCTGGGATATGGAAATTCAACGTTTTTTAGATACGCTTCCTCTTAAAAAAGATGACACTAGATATATTGGGATTTAACTTAACAAACACACAAAACAAAGCCTGCACATCAATGCAGGCTTTGTACGTTATTACTTCTTTTGATAAGCAGCTGTAAATTCTTCCATGATTTTGTCTCCGCCTTGCTTCACCCATTCATTGACCGCAGCTTCAAAACCATTTTTATCAAGCTGACCAATAATATATTGGTATGTCGCGTCATCAATAATTTTTTGCAACATCATACTTTTTTCATTGAAGGAAGGAGAGTGTAGCCCAACCGTTGGGTCAGGAATTAAGTATTGCTCATTATCAATAAATAGTTCTTCAGCTTTTGCCATCGGTTCATAATCATATTTTGCTTTTAAACGACCATTTGTTTCCTCTTCAGCAATTTTTAGTGTTTGTAATGGACGAACTTCTTTATCATAAATTTGCTGATCTTTTATTACTACTTCGCCATTTTCAACTGTGTAATGTTCGCCTTCAATACCCCAATAGGTTAAATTAGATCCTTCGGGAGTCATTAGGAAATCATAGAAACCTAGGATTCTTTTTAACTCTTCTTCTGTTTTAACAGACGATTTCGGGAATAAGATACCATTACCATATCCAGGTAAAGACCAAACAGTAAATTTCCCATCTGGGCCAGCAACCTGATTGTGTACATCGAACTCAGCATTAGGATTATTTGCCACTGCATCTAAATAAAGTGATTCAACATCACCCATTGAACCTACATATACGCCTGCTTTACCGCTTTTAAGTAAGCCTTGTTGATCCGCTTTACTTGTAACAGGGAAATCCTTGTTTATGTAACCTTTTTCATGTAGGTCTCTAAAGAAATCAAGTGTCTGCATATATTCTGGGAACATAAATTCTGGTTTGATTTCTCCGTTCTTCACACCGAAGTTGGTAGGTGTATGGAACCAAGATGCAACCGTTTTGAAAGCACCAAATATTAATTCATTACGATCTGTTAACCCAATAGTATCGTCTTTTCCGTTCCCATCAGGGTCTTCTTCCGTAAATGCTCGTAGCATTTCATAAAATTCATCGATATTTTTTGGCGCTGATAATCCAAGCTTTTCAGCCCAATCTTTCCTATATATCATTCCTTGTCGAGAAAGAGGCTTTCCTTCATAAACCATGTAAAGCTTTCCATCGACTTTTGTATTTTCAAGAATATCTTTTTTCATTTTACTCAAGTTTTCGAATTCATCTAAATATGGACCAATTTCCCAAAACTGACCATCTTGAATCGCTTCATGATATTGAGTAAGCATGTCTAAGTCTAAAACAACAGAGTCTGGGAATGAACCAGATCCAAATAGGGCATTTACTTTTTCCTTATAATTATTATAAGGGACAAATTGAAAATCTAGTTTCATATTGGTTTTTTCTTCGAGGATGTTAATAATCTTCTTGTTAGGGACTTCTGGTGAGTGGAGTTTTACCATAGCTGAGAGTGTAAATTCTTCGTCAGAACCTTTTGAAGCGCTTTCACCACTGCAGGCAGTAAGTGAACCAATACCTAGTGTAGCAGCACAAAGAAGAGAAAAAACTTTTCCGGGCTTTTTCATTACATCAACCTCCTACGTTTAAGTGATATTTGATATATCATGTTTTTTATCATAATGGATGATGGTTGATTAGTAAATACCTTTTTGAGAATTTTTTAACTTTTTAAAATTATCGATAGATTGTTCGTAGCTAAAATCCTTTAGTATCAAAGGTTGTACAAGCTTTTAAGTCTTTAAAATCAAGTTATCACCGTGTTGACAACGATTTCATAATCGATTTAAATTATAAGAAATATGATATATCTTATAGAGTAAGATTTACATAAAATTGGAGGGAAATGTATTGACTTATCAATTAGTAGAAAAACTTAAACAGGACTATATGAAGCAAGAGGGTAAATGGTTTACACATCGTTGGCATTACATCGAATCATGTATATTAAAAGCTTATCTTGATAGCTATGAGCTAACAGTTGATGAGAGGGAGTATCAATTTGTAAAGGATTTTATTGACAGACTTTATAATGATGAGGGAGAAATTGAACAGATTGATACTCAATACTACAACATCGATCAAATTCGGATGGCAAACGTTTTATTTACACTTTTTAATAGAGAAGGAGATTTAAAGTATAAAAAGGTTTTAGATATATTGTATACACAGTTGCAAACGTATCCTCGTACAAAAAGCGGGAACTTCTGGCACAAAACGAATTATGAAAATCAAATTTGGCTAGATGGGCTATATATGGGGCAACCATTTTATGTGAGATATATCAAGGAGTTCCAAGAGGAGAAAGATTTCACGGATACAATCGAGCAATTCAAAAACGTTCGCAAGTTTTTATTTGATGATCAAACAAAACTATACGTTCATGCCTATGATGAGAGTCGTAGTATGTTTTGGTGCGATAAGGAAACCGGTCACTCACCACATGTTTGGAGTAGGGCAGTTGGTTGGTATGCAATGGCTTTAGTGGATGTACTTGAATTATTAGAAGGAGAAGATGTTGATTCTCACGAGCTAAAAAGCCTTTTAAAAGAAACAATCGACGGAATGTTAAATTATCAGCAACCAAATGGAATGTGGTATCAAGTAGTGGAGCATCCAGGTGAGGAAGGAAATTACTTAGAGACAAGCGGAACAACCATGATGTCCTATGCTATTTTAAAAGCTGTACGCCTAGGGTATTTATCGAAAAGCTATGAAAAATACGGAGTATCTGCATTTGATGGAACAGTACAAACCTATATGCGTGAAGAAGATGAGGAAGTGTTCTTAGGTGGTATTTGCAGAAGTGCTGGTTTAGGAAAACACCCGGAATTAGGCAGGATACGTGATGGTAGTTATGACTATTATGTTCGTGGCGAGAATGTTGTAGACAACAACGGGCACGGTGTCGCACCCTTATTAATGGCTTATAATGAGATCGTCAAAATAAAATAATCTGAAATTTTATACTACTCATTATTTACAAAAAATAAAACAGGTGCTAATATATGATATATCAGATATCACAAACTAAAAAATATCCAAATTGGAGGTGGAAAAAATGAACGGTGAGTTATTCTCTTTGAAAACGGAGCAGGTGAAATCCTTACGTGATGTTGTTCTTGAATCCATTCGTGAAGCGATTATCTCAGGACAATTTAAGCCTGGTGATCATTTAAAAGAAAGGGAGCTCTCAGAAAAAATGGGAGTTAGTACTACTCCGATCAAAGAAGCGTTCCGAATGCTTAGCCAAGAGGGTCTTGTTGAAACCATTCCTAGAAAAGGAACATATGTATCAAGTTTAGCGGATGTTAATATTCAAGAAGTACAAATCTTAAGAGCTGGTGTTGAAGGAGTTTGTGCTAAGCTTGCTGCAATGAAACTTAATGAAGTTCAAAAAGCAGAATTACAGCAACAAATGGAGAAAATGGAGTACCTTTTGCAACAAAATGAAGTAGAGCGATTGGTAGAGGAAAACACCAAATTTCACGGAATGATCCGATCCATTGCTGACAATCCGATGGTTACCCAAATTCTAGATAACATCGGATCCTTTGATAAAGCTTTCCGAAAAAGAGCCCTGAAGGAAAAAGGGGAATTACTATCAGGATATACAGAGCATCGTAAAATTGGTGATGCCATTATTTCAAAAAACCCAGAACTAGCTGAACATCTTATGAAAGCACATATTTTACGAACTTTGTATGATGTGTTAAATGGAACTACGTAAAAATAATCAAGGATTAGAGGAGGATAAGATGAATTACGCTGACTGGAAAGAAAAATTTGAAACCATTTCTGGTATTACCATTACCCCATTTAAAAAAGATTCAAGAGAAATTGATTGGGACGGAGTAAAAGAGAATGTTGAGTTTCTCATCCAAAGAGGTGTGAAGGTCATTGTTCCTTGTGGCAACACAAGCGAATTCTATTCCCTTACCATTGAGGAAGCAAAGGAAGAGATTAAAAGAGTAGTAGAGTATGTAAATGGAAGAGCTATTGTGCTGGCTGGAATTGGATACTCCGTTGAAACCGCCATCGACATGGGAAATTACGCGAAATCCGTTGGTGCTGATAGTGTTATGATTCATATGCCAATCCACCCTTATATTACAAACGAAGGCGCATATGAATACTTCAAATCCATCATTGAATGTGTCGATTTACCATCTTGTATATATTTTAAAGATCCCAATTTAAGTGATGATGTACTTGTCAAATTAGCCCCATTAGAAAAACTTGTTGCAGTTAAATATGCTGTAAACGACCTCCCTAGATTTACTAACACTGTTCAAACTGTTTCACCCGAACATCATATTGCCTGGATTTGCGGAACGGCTGAGAAATGGGCGCCATTTTTCTTTAATGCCGGGGCAGTTGGTTTTACTTCAGGACTTGTTAATCTTTTTCCCGAAAAATCATTTGAAATGCTAAATGCACTTAAGTCAAAAAATGAAGATATTGTTTGGAAGGTATGGAAAGAGGTAGTACCTTTTGAAAATTTACGTGCGAAATACAATAGTGGAAACAATGTTGTTGTCATTAAAGAAGCAATGGAACATATCGGATTAAATGCTGGGATTACTAGACAACCCGTTTCCGCTCTTAATGAATCCGATCGTCAGGAATTAATTGATTTACTCGAATCATGGGGATTTGTACCCAATCTCGTAAAATAGAAAGGGGAAAAATATGAGTCAAATTTATAAAAATCTTATTGATGGCCAGTGGTGTCAATCAAGTAATGGTGAGTTTTTGGAGAGTAATAATCCTGCCAATTTTTCTGAGAATGTAGGAAAGTTCCCTAGTTCAACCAAGGATGATGTCGACAATGCTGTGGTTGCTGCAAAAGAGGCATTGTCAAACTGGAAGGATCTTTCTGCGCTAGAGAGAGGCCACTTTCTACATAAGACAGCTGATATTTTAGAAAAGAAAGTAGATGATATTGCGAGAACGGCAACACTTGAAATGGGAAAAACCTTAGCAGAAACAAAGGGTGAAGTGACAAGAGCCGTTCAGATCTTACGATACTATGCGCAAGAAGGTTATCGAAAAGTGGGAGATAACATCCCATCGGGCGGAAGTAAGAACCTATTATTTACAACACGTGTACCTGTTGGTGTTGTAGGGATCATTTCACCTTGGAATTTCCCAATAGCCATCCCAATTTGGAAAATCGCTCCGGCATTGGTGTATGGAAACACGGTCGTCTTAAAACCAGCTTCTGAAACATCGATTACAGCGATTAAGATTGTTGAAGCTTTTGCAGAAGCAGAGTTTCCAAAAGGTGTTATTAATATTGTAACGGGACGAGGTTCGGTTGTTGGTGACCATTTGATCAATCACCCTCATGTGAATGCCATCAGTTTTACAGGTTCTAATGAAGTCGGAAAAGTCGTTGCCTTGAGCTGTGTTGAACGAGGGGCAAAGTATCAGCTTGAAATGGGCGGAAAGAACCCAGCGATCATTCTTGATGATGCAGACCTAGAGCTAGCTGCTGAATTGACAGCTAGCGGAGCCATGAAACATACTGGACAAAAATGTACAGCGACAAGCCGAGCTTTTGTTCACGAAGCGGTGTATGAGGAATTTAAAACGAGAGTCCTTGAAAAAGTAGCTGCTATAAAAATAGGTTCTGGCTTAGAGGAATCCACCTATATGGGACCTTTGGCTTCAAAATCTCAACTTAATACCGTCCTTCATTACTTAGAAGAAGGTAAAAAATCTGGGGCAACGCTACTTACGGGTGGAAAAGTGCCAGAGGGTAATGACTATCAAAACGGGTATTATGTTGAGCCTACTGTGTTTGAGAATGTGGACCATAAAAGTGCCATTGCACAAGAAGAAATTTTCGGCCCTGTACTATGTTTATTTAAGGTTGATAGCTTGCAAGAAGCGCTTGAAAAGGCAAATGATTGTAAGTTCGGCTTATCAGCATCATTATTTACGAAAGATATTGGTAACGCCTTCACGTATATTAATGAAATTGATGCAGGCTTAATCAAAGTAAATGGTGAAAGTGCGGGTGTTGAATTACAGGCACCGTTTGGTGGCATGAAGCAATCTAGTTCCCATTCAAGAGAACAAGGTGAAGCGGCAAAAGAATTTTTCACTTCAATTAAAACAGTAACCATTACACCAGTATAAAAATCGTACATAACAAGGTCTATAAAAATAGTAAAGTAGGGATGATGGTAAATGAAAATAACAGATATTACTTTAACAGTTGTTGGTATTCCACGTCATACCGGTTTTGTGAATAAGCATATTATTGTTAAGATTTTTTCTGACGAAGGGATCGTGGGGATTGGTGAGATGTCCGACTTTTCGCATCTCCCACGCTACGCACCCGATGTTGAGGATTTAACGAATGTCTTAAAGTCTATTCTGATTGGGGAAAATCCATTTGATATTATGAAGCTTAACCAAGAGCTTTCTGGTAATTTCCCTGAAGCTATGTATTACTATGAAAAGGGGAGCTTCATCCGTAATGGAGTCGATGTTGCCCTCTATGACCTATGTGCGAAGTATCTAGGTATTTCAGTTGCTGATATGCTAGGTGGTAGAATAAGAGAAAAAATTAAAGTATGCTACCCGATTTTCCGAATGAGATTTATGGAAGAAGTGGAAGAGAACGTCGAGGTCGTACGTCAACGATTACACCAAGGATTTGATACATTCCGCTTATATGTTGGTAAAAATATTGACGCCGATGAAGCCTTTTTAGCAGCTGTTAAAAGCGAGTTTGGTAACGAAGTAAAAATCAAGTCACTTGATTTTAGTCACTTACTTGATTGGAAAGCAACATTACAAGCGGTCAAACGTTTAACAAAATATGATTTGGGTCTTGAGATGATTGAAAGCCCTGCTTTTGCCAATGACTATGAGGGCTTGCATCATATTCGGATGAGAACCGATTACCCAATCAGTGAACATGTTTGGTCTACAAAACATCAGTACGAAATGATCAAACATGATTCAGTAGATATCTTTAATATTTCTCCAATCTTTATTGGTGGATTAACAGCAGCAAAAAGAGCAGCGGCTGTTGCCGAAGTAGCTCGAAAAAGCGTCATCCTAGGTACCACACAAGAACTATCAATCGGTACTGCATCAATGGCCCATTTGGGAGCAAATCTAGTAAATCTGAATTATACGTCTGACCCAACAGGACCGGAACTCTATATCGGAGACGTCGTAAAAAATCGCATCCAATATCAAGACGGCTATCTCCATGTCCCAGATCGTAATGTACCAGGCCTAGGAATCGAACTAGACGAAAACCTAATCGAAACCTACCGCGTCAAAGACCTAAGCTGGGGCAACGTCTCAGTCCACCAACTCCAAGACCGCACCGCCCAAACCAAATAATTGGCATTGATCCAGGTCGGTCAGATGCAGTGGGTCAGAGGGACAGGTCCCTCGTCCCAGACATTAATTTCCATATTGCTAGAAGAGGCTGTAATTATGCAGCCTCTTTTTTATGATGTTTTGGTCTTAACTCTAATTAGGCTCCATTTTGATTTAAAGTCCTATTTACGACAGAGTATCGGAAGAAAGACCTATTTTTATGAGTAATATAGTTAAGTAGAATCAAAATAAGGAAGTTTTTACTAGCATTCAATAGCTTTGTAATCGTTTCCTTTAATATAGAAAGGAGGTTCAATAACGTTTTACTTTTACATAATTAAAGGGAGGTTTATTGTTTGAGAGTTAGAAACTTGAAGAATTCAATTATGCTCACATTTTGTTTTACTCTACTATTTGGTGTAATAGCTCCATTTGCTACTACTAGTACGCTACCAGTTTCTGCAGAAACGGTACAAGTCGAGGTGCCAAATGGTAGTTTTGAGGATGTTGATAATCCACGGTGGAGTCTTGTAACCAATAATCCATCGACAAGTATTAGTTTTAGTGATGAAAAAGCTCATACTGGAAACAGAAGCTTGCACTTTAAAGATGAAAATAGCAATAATCCAGGTGGTAATTTGCAGGTAACAAGCGAAAAAATCCCTGTTACAAAAGGTGTCTCTTATCTAGCGAAAGCATATGTGAATGTGGTTAGCCAATCCCATAGTATCGGATATGAGATTCATTTTTATAACGGTGAAGGACAAAAAGTTGGCACTGCTACTTTTAAAAATTTTACTGCTGCTGAGTTAGGTAAAGATAAGTGGACTGAAATGAAAGTTCCTTTTGAGGTGCCAGAGGGAGCAACACAAGTTGAACTTCGTTTCAACTCGGGGCATCCATCAATAACAGAGGCATATTTTGATGATGTAACAATCGAAGGTACTTCTATTGAAGAACCTCCAGTTGATGATATCCATACGGAAGTATTGAATCCTAGCTTTGAAGAAGCGGTAGTTGATGGAAGCATTCCTGGTTGGACATCCGAATTTGAGGGTCCAGGAATTGGAATAAGTACAGATCGTGCTCGTACTGGGGCTCAAAGCCTGCACTTACACGATACTACTGACCAAGCAGGTGTAAGTGTCTTAAGTGATAAAATTGCAGTTGAGGCTGGTGCTTCATATTTATTAACCGTTTATTCAAATGTTGTAAGTCAGACACATAACGTGGTAACGGAAATTCGTTATTTTGATGCGGACAATAATAGAATTACAGAACATCGAGAACTAAATGGGAACCTACCGAAAAATGAATGGAAGGATTTAAAAGTATTTAGTGTTGTTCCAGATAATGCTGCGTATGCAAGATTAGCTTTCTATTCGGGAGGAATTAGCTTTACAGAAGTCTATTTTGACGATGTTACCTTTGAAAAAGTGACGGATGATGGCAAATTTGATCGTGAATATACGGCTCCTACTAATCTAGGAGAGATGGTTCATGTCCAATTAGGACAAGCAGGAGCGATCCAGGAAAATAGCCTAGGTGAAAGTGAAGTATATTATCATTCAAATGGTGCTCCAGGTACATTTTCAGTTTTAGATGCTGAGACAGGGGAGCTTAAGTTTTCCAAAGTCATTCAGAATACCGAGGCAGTTTGGGCAATTACTATTGGTTCTGATAAAAATGTATACTTCGCTAGTACTTCTGACGGAAAGTTATACCGTTATGTCCCAGAATTAAAAGAAGTTCAAGACCTCGGGGCCAATCCTTCTGCCACATGGGTATGGGATTTAGAAGCAACAGATGATGGTAAAATTTATGGTGCCACATATCCTGGTTCTGGTGTTTTCGAGTATGACACCGCTACAGGCAAATTCAAAGATTTTGGTAGTGTTTCAGACCAAGATTACGCACGTGGACTCGCTGTAGATGGGGATTATATTTACGTTGGTACTGGAACAATAAAACATTTGTATAAGATTAATCGACATACAGGTGAAAAAGAGGAGCTTATTCTAGAAGGGCACTCAGGTGAGAATGGATTCATCCAAGATGTTTGGGTTGTAAATGGGAAGCTACTTGTAGCCGTTTCAACAATTAACATGATTGTTGTTAATCCAGAGACAATGGAAGTTGAGGGTTCTTTCTCATTTAGTAATATGATTTCCGAACCAGATCCTAGTCAACCGAACATGATTTATTATAAAAATGGAACACAATTATTCAAATATGACCTTAATACAAATGTTGAAACGCTAATCGAAGGTCTTCCTATTCTTCCGGATACTCCTCGAGTAAAGGACATGGCTTGGATTACATTAACTACCGGTGAGACAGTATTAGCAATGGTCACACAATACGGAGAATATATGTTATATAATCCGGAAACAAATGAACTGAATTTCGTCATTTTAGATCTTGCGGCAACAGCAGTAGCGATTCAGTCACTTGAAACAGGCCCGGATGGAAAACTATATATGGGCGGCTATCAACGTGGTATGAGTGTATATAATCCGTTCACAAATGATATCGAAGTCAATATTTCTTCCTTTGCTCAACCAGAGGGCATTGGATTCTTGAATGACAAAGTGTATTTCGGCACATATGTCGGTGCGATTATGTACAGTTATGATCCAACTCTGCCTGTAGACTTAAATAATAATCCACAACTAGAATATGATATTCAAGATGAACAAGATCGTCCATTCGCGATAACGTCAGGGGATAACAAACTTTTTGTTGGAACAATTCCTGATTATGGCGTACTAGGTGGAGCTCTAGCCATCTATGATGAGAATACGGGTGAATGGTTCCAACAACGAAATGTCGTTCAGGACCAAAGTATAATTAGCTTAGCTTATCATGATGGAAAATTATTTGGTGGTACTTCTGTATGGGGTGGTTTAGGAATCGACCCGAAAGCAACAGAAGCTAAAATTTTCGTCTGGGATGTTGAAAAAGGTGAGAAGATTGCAGAATTCACACCGGAGATTCCTGGAATTGATGTTACACCTCGCATGATTGGTGATTTATCAATCGGGCCAGATGGTTATTTGTGGGGTGCTGTTGAAGGAACTATATTTAAAATGGATCCAGAAACCTATGAAGTTGTTGATAGCAGAGTGATTCGACCAAGTTTATATAACAGTAGTAAATGGTTTCCATACCAACTCGTGTGGGGGCCAGATGGCATGCTTTATACAACTTTATCTCGTAAACTAATTGCGATTGACCCTGAAACATTAAATTATAAAGTACTTGCTGAGGATTTTGTAAACAGCATGACTCTAGGAAATGATGGAAGCATCTATTATGCAGTAGGTAGTGAGCTTCATAAAATTGCAGTACCTGAAACAGATGCAACGTTAAAATCGATTACTATTGATGGGGAAGCACTTGAAGGTTTTCAACCCGGTGCTACAAACTATACGTTGTATGCTAAGCAAACTGAAAATATCGTGGCCGAGGCTACTCAAGCAGGCAGCACTGTAGACATCGTAAATTCAAACGATAAGACGGAAATTAAAGTTACTGCAATAGATGGAAAATCATCCTTAACCTATACAATCGTTTGGACAGATGAACCGGGTAAGCCAGGAAAACCGGATAAACCAGGAAAACCTGATAAACCAGGTAAGCCTGATAAGCCGGGTAAACCAGATAAACCAGGCAAGCCGGATAAACCGGGGAAACCAAACAAACCTGGTAATTAAGGATAGTTCTAAGTTATGAATATAGCGTACTAACAAAAAAGCTTGAGGGAATGTTCCAACCCCCTCTAGCTTTTTGATTTTAATCTTGTATGTAACTACCTATATTAAAGTCCTAGCTCGCAATTACACATTCGATTATAAATTTTACAAGCAAAAAGAAATATTTATGCTTTTTAATAGTTTTTTTAGAATAAAGCCACTCGCGATACCGAAAAATTATAGAAGCAATACTAAAAAGTTAATAAAAGTAATAATTATCCATTTGTGTATTGTTTTTAGGTGAGAAAACGAAAAAGGCATACGCAAATAAGAAATGCGTATGTTTTTTTATAGACTTAGAGTATTGAACCATTCGCAAGTACCAAAAAAAGGTAGAAGCGATACTAAAAAGGCTAAAAAATTCAATAATTATCCATTTGTGTATTGTTTTTATGTAATAAAACAATAAAAGCATACGTAAAAAAGAAATGCGTATGCTTTTTTAATAAATAAGAGTATAGAACCATGCGCATAATCCAAGAAAAGGAAAAAGTGATACCAATAAAGCTAACTCGTTAGCAGATGTAGTTTCGTTTTTGTGGAGAAACATTGTAGTTAGCGAAAGAACTAGTATCTTTTTAATCGAGTAACAGCATCACTGTATTCGTTACTATAACAACGTATTTATTAAAATGGTCACAAAATATAAAGTAATGCACCCTTAATCGCAAACTTGACAATATCAATTGTCGTCGTTCGATTAAGGGTGCAATTTAATTGGGAGAGGACCTTTTTATTTCATTGATTATTTTCTAAATGCTTCTTCAATAGCCGTAACATTATTGAGTAATGTGATTTTGAGCGCGCGATCGATATTGCTATTGTCAAGGTGTTTACGGAAATCCTCAAGATGCTTTACTGCTTGTTCTTTCTTACCTTTATCGTAGTGCTGTTTTGCTTGGGCTAATCGGTTAGTTAATTGTTGAGCCACTGAATGTGGAATGCTTTCTACTTTTTCAAGCTCATTGATTTGCTCTGCTAACGTTTCGGTTGTAACTTCTACTGTAACGACCACTGTATTCGTTTTAACTTGTTCGCCGTTGTATGAAACTGTAGCGTATATCTCTGTAGTTCCGGCATTTTTCCCACGAATTTTTCCATCCTCAAGGCTAACTGCATCTGTATTTGAATTAATCCAATCTATCTGAGCTCCTGCTAAATCGATTTTATTTCCGTTAGCAAGTGTAACAGTTAAATCAATTTCTTGTTCGGAACCTTGTAACAGTGTCTCACTGTCGACTGTTAATGATCCACTTTCAAGGGGAACAGGAAGCTGATATAAGTTATGATCTGCTGAATAGTAAATATTTCCTTCCTTATCTACATCCATCAAATTGACATTACCTGTAACCAATTGCTTGCTCTTCATTGTCTCTGGATCAATAACCGTTAATGTACGACCAGCTGTTGTGTATAAATATCCCAGATTATCCCAACGAATGAAGAAAGGTCGCCATTGACTTCCACGATTAACTCCTTTGTATAGTTGAGTACTTTTTACGATTTCTCGATTATCAGGATTCATGGCAAAAATCACAGTGTTAAAGGAACCACCTTTATCTAATCCCCATGCTACACCCCAGATGTTACCATCGGGACCAGCTGACAATTCACCAATCATTTCTGGCTTTTCTAAACCATCTACTTGAAGGTCGAATGCTTCATGATTACCTGTTGCCACATCATATTCAAACATTTTCGCTTTTGGTTCAGTTGGGTCAATACCTAGGCCTCCAGAAATCGTAGAACCTCCAAAGACTTTTCCATCATGATAGGCTAACCCAATGATACTTTGATTTTTAATGATATTTCGGATTGTATTCCATTTATTCGTTTTAGCATCATAGATGGTAAGGGCACCACCTAATCTACCGTAATCAGAAATGGTTCCAACAAAGAGTTTGTTATCTCCTGATGTAAAAGTGAAAGGTCTGCTTTGATCATCGTCGATGTCTTGTACCAACTCAGGATTTTCACCGGCTTTACCACCCGAGAAGGTAAATGGTTGGTTTGGATCATATTTATATATTTTAGCGCCACCATATGTTCCTAAATAGACGTCGCCGTTTAAAAATCCTATTCCTTCAATTTGGTGAGGATCACGTTCTTGTAGGATGTATTGATCAATTGATGTATCAAAGACACCAAAAGAACCTTGATAACCACCCATATAGATTTTTTGGTCTTCATCAATTTCTAAACTTTGCATTAAAAGACCTTGCATGTCGACTTCAGGATAACTGACTTTTACAGTATTTGTAGAAGGGTCATAGATGGAATATTCGATTTGATGATGTAAAATAGCTAATACATCTTTACCACTTCTATCCTTAATCCAACGCATCGCTTTGGCAGGAGTAGCAGGAAGTTGTACCGTCGGTTCTACTTTTGCTGTTTTATGTGTTGTCATATCATAGGTCCATAACTGCTGTGTATTTTTATTAATGTAATAAAGAATATTTTCATCATATGGGGAAGGTGATGAGATAAGCCCGTCAAAGGTATGCTCATCTTGCCAATCCATTGTATTTTTTTCTTCACCTGTTGTTTTGTCAATTGTCACCAGTGAAGTTCCATAGGCAACAAAAATGTTATTTCCATATTCCCAAATATTCGAAATGGATGTGGATACACCTGTAATTGGTAATTTAATTTCACTTCTTTCACCGGATGCAAGGTCCATTTTCATTAAATAAGCTGTTGTACCCGTTCCGACATATAGATTTTCTTCCGTAATGCCAAGTCCGCGTGCATATTGCTGACCCTCGTAAAAGGTGCCCAAATCTTTAAATTGAGCAGATTCAATATCGTATTCGAACACTTTTGCATTTGGATAGGTTGCCCCATAGATTTTTCCATCGTGTGAAGCCTCTAGTTGCCAAACCCAATTATCTGATGGATTTTTCCCAAGCTGTTCTAAACGTTTTTCCTTCACGACATATCTGTATAAAATACCATTATAGGTACCTGCAAAGTAGACATTTCCATCCGGGCCTACGACCATTGCCCACACAACATCACTTCCAGGCAAGGCTTCAGAAAATATTTTTTCTCCTGTTTCAGCATCTGCAGCATAAAATGTTGCCGGTGAACCATTTGTTGCATAGTAGAGTTCACCATCTCCAATTGCTACCCCTTGAGATTTGGCTGCTAATGCAGCTGGCCCATGGTTAATAGGCTTTCCGAATTCAATAGGGAAGTCTAAAATATTCGATTCTTTTTCAAATAATTTAACATCATCATAGTAACCTTTCATAGTGGATGTGGTTGCTTGGTAGATAAATATTTTTACTTCTGTAGCACCCGCTGGGGCAGTTGCCTCAATCTCCACAGTTTGCCACTTATTAAGTTCTTGTATATCGAAATACTTTGCAGAGTTTTCGATAATTGTGCCATTTTCATCTATCCAGCGAAGCCAAATTCCTGGTTTCCCAGTTAAATCTTCGACATATACGTGAGCATTTAATTTATATTGATTACCTGCTTTTATATCAATACCTTGACTGAACAAGCCAACAACCCCGTTATTATTGACAGCAAGACTCTGACTTCCGGTTTTTACAACTTCATCTGAAATACTCATTCCCGTCTTATAACCACCGGTCCAATACACCCAAGATGGCAGTTCAGTATCGGATAAAGTTTTTGCCTCAAAATCACCATTCTCGACGTTTAATTCTTTCCATTGATCATCTGCAGCGAATACATTTGATTGCTTAAAATAGGGAAGAGTGGAGAAAACGAGAATTGTAGCTAATAGTACAATAGAAAATAGTTTCAATTTATCTTTCAATGCATGTTCCTCCTGAATTCGTAATTATTACTGACAGGCAAAACGAAATTGCCTGTCAGTTTTTTAAATCAATCGTAATAGGAAAGATAGCAGTATAAATGCTATGCCTACTAATCTATTTTTCGTATTGATATAGCTTAGTTCCTCGAGCAAAATATATATTTCCATCTGGATCCATTGCAAAAAGTTTTGTATCTTCTGCTAAGACTTCATGATCCAATGTATTAGGATTGATTCTAAAGATATCTCCGCGAGCTTGACCATATAAATAGCCATCATCAGCAAATTGTAGAAATCCTTCTCGCCATAAATGGCCAATAGAATTCCAATCCACTTGATACAATTCCTTCGTTTCAACGACCTGATTAGTTGTCGTGTCGTATTTAAATAAGATGCCTGATGTAAGCCCCCATAGGTTTCCGTCATTATCAAAAGTTAGAGCGGAAATGGCTTTCTCACCAGGAACGGGAATGGTTTCAAATTGTTTTTCACCTGTTTGCACATTATAGACAAACAATTTCGCTTCTTCCTCAGTTGGAGCAATCCCTAGACCACCCCAAACAGAAGTGCCGCCATAGAGAAGTCCATCCTGATAAGCCAATGAAATGACACTTTGATTTTCTACGATATTCCGGTGAAGAGTATAATCATTTGTTGCTGGATTAAATATCGTTAGAGCACCACCAAGTAGTCCATAATCCGGAACCGTTCCGATGGCTAATAAATCACCAGCTGATGCTAACGCAAAGGGACGATCCTGACCTTCAGATTTCAAGCCGAAATGTTCAACTGGATTTATACCCATTTCATAGTTTTCAGTTGGATCATACGAATATAAGAATCCACCTGGATAAATTCCCATATATAGACGATTTTGATGGGCAATCATTCCTTCGATTTGCCCAAGTCCTTTATTTTCAGTAACTTGACCGGTTTTATAATCGTATTGGGCAAGCCCACCAGATAAATAGCCACCAACAAAAATATTACCGTTTGGTCCTTGCGTTAGGGATTGGATACTAACAGGTTGACCACTCAATTGTCCTTGTAAAATACGATGATTCCCGGTGATTGGATTATAGTGACGAATCTTTCCATCCCAAGCAATTGACACTAATGTCTTTCCAGGGAATTCACTGGTTTCAAATTTCGCCCAACCGAAATCTCTTGCAGAAAATAGATTGTCGAATCCAGTAGGTGTTAGTTTCAAAGAGTTTAAATCATAAGAGTATAGTTGTTCGTTTTTGATAAAATAAACCAAATTCCCTGGACCCGGTTCAGAAACATCAAGTCCATTGGCACCATCAATTTCATCAACGATTTTCATGGTTTTTAAATCAAAAACGAGTATTGTATTACTAGAACCAGTTGCCCTTGCAAACATTTTATTCCCAATTACATCAATATCATATACATAGGTTCTTTCTGAATACTTTTCTGGTAGTGGAATTTCTACTTTTTCACCTGTATGTATATCAACTTCGATAAGATTTGCTCCTTGAGTTCCAAGTCCTACATAAATTTTGTCTTTATAAATATCAAGACCTCTGGCATATTGCTGTCCTTCCTTTACTTGACCGTAATCACGAAACTCTTTAGTTTCAGGATCATATTGAAATACTTTTCCACTTGGAAAGGTACCTCCATATATGCGACCGTCTTCATCTGATTTTAGACGCCATAAAAATGATTCACCTGGGATTGGATTACCTAGGTTTTCTACATGGTCTGCACCTGGAACATATTTAAACAAAGAAGCACTAGAGTTCGTTCCAATATAGACATTACCTATAGGGTCCACTGTGATACCCCACGCACCACTAGCTCCATCAAGTGGAAAACTCGCAACACGCTCTCCCGTTTTTGCATCTAGAACATTAAATACAGCAGGGGAGCCGTTTGCGACCGCGTATACCCAATCTTCACCATTTGGACCTTTACCATAATCAGCTGCGGGAACAGAAACAGAATTAAGAACAGTCCCAATCTCACGAATATTGCTCTCTTCAGCAAATGTTTGATTGTTACCAATTACACTCGAAAATAACGAGAAGACTAAAACTGTGATCAAAGAACACATGATTAATTTTGTTTTCATCGCTTTCATCCTTTCGTGTTTTGATAGGAGAGGGAGGCACGAATTTGAAATAAATCCGCAATTATTCCGCTCACCCTTAATGGAACCGCACAAAATATAATTCTGAAATACACCTCCATTCTTTCACTCCATTACTCCCTTTGTGCAAAAGAGGGTGATAAACTATTAGAAATTTTCTGACTACATTAAAAGAATAATGAAAGAATTTAGTCTTTAATATGACGATAAAGATTTTAGGTCTATAGTAGGAGGGTTGTTGAATTGGGTTATCATACCAAAGACGGATTTAAGTATATTCACACTTAAAGACTATTTTCAGACTTGTCCCACTTTAATGAAATCAATACAATGAAGTAGATTTATAGATATTAACATTTTTTATTTAAAAAGGGAGAGGGGTTATGTTTTTGGCGAGGAAAAGGAAGGTAACATTGTTAATGCTCTGTGTTTTGTTAACGCTTACAAGTTTATTTCAAGGAAAACCACTATTTTTAAAAACAGTAAGTGCTGCTTCTACATCAAGTACGATATCAGTAAAGAATGGTAGTTTTGAAGAGCCTGTAGCCGATGGCAAAATCACGGGCTGGACATCTTTGTTTCAGACAGGGGACGGATTTACGTTTGAAGTATCAAGAGATCAAAGTGCAGCAGGAGAGAATAGTCTTTATCTAACGGATAGTATTAGGGGACAATCGGTAGTGCTGCTAAGTGATCCGATTGCAGTTAAACCTGGTGATTCGTATACAGGAACAACTATGTTGTATTTAAAGGCTGATAGTACAGCAAGCTTCCGGATTCAATTTTATGATGAAAATAATAATCAAATTAAAACAGAAGAGTATGTAACACATACTGAAACCTCTAAGGGATTTCCGGTAGAGGAGTGGTCAAAGGTTGTAACGCCTACTGCTGTTGCACCTGAAGGAGCGAAATTTGCTAGAGTTGTAGTTTTTACTACAAGCTATGCAATCGCTCAAGCTTATTATGATGACATAAGGGTGGTGAATACACCGAATCAAGGAGACGGTGATAAACCACATACCCCAGACCCATTAAAGAATGGTAGCTTTGAAGAGCCTGTGGTCGACGGCACAATCCCGGGCTGGACATCTATGTTCAACTCTGGGGATGGACATAATTTTGCTGTAACAAATGAACAACATGCAACCGGAGATTACAGCCTTTATCTTTCAGATGAGTACAGAGATAAATCAGTTGGTTTATTAAGTGACTCAGTTGAAGTTAAACCAGGGGATTTATATACCGGCACCGCTATGTTGTTCATGAAAGCTGATAGTACAGCTAGCATTCGTTTAGAGTTTTACGATGAAAAGAATAGTAAGATTCAAACTACCGAATATGTAACACATAGTGAAACCTCAAAAGGCTTTCCAATCGAGCAATGGACAAAGGTCTCTACACCATCAGCTACTGCACCAAGTAATGCGAAATATGCAAAAGTAGTCGTTTATACAACAAGCTATGCGATTGCAAAGGCGTACTTTGATGATGTAGCGATTGAGGGAGAAAAAGTATTAGAACCAATCGGAACAGATGTGCGAAATTCGGATTTTGAGAAGCCTTTGTACAATGGGAAGATTCAGTATTGGGAATCATTATTTAATGTTGGGTCAGATTATTATTATGAATTGAATAACGAAATCAGTGCTTCAGGTGATTATAGTCTGAAGATCTATGACCAAGTAAGAAACGGGTCAGTCGCATTAATTAGTGATTATGTTTCTGTTACTCCCGGAGATACGTACACAGGTTCCAGCAAGTTGTATCTCAAAGATGGTGGTACAGCAAGTATTGATATTCGTTTCTATAATGAAGATGATGTTCGTATTGATGTAGGTGCAACTGAGATGCATTATGCGTCTGGAAAAGACGTTCCGGTAGAGGAATGGAGCGATATTTATACTAGAGAAGTAGTTGCTCCGGCTGATGCAGCGTATGCACGAATGGTTTTATATTCCACATCTTATCAAATTGCTGAGGCTTATTATGATGATGTAACGATACTACATGAGGCAGATCAATCACCAGCAAATCTCTCGATATCAGCTCCTACACAAATTGCTGAAGGTGAGACTTTTACAGTTACGTTAGATGCTTCAAAAGTAAAAGAGCTTCATCATATTGAAGGGTATGTCTACTATGACCGCGAAAATCTACAATTTTTAAGCTATGAACCACTTGGGGATTTTGCAACAGAATCTGCATCAGTAATTGTAGAGGAATCTAACGGAAGATTGAGTGTTATGGCTTCTACAAAACCGGAGCAACCTGTGAAATCGAACTCAAGTATTGTCCAGTTACAATTCAAAGCGGGATCTGAGTCTGGGCAAGCATGGACAGTTTTAAGTAAAGAAACAGTTATGAATAATGAATTTCAGCTAGAACGGGATCAAACGTCATTGATTACAATTGGCGAAATACATGAAAAACTAGGAAACTTGTCTTTTAGTCAGCCTGAAAACCTCCAACCGCCGATTGCTGATACAATTGGCTTGTTTGATGGACGAACTGGTGTAGAAGACGGTGTTAATGTCATGTATACAACCGTTAAAGGAATTCCACCTATATTCCATGTAATTAATATTGATGAGCATAAACTTATCCGTAGCTTACCTATGGAAGGTGCAGGAGATGTTTGGAGCCATACGGTTGTACCGAACGGAGACGTATATGTGGCTGCAGGTGGACAGTTGTGGGTGTATTCTCCTGTCACAAAGGATATTAAAAAGGTCTATACACACAGTACCGAGAATGTTTTTTGGGCACTTGAGCATGATGAAGAGGGTAATGTATATATTGCTACAGGTCCACTTGGGAAAATTATTAAGTATGATCCTTCTACTCAAACAGCACATGATTATGGACGATTAATGGGTCATATTAGCCAAGAATATGTCCGTTCGATTGATTATAGCAATGGATATGTGTATGGCGGAACATCACTTGGAGAGATTTATAAACTCGATGTGAAATCAGGCGAGAAGGTTGAAATTGCTTCTCCTTTAAACGAAGTAGGATATGTATATGATTTAGATATAGTTGATGACAGACTGTTAATTGCACGTTTTGAAACTTCACAAACAAGGTATGTATATAATTTAGAAACGCAAAAATGGGAAGATGTTAAAATTGAAAACAGTAATTCCGGTCTCCATCTACCGAAGACATCTCTTGATGGAAAAATTTATATGCCGGTTAACGGGAAAATAGCTTCCTTTGATGTTAATACATTTGAGTTAATTGAAATTGTAGATTTTGGAACAGGATTTAGAGGGGTAGATTGGGTAGAATCACCGGACCCTGAACTTCCAGGTGTAAGTTTGGTTACCATGAATTTTGCTGGGAGCTATATCTTTTTTAATCCAGCTACTGGGAAAATTAAAACCATTTCTAATTTCTTGCCACCATCTCCTTCAATCACTCACGTATTTAAGAAGGGTGCAAACGGAAAAGTTTATATTACAGGTATGCAGGCCTCAAAGGCAGCTGAATATGATGTGTTTACGAAAGAATTGAAGCTTTTCCCAATGGGTCAGGCTGGAGCAGTCATTCCGTTTCAAGACAAAGTCTACTTCGGAGTTTATCCGGGAGGCGCTTTTGAGGAATATATCCCAGCAAGCGGTGATAATCCTAGGAAACTATTTAATATTGGAGAAGCACAAGACCGTCCTATCAGCGGAATTGATGTCGAAGGAAAAATCTATTTGGGATCGATTCCTGACTATGGAGAACTCGGTGGGGCATTAATGGTCTATGACCCTGCTGGTCAAAATCCAAATGAATCCTATAAAGTGCACCGGAATATCGTTGAAAATCAAAGTATCATTTCTTTAGCACATAAAGACGGGAAAATTTATGGTTCTACTAGTATTAATGGGGGATTAAGTTCTGAAACAACGGCAACTGAAGCTAAAATCTTCGTATGGGATATCAAAAATGAAAAGAAACTCAAAGAAATTTCTTTAGATATTCCTGGACTTTATAGTCCTCCTGCAATTGGTGGACTTTCAATTGGTCCTGATGGGTTATTATGGGGAGCTGTAAATGGAATTGTGTTTGCGCTGGATCCTGAATCACTTGCTTTAATAAAATATAAAAATCTATTCCCATCTGATAGTTCTTGGGGCCAATGGGGCGCTTATAATGTCGAATGGCATCAAGATATTCTTTACATGCAGCTTGGTCGCCGATTAGTAGCAATTGATCCAATCACCCTTGATTTTCATTACTTTGAGGATTCTGAAGCATTCACGATGGGAGAAGATGGACATCTTTATTATTCACCGCGTTCTAATAGAACATTGATGTATAAGGTAAGCATTACTGATAAAACACACCCAGGACAATTACATCTCAATGGTCCATTAAGTGTTAAACAAGGTGATATGTTTGAGGTAGCTCTCTACGCCAACCAAGTAAATAATCTTGATAAGACGATTGCTGAACTAGGCTATAATGCAAAAGATCTAAAGTTCATACAAGCAAAAGGGGTTGGCCCATTTAGTGAGAAGGGTACAGAATTCGAAGTGGAAAAGGAATCTGGAAAGGTAAAGATTTCAGCTAAATTGCCTACAGGAAAGTCACTCGAAGAAGATGGAAAAATTGCTGTACTTCGATTCAAAGCAAACAAAAATATAGAAACAACAAGTATTTCTATTCTGGAAAAATCTAAGGTATCTTCTTTAAATAACACCGATTTCTTAACTATTGGCGAGAGCCAAACAATTACGGTAAGAGTTTTACCGTAACAAGTAAAAAGGACTACATTTTCCATTAAATGTAGTCCTTCTCTTTATTTCTTTCCAAACGTTTCTTTCATTCGTAATACAGGGTCATCTTCAATTGAATCATCCCATTGTAGTACTTGTCCGTATGAGAGTAATTCATTCTTTAATAGTTCATAAGAGATGCCTTGTACAGTTGTATTATTTTTATGGGCTAAAGCGGCTGCAGCTCCTGCCGATTGACCTAAAATCATAAACACGGGCTCCATCCGTATGGAACCATAGGCAATATGTGAACTTGATAAACACACAGGAACGAGTAAGTTTTCGCACTCTTCAGCTTTTGGGCGAATTGAACGATAGGAGATTGGATAAGGTGATATCGGCACTTCAACATCACCTTCATTGTAAACACGTCCATCAATAACTAATCTTCTAACATGATGAGAATCCATTTGATAGGAAGCTAGTCCAATTGAGTCTTCTACCTTACGATCTCCCAAACAATTGTGGTCTGTCATCACATAATCCGCTATCATTCTTCTTGCTTCACGAATATATAACTGATGAGGCCAATGCCCAGTTTCTTCAAACTCATCTCGAGCTAATCCCCATTGAGAGACCTCGTCCCGAATCGCCTTTGGAACTTGTTCATCATTGGCTAAGAAAAAGAGAATGCCGAGATTATATGTAAAGTGATCTTGAAAGATTCTTTCACGTGTGTCGAAATCTCCTTCAGGCCATTCATAATTCATCCCAATGTTATCCGTAGAGAATCCTCCGTAGTTATTTAAGTCCGATTTTCCATTAGGTAACAAGGTATGTAGATTCATTGCATCCCATACTCCCGCATTGATATAACGTAATAACAATGCATACCGCTCTCGGTTATAGGAGGGAGGTTTCGGAAATGGAAGACGATTATCATCACGGTTTGTTAAGCAAATTCGAAAATTATAGGCTTGAATTCGCGTGTCACCCTGACCTTGATAGCCAAGAGTTTCATGAGTAGTTTCTGTAATACCAGGCAATACTCCACTGGAAGGGTCACCTTCAACTACATATGGATCAATCCACTTTTCAAACTGATGGTGGGGGTGTCCAAATTGGATTCCATTATATCTCTCTTTGTAAGTGGCATTCGACTCTCTACCTACAAAGTACGTAACTCCTGCTTTGGCCATTACGTCACCCTCATAGCTAGTATCAATGAAAAAGTCGCCTATATATGTAGTTCCATCTTCCATAATTAATTCTGTTATCCTGTTATTCTCTTTTTTCACTTCAATTACATGCTGATTATAAACAACTTCAATATCGTTTTCCTTGAGCCATTTCTCAAATACATATTTGGCTGCCTTCGGTTCAAAGGTCCACTGTTCGTTTGTATTGTAATAACTTCCTAATTCCTGAAAAAATTCTCTCGATAAACCACCAATTGCCTCTTTTGCACCAATATCAGAGGCTCCTAAACCACTTGCTGTAATTCCGCCAACATGTCTACCAAATTCAGCAATGACAACAGAAAGTCCCATTCGTTTTGCTTGAATGGCCGCCGTAATTCCAGCGGGTGTTGCACCATAGATAATTAAATCTCGGGTGATTGTCTTTGGCTCACTAGCTTTCGGGGTAGGTACATAATAATATAACTGACTGAAATCCATTTTGTTATCCTCCTTAGGTGGAAACTTTCTACTAAACTTACTTAAAGTGTAAAAGAATAGTAGGAATAATCAAGACTTTTAACGGACTTTAAATCAGGATAAAAAATACACCGCCATACTTTGCCCAAGTAAAAAAGAGTGTCCATTGATAGACACTCTGAAACATACTGCTAATTTTACTGATGAATAAAACTCTTTTTCTTGCTTTTAATTTTAAATAGGGCTCTATTGCTACACCAAGTAATCGCAACGGCTAGTACACTTCCAGTAAACAATGGGATTATTCCAGGAATTAAGTTTATTATAATGCCAAGAAGCATACATGCTGTGAAAATGAGAATAGTTTCTAACACAGAGCTAGCTCCAATTAGGAATGATTGTTTTATATATTGAAAGTATTTCATTTTAAATTGTGTGTATATAGGAAAGAAATAGAGTAACGTGAGTAAATAACAGATCGCTAAAAACAGAAGTACTGGAAACAGCAACTGTAGCTTGTCCACATTCTTATATACAAACATAAAGTCATACACTAATACATAGCCAATCACGATAAAGAATAGTCCAAACTTGTTAAGTGAGATAAATTCTTTTCTAAAGGTTTTCCAAAATGAATGAAAGATACGATCAACTGGTTCGTTTTGCATCCATTTTTGAACTATTGCAAACATGGCACCCGTCGCAGGGAATAAACCAAATACGCCTAATCCAATAATCGTAAAGCCAATCCATAGTAAATTTACATATGCCACTTTTACCATCCATACCGCATAATTATTAAATTTTTCCCAACCACCCAATATATGCCACCTCATTATGATAAAAAATATGTACATGGATCAAATTAAAGACACTTAATAGACTTGTCACTTAATTAATTTCAAATAAAATAGAAAGTAAGTCAGAAAGTTTAGTTGTATTATAACATGATTCAATCTGTTAGCGATTACATTTTTTGCAGGAGGATAAGAGGTTGTCTCCTATAAAAGTTATTCGAAAATGAAATATAAAAAGATGAGGTGAATTAAATGGTTGAATACCGTTTGCTAGAAGAAGGCGATTTTCAACAGGCAATTGAGTTGGCTGATAAAGTGTTTCGTAAGGAAGGTCACGTATCTATGGGGGTTGCGTTTCCACAAGTTTTCTCACATGCCTTCCATCAATCCTATGGTGCATTTATGGATGGGACATTAGTTTCTTTTATTGGATTGGTACCATCTGTACTTCATATCGAAGGTGCAGAAGTTCAAGCCTATTCAATTGGTGCTGTTTGCACGGACCCAGAATATAGGAAAAGAGGGTTAGCCAACACACTTTTACAAATGATTTTTGATCATGTCAACAAGTCAGGTGCTTCCATTCTCTTTATTTCAGGAGATTTACCACTTTACATCAAACAAGGTTGTACATTTTATGGCAAGCTGAATCAATTTAAGCTTCATCAAAATGACCTAAAACCGGAGAAGGCTTATCATGTTCGTGAGCTTCAGCCAACTGACTGGTTTCAAATGAGAAAACTAAGTCATCGTCGACCAATCCGATATGAACAAAGTATATTTGAAATGGCTCAACTAAATGAGTCAGCGGGATTCGCTAGTATATTTAAAATGAAGCACAAGGTTCTTGTCGCAGAAGAGAACATGGAAGTAAAAGCGTTTTTAATTTTCGGAGTACCTTACCAGGAACAAGAGAACGTGGAATCTAGAATTATCGAGTGGGGAGGAGACCCCATAGCTATTGTGAGTTTGCTTAAAGAATCATTTACATACGGGATTGATTCCCTACTATTTAATATACCTACTTATGAAAAAGAGTTGATACAAAAGCTTGATGACCCATTACTGGAAAAAGTAGAACAACCATTTCCGGGAACAATCCGAATTATGAATCTGGAGTTACTCTTGCAGCAGCTTGCTCCATATTTTAAAAATAAGCTTCAGATTTCAAATGTAGATGATAACAATAAAAGCGTTACAAATACAAAGGATTCCGTTACTATAAGTAATCGTGATCTAGAAGAGCTGATCTTAAAAGGAGATAAAAATGTAAACTTATCTATACAGGAACTATTTCCGATTCCATTTCCATTTCCACAAGGATTGAACTATGTGTAATTACTATTTAATTGTTAGGGTACTAAATTAATTCCAATTTTTTATTAAAGACAATTTATAGACTTGTCACAATAATACAAACGAACTAGAATAAGATTAGTAAAAGTATTTGAAAATTGCAGAATTTTTTTAACATCAAATGTATAGGCTTTCAATTAAGTGTTTTTTCAGACAAAAGGTTTAGGTAAAGGGGGGATTTGTAAAAGAAATAATGGTAGGTTTATAGTCTTACAAATTTTATTTAGAACTTAATAGGGGGTAATTCGTAGATGAAAAAGAAACGTTTTTCGTTCATGGCACTTTTGCTTTCAGGTAGCTTGCTTTTTTCAGCTTGTAGTAATGATTCAAGTACAGAGCCTAAAAAAGAAGATGGAAAAGTTGATGGTGAAATCACAGTATGGGTACATCCATATACAGGTGATGCTACAAAAGAAGAGGAAATGTGGAAAGAAATCACTGCTAATTACAATAAAGAGTTTCCAGATGTAGAGGTAAATATTGAAACAATCCCATGGGCAAACCGAGACCAAAAAGTTCTAACGGCTTTAGCGGCTAACAATGGACCGGATGTATTCTATGCCATTCCTGACCAAATGCCACAATATGCAGATGTAGGAATGCTACTAGAATTAGACCCATACTTAGAAGAATCTGATCTTGAAGGGTTTGTTGATACTGCATTAGTATCTACTACTTGGAAAGACAAGAAGTATGGATTACCAATCCTGCAAGAAGCTTATACATTCATTTATAATCTAGATGTCGTTAAAGCGATTGGTGAAGATCCAGCAAACCTTCCAAAAACATGGGAAGAATTTGAAGCATGGGCAGCAAAAGCAAAAGAAAAAGGTTTCTATGGATTAAACTATTTAGGAGGAGGTTCCATGAACGGAACAATCTATCCTTGGGTTTGGCAAGCAGGTGGAGATGTTGTAACAGATGAGAATGAAGTGTTAATCAATAGCCCAGAGAGTGTGAAAGCATTTGAGATGGTTAATAATTTGTATCAAAAAGGATATATTCCAGAAGATTCTATTACAGCAACCACACAAGATGAATTATGGTTCGCCGGAAAAATAATGGCACAACTTGGATCTGGAATAAGTATTACGATGATGGAAAAAGAAGGAAAATTCGATTTCGCTATTGCTCCACCTTTAACAGGTGAAAAGCAATTAACTTATGGTACGACAGGAATGTTCGTTGTGCCTTCAAACACTGATAATCCTGATGCAGCAGCAGAATTTGTAAAGTCTGTTACGAATGCTGAAAACCAACGTATTTTTAATACAGTTACTCAGTATATTCCAACTCAAGAAGAGGCAAAAGATATCTTTGATTCTAACCAATATATGAGCCAACTGGCAACATATACAGAATTTGCATTACCTGGTGTTATTCATCCAAAAGGGCGTGCAATCATGCCATTTATTCAAGCTGAAATACAAACAATGATGGCAGGAGAAAAAACTCCTCAAGAAGCAGCAGATGCAGCAGCTGAAGCAATTGAAGCTGAATTAGCTAAGCCGTAAACAAATAGCTTCTTACGAAAAGAGAGTTTTATTCCTAGGTGAATAAGACTCTCTATTTATTAAAAGGTCCTTTGTTTACAAAAACTTTTGTTAATTAATAAAGAAATAAGGTGATAGCTTGGAAAAGGTCATAGAAACTCATAACAAGGTACCTCTAGAAACTCTAAAAAAGGTCAAGCCTCCTTTAAAAAACAGGATAAAAGATGAAATGCGAAAAAATGGAATTGTTTATATTGTACTGGCACCAGTCTTAATTCATTTTTTAATATTTCAAGTCATTCCATTTGTTTATAGCTTCGTATTAACGTTTCTTAATTATCGAATTATTGGTACTTCTGAGTTTGTTGGATTACGAAATTGGAAGCAATTATTTGATGATCCGATTGCTTTAAAATCAATTTGGAACACGGTTTTATTTTCCTTCTATTATATAGTCCCTACAATGGCACTAGGTTTGATTTTAGCGCTTGTCATAAAATCAGGAATTCGTTTTACGAAAATTTTTAAAGGGATATTTTTCCTGCCTGTTGTAACATCATTCGTTGTTGTTGCAGGGATATGGGAATGGTTGTTTTCAGGAACGGAATCAGGATTTATCAACTACCTTCTAAGCTTTATAGGTGTTGATGCCCAATTATTTTTATCTGATTCTTCACAAGCCCTAATTGTATTGGCAGGTTTGAGTATTTTCAAAGTATCTGGAAGTACAATGATTTATTATTTTGCAGGGCTACAGTCCATTCCAAAAGATATGTATGAAGCCGCAAAAATCGATGGTGCTTCACCTTTAAAATCCTTTTGGTTAATTACTTTCCCATTATTAAAACCGATTCATTTCTATGTGTTAATTATTACGACAATTGGTTCTTTCCAAATCTTTGATTCTGCATTCCTATTAACAAACGGAGGACCAAATTTCTCGACAAGTACCATAGTTTTTTATCTTTATCAAATAGGTTTCACGAATTTGAACTTTAGCTACGCAGCCGTTTTATCTTACGTATTATTCGCGATAATCTTAATCATATCGCTTATCCAGAGAAAATATTTTGGTAAAGATCAAGGGATCTATTAATAGTTGAGAGTTGTAAGGGAGATGAACGAACTTGTTTACTAAAATAATAAAATATTTTGTCACGATCTTCTTGGGGTTTTGCTTTCTCCTTCCATTTTTAATCATGGTGTTAAGTTCATTTAAAGAAACGACATTTGCAGCAATGGACCCATTATTTTGGATTCCTAATGATCCGTCGATCAATAACTTTACGTACCTCTTTCGGAATGATAACTTCTTACGATGGATTATGAACTCTGTTGTTATAACTGTTATTCCGGTATTTTCACAAATGTTTTTTGCGGGGTTATTAGGCTATATATTTGCAAGAAAGCAATTCTTTGGAAGGGAATTTATATTCTGGACATTCATGGCTGTCATCATGATTCCATCGCAATTGCTGATCATTCCGAAATTTATCATGTTTTCAAAATTTGGTTGGATTAATGAATATCAAGCGTTGATAGTTCCTGAGCTTTGGGCAATTATGGGTGTATTTTTAGTACGTCAATTTATGCAGGGCATTCCTATGGAATTAGATGAAGCAGCAAGGATGGATGGAGCAAACGATTTTCATGTGTTTCGAAAAATATATATGCCATTAGCATTTCCATCCATTGCTACTGTTGGAACGTTCGCATTTGTAAGTAACTGGAACGATTTATTCCAACCACTTATTTATATGACAAATGAAAAAATGTATCCAATCACGGTTGGTTTAGCTTCTACGTTAAATAAGGAAGGGAACTTTGGAATTGAGATGGCAGGTTCGACTATTTCATTTATCCCGACGTTTCTAATCTTCTTATTCTTCCAGAAGTATTTTACAGAAGGTATTCAGCTATCAGGACTTAAATAATCTGCTTTGTGTTTATAGGAGAGTTTCGATATGAGGGATATAAAAATTGGCATGATTGGGTTAGATACCTCACATGCATCTGCTTTTACTAAATTGTTAAATGATCCGACTAACCCCTTTTATATAGAGGCTGCTGAGGTCACTGTCGCCTGTCCGGTCGGATCATCTGATTTTGTGTTGAGTTATTCTCGAATAGAGGGGATAACAAAAGAAGTGGAACGATTTGGTGTTCAATTGGTTAAGACGATTGAGGAAGTAGCAGAGACATGTGATGCAATCCTTTTAGAGTCTGTCGATGGTCGAGTTCATCTAGAACAGGTGAAGAAACTTGTAGGCTATCAAAAGCCACTATTTGTTGACAAACCATTTTGTCTATCTTCTTCAGAGGCTATTGAAATGGTGAAGCTTTCTGAACAATATGGTACTCCAATTATGAGTTCATCTGCATTACGATTTGCAGAAGAGGTAAGAAAGGCCCTTGCAATCCAAGATAAAGGAAAAATCATCGGAGTCGACTGTTTCGGTCCTATGGAAATGGTCGAGACTCAACCGGGGTATTTTTGGTACGGGATTCATACGATAGAGATGCTTTATGCCATTTTAGGCTGTGGGGCGCAGCATGTTACTTCTGTATCTACTGTGGATTCTGATTTGATTGTTTCACAATGGGAGGATGGAAGGATTGGCACAGCCAGAGGGAGTAGAGGTGGAAATGGTGAATTCGGTGGGATCATACATTTTGAAAAAGGCACTCATTATGTATCGATTACTGCTTCCTCGAAACCCTTTTATGCTAGTTTATTAGAAGAGATTATTCTCTTTTTTAACAACGGTCAATCTAGCGTTCCCCTACATGAAACGGTAGAAATCATTCGCTTTATTGAAGCAGCAAATGAAAGTAAAGATACAGGAAAACGGGTGTATGTATAGTGACAGAAACGATTACTATTGCAAAATAAAACAGCGGGTAAACAATTTTACCCGCCATTTTATTTTAGGCATTGTTGTTTATTCGTTTTCATCAATGATAAAGCTAAGCCTATAAATCCGTCTTGGTCTTCCTTTGTAGGTGATTTTTTCTTCGCCTACTATATCTACCAAGTTAGCATCCATCCATTTTAGTAGGATTCGATGGGCACTTCTTGTTGTAATGTTCAATGTGTCAGCTAACTCTTGAGCCGTATAATCAAATTTCTTATGGCGTGCTACCCTTGCCATAAGCTTTGTCATATAGGCAGCAGACATTCCGGCCTTTTCTGCTTTTTGCAGCAGTTCTGCATCTGTTATAGATAGGTCATATTTTTCATATTGAGTATCGGTTATCATATCAACTGGCCCAATTACACTTTGGTCTTCACGAACGATGTAACAAACATTACCGCCTAATTCTTTTGATTGTCTGAGTGCGAGTCTTGCGTGGTTACCAGCTTCTGCGGCCGTGAGACCAAAGCCAACACCAATGCTGATGGATACACCTAGTTCAGTTTTAATCGCATTCAATAAGGGGATGAATTTATACCCGCGTGTTTCTCTTTCAAAAATACCACGTGTGGTGATAAACGAAAATTCTTCTCCACCGGAATTAATCAAATGACCATCAAGGAGCTTTGTGTAATTTAACATGATCTGTTGGAATTTCAGCTTAAATAATTGTACTTCATGTTCTGATGGATATTTTTCTGTAGCTTTATCAAACTTGTCAATATCAATGATCCCAAAAACGATTTGAGATTCTTTATGTTTACGAGCTTCTGTTGCAAGTAATGCACGTTCGAGGGAAACAATTAGATCCTGATAAGTGGGGGTAACCCATTCATACGGAATAGACAATTCCGAAAGCTTTTGTGCGATTTCCTGTACCCCAGTAATGGCAATGGAGCCATATTTCTGAAAGTTGTCTTGGTGAAACTGGACAATTTCCTCAGAACAATCAGGCTGACTAGAATTGGGGTAGGATGTACATACATAGTTCGTTTCGTCTAATTCATATAGGATCCGGCGAATATATTTTTCTTCAACCGTATCAATAGAGAAATGTTTAGTATCGTATTGATTATTAATCAAGAATAAAGACCGATAAAGTCCAGTTCCCATTATGGGAACGTAATGCGCTGGTATCGAAAAATTGTTAAGCTGTTTGGCTTTTAAATAAGTTGGAAATTCGGTAAATAATAGAACTTCCACTTTATTGATCAAGGTTGTCATAATCTCCGGTTCAATTGAAGAGGGGGTTGAATGTAAAAATATTGGCTGAAAATTAGGGAATGCTTCAAGCGCTTTCATTATTTCCTTTTCAAGTGCTTCAGGACTAACAATGCCAATAATAATTTCAGTACCATGGTCTGATAATTGGTTTGTTTTCATCATTTCATCTCCAGTTAAAAGACATATTAAAGAAATGTCTCTTAATAATCTTATTACTAGATTAAGAGGAATTTTTCGAAATGTCAATCAATAATGAGTGTTTATTAAAAGACCTTTAAGTGACTTGTCTTTTAATAGTGCCAAAGATAAAATAAAGGTAATTCAGAATTATCAAATGCTTTTATGCGTTAGAGCAGGCAAAAATTTAGTTACTAGGAGGATTTAAATGGAAACGATTGCAGAATTAGAGGAGTTTATGTCTACACCTAGCAGAGAATTAGTAAAGGATCTCCAACAACTGGACGGAGATATTATGATTCTAGGTGTTAGTGGAAAAATGGGCCCGACATTAGCGAAATTAGCAAAAAGAGCTGTTGAGCAGTCAGGTCAATCAAAAAAAGTGATTGGTGTTGCAAGATTCTCAGATGAGAGTTTAATAGATGAATTAGAAGCGTGTGGAATTGAAACAATTAAGGCTGACTTTTTGAAGGAAGAAGAACTTCAAAACCTACCAAATGTAAAGAACATTATCTTTATGGCAGGTACGAAATTCGGAACAGTTGGGAATGAACATCGGACATGGGCTATGAATGCTTATCTTCCAGGACGTGTCGCAGAGAAGTTTAAAAATTCACGAATTGTATCTTTTTCAACAGGTAATGTGTATCCACTCACATCTGTTTTAAGCAATGGTTGTACAGAGGATGTGACACCTAATCCTGTTGGTGAATATGCACAATCCTGTTTAGGTAGAGAACGAGTTTTAACTTATTTTTCTCATAAAAACCAAACACCAATCGTGCACTTTCGTTTAAACTATGCGATTGACCTACGATATGGAGTTTTGCTTGAAATTGCAAAATCAGTACACCAAGGGAAGCCAATCGATTTAACGATGGGAAATGTGAATGTGATCTGGCAGGGGGATGCAAATGAATATGCGATTCGCTCCTTATTACATACAAATTATCCACCAAAAATCATCAATGTAACAGGACCTGAAACATTGTCAGTGAGATGGCTTGCAAAGGAATTTGGTAAACGAATGGAAAAGGAACCGGTATATGTGAATAGTGAAAGCCCAACTGCATTATTAAATAATGCATCTCAAGCACATAAATTATTTGGTTATCCAAAAGTTACCGTACAACAAATGATTGATATGATTGCCGACTGGGTTGTTAGTGACGGCCATACGATCAATAAACCTACCCACTTCCAGGAAAGAGAAGGTGCATTTTAATGCTAAAAGAGGCTGTTAAGAAAAAGCTTCATGAAGGCACTGTGATTCCAGCTCATCCATTAGCGTTAACTGAAGATAGACAACTTGATGAAGCAGGGCAACGCGCCTTAACACGCTACTATATCGATGCAGGTGTAGGTGGTATCGCAGTAGGAGTCCATACAACACAGTTTGAAATTCGAGATCCTGAGTTTAATCTTTATGAACGAGTACTAACAATCGCAATTGAAGAAACAAAACGTGCCAATGTTCCTAATGATTTTATTAAAGTGGCAGGAATTTGTGGACCTACTGAGCAGGCACTTAAAGAGGCAGCTTTTAGTAAAGAGGTCGGCTATGACTTAGGGCTTTTGAGTATGGGTGGCTTGAACCATTTATCCGAAGATGAATTAATTGAGCGCGCTGAAAAAGTAGCAGAGGTTATTCCGGTATTCGGTTTTTATTTACAACCTGCAGTAGGAGGACGCATTTTCTCGTATGAATTTTGGGAACGCTTTGCTTCCATTCCAAATGTATATGCCATTAAAATTGCACCATTTGATCGATATTGTTCAATTGACGTTGTTCGCGCGGTTTGCCATTCGCCTCGCAATGAGGAAATCGCTCTTTACACGGGTAATGATGATAACATCATAAACGATTTGTTAACAGTCTATGAATTCACAGTTGGAGATCAGAAGGTAGAAAAAAGAATTGTCGGCGGACTGCTGGGACACTGGTCTGTTTGGACAAAACGTGTCGTAGAAACATTTGAGGAAATTAAAGTGGTAAGAGGTCAAAAGTCAGTTCCAAATGGGTTATTAACTCTTGGTCAACAAATTACAGATGCGAATGCCGCGATATTTGATTCACGTAATAGCTTTAAAGGCAGTATAGCTGGCATTAATGAAATCTTAGCTAGACAAGGATTACTTCAAGGAAATTGGTGTTTAGTTGATCGCGAAGTTTTAAGTCCTGGTCAGGCAGAAGAGTTAGACCGTATTTATACGAGCTACCCACACCTAAATGATGATGAGTTTGTAAAAGCGAATTTATCAAAGTGGCTGTCTAAATAATTGACGGAAGAAGGATTTCAAATGAAAAGAATTGTAGCCAACAACAAGAAAGTTGAAATCATTGAAGATGAATTACCAAGCATAGAAGGGAAGCCTTCCTATATATTAGTTAAAACATTATATTCGGTCATTTCACCAGGAACTGAACTGTCGTTGCTAGCCATGAGTGAAAATAGACAGGTTCATCTTGGATACAGTGCAATGGGGGTGGTCGTTGAATGTGGTAGTGACATCACCGATGTGAAAAAAGGAGATTTAGTTGCTTGTTACGGTGCACCATATGTTCATCATGATGAATATCTGTTAGTTCCTAAAACCTTGTATGCTAAAGTTCCCGATACTGTTGATCCGAAAGAAGCAGCTCTAGGTGGGCTTGGTGCGATTGCCATTCATGCCCTTCGGATTGCGAATCTTCAATTTGGTGAAACAGTCGTAATCGTAGGCTTAGGAGTTTTAGGGCAATTAATTGCCAAAATAGCCAATGCAGCTGCCTATAATGTAATTGCGTATGACCTTCACGAAAGTCGAGTAGAAATGCTGAAGGAAGACAATATTAAATCTTTTGCGACCGTTGAAGAGATGGAAGAAACCGTTCGGATTGATACGAAATCCCGTGGTGCAGATGCCGTACTACTATGTGCCGGAGGAAAGCGCTCTCCACTTACTCATGAATGTTTGAAATGGATTCGTACCAAAGGCAAAGCAGTTATCGTAGGTGATATTGAACCTGACTTTCCAAGAAACTTAATGTTCGGTAAAGAAGCGCAGTTACTCATATCTCGAGCCGGCGGTCCTGGTAGATACGACAGTATATACGAAAAGGAAGCAATTGATTATCCTTATGAATATGTTCGCTGGACAGAAGGAAGAAACCTTGAAGAGTATATTCGACTCGTTAAAGATAAACGCATTGATGTCAGACCGTTTATTTCGGAAGTTGTTGAATTTGTAGATTCACCTCAAGAATTTGAAAAACTGTTAAACAAAGAATCTACAACTCTTACAAAAATCATTCACTTTACGTAGTACTTAAAATTAGGCCATAAAGCGAAAGGATTTTGAATTCAAATGATGTATAACCACTTTTACTTACATGGAAATGTAGTTACGGATAAGAGAATTGATAAAAATATGATCATTGAAATCAAAGATGGAAAAATCATTTTCGTTGGCCAGAAAAACATTGAGGATCTGCCCTACTACCAAGTGGAAGGGTGGATCTGTCCTGGTTTTATCGATACACATATACACGGTCTGAATGGTCAAGATTTTATGGATCGTACAAAGGAAGGTTTTTATCGCATTCAAAATGGGCTCCCAACCTTTGGTGTGACAAGTTTCTTGTCAACATCAAGGGCAGCCACATTAGAAGATATTAAAACCTTCCTTTTATTAAGTAAACAAATAGTCTCCGAAAAGCGTAGTGGTGCTCAGCTTTTGGGTGTCCATCTGGAAGGACCTTGGATTAATCAAAAATATAAAGGTGCTCAAAAAACAGAATACATACTAGATCCTGTTATTGAAGAAGTACAATCGATCCTTCAAAAGGCAGGTGATACGATACGAATCGTAACATTGGCACCTGAGCTTCCAAACGCTACCGATGTCATTCAATTATTAAAGGGAAAGAATATTGCCATTTCAGCCGGACATACAGATGCCTCCTATGAGGAAATGGAAATGGCGATTAAATACGGCCTATCAAGAGTTACTCATTGTTTCAATGGAATGGGTCCGTTTACACATCGCAAATTAACAGCTGCGTTTGCAGCACTTGATTTACAAGAATTACACTGTGAACTTATCGCAGATGGCTTTCATGTGCATTCAAAAATAATTGAACTCCTTTATAAAATAAAAGGGGTGGATCAGATTACATTAATTTCGGATTGCACCGGAACTAACCAATTACCAGACGGGTGTCATCAAATCGGTGGGAAGACAGTCTATAAAAGTGGTGGAAAAGTATCATTAGCGAACGGAAGCCTTGCGGGAAGTTCTTTAACGCTAGACAAGGCAGTTCAATTTATCATTCAGAATTCTCGTATTCCCATTGAAGAAGCCGTGCAAATGGCTAGCTTTAATCCAGCTATTGTCTGCGGAGTTAGTGACCGTAAAGGTAGAATTGCCGTTGGATATGATGCTGATCTCGTTATTTTAACAAATGATTTAGAAGTAAAAGCCACAATGATAGATGGAAATTTTGTTTATCAACGTAATAAAAAGAATTCTTCCTGAGATAGATTAAGAACTGTAACGTAAAAATCGAAAAGAGGTATCAAATATGCAAATTCATTTATTGGGTGAAACAAATTCAATTATTAAGGGATTAGAGTTATTAACCGATGATCTGGGGATTGAATTAAATGAAAAGGGGTACCCAATTACCGTCATTCAAGGGGAAGGTCCGATCCATGTTAGCAATAAGGATGGAAAAGGTGAAATTTATTATCAAGAAAAAATTCATTTCTATCGTGCAATGGGGGTGTGGTTAGAGAATTATCAGAGGAGTGGTGAATTTGAGATAACTGAACAGCCCCATTTTCAAACAAGTGGTGTCATGTTGGATGTTTCTAGAAATGCCGTCTTAAAAGTAGATGAAGTTCAAGCATTTCTTAGAAAACTTTCCATTATGGGATTAAACGTTGTCATGCTCTATACAGAGGATACATATGAAGTACCAGATTATCCGTATTTCGGGTATATGCGTGGTCGATACACAGAAGATGAACTAAAGACTTGCGATCAATATGCAGATGCCCTAGGGATTGAGATGATACCTTGTATCCAAACTCTCGCTCATTTAACAATGGCCTTGAAATGGGGTTATGCGAAGGAAATAAGAGACACCGCAGACATTTTATTAGTAGGCGAGTCAAAAACTTACCAGTTTATTGAAAGTATGATTCAAGCTGCTTCGAAACCATTTAAATCCAATCGCATTCATATTGGAATGGATGAAGCGCATCAGCTTGGGCTTGGTCGCTATTTAGATTTAACCGGATATGAAAATCGTTTTGAGATTATGAATAAGCATTTAGAACAAGTTGTGTCAATTGCAGATCGACACGGGCTAAAACCAATGATTTGGAGTGATATGTATTTCCGCTTAGGTTCAAAACATGGCGAATATTACGATGAAGATGTACATATTCCAGAAGAAGCGATTACTTCCATACCAAAAAATGTGGAACTTGTGTATTGGGATTATTATCATGCAGATGAAGAGTTTTATCGGACGTATATTCAGAAGCATAAAGAGTTAGGAAGAGATACTCTTTTTGCTGGGGGAGCCTGGACATGGAATGGGATTTCTCCAAACTATGGGCGTGCATTTGCAACGACAGAAGCTGCTTTATCAGCTTGTAAAAAAGATGGATTACAAGAAGTTTTTACGACATTATGGGGCGATAATGGAGGGGAAACTCCACTTACAACTGCATTACCAGTAATTCAGCTATATGCGGAACATACCTATCATCAAACCGTAACAAAGGAGCATTTAGCCCAGCGTTTCCTTTTCTGCACGGGAAACCATTTAGAGGATTTCCTTACCCTCAATCAATTAGATGAAACACCTGGTGTAATGGAAAATAATCTGAACTCCTCAAATGCTTCTAAATTTTTATTATGGCAGGATCTTCTTATTGGTTTATTTGATGAAAATATCCGTGGACTTGAAATGAATGCACATTATCAAAAGATAATTCCTCAACTAAGTGCGGCCAAGGATAGAAATCCTAATGCATCGTTACTATTTGAGTTTTATGAACAGCTTGCAAGTGCACTTAGTATCAAGGCGGAAATGGGGATTCATTTAAAAACTGCTTATGACAATGGTGATAAAGAAACGATGAAACTTCATCTTACCGAGTTACAAGAATTGACGAGAGAAATAAGTCTTCTCCATAGCAAGCATCGAGAAGTTTGGTTTTCGCTATATAAACCTTTTGGCTGGGAAATAATTGAATTCCGCTACGGGGGATTACTTGCCAGAATGGAAACATCTAAACTTCGAATTTCACATTGGCTTGAAGGTTCAATCGAGAGAATTGAAGAATTAGAGGAAAAAAGATTAGTTCATGATGGTCCAAATGGGATCCCTGAGGGTTCGTTAGGTAATCATTTCTACCATCGAATTGCTACGGCGGGTAATTTTAATTGGTAAAGGTTGATTTGGAGGGAAGACATATGCCGATTATTCAGTTTCCAAAAGGGATGAAATGGGGAACTGCGACTGCTGCTTATCAGGTTGAAGGCGCTGCTTTTGAAGATGGGCGAGGGTTATCCATTTGGGATACCTTTTCTCATACGCCCGGAAAAGTAAAGAATAATGATAATGGTGATGTCGCATGTAATAGTTATCATCGCTATGAAGAAGATATCGAATTATTGGACGAATTAGGTGCAAACGTGTATCGCTTTTCTGTTTCATGGCCAAGGATTTATCCAAACGGTCACGGGGAGCTAAATCAGAAAGGGTTGGACTATTACCATAAACTAGTTAATTCTTTAGTGGATAAAGGAATTGAGCCAATGTTAACTCTTTATCATTGGGACCTCCCCCAAGCGCTACAGGATCAAGGCGGATGGGCATACCGGAATACCATTGATGCATTTAGCCATTACGCTGAAACCATTTTTAAGGAATTTAATGGGAAAGTGAAATACTGGCAGACGATAAATGAGCCGTTATGTGCTGCTTTTTTATCGAATTATCGAGGTGTTCATGCCCCAGGTTATCAAGATCTTCAGCTTGCGGTTGATGTTTCCCACCATTTGCTCCTAGCACATGGAAATGCAATTAAAATTTTTCGAGAACTAGGGACTGAAGGTCAGATTGGTACTGCAACAAATACCACGTGGAGAGAACCTTTTAGTAATCGGATGGAAGATATCGAAGCTTGTAGAAGAGAGATTGGTCATAATATCGATTGGTTTTTAGATCCTATTTTTAAGGGAGAGTATCCACACTATTTAGTGGATTGGTTTAAAAAGAAAGGTGCACATCTTCATATTGAAGACGGAGACATGGAAATCATTCAACAGCCTATTGATTTTATAGGAGTAAACTATTATTCCGGTAATGTGGCTCGTTATAAGGAAAATGAAGGATTACTAGATATCGAGAATATTGAAATTGATTATAAACACACTCATATTGGCTGGCCAATCTATGCAGACGGTTTTTATAAAGTGTTTCAATATCTTGCTGAGCGCTATGGTAATAATCCGCTTTTTATTACGGAAAATGGAGCTTGTTGTGTGGATGATCTTGTTAATGGAAAAGTGAATGATCAAGACCGGATTCTCTATTATAAACAACATTTAACGGCTGTTAGTCGAGCGATTGATTCAGGTATTCCGATCATCGGTTATCTAGCATGGTCGTTATTAGATAATTTTGAATGGGCTGATGGGTATGGAAAACGATTTGGTTTAGTGTATATAGACTTTCAATCACAAAATCGGATCAAGAAGGAAAGCTACCACTGGTACAAAGAAGTCATCGCAAATGGAAGCATGGAAATTTAAATAATCTTATTAAGCAACTTTCGGAAATTGAGAAAAGAGGTTGATTGTATGCAGAACGTATTATTGATAGGTGCCGGAACAATGGGTATGGTACATGCAAGTGCCTATTATGCGATGGAAAATGTCAAGGTCGTTGGAATTGTAGATATCAGAAAAGAGCAGGCAGAACAAATCATAGGTGAAAATGATACAAAGATTTTTCAAACGTTAGAAGAAGCTGTAGGTGACCTCGAACGTATAGATGTGATCGATATATGTGCTCCAACTTTTCTGCATAAACAATATGTGATAAAAGCGGCAGATCTAGGTATTGATGTGATTTGTGAAAAACCATTAGCATATTCCCTTCAGGACGCTCAGGAAATGATTGAGTACTGTAAGAAAAAAGATGTGAAACTATTTGTCGGGCATGTGGTTCGTTTCTTCCCACAGTATTCAAAAGCAAAAGAGCTTGTTAAACAAGGATCAATTGGGGATATTGGGATTGTTCGTACAAGAAGAGGCGGAAATTTCCCATTGGGATGGAGTGATTGGTATGCAGACCAATCCAAAAGTGGCGGTGTGATACTGGATTTAATCATTCACGATTTTGATTTTCTACGTTGGACTTTCGGTGAAGTGGATCGAGTATTTGCGAAAAGCATTTCTGATAAAGGACTGGACCATCTCGATTACGCGATTGTGACCTTAGTCTTTAAATCAGGTGTTATTGCCCATGTGGAAGGTACTTGGGCTCATCAAACTTTTTCTTCCCAATTTGAATTCGCCGGAAAAAGTGGAATCATCGAATATGATAGTTTAAAAGAAGAGCCTGTGTTACTTTCTATCAGACAATCGAACGAGGAACAAAACGGTGTTGAGGTACCACAAAGCCCTATGAAAAAGTCACCGTATCATATAGAACTAGAGCATTTCTTATCATGTTTGAAAACGAATGACACACCGATTGTTACAGCAGAAGATGCGTATAAAGCCATGGAAATATCAGCTGCTGCCCTCGAATCTTTAAAAACAGGTGTACCTGTATCTCTAGGTCAGAAGGGGGAGAACTGATATGAAGATTGGAATCATAAGCTTTGCTCATATGCATGCCCATAGTTATGCATCCGTCATTAAAAATATGGAAGGTGTCACATTAGCTGGTATATCCGATGAGAATGAAGAAAGAGGAATAAAGCACTCTCAGCTTTACGATACAGTCTATTATCCCACTTACCATGATTTATTGGAATCTGATATTGATGCTGTCATTGTAACATCTGAAAACAATCTTCATCATCAACACGTACTTGCTGCAGCTAAAGCAGGAAAGCATGTCTTATGTGAAAAGCCGTTAGCAACCAATTTAAAAGATATTGAAGAAATGATAAGCGTTTGTGAACAACATCAAGTTTTGTTAGGTACAGCTTTTCCTGTTCGATTTAACACTCCCATTCAACATGCTAAAAAAGTGATTGAAGAAGGTGCACTGGGAGAAATTTTAGCCATTAAGGGAACAAACAGGGGAACCAATCCTGGAGGCTGGTTTATTGATAAGGAGAAGTCTGGTGGTGGAGCCGTTCTTGATCATACAGTTCATGTAGTCGATATCATGAGATGGTTTACAGGAGCAGAAGTGAAAGAAGTTTACGCAGAAATCGGCAATGTATATATTGATCATCCGATTGATGATTGTGGTATTCTCACAATGGAATTTACAAATGGTATGTTTGCTACACTCGATTGCAGTTGGTCAAGAAACAGCTCTTATCCAACGTGGGGCGATGTAACAATGGAAATTATCGGAACAAATGGTACCTTAAAGATTGACGCGTTCTCGCAAAAAATGGATTATTATTCAAATCACGAAGGGGTCAAATGGATTGGCTGGGGCGATGATATGGACGCCGGTTTGATCGAGGATTTTGTTGCAAGTGTAAAAGTTGGTAGAGCCCCCCTAGCATCAGGCCATTCAGGGTTAAAAGCAGTAGAGGTAGCTCTAGCAGCCTATCAATCTTCTGAAAAGAGAGAACCTGTAAAACTAAATGGGATTTGAGGTAATTCTGAATCTAAGAGCTCGAATCATATCGAGCTTTTGAAAATGAAAGGGGGAATACGATGAAAGTCTTTGAACAATTGCAAACAGATATTGTCATTATAGGGGGTGGCCTCGGAGGATGTGCCGCTGCACTTTCCGCCTTACAATCTGGGAAAAACGTGGTCTTGACCGAGGAGACGAAATGGATTGGTGGTCAAATTACAAGTCAAGGTGTACCACCGGATGAGCATCCGTGGATTGAACGATTTGGAGCAACAAAAACCTATCAGACTTTCCGAAAAAAAATCAGAGAATACTATCTTTCCAATTATCCAGTTAAGACCAAAGAACGGATGAATGATCAATTCAATCCTGGTAATGCCATTGTTAGTAACATAAGTCATGAACCGCGAGTAGCTTTACGTGTTCTTTACGATATGTTATCGCCCTATATAAGCAGTGGAAGGCTGACGTTATTAACAGAATTTAAAATTAGTAAGGCAGAATCCGAAAATGATCAAGTTCAATCAGTAACCGTTCAGCATTCAAGAACGGGATATTCATACCAGTTAATAGGGAAGTATTTTTTGGATGCAACTGAAATGGGAGATGTTTTACCACTTGCCAATGTTGAATATGTAATTGGAGCTGAATCGCAAGAAGTAACTGGGGAAGAACATGCACCAAAAGAACATCAACCTTATAATATGCAGGCTTTTACGTATTGTTTTGCGATTGATCATTTTGAAGGAGAAAATCATACAATTGAAAAACCTGATCAATATGAATTTTGGAGGAACTATCAGGCAGAGTTTTGGCCAGCCAAACAATTAAGTTGGTGGGGTCTTGTACCTCACACATTAGAACCAATTGAGTATTCCTTTTTTTACGAACCAGAACGCTTTTCATTATGGAACTACCGGAGGATACTCGATAAAGATAATTTTGAACCAGGTATGTTTCAAAGTGACGTAACCATCGTCAATTGGCCACAAAACGATTATTGGTTAGGTCCCCTTATTGATGTAACCGATGAGGAGAAGGAAAAACATTTATATAATGCCAAACAGTTAAGTTTATCCCTACTTTACTGGATGCAAACGGAAGCGCCTCGTCCAGATGGAGGAAAAGGATATCCTGGAATACGGTTAAGGAAAGATATATTAGGAACCGAAGATGGCTTAGCCATGTACCCATATATCCGTGAATCAAGACGAATTAAAGCACAATATACCGTAAAAGAACAAGATATTAGCGGTGAAATCGATGGGAAAGAAAGTGCCACGTTCTTTCACGATAGTGTTGGGATTGGAAGTTATCGTTTAGATCTACATCCGAGTACAGGATTGGATACGTATATTGATATTTCGTCCCATCCATTCCAAATTCCTCTCGGGAGTTTATTACCTATACGGGTTCAAAATTTGTTACCCGCTTGCAAAAATATTGGCACCACTCATATTACAAATGGTTGTTATCGATTACATCCAGTGGAGTGGAATATCGGTGAAGTGGCTGGTCATTTAGCATCATATTGTATTGATCATGAAATCATCCCGCATGCGGTAAGAAATCAAGATGATAAACTAACGGATTTTCAATCGCGTTTAGCGAAAGCAGGAATAGAACTTGATTGGCCCAAAATCCACAAAATTTAAATGAAGACAAAGAGTGGAGTGGATAAACTTTGATCGCTTTAGTTGACAAAAGTACTCAAATGAAAAGCGTTGTAAGCTATACTCATTATTTTTCGAATATCAATCAACTCTTACAGGAGAACCTTCATCAATATTCAGTTATTTTTATCAATGGTTATGACAATGGAAATCCTATGAAACTATCGTACGACACACTTGAAAAACTCTGGGATTACGTTGAGCATGGTGGAATCCTATTTGGGGAACTGATCAACTGTGAGGATTTTCCTTCCTCTCGCCTTTTTGGTTTTAAGCAGGATTTCACAGTAACGAACCGTCGTCTAGAAAAACTAGTGATTTCTCATGATACCCAGTATTGTAAAAAAGGTCAGTTACTCGAATGGCAAGGTGCCTTTTTAACAGGCTTTACCTTTGACACGGAACGGCTTTTAGATATCGGTCATTTCAAAGAGACCCATCGAACTTTGGACGAAGGGCAATACCCTGGAATTGTTGTGAAAAAGCATGGGAAGGGGAAAACCATTTTTTCAACTTTTTCTTTTTTAGGTAATGAACAGAATTGGACGTTACGACCTAATTGGTTATGGAATGGGGTTGTAAAATGGCTTCAGAAGGAGTATCACTTACCACTACAATCTATCCAACCAATCATTGAAACATCAAAGAAATCTGATACTAAACAAACAATTGAAAAAGGGATGAACTGGTTTTTACATTCTGGAATCTTACCGAAGGAAGATGGTAGTCTTGGAGTTTATGAAAATGTCCATTCAATTCGAAGCGATATAAGTAAGGATTTCCGACCGGATTGTCATGCACATACAGCCCTCTTATTTTTCCTGTATGGGGAATATGCGAAGGACCCTGAATGGACCGAGAGATCACATCAGTTATTCAACTACTTATTTGAAGCCGGCTATCAGGACACCGATTCAAATTCAGCTACATATGGTTTTTGGAAATGGTTTCAAAGTCCGAAGAGGAAACCCGACCAAATCTTTTCTGATGATAATAGTTGGGTAGCACTGGTTCTCTTATATTTGTACCGTAAAACAGGTCAAACCATATATAAAGAAAGAGGCCTATTAACAGCATATGCTCTATTAAACACGCAAAATAAAAATGGACTTCGCCCTGAATGTATCCGTGAACTAGAGCTAATAGAGCAAGGAACCGCCTATTTCCAAAATTCGACGTTAGCTAGTATGAATCCTCATTTTGAATCAATTGTCCACGCTGCCTTTATACAAGCGTATTATGTGTCGAATGATGAAAAGTTTTTAGAAACCGCTTATCAAGGTACGTTAACTATGCTTGAGAATAAAAAGGATTTGAAATTCATGTATAGCAAAACGGCTGGATATAGCAGATTTCTATTATCATTGGCCCAACTATTTGCTGTTACAAAGAGCGATACCATTCAGGAAGGTTTATATGAAGTACTTGATTATCTAATTGAGAATCAACATAAACATGGTGGAATCGAAGAAAGTGATAATCCGGATCCAGAACGCTATGGTACAGAGGATACGGGTGTTTTCCGAATGAATGGTGAAGGAATTGCAGACCAATTGTACACCAATAATTTCTTACTGATGAATGCTTGGGAGGCATGGAAAGCAACAGAAGACTCTAAAATTAATAATTTTCATGAGAAACTCGCCCTCTTTTTATCAAATATTCAAATCACTTCTCCAAGAATGGAATTTGATGGCGGATGGATGCGTTCCTATCATTTAGACAGTGGAGAGTACTTTGGCAATAATGGTGACACGGGTTGGGGTGCATATGTAATAGAAAGTGGATGGACGAACGCCATTATCTTATCAGGCCTTATCTTAAAAGAATTAAATCAATCCTTATTAGACTAATGCGAGGAGGTGTCAAGATGTCAGTTAGATGTAAGACTCTTAATAGTGATCCAGCAATCATATTTGCTAAAGAAGAGTTACTCAAGTATACAAAACAGGTTCAAGAGCCTATAGCTAATTCGTTTGTTTTAGGGTTGGATCAAGATTTTATAGAAAAAGGCTTAACTGATCAGTCTTTATTGAAAAATGATCCTGCTGTTGATGCTTTTCATTTTATACAAATAGATCGAGAAATTTATATTATTGGAAGCAATCCTAGATCAGTCCTTTATGGAGTTTATCATCTTTGTAAAAAACTGTTTGGGTACAAATGGGTTCATTTTTTATCTAAAGAAAAAATAGAATACAAGGACGTTCGTTTTATACCTGCTGAAATCCATAGCGGAAATATGGTAAGAAGAGGGCTAGTAATTGAAAATTACGATGATATTTCTTTCCTAACACAACTTATCGATTGGGCTGCGAAACACTATATAAATGAACTGTTTTTTACTTTTATGTTATGGGATAAGGTAAAACATGTAATCGAAGAAGAGATTGAAAAAAGAGGACTATCGATTACAATTGGCGGACATAGCATGCACTATTTATTAATGGAACCCTCTGTTTCTGAAAAAAGGCAGATTGATTTTTCAGATGATAGCTGGAAGCATGAACTTATCGAGAAAATAAAAAGCTATAGTGAAGAAACAACATCCATTAAACGAGTATCCTTATGGCCAGCCGATATTGGGATAAATGATAGCGAAGACTTTTTAGCTCGTTACATAGAATTTACTGAACTCTTACAGAATGAAATTCCTAGCATTGAAGTAGAGCATATTGCCTACAATGCAGGCTTATCGTGGGATATGTTAGAACTTCAAGAAGGGTTAAGTGGTTCTAGTAAAGTAAATACGCTATTTGCTTATTGGGGAAGAAATTATCAGCAATCTTTTATGAAGGAAGAAAGAGCATTTGAGGCTTTACAAAAATGGGGCCAAATAGCTAAGGCCAATCAGCAGGAAATCACTATATTTGAATATTATAGTGATCATTATATGTTAGGCGATTTATTTCCTCCTTTATTTCACAGAATTCACGAGGACATCGAAGTGTATGCAAATCTAGGAGTCAATTCAATGGTTAATCTAATTGTGCCTTATATAGCTAAAGAAAATCAGAAAAAAGTGGATCTCTATTTTCCATGGGAAGCGTTACAATTACTGAACAGTTATTATTTTGCACGATTGACTTGGGGAGATGACTACCAGGAGATTGAAACAGATTTCTACTCAATCTTTGACGAACATCAAATGAAGGTTAAACAAGCGCTTGTGAAAATGGAAGCTGTGCTTTCGGAAGTATCGAAGTGGAACGTACCTCTGTTTCCATGCCGGGTGAACGATCCTGAAAAAATAGATAAGCACGAAGAAATAAGTGTGATTATCACTGACTTCTCAAATTGGAAAAGGGAAATCGAGCCTTTAAAAGTGGATTCCATCAAGGATGTAAATGATCCATACAGCCTGATAACTTTTTATATCTATTATGTGTGTGAAAAGCTAGAGGATTACTTACATACATGGAGGGGAAAAGTGTGAAACAACGAATTGTTTTTATTGGTGACAGCATTACATGGTGGGGGATTAACGAGAGTGATAGCATTGGAACGGGATATGTACGATTGCTTCATGATTATTTGAAGGTTTCGTATCCACAAAGGGATATTGAAATCATAAACAAAGGGATTAGCGGAAATCGGGTAACAGACCTAGCTGAACGGTGGGAGCAAGATGTTATTTCATTTCATCCTGATATCGTTTCGATTTCCATTGGGATCAACGATGTATGGAGACAAGTAGATTCTCCTGAGATGGAACAAGTGTTACCACAACGTTTTGAAGAAGTGTTAGAGAATCTTCTTATAAATACGAAGGAAAAAACCAATGCTTCAATTGTTTTAATGGAACCAACAGTAATTTCAGAAGATATTCTGGCAAAAGGTAATTCCATGCTAAAACCATATATTGATATCATCCACCAATTAGCAGAAAAATATAATGTAGTAATCGTTCCGACACACCAGTCCTTTATTTCATTTTTAAAGCATAAGAAGGACTTTCCTCTAACAATTGATGGTGTTCATATGAATACGCTCGGAAATATGCTAATGGCTAAAACATGGATAGAAGCAACGAAGGATCTGTTTGAATAATTTTATATAATAATGAATGTGAAAGAATAGGTTTATTAAGTGTATAAGCTTATTCTTTTTTATTGGAATAATAGATTCAACCACAATCTAACACTTTTCGACACCCCTTTGAAGGTATAATAAGGAAAACTATCAATAGGGAGGTTCGTTTCTTGCTAGATTCTAGTCATGAATTCTATTTAAGTAGCGCTGAACGACAATTAATAATCAAAGGGATTAAACGTGGATTAGAGCGTTTTTATAAGGATAGAGAGGGAAAGCCTGATCTCGTCACCGAAAGAAACTTCATCTCCAGACAACGCGCCTCTTATGTTTTCGACTCCATTTACACAATCGCGAATCAACATCCAGAATTGAATGTAACGCCTGAAATTCGAACAGCAGGCTTATCATACGAATATGTTTCACTCTTTTTTGAATCCCGAAAAATTGTCGTCACATTTAGCCAAGTAAAACGTCCAGAAGATTTACCTGAATATAGTGAATACAGAAATGAATATACAGAGGGAAATCGGCTGTACAATCCGCAGCTATCCTTCTTCCGAGAAGATGAAGAATTTAATCTCAAAAGCTACAAACATCTCGTCGTCACATTTAATGGTTCACATGGACCGGATCCGCTTTTTGTATGGATAGGTGCAACAACACCTGGACAAAATGCGTGGATCTATCATGAGGAACTAAACGAAAGAGTGGTTCTAGGCTGATTTTAATTGTTATGCGGAGACTGTGACCAATCACAGTCTCCGTTTTTGCGTTAACCCATTCCTCAAAACCGCAAAAGCAATGCTTGGTTTCATTAAAATGGTCATTGGACGTTTTAGGTTCATCACTTTTATAAAAGAATCATAGATGTTGGTGTCTTTCGCTGATAAAAGAAATACCTGCCGAGCATACCATTGGAGAATGGGGAGTCCAAATGGTTTTTTACCTGTTGTTTCTTGATACCGAAAATCCTCTGTAAGTACCATATTCCAAATCGGAGCAATGATCTTTGCTGCCTTTTTATGAAAATCACGAGCTAGATTTTCCACCGATTGATTTTGTAAAATGCTTTTTAAAGCAAGGGCTTCTAACACAGCTATGCTCATTCCTTGACCGAAAAAGGGATCAATTCTACAAATTGTATCGCCAATCATGATAAGACCAGCAGGAAAGTTGTTGATTTTCTCGAATTTTCTCCATGTTATATGTGGCACCCGAAAAACAGAAATACTAGTTAGATGCTTAGCAGTTTGTAATGTCTGATAAATATCATTCTTCTGTAACTGTTTTGCTAGGTGTAATAAATTATTTTCTTTAACAACCTCTTTGTCATTAATACAGTCATGGTACCCTATGAATGTAACCAAATAACGATTTCTCTCAACCTTTGAAATCGAACCTGCTAGCTTTTCGTGAGGTGGGTTAGGGTATAGAAGCTTGATTGTCCAGTCCTGGCTCACATTTTCAGGCAATTCCACAATTTGACTAACGTAAGTTAAATCAATTTTCACTTTTTCAATCGGGATATGTATGCCTTGTTCATTCAACCAACGATACGTGAAGCTACTAGCCCCACTCGCGTCCACAATCAGAACGGCATTGATCACGCTTCCGTCTTTCAAAACAACGCCAACCATTCGATTGTTTCCCTTGTCATATACATATTCTTTAACGGTTTGTTTGTATTGGATGGTTATGTTTTCAACCTCTTTTATGTACTGGTTTATATGCCATTCCAAATGTGGTCTAGTTTGAAGAGTGGTTGTGTAACCACCATCATAGCGCTGTTTCCAAACTCCATGATGGTGCCAAGCAAGGTCTTTTGTTGAATTTATTTTCACGGCTCCTGTTGAATAAAATTTTTCAGTGATGCCAGGAAAAAGTTCTTCAAGACCTTGTTCACCTGCATGAAGCAATGCATGAATATGATTACCTTGTGGCGCTCCTTTTCTTGGAATGGGAGAGGTAACTTCAGAATCTCGCTCCATGATGATCACTTCTCGAAAAGAATCAGAAAGAACGCGCGCGGCTAATTTTCCCGCAATTCCCCCGCCAAGTATGATGACTTTGTCCTTATGCTGCAATAAAAACACTCCTAATCAAAAACATATAGTATTATTTTAAATTGCCTTTGACAAAAAAGGTACATAATATACAAAAATGAATTAAAATTTATCAATTCATCATAATCGTATGTTATCTTATTGATATCGCATTAAAGGAAGTGAACAAATGCAAACATTAAAACCAGCCATTCATTTTAACAGGGTGAATTTTCATGCGAATGAAAAACATATCTTAAAAAATATTACGGGATCCTTTTATGAGGGGACGATTACATCACTGGTTGGCCCTTCTGGAGCGGGGAAGACAACTCTCTTAAAGCTTTGTAATGGACTTTTGTCACCAAATTCAGGTGAAATTTACATAAAAGAAAAAGACATCCAAACATATGAACCGGTTGAACTACGTCGGGCTGTCGGTATTGGCCTGCAGAATGCGCCAATGGTAAACGGGACTGTTTATCATAATCTTGCATTACCAATGACACTTCAAAATAAGGACTTAGAAGAAAAAACAGCCAAAGATTTATTAGAAGATGTTGGGTTAGAAGAGGAATACCTCAATCGAGATGTCCGTGATTTATCAGGTGGACAACGCCAAAAGGTTTCTATTGCACGTACGCTTGTAAATCGACCGCAGATTTTGCTGTTGGATGAAATAACATCCGCACTTGATCGAGTTTCGAAACACGAAATTGAAGAACTCATCGTAAAAATCAACCAGAAGTACAATGTAACCATCATCTGGATTACCCATAACCTCCAGCAAGCCATTGAAATCGGCAATTATGTATGGGTTATGATGGAAGGGGAAGTCATTGAAACAGGCGAAAGTGTATTGTTGAAATCTCCTACTCATGAAAAAGTAAAACAATTTGTGAAGGGGGAGATGATGGAGTGAGCACAATTGCATTAGCCATTGCCCTTATTTTTGTGCTAATCCCGATTTTTTTATCGAGAACGTTTAACCTGGGATTGGAAAAAGACACGACCATTGCAGTTGTCCGTTCAATAATTCAATTATTTGCAGTCGGCTATATTTTAAAATTTGTATTCGACACAGAGAGTCTCCTTTATATTTTTCTCATGGTCATTGTCATGATTGTGGCAGCTACACAAAATGCTAGGAAAAAAGGAAAGGCCATCAAAGGAATTACATGGAAAATCGCGACAACTTTAATTTTTATGGAGGTACTAACTCAAGCAATCTTACTCGGATTTCAGATTACACCAGCCACAGCCCAATACATCATTCCAATCAGCGGAATGGTTGTTGGAAACTCAATGGTTCTTGCAATTCTATTTTTAAATCGATTTACGTCGGAGGTTGACAGCCATCAGGAGCAAACCGAGCTTATTCTGTCCTTAGGAGGGACTCCAAAACAAGCAATCCATACACAACTGATTACGTCAATCAAGGCAAGTATGATCCCTACAATTGAAAGCCAAAAAACAATCGGACTCGTTCAACTGCCTGGTATGATGAGCGGCCAAATCATCGCAGGTGCCAGTCCAATTCAAGCGGTTCAATTTCAATTGCTCGTACTCTTTTTACTTCTAACAACAGCAGCCGTTACAAGTATTATGCTCGGATTTTTATCGTATCCAACATTATTTAACCAACGTATGCAGTTTTTGAAAATGAGGTAATAACCGAAAAAATCAAAAATGCCTGAACCCTCATCAGGGCTCAGGCATTTACTCTATTTTTAACAGGAACCATACAGGTTCCTTACATTATTTTCGAATTCAAAAAACGAATTTAATATTTAAACACATGGCGTCCAATTTTAACGGCTGTTGTTCTTGAATCTAACCAACGACTTGTAGCAATTGTTGGGTTATAGAAGAACAATGCATCCTTCGCAATATTTCTCATTTCAGTGAGTGCAGCACGCACTGCTTTTATTGACTCTTCATCTGCAGGTTTATTAATTTGACCATTTCGTACGGGTTGGAATTGGCCACGCTGATAAATAACATCTCGAATCGTATCAGGGAATTTCGGACTTTCTACACGATTTAACACAACTGCTGCAACTGCTACTTTTCCTTCAAAAGGTTCTGCTTGAGCCTCAGCTCGTACAATCCTTGCTAACAAATCTAGTTCTGCTGAAGAAAAATTATAATTTGTAGAAACGCTTTTAACTTCAGTAACGACTTTCTCTGCTTTTACTGTTTCTTGCATAGCTGCTTGTGTGGCTACTACAACTTCCTCTTGTTTCTCAACATGCATACCTTCAAATAATTTTGGTGTGTTCTCATTTACTTCGGCATTTATATGTTGACCTTCAATAATCAAGTCTAAATTTTCTACTTGAGGGTTCATTACTGCTAATTCTTCTAAAGTCATTCCATGTTTATGTGCGATTTCTGACATCGTGTCACCTTTTTGTACAGTATAAGCAAACGCTTGATCTGCAAAAAATAGAGATGCTATAAATATCGCTAGTCCTAATAGTATTTTTTTCATAGTGATAGTCCTCCTAGTTAATTTAAGTACTGGGTAACTCTCTATGACTCATTTCTATGAAAAAAATAAGTAGATTAGTATTACAGTTTCTTTACAGGTAGATTACAACCTGTCTATCTTCCAAAAACTAGTAAAAAAAGACGGTTCCCTTTTTAGAAAGAGGACCGTCATCAAATTACTTTTGGCTCTTTTGAAAATAGCCTTCAACGCTATTAATGTGTTGGACCATAAGGTCGCTAGCACGTTCTGCATTACGTTCCTTCATCGCTGTAAAAATTGCTTTATGGTAATTGAGTGACTCGTTCATTACTCCAAGTACAGTCACTCCACTTTCCTGAGAGTGCTTCACTAAATTATTAATGGATTCATATAGATTGAATAAGACAAGGTTTTTCGATGCTTTCGCAATTTTTTTATGAAATTCCAGGTTCGATCGAACATATTCTGTTTGATTGTTTTCAAGAACCGAAACTTCCATATCAACAATGGTTTGCTCGATTTCATCAAAGTCTTCAGAATTCGCCCTCGTTGTTGCTAGGTATGTTAATTCTTTTTCTAAAAATCTACGAGCTTCAAAAATGTCTTGCCATTGGGCAGAGGAAAAATAGAGCTGGAACATGAGGGAGTCAGAGAAAAACTTATCATGGTTACCTGTGATAATCGTACCCTTCTGTGTCTTTTCAATTAAACCTTGCGCCTCCAAAACCTTCAGTGCTTCCCTTAATGAAGGCCTACCAACCCCAAATAAATTCATTAGTTCCCGCTCTGGGGGAAGTTTGTCTCCTTCATTTAGTTTGCCTTGGAGAACAAGGTCCTTAATTTGGTTGACAATACTATCTGTAACATTTAAACGTTTCACTGGTTCAATCATTTTTCTATCACCTTTCATATCTATTACAATAATGGTAAAATTTTCCCTAGATTACTAGAAAACACCCCCCTTGTAAAAAAGAAGGGGGGAGGAGGAGAAGTATTCTCTTATTTGGCAATCTCCCCAGTTAAGGTTTGTGTCTTGTTGAGCCGCATTTTAAATAAATATGCACCCACAACCATAACTAGAATAGCTGTAATCAAACCGATCACAATATTTTGAGTGAAACCTAGGACGATGAATCCAAAGATTGAAGAAACACTGGAAAGCAATGCATATGGGAGCTGTGTCACCATATGATCAATTGGGTGAACCGAGCTTCCAATCGATGCAAGAATCGTTGTATCAGATAAAGGAGAAGTATGCTCTCCAAATACAGTTCCTGCTAAGACGGCACCAATTACAGGAATTAGGAAAGTAACATCGATTGTTGCCACGATTTCAGCACCAATCGGAATCATTAGACCAGCAGTACCGAGCGTACTTCCAATTGAATATGAAATAAAAGCTGCGAAAACAAAGAAGATAACAGGTAACCAAGCAAGCTGTAGATTTCCATCAATTAATGTTGCAAGATAATTCCCAACACCTAACGAAGAAATGACTTTCGCTGTAACTAATGCAAGGAAAAGAATGATAACGCTTGGTAGTGTTGTTTTAATACCAGCAAATGTAGAAATCTTTAAGTGTTCACCAGAAGTCTTTTTCATTAGCAATCTTGTTAAAATGACAAGATCGGCTGCGATTGCACCATATACCAAGGAAAGAATAATGTCTGTATTAATTAACACATCAAAAGCGGTGATTGGTCCTTCGGCACTTGAGCGTCCAATCCAGATAGCAGAAATCACTGTTACGATGATTAATGTTAAAACAGGGAAAAGTAAATCTGCCATTTTTCCATCATTTCTTGTTGGAAGTTTCGTATCTTCAGAGCCTGGCACTTTACCACGTTTTGTATCAAATAATATGTCTTCTGTAACTGCGCGTTCTTCATCGCGACGCATTTGGCCAACATTTATTCCAAAATATGCAACGATAAATACGAGGATAATAGTAGTAATTGTATAATAATTGGTAGGTATTGCTAATAAAAACGCTTCTAATGCCTGATAGGAGGTAATCTCAGTGTCAGTTAGGACACCTGCTATGATTGAAGTAATAAAAGCCGCAAGTCCTGAAATTGGTATAAGTAGAGCGATTGGTGCAGAGGTTGAGTGGATTAAGTAGGAAAGTTTAGAGTGCGATACTTGGTATTTATCCGTTACGGATCTCATTACGCTACCACGGAATAGACAACTAAATGCATCATCAAACCATGTGAAAAACCCGATTAACATTGTCGCCATTTGAGCTTGGACTCTCGTTTTGGCAACTTTTACTCCCCATTCGGAAAAGGCATAAATGCCACCTGATAGATAGAGAAGGGAGGAGAGTATTCCTATTAACACAACGAACAACAAGACTTTGCCATCACCTATTAGTACATCAGCCATGATATGGTAAACGTTTACAAAACTATCAATGATATTCCATTGATTATAGAGCAATGCTCCTATTGCAATTCCAATACCTAATGCTAAAAATAATCGCTTTGTAATTAGAATAATAGCAATCGTAACAATCGGTGGAATCAGTGAAAATATAGTACCTTCCATATAGTTGCCCCCTTTAAAATATTAAACATTTGTAATCGCTTACAATTATAATGAAAAATCATTCGTGACTGGCAATATTAATGGGGTTAACTCAAGTAGAAGCCCACAAGTCTAGTCACGAATGAATGTGCGAAAAAGGTTACTCCGCAATCCGGTTGACTAATTTACCTAGCCCTTCAACCTCACAGACCATTTCATCGCCAGGTTTCAACCAAATTTTTTCCTTCATGCCTAAAATAACGCCTTCTGGTGTTCCTGTAAAAATCACATCACCTGGTACAAGGGTCATTGTTTGAGACAAGTCACTGATCATTTCAGCAATTGAGAAAATCATGAGTTCTGTATTTGAGTTTTGGCGTAATTCCCCATTTACCCAACATTTCAATTCTAGATTTTGAGGATTTGGAACTTCTTCAGCTGTTACAAGATAAGGCCCAATTGGAGCAAACTGGTCAATCGCTTTACCATACGTCCACTGGTTTGTCCTTGTTTGAAGATCCCGTGCCGAGATATCATTTCCAGTCGCATATCCAAAAACATAATCAAGCGCTTCTTCTTGGGAAATATTCTTAGCTTGTTTACCCATCACCACGACCAACTCAACCTCGTAATCTACTTGCTTCGTTGCGGAAGGCGGTACAATCTCTTCGTTATGCGCTGCAAGACTATTTTGATACTTAGAGAAATAAATTGGGTAATCCGGTACGGTAAAGTTTGCTTCCTCAACATGTGCACGATAATTTGCACCTGAACAAATGATTTTATTTGGCGTTTGTACAGCTGGCGCATATGTAATACTAGATTCGTCTAGGAATGAATCTGCTGCAGATAGCACCTGCTGAAGTTTTTCTTGTCCAGATTTTCCACTTGAAATCACTTCTTCGATTGAAGCAGGGGCAATCAAACCAACTTTTTCTGCAGTAGCTCGCACATCAACTATGCCGCTATCTGTTTTAATACCTAAACGAACACCATCTGTAGCTTGAAACGAAAGTAATTTCATACACGTCACCATCCTGATTAAATTTAAAACACATGCTGCACCTAGATGCATGGTCTTACCATAGAATATTGTGTAAATTTTATTTTTAGAACATTTTAAAAATTATTTATTCAAAAAAAAGACGGCTCCCTAATAACAAGGAACCGACTATCTTTTCACTTTATCTTTTATTTTTTTCAAATTCTGCTTTTATTGTTTGGAGTAATTCAGGGTTTGTTAAGATTTTATATCCTGTTACAGCCATTGTTTTCGCACCAAGTATCATAGCATCTTTGCCCTGGTTACTTAAAGCGGCTTCACGAAAACCGTGGGTGTGGCAAGCAAATGGCTCATCACAAATTTTTACATACGGATGAATAGAAGGGGCAACTTGACTGACATTCCCCATATCTAGTGACCCAGTGCCTTCTGAACGTTCGTTAATTTCTTCAGGATTAACCCCTAATTCAATTAACGTATCATTAAAGACATTTGAAAGTTCTTCATTTGTAATCATGTCATCATATGAGAACTCATAGTTTGACCATTCCATTGTAGCTCCTGTTTGAAGGGCAGCACCTTCTGCACATTTTTTCACCTTTTCTACCAATTCATTCAAATAAGAACGCGAAGCAGCACGGACATAAAATTGTGCAACAGCATAATCCGGAACGATGTTTGCTGCTTTTCCACCTTCTGGAATGACTCCATGGATACGTGCGTCTGGTGTAATATGCTGTCTTAACGCATTAATGCTGCTGAACGTTTGAAGCACGGCATCAAGCGCATTTATCCCTTCATGAGGGCTTGCTGCAGCATGTGCTGCTTTTCCGAAAAATTCGAATTGGATTGCGTCCATCGCAAGGGAAGCACCACTTTTTTCGTATTGGCTAAGTGGGTGAACCATCATTGCGACATCAAGGTGGTCAAATATACCTTGTTCCGCCATGGTTACTTTTCCGCCTTTTGTTTCTTCAGCTGGAGTACCGTATACAACTACTTTTCCACCAGTTTCAGAAAGGACCTTTGATAATCCAATTCCAGCTGCTATCCCCATCGTTCCGATTAAATTATGACCGCATGCATGTCCCAATTCAGGGAGAGCGTCATATTCAGACATAATTCCAATCGTAGCACCAGGTTTACAACTATCAAATGTAGCTTCAAACGCAGTAGGGAGGCCAGCTGTTCCTATTTCTACATTAAAATCATGTTTCTTTAGTTCATCCGTTAAAATTTTACAAGCTTTGAATTCTTCATGACCAAGCTCTGGATTGGCACCAATATATGCACTAATTTCATAAAAACGATCTTTGTTTTCTTCAATAGCGTTAAGTATTTCTGCTTTCATATTGACCCTGCTTTCTGATTATAGGTTTCTATTGGGTAATTATAAATCATTATGTATAAAAATTCAATTAAACTCTTTGTCTACTATACTATTTTTATATAACAAATAAAGAAATAATAAAAAGTCCCAAAAAATAGGCAATCGCACATACAGTACAACCCATAGGCTCATATCTTAACAGTGTAAGAAAAAGAAAGGGAGATGACACTATGCATTACGGATATCATGATCATTGCGGACATGGATATGGATATGGCGGATTTGGATATAACAACAGCTTTGTATTAATCGTTGTACTATTTATTTTGTTGATAATTGTCGGAGCTTCTTACGTACGATAAAAATATACAGAGCTATAGAAAAGGTTCCTTTCACAACTCGTGAAGGGAGCTTTTTTTGTTACTGAGCTGAAAAAGGAAGGTTAGGAAGTGGTTTATCATCAAAATATTATGTAAAGTTTTTATGGTTTCATACTCATGTTTATTATAATTTAATTATGTAAACTTGCTGTGTTTTTGTATAGAATCTTCTATTTGAAACAAAAGATAAAAAGTATATGTCTTAAACGAGGTGAAAGTATGTCAGTACAATATGATGTCACAATAATCGGCGGGGGTATTGCTGGTCTACAAGCAGCAATCCAACTTGGACGATATAAACATAAAATAGCAGTGATTGACTCAAATGACGGCCGTTCCACCATTTGCAGGTCCTACCATAACATTTTAGGTTGGCCAGACGGTGTGAGTGGACAAACGTTAAGGAACCTAGGGAAAATGCAGGCTGAAAAACTTGGGGTTTCTTTTATACAAAACGAAGTTACTATGGTTGAAAAAGCGGATGGATTATTTAAGCTATATTGCCGCGGTGGAGATACCTATTTTGCTAAGCGCTTGTTACTGGCAACAGGCGTAAAGGACAACATCCCTCCCATCAAAAACATTTACAAATGCCTCGGTTTAACGATATATGTATGTCCTGATTGTGACGGGTATGAGGTAGTAGACAAGCATGTAATTGTGATTGGTTCTGGAAAGTCTGGCGCAAACATGGCACTCACTCTAACCTATTTTACAAAGGAAATCACATTTATTAATCATGATTGGAAAAAACTTGATAGCGATTTGCTGGCAAAGTTAGAACAAAGCGGAATTACTCATATTCAGGATGATACAGAGGAGGTATTACTTGAAGAGGGGACCGAAAATTTTGTCGGTGTTCGCTTGAAAAGTGGGGAAGTCATAAAGGGCGACCGAGGATTCTTAGGATTTCCAGGAAACGAGGTCCGTTCAGAATTAGCTACGCAGCTTGGCATTGAACGAACAGAAAATAAGCATATCATCGTTGACCCAAGGACAAAAAAGACAAACATCGAGTATGTATGGGCAGCTGGGGATATAGCCGTACACTCTGAACAAACAACAATCGCCATGGGAGACGGCATGCAAGCAGCCATTTGGATACACAAAAGCCTTTTAGATGAAAAAACCTGTGATTAACGAAATTATCAATCCTTACATACATATGATGTAATAATAGGCTTTTACCTATTGTATCCGCTTACACAACTTGCGTTGGTTTAAGGATATAGAGGAAGTTGATGAAGGGGATTTGGGAGTTGTTTTCTAATGGTATTCCTCTTCATCGTGGGGATGAAGGGGATTGGCGTGGATATTTCGTGTGGTTTTCCTCTTCATCGAGGTTATGAAGAGGATTGGGGTAAAGATTTCTTGTGCTTTTCCTCTTCATCAGAGTTATGAAGGACTTTACGGCCGAGATCACACATGCTAAAGTCCTTCATCAGGGCTATGAAGGACTCTACGGCGAAGATCGCACATGCTACGGTCCTTCATCAGGGCTATGAAGGCCTCTACGGCCTAGATCACACGTGCAAAAGTCCTTCATCGATCGTATGAAGTACTTTCCAGCAGAGATCCCGAATGCTAAAGTCCTTCATCAACCGTAAAAACATAAAGAACCTAGACCGCCACCAACAACCGAATTAAATCAACACCCAAACCCAAACATATATCATAATCACAAAACTACTCGCAGCATACCAATTAACCGAAATAGAACTGTAATACCATTTTTCGCGAGGAGGGGTTCGCGATGGACGCAACCCGCTTAATTAAACCTTTATTGGATAAGGATTATCCGATGATCAGCCATGGGGATGGAATCTACTTATACGACACAAATGGAAAGAGATATATCGATGGTTCATCAGGGGCCATTACGGCGAGCATCGGCCATGGCGTGAAAGAAATCATTGAAGAAATTGAAAACCAGGCTCACAAAATATCATTTGTCTACAGGTCACAATTCACAAGTGAACCCGCAGAAAAATTGGCTCAGAAATTAAGTGAGCTAGCAAAAGGCGGTGAATACTGGTCTTTTTTTGTGAACAGCGGCTCGGAGGCGACGGAAACGGCAATGAAGATTGCCATTCAACATTGGCAGGAAAAAGGAATTAAAGGAAAAAACAAAATTTTGTCTCGCTGGATGAGCTACCATGGGATCACGATTGGTGCACTCTCAATGTCTGGTCACACCGGAAGGAGAGCTCGCTTTGTCCAATTATTAGCAGACTATCCAACCATTCAACCGCCGTATTGCTTTCGATGTCCTTTCAACGCCACATATCCGGATTGCAATCATATGTGTGCAACCGAGCTCGAACAGGCGATTAACCGAATCGGAGCTGAGCATATTGCTGCTTTTATTGCGGAACCAATCATTGGAGCTGCAGGTGGTGCAATTGTTCCGCCTCCTGGTTATTATCAAGTGATCAAAAAAATCTGTGAAAAACACAATATCTTATTTATCGCGGATGAGGTCATGACCGGAATGGGCCGGACCGGAAAGATGTTTGCCCTTGAACATTGGGACACACATGCTGACATCATTGCTCTAGGAAAAGGTATGAGTGCGGGTTACACACCGATTGCCGCGACCCTCGTTAGTGAAAAGGTAATGGATCCCATTCAAAAAGGATCAAAGCTAATTATGAGTGGACACACTTATAGTGCAAACCCACAATCAACAGCTGTTGCATTAGCGGTTGTCAACTATATTGAAACTCATAATCTAGTTGAAAAATCTGCGAAAAACGGAAAATACCTGATTACTAAACTACAAGAATTGCAAAAAATGCACCCGATTATCGGCGATGTTCGTGGAAAAGGCCTGATGTGTGGAATCGAATTCGTATCCGATATGATCACAAAGTTCCCTTTTAATAAGGAAATTGACTTAACTTCACTGGTTGTTAGTCAAGGTCAGAACAATGGCCTATTACTCTATCCGGCTGCAGCTGGAATTGAAGGTGTTGGTGGTGACGCCATTCTTGTTGCACCACCACTAACGATTACGACTGAACAAATTGATGAGCTAATCGAGCTCCTTGATCAAACTTTAAAAGATGTTGAGACAGCCCTGCAGAAAAAAGGGATCATATCAACATAATCTGGAGGTGGCCATAAATTGATTGAAAATCGATACAATAAAATCTCAACTCTAGAAGAGGCACTCACACATATCAATGATGGAAAAACGGTAATGTTTGGGGGATTTGGTGGAATTGGAAGTCCCCCAGCGTTGATAGACGGATTGCTAGAAAAAAATGTAAAAAATTTGACGTTGATTGGGAATGACACAGGTTTTCCAAACATCGGAATTGGGAAACTTGTCAGTCGAGGACATGCGAAAAAATGCATTGTTTCCCATATTGGTTCAAATCCTGTTGCAGGACAACTAATGACAGATGGAAAAATGGAAATCGAATTTTCACCTCAAGGCACACTTGCTGAACGAATCCGTGCAGGTGGGGTCGGACTTGGTGGTATTTTAGTTGATGTTGGAATTGACAACGAAATTGTTTCTAACGGAAAACAAATCATTGCAGTTGATGGCACAAACTATCTATTAGAAAAGCCATTAACAGCGGAAGTGTCAATTCTTTTCGCTAAAAAAGCCGATCCATTTGGAAATCTTGTCTATGATAAAAGTGCCAGAAACATGAATCCGCTTGTTGCCATGGCAGGGAAATTCACGATTGCCGAGGTTGAGGAAATTGTTCCATTAGGAGAACTAGATCCAGAAGAAATTGTAACACCAGGAATCTATGTAGACATGATTATCAAGAGCAGAGGGGTGAATTGGAAATGGGTATGGGAGTAGATATTCGCAATCGGATTGCTAAACGGGCAGCACAGGAAGTCAAGGATGGTATGATTGTGAACTTAGGAATTGGTATTCCTTCCCTCGTTCCAAATCACCTCCCTGAAGGGATCAATGTCATGATTCATGCTGAAAACGGCATTTTAGGAATCGGGCCAAGCCCAGAAAAAGGGAATGAAGATGAGAATATTTGTAACGCCGCGGGCTATCCAGTGACAACTGTTACAGGTTCGTCCTATTTTGATAGTTCAATTGCCTTTGGTATGATTCGCCGAGGTTATATTGATATAACAATTCTTGGATCACTTCAGGTTAGTGAAAAAGGCGACCTCGCGAACTGGATTGTTCCAGGCAAACGTGTCCCAGGGATGGGTGGGGCGATGGAGTTAGCACAAAAAGCAAAAAAAGTGATTGTTTTAATGAACCACATCGACAAACATGGAAACTCAAAAATTGTAAAAGAGTGTAGTCTGCCTCTCACCTCTAAGAACTGTGTCGATCTTATCATTACCGATATGGCCGTGATTGAGGTGAAGGAGGATGGCCTCCATCTATTAGAGGTGATGACTCCTTTTACAGTTGAAGATGTGATAAAAAATACGAGTGCCGAATTGAAGTGGGATGAAACGATTTCACAACTAACCTAAAGGGAGGGGAAGTGCTTGAGTGATACTAACGATAAAGTGAAAAAGTGGATCCAAGAAAATAAGGGGAAAGGAATCCGTCTATTAAAGAAGCTTGTTCAAGAACCGAGTCTCCAAGGGAATGAAAGGTCTTCGCAAGCAATTGTCATTGAAAAATGCCGTCAACTTGGGATGGAAATTGACATCTGGGAACCGAATGGGACGGAACTTTTAAAACATCCATATTTTGTTTCGCCAAGAACAAACTTTCTCGATAGTCCTAACGTAGTCGGTGTTCTAAAAGGGACAGGTGGGGGAAAATCACTTCTCTTAAATGGCCACATCGATGTTGTTCCAGAAGGTGATATCACCCAATGGGATATGGATCCGTATTCCGCTGAAGTGAAAGATGGAAAATTATATGGGCGAGGTTCCACTGATATGAAGGGTGGAAATGTCGCAATGCTATTAGCAATCCAAGCCATTAAAGAATCTGGTATTCAACTAAAAGGCGATGTCATTTTTCAAAGTGTTATCGAAGAGGAAAGTGGTGGTGCTGGAACACTTGCAACAATTATCAAAGGCTATAAAGCAGATGGAGCCATTATCCCAGAACCTACGAATATGAAGATTTTCCCGAAACAACAGGGTTCAATGTGGTTTAAAATTGATATTTACGGACGAATTGCACATGGTGGAACGAGATATGAAGGCGTGAGTGCCATCGAAAAAGCAATGACGGTTATTAACCATCTTTTAAAGCTTGAAATGATTCGCAATGCGGCGATAAATGATCCTCTGTATAAAAATACACCAATCCCAGTGCCTATCAATATCGGAAAAATAAACGGGGGAACCTGGCCGTCTTCTGTTCCAGATGTTGTCACCATCGAAGGTCGGATGGGTGTCGCCCCTGAAGAAACGATTGAGCACGCAAAAGCTGAAATGCAACAATGGCTTGAAAAATTACCCGAAATAGATCCATGGTTCCAAGACCATCCAGTAGGACTTGAGTGGTTTGGTGCACGTTGGGTGCCTGGAACAATTGATCCTGACCATGAACTTATGAATCTTTTAATCAATACTTATAAAGAGGTTATGGGGAAAGAACCAGTCATTGAGGCATCACCTTGGGGAACAGATGGCGGGCTCTTAACAGCGGTCGGCAATATTCCAACCATTGTGTTCGGTCCAGGAACAACAGAAGTTGCTCATTACCCAAATGAGTATATTGAGCTTGAACGCATGTTTGAAACGGCAGAAATCATTGCCCAAACGATATTAGGATGGTGTGAAGTTTCTGAAAAATGATATGATAGATTAAAAGGGTTTGAGGAGGTTTGATGTTGTCAGGTCAAAAATACAGTGAACAAAAACGAATACATGCAGCTTCATATCAAGCAGACATCGTCGTAGACTATTTCAACCGGAGACTACGCGTTTTAGAATATCGAGGTAATCTAATGTCCTTATTAGATGATGTTAACGAGCTTGCAGCAATGCATTCATTTGAAAAAATTATTTGCATGGCTAAACGTGAGGACTTATTTGAATTTATGTCATGTGGCTTTATGATTGAAGCAAAGATTCAAAAATATTTTAATGGCAGTGATGCCTATTTTGTTACGAAGTATTTTACAAATGAAAGACGAAATAGTGATAAATGGATGGAAGAAGAAAAAATAATGACCGACATCCTACGAAATCCACGAGAAAATAAACCAACAGATACTCAATTTTTATTCCGCAAAGCAACACCAGAAGATGCAGGGCAACTTGCTAAATTGTATGATACTGTGTTTCAGATTTATCCAACTCCATTAAACAACCCAGACTATATTCAGAAAGTGATGAAGGATTCCACGGTTTTTTATGTCGCACTCGACAATGGTGTGATCATAAGTAGCGCCTCAGCCGAAGTGAATCATACATTTTATAATGCGGAGCTAACCGATTGTGCAACCTTGGATGCGTATCGGAAACACGGCTTAATGAAAAAGCTCTTGATTCAACTTGAAAAGGAGCTTATTAATAACGGAATATATTGTGCCTACTCGATTGCGAGGGCACTTTCATATGGAATGAACAAAAGCTTTTACCAGTTAGGATACTCATATACTGGCAGACTCACAAACAATTGTTATATTTTTGATAAGATTGAAGACATGAATGTGTGGGTGAAGGATTTATCAATTGACTGACCCTGCCAATTTTTCGGCATCAAGCGCCGGAATTTCATCATGTGATGAGGGAGGTGGAGATGCATGCAAATCGGGGAAGAACTAGTCATTGCCATATTAGATAGTATTGATGAAGCCATACATGTTGTAAATGAGGAAGGAATAACCATCTTCTATAATCAGGTAGCATCCGAACATGATGGGCTTAGTCGGGAGGAAGTACTTGGTAAGCATCTTCTCGAGGTCTTTCCTTCTTTAAATGAGGATTCTAGTACTCTTTTAAAGGTCATTCGCACAAAACAGCCGATTTATCATCTTCCCCAAACCTATAAAAACAAATGGGGAAAGCTGATTGATACGGTGAATACTACCTTACCCATCCATATAAATGGGAAATTCATAGGTGCTGTTGAAATTGGAAAAGATTACTCGAAGATCAAAGATTTATCCAATAAATTAATGGACCTGCAATCAAAGGTTCGCAGTCCTTCAAAAAAGCCTCAAGAATTATATGGAGCAAAATACACATTTCATGACATCCTGACGAAAAATGAGCGCTTCAATGCTGTGAAAAAACAAGCAATGAAGGTTGCGAACTCTTCATCTACTGTTTTAGTATATGGGGAAACAGGAACAGGTAAGGAACTTCTTGTGCAAGCGATTCATAATGCCTCACCTCGAAGGCAGGCTCCTTTTATAGCACAAAACTGTGCGGCGTTACCAGAAAGTTTATTAGAAAGCATTTTATTTGGAACGGTTAAAGGGAGCTATACGGGTGCCGTGGACCGTGCTGGGTTGTTTGAAATTGCACATGGCGGGACGCTTTTTTTAGACGAAATCAATTCGATGCCACTAGAGCTCCAATCCCGATTGCTCCGTGTACTTGAGGATGGGATGGTCCGAAGAATTGGAAGCCCGAAAGCTCTTCAAGTCGATGTTCGTGTGATTGTTGCGCTAAACAAATATCCAACAGATTGTGTGAAAGATCATGAGCTAAGACCTGATTTGTATTATCGTTTGAATGTTTTCTCATTGGAGATTCCACCCTTAAAGAAGCGACTCGAGGACATACCGTATTTAGTCGATCATTTTGTCGGCCTCTATAATCATAGCTTTCAAAAAAGTGTCTCAAAGGTCGATGATGAGGTCCTTCAATTATTCGCTAGCTATCTTTGGCCAGGGAATGTAAGAGAATTAAAACATATCATTGAACATGCGATGATTATGGCTGAAGGATCATCACTTACAACTGATTTATTACCTAGTCATCTTATTGATACGCAAGCAACGTCTACAGTAACATTAAGACCGCTTCGCGAAGTCATACAAGAAACCGAAAACTCTTTGATCGATGCAGCCATGAAGAAGTCAGGTGGGAACATCAACAAAGCGGCAAAACTCCTAGAAATTCCACGTCAAACCCTGCAATACAAATTGCAAAAGCAGAATAATTAGCCCATTTTCATTTAGATCTCTTCTCTACTTATCAGTTGGCATGCTACTTGCATGTTAAAAAGAGTAGGGAGGAGATTTTTTATGCAGATGAACTTATATAAACCTGATCGTCATTGGAAGGACATTGAATTATGGAAAGATGTAACAGAAGAGCAGTGGAACGATTGGATTTGGCAATTGACGAATACAATCCGCACAATTGATGATTTACGTAAGGTCATTAATCTAACTCCAGAGGAAGAAGAAGGAGTCTTAATCTCCACAAAGACGATTCCTTTAAATATAACGCCTTATTACGCATCCTTAATGAATCCTGATGATCCACGTTGCCCAATTCGGATGCAATCTGTGCCAATTGGGAAAGAAATTTATAAAACAAAATATGATTTAGAAGATCCTCTTGAAGAAGATGAGGATTCACCAGTACCCGGTTTAACACATCGTTACCCAGACCGTGTCCTCTTTTTAGTAACAAACCAATGCTCGATGTATTGCCGCTATTGTACGAGACGACGATTTTCCGGCCAAATTGGCATGGGGGTGCCGAAAAAACAACTAGATGCCGCAATAGGCTATATCGCCAACTCACCTGAAGTACGTGACGTCCTTATTTCCGGTGGTGACGGCCTTCTAATTAATGACAATATTCTTGAGTACATTTTGAAAAATTTACGCGCGATTCCGCATGTGGAAATCATTCGTATCGGTACTAGAGCACCCGTTGTATTTCCGCAACGTATAACAGAAAATCTGTGCAATATTTTAAAGAAATACCATCCTGTTTGGTTAAACACACACTTCAATACGTCCATTGAAATAACGGAGGAAGCAAAAAAGGCGTGTGAAATGTTGGTTAACAGTGGTGTTCCAGTCGGAAATCAATCGGTTATTTTAGCTGGTATTAACGACAGCGTCGAAATCATGAAAAAACTGATGCATGATTTGGTCAAAATCAGAGTTCGTCCTTATTATATTTATCAATGTGATTTATCGGAAGGGATTGGCCACTTTAGAGCACCGGTTTCAAAAGGGCTAGAAATTATCGAGGGCTTACGTGGCCACACTTCAGGCTATGCGGTGCCAACCTTCGTCGTCGATGCACCTGGTGGAGGCGGGAAAATTGCGGTTCAGCCGAATTATCTACTTTCACAAAGTCCGGAAAAAGTAGTATTACGTAATTTTGAAGGCGTAATCACCACCTATCCAGAGCCAGAAAACTATGTACCAGGCCGTGCAGACGCTTATTTTACAGAGCATGTAGGCTCGCTCGAAGATAAAAAATCAACTGCAGGAATAGCGGGACTTCTTGGTGATGGCTTTAACCTTGTCCCTGAAGGCATAAACCGAATTTCAAGAAGAAAGAAATACAATGAAGACCCAAGTCATAGTACATTAAAAGATAAACGTGATAAACGGGATGAATTAAAGGAGAAAAAATACCAATCTACTTTACAAAAAATGAAGGGCTCTAGTAAGGAAGATGAAAAGTCTAGTTAAATGTGATTGGAGGTCATATTCTTGAATTGTATGTGGTGTGATTCGGAAAAGGCGAAAGAAGCAACAAACAGTGTATTTTGGGAACTCCCAGATGGAACAAGAGCAATTGAAATTACCGATACACCTAGCGTAAAGTGTGATGAATGCGGAATGGAATATCAAGAGGAAACCATTATCAATGAAATCGAAGACCAACTCATGTTAATCGATACAAAAAAACTTTTGAAGACAATTAGCTATAAAGAACTTATGGAGATTCCGAGATTTCTAAAGCATAACTACTTCCGTTTTTAAACTATTTTCAGTTGACTTGATACCATAACGTGATAAAATGACAAAACGAACGCTTATGTAGGATGTGGTTTTTATGGGAAAGTCATTTTATCACTATATTGTAAAATTCCGTACGGCAAAAGCGAAAGATGATATTAGTCAATTTGCAAATGACATCTATTTGGATCATAGCTTTCCAATTTATTCGAAGGATTACAATGAATTGAGCTCTTATTTGGAGCTAAACGGCCAATATTTAAAAAGTATGTCTATTTTCGATAAAGCCTGGGATCTTTATGAAAACGAGGATTGAGTAATAACCACCGAGATGCGGAATCTCGGTGGTTTTTTACGTTTTAAGAACTGATTTGCCGATGCAATTAGCGATCAATCTCTATTTATGGCTGAAAAATTTATTTTATGGCTGATAAATTAAATTTATAGCTGTTAATTTAAATTACCGGCTATTATTTATAACTTATGGCTGTTAGCGAAATTCTTCCAAAATAAACCTCTATAACGAACACCTCATCCCCACAAATTTTAGGCTCGCCACCCCTTAATATTTCTTGATTCACAAGCCCTATTATAATGCCGTTTTGTAAAAGACTTGCATATACTATTTCACACCCTTTAAATCGACACCAAAGCAGAGGGATGAGGATATGGATGGTAAAAGCAAAAAGCCAAAATACAAAATCGGGGATATCGTCGTTGTTAAGTTATATGGAACAGTTGGATCTGTGACCGATATCCGTAAGCTAGATGGAAACTTTCTATATAAGGTCAATAAAGGCGAGGCATTTTACACAGAATCGGCGCTAACCTTGCTTTCCCAATACAAAGCAAAGTCGATGGAAATTGAAAAAATCGATATTGAATACAAATATTATTTTGGTGACCTTGTCTTTGTTCAAGGATATGACAATGATGTATTTAAAATTGTCGGGATACACACTGAAATTTGGAGATACAAAGAGGGTGCATGGGAGGATGTGATTTACGAACTAGCGCGAGTGACAGACGGTGAGTGGCTCGAAGCAGGAGAGGATGAGCTGACACTACTTGCAGATTTTGATCAAGCCGAAACATTCCTTCAAAAATATTCGTTGAAGTATTTTGTGAAAAAGAAAAACAATAATGCGGGGATGTATGAAAATATGGATATCTATCGTAAATCCGAAAAAGATCATATGCGTATTAAAAAAGAGAAACAAGAAATCATTGATGGTTTATTAGATGTGTACAACGACTACAAGATCCTGTACGACATGTTCCAGGATCAGAAATATAAAGATGTTATGGATTTAGCTATGAAAAATCTACAAAAATTTGAGTCCGGGAAAGGTAACGATTAACCCATGAGCAACGCTTGTACTAACACATAAAAGAAATAAGGGATCCCTAAAAATAAAATAACAGAAAACAATCCTTTTGTTACTTTTCCTAACACTTTATCAAATCCGTCTCCGTCAATAAATGCTAGGAATTTATTGGTGTGATTCACTTCTTCTTGTACTGGAAATTTTACAATAACGGCTTGCTTTGTCATGAGAACCCCTCCATTAGGCTTGTCCAATTCTTATATTCCATCCTATGTATGAACTTTTGATTTCATGACTAAAAAATAATATACATATGAAATGACATAGGTGACGTTTTTACATCATACATCTTTAGTAAAGGGGGCGATCATGCTGAAGGAGATTGAGGTTGTTATTGATACGGAGGAAATTGCAGAGTTTTTCTATAACGAGCTTGTCCAAAGGGGATTTGCCCCAAGTGAGGAAGAGCTAGAGGAGCTAGCGGATATTACATTTGAATACTTACTCTTTAAATGTGTAATTGACGAAGAAGATGAAGACTAGGTACATAAGACGGCGGGGCAACCCGTCGTTTTTCTTTTGAAAAAAAATTCTTTTTTTAGAAACTTTTTTCATGCCCAGTCGTATAGTTTTATATCAAGAATTAGGAGGAATGGCCATGTCTTTATTCAATAAACTTTTTTCAAGTATTGGAATTGGAAGTGCAAGAGTTGATACAAAGCTAACAACTGACCAACTAAGAGCCGGTGAAAAGGTTTCTGGCGTTGTTGAAATTGTTGGGGGAAAAACAGAACAGCAAATCGATGAGATTTATCTTTCCTTAATGACAACCTACATTAAAGAATCGAATGATAAAAAGTTTAATCAACAAGCAACAATTGAAAAAGTGAAAATTGTTGAGCGTTTTACAATTGGAAGTGATGAAAGACGTGAGATTCCATTTTCTTTTGTCCTCCCACTTGATACACCTGCAACGCTCGGGAAAACAAGAGTGTGGATTCATACAGGCTTAGATATTAAAAATGCGATAGACCCATCAGATAAAGATTATATTTCAGTTTCACCATCTCATCTTGCAGCAGGTGTGTTGAATGCGGTATATGATTTAGGCTTTAGCTTACGTAAGGTTGATTGTGAAGCGGCACCTTACCGTCTAAGAAGACGACTTCCATTTGTACAGGAATTTGAGTTTGTCCCAACAAGTGGACAATATCGTGGAAGATTAGATGAAGTAGAAGTGATGTTCTTCCCACAATCAGAAGATCGGGTGGAAGTGATGATGCAAGTGGATCGACGTGCACGTGGGTTAAGTAGCTTCCTAGCTGAGGCGATGGATATGGATGAATCTTTCGTAAATTTCACTGTAACGACTGACGATCTACCAAACCTCAAGTCAAAAATTAACCAAATTATTAGCCGTTATAGCTAATTGAAAAAGGGCGCCCTGCAAAGGGACGCCCTTATTTCATTTATTCATTATGCCCTGGTCCGTTTTTACGACCACCAGCAGCAGAGAATTCTTTACCATGAGCGATTTGTTCCGCCTCAATTGCTTCAGGTGGAGTATGGTTGTTTTTCTTAGGCGCATTAATACGATTGCGATTTTTCTTACCCATTTTATTCCCTCCAATTATTTAGGCTGCATAAAGCCGTCTTTTGCTTTTTTCGATGTATTTGGTGGATTACCAACACCTTTTGTGGTGTTAGTTGCATTTGCATAGTCAACAGCTTGTCTTAATTTTTTGCTCATTTTTTCGTTAGCCATGTACGAATACCCCCTTTTTGAAGATGATACAATCTTATCTTTCCCCATATTTTTGCGTTAATCAAACTTTTTAAGTAGAATGGAATTGTGGTAACATAGATAAAGTGCAATTTTTACTACATAGGAGGATCATGAATGAGTACACATATTGGAGCAAAGCAAGGGGATATCGCTGAAACAATTTTGCTTCCAGGAGACCCATTGCGTGCAAAGTATATTGCTGAAAACTTTCTTGAAAATGTTCAATGCTACAATGAAGTTCGTGGAATGCTCGGTTTTACCGGTACATATAAAGGAAAGCGTGTGTCTGTCCAAGGAACAGGAATGGGGGTTCCATCCATTTCAATATACATACATGAATTAATGAATGAATATGGAGTCCAAAACTTAATCCGAGTCGGAACTTGCGGTGCGATTCAAAAGGATGTAAAAGTGCGAGATGTCATTTTAGCGATGACTTCCTCAACAAACTCACAAATGAACCGCATCAACTTTGGGAGTGTCGACTATGCTCCAACGGCATCATTTGATCTATTGAAAAAAGCATATGAGGCAGGTACTGAAAAAGGCCTTAATCTTAAAGTAGGAAATGTCTTCACAAGTGACGTTTTCTATAATGAAAATGCCGAACTAGAAAAATGGGCACAGTATGGGATTCTTGCGATTGAAATGGAAACAACTGCACTCTACACATTAGCAGCGAAGTTTGGTCGAAATGCATTATCAGTTTTAACAGTTAGTGATCATATTTTAACCGGAGAAGAAACAACAGCTGAAGAACGTCAAACAACATTTAATGATATGATCGAGGTTGCTCTAGAAGCAGCGTTGAAAGAGTAAACGGGAGGGGAAAAGATTTCGGGATTCGAGATTTTTTCCTCTTTTATTAGGGTGATAATTATGAAAAATCGATTTATTAGATATGGTGTGACGTTAGCAGTTGTCTTGTTTGTCGCCTTTTTTGGGTCAAAAATCATTTCACCATCTGAGTCTTTTACGGATACCGATGAAGAGGTAAAAAGCCAACTAGTTGTAAATGGCTTTAAGATAGAAGGGATTACCTTTTATGGGAATCAAGTTCTCGCCTTGTTAGAGGAAAACGGTCAAAAGAAACTTTATATCGGGGACCGACAACAGTCTGTGATTGAGAATGTGACACCGTGGGTGGATTACCAAGTTCCAAACAGTCCTGATAAAACCTATAGAGGGGTGGAAGTGAATCCGGACGCCCATTTGTTGTATTTGTACGGAAAGAAAGATGATGGCAGCAATTTTATCGAGATGATTAATATTGGCACAAAAGAAACGATTACCGAAATTCCGTTTGAGGGTACCGCTAAAATCAGTAATATTAAGTTTAAGAATGGCTACGAGGAAGGAATGCTCTATGCCAAGACTAATCATGAACAAAAAAAAGCCGAGATTATTTTTAATACACCAGAATTTGATTCCCATATGGACTTATTCGTAGTTGACCTTCCATCGAAAAAGGCGACAGTTGATTGGGTCGATGCTAATCCTGAGCTAGAGCATATTGTCTACACAATCAAAGACAAAGGGAAGATTTCTGCTTTTGTTCATGAATTAGCCACCAATAAGACAACCCAACTTGAAAAAATTAGTGGAGATAAGTTTCTATTCGATGGGGAACAGCTCATCGGCTTTAAATCAAAAAAGAACAAGCTAGACATTAAAGAGTTCAAATACAAACAAACGACTTCTGAAGAAGAACCACAGAATGAAACTTTTGATATCGTGATTAAGAATGGAATTGTGATCGATCCAGACAAGGAAACCATGAAAATTGGATATCATGTTGGAATTAAGGACGACAAAGTGGCTGCGGTTACAAAAACACCTATTCGTGGAGAGACAGAAATTGATGCGTATCAAAAAATCGTAAGTCCAGGCTTTATTGATATGCTGTCGTTCAATCCAAATCCTATGGCAGCGAAATTCAAGATTGGGGATGGGGTTACAACAAATCTATCCATGCACGGATGTACTGTTGATTTTAACGGATTTTTTAATCAATATGAAAACTATCCAACATCGGTAAACTATGGGGGTGCTTTGTTTGCGGTTCGCTTACGATATGAAGCTGGACTTGGCAACCATGGCACACCAACTCAGGAGCAAATTGACTATATGGTTAAACGAGCAGATGAGGAAATTAAAAAAGGTGCGCTCGCAGTAGCATTTAGCCCTGAGTATTATCCAGGAACGACACCTTATGAGATTAAAGCAATCATGAAAGTTGCAAAGAAATATGGCATTGTCACACATTTCCATGGAAGGCATTCTAGTCTAACAGGTGAACATACAAGTATTGATTCAGTTAAAGAAGTTCTTGGTTATGCAAGGGAGCTTGATGCTCCGGTTCATTTTATGCATCTTCACAGTACAGGTGGGACAGGTGCAATGGATGAAGCATTAGCTCTGATTGAAGAGGCTCGTGCTGATGGTTACCAAATCACATATGATGTATACCCATACGATTCTTGGGCGACAGATATTTCATTTGAACGTCTCAGTGGAGATTGGCAAACAAGGTTTGGCATATCCTATTCCGACATTCAAGTAGCCGGTACAACTGAGCGACTAACCAAGGAAACTTTTCCGATTTATCGTAAGAAAGGTGGACAAGTCATCGTTTATGCGATGGATGAGGACGAGCTTATTCAGGCATTACAAGTTGACCATAGTATGATTGGCAGTGATGCAACGATGGATAGTGAGTTTAATCACCCAAGAGGAGCGGGAACATTTTCAAGGTTTATCGGGCATTACATTCGTGACCTTGATATCTTACCACTGATGGAAGGGATGAAGAAAATTACCATTCATTCCGCGAGGCAGTTAGAAGAAATTGCACCAGCAATGGGAACAAGAGGAAGGCTCCATGTTGGAGCAACTGCAGATATTACGGTTTTCGACTACCATGAGATCATTGACACTTCAACAGCCGAAAAACCAGCATCCTTATCCAATGGGATTGATTATGTCATCGTATCGGGAAGAATTGCAAAAAACGAAAATGGTGTACAAACTCAGGTTAAAAATGGACAACCGATAATGGGGGTATTCGAATAAATTTTTTCCTTACCTTTATCATCATATTCCTTTAAAAAAAGCAGATACTTTTATAGAGGTGATTTTGATGAATCATGAAAAAGATTTTGATCGGGATCATGATCGTGAAGATGCGCTAACAGAGAATGCTTTAAAGGAAGTCCTAGAAGCAGCCTATACTGCAGAGTCTGAACTAATGCGACGCTATTTAATTACCTCAGAAAGGGTTCATTATGATCATGAACTGAAAGAAAGACTTGCGAACTTCGCAGAAGGAAATGCAAAGCGCACAAAACAGCTCCAAAATGAAATTTCTAAACTTCACTAATTAAAAGCCACGAGGGACTCACACCTTCGTGGCTTTTTTAGATACATGAAATATTCATTTATTGTTTAAGCTAAATGAAAACAATCATCGGAGGTGGAATAATGCCCGAGTTGCCAGAAATGGAAACATACAAGAACCTCCTTCAACTGAAAGTAGCAGGTCATGTCATTCAAGATGTAGAAGTAAACCGTGAAAAATCAATTAACACCTCGGTTTCTGATTTTACAAAAGAACTTGTCGGAAATAAAATTAGCCAAATCCATCGTAGAGGGAAGCATCTCATTTTTGACCTTGAAAGCGGAAATAAATTACTGCTTCATCTTATGCTTGGTGGTTTGATGTATATTGAAACGGATAACGATACAATTTCAAGGACAAAACAAGTGATTTTTCGTTTTGCATCACATCAACTTTGTTTTATTGGATTGAGATTAGGTTATTTACATCTACTTACGCCTGACCAAGTCAAAACCGAATTAGCAGATTTAGGACCAGAGCCTCTTCAACCTGGTTTTACACTTCAGTCTTTTGAAAAATTAGTTGAAAACAAAAGGGGAATGATTAAAACAACGCTTGTCGATCAAAATTTTATCGCAGGAATCGGAAATTGTTACTCTGATGAAATTTGCTTTGCTGCAGGACTTCAACCGACCAGAACGTTTGACACGCTTGATGGGGCACAAGTTCAAAAATTGTATCAATCGATCCATTCTGTATTTCAAGATGCCATTCGGTTTGGTGGATATATCGAGCAGCCACTTTTTAAGGGAGATCAATTAACTGGCGGTTATGATGAGAAATGTAAGGTATATGACCGAGAAGGTGAAGCGTGTGTTCGTTGTGGTTCCGTTATTAAGAAGAAAGAAGTGTCTTCAAGGAAAACATTTTTCTGTGCAAATTGCCAAATCTAAAAATTACACTTGATTATCCTATAGGTTAATGGCTATTCTATATATGAGTCAATAATAGAAAGAGGGATTTTTTATGGCAGAAAAAACATTTACAATTACTAGTGACGCTGGCTTACATGCAAGACCAGCTACAAAGCTCGTACATAAAGCAAGTCAATTTCAATCAGAAATTACACTTACTTTCAACGGAAAGTCTGTAAACCTTAAATCAATTATGGGTGTAATGTCTTTAGGTGTACCAAAAGGTTCACAAATCGAGATTCAAGCAGAAGGTAATGATGCAGATGCAGCAATAGAAGGAATTGAGTCTGTACTAAAAGAAGAAAACTTAGGCGAATAACACCGAATAAAAACAACCATCATTTTAGATGGTTGTTTTCTGTTATGCTGTTTCTTCGTCCTCATCCTTTGATAGAACTAATGCCCCATGTCGAATTAGGTATTGAAAATGGGAAAGTGGGAAGACCCCTTTTTGCTTTGATTCGAGCTCAATTCGAACTGAGGAATGATTTATCTCAACAACTTTTAACGTTTTTGCTTCACATAAGTTCGGCACGAATTTCGAAGTGATACCAAATTCCATATTATTTACAAGTTCAAGGTTTTCTCTTGCCAATTTTGTTCACCACCTTCTTCATATACGTAATATGTCCAATACGTAGAAAATCATACCATCTTTTCAAGGGATTGCTATTAATTTGATTTTCAGTTCGCATTATTGGAATTTTATTGATAAAATCGTTAATATTTATATATGATTACATATTTATAAAGAGTTTGGAGGATTCACATTTGAAACCCATTAATAAAGAAGACGTACAGGATTTAATTAACCGTTTTGCTAATCAAAACGTTTATATTCACCTTGAAACCACAAATGGCGCATATGCTGTACATTCTGGCGCTAAAAAAACATCAGCTGGTGCATTTATTCGAAATGCCCTTGTTACGTTTACAGAAGGAAAAATCGTTGGAAATGACCCGTACCGTGTAGGCCTTAAGATGGATATCGGTTGGATTTATGCAGAAGGGTTAACAGATTGGGAGCTAGACGAGAAGGACCGTTTATTACTAGCAGGTCATGATGAGGAAGGGAAACTTGCAGTTGCACTTCAAATTAGCACAACCCCATTCTAGAGTTTTGGAACTTCAACGGCATATTTTAATAAAAGGAGTAGTAAAATGGAGCGACATATTTTAATTGTATTACCACATCCAGATGATGAAGCATTTGGTGTATCAGGTTTAATTAGTTTAAATACACAGAAAGGGGTTCCTGTTACATATGCCTGTCTAACCCTTGGGGAAATGGGCAGAAATTTAGGGAATCCATTTTTTGCAACGAGAGAAACCTTACCCGAGATTCGAAAAAAAGAGCTGAGAGAAGCTTGTAAAGCATGTGGTATAACCGATCTCCGCATGTTAGGATATCGTGATAAAACACTGGAATTCTTAGATCCAGAAAGAATCGCAGACACGATTGAGGAAATTATAAAGGAAGTAAATCCATCCCTGGTTATCACCTTCTATCCTGGACATGGTGTCCATCCTGACCATGATGCGACAGGAGAAGCAACCATTCGTGCGGTTAAACGTATTCCGAAAGAAAATAGACCGACCGTATACTGCAAAGCAATCACTCATGACCGTGTTGAAAAAATTGGTGAACATGACGTTGAGTTTGATGTAAGTGAAGTATTAGACAAGAAGATTGAGACACTAAAAGCACATCGTTCCCAAACAGAAGGATTGATGGGAAATCTGCTCCAGAAGATTGATGACAGTGACAATGAAATTATTGAGTGGCTACGAACAGAAGTATATTGGACATATAAGTTTGACGATTAAGGACTTAGAGCCCAACTTTTGATGGGCTCTTGGGTGTAAAAGGAGCTATATGAAAATGGATCCTGTTAATTTTGATCAACTTCTAAAAGCATATCAGTCCCTTTGGATGAATCGTCGACTTTGGCAAAAGGACGTGAGCAGCGAAGACATTCTGCGTTCCACAATCCAAAGGGATTTACTAGATGAATTGACCCATCCAAGACTTCGTAAAACTCCGTATGAAAAATTTTTCATGGCTAGTAGACGAATTTTCGACTCCAGTCTAACGATTGAAGAAAAGCTTAGCCTGCAGCATGTTTATCTTGAGGAAATGGAAAATGTGAAGAAATTGTAAACAAAACAAGAAAATATTTACAATTAGTACTAATTTCCGTTGTACAACTCCTGAGTTTCCTTTATAATCTGATGATAATAAGAGAGACTCGTCAAAATATCTCAGCATATCTAGATTTGAAAGGGGTATTTTTATGGAGATGAATATGTATATGGAGATTTCAGTCATTTTATTTTTGATTTTTGCATTTACCTTCGCACATTCCATTTATAAAGGATCACATAAAAGAGTAGCCAAAATACTTAGTGCAACATGTATAAGTTTATGTTCGTTTACGATTGTCTGGAGAGCAACAAGTCTTTGGTCGTATTTTTACTAAATAAATAGATAATGAACAAACAAAAAGAGCGAGTTGAATTCCGCTCTTTTTTCATTGCTCTTCGTCTTCAAATATAGAATTAATTTTTTCAGGTGATACAATGTATAAACCCATTTCCTCTTCTAATTCTTCGATTGACTTATTTTGTACCGTCTCGTCTTTTGATGTAAAGTCTTCCATTTTTCTCACCTCAAAACTAGTATGTCCATTAATTGAATAGTTCCTACTCTGATAGAAAAACTAACTGTATATGTAGGATAGGAGACGAAATCATGAGATTTGGTAGTCATATTAGTATTAGGGAAGGGTATTTAGGTGCTGCTCAACATGCTAAAAAAATCGGAGCAAGAGCTTTTCAATACTTCCCAAAAAATCCACGAAGCCTGTCTGTTAAAGAATATAATATTCATGATGCACAGGAATGTGCGAAGTTTTGTAAAGAGCATAATATCCTAACAATTGCCCATACACCGTACCCAACCAATTTAGTTGCGGATGAAGGGCAAATTGAGCTTGTTAAGGACTCGTTATTAAATGATTTGGAGATTGCAAATGAATGCGGGTCGATTGGTGTGGTTGTTCATTTTGGTGTGTTAAAAAATGCTACAGATCCTCTCGAAGGCTATCAGCGGATGATTGGAACTTTCAATGACGTTCTGTCGAAGTGGGATGGAGAAACATTGCTGCTGTTAGAAAATAATGCTGGTAAAAGTGGGTCAACTGGAACAATGCTTGAAGAGCTTGTCCAAGTAAGGCAGCTTACAGAGTTTCCAGAGAAAATCGGTTTTTGTTTAGATACTTGCCATGTATTTGCAAGTGGTGTTTGGGATGGAGACAATTGGGCTGATATTGAAGCAAAAGGGATTGAGCTCGGTTATTTCGAACATCTAAAAGCGGTTCATTTAAATAATTCAGCATACCCCACCAGATCTATGAAAGACCGTCATGCCAATATTCCCTATGGAGAGATAAGAGTAGAGCAAATCAAAGAATTATTATCGAGTTCCGTATTCGGTGATATTCCGTTTGTACTCGAAACCCCACACGAGAATCATTTTTCACATGAGGATGAAATTAAGTTTTTGAATGAGATGACGGAGTAATTGGCTATCAGCCATAAATGAAAAATACAAAATCAATATAATGTCCATAAAGTTTAATTTAGAGACAACTTTACAAACAAAAAACCAGCCCGTAAAAGGCTGGTTTACATCATTTTTCACTTAACTTAATCCGTGCTGCTCTTTTCTGTACGATAACCAATCGACCAGATAATGTTACTGCACCGGCAGCTAATCCAACTATCAAGCCGATCCAATAGCCGAACGCATTAAGCGTTGTAAATTTTGCCAAGGCATATCCTACAGGCAAACCAATCACCCAATAAGAGATAAGTGTCATCACAAAAGTTGTATTTACGTCTTTATAGCCACGAAGTGCACCTTGGATGGGTGCTGCAATGGCATCTGAAAGCTGAAAGAAAATCGCATATAGTAAAAATTGAGTTGTTAATCCGATAACTGCAGCATTTGTTGAGTACATTTTTGCAATTGGCTCTTGTAACACAAGAATAATCAATGCACAAACTAGCGCCATGATGACAGCGATACAAATGCCAAGTATACTATATTGTCTGGCATCCTTAAATCGTTTCGCACCGACCTCAAAGCCGACTACGATTGTAAGTGCCATCGAAATACTTAAAGGAATCATGTAAAGCAAACTCGCAAAGTTAATCGCGACCTGGTGGGCAGCAATAGTAGTGGTATTAAATTCACTCATTAACAATGTTACCGCTGAGAAAATACTTGTTTCAAAAAAGATTGCAAAACCAATTGGCAACCCGAGCTTTAGGATTTCGCCCCAGCTTGAAAAAGATACTGAATAAAGTTTTCGTAAAACACGATATTCAGTGAATGGTGGCCGGCTTAAAATAATCCAAACGGCTAAAAACACAATCAACCAATAGGTAATGGCTGTGGCATAACCTGCACCGGCACCACCTAATTCAGGAAAACCGAACTTTCCAAAAATCAACAGATAATTAAACAATACATTAATCGGTAACGAAGAAAGAGTAATAATCATCGTCACCCGTGTATGACCCAGTGCGTCAATAAATGATCTCAATACTGAATAAACAAAAAGAGGAACTATTCCAAACGAAAGTCCGATCAAATATTCCTTAGCTATTTCCCGAACTTCGGTCTCAAGGTTCATAAATCCTAAAATTGGGTCAAGGACAAATCCACCAATTACAGCAACGACTATTGCTATGACAATGGATATATATACACCTTGCATTACGGAATATGGAACCTTATTTCTTTGTTTTGCTCCAACATATTGGGCGATAATGGGTGTCATCGCTACTAATATCCCCGACAAGCCTGTGTACACCGGTACCCAAAGACTTGAACCAATCGCAACTCCTGCAAGATCGTTTGCTCCAGAACGACCAGACATCATCGTGTCCACAAAATTTATGAGATTAAGACCAATCTGTGTTGCCAGAATTGGAAAGAGGATATGAAAAAATAATTTATTTTTTTCTTTTAAATTATGTGTTTGATTCATAAAAATATTTCCTTTTGCCTTCCTTGATGATTAATGGATTATATCACAAAAATGACAGAATGGTAGGTGAAAATTCTTCGATTGACAACCAATACTCGTCCTTTTTTCTTTTTTAGTGTAAAGTAGTAAATGGGTATGAAAATAGCAAATCTAATCGAAACTAGGAGTAAAAGGGGGAATCCGACTTGATAAAGTTATTTTCAGATAGTGATTTAGACGGAGTAGGATGTGGACTTGTTGCCAAACTGGCATTTGGTGATGAGGTTGATGTCTCCTATTGCTCTTACCGAAACTTAAACGAGCGCGTGGAAAAATATATTGAAAACCCAGAACACCATCAAGCAAAAGTATACATAACGGATCTTGCAGTGAATGATAAAAATGAAAAAGCATTGGAGAAACGTCATAAGAAGGGTCACTACATACAGATGGTTGACCATCATAAAACAGCCATGCATTTTAATAAGTATGACTGGGGATTTGTACAGGCTGAATATGAGTCAGGCAAGAAAACGTGTGCAACTTCACTCTACTATGAATTTCTTCTTGAAAAAAATCTCATCCAAAAACATAATGGCTTAGAGGCATTTATTGAGCTTGTAAGACTATATGATACGTGGGAATGGGAAACTGAGAATCGCGTAGAAGCGAAACGCTTAAATGATTTATTTTTTATTATTGGAATTGAAGAGTTTGAAACGAAGATGCTAGAACGACTTCAAAACAATCAAGACAATTTCCAGTTAACGGAAGCGGAAGAATTTCTATTAGATACGGAAGATAAGAAAATCGAGCGATATATTAACTCGAAAAATAGACAAATGGTACAAACATTTATTGAAGATTATTGTGTGGGTGTTGTTCATGGGGAACAATACATTTCTGAACTTGGAAATGCACTCGGAAAGCTAAATCCACATCTTGACTTAATTGCGATATTAAATGTTGGCACGAAAAAGATTGGACTTCGTACCATATATGATGAGGTCGATGTATCTGAATTTGCAAAACGATTTGGTGGTGGGGGGCACCCGAAAGCATCAGGATGTTCACTTGGTGATACTGCATTTGAACTTTTTGTCAAAAATACATTCCCATTATATGCAATCCGCCATGATGCACCTGAAAACCAACTTAATCTCAAAGAGAATGATAATGGAACTCTGTTTGTGAATCGAAAAGGAGAAAAGTCCTTTATCTTTAAAAAAGACGTTCGTTGGGTTATTCACCACGACAAGAAAACACTCGATGCAAAGTTTTCAACATTTGAAGAAGCGGAGCGCTTTGTCAAACGTCAATTTGCTAGTGGCTTAGCCTTCGATAATGAACTTCTTGCCTATATTGGTGAGCATCTTAATAAGAAAGAGGATGCGATTAAAGCAAACCTCGACGGGGCACTCGTAAGTCTAAAGAACCAATTTTAAATGAAACGTGTGTTCGTATGGTAAAATGTGCTATAATGAATAAGCAATAGTTTGTCCGATAAGGGTGGTCGGCTAAGCTCCCAAATGAAAGGGGGTGATGCCTATATGACGATATATGAGAGCCTTGTATTAATGCTTTCGTTCGCGTCTCTTGTTGTTGCGATTTTATCTTTTGACAACAATAAAAAATAGACCTCCCTTTTTCCGCTAAAAATCGGGTGAGGTCTATTTCATCTTAGGCTGATCCTCTTAGTGGGACCATTCTATTGCTAGGCCGTAGATGCTCGCAACATCTGCGGTCTATTTGTATTTTACGAGTATTTATTATTATAATACCATATCTTCATAAAAAATGTCACAAATACTTGAATTTCAAGGTGTATTCATTGCTTCAATGTACAAACTTCGGTAAAATACGTGGGGACATAAGAGGTTATTCACATAATAAACATATGTATGAGAGGATTTGATACTTCATGACGATTCAACTAGAAGATTTGAAGTTACCGATAAATTTAAAAACTGAGATTTCAAATAGAATAAATCAAGTTTCCGGTGATGAACTATTAATCGGAAAAGGTGGTTACACTCCTTCAGATATCAATATTATTCGAGATGCGATTATTGCACTTAGCATTGGTAAAAATGTGCTATTAAAAGGCCCAACTGGTTCAGGAAAAACAAAGCTTGCTGAAACCATTTCACAGTTATTCCAACAACCAATGTACAGTATAAACTGTTCAGTCGACCTAGATGCAGAAGCCTTGCTTGGCTACAAAACCATTCAAGAGCATGATGGAAAAATGAAAATCGAATTTGTTTCTGGACCTGTAATCAATGCGATGAAAAAAGGTTATTTACTATATATCGATGAAATCAATATGGCAAAACCTGAAACATTGCCAATTTTAAATGGTGTACTTGATTATCGTAAAATGATCACAAATCCGTTTACTGCTGAAGTAGTCCGTGCAGAGAATGGCTTCGGGGTCATTGCTGCAATTAACGAGGGCTACGTTGGAACTGTACCTCTAAATGAAGCATTGAAAAACCGCTTTGTCGTAATTGAGGTACCATATATTCAAGGAGAAACACTGAAACAAGTTCTTCAATCACAAACAGCATTGAAAGACGAAAATGTAATCAATAAATTTGTTTCCTTGTCTGCTGATTTAATTACACAGGTCCGAGGTGGCATGCTTTCTGAGGAAGCGGCATCGATTCGGGCATTGATTGATACTTGTGATTTAGCCATGTATATGCCACCATTGCGCGCCATTGAACGTGGTATCATTGAAAAATTAGAAGATGATCGTGAGAAAGCAGCCGTTAAAAATATAGCAGAAACTCTGTTCGAGTGAGGTTTTTACAATGAGATTTATTCAATTTAATGATAAAAAGGTTGACTCCTTTCTATTCATGGAATTATCGGACCTTGCCAAAACTATCTCTAAAAATCCTGAGCTCGAAATAGAGTTAGGCTATAAATCCTATCTTGATCCGATCCAGCAAAAGGTTATCATTAGTCATTTTTGGGATAATCGCACAACTAGCGACAAACGAAATGGACTATTAAGTGATGTTTTTTTACGGACGATTGGTAGCATGAAATATACGGATTTTAAAGAAATTGATCGCTATTTATCATTCTGTAGAAAAAGTGATCTTCCGAGTTTCGCGAAACAATTATTTATGTTGTTCGAAGATAGTCGTTTGGAAGAACAATGTAAAAAGGAACGGCCAGGAACACGAAAAGCATTTACTGAAAGACGACGTATTTATCGCAAGTATTATGAGGATCAGCTCCATGTCAACATTGTTAAAAGTGTACCAACTGATGCCTTGTTTAACAGCATCTTTGTTCTACTAACGGCTGAATCTCCACTTGAAGAAATTCCGTCGATTCAACAAAAAATTGATCTCTTGATTCCGTTTTTACGAGGTCAAATTGAGAAAGTCTTTGATGCAAAAAGGACAAAGGACATCATCAAAATATGCATGGAAATCATCGATGTACTAGAGGATGTTCTTGATGAAGATATGTTAAATACGTATTTTCATTTACCAGAACTCGATTATGAAATACTTGAAGATGGCTTAACAATTGACGACTTGAAACGGAAGGATAAATTGAAAAATAATGATGTACTTGATGATGTCAAAAAAGGGGATGAAGATATCCATGAAGAGAAGTTCGAAACCTGGCATCGAGAAACAAGTACACCAACAAAAAGCTTTTTACAATTTGATCTAGAACAAGGTTCACGAACGAATCTGATGGGTGAAGGGGCCAGAGAAGGCGAAGAGGGTGACCAAGCGTTAGGAATTGCCCAAGGCTCGTCTAAACAAAGTAAAAATAAAGATTATTCCAAGATGGAAGCAATGGAAATGGTGCATTCTGAAAAGGAAGGTTCCTCTGAAGCTGAATTTGGAAAAGAAAATCGTTTTGCTTTCCCTGTATTTAAGAGTGCACGAAAACCAATTGACGAAGAAGTCATCCAATACGAAAAAAACAAAACGATCATTGCTCCTTATCAGAAAAAGCTCAAGCAAATGATCCTTAAAACATTGGAACATAAAAAGAATCTCCCAAGAGGGGATTTGCATTTTGGAAGATTAAATAAGAAGCTAATTCGTATCTTTACAGACGACAATCCTAGATTATTTTATAAAAAAGAACAGCCATCCCATCAAATTGATGCGGTATTCTCATTGTTAGTAGATTGTTCAGCATCGATGTACGATAAAATGGACCAAACAAAGCTAGGAATTGCACTCTTCCACGAAGCATTAAAATCTGTCCAGGTTCCTCATGATGTGACAGGTTTTTGGGAGGACACCAATGATGCAGATAGTACAAAACAACCGAACTACCTGCAAACGGTGATCGATTTTGACTCAAGCTTAAAGCGCAGCTACGGTGCGGAAATCATGCAGCTCGAGCCAGAAGAAGACAATCGCGACGGTTTTTCCATTCGTTTGCAAACGAAGAAACTCTTACAACGAACCGAGAAACAAAAATTCCTACTTGTCTTTTCCGACGGAGAGCCCGCAGCATTTGATTATGAGCAAAATGGGATAATTGATACACACGAAGCCGTATTAAAAGCACGAAAGCATGGTATCGAAGTCATCAACGTTTTCTTATCAAATGGAGAAATTGATGAAGGCCAACAAACAACAATTCAAAACATATATGGTAAATACAGTATTTTGGTGCCAAACATTGAGCAATTACCAGATGTCCTGTTCCCATTACTGAAAAAACTACTATATAAAAGTATTTAAAACGGTTATTTCGTCTTTTTTAAAAAATACGGCTAATAATAAAGTTTTACGGCCGATATTTTAGATTTATGGCCGATAAAACAATTATACGGCCAATAACCAAACTTTATGGCTGATAGCACTCCGACTCTAGAATACATTATGAAAAATCCAGCTGCTTTTAGCTGGATTTTTTCTGTACTAGAATGTTATCCCTTCACCCATCATATGATGAATTATCAAGCATTTAGGGGTGATGGAAGTGCAGGATTCCAAGCGGTTTACACAAATTCCGGAAGAACTCATTTCAAAGTATTTTACATTAAGTGAAAAAGCAAAGGAAATTGAGAAGGAATTAAAGGAAATGAAGAAGGTTATTAATGTGTATTTTGATGAGACGGTAGGGAAGCAGGAAAAAGGGGAGTCAATCGTTGGAGATTATAAGATTCAACGACAAATACGTACCTCTGAAAGCTACCATGATGAAAAAATGGTGAAGAAATTAGAGGAACTCAATCTTGTGGATTGCATCCAAATTATAAAGCAACCTGACCAACAGAAAATTGATGCCGCTATTACACTAGGTCTTCTTGGACAAGCAGACATAGAGGATTGTATTGTGAAAAAGACAACAAATGCAATCACTGTGCGTAAACAATAAAAACAGGAGAGCCAGCTCTCCTGTTTTACTTTTAATCTACAACAATATAACCAATCATCGGACCGTTATTATTAATATCCGAGTGATTCAGACAAATGATGCGATACATGCCTTCTTCCTCGAAGTTTGCTTTAATCGTGATTTCTTCTCCTTTTTTCACTGTTCCTTTGATGTCTGTACCTTCGATATAGAACGAGTGCTCCTTGCCATTTACCCCATAAATATTAAAGGTCACTTCCTTACCTTGAGGAACATAGACCGTCCCTGGATTCCAGAAATAGGATTCAATTTCTTTGCCATCATCTGTTTTTGATGTTAATTCTCCAGTTGTAATATGTATTACAACATCATCTTTGGCAGTTGTTTGTGGGGCTATCGTTGGAATGATCTCAGGCTGCAACCAAACCCAACCTCCAATCATTACCACTGCAGCGACAAAAGCGGCAACAATCCAACTCCTTTTAATCACAACAAATTTCATAATCAACCCTCCTATAGTTTGTCTCCCTATAATGTATGCTTGACCCACTCGAAAACTTGTCTACTATTTAAGTTTTTTTAAAATTCTAAAAAGGAGTTTTGCGAAATATGTAGAATATTATATAATATATAACTTTGAGATTATGAGCTGATTGAAGTGAAAGAAAGGACTTGAACGGAATGAATCCTGTAGTAGGAGAACTGATTTATTATCTCGAAAGCAATTTATCGTTTTTTTTAACATCTTGGAAAGATAAAGCCGTAATGTCTGAAACTGACATTCATAAGGAAAAATTAGTGTTAAATGGATTAACGATGTTTGAACTGATTAGAAACTCATTAATTAATCCAATCGATGAAGAAGAACTAAAATCGTTTGCTCATAAACTAGCCAAAGAACGAGTGGAAGCAAATATTAATATTGGGGAATTTATCTATAATGTAAACCTAGGTCGAACAGAAATATTAAAATACATATACCGCTCAAAACTGGATCATGATCAATTAGACCCTATTTTTGAAGAAGTGAATCGGATTTTCGATTTGTTCTCCTACTATGCTGTTTCCAAATATACAGAAATGAAAGAGAATCAGCTCCAGGAAAAAATACAATACATAGACCAAAGTCATCAAGAGCGTCTTACCATTTTGGGACAAATGGCATCTACCTTTGTTCATGAATTCCGAAATCCACTTACGGCAGTCATTGGTTTTGTTAAATTAATCGGAAATGATAACCCTAACATTAAATATTTGGATATCATCAGTCATGAACTCAATCAGTTGAATTACAAAATTTCGCAATTTCTTCACGTGTCTAAGAAGGAATTAATTGAGAAAAGTGAAAATGAAGTTTCATTACTTGATTTATTTACTGAAATTACCGAATTTATTTACGCGAGTATTTTAGATGGTGATGTGAAAGTACATACAAATATTGGCTCGAACATTTATATTACTGTTAATGAGGATGAGATTAGACAAGTATTACTGAATATTCTCATGAACTCCATTGACGCATTAAAACAAAGAGAAACCGACCGCAACATTATCATTAAGGGGTATAATCTCGATAATCAGATTATTGTGTCTATTTCTAACAATGGCCCAGCCATACCTAAGGAATCCTTGGATACAATATTTGAACCATTTTATACAACAAAGGAATTTGGGACTGGGATTGGACTTTTTGTTTGTAAAAAAATTATTGAAAAACACGGTGGATCTATATCATGTTCATCAGATTCAAATTTAACAGAATTTAAAATAGTTCTACCATACAGTGATGCTAGTTAAACTCGGGAAAAGACCGAGTTTTTTTATGTCTAAAAATAGGAATCGTGTATAATAGGAAGAGTGAATTGGAGGAGTTAATATGAAATCACTAGTTCTTGCAGAAAAACCTTCTGTTGGAAGAGACATTGCGCGTGTCCTTAATTGCCATAAGAAAGGGAATGGCTTTTTCGAAGGAGATAAATATATTGTGACATGGGCACTTGGCCATCTTGTTACATTAGCAGACCCTGAAAAATACGGAGACCAATATAAATCATGGAAATTAGAGGATTTACCGATTATACCGAATCCGCTTAGCCTCGTTGTCATTAAGCAAACAGGCAAACAATATAGTGCCGTTAAAACACAAATGCATCGTAAAGATGTCAACGAGATTATTATCGCAACGGATGCCGGTCGTGAAGGTGAGCTTGTTGCTAGATGGATCATTGAAAAATCAAATACACGTAAGCCGATCAAACGGTTATGGATTTCATCTGTGACGGATAAAGCGATTAAGCAAGGTTTTGCAAACTTAAAAAACGGAAAGGAATATGAGAATCTCTATTCCTCAGCCGTTGCCCGTGCTGAAGCTGACTGGCTAGTCGGAATCAATGCAACAAGAGCATTAACAACAAAGTTCAATGCACAGCTCTCTTGTGGGCGAGTGCAAACTCCAACATTAGCGATTATTGCAAAGCGTGGAGAAGAAATTCGGAACTTTAAACCAATACCTTATGTTGAAATAAATGCATTAACGGACGGATTAACCTTGAAGTGGCAGCATGAGAAAACAAAGGAACAACGTATTTTTAAAAAGGAAGTTTCAACTTCCATTGTACGTTCTCTTCAAGGACAGGAAGCAAAAATCATCGACGTGCAAACTGCACAAAAGAAAAGCTATGCACCGCAGCTCTATGATTTAACAGAGCTACAACGTGACGCAAATAAACGGTTTGGATTTTCAGCAAAGGAGACCTTAAATGTCCTCCAAAAGCTTTACGAACAACACAAGCTTGTTACGTATCCAAGAACCGATTCAAAATTTCTATCAACTGATATTGTAGATACTCTGAAGGATCGAATTGAAGCATGTATGGTGCAACCATATGCGAAGCTTGGTGCCAAGATCCTGAAAAGCGGGATTAAAACGAACAAATCGTTTGTTGATAATAGTAAGGTCACAGACCACCATGCGATTATTCCAACTGAGGATCGCCCGAATTTACAGGCCTTATCTGCCAAGGAAGAAAAAATTTATGATTTAATTGTAAAACGCTTCTTAGCTGTCTTTCTTCCACCTTATACGTATGAACAAAAAACCGTTCAGGCACGCATTGGCAAGGAACTTTTCGTGGCAAAAGGGATTACAGTTTCATCTTTAGGTTGGAAAGAAGTGATTACTTCAACTGACGAGAACGATGATGAGGGTCAAATACCAGCTTCCGTTCAACCAGGGTCAACCCTGAAGGTTCTATCTGTAAAAGAAGTACAAAAAGAAACGCAGCCACCCAAGCCATTCAATGAAGGAACCTTACTTTCCGCAATGGAGAATCCAGCAAAATATATGGCTGGAGAAAGCAAGGATTTAATTGAAACCATTGGCAAAACAGGTGGATTAGGTACGGTTGCGACACGTGCGGATATCATTGAAAAGCTTTTTAATACATTTTTAATTGAAAAAAAAGGCCAAGACATCCACATTACTAATAAAGGAAAACAACTATTAGAGCTAGTACCAGATGATTTGAAATCTCCTGTGCTATCAGCTGAGTGGGAGCAGAAGCTTGAACAAATCGCAAAAGGGCAATTGAAAAAGAATAATTTCATCTCGGATATAAAGCAATACACAAAAGAAGTTGTTAAAGACATAAAAATGAGTGATTCAAGGTTCAAGCACGACAACATTACAGGCACAAAATGTCCTGATTGTGGGAAATTGATGCTTGAAGTCAATGGGAAAAAGGGAAAAATGCTCGTTTGTCAGGACCGTGAATGTGGTCATCGTAAAAACATTGCAAAATTAACAAATGCAAGATGCCCGAACTGTCATAAGAAATTGGAACTACGCGGGGAAGGGGAAGGTCAATTATTCGTATGTAAATGTGGACACCGAGAAAAATTGTCAACCTTCAATGAGCGACGCAAAAAGAACCAATCAGGAAAACTATCTAAACGAGAAGTGTCCAATTTCATGAAAAAACAGCAAAAAGAAGAACCAATCAATACCGCATTAGCAGATGCTTTAGCAAAACTTAAGCTTGATAAGTAGGTTTGCTTGGTTCCACAAATTAGAAACCTGAGTCTAAAGTAGACTCAGGTTTCTTCATGGTTATTTTTTCTTACCTTCGTTTGTGCTGTAATAGAATTTAGCCGTAATCGAACTGTCTTCGTTTTCTACAATATCCGTCACATGGATTCCGGAATCAGCAGGTGTTGCACCATTTCCTTTCCAGAAGTAGTATGAACCCGTGTGAACATTGCCAGAAACCGGAGTGATTTTATTGCCCGTTTTGAAGAAGTCACCAGCATCTCCACGATTTACATATTTCTCAAGATCATATTTTCCATCTGCTTGCAGCACCGACAGTCCATAATGGGTTACAACTGTACCATCGCTTGCAGTCTGAGACTGGTTGTATTGGAATCTTTTATTCATCCAATTCGCGACGTTATTTGGACGGAAGCCGGCAGTTTGGTATAAATTGATGATATTTTCATCCACATGCCAAGCAACTAATCCATGTGCATCTTCGCCTTGACGGATTAAGCCTTGGTTAAAACCGCTTTGTTGAAAATTTTCGAATAAGAAATATTCTGTTCCGTTAGAACCTGGAACCTCCATTTTAACAATACCATTGCTATCCGTTGCTTGATCAATAGAAGGTAAAGTAATTTCTTGAACACCATCTTCTGGTTTAACGTCAATCGGATTCACCCAGCCTAAGAAAATCTTAGAGAATGGATCGAAATGGGTAGGAGAGTTACCGTTATATTCAAGTGCATCAGGGTAACGCATCCAAGAACCACCCGCCATCATTGAGTAGTTACCAACACCTTCTGAATTATATGCTGTATCATAGAAATCTGGTAATCCTAACGCGTGACCAAATTCATGTGCGTAAACACCAACCTGTGCAGGGTACGGGCCTGTAACAGATTCATCATCATATCCACCAGTTGCCGCATTAAACCCAGCTACGTTTCCACCAATAGCTGGTTGGATGTTGTAGTTGTTAACAGTTACACCATCATAGGTCATAGCTTCTTCTTCCGTTTTCGCAATCCATTCAGCTTGGCTCATGCCTTCATAGACATCAGCTGGTTTACCAGTTTCATAGTATTTGCCATAGTAAAGAGCACTTAATAGATTCCATTTATGGGACCAGAATTGAGCAGGGTCGCGGCTCCATTCCGCTCCAGTACCCTCGTGAACAATAAAAATATTTGGAACTTCTCCATTTTCGGCATATTTAGAAAAATCAATTTGATCATCAGCTGCCTTCAGAAGGTCCCGAACAAACTCACCTGTATGTGCATCACCATTTACGTTTCCAAGAACATACTTCCCATTTTCAGCATATGTTCCTTCTTGATCCAAGTAATAGGAGGCTCCTTTAGGTAGCTCCACCCATGCAAACTCAGTATTTTCATGTCTCATTATATTCGTTTTTCCATAACTTGATTCTTTATAGGCGTTTTGCATGGTGCGATCCTTAGGTACATTTGGACCATCGTACTGTTTAAAATAATCGAGTTCATACGGATTGTATTCGCTTCCAAAAATAAGATCCTCATAATACTCGGCTGGAACCTGGCCTTCAAGATCACCAATCGGTTCATCACCATCTTTGTACTTCGCAAGAATAACTAGGACTGGAATATCTCCTGTGGCTTCTTTGTAAGCTACATGATTATCACCTGGTTGTTGAAACTTCTTGCCGTGATTCGCGATTTTTTCAGCCGGGTTCACTTTTGACACATCAAATCCTAGCTCTTTTGCCTTGTCAGCTAGTTCTGGAGTCGCAGCAACATATTTCGCAAGACTTAAGTCATACTTGCTAGTTTCAACTGAAGGAGACTCATTTAGTTGATAACCTGTAAGCACCACACTTCCAGCTAAAGCAAGAGTTAGACCTGCTTTTGATAAGACTTTTAACAATAACATCACTCCTTTATGTATGATAGGGAAAATATAACAGAATATTCCGAAACTAGTAAGTATCAATCGTCCTATCTGACTACGTGACCTAATTCTCATTATTTTACAAATCGATCAATAGTCATGGTTCTCTGGGTATAAAGACTTGTGCTTTTTGAATTAGCAAACGTTTAACTACTATTCAAATTTTTATTGGATATATGCAGGTGATATTAAGGTGAAAATAGAAATAAGTATTACTGAAAGTCTATTTTCAAGGAGTTTTTTATGAGAAACGGACAAGTGATGATGGACCTAATCCTGAATATCGCAAAAGTAGACGAAAGAATTCGAGCTGTCTACATGAATGGTTCACGGACTAATCCGAATGTACCTAAAGATATTTTTCAAGATTACGATATTGTATATGTAGTTACGAATACTCAATCTTTTATAAAAGATGATAACTGGATTAACATGTTTGGTGAATTACTCATGTTACAGGAACCAGATAAAAATGACCAATTATGCGGCGCTAATCTAGATTTTAGTCGCTCTTATGGTTATTTAATGCTTTTTAAAGATGGAAATCGAATCGATCTTCACATCGAAACAAAAGAAAAAATGCTCGAAAATTATGGTAGTGATAAACTGACAGTACCTTTATTGGATAAAGACAATATCTTACCATCCATTCCTGCTCCAACAGATATTGATTATCAAGTCAAACAACCCACTGAAGCAATGTTTTTTAGTAGTTGTAATGATTTTTGGTGGTGTTTACAAAATGTTGCCAAAGGAATTTGGCGAGACGAGTTACCCTATGCTAAACAAATGTTTGAAGTAGTTATAAGGCAACGCTTGGATGAAATGGTCGAATGGTGGATTGGGTGCGATACTGATTTTCAGGTTTCTGTTGGGAAAATGGGGAAGTACTTTAAAAAATTTCTTCCTGAATCCTATTGGCTGCAGTACGAAAAAACATATTCAGACCATAACTATGAACACTTTTGGGATTCTATATTTATCACTTGTCATTTATTTAGAACGTTAGCAGTAGACGTTGCAGAAGAGCTATCGTTTACATATCCAATTGAAGATGATGAGAAAATGAGTGAGTATCTGATGCATGTGAGACATTTACCGTCGGGTGCCAAAGAAGTTTATTAAAATTGGAAAGGGGGTAATACCTTTTGTCAGAAACAATTTATGATTTTGAAGACGTATTGAAAATGTTAGATTCGTTACTGCGTGAGCCAACCCATTTTTGGGATACTTTTTATACTGACAGGGAAAAAAGCATACCCTTCTTTGTGAACTCTCCTGACGAAAACTTAGTTTCATACTTTGATAGAAAATTCTTCACTGGAGGCAGAGTTTTGGAATTAGGATGTGGGCCAGGTCGAAACGCAATGTACTTTGCAGCAAAGGGGTGTACCGTTGATGCTGTCGATTTATCAGAAGAATCTCTTAAGTGGGCCGAAGAACGTGCTGCTGAAAGTGAGTTACAAATAAACTACATTCATCAGAATATCTTTGATTTAGAGGTTGAGGAAGGTAGTTACGATATTGTATATGATTCAGGTTGCTTTCACCATATTGCTCCTCATCGAAGGATATCATATATAAATTTAGTGAAAAAGGCATTAAAACCAAATGGATTTTTTGGAATTACTTGCTTTGCCGAGGGCGGAGAATTTGGAGGGTCCGATATCTCCGACTGGGAGGTTTATCGACTACGGAGTCTAAAGGGGGGTTTAGGCTACACCGATCAAAGATTAAAGTCTATTTTTAGAGAGTTTAAAGATATTGAAATAAGAGAAATGAAGGTGGTTGAACAGCCAAATGAAGTCTTTGGTGTACCTGGATTATTAACCGCATTATTTCAAAAACAGTAAGGTTTCGGGGTTGAAAGATAAACCATTTGTGACGGTTAAAAAATATAATGATTAGAATAAATGAAATATTTTATGAATCCACCTAACGATCATACATATAAGGTAATGAACAAAAGTTGAGGTATCTATAAAAATGAATGTTGGATTAAGAGACAATGCCGAAAGATGTTATCAACTGGCTGAGAAGAAAGCCGCTCAATATTTTCAAGTACTATATAAAGATATCAATGACAAAAGTTATATTCCAACACTAACAAAAGACTTCAAAACTTGGAAGAATCATCATATTCATCCTTCGCCATTTTCTTTTCTGAAAGGGGCGAAAAGGCCATCCGATACAAAGGATTATTATAGTTATATAAGGTGGCTAAATTATACCGGAAAATTAAATCATTACCTAGACAGAAGTATTTCATATATATTTATGAGAGATATGGGAAAAGATCTTAAAGCGTCTAATACCCAATCAAGGATTGAGAACGTTGTTACTAGTTTGAAAGAACATTTGCTCATAACAGTATCCAAAGACAAAAATGAAGGAAAGGATATTTTTAGTACGACAGGGTTATACAGATGGGGACAAAAGGAAGGTATTGAATCGACTATTATTTGGTTATTAGAAAAATTAAAGAATGTGTCTATGAATATACCAGAAGGAATGGATGGAACCCATGCTCAGAGGAAATTACTCAAAATCATTGCGGGCGTCATCATTAATGAGATTGAGGAAATGAGGGAGGACCTCTCGCCAGAAGTTCGTTCTAATAAACTAGATACTGCCCTTCGACTAGGCTTTGCCTATGGTCTTACCTATCCATTTATCGATGACCTTTTGGATGCAAAGATATTGACTGACAAAGAACAACGGCAATATTCCGATATGATACGTACAACACTACTTACTGAAACTGTACCTGAGTCAGGGAAGTGGACAGGGAAAAATAAGAATTTACTAGAATTTGTACAATCGGAACTTTCAGAAGCCTTCCAGTACATTAAGAATCAGCAACCTGAAGAGAAGTTGCACTCATTTTTTGAACAATCCTATGTCTTTTTTAAATCACAAGAAATAGACCGTGACAAAGTTCTTTCAAATGCAACGTATACGAATGAAGATTTATATGTACCAATAATTATTAAATCATCCTCTTCACGTTTGATTGTTCGTTCTTTAATAAATGCGCCCGAAGATGATGGCCATGAAAAGCGGATTTTCTGTTATGGGATTTATAATCAACTTGCAGATGATTTTTCGGATATGTTTTCTGACCTGGAAGACAGAGCTGTAACCCCATATACGTATTATTTAACACATCACAAGAAGCGAACCGACTTAGTAAACCCATATGAATTATATTGGGCTGTCATTTCTTATCTGATCCATAACATATATAAATCTGATCCAAAAGCCTGTGAAATCATTTTAAATCGTGCAATTAATGGATTGAAACGATTTAAAAAGCGGGTAGGAAACAATGTCTATGAAGAAATAATGGAAACATTCACTTCGGGTAGTCCGGCCTTTAATCATGTAGTACAGAAAATGGTTCGAAAGGCAGAAGATGTCGATTTCTTTGATAAACTATTACGAGATCACATGGTTACGAACTTAAAAAATGAACAGAAAGAAAAAGAAGAATTTACTGAACTAGTTGAAGAGGTTCGCACAAAGATAAATAACCTTTTACACATCACTCACCATAACAATGATGTTTCAGCAGTAATAAACGCTGCAAATTATAGTCTAGACGGAGGCGGAAAAAGGCTGAGACCGATCGTAACTTGGATGATGGGTGTAAAAGAATATGGTTTAAAAGAAAGCACGATTGCTCCATTGCTGAAGTCATTAGAGTATATGCATACGGCATCTTTAATCTATGATGATCTTCCATCACAGGATAATGCATCCTTTCGACGTGGACAGGAAACGGTACATCAAGTATATAATACCGCCATTGCGGAATTAACTGGTCTCTTTCTGACTCAAAGGGCGACTTTCGAGCAAGCATCCCTGACTCAGTTTGATGCAGATGTGGTACTTAAGTTGATTCAATACTCAACCCAAAGTACAGAAGATATGTGCAAAGGGCAAGCGATGGATTTAAATTCTAAGGGCAAACAATTATCACTTGAAGAATTAAATCTTATGTGCCATTTAAAAACAGGTAAAGGCTTTGAGGCTGCTCTCATCATGCCTTCCATACTCTCAAAAGTGAACGAAAGAGAAATCGAGGCTTTAAAAAAGTTTGCTTATCACTCTGGTATTGCCTTTCAAATTAAAGATGATTTACTAGATGTTGAAGGTGCACCCGTATTACTTGGAAAAATGGTTGGAAAGGACGCCATTAACAATCAATCAACATTTGTCACCATCCTAGGTTTAGAGGGCGCTAAAAAAGAAATGTGGGAACATTACTGTAAGGCGATGGAAGTTTTGCAAGATCTTCAACTAAAAACTAGTTTCTTAAAACAAATATTAAATTATTTTGTACATAGAGACCACTAACATGTAAGCCTGCCTTTGGATACTATATGCGTATCAAAGACAGGTGTTTTTTAATTTTCCAAAGGTTCTAGGTAAAAGCACATTTTAGAGGTACAAGTTGAAAGGCGTAAGCCTATGGAATAGGATGCTAGTAGCCTATGAATAAGGAGTGTATAAAAAGATGTATTATTACGACCCAAACGGTCTACCACCATACCACACTGATTTAGAAAATTATTACGAATATGAAAGACAGATGGGATCATTCTTCCCGCCATTTGGCGGAGGTTCGATGGGACCACCATTCGGACCACCAAGCCAAGGACCTGGAGGTGGGCCACCATTCGGTACACCTGGCCAGGGACAGGGAGGAGGACCACCAACTGCACCACCACCATCGTTTGTTCCTTCGCAATCACAACAAGCTCAAGCATTTGCAGTCGATCCAGGAAGTATCAGAGGATGTCTGTTTAGATATACCTATGTATGGCTACGAGGCCCTGGACAATTCTGGTTCTACCCAACTTTTGTTGGCAGAAGATCCGTTTCAGGGTATAGATGGAATGGCTTTAGATGGTTGTACTTTGGTATCAGCTTAAGACAAATCCAATCGTTTACGTGTTTTTAAAGGGGCTCGAGTTCTTAGTAGTACAGTTACGGAGGAGAAGTATAATACAGAAAAAAGCTGTGTAATAAATCATGTATTTAAGAAACAAAAATAGTTTAATAGTTAGTACCCTTACTAGCAACTTGATGTTAGCTATTTACGTCCTGCAAGTAAGGGTGCTTTTGTTTTACTTAATATTTCTTAACAAACATTTTATACGATTTCGAAATATTTTTTACATTATTTGGAGTTTTCAAATGATTTTATACTGCCATTCTAAATATAAACATTCGTATTTCTGTTTTACGTATGTTTTTTTTGCTTTTTTACTTATAAATGATACGCAAATGGATTTTTATTACATATTTGATCCCTTTTGAAATCATTTCTACCTTTTTTTGGATTTTACGCATGGCTTCATACTACCAAATACAAAAAATGCATTCGCATTTCTTCTTTACGAATGTTTTTCATTGTATTTTTAATAATAAATGATGTACAAATGGATTTTTATTACATTTATAGAAAAGGATATTTCCATTTTTTATAGAATGTATGTTTTAGAGGAGGTAAAGGTTATGACAAATGACATTTTGATAAACAATAAAAAGAGCTGGGACATTGTAGCGCATCATTTTAATGGAAAGGATGCTCTTCCTAGTTATGGTCCGTTTACACAAACAGAGGATGAATTGGGACTGCTTGAGAATATATCACTTAGGAGAGTGCTTGATATTGGTTGCGGAAGTGGGCATTCATTAAAATACATGTCAGATAAAGGAGCAAGTGAAATTTGGGGAGTAGATTTGTCAGTATCTCAAATAGCAACTGCAAATGAAACACTAACAGGTTTGGATCCTCACTTATATTGTGCTCCAATGGAGAAGGATGTTGGCATACCGAAAGAATATTTTGATCTAGTTTATTCTGTTTATGCAATCGGTTGGTCTACAGATTTATCAGCAACTTTTAAATTAATCTATGACTATTTGCTATTTGGTGGTTATTTCCTATTTAGTTGGGATCATCCATTATATCCTCATTTAAAAAGTGAAAATGGCCGTATCTATCTAGAAGGATCATATCAAAGCGAAGGAACAGTTACATACAGTAACTTTAAAGGTGAAAATGCACCGATGGTCATTCCAACAAGAAAAATGAGCACGTATATAAATGAATTAATAAAAGCAGGTTTTACGATAGATCAGGTTATAGAAAGTGATATTTCATCGTCACTAACTTCAATTGAGGATGAGGTATCAGATCGCTATTATTCGTTATACAAAGCACGAAAATTTCCTACAACGATGATTATAAAAGCTCGTAAACTATAAAAGGATGTGGTAAAAATGAACAAAACGAACCAATCTCCAATCACAAACACAATGGGAGGGGTTTTCATTCACGTTACAGATTTAACAAAATCAGTTGAATGGTACAGTAAGATTTTAGGATTTGAACCAGATTTAAAAAGTGTTCAATCACCGGTTTATAACATTCCAATCAATGGAAGCACGGGTTTAACCTTAGATGACCATGCCTTTGACCCTGCTTTCATCCACAGTCCGTCGCCAAACCCGATCTTTAACTTTCTAGTTGACGACATTGATGTTGCCTATGATTTTATTAAATCAAATGATATCGAAATCGTTAGGGAAATTGAACGAGTGGGGGAGAACTTTGCCTGGTTTAATTTCAAAGACCCAGATGGAAACGTCATCATGGCTTGTATGTGTTAATACAAAAAATGCCCAGATAAGTTCTGGGCATTTCACTATTATTCGTAAAGTCCTTCTAATTCATCAATTAATTCGCCGACATAGGCAACTGCTTTGCGGATTGCATCTGGTTTAGACATATCGACACCAGCATTTTTCATTAGTTCTAGTGGCTTCATTGTACCACCAGCTTTTAATACTTCAATCCAACGATCAACTACAGGTTGACCTTCTTCTTTGATTAACTGTGCTACAGCAGTAGAAGCAGTTAATCCAGCAGAGTATGTATATGGATATAGTCCCATATAATAATGTGGCTGACGCATCCATGTTAAGCTTGCTGCATCATCAATTTCAACCGCATCTCCCCAGAAAGATTTTAAAACTTCACCTTTAATTGCACTTAAAGCAGGGGCTGTGATTGGCTTACCACTTTCAGCTAGTGCATAAACTCGACGTTGATATTCACCCTCAAGTAAATGAGTCACAAAGTTATGATAGTAAGTTCCAAGCAATTGAAGAATCACCCAACGCTTCATTCTCTTATCTTCTGTTTTCGATAATAGATGTTCAGCTAAAAGCAACTCATTCATAGTTGATGGTGCTTCGATAAAGTAAGTGGATGGGCGAGTATTGCCAACTCGTTGATGTCCATTTGCATAATAAAAATGACCGGCATGCCCAAGTTCATGAGCTAAAATAAATGCACCACGCATTGTATCCGTCCATGTGATTAAAATGTAAGGATGTGCACCATATGGACTTGAACAGAAGGCACCTGTTGATTTCCCAACGTTAGCAGGGAGGTCAACCCAACGCTCAGTAAGACCTTTTTCCATGATTGCACTATATTCAGGACCCATTACCTGCAAAGCTTCAAGAATGGTTTTTGAAGCTTCTTCATAGGTTGTTTTTGGATTGAAATCAGGATCCATTGGTGCTTTTAAATCACTAAAATGCATGTTGTCTAGGCCGAGAACGCGTTGTTTCAGTTTCGCAAATTTTCTCATATGTGGAGCAAGTTCAGTTTGAATAATATCTAATTGATTATTGTACATTTCAAGAGTAACCTGTTGTGGATGCAGGAGCATATGAGTAACAGATTCATAGTTACGTAATTTTGATAATGCCACTTGTTTTTTTACTTCTGTACCGTAGGCAGCCGCAAACGTATTTTGATATTTTTTCAATGTATCAGAAAAAGTATCAAATGCATTTCGTCTAATTGCCTGATTTTCAGAAAGCTCGTAGCGATCTTCGAATAAAGCAAAGGAAAGTGGCAGTTCATTGCCTTCCTCATCACTAAATGAAGGAAATGTCATATCAGTCGCTTTGCTTCGTTGATAAATCATATATGGTGCATCATGAACCTCACCAAGAGCAGCGAGCGCTTCTTCCGTTTCAGGTGAAAGGGTATGTGGCTTTTTATCCAAAATGACGCTTAAGTTATTCTGAAATACTTCTAATTCTTTTTCTTCTTGTATGTATTGTTCAATTGTTCCATCTGGTAATGCAAGTGTTTCAGACTCAATAAATGATAGTGCTGCACCAATTGCTGAAAAAATGGACGAAACTCTCGCTGCATTTCCTTGATTCTCAGGGTTGGTCGCATCCTCATTAAATCGTAGACTCGCATATGTACCTAGTAAAACCATACGCTTTTGAAGTTCTTCTTTTGCAAGTAAACAATCTAAGAATGTTTTTGCATCATTTCCTAATTGCCCTTTAAATTTTGTGACAGTTGATACATCAGCCTCAATAGAAGCTAATTCTTGTTCCCATGTTTCAACCGATTGAAACAAATCTTCTAGTTTCCAGGTTTGCTCAACAGGGACCTCAGCACGAGTTAATAATTTTTCTTTAACCTTTGTCATAAATTTACCCCCTAAAAATTATTTCGTTACTCTAAGTATTATTATATCTGAAAGGAGGGGGGATTAAATAGTATTTTCATAAAGTTTTTATGAAAAATTTAAATACATCTAATTATTTAGTCAAATCTATTACATTTTTACTATACCTACTAGAAATTATTACCACCGAAAGTCCCCCTATAAATAAGTAACTAAGACTCATGACGATTCACTTATTGGAATGGTAATATATTAGTAATTAATTTGTTTAGTAGTCTAATTAATTATTTATTTTCACAAAAATGGAAGCGTATTCTGAAAGCGTTAACTATATGTACATTCCAAAATTATTCCTTCTATATAACAATTCGATCAAGCAGGAAATGAACTAGAGAATAAATACAAAACCCACAAAAAACGATTTGGGTGGGTAGTATTTTTCTATAAATCACACTATTTTTATGTGAAAACTTACATTTATTAGGGAGGAAGAAAAATGGCATCAGTATCGAGGCAAATCAGAAAGTCTTCAAAATTAAGGAAGAAACTTTTAGCAAGTACACTTGCACTCTCACTTGTAGCGCCAACAATTGGTTTTGCAGATGAGCAGGGGTACACAGGCAATGAGGGAGAAGCTACTCCGTATGACGGCAGAGGTGCAATTACAACCTATAAAGTTGAAAAAGCTGAAGGTCAACCAGAAATTGAAGTAGCAACTCAAGATAGAATTTTAAAAATTAGCGACAAGTATTTTAGAGATGCAAATGGAGATCAAAGCTTAGATGTCTACGAAGACTGGAGAAAGCCAGTTTCGGAACGTGTAGCTGATTTAATTAGTCAAATGAGTCTTGAGCAAAAGGCTGGATTGATGTATATCGCTACACACACTCCAGAAGCAGATCCAGCAGATGGAACTTTTGTAACACCTGAAAACAGTAAAATTGTTACTGATAAAAAATTGCGCCATGTTATTTATCGTTTGTCTCAAAACTTAGGAGATATTGCAAATTATAATAACCAAATGCAAAAATTAGCAGAAGATCTTGAGTTAGGGATTCCAGTTGTTATCACTTCAAATCCTAGAAACTCTGCATCAACGGATTATACAAATATCACCAATGCTCAAGATCAACACACATTCTGGCCTGGAACCTTAGGTTTAGCTGCAGCGAGAGATGTAGAAGCTGTTGGTGAATTCGCCGATATTGCCCGTCAAGAATGGCGAGCAGCAGGTATTCGCAAAGTGTATGGATATATGGCCGATGTTGCCACTGATCCACTATGGGCAAGAATTGAAGAAACATTCGGGGAAGATCCAAAAGTTGTTGGAGATATGAACTATGAAATTATTAGAGGATTCCAAGGTGAAGAACTAGGAAAAGACAGTGTAGCGATAACAGTAAAACATTTCCCTGGTGGCGGAGCTCGTGATGATGGACAAGATCCTCACTTCGAAAACGGTAGCTTTAACATTTATCCGACAGAGGGAAGTATGGAAAAGTATCACATTCCTCCGTTCCAAAGAGCGATTGAAGCAGGAGTTTCATCTGTAATGCCTTATTATGCATATCCAAGTAATGATAGTGCTGACCAGGGGTTACCACCATATGTAAATCAAGAGGATCAGCAATTTGAAGAAGTGGGTATGACATTAAATGAAGGGATAATCCGTTACTTACGTGAAGGACTTGGTTTCAAAGGTTATGTTAACTCTGACTCAGGTGCAGTAGCAGGTAGTGCATGGGGATACAATGATAAAACAGCAGCCGAAAAAGTTGCAAAAGCTGTAAATGCTGGTACAAACATTATCTCAGGGAGTGCAACACCAGAGTACTTAATCGAGGCAGTTAACAAAGGCCTTCTAGACATTGAAAAAGTAGACGAATCATTAACTTATACTCTTTCTGAAATGATGACATTAGGACTGTTTGAAGATCCTTATGTAAATCCTGAAGATGCGGTTGCTTTGGCAAACGATGAAGAACATAGAGCATTAGCTTATGAAGCACATCAAAAATCAGTTGTTCTAATGCGTAATGATAAGGTGAAAGGTGAAAAACTATTACCGTTAACAGAAGAGAAATTAGAAAATGTTAAGCTTTATGTTGAAGGATTTGTTGGAGTTGCAGCACCTAGAAGTAATGATGATCCTGAACAGTATGTGATTGAGGAATCTAAAAAGCAATCTGAAGGGTTTACTGCAGATTTAAAACATACACTTAACGAAAAATTCCCTAATATTGAAATAGTTGATAGTGTTGAGGAAGCAACACATGCATATGTATATGTGAAACCAACTCAATCGAACTGGGATAATAACCCACGAATTACGGTTGGTCCAGAAACTGGAATATCTGATGTAGACCGAATTGTTGAGATCCAAAAAGCGGTTCCAACGATTACTGCTGTAAACTTTACGAACCAATGGCTAATAAATAAGCTTGAACCAAAAGCAGCTGCATTTATTGGTACTTTCGGTACACAACAAGAAGCAGTATTTGATGTAATCACAGGAGAATTCAATCCGGTTGGTAAACTACCATTCGCTATACCAGCTAACGCGAAAGCCTTAGAGCGAGAAGTAGGAGACGTTCCAAGCTTTGCACCTGAAGAATATAAGCACTTCACTTATAAGACAAAAGCGGGTGTCAAATACGAATACGGATTTGGACTATCTTACGAACAAGAGAAATCTAATAATGGTAAAAAGAAATAATTAAAAGAAAGCCGACCGAAATTTATGTTTGGTCGGCTCTAACGCATTCTTCCTTATCCGAAAGCGTCCGTACCAAAACCTCACCGAAACCAACCTTTTTTCTTAAACCACAAAAACATACCAATTCCAATTACAATCATAATTGCTTGAATTACGAAATACCCATATCTATATGTAAGTTCAGGCATATGATTAAAATTCATACCATAGATGCCGGCAATAAACGTTAGTGGCATGAAGATTGTCGTTATAACAGTTAAGATTCGCATCACTTTATTGGTTTGATGCGAATTTAGCGACAAATAGCTATCACGAATATCCGCAGTAAGCTCCCGGCTCGCATCAATTTTTTCAGTTAGACGTAAAAGGTGATCATGGATATCATGAAAATACTCAATTCGATGCTGCAATAGGTCAAGGCGATGTGAATTAATAATTCGATATACCAAATCCCGCATCGGTATCACCGTATGCCTTAAGGTAAGTAAATTATGACGCGTATCAAAAAGTTCATCAAGTAGCTCTTCCATCGATTTTTCATTAGAATTGTCTTCAATTTCATTTAAGGTATCTTCCAGTTGATACACAACTGGAAAATAATTATCAACTAGCTTATCAATGATATGATACAACACAAGGGAAGGATCCCAGTTCTCAATCGTTTCAGTAACCATTAAGCGATTCCACACATCATTTATTTCACCTAATTCTGATAAATGAAAGGTCACTATATATCCTTCACCTAGAAACATATTGATTTCTTCTTTTTCCAGTGTAAATCGATGAAGACTGTGTGAAACAAAGAACGTATTTTTTTCATAAAAATCTAATTTAGGTCGTTGCAACACATGAATGCAGTCTTCAATAGCTAGTGGGTGAAATTGAAGTGTTTTTGATAATTCTTCAATTTCCATTTCAGTCGGTCGGTTAAAATCTATCCAATACCATTTACAATCTGTATTTTTTATTTCTGTAATCGGGATATCTGTCAGACGTTCATTTTGATGACTAATTGCAAGAATGCGAATCATTAAATAACCTCATTTTTATTGATAAAATCAAGTCCATAAAGTATTTTTTTGAAAAAACATATATCTTATTTTTTCCAATATCTGTAGTATAATGGAGTAATTCAAGGCAAAAAGGGGAAGACATTATGAAATCAAAACCATTTGTGTTAGTAAGTATTGTACTTGCGATGCTTATCAGTGCTATGGATACGACAATCCTCCAAACAACTGCCCCTACGATTGCAGAAACGCTAGGTGGATATAAGTTTTATGGGTGGATGTTTGCCATATATGTTTTATTTTCTACTGTTTCCTTACCAATATTCGGGAAACTTGCCGATATTTATGGAAGGAAAAAAATATTTAGTATTTCTATCATTCTATTTACAATCGGATCATTACTTTGTGGATTAGCAGACTCAATGATAGAACTAATTGTGTATCGTGGAATTCAGGGCTTAGGCGCTGGTGGAGTAGCACCTTTAACCATGATCATTGCCGGTGACCTTTATTCGATCGAAAAACGCGGAAAAATTCAGGGATTCTTCTCAGCCATGTGGGGAGTTGCTGCTGTCATTGCACCGCTTATCGGGGGCTATTTCGTCGAGACACTTTCATGGCGGTGGATATTTTTTATTAATATACCAATTGGAATCATTGTTCTTTTATGTTTAATTCCATACAAAGAAAGCATTACTAAGGATAAAAATCCACTTAATTATCTTAGTGCACTTCTTTTTACAGGAAGTATGCTTGCGTTTTTAATGAACACCATTACAACTAAAAATCTTATAATCTACAATATAATTGGGATCCTCTTTTTAATTGCATTTATTTACGCCGAGAAAAAATCAGATAAACGATTCATCCCAATTGAAATATTGAAGAATAAGAATATTTCATGGTTGAATATTAATGGTTTTTTAATCTTTTTAAGTATTTTTGCGTTTTCCAACTATGTTCCGTTGTATATGCAGGAAGTTCAAGGGATTTCAATAACAGTAAGTGGACTCGTTCTATTCGGTATGAGTGTTGCCTGGATGCTTGCATCTATTCCTTCAGGAAACCTAATCTTAAAATATGGATATCGAAAAACAATCTTTTTAGGAAACGGACTGCTCATCCTATCAGCAATTCTTGCATTTTTCATGAATAAAGACACAAGTTTCTGGTATATCTTTACGATTTTAACGATCCAAGGCTTTGCATTCGGTATAGTCGTTACAATTGGGACAATTGGGTCACAGGAATTGGCAGAAGCTCATCAAAAGGGAACGTCAACAAGTCTTCAATTCTTTGCAAGAAACATTGGAACTACATTTGGGGCAAGTATCATGGGAATGCTTATTACAAGTCAGGTTGATGTAGGAAAGGGAATGCATCATTTAATTCTGTATATGTTAATAATGGTCATACTTGCAACTGCTATAAGTTTCTTCGTCAGCCTAAAATTATATTCTCACAAACTACAAAACCCATAAAACATCAAAAGCGGATGCTTTTGGTGTTTTTTTTCTATAATAATAATGGATTATATTGTATGATTAAAATAATTCGGAATTTGAAATAATTGTTTGGTACATATTTTGGAGGCCCTTATGTTTAGAATACTTTCTTATTTGAAACCCTATCGACTAGCCATTTCAGTTGCTCTAGTTTTGACTTTTGTTGAACTCACGGTGGAACTCTTGCAACCGCTTTTAATCGCAAAAGTGATCGATGATGGTATATTACAAAATGATCTTTCTGTTGTGATGAAGTGGGGAGGAATTATGGTTGGAATCTCACTACTTGCTTTTATATCAGGTATTACAAATTCCTTTTTTGCATCACATGCCAGTCAAAGTTTTGCTTTTGACATTCGGAAAGAATTGTTTGGGAAAATTCAATCCTTCTCCTTCGCAAATCTTCAAAAATTTGATACAGCGACATTAATCACGAGAATGACCAATGATGTCACCCAGTTACAAAATACTGTATTTATGAGTCTGCGTATCGCCATACGGGCACCAATGCTCATCATTTTTGGAATGGTTATGGCTTTCCTCGTTAACGCCAAGCTTGCGATGATGCTCATTATTACGACTCCTTTTTTAATTTTATTTCTTATTTTTGTCATGACAAAAGCGAGAAGGCTTTTTCAATCTGTTCAACAGAAACTAGATACCGTCAATGGAGTGATGAGGGAAAATCTATCGGGGATGCGACTTATCAAAGCTTTTGTACGATGGAAACATGAAACCTCCCGTTTCTTACATGCCAATGAAGACTTAAAGGAACGTACGATAAAATCGCTTCGCCTTATCGAATTGACAATGCCGGTACTTTTACTTTTGATGAACGCTAGCATCATTGTGATTCTATGGTTTGGGAGTATTGATGTGAGTAATGGAAATGTTCAAGTAGGTGAAGTTGTTGCGGTAATCAATTATACGACAAGGATTACGGGTGCACTTGGTGTTTTTTCATGGATTATCATGCATTTTTCACGGGCAAAAGCTTCATCAGAACGTGTCATTGATGTATTAGATACTGAGGTTGACTTAATAGAATCAACAATGAATGTCAAAAGTATTAAAAACCCGGAAGGCAGCATTGAATTTTCTCATGTTGATTTCAAGTATCCTGGAACAAACGTGAAGGTTTTACATGATATTTCTTTCTTAATAAAGCCAGGTGAAACGGTCTCAATCCTTGGTGCAACCGGTTCAGGGAAGACATCCTTATTTCAATTAATTCCACGATTATATGATGTTATTCATGGAAGTGTTGTGATTGACGGGATGGATGTGAAAAATCGAAAACTTGATGAATTGAGAAAACAAATTGGCTATGTTCCACAAGAGGCATTGTTGTTCACTGGAACAATCAAGGAGAACATACTCTGGGGTAAACAGGATGCGACGATGGAAGAAATCATAGATGCTGCAAAGGCAGCCCAAATTCATGAAACCATTGAAAAACTTCCATTACAATACGATACCATCATTGGTCAAAAAGGGGTTAACCTATCAGGTGGCCAAAAACAGCGAATTTCCATAGCGAGAGCACTTGTTCGCAACCCTAAAATTCTACTATTAGACGATAGTACAAGTGCATTAGATTTAAGAACAGAAGCCCAATTATTAACGGCATTGAAAGAATACACCTGTACAACATTGATCATTACTTCCAAGATTTACACAGCCATGGCAACTGATACGATTTTACTGATGGAAGATGGAAAATTACTTGCCACTGGACACCATGAAGAGCTTTTACAAACCTCATCTTTTTATCAAAAGGTCTATGAAACACAGTTCGGAAAGGGGGGACAAGCTCATGTCAACGCGAATTAATCGCCCTAAACAAAAAGATGGGAGTAAGCCACAACAGGCTAAGGACAAAATTGGTACCGTCAAAAGAATTTGGTCCTATTTGGCGGTCAATCACAAATTATTACTCGCTGTCCTAGCTATGGTAGTAGCGAGTTCAGGGCTTGGTCTCCTAGGGCCGTACTTGTTAGGAAGAGGTATTGATGAATATATCGTAACAAAAGACAATTATGGAATCCTCATTTTACTACTTAGTTTAGGAATTGTGTATATTCTGCATTCCATTTCGTTGTGGTATCAAAACTATTGGATGGTAGGGATTGCTCAAAATACCGTCTTTTCTATGAGAACTGAACTTTTCGAACAGTTACATCGGTTACCGATTCACTATTTTGATAAACGCCAACATGGGGAACTTATGAGCCGAATTACAAATGACATTGAAAATGTAAGCTCGACGTTGAATACGTCTGTCATTCAAATCTTTTCTAGTTTACTTACATTAGTTGGTACTGTAGCGATAATGGTCTGGCTTAGCCCCCTGTTAACTTTGATTACGATGATGATCATCCCTATCATGTTTATCGGGATTAAATGGATCACAAAACGAACAGGGAAGCTATTTAAGGAACAGCAACGTTATTTAGGAGAACTGAACGGTTATATCGAGGAAACGATTTCTGGTCAAAGAATTGTAAAGACCTTTTCACAAGAAGAAAAAGTGATCAATGAATTCTTAGAAAAAGGTGAAAAACTAAAGAAAGCAGGCTATTATGCCCAAGCTTATTCAGGTTTTATCCCTAAACTTATGAACGTCTTAAATAACCTAAGCTTTGCAATCATTGCAGGAATTGGTGGGATACTTGCTTTAAATGGACATATCACCATCGGAACGATTGTCATTTTTGCAGAGTATTCGAGACAATTTACCCGCCCACTGAATGACTTAGCCAATCAATTCAATACATTGCTATCCGCAATTGCAGGTGCTGAACGTGTATTTGATATTTTAGATGAGGAAGTAGAGGCTAAGGACGAAACAAATGCGAAAAAAATGAATGAAATTCATGGCAATGTCGAATTCAACCATGTCTCTTTCGCCTATAACAAGAGTGGCAATACAATTAAAGATGTATCATTTGAAGTAAAGGCAGGAGAATCGGTTGCTTTTGTCGGCCCAACGGGTGCTGGGAAAACAACGATCATAAATTTATTGTCTAGATTTTACGAACCGGACGAAGGTTCAATAAGAATTGATGGTGTTAAAGCCTCCTCCATTACAAGGGAAAGCCTTCGTCAAAATATGGGCTTTGTACTTCAGGATGTTTATCTGTTCCAAGCCTCTATCATGGAAAATATTCGTTATGGGAAACTAGATGCAACAGACGAAGAGGTGATAGAAGCTGCAAAATTGGCAAATGCACACTCGTTTATCATGAAACTTCCAAAACAATTTAACACGATTCTAAACCAAGATGGTAGTGGCATTAGTCAAGGACAGAAGCAGCTACTTTCGATCGCAAGAGCCATTCTTGCAAGTCCGTCTATTCTTATCCTTGATGAAGCAACAAGTAGCATTGATACTGTCACAGAAATGAAAATTCAAGAAGCACTACAACGGTTAATGAAGGGAAAGACGAGCTTTATCATTGCCCACCGCTTAAATACGATCGAAAAAGCAGACCAAATTATTGTTTTGAAAGACGGAGAAATTATCGAAAAAGGAGATCAACTCTCTCTTTTACAGCAAAAAGGGTATTATCACAACCTCTATCATAGTCAATTAGAGAACCAAGTTATCTAACTCCACATGTTCACTGACCAAAAATTACCTTTTATATTCTACAGGGCATCATCAAAAGATAAACCTAAATAAGAATTAAGGGTGATGTAAAAACATGAGGCACTTTAAGGCTTTAGGAATCAAGTTTATCGTGATATCAATTGTACTCTTGTCCCTTTTTGGAATTTTTAGAGGCGCTTCCTTTGGAGAGATTCTACTCATGAGTATACTTGTTACGGGTCTTGCATACGTTGTTGGAGATTTATTTACGTTACCGAGGGCTGGGAATACCGTTGCTACGATCGCAGATTTCGGCTTATCTTTTTTTACCATTTGGATATTAAGTTACATGTTAATGGACAATAATTCAGGCTTAATCACAGCTTCTCTAGTCGCAGCCGGTGCAATTGCTCTCAGTGAAGTCCTGTTCCATGCTTATATGCAGAATAAGGTACTTGAAGGAGAGCCACAAGTAGAAAATAGACCGCAATATAGACCAACTTTTCAAACTGAGTTTGCTGAAGAATATGATGAAGAAACAAAGGATCTAAAAAAGAAATAAACGTATTTCATGACTAAATCAAAACTGATTTAGTCTTTTTTTATTGTTCTAGAAAGGAGGATTCGCACGATTTATGTTGAAATAGTGAGAGAAGGAAAGGTAAGGGAGCGACATACATTGTGATCAAAACGAAAACAGACCCTATTTTAATAAAGAAGTTGCAGCAAAAAAACATGGATTCAATCATCGCTTGGTTTGAACAAAGAAAAAGAAGCTTGTACAAGCTTGCCTCTGTCTATACAAGAAAAACGGAAGACATCCAAGAGATTTTTTACAATGTGATGCTAAAGGTGCAGGCGGAAATACATAAGAAAAAAAAGCAGACTTCCTTTGAAAATTGGGTTATTTCCCTTTTTATAAAAGAATGTAAGCACATAAATATGCTAGTATCGGTTGAAGGTATACTAGAGGAGCTTGGTGAAATTAACAAAGATGCTCTCGCTTTAACATATGTTCTTGGCCTTACTCGTGATCAGGTAGCAGATATTTTAGAAATCCATGTCGAAACAGTAAAAGCACATATACATAAAGGTATCAAGATTTTGAGTGGAGTAGAAGAAGGTCATTATCAAGAAAAATACATCGATTATTTAAGCCGAACATTAGACCGTCCTTCTAAAATAGAATTTGAGATTCATTTACACAGTTGTGAAAGCTGTCAAAGCGGTCTAGCTGTGTTCCAAACAACAATTTATTCACTAATTGATGAAGCTGATGCAATTGAAGTTCCTGCACAGTTTTTTGATGATGTGAAGACAAGATTAATTGAAATCGAAGAATTTAAAAAGAAGAAGAAACAGAAACGAACCAAAATAAGTATTGGAATTGCATCTTCACTGGTTTTACTGCTCTTAATAGGTTATGTGACCAATGGATTTGCTTATATGTATTACTCTTGGCAAGACTTGCGTGATCAAGAGGATGAGCAACTATTAGCTTATTTAAAAAGTGGCTTAGGGGAGCCACTTAATCTTGCTAAAGAGAGCAATGGAATTAAGGTTACGATAAAAAGTGCCATCGCCGATGATTATCAGACGTTAATTTATTATGAAGTTGAAAATCTTGAAAATAGTGAACAATATGGAATAAATATTTGGAATGGTGTATTTGTAGAAGAGGAAATGAATACCTTTGATCAGCAGGCCACTCCCATCAACCCTTTACCGGTTCAAGCCCTCGAAAGTGAAGGAGATGTTTTTAAGGGGATACTTAGTTTATTACCCGTTTCATCCGAAACAAAAACCATAAAACTGAATCTATCAAAACTGCAAAAGATGGAAAAGGATGCTGAAAACTTTGAATGGATGGATTTCTATGGAGAAGGTTCGTTTTTCCCTGGTGAATGGAATTTTGAGATACCTGTTAAAAAGCAAGAATCGTTCGAACATGTAGTCCACAAAAAATTCACAGTGGATGGGTTTCCAATTGAGATAGAAAAGGTGATTATAGCTCCAACGATAACGCTTCTTCAATATCGGTTTGAGCAAGCTACAGGTGATAAACATATTAATGAACTGTTTTTTGAAGGAATCCAAACAAAGAAAAAGAAGGCAAAACCAGCGATGTTTGGTTGGAGTGTTCCAATTCAAGGTGGGGATGGGCAATACAACACTTTTCAATCCCCTTTTGATTCGCTTTATTTTGAGAAGCCAAAGGAAGTTAGTCTTCAATTAAGCTCATTGTACTTTACGCAGAATGATTATTATAAAGTAGAAATTGATATGAACAAACCATTTCCGCAAACCTTTAATTATCAAGGAAGTAATATTTCAATTGATAAAGTTGAACTTGGTAAGCCTACAAAAATTGAAATAACTGCTGAAATGAAGGTAGGACGGAAATTTGAATCGCTTCATTTTGATGTACTAGGACGAAATAACACTTCGGCTATGTCAATCGGTATGATGGATAGTGATGGTGTATTTGTTGACCGAAATGGGAAAATATACAAACGTGATGAGTATGTCCAAAATGGGTATATGTATGGGGGAGAGCAACCTCGTCATTTTCAAACGAAAGTGTTACTTGAAGTCCATGGAGAAGGTACTACTGAAGAAATCATTCCTGGATGGTTGCAAATTCACGGTTATTGGGGAAGTACCTATCTAGATGAAGAGGTCAATATTAAATTGAAATAAGAAAGCTCAGGTTATCCTGAGCTTTTTACATCTTATCTTTTCGATATTGCAGGTATTCTTTTTTAGCAGAAGGATTTTCTTCAAAAAAATCAATTAGGGTTGATAAGCATAGAGAAGTTTCCTTGCTTATATAATGCTCAAGTTTTTCAACTTCCTCATATATATTGTGGTCTTGGACGCCGATCATTTTCAAAAAGTCTTCAAGCATCTCATGTTTTTCGACTAGTTTTTTTGCGACTGTAGATCCTTTTTCGGTAAGCACAAAGCCTCTGTATCTCTCGTAAATCCCATAGCCTTCCTCGTCCAATTTTTGCATCATCTTTGTAACGGAGGAAGGGAGAACATTTAATGAAGAAGCAATATCCACGCTTCGAGCGTAGCCTTTTTGCTGAATCGATAAATAAATTTTTTCTAAATAATCTTCCATACTCGGTGTTGGAATCGTCATTACCGCCTTTCAAAAAACTCTCTGTTTATATTATATAATGAAATGCGGATAATTTTCTATCTAATCTTCCAAATGAAGTCGGATATCATCAGTAAGAAAGCCGATTGACGTTTCTAAATCAAGAACATCTATAGATATAACTTCATTTTCAGGCAAATCGATATGATCAATTGAAAAAGTAACAGAACCACTCTTGTCATCTGTAATTTCATAATATTCATAGTCTGATAGATTTAACCGATATGCAACATTCTCCTTTTTTTCAATTTCAAAAGTCAAACTGTCATCCGTAACTAAAGACAACTTAGGAGTTTTCAATTTTCGGTCATCATCGATCTTTATTCCTGTTTCTCGCTCTATAAATTGTTGCAATTCTTGATTCCCCAAGACATTCGTAAGTTTCTGATTTTCATGCTCTGTTCGCATATAAAACGCTTCATTCGAATAGACTTCATCTCGATTAGCTTCATCAGTTGCACCATATAATAGGACATAATCATCTGCAAAAATTTCCTGCGGATACCATTCATGTGCTGATACGGAGTAATTAAAAAATGAATTCCAATGAATAGGTATATCATTTAACCCTCTTAACTTCGCCCATTTTGAAAATGGAAAATGGTGCGAAGGAAAATAATAATAAGCAAAATGATGACCATACTCATGTGATAGCGTATCTCGATATTCTCGAGCATTTGTATGTTCATTTCCTTTATATAGGGTAATGCTGCTTAGAAATGGATGATAGATTCCTGTAATCCTATTATTTGAAGGTGATGGACCATCCATGACCCGAACTTCTTGTAACAGGTTCATTTCCTCACCATGTTTATTTTTTATTAGTTCCTGATAAAGTTCCTCTAATTGTTGCTCATTCCAGTTTTCTGAATAGCTTAGAAAAAGAATTCCATTTGGTGATTCGTATTTAGCAAAATATGAAGAATTATACGTGATAGGATCTAAGCTTAGTAAAATTGGAAGGCAACATAATATGAATAGGAATGCTATAATATTTTTCCTCAAAAAACTCACTCCCCAAAACCTATTTTATCATTCTTGTAACACCTGAATCTCTGTTTTATTTTGCCAGATTGGCATCGTCGTTTATAATGGATAAGGAAAGTTTTTGAAACTATGAAAAATAGGCTGGTGAAATAAATGAATCGTGTTGTGATTGTTACAGGTGCAGCAAATGGAATTGGCAGAGGAATAGCGAATAGTTACGCACATCATGGAGATAAAGTGATCTTAGCAGATATTGATGTAGAAGCAGGAACAAAACAAACCCTTGAACTTCAAGAACAAGGTATGGAAGCTATTTTTATTAAAACAGATGTAAGGATGGAACAGGATATCAAAAATTTGATAAACCAAACCTATCAAACCTATGGTAAAATTGATATTTTAATAAACAATGCCGGTAAAGGCTTATTCAAATCACCATTTGATGTCACGGTTAAAGAATGGGATGACGTGATTCATACGAATTTACGAAGTGTATTCTTATGTTCGAGAGAAGCTGCAAGAAATATGAAGCACTCCGGTGGCTCAATCGTTAATATTGCGTCAACAAGGGCCATAATGTCTGAACCCCATTCAGAAGGATATGCAGCAACAAAGGGTGGAATCGTTGCGATTACTCACGCACTTGCTGCTTCATTTTCGGAGTATCAAATAACAGTAAATGCAATCTCACCAGGTTGGATTGAAACGGGTAACTATGAGGAACTTCGTAAAGAAGACCATGACCAACACTTTTCTAAGCGGGTCGGTACTCCAACTGACATTGCAAATGCATGCCTGTATCTAACCGATTCGAAAAATAATTTTGTTACTGGGATTAATCTCGTTGTTGATGGAGGAATGACGAGAAAAATGATATATGAGGAGTAACAAAGAGAGGAAGCTTTATAGATTATGAAACTTGTATCTTGGAATGTGAATGGATTACGTGCTTGTGTAAAAAAAGGGTTTTTGGATTATTTTAAAGAAATGGACGCTGATATTTTTTGTGTGCAGGAAACAAAGCTTCAGGAAGGTCAAATTGAACTAGACCTAGAAGGCTACCATCAATATTGGAACTATGCGCTTAAGAAGGGCTATTCAGGAACAGCTGTTTTCTCAAAAGTAAAGCCACTTTCCGTTTCATATGGCGTTGGAGATGAAAACGAAGAATCAGAAGGGCGAATTCTTACATTAGAATTTGAAGATTTTTATTTAATCAATGTCTATACACCAAATTCGCAAAGGGATCTAGCAAGACTTAACTTCCGGCTTGATTGGGAAGACCGAATGCGTGATTATCTCACTCGATTAAATGAGAGCAAACCGATTATTCTTTGTGGCGATTTGAATGTCGCTCATTCAGAATCAGATTTAAAGAATGCAAAATCAAATCGAGGAAATTCTGGATTCACTGAAGAAGAGCGCGGAAAAATGACCAATCTACTCAATTCCGGATTCATTGATTCCTTCCGATATTTTTATCCAGACATGACCGATCAATATACATGGTGGAGTTACATGCGGAATGTGCGTGAAAAGAATATTGGATGGAGAATTGACTATTTTATCGTTTCTGAGCAATTTAAAGATCGACTAAAAGATTCTCAGATTCACTCACACATCATGGGGAGTGACCACTGTCCAGTTGTTCTGGAAATTCATTGATTGGAAAAATTTTAAGGAATACTTTAAAGAAGGACAAACATAGATTACAATAAGAATGCTATCGAATTTGGACGTAGTAGCATCTTATTTGGAGGTTAAAATGGAAAACTGGATAACAGACATAATGGAGCAATTCGGGTATGTTGGGATTTTTCTATTAATTGCACTAGAAAATATCTTCCCACCTATTCCATCTGAAGTTATTTTAACGGCAGGTGGGTTTATGACGACACGAACATCTTTAACAGTAACAGGCGTTATTATTGCAGCAACACTCGGTTCGGTGTTAGGTGCCATTATCCTTTACGGAATTGGTCTATTACTTGATGTCGAGCGATTAGAGAAAATAGTTGACCGATATGGTCGCATTTTACGTGTAACAAAAGAGGATATTCATAAAGCAGATGCTTGGTTTGATAAGTATGGATACTGGACTGTATTTTTCTGCAGAATGGTACCATTAATCAGAAGTTTAATTTCCATTCCAGCAGGAATGTCCAATATGAAATTCTGGATGTTTATTATCTTTACCACGCTTGGAACGTTAATTTGGAATGTGATACTCGTTATGCTTGGTGCTGCTTTTGGTGAATCATGGGATACAATTGTACACTACATGGACATCTACTCCAATATCACCTATGCATTAATTGCATTAGCGGGCATTGGGTTTCTTGTTATATTTTTCACTAAAAGAAAGTCCAAAACAAGATAATTAGAAATGCTTCGGGCGCACGTCAATCGGCGCCTGAAACTAGACATTAAAAAAAGGAGTACTTTACGTCTAATGGATATAATTGAACTAATTAAAGCGATTATTTTAGGACTGGTTGAAGGGTTAACTGAATTTGCGCCAGTTTCCTCAACAGGTCACATGATTATCGTCGATGATATGTGGCTAAAAACAGAGGAGTTTCTTGGAAAGTATCCAGCAAACACATTTAAAGTTGTGATCCAACTCGGCTCTATACTAGCTGTTGTTGTCGTATTTAAAGACAGATTTATTGATTTACTTGGACTTAACCGAAAAAATAAAATTGTTCCAGTCGGAGCAAAACACTTACGTTTAACACATATTATCGTAGGATTAATTCCTGCAGGTATCCTTGGAGTATTATTTGAAGATACAATTGATGAATATTTATTCACAACTGAAACTGTCTTAATTGGACTAGTAATTGGTGCAATCCTAATGATTGTCGCTGATCGATATAGTGCTAAACATCCAAATACGCAAACTGTGGATCAAATTACGTATAAGCAAGCATTAACAGTTGGTCTAATTCAATGTTTATCACTATGGCCAGGATTCTCACGTTCAGGTGCAACCATTTCCGGTGGTGTACTTGTAGGACTTAGCCATAGAGCAGCTGCCGATTTTACATTCATCATGGCTGTTCCAATCATGGCAGGAGCAAGTGGTATTTCACTTCTAAAAAACATAGAGTATTTTTCAGTGGACGCACTTCCAGTATTTATTGCAGGGTTTATTAGTGCATTCGTGTTTGCTCTCATTTCAATCCGCTTCTTCCTGCGCCTTATCGATAAAATCAAGCTATTACCATTCGCGATTTACCGCATTGTACTAGCAGCTGTTATTTATTTTGTATTCTTATAAGTTGTATAGCATCTCAAGAGTGAGATGCTTTTTTTATGCAAATAAATAACATTTCGTTCTTCATATTACCTGCATTTTTGTATAAAATATGGTAAAGATTCCATAATTATACAATAGAAAAAAGAAAAAGGGAGGAAAACCATTATTCGAACTAAAAAAATGTTACTATTTGCTGTACTTTTACTTGCCATAATCATTATGCCTTCCATTCAGCCTCAACAAGAAAAAGCAATTGCTAACGCAAACCAAAACCAAGTCCTTGGACAACTTAATCAACTAGTTCTAAATGAGCCTAACCTCCAAGGTGCAATTGCTGGAATTAGTATTAGGTCAGCAAAAAGTGGAGAAATCTTATATCAACATGCTGGAGATGTTCGACTTCGACCTGCATCCAATTTAAAACTAATTACAGCAGCAACGGCGTTATCTGCTCTAGGTGAAGATTACCAGTTTACAACTGAAGTGCTCACAGATGGGAAACTTGCCGGCAACAAATTATCAGGAAATCTCTACTTGAAAGGAAAAGGAGATCCAACCTTACTACAGCAAGATTTAGATTTACTTGCAAAGAAAATCAAGAAATCTGGAGTTGATGTGATTTTTGGAAATATAATCGCGGATGATTCTTGGTATGATGACGAGCGTTATTCAATCGATTTAACTTGGAGCGATGAGACTTATTATTATGGTTCAGCCGTTTCAGGGTTAACTGCCTCTCCGAATAAAGATTATGATTCAGGAACTTTAATTGTCGAGGTGGCACCTGGAAAGAAACCGGGAAACAAAGCTGAAATTTCAGTACAACCTACGAACAATTATGTCAAAATCATCAACAACACAAAAACGGTTCAAAAAGAAGAGAAAAAAGACATCGATATCATTCGCGAACATGGCGAGAATGTGATTACGATTGAAGGGACAATACCTGTTAATTCGAAACCGGTTCAAGAATGGATGACGGTCTGGGAACCTACAGGCTATACATTAGATTTGTTTAAGAATGCATTAGCAAAGAACGGGATCCATGTGATTGGAACAGATGGTATTGCAAAAACTCCCCAAAATGCAGAACTACTTGCAACTGATCAATCGATTCCATTAAAAGAACTCCTCATTCCTTTTATGAAGTTAAGTAATAATGGACACGGTGAAACACTTGTAAAGGAAATGGGCCGTATTCGTAATGGAGAAGGGAGTTGGGATAAAGGGATTGCTGTTGTAAAAGATGAGCTTCGAAAAATCGGAGTGGACCCAAGTAGTATGGTCATTAGAGACGGTTCAGGAATTTCACATGTTAACCTAGTGTCTGCCAACGACATCTCAGAGCTGCTTTTTACCGCTCAAAAACAAACCTGGTTTCCTGTATTCTTACAATCATTACCTGTAGCAGGTAATAGTGAACGATTAGTGGGTGGTTCATTACGTTATCGAATGAAAAATCCTGAGATGGCAGGAAAGGTAAAAGCGAAGACTGGAACAATTCGGACAGTGAGTTCATTATCTGGATATATTAAGACGAAGAGTGAGGAAGACCTTATCTTTTCGATTCTTTTAAACAACTTAATGAACGATGCCCACGGAAAACCAATTGAGGATAAAATCGTTACATTATTATATAACTATTAAAGCAGGCCACTGTGGCCTGCTTTTCGTGTTAGTTTATTCAGCTTTTCCAGCTTCGATTTCGATAGAAATCTTAATTTGGTCCCCAACTAGAACGCCACCCGTTTCAAGTGCAGCATTCCATACTAAACCATAATCGCTACGATTGATGTTTCCTGTTGCACTGAAACCTACTTTTTCATTGCCCCATGGATCTTTACCCGCACCTTCAAATACAACCTTGAACGTTTCAGATTTAGTAGTACCACGAATTGTTAAATCACCAGTTACATTGTATTCATCATCATCAGTTTTAACGATAGAAGTTGATTTGAAAGTCATTGCTGAATGGTTTTCTACATCAAAGAAATCAGCAGAACGAAGGTGGTTGTCACGATCTCCATTCTTTGTATTTACACTCGCAAGATCAACTTTGAATTCAATATTTGCAGAAGTTAAATCAGCAGGATCTGCTTCAATAGTAGCTTCAAAGCTCTCAAAAGAACCTTTTACCTTTGCAATCATCATATGTTTTACTGAAAAATCAATACTACTGTGTGATGCGTCCACTGCCCATTTTGTATTTGCCATTTTAATATCCCCCAAAAAGTTATTTTAGAATCATTTATCTTTAATTCAAGATAAATCACTTTAAGATAAATTATAAAGCCGACAATACCTATTGTCAATATAAATAAAATAAAGTTGAAGCTCTAAAAATGATTGAAATCGCAACTCATAGTAAAATAAGCATAATGAATGTAAGAGAAGGGGAATTTAAAAAAAATGATATGTTTCTTTTCTATCCTTGGAGGTATTCAATATGCTTGTTGAAATTTTAATCCTTGTCGTTTTGATTTTATTAAATTCATTTTTTGCAGCTTCTGAAATGGCATTGGTTTCATTGAATGATAATAAGGTAAAAATGATGGCTGACAGTGGAGACAAAAAGGCGATTTTAGTACATAGGCTTCTTTCAAACCCAAGTGGATTTTTAGCAACAATCCAAATTGGTATTACATTAGCAGGTTTCTTAGCGAGTGCCTTCGCGGCTGGAAGTTTTGCTACATATTTAACAAATTGGTTAATTGAACTTGAGGTTCCCATTGCACCAGCTCTTCTTGATACAATTTCAGTTGTTGTAATCACACTCATACTATCCTACTTTACATTAGTAATAGGAGAACTGGTTCCAAAAAGGCTGGCGTTACAAAAAGCAGAAGAAATCTCGTTAATTGCCGCTCGCCCTCTAACGCTATTATCCAAGGTTACACTTCCTTTTGTTAAGTTATTAACCTTATCAACGAATGGAATTGTACGGTTATTCGGTGTCGATCCCAATGCGGAGGATGAAAATGTAACAGAAGAAGAAATTCGAATGATGGTTGATGTTGGTAAAGAAAGAGGGACTATACAAGAATCAGAAAAAATTATGATCAACAATATTTTTGAGTTTGATAATAAAACGGTTTCGGACATAATGACACACCGGACGAATATTGTTGGAATTCCCCTCGATTACACACTAAAGGAAATTATTCATCTTGTTACTACAGAAAAATACACACGTTTTCCTGTTTATGATGAGAGTATTGATCAGATTGTTGGGATACTACATTCCAAAGAATTAATAAAGTTTGTAGATGACTGTGATGATGTCACATTTAACTTAATAGATCTGCTAAGGGATCCTTATTTTGTATTGGAATCCAAGCACACGAATGAATTATTTAAGGAATTACAAAAAAATAATATCCATATGGCCATTGTGATCGATGAATATGGTGGAACAGATGGAATTGTTACAATTGAGGATTTAATTGAAGAAATCGTTGGTAATATATTTGATGAATATGATGAATATACAATTGAGGATGAAGAATATATTCAGTTAGATAATAGTACATACTCTATGGTTGGAACGATTAATCTATATGAAGTGGAAGATATTCTAAAGATTAACCTTCCAATAGATGAATACGATACATTAAGCGGTTTTGTAATAGGACAATTGGGATATATCCCTTCAGGAGATGCATTTCCAGAGATTGAGTACGAAAATCATACTTTTAAGGTTGTTGAAATGGATGAGAAACGCATCATGAGAATAAAGGTGATTAACAATCTAGCTCCAGCACTAGAAAATGAGGACAAAGAAAAAGAGTAAGCAAAAGGTGTTCCAATTAAAATCGGAACACCTTTTTCTTAAATGATACCTAAACTATCTAAAAATACAATGATAATTACAATTGGAACAACGTAGCGAATTAAATAGAACCATACCTGTACTATGATAATTGGAAATTTGCTGCCCATTTGCATTTCTTTATAAAGTGCTTCTCGTGGAAAAATAAATGATACGAAAATCGATATAAAGAAAGCCCCAATAGGTAAAAGAATATTACTCACGAGAAAATCCGCAAGATCAAAAATGGATCTTCCAAATAAACTAACATCACTTAATACTCCGAAAGAAAGAGCAGAAGGGACACCAAGTAAAAAAATTACTAATCCTGCAATCCACGCAATATTTTTTCTGTTTTGTTCGTTCTTCTTTGATAAGATCGCTACAATTAATTCAAGCATCGAAAAAGCGGACGTAAGAGTAGCAAATAAAAATAAAAGCAGGAACGCTAATAGAAATATGATTCCAAAAGGCATTTTTCCAAAAACGGTTGGTAACACATTAAATAAGAGGACAGGCCCAGCATCAGGCTCTAAGCCAAAGGCAAATACGGCTGGAAAAATGGCTAACCCAGCCAAGAGTGTAACAAGAATATTTAACGTCACAATTGAGAACGCCGACTGTACTAAGTTTTCCTTCTTCGAAAGATAAGAGCTGTAAGTTAACATTGTACAAGCGCCAACACTAAGAGCAAAAAAGGATTGACCTAGTGCAAAAAGAATGGTCTCAGAAGTTAGTGATGACAGAGAAGGTTTTAAAATAAACAAAATTCCTTCAAGGGAACCTTCAAGCGTGATTGAACGAAAAATAATAACAATGAAGAGAATAAAAAGTGCAGGCATCATCCATTTACTCGCCTTCTCAATACCAGCCTGAACTCCTTTTGCAACTACTATAATGGTAATTAACATAAATAATAGTTGTGCGAGAACAACGAGGATTGGATTTGCAATGGTTTCTCCAAAATATGCTCCGTACTCTGATTCCGTTAAGCCATTTAATTTTCCTATACTTCCACTGACCAAATAAATTAAAATCCAGCCACCAACTACACTATAAAAGGAAAGCAATACCGCATTTGTAAAAAAACCTAATCGACCAACGAGATGCCAATTCGTTCGTGGTGCTAATTCTTTAAAAGATTGAATCGCGTTTTTTTGTGTTGTTCTCCCGATTACGAATTCAGCTAATAAGAGTGGTAAACCAATTAACAAAGTGAATAAAAGAAAAATAATGAAAAAAATTCCGCCACCGCTAGTACCTGCCACATAAGGGAATTTCCAAATCGCCCCTAATCCGATAGCAGACCCTGCTGCCGCTAAAATAAAGCTTAATTTTGATGACCATTGTGCAGATTGCTTCAAATAAATACCTCCATCGCAACTCATATTACTCTATTTTTTGTTAAGTGAAATAAAATAAAACGTATTATCATACGAAAACAAAAAATCTTTTTACGCTGTTCGAGAAAAATTATAAGCTGAAAGTGTAAAATCTTCAGAAAATAATTGACGGAAAGCGTCTAGAATGATAATATTACGATTAACAAATGACGTGCATTAACGCTTTTTCGCTTTTACGCAATAAAGCAAAAGTGCATGAATATTATTATTCTAGTAAAGTAATAGATTACTAGAAAATCAAAAAAGAGTAAAGAGATTTTGGGGGGATATGCATGAAAGGATCAACAAAAATGCTAGGAGTGGTATTAGCGGGCTTCCTTGCTTTAGCAGGATGTGGAAGTGATGCTACTGATAACACTTCAAAGGATGCTAGTGGCAGCAGTGAAAAAGAACAAGTAGTAGTTGGTATTACACAATATGCACCACATACTTCTTTAGATGCTGCAACAGAAGGTTTCAAAAAAGCGTTAGAAGATGAAGGGTTTAAGGAAGGCGATAATTTAAAGTTTGATTTCCAAAATGCGCAAGGTGAGCAAAGTAACACAGCAACAATTGCACAAAACCTTGTTGGTAGCAAAGTGGACTTAATTTTTGCAAACGCAACGCCTAGTGCAATGGCTGCACTTAATGCAACAAGTGAAATACCTATTATTTTCACATCCGTAACAGACCCAATTGGTGCTGGATTGGTAGAAGCATTTGATAAGCCTGGCGATAATATTACAGGTACAACTGATAACCACCCAGATGCTACTAAAACAACAATTAACTTCATCACTGGTGAAATGGGAGCGAAGAAGATCGGAGTCATTTACAACTCTGGTGAACAAAACTCTGTTGTACAGGTTGAACAAGTTAAGGAATATGCTGAACAAGATGGTGCGGAATTAGTAGAAGTTTCTGTGTCTACAACTGCTGAGGTTAATCAAGCTGCTCAAAGCTTAGTTGACCGTGTTGATGCAATTTATATTCCAACTGATAACACTGCTGTTCAAGCTTTAGATTCAATCATTGCAGTAGCAAATGAAAAGGATATTCCATTGTTCGTTGGTGAGCTCGATTCAATGAAAGCCGGTGGATTTGCAGCAAGTGGATTTGAATACTACGATATTGGATACCAATCTGGACTTATGGCTGCAAAGATTCTAAAAGGTGAAAAGAAAGCTTCTGAAATTCCAGTTGAACTTCCAAATAGCCTTCAGCTTATCATTAATAAACAAGCAGCGGAAGAGCAAGGAATCGAAATTAAACCTGAATGGGAAGAGATGGCTGACATCTACGAAGGTGAATAAAAGAAAGGATGATTCAACATGTTTACAGCATTATTTGGGGCATTTGAATCAGGAATCATCTATGCAATCATGGCAATTGGTGTTTACCTGTCCTTCCGTATATTAGATTTTCCAGACTTGACGGTTGACGGCAGCTTCGTAACAGGAGCTGCTGTTTCCGCCATTTTCATAACAAATGGGGTAAATCCTTTTATCGCAACACTATTAGCACTTGTTGCCGGATTTATTGCAGGGAGTATAACCGGATTACTACACACGGTAGGAAAAATTAATGCATTACTAGCTGGTATTTTAATGATGATCGCCCTTTATTCAATCAATCTCCGAATTATGGGTAAATCAAATGTTTCGTTATTAAATATTGATACAACTTTTACAAACGTATCTGATATATCTGCTTCATTAGGAATCGATTCATTGTTTAATTCTATTTTAACAGCAATCGGTTTAGGAGATAGCCTACCAAAAACATGGGGTATCTTATTGTTTATGATTGTTGTTACATTCTTAATTAAGTTTTTAATTGATCTTTTCCTGCGAACAGAAATCGGTCTTGCAGTGAGAGCAACAGGGGATAATAAAAAGATGATATCCAGCTTTTCTGCTAATACAAACTTAATGACGATTCTTGGATTAGGTCTATCAAATGCGCTTGTAGCATTCTCAGGGTCACTAATTGCACAACAAGGCGGATTTGCTGATGTTGGGATGGGTATTGGGATGATCGTTATTGGTTTAGCTTCCGTTATTATCGGTGAAGCCCTTTTTGGTGCCAAAACGATTGCACGAGCAACACTTGCAGTAATTGGTGGTGCGATTATTTATCGTATCGTTGTATCTCTAGCATTACGTGTTGAGTTCCTACAGCCTGGAGATATGAAATTGATTACAGCCATCATCGTAATCATTGCACTTGTCCTACCAAAGATACTTGAAGGAACAAAAGAGAAGAGCAGACGAGCAAAACGACAACAACTTGTACGAATGAAGAACGTACCTTCAGAAAGCGAGGGTGAGGCAAGTGCTACACTTAAATCAAATTCATAAAATCTTTAATGAAGGTACACCAGACGAAAAGATTGCTCTTGATTGGACGAATCTACAGTTAAAAGAAGGCGATTTTGTAACTGTAATTGGTAGTAATGGTGCCGGTAAATCGACGTTAATGAATGTAATATCAGGAGTGCTCATTCCGGATGCAGGCTCTGTTGATATTGCTGATAAGGATGTTACATTCTTACCAGAACATAAACGGGCTAAGCTCATTGGACGTGTATTCCAGGATCCAATGGCAGGTACAGCGCCAAATATGACCATTGAAGAAAATCTCGCAATGGCGTATTCACGAAATAAAACTCGTACCTTACGTAAAGGAGTAACAAAAAAACGCAAGGACTACTTTAAAGAAGTGCTCCAATCCCTTAACCTAGGATTGGAAAATCGCTTATCTGCAAAAGTGGGATTGTTATCAGGTGGGGAACGACAGGCATTATCGCTATTAATGGCTACCTTCACTGAACCGAAAATATTGTTACTCGATGAACATACTGCAGCACTTGATCCAGCTCGTGCTGAGTTAATCACAAACTTAACCAAAGAAATCGTCGAAAAATACAATTTAACAACATTAATGGTTACCCATAATATGCAGCAAGCTCTAGATTTAGGGAATCGTTTGATCATGATGGATAAAGGACAAATCATATTAGAAGTTAATGAACAGGAAAAAGCGAATTTAACTATCGAGCAATTACTAAATGAGTTCCAACGAATCAGAGGCGCGAAAATGACAAATGACCGTGCATTGCTTTCATAACGAACAAAAAAGCCGCGAAGGAGCATAAATCCTCCGCGTTTTTTTATGACCATAAATAGATCGAGAGTATTCTTCACAAAATATGACTGTTTCTTTTGTCGATAATTGAAAATATAGATTTTTTAAATAATAGTATTGACAGCGCTTACAAATACGTTTTAACATGAAAAGTGCATTAAGTTTTATAATCTATTTAAAAAATTTGTATTGGAGGGAAAAGCTTGAGCGCAATTTGGATAGCTATATTTGGCACTGTTGTCTTTATCTTAGGCTACCGGTATTATTCAAAATTTGTTGCTGAAAAGATTTATCGCCTTGATCCAAATTTTGTTACACCTGCTCATGAGTTTAATGATGGGGTCGACTTTGTACCAACTAAGAAACATGTTTTATGGGGGCATCATTTCACTTCCGTTGCAGGTGCAGCACCAATAGTAGGACCTGCCATAGCTGTTTATTGGGGCTGGGGACCTGCATTGTTATGGGTAGTATTAGGTACTGTTTTTGCTGCAGGCGTACATGATTTTGGTACACTTGTCCTCTCCGTCAGAAACAAAGGGCAATCTGTAGGTACACTTGCAGATAAATTAATCGGTAAAAAAGCAAAGCTCTTATTTTTATTTATCATTTTGATTTTGGTGTTGATGGTTAACGCTGTTTTTGCATGGGTTATTTCAAATCTATTTATTAAATTTCCAGCAAGTGTCATTCCTGTATTTATTGAAATACCGCTAGCAATTTGGATAGGATACGCTGTCTATAGAAAAAAAGGAAGCATGTTACTTCCATCGATTGTTTCACTCATTATCATGTATGGTTCGGCCGTTCTAACAAGCAAGATACCCGCATTACAAATTGATCTTGTAAGCTATTTTGGTGGAGCAGAAGCTACGACCTTGTTTGGTCTAAGCGGAGTTTCAATGGCTTTCTTTGTTTGGATTGTCATCCTAATGGTATATTGCTATTTTGCCTCCACACTACCTGTATGGAAATTACTTCAGCCGAGAGACTATATCAACTCTCACCAACTCGTAATCGGATTAGGAATCATGTATTTGGGTCTTGTATTTTTAAATCCAGAAGTAACAGCACCTATGTTGAATTCAGAGGCCACAGATAAATCATGGTTACCGCTCATGTTTATTACCATAGCCTGTGGTGCAATCTCTGGTTTCCACGGACTTGTGTCGTCAGGTACATCATCAAAACAATTAAATAAAGAGACTGACGCTCGCTTTGTAGGATATTTTGGGGCAGTAGGGGAAGGATTCCTAGCCTTAATTTCAATTATTGCCTGTGTCACTTTGTTTGCAAATGCTGGAGACTTTAAAGCAGCATACAGTAGTTTTGCGGCAGCGAATTCTGGCGGACTAGGAAACTTTATTTCCGGTGGCGCACAATTATCTACCGGTATTGGCATACCTACTGATATTGCGGCCACCATTATTGCCATAATTGTTGTTAGCTTTGCTGCAACTACGTTAGATTCATCAGTTCGACTAATGAGATATATTATTGCAGAGTTAGGTTCTGAATATAAAGTTCCAGCTCTTCAAAAAGCCCATGTAGCTACAACAGTTGCCGTTGTAACAAGTGCAGCATTAGTCCTTTTACCAAAGGGACCAAACGGTTTTGGTTCAGGTGGGTATGTATTATGGCCATTATTCGGTACTTCAAACCAACTTTTAGCTGCAATTAGTTTACTTTTAATCTCGGTGTGGCTAAAACGGTTGGGACGTAATTATTTAGTTACCCTCATTCCAATGTTATTCCTGCTCGTCATGACTGTGTGGGCAATGGTCCAACAGGTTATCTTTGACTGGGCAGGTGTAGGGGGTACAGATGCAAATTTACTGTTATTTATTCTCGGAAGCATCATTTTAATTTTTGCCGTTTGGATCGTACTAACTGCCTTTAAAGAATTAAGTAAAAAGGATACACCACAAAATTTTGATTCAAACATGTAAATACCCTTTGGAAAAGGAACCCTTCATGTAGAGGGCTTCCTTTTTCACTTTATGTAAAGAAGGTGAAAGAATGAAAGGAATAGAAGCATTAAAGAGGATGCTCCAATTATATGATGAGATACTCTCTGTAAACCATCGGACAGAAATTGCAAGGGAGCTAAGAGATGAAGATGACCTTTTCTTACTTCTATGTTTATCTGAAACTCTTGGACTCCCAAACCCTGCTTTTTACTATACTTTAGAGCTGTATCCTTATATGCTCGAAAAATTTCATGACTGGCACTTGCGAATGGGGATGGAAAAATCTCCACTTACAGGAATTCGCTGTTGTTAATTGGAGGGAACAAAATGATTGGGGATAGAAAGATTGTATTTGTTGGCGGAAAAGGAGGGGTAGGAAAGTCGACGAGTGCTGCAGCATTAGCGATTTTACATGCCCAACAGGGCCTTAAAACGTTACTTGTATCAACCGATCCTGCACATAATGTAGGAGATATTTTTCATAAACCATTGAAAAACCAAGCAATTGAGGTATACCCAGGCATGGAGGCTATTGAAATTGATCCAGAAATTGAATCAAGAAAGTATATTCAAACTGTAAAAGAAAACATCCAAGGTGTCGTTAGTTCACATATGCAGGATGAGGTTAATCGGCAAATTGATGCTGCTAGTTCCTCTCCAGGTGCAGAAGAGGCGGCTCTATTTGATCGTATCGTTTCTATCATTCTCGATGAAGGAAGACACTATGATACTATAATTTTTGATACGGCGCCTACCGGACACACAATTCGATTACTTACACTTCCTGAATTAATGAGTGTTTGGATTGATGGAATGCTTGAAAGAAGAAAGAAGAGAAATGATACCTATACACAGTTGTTAAATGACGGGGAACCAATAGATGATCCTATTTATAAAGTATTGCATAGAAGGAAAGAACGCTTCAGTGCTGTAAGGAAAATCATTTTAAATAAAGACATGACAAGTTTTATTTTCGTCCTTAACCCAGAAAGACTGCCAATCATTGAAACAGCAAATGCTTTAAGATTACTTGATAGGCATGATATCGGAGTCGATACGCTGTTTATTAATAAATTCTTAGCAGAAAATATTGATGGAGAGTTTCTGAAAAAGCGCAAAAGTAATGAACAAGAATATATATCAAAGATTGAAAAAGAATTTCCAACTCAACAAAAAGTTTATATCCCGTTATTTGAAACAGATATAAACTCAGTTAAGTTGTTAGAGGATTTTGCAGAACATATCAAAACAAAAATCGTGGAAAAAATCTAGTTATGAATAAAAAAAAACGGCCGCTTAGATAACGAAGCGGTCGTTTTTTATGCTGTAGATTGACTTCCACGAAGTTGATTTTTCTCTTTTTCCAATTCCATTGCAGACACGATATAAGCAAAACCATTTAACATAAAGATGACAACATTCGATTGTACTCGTTCTGTTTCCCCTAAATACGTATTCATCAAGATAATACCGGAGTATAATATGACAAAGAATAATGCGATTTTATTTAGTAGTGTCATTCAACAACAACTCCTTTTCCAATGTCTAGCTCCAGGTGCCATCGGCTCGAGGTCACAAGCCATTCGCTTCTGAAGGCAAAAGAAGCCTTCAGAAGCGCTTTTCTTGTGCTTGTCGCCGATAGACGGTCACCTTGCGCTTTTTGGGATGTATTATTATTCTATTTGTTTACAGGAAGTCCTATGTGTCAAAATGTGTACGGTTCGTAAAAATACAATGAATAGTTGGCAAATTTTTCACCATTAAGGAAAGAATGTGTATAATAGGTACGGACTTAATTCATTTTGAAGGGTGGCAAATTTATATGAATATTACTGGATATACAGTTGAAAAATTAAAGGATCCTACTGGGATACTAGAGGGCGATCGTTACGAGTTCTTTTTGGACATTGAAGTACCAGAGGATGACGATTTATATTCTGAAAATGGAATTGAATTAAAAGTGATTTATGCGGTTGATACAAATAGTGAGCGAATTGCCCAATATTATTTTTATGAAAAAAGCACTCAAAAAGTTCTTGATTTTGAACTTGAAGAAGAGGAAGAAACAATTGTAAAAGAATTTTGTAAAACACATTTAGAGGAAGAAAATGAATAAAAATGTCCAAAATTGTTTAATCTCAACGAATCTTTGTGTAAAATGAGAGAGTACATCATACATATTAAGCATTAAGGAGTAATGTATAAATGGAAAAAGTACTTGTATTTGGTCATAAGAACCCAGACACTGATACAATTTGTTCAGCGATCGCATATGCAGAATTAAAAAAGAAACTTGGTTTAGATGCTGAGCCAGTTCGCTTAGGAGAAATAAACAGTGAGACTCAATACGCATTGGATTATTTTAAAGCAGAAGCACCACGTTTAGTCGAAAATGTAGCAAATGAAGTTCAATCCGTTATTTTAGTAGACCACAATGAACGTCAACAAAGTGCCGACGGACTTGAAAATGTAAAAATAAAAGAAGTAATCGACCATCACCGTGTTGCAAATTTTGAAACAAGTGATCCATTATATTTCCGCGTTGAGCCTGTTGGTTGTACAGCTACAATCCTTAATAAGCTATACAAGGAAAATAATGTTGAGATTACAAAAGAAGTTGCTGGTTTAATGCTCTCTGCAATCATCTCGGATTCACTCCTATTTAAATCACCAACTTGTACTGACGAGGATGTAAAAGCTGCTCGTGAATTAGTTGAGATTGCAGGTGTTGATGCTGATAGCTACGGTCTTGAAATGTTAAAGGCTGGTGCTAATGTGAGTGACAAAACAGCCGAGCAATTAGTTTCTCTAGATTCTAAAGAGTTCTCAATGAATGGTAACAAAGTACAGATTGCACAAGTAAATGTTGTGGATCCTCAAGACGTTCTTTCAAGACAGAGTGAGCTGGAAGAAGTTATGAATCAACAAATTAGTGATAACGGACTTGATTTATTCTTACTCGTGATTACAGACATTCTTAACAATGATTCTGTAGGGCTTGCAGTAGGTGCAAAAACAGCAGCAGTTGAAAAAGCATTTAATGTTACACTTGATAACAAAACAGCAGAATTAAAAGGTGTTGTATCTCGTAAGAAACAAGTTGTTCCAGTTCTTACAGAGAGCTTCAATAGCCTATAAAATCTAAAAGCCCTATAGAGGTTAGTGCCTCTTTAGGGCTTTATTTTTTAATAATCATCCGCAATTAATTGTCTATCTAAATATGTTTCAATCATTTCACTTATCTGATATGAGACCTGAGGTAGATCATAGTTTTCATACACATGCTCGCAAGCAGACTTATAGTCCATTGTTTCATTGTAATGTTTCATGTGGCGCTCAATGTCCTCAGGACTATCCCCACGTTTTATCTGGCGTTCTAGTACAGTATCTCGATCAGCATACACAAAGATTCGAACTGCTTTATCTCCATACATTTGCTTCAGAAGATCTGCACCTTCAGGGTTTAACGTTAAATAAACTACCTTATGCTTCTTAAAAATATTTACAATATCAATTTCACGTATTCCATAAAAGTGTCCATCAATTTCGACACTCTCAAGAAATTCTTTTTGCTGCATCATTTGTCGAAAGGTTTCTTTACTTACAAAGTGGTAATCTTCTCCGTTGTTTTCAAAAGGGCGGGGGCTTCGAGTTGTGAATGAGGGAACGGTCTGCATATCAAATGCTGTTGCAACCATTTTTCCTAATGTCTTTCTACCAGAACCATCTGGGCCAGTATAAATGAATATCCTCTCTTTGTCTTTTAATCTGTACATAGGTTTCCTCCTTTTAAGAAAAAATATTAGTTTAAATATTCTGTTTTTTAAGTATAGCATAAAAAATGTATTTTAGCCCGTAATTAAATGTTAATTTTTTGTGTATTTTAAATTTTTGTACATGGTATATGACATTTATCATGTATTTCACATGACACCTATGTCTAGTGCAAACCTTTTTTCTTTTGTAACATTGGAAATGTAGAAAACTGTTGGCGATTTGTCAGCAATTTCCTCATTAAATTTAAAAATCTGATTAAAATATGAAATGAGAATTTAGAAAGGAAAGGATTAAATGAACAAATTAGATCAAAGAAGCTTACGTAAACAAGTGGCACCTTTTGAAAAATCAAACCTTAAGGCAAGTGTATTACAGCTTTGCAATACCTTAATCCCTTATCTTGGGTTATGGGTACTTGCCTATTATTCATTAAACATTTCTTATCTATTGACACTTGTGATTGGTGTAGTGGCAGCGGGGTTTCTTGTCCGATTATTTATCATTTTCCATGACTGTTGTCATCACTCCTTCTTTAAAAATCGAACGGCAAATAAAATCGTTGGTACCATTACTGGGATATTAACATTATTTCCTTACAGCAAATGGGGCCATGATCATTCTGTCCACCATGCAACAAGCTCAAATCTTGATAAGCGTGGAACCGGAGACATTTGGGTTATGACGGTTGAAGAGTATTTGGAAGCATCTGCTTGGATGCGTCTGTGCTACAGAGTTTACCGAAATCCATTTGTAATGTTTATTTTAGGACCTATCTTTGTATTCCTAATTCAAAATCGTTTTAACAGAAGAAAAGCGAAAAAGAAGGAACGTTGGAACACGTATATTACAAATTTAGGAATCGTCACACTCGCCGTAATATTAAGTCTGACTATTGGTTGGCAGGCATTTTTAATCGTTCAGGGAACCATTTTTATGGTTTCAGGGATTGCTGGTGTTTGGTTGTTTTATGTACAGCATACATTTGAGGATTCCTATTTTGAAGAAGATGAGAATTGGGAATATGTAAAAGCTGCGGTTGAAGGAAGCTCATTTTATAAGCTACCAAAGCCATTACAGTGGATAACAGGAAATATCGGGTATCACCATGTGCATCATTTAAGCCCACGAGTACCGAATTACAAACTAGAAGAGGTTCACAATCAAACTGAACCACTTCAAAAGGTCCCAACCATCACATTAAAAACTAGTCTAAAATCACTTAAATTCCGTTTGTGGGATGAAGAAGAAAAAGTGTTTGTTGGCTATGGAAAAATTAAAGAAATGGTTGCCGAACAAAAAGAGCTTAAAAAAATCCCCAGCTTAGAAAAATAAGCTGGGTTTCCTTATGTATGATATGATAAGATACAAAATAATCTTGAACTAAATGAGGGTAGGTTCTATGAAGAAATACTCACTTTTTCAAAAATGGTCAGGAGTCTCACCATATATTTGGGCAGTAATAAGTATCCTGCCGTTTTATTTTATCTTTCAATCGTCATCGACACCGGAAATAATCACTGGCATCATTCTAACGGTCATCTTTTTCATTTCACTAAGATTTGCCTTTATTTCGAGAAAATGGCCTGTTTATCTATGGACGTCAATCCTAATCGGTATTTCATTAACCATGTCTATTCTCTTTGCATTTATTTATTTTGCTTTTTATATTGCATATTATAATGGACACATCAAGAACCGCGTCGCCTTTTTAACGTTGTACATCATACATCTTGTGGCTACGACATTTTCAATAAACTACAATCTCGTATTACAAGAAGAAGTATTTCTAACCCAAATCCCATTCGTCATCATCATTTGGATAAGCGTAATTCTATTACCATTTAATATCTTTAACAAAAAGAAACAAGAGAAGCTCGAGGAACAGCTTGAGGATGCGAATAAACGAATTGCGGAACTAGTAAAACAAGAAGAACGTCAACGTATCGCAAGGGACCTTCATGATACATTAGGTCAGAAACTTTCGATGATTGGCTTAAAAAGTGATTTAGCTAGGAAGCTTATACATAAAGACCCAGAAAAAGCACGTCACGAATTAAAAGATGTGCAACAAACAGCACGAACAGCTTTGAATGAAGTTCGAAAAATGGTCTCGCAAATGCGTGGTATCCGAATTAAGGAAGAAATTGTCCGAGTTCAGCAAATATTAGGGGTCGCGGGAATAGAATTTGAATATATCCAGGACAACTCTCTTAAAGATGTTTCACTATTTTACGAGAATATCATCAGCATGTTAATCAAAGAGGGCATCAACAATATTGTGAAACATAGCAAAGCAAGCCACTGTAAAATTGAAATAATCCAGATTGAAGATGAAATCACTGTCATGATCGAAGACAATGGGATTGGTACGAATCCTACTAAAGATATAGTTGGTGGTCATGGACTTCAAGGGATGAGAGAACGTTTAGAGTTTGTAAATGGCAGCCTAGAAATACAGTCAAATGATGGCACAAGATTAATTATTAAAATTCCAAATGTACGAAAACAGGTCGAAGTGGAGGGACTTTTATGATACGAATCATAATTGCTGAAGATCAACGAATGGTCCTTGGGGCGCTTGGTTCACTTTTAAACTTAGAGGACGATATGGAAGTTGTTGGAATGGCCAGTAATGGACAAGAAGCGATTACACTTGTGAAGGAACTCAAGCCGGATATATGCATGATGGATATTGAAATGCCACTAAAAACTGGTCTTGAAGCTGCAGAAGAATTAAAAGAAACAGACTGTAAGGTAATTATTTTAACAACCTTTGCTCGTACAGGGTATTTTCAACGTGCTTTAAGGGCTGGTGTGAAAGGATACCTCCTTAAAGATAGTCCTAGTGATGAATTGGCAGATTCGATTCGTAGTGTGATGAGCGGAAAACGTGTGTATGCTCCTGAATTAATGGATGATTTATATGCAGACGAAAATCCATTAACAGAGCGTGAACGAGAAGTACTTGAGCTTGTGGCGGACGGTAAAAACACAAAAGAGATTGCGGATGAACTTAGAATTAAAACAGGTACTGTCCGAAATTATATTTCTACTATCTTGGATAAACTCGAAGTCAAAAATCGCATTGAAGCCATCACCCAATCGAAAGAAAAAGGTTGGTTTAAATAAAATTAAAATGTCTCTTGAAAAACTCTAATTGAAAAATGTGTGGAGTAGGACTAAAATAAGGATGCAATACATTTCGTTTTAGGGTGGAATGAATATGGGAAACCTCGGTTTCGGAGAATTAATATTAATTATCTTTTTTGCTTTACTTGTATTCGGACCTAAAAAGCTTCCTGAGCTAGGAAAAGCGGCAGGAACAACACTTCGCGAGTTTAAAAAAGCAACAAAGGGAATCCTTGATGATGACGATGTTGAAACAAAATCAAAAATAAGTAACGAATGAGAGAGGGGTGCACCTCTCTTTTTTTGTTTTTAGAGAATTTGAATTTTTATGCGGTATAGCATTGTGCTGTAAAACGATAAATGCTATACAGCATACGTACTAATCGGTATAGCAGCAGGACGTAAAACGATAAA
>NZ_NSEA01000008.1:0-60852 GCF_002734285.1 Fredinandcohnia onubensis | reverse complement strand
CAGGACGTAAAACGATAAATGCTATATCGCAAACGAGCTAATCGGTATAGCAGCATGTTGGAAAACGATAAATGCGATACCGCAAGCGAGCTAATCGGTATAGCAGCATGTTGGAAAACGATAAATGCTATACCGCAAACGTACTAATCGGTATAGCAGCATGCTGTATAACGATAAATGCTATACCGCATACGTGCTAATCAGAATAGCATCATACCGTAAAACGATAAATGCTATACCGCAAACGTGCTAATCGGTATAGCATCATGCCGTTAAACGATAAATGCTATACCTCAAACGAGCTAATCGGTATAGCGTCATGTTGTAAAACGATAATTACTATACCGCATACGTGCTAATCGGTATAGCATCATGCTGTATAACGATAAATGCTATACCGCATACGTGCTAATTGGTATAGGAACATGCCATTAAACGATAAATGCTATACCGCAAAAAAATGTAGCTTAGTTATCATCCTTACATACAAAATATGATGATCTACCTGTGGTAACAAGCTTATATTTCTTAAACAAATATTTTCTAATTGTAATTCTAGAGGTAATAATACCCCCACACCATTCTATAACCTGTTTAGTCGTAATCTTCCTTTCAGGAAAAAGCAAGCTAAGCTCAATCACACTTCGTAGTACCGCTGATTCCTTAGGTTCCAGCTGCCCACAGCTTGGGCACACTAGATAATTTGGATTAGCGACATCCATAAATGAGCATCCACGCTTACAAACAATCCCCTTCTCTAATTCCTCATAATTGTATACAGGTAACCGCTTATACGGGGAGTCCTTAATATGTAATGAAACCAATTTTTCCGCTAATCGCAAATGTCCCCCGGTTATTTCCACAGTAGCTAAATGATCTATTTTTTTCAGAAAGCGGCCAAGTTGGGCATGAAATACAAATGGGCCTTTAACAGGTGCTTGATAAAGATAAAACTCAGGGTTGATAAAGACAACCTCTGATTCGACTGTCAAATGAAACCTTAGCTCTTGCAATAGCTGCCGAAACAAAGATTCACTGCGGGAGACCTGGGTAAGCGGGTTTTTAATCTCTTTTCCGGAAAGTAAGTACCAGTGGTCACCGTCAATGTAAATATCACCTTCGAAGTTCTTTACTTCAAAGATATTTATTCTGTTTTGAGAGATTAGTAGGGAGTCGATTTGAAATAGAGTGTTGTTCACTTCAAGGAGAAGATTGTTTAAAATGAGGTGATCATTTGTGAGGCCTAAAAGCAATTCGTCAAACTGTTTTTCACCGAGCCATCCTTTTTCAAGATACATGTAGTAATTTTCGTCTTTTTCTTCTAACTTCTTGCGGATTCGTAAAGAACGAAATAAATCCAACTCAGTATTTTCACCGCGAGCTTTAATAATCAATCTACCACTTCCTTTCAGCAATATTTTACAAAACAATCTGTATTTTTACAATATTTTTTGCGTTAGCAATCATTATTAGCTACTTATTTTCCAAAAACCAAAAATGTGAGGTCCTGTGGTGAAATATCACATTCTAATTTTTACTTCTAGTTTTCTCCACCATATCTGCACAAAAACTAACGAAATACTTTATTCCAAAATAAGCCAGACTTTCAATTTTTTCTATTTTAAACAGCCTTCACATTTGAAAAATTATTTAACGTGTGAGAAACTGTAAATGGTAAATTTTTCTCAAACGAGGAGGAGCATTATGGTTAAAAGTCTTCAGGATACAACTACATTACATAACGGTGTGAAAATGCCATGGTTTGGCCTAGGGGTTTTTAAGGTACAAGAAGGTCAAGAGGTTATTGATTCTGTCAAATGGGCAATCAAACATGGTTATAAAAGCATAGACACTGCTGCTGTTTATAGAAATGAAGAAGGTGTTGGACAAGCAATACGCGAATCTGGTATTAACAGGGAAGAATTATTTGTTACATCAAAAGTCTGGAACAGCGACCAAGGTTATGAATCTACACTACAAGCTTACGAAACAAGCCTACAAAAATTAGGTCTAGACTACTTAGACTTATACTTGATTCACTGGCCAGGAAAAGACAAGTATATTGAAACATGGCATGCCTTAGAAAAGCTGTATAAAGAAGGGCGTGTACGTGCAATTGGTGTTAGCAACTTCCAAGTTCATCATCTTGAAAATCTCATAAAAAATTCAGAGATTACGCCAATGGTAAACCAAGTTGAATACCATCCACATTTGACACAAACAGAATTGCATGAATTCTGTAAAAAGCAAGGCATTCAGTTAGAAGCATGGTCTCCACTCAAACGAGGAGAATTACTGAACGACCCAACATTGTTAGAAATCAGTCAAAAACACAATAAGTCAGTAGCACAGGTCATTTTACGCTGGGACCTACAAAACGGTGTTGTTACCATTCCTAAATCAATAAAAGAGCACCGCATTCAAGAAAATGCAGATGTTTTTGATTTTGAACTTTCACATGAAGATATGGAAAAAATAAGCGCACTCAACAAGAATGACCGAATCGGATCACATCCTGATGAAATGACAACTGGATTTGAGTGATACAATAGAAAGCCACACGGTTTTATACTGTGTGGCTTTATTAATAGCTCTTGTATTACCTGAACTTTCAAAATAAAATGAAGATAGGCTAAATGATAAAAAAACAATGTAATAATAATTGTTTTTCTCAATTCACTTAACCAATTGACTAAAGGAGTGTTGTAGGTGCTAAAAGATTTTATCGGTAAGCAATCAGTAAAAGTGAAAAATGTTATTGAAAGAGGAGCGGTCAAAAAATTTGCTGAGGCCATTGGTGATGCCCATCCTATTTTCATTGATGAAGAGTATGGGCAGGCTTCCAGATATAAATCAAATATTGCGCTACCAACATTTCCTAGAGTTTTAGATTTTGGAAGTATTGAAGGGCTTGTTTTACCGGAAAAAGGGCTTATCCATGGTGAACAAATATTCAAGTATGAAAGACCAATACATGTTGGCGAAGTGATATTTTGCTATTCAAAGGTCGAAAACTACGTAGAGAAAAAAGGTTCTACAGGATCAATGGGGTTTCTAACAATTAGTGAAAATGGAGAAGATGAAAAGGGCGGGCTTATTTTTTCATCTAAGTTAGTCATTATTATCACGGAGGCGGTTAGAAAGGAGATGTTGGCATGAATTCGTTACTAAATATTCAAATTGGTGATTCACTACAAAATCTCCAACTCCCGCCAGTTTCTAGAATGGACCTAATAAAATATTCTGGTGCTTCCAACGATTACAATCCAATCCATACTATAGATGATGAAGCACATAAAGCTGGATTACCAGGAGTAATTGCGCATGGTATGTGGACTATGGGAAATCTAGCTAAACTATTTACACCTTATTATGAGGAAGGCTATATTCAAACCTATTCCATCCGTTTTCGGAATATGGTGTTTTTGAACGATGTGATAACGTTAAAAGCTACATTAAAAGAAATTAATGAAAACGTGTTAACCTTTGATGTTGCTGCATACAATCAGCATGATAAATACGTAATCAAAGGAAAAGTCGTTTTTGAAAAATACTAGTAAACCCATTCTCAAATGGGTTTTTCCAATTTCTCCATACTTTATTAAGGTAGATTACTACTATACTACTATACTAAAATTCCCCAAATCCATTGACAATCGATTTAACTCAAGTTTACAATCTTAATAAGATAATAGATAACAAGAAAATTCAGAAATTAGAGGTTTTTAGTTATGACTCAAAAAATAGCAATTGGAAAGATTGCTGTACTTTTAGCAACATTAACGGAAAACGAGATGGAAACTTTATCATTTACGTTGAAGGATGTTAATTACTGCCAAGGAAAAGTCGGATCGATGAACATGCAGAAGGTAATTGCTGCTGTAGAAACAGCTGCGAAGCGTCATGGCCTTATACATGAGTCACAGTATCGTGAAACACATGCGTTGTATCATGCGATTATTGAAGGAATCGAAGGTGTGACAAGAGGGCAAACGGCAATAGGTGAAATCAGTCGAACAGTCGGTCTACGATTTGCCATTGTCCGAGGTGCTCCTTATACCAATGAGGAAGAGGGAGAATGGATAGCCGTTGCTTTTTACGGAACAATTGGTGCGCCAATTAAGGGACTTGAACACGAAACAATTGGTCTCGGGATTAACCACATTTAAAGCTTGTAGGGCATGCGATGATCAGTTTTATGTCCACGTATATTGAGAATACTACTTACTAAAGGGAAATGACAAAAGCATCTCCTTTTCTAATGTAAGGAGGGGAGTAATATTGAAAGAACATATTGTGGAGATTCTTAATCAAATCGAAAAAGAATACAACGTTAAAATTCTTTACGCTTGTGAAGCTGGAAGCAGGACTTGGGGCATTTCATCCGAAGAAAGTGATTATGATGTTCGTTTTATTTATATCCATCATCCCGATTGGTACCTTTCAATTGATCAGAAGCGAGATGTTCTTGAAATTCCAAAACATGATAAAGTCGGCATCTCTGTCCATCCATTAGTCGATATGAGTGGTTGGGAACTTACAAAGGCACTTCGGCTATTTCGTAAATCTAATCCAGCGATTCTGGAATGGTTGCACTCGAACATCACTTATTTCCAAGCATATTCTTTCTTTGAGAGAATTCAACAATTAGAACCTACCGTTTTTTCACCTATTCCTAGCATGTACCACTATGTAAAAATGGCAAAAGGAAATTTTAAAACCATTCAAGAAAAGGGGGCAAATGTTAAAACGTATATCAATGTGATTCGGCCATTGTTGATGGCAAAATCTATTGAAAAGCATAACAAAATGGTTAGTCTTGATTTGAATAAACTTGTTGCTGAAGCGATAAAAGAGGAAGAGTTAAAAAAGGATATTGAGAAACTTATTAAAGCTAAAACTTCTGTTCAAAAATTAGTAAATCAATTATCCGAACTAAACAAGTTTATTGAACAGGAAATTGATCACCTAGAACTCTACAATTCAAGATTAAAACCAAGTACCCTTAATCCAACTGGCCACCTAAATCAACTTTTTAGAGACATATTAACCGAAGCCTGGAATCCTTGTGAAACGAGCAGCCAGCAATAGGGGTAACAAAGTTATCCCTGTTTCTATGCAATTTTTTCATCTGAGTCATCTTCTATTTTTTCCAGATGAGAGTGTCTAACATCCCAATAATAGACCCTTGGCAGTCCCCAATGTAGCCAATATTCATGAGCTAAAGTTGCTCCGACAAATAAAATCATTTGAATTTCTAGTTGCTTCACTGTATATCTCCCCCTCAAAACAAGTATACGGGTAAATACAGTTGTCCAATAACCAACTAAAAAAGAAAAAACCCGTTCCAATTAACTACTAGCTTAGGAACAGGTCAAATATGTACCGGTACGAAAATTTGCCGAATGTACGTTATATTACTAAATATAAAGTATGTTATTTATTTGTTTTTCTTATTTTCGCGTGCAGCTTTCTTCCTTGCCTTTTTACTTAAGCCTTGCTCTGCGCCAAATTCCGTGTCCATACTATTTGCTCCTGTTTGAGTCTGGTTATTTTTCTTTTTAGCCAATTGTAAGCCTCCTTTCGGTACTTATTTCCGCTGTTTTATACAATATTCTTTTTTCCTATATTTTACAGCGTTATCTATATCATAGGTAAAAATAAGAATAATATACAAATTTCGACAAAAAGATGTTTCTTAAGCAGATTTTTAGTAAAATAAATCACATCTAGAGTATAGAAGGGGAATTTGAACAATGACATCATATCTTGTTATTGGAGCAGGGATACTTGGTTCGTCAACTGCTTATCATCTGGCAAAAGCGGGTAAAAAAGTAATCATTGTCGACCGCAAGGATCAAGGTCAAGCAACTGATGCTGCGGCGGGAATTGTCTGTCCATGGCTTTCTCAACGTCGAAATAAAGCATGGTACGGTTTAGCAAAAGCAGGCGCAAAATATTACTCAACATTAATAAGCGAGCTTGAAGCATTAGGTGAAACTGATACTGGTTATAAAAAGGTAGGAGCGATTAGTCTTCATTTTGATGAAAACAAACTAGATAAAATGGAAGAGCGGGCGCATACCCGTCGGAAAGATGCTCCGGAAATTGGAGAAATTACACGTTTAAGTTCCACAGAGACAACCGAATTGTTTCCACCGTTATCTGAAGAATTTTCAGCTGTACACGTAAGTGGGGCTGCCAGAGTGAATGGACGGGAGCTTCGAAATGCATTGATTCGTGCTGCCAAACATTATGGTGCAATTGAACGAAATGGAAGTGCGAGTCTCGTAAAAAAGGATAAACACGTAACCGGTGTAAAAATAGAAAATCAAATAATTGAGGCTGATAAGATTATTGTAACAGCAGGAGTTTGGGCAAATGAGTTACTTCAGCCTCTCGGTATTGATTTTCTAGTTTCCTCACAGAAAGCTCAAATCGTTCATTTAGGTCTTGAAGATTCAAACACAGACAATTGGCCAGTTGTTATGCCACCAAATGATCAATATATCTTAGCATTTGATGGGGGGAGAGTGGTTGTCGGTGCAACACATGAAAATGATAAGGGACTGGACTACAGAGTAACCGCAGGGGGACTTCATGAAATTTTCGATAAAGCTTTACATATTGCTCCTGGGTTGTCGGAGGGAACGGTATCAGAAACCAGAGTTGGCTATCGGCCGTTCACACCAGACTTCCTACCAGTGATTGGTGGTATCCCTGGCTTCGAGAATCTTTATGCCGCTAATGGACTCGGTGCTTCAGGATTAACAGTTGGCCCATTTTTAGGTGGCGAATTAGCGAAGCTTGCCATGGGAAAAACCCTTGAAATCAACCTGAGTCTCTATGAGATTACAGGGGCAATTAAATCATAAAAATAAGAATACTAAACACTTTTATAACCTGATTCCTATAGGGGTCAGGTCTTTCTATTTCCTCATACCTAAATTAGAAATTATTTCTAAATTTGTAGAGAATAATTTCCAGAATAATGTTAAAATAGGCGTTATTAGCATACAATCTTTTTCAACACAAAATAGGGGGAAGGCAGCTTGAACACAAAATTTTCACGACCAAAGGGATTTGGGGAAATTCTGGATCTTACATTTAGTTTGAGTAAAAATCGCTTTCGTGACTTTTTTACAATCTTACTTATTTTCATGGGACCTGTATACATACTCGAGGCGCTTATCTTATTAGCTTCGGGAACAAGCTTTTTTAGAGAAGTTGGTCCTGGGGATGATTGGTTTACTCAAGTGCTAAATAGCTTTGATGAAACAGTAGTAGCCGAGGAGATTGGATTTGGAGGAGCATTAGGAACCATGTTTGTCGGTTTAGTAGGTGTGGTTTTATTTCCTATTGCTGAGGCTGCAATACTAATAGCATTAAATCATATTCGTAAAAACGAAGAATATACAGTAGGTTCGGTTATAAAAAAGGCATTTACACGTTTTTGGGCAATGCTCGGAAGTAACATTTTGTTTGGTCTAATTGTATTTGGTTTCTTCTTTGTAGCCGTTATGATCTTAGTGCCAATTGGTATCTTTGGTGCCATTGCCATACCTATTATCGGGATTCTGTTTGCAATTGCTTTAGGCTTAGGTCTGTTCGTTGGGATTGGTTATCTACTTACACGGTGGGGCTTTTATTTTGGTTCTGTGGTATTAGACTATGAATCTCCTGGATTTTCTAGGAGTTGGCATTTATCAAAGAAACGTGGTTGGGTCCTTTTTTGTCTATATGTTGTTTTCTTTTTAATTATCAGTGCGATTAGCTTTGCTGTTGAAGCAACTTTCGGAATCTTTATGGGCAACAGTGTTCTATTGACTTTAATTGTTAACTTAACAACCATTTTTACGACCTTACTGTTTGCCGTAGGATATGGTGTAATGTACCTTGATGCAAGGGTTAGACATGATGCAGAGGACTTAGATGAAATGATTGAAGATTTCAATGAACCTAGATAAGTGGTGATCAACAATGGCACAAATAAATGATGCAAGAGATCGGATCGATGAAATATTAAATGAAAAAGAATACCGGATATACTATGACGAGACCAGGAATGTGTTTCAGGAATGGTGGAATAAAGTAAAAGAATGGCTGGCCGATCTACTAGAAAATTTGTTCCCTGCAATAGAATCGGGCAGTGGTGCTGCAGATGTTGTTCTAATCCTGGTCATTCTTGCAGCCATTTTATTAGTAGGAATAGCGGTCTTTTTACTTGTTCGAAATCAAACTAGAAAGTCAAAGTTTAATAAACATAAACCTCTTCATTCAGTTGAGGAATTAAACTGGACCTATCAAAAGCATTTACGTGAAGCGATCAAGCATGAAGAAAATGAACATTTTTCACCTGCAACGCGCCATTTGTTTTTGGCACTGCTCCTTTTTTTTCATGAGAAAGAATGGCTTGAGGCAAGAGTGTGGAAAACAAATTGGGAGTATTATGATGAACTACGCAAAGTAAATCAATCGTGGGCCGTTCAGTTTTATGATTTAGCACTCGTCTTTGATGAAGTTACTTATGGAGAATATGAGATTGATAGAGCGGAGTACAGTCAATTTCGGGAAAAAGCCTTAATCTGGCTAGATGTAAAAGGAGGAGGGGAGAACAATCATGCGCAAAACTAAAGTATGGATTCCCTTAATTGGGCTTATTGGGCTCCTACTCTTTCTAACTTTCTTTATTGAATCCTATAACCCAAAAGCGTATCCAAATTATGTGTCTGATTCACCTTCTCCAACCGGCGTAAAGGCAATCTATACATATTTAAAAGATGAAAGTTCCGTAAAAAGATGGTCACATTCTCCAAATCTTCTCACCAAACAGGATGAGAATCAAATTCTGATTATGGTAGAACCTTATTTCACACCAGAACAAGAAGAGGTAGAAGGTTATTTGAATTTTATAAGGGCTGGAAACAAGATGATCTTGTTTAAGGAAAATCCAAGAGGAATGTTTGATATGAAGACCCTTCCAGCTGATATTGACCCTTTTCTTGATGAGGCGGTTACCATCAGGGATAAAAACGGAGTAGAATTTGATGCGTTTTTTCAGGCTACAACCCGAATTATTCCAAGCGATAAAGAAAAGGTGCTTTTTGAGGATGAAGCAGGTGTAATTGCAACAAGCCAAAAAATCGGAGACGGTGAATTGATTACAACTATTACACCAGAGTGGATGTTAAATGGCAATCTATCAGACTACGATCACATCCCACTTGTATTATCGTTAATTGAGGATAAAGAGGCGTCGATTTATTACTTTGATGAATATGTTCATGGTCCCAAAAATGCTTCTAATTTGACAACATTGTACCCGAGCTGGTTTTTAGTATTGCTTTTACAGGGTGGATTAATCGTCCTACTTTGGCTTTGGAACAGAGGAAAACGGTTTGGGCAGGTTATTGTACCCCGCGAAGAAAATGTTCGTTTTAGTGATGAAGGTATTCGTGCTCTAAGCGCATGGTATATAAGAGGCAGGTACTATCATGAATCGTTAAACATTCAAGCAGATTATGTGAAACAGCTGATTCAGGAAAAATGGGGGATTCCTTCTCATCGGGACTGGGCAGACCTTTGGACGAAGCTTGCACATCGATGGTCAGGTAAAAAAGAAAACGAAGTAAAGCAGTATCTACAGAATCTCACAAAAATCTTAGAAAATAAAAAACTAACCAAACAAGATTATTTAATTTGGTCAAAAAACTTAGATGAATTACGAAATGAGGTGGAGAAAGGATGAGACCAGAACTGACATCCTTACTTGAGAAATACGAGCAACGAATTTTAGGCCAAAATACAAATTTACGACTTTTATTATCTGCCATTTTAGCTGGAGGCCATGTCTTAATTGAAGGTGTACCCGGAACTGGGAAGACACAAATGGTGCGCACACTTGCAACCTTACTTGGTGGTGATTTTACACGTATTCAGTTTACACCCGACCTTTTACCAAGTGATATTACAGGTAGTATGATTTACAACATGAAGGAAGGCAGCTTTGAAACATTAAAAGGGCCTGTTTTCACAAATATCCTTTTAGCCGATGAAATTAACCGTACGCCTGCAAAAACACAAGCAGCACTATTAGAGGCAATGGAAGAAAAACAAGTAACCATACAGGGCGAAACGTATCCGCTACCAGACGTTTTCTTCGTTGTTGCCACCCAAAACCCAATTGAATTTGAAGGTACCTATCGTTTGCCAGAAGCCCAACAGGATCGCTTTTTATTTAAACTACATATTAATTTTCCAGCTTCCGAGGAAGAAAAAAATATTGTGAAGCAAGTAATCGAACAAAGTTTCATTCAATACGATACTCAAAATGTCCTTGACCTTCAAACATTTGTATCGATTCGACAGGAAATTGAAAAAGTGACCTTAGGTGAAGGCGTATTAAATTACATAATCGAGATTGTTCGGAAAACAAGAGAATCCGAAACGATTCAATTTGGTGCGAGTACCAGAGCAGCAATTTCAATCGGAAAAGCTGCACAGTCTTGGGCATATTTAGCGGGAAGAGATTATGTGACTCCTGATGATGTAAAAATGGTCTCAAAACCCGCACTAAGGCACCGAATTCAGCTATCTCCACATGCAGAATTGGAGGGAATCACCATTGACGAGATCATTGAAGAGCTTGTGGGATCGGTTCCTGTTCCTAGATAGAGGCATCCTACCTACAAAACGATTGATTATTTTGTTACTAATCCTGTCTGTTGGTTTTTTGTTAAGTCTTCCATTAAAGCTTTCTTGGGAGCTGATGATTGGGTTAAATCTCTTTATTATCATATGTAGCTTAATAGATTTGTTATTTTCACCGAGGAAAAAACAGCTTTCTGCAAAACGTAAACTACAAGCTGAAATGGAGCGTGGGCTTCCCAGTACCATCGAGATTGAAGTAACAAACCATTCGACTTTTGGGCTATCATACCGATTAATAGACGGCATTCCCGTTTCCTTTACTCAGCCTTTTCCGATCAGTGGATGGATATCAGGTGAAACGACTTCCCGAATCACATATGTTACACGAGCTATGGAGCGCGGCGATTATCAAATGAACAAAATATATTTCCGCTACAAAAGCATCCTAGGCTTATGGGAAAAACAACTCACATTCACAATTAGTAACGAAGTAAGGGTTATACCAGATTTATCCGAAACAAGGCAATATCTTGAAAATGCTCAGAAATTTTTATTATATGAAGGTGTAAAAATCCGAAAACAACAGACAGGTGCTGGTGAGTTTTCAAAAATACGAAGTTATGTCATAGGTGATGACCCCCGAACAATCAATTGGAGGCAAACCGCTAAGCTCCATGAAGTGATGACGAATGAATATGAACCAGAGCATGGGAAGTATATTACGATATTAATAGATTGTGGGAGAATGATGGGTGCTGAGCTAGAGAAGGTAAATCGACTTGAGAAGGCGATGGAATCCGCTATTACAGTTGCAACAGCAGCACTACAAAATGGGGACTATGTTTCTTTTTTAGCTTTTTCAACAGATGTAAAGGTTTTTGTCCCAGCCGGAAAAGGGATGGCACATCTCCAAACCATTTTGAATGCAATATATAATTTAAAAGTAGATGCTGCAGAATCCAATTATGGGGCCGTTTTATCTTATTTGGAAACGATGCAGAAAAAGCGAAGTCTTCTCTTGTTGTTTAGTGATGTTCATACATTTTTAAGGGAAGAAAGCATGTTAATTTATTTAAGAAAACTTAGACAAAGGCATTATTTCCTATTGATCGGTATCCGGGATGCCACATTAAACAAAAGAATTGATGAAAAGCCAACAACTGTTCAAACAGCCATGCTAAAAAGCATGGCACAGCAACAGATGCTTGTGAAAAAGAAGGAGAAACAAAAATGGGAAAAACAAGGCCTCATGATGGTTGAGGCCGATGAGGATAAATTAGCAGTTACTGCTGTTTCCTACTATATCAATATCATGAATCGGAACTTGCTGTAGCTTCTTTTTTTAGTAAAAAGAGTTTTCCTGTTACAGCGTAAAGAATCAATCCAATCACCGTAATGATTGCAACAGCATATTTAGCTTCAAGTGAAATCGCAGCAGGTGTGATAAAACCTTCAATAATACCAGCTATTATAAATAAAGGAATCGTACCTAACAGCAATTGCACAGAGCGTTTTGCCTGATACTTGAGCTGATAGCCTCTTGTATATTGGCCAGGAACGAGCAATTTATAGCCCATTAACAACCCAGCACCACCTGCTATAAAAATAGCTGTAAGCTCAATCATTCCATGAGGGACGATATATGCCCAAAAATCATACGTTTTCCCGTAATGCCAATATAATCCAGCCAATGCACCAACGATGATGCCATTGTAGATTAAAATATAGACGGTTAAGAGACCAAAGGTGATTCCACTGGCAAACGCAAGGATAGCAACTTGAATATTATTTGTCATAATACTTGCGGACATAAGGGATGAATCCACTTCACCATCTGCACTTCCTAAATAGTCTGGATCAACTCCTTGGGCTATTTCTGCGGGCAATATGGAAAACATATGAAGGGGATCCAGTTGAACTGAAAAAAAGCTTCCTACACCACCTAAAGTAAATAATATAAAAGCAGCTACAGCAAATTTCCATTGTTCGAGTAATAGTCCAATAAATTTCGTGCTGAAAAAATAACGAATCTGTTGAAAACTGGATACTTGGTCTTTGTAAAGGAGATTATGAGCTTTAGAGACAAGACCATTTAAATAAGGCGTATTCTCCTCATTTGGAAAATAGGTCTGGCTATACGATAGATGCCCGGCACACTTTTGATAAAGTCTATGAAACTCATTAATATCGGTACTGCTACGCGATTTTCGACGCTTATGTAAGATGGAAATCAATTGCTCAAGCTGCTTCCATTCATCACGATGCTGATTGACAAATTGCTTCATGTTCAATATGTAATCACCTCTTGAAATAGCAATATCCTTATTATAGTAATTTTAGAGAAAAATAGAAACATCATATGTAAAAAACTACCTAGAAAAGGGGGATTCTTTTTGAATCAAGAACAGACCAATATAAAAACACCCGAGTTTGTTTCCATCCAATTTCAGTTAGCAGGGGTAGGTAGCCGAGCTGCAGCTTTTTTTCTAGATACATTAATATTATCAACAGCAAGTCTTCTTGTTTTACTTACTCTATTACTTATTTTACATGGAAGCACCGATCTTTGGTTGCTCGGAGAAAGCTTTTCTTCTGGACCGATCGCCATTACTATCATTCTTTTATTTATCTTAAACTGGGGTTATTTCTTTTTGCTTGAATTTTTTGCAGGAGGGAAGACGATTGGAAAAAAAGTCGTAGGAATCCGAGTTATCCAAGAAAATGGGCATAGCATTACATTGCTATCAAGCTTTATTCGTAATTTTCTTCGCATCATTGATTCCATGCCAGCGGCCTATTTTGTAGGAATCATAATGGTTTTCTTTCATTCAAAACATAAGCGTATTGGCGATTTAGTTGCCGGTACAATCGTTATTCACGAAAGAAGAGCTAAAAATCATAAAAAACAAAGTCCACTTGATAAAGAGATTTGGAAAAGGGGACTTACAAAGAATTCTCTTGCAGTTGATCAATGGGCATTGAAATCATTTGGAAATAAGGAATGGAAGCTGTTACAAACATATTGCAATCGTTTTTTACAATTGAAGGATGATGTAAAAGATAGAAGAACAAAACAAATTGCAGACATTTTGCTACCAAAGGCAGGAATCGAAATAGCTGGAAAAACATATGAACAATTAGAAAATGAGCTATTGGTCCTATACTTAATTTTGAAGGATGAATGGGAATTCGAATTATAATCTCCTACTTTAGACTGACATCTTAGGGTATCCTATGTATAATATATGTGGCAGATTACTTATTACGACATAGGTGGAATGTCCTACAAAAACTAGGATCTAAGATCATACAGGAGATTCGGAAAATGAAATGGAAAACTTTTAGCATTGGACTTTTAATCATCATCCTTTTTTCAGGGTGTTCAGCACACGCGAAGGAAGTAAAAATCGAAAATACGGAGGTAAAGGTGGATTCAGAAGAAATCATTGCTACAACAAATAAATCATTACCGCTTGATTATTCAGAGAATCGTACAAAACAAATCACGCATCTTATGATTCATTTTATTAGCAATGCCGCGCTCAAGCCCGAAGACCCTTATAATGTAGATGATGTCTACTCCCTTTTTGAGGAATATAATGTTTCCGTTCATTATTTAATTGATCGAAATGGAGAGATCTACAGTTTAGTCCCTGAGAACAGGGTTGCTTATCATGCTGGAAAAGGAAGTTTGATTGATTTTCCAGAGTATGAAAATAAAATGAATGAGTACTCAATAGGCATCGAACTTATTGCGATGGGAACAAAAGAGGAAATGACAGCAATTATACCAGAAGACACCTATAATCAAATCAATACATCTTTGGCTGGATATACGGATGCTCAATATCAATCGCTTAACAGATTAGTACATAACATTTTAAAAAGAAATCCAACGATTTTACATGACAGACGCCATATCATTGGCCATGATGAATATGCTCCGGGAAGAAAAACTGATCCTGGGTCATTATTTGATTGGTCTAGAATCGGATTTTGAGTTGTCACTAAACCTATACTTTTTAAAGGAAATTTTCCTTTAGAGTATAGGTTTTTTCATTTGAAATAGTTTGAAAACTTTGGAAATATTCATTATAATGAAAACGTATACACGCTTCGATTTAACTTACTAAAGGGGGAGAACAATTTGTACGTGCCTTTGCTTTTATCACAATTCTTAGATCGAGCTGTCAAACTGTATGGTGCAAAAACGGCGTTAATTGATGACGACAAAAGCTTTACGTATGCAGAAGTAAACGAAAGGGTGAACCAACTTTCACGTGGATTAAGGCATCTTGGTGTGGAAAAAGGAGACCGCGTCGCGTACTTAGCTCCGAATACCTCTGAAATGTTTGAGGGCTTTTATGGTGTATTTCAAATTGGAGCCATCATTGTTCCTTTAAACACAAGACTGATTCCAACGGATTACGAGTATATATTAAATCACAGTGAAACAAAAATATTGTTTGTCGACCATGAGCTAATCGGAAACATTGAACCGATTCGGGATAAACTAAAAACGGTTGAAAAGATCATTGTCCATGGACAAAAGGGTGACACAGAATGGTCTGTTCCTTATGAGGAATGGCTGGCACGTTTTGAAAAAACAGCAATTGAACGTCCAGAGATGGATGAGCAAGACATTGCGACACTATTATATACAAGTGGAACAACTGGAAAGCCAAAGGGTGTTATGCTTTCACATCGCAGTAATTACCTCCATGCGTTAACAACCATGCATCATCTTCGTGTATCTGACCGTGATACATTACTACATATTTTACCCATGTTTCATGTAAATGGCTGGGGCTCACCTTTTTATTATACAGCGAACGGTGCTACACAGGTTTGCTTACGAAGGGTCAAGCCTGATGAGATTTTCAGAAAAATAGATACCTATAAAGTAACCGTTATGCATATGGCACCAACTGTTTTAAATACATTATTACAATATGCTGCCTCCAATGAAGTAGCACACCAGGACCAAGATGTACGAATTGTGATCGCCGGCTCGGCGCCTCCACCAGCGTTTGTTAAACGGGTAGAAGAAGAGCTACAGTGGGAGTTTATCCAAGTGTATGGCATGACAGAAGCTGCGCCACTGATTACAACCTCAATCATACGAGATACACAGAGTGATATTTCCCAAAGTGAAAAATATCGTCTTAAAGCAAAAGCTGGTTATGAATTTATTGGAGCCGACGTACGCGTTGTTAATGAATTTGGGGAAGACGTTGCTCAAGACGGAAAAGAAATTGGAGAAGTCATCGTACGCAGTAACACTGTTATGGAAGGATACTTAAACAATAAAGAAGGCACGGACGAAGTCATTCGCAATGGCTATTATCATACAGGCGATATGGCGATTGTAGACGTACAAGGAAATATTGAAATAGCAGACCGGAAGAAGGATATCATTATCAGTGGCGGTGAAAATATCTCTTCGATTGAGGTTGAAAGCGCACTGTACGACCATCCCGCCGTTTTAGAGGTTGCGGTTATTTCTATACCTCATGAGAAATGGGGAGAAACGCCACAGGCAATTGTGGTCAAACGCGATGGCTTTGATGTAACAGAAGAAGAATTAATTGCATTTTCTCGCAGTCGTTTGGCACATTTTAAAGCACCTACAAAGATTGTCTTTAAGACTGAATTACCAAAAACAGCCTCTGGCAAAATCCAAAAAGTACATCTTCGCAAAGAATACTGGCAGGAAAAAGAAAAGTTTATTAACTAATTAAAAAGACCCCAGTTTCCTAATATGGAAAACGGGGTCTTTTCATGCACCAAGCTTTTGCACGATTTTTTTATCCTTTGAAAAAGTCCAGTTTACTAGAAAGATGCCTAGAAAAATAAATAGTGAGCCAGCATAGACATACCATTCTACTACTTCTTTTAAAAGTATCCATCCAGATAAAACTCCGAAGAAGGGGGCAAGAAATAAGAAGGCTGACGTTTTTCCTGGATCACCGATATTTATTAAATAAAACCAAATGGCAAATTGCACTATTGACGCCATAATTGCAAGCCATAAAATAATAAAAATCGATGTAGGCGCTATAGTTATAGCGGGTGTTTCTAGTGTAAAACTCATTAAGAGAAGCAGAAGGCCACCAAAAAGCATCTGATAAGCCGTTAATACCCAAATATTAAAACGTGCTCCCCATTTTTTAATTAACAATGTTCCAATCGACCATGAAAGTGAGGCACCAAGGCCTAATAAAATTCCAACTTCTAAATGAAGATGAAAGCCAAGTGTAATAAAGACTCCTGCAAAACCAACGATTACCCCAATCCAATGAAAGAGATGATAGCGTATACCAAGAAAAATGGTACTTAAAATGACTACGAGTAATGGATTGCTAAATGTGAGGATGGATGATTCACCAGCAGAGATCGTTCGTAGGCTTAAGAAAATACAGCCCATGACACCTGCTGTTTGAAAGACACCGATTGTAAAAATACGTATCCAATCTAGTACCTTTTTGGGAAGTGGCTTTTTCCAAACGAATACAGCCATAAGAACACCAGCAATTGTAAAACGTAATCCGACAAGAAGAAGCGGTGACACATAATCCAATCCAATTTTACCCACCGCAAAAGATGAGCCCATTAACGCAGTAGTGGTCACAACAAGTACAGCAAATAGATATGGATTCATATTATTACTCCCACTTTTTTCCTCATCATACCATAAATTAAATGTAAATATCTGAATTTCATCTGAAAACAAAGAAAAAGGTAAGCTGGATTTGCTTACCTCTTTCATCATCAATGAGAAATCGAACATACTGATTGAATATCCTTCCTACGCTAGAGCTGGAATTCGTAACAAATACAAAATCTTAGAAGTTAATCTTCTTATGGAGATTGTTAACTTTACGAACGTAAAAAATAACTCTGGGAATAAGCGAAATAGAATATTCATCGTATTTCCCTCCACATTGATATTTTGTGATTGTAAAACTAATCACAGGATTATTGTTTCCTAATCGAGTATTATTAATGTGTACAGGTATGTTTTATCTTTTCACTGGAAAGATAAAAGAGTACATAACTTTTTTTGGGGAGGGTTCAAATATGGAAAAGATTAAAGTTGGAGAAGTATTTTCAATTAGTGATGAAACTGGTGAGGAGCAAGACGTAGAAGTTCTTGGCGTCGTAACAATTGAAGAGACAGAGTATGTGGCAGTTGGTTTTCTTGAAGACTTAGAAGAGGATACTGAAGATGATATCGACATCTTCTTTTTGAAAATCGATGAAGAGGGCGATTTTTCTGCAATTGAAAGTGATGAGGAATTCGAAAAAGTGTCTTCTGCTTTCGATGAGATTTTCGACGAGGAATTAGACGAAGACTAAAATTAAATGGTAACCACTAACTCCACGTGAAAGCGTGGAGTTATTTTCTATTCCTCATCCCATTCTTTAATAATTTCTTTTACCTTCTTTTTATCGATAACATTAATGGCATAGTAAATAATTTCTTTTGTTTTCATTTTCCTTACGGGATGATGTGATACACCGTACAAATCTCCAAGGACTAAAACATCCATCATTGTAAAACCTATTAAAATAATCATCGGCTTCCTGTTTCCTGTCCATGTACCTTTCGTCCCTAGGACCACTGGTAGCGGTTTTTTCCTTTTACTTATGTACTCATATACCCAATCCTGTTCAGTGATTGTTTTAAACATGTACACAACTCCATTAACCAAATTGCATACTTAAGATTCTACAAAAAAGTGCAATTCTATTCAAAAATTAACAAAGTTCATATAAAATGGACGTTATAGCCTAATAAAATTTTCCACTAGAGGTAACATCGACCTGGATGAATCGAATCGTTATGATATGAAATTAAGAGAATGTTCATATTAAGGAGGAAATTATATGAAAAAGGCATTAATAAATGTAGATTATACAAATGATTTTGTCGCTAGTGATGGCGCATTGACTTGTGGAGAACCCGGTCAAGAAATTGAAAAAGAGATTGTTCGCATCACCGAAGAGTTTATCAAAAACGATGACTTTGTTGTATTTGCAATTGATCTTCATAAAGAAGGCGATGAATTACATCCTGAAACGCAACTTTTTCCACCTCATAATATTGAGGATACGTCAGGAAGATTGCTGTATGGTGATTTACAACGTGTGTTTAATGAGCAACAAACCAATTCAAATGTGTACTGGATGGACAAAACGAGATATTCTGCATTTGCAGGCACCAATCTCGAAATTAAATTACGTGAGCGTGGAATCAATGAGGTTCATATTGTAGGGGTTTGTACAGATATATGTGTACTTCATACTGCTGTTGATGCCTATAATCGTGGTTTTAAAATTGTCATTCATAGCTCAGCGGTTGCAAGCTTCAACCAGGCTGGTCATGAATGGGCATTAGGCCATTTTAAGGATTCTATAGGCGCAGAAGTACGTTAAACGGGTCAATTACTGGAGGTATTTTGGATGAATAAATATTTTAAAGACGACAGCTTTGCATTACATACAGATTTATATCAAATTAATATGGCAGAGATTTATTGGAGAGAAGGCTTAAATAACCGAAGAGCCGTTTTTGAAGTAAACTTCAGGAAACTTCCATTTGGAAATGGGTATGCCGTTTTTGCTGGTCTTGAGAGGATCATTCATTTTCTTGAAAATTTCTCGTTCAGTGAAACCGATATTGCTTATTTAAGAGAAGAGGGGTATAAGGAGGATTTTCTGGACTATCTAAAGGATTTACGTTTTACAGGTACGCTTCGATCGATGAAGGAAGGAGAAGTCGTCTTTGCTAATGAACCACTTCTCCGTATTGAAGGCCCGATTTGTGAAGTCGTTTTATTGGAAACGCCTATTTTAAATATTATTAATTATCAAACATTGATTGCGACTAAAGCATCTCGTATCAAACAGGTTGTTGGCGATCAAACTGCGATGGAATTTGGTACAAGACGGGCACATGAATTGGATGCAGCGATTTGGGGTACAAGAGCTGCCTATATTGCTGGCTTTGATTCAACCTCTAACGTTCGGGCAGGTAAATTATTTGATATTCCTATTTCAGGTACCCATGCACACTCCATGATACAAGCATATCGCGATGAATATGAAGCTTTTAAACATTATGCAAAAACCCATAAAAACTGTGTGTTTCTCGTTGATACATATGACACATTGAAATCCGGTGTTCCAAATGCGATTAGGGTTGCAAAAGAAGAAGGAGACAATATAAATTTCATTGGAATTCGCTTAGATAGTGGAGACTTGTCCTATTTATCAAAGGAAGCACGCAAAATGCTGGACGAAGCCGGATTTAAAGATGCCAAAATTGTAGCATCAAATGACCTTGATGAACATACGATTATTAACTTAAAATCACAAGGCGCAAAAATTGACTCATGGGGCATTGGAACAAAGCTGATTACGGCTTATGACCAACCCGCATTAGGTGCAGTCTATAAACTTGTATCCATTGAAGATAAAAACGGAAATATGGTAGACACTATCAAAATAAGTGGAAATCCTGAAAAGGTTTCAACACCAGGCTTAAAGCGCGTGTATAGAATAATTAATAAGAGCAGTCAAAAGTCTGAAGGTGACTATATTACACTTGAACATGAAGATCCACAACACGAAGAACGCCTTAAAATGTTCCATCCTGTTCATACGTTTATCAGCAAGTTTGTTACCAACTTTGAGGCAAGGGAATTACAACATACGATTTATGAAAATGGTACACTCGTATATGAGATTCCAACCCTACAACAAATTCGTGAATATCTAAATGAAAGTTTGGAATTACTTTGGGACGAGTATAAGCGTACGACGATGCCGGAAGAATATCCAGTAGACCTCAGTCAAGAATGCTGGAATAATAAAATGAATCGAATTGAAGAAGTTAAATTAAATATTGAAGAAAAAATTGGTAAGTAAACGGATAAGAGTTTGTTCCTAAACAACCATTAAAGGAGGGAACTTTCATGAGTATTCAACAACAGATTATAAATGATTTACATGTAAATCCTAGTATTGACCCAAAAGAGGAAATAAAACACAGAATAGCTTTTCTAAAAGCGTATCTGTTAAAAAGTAAGACAAAAGGATTTGTATTAGGAATCAGCGGTGGTCAGGATTCAACTTTAGCGGGCAAGCTATGTCAAATGGCTGTAGAAGAATTACGAAATGAAGGGCATGAGGCGAACTTTATAGCTATTCGTTTGCCTTACGGTATTCAAAAGGATGAAGATGATGCCCGGGCTGCACTCTCTTTTATCCAACCAGACCGCTCATTAACCTTTGATATTGCAACAACGGTGGATGCATTTGTCTCTGAGTACAAGCAGGCAACAGGTGAAAAGATTAACGACTTCAATAAAGGAAATGTAAAAGCACGTGAAAGAATGATTGCCCAATATGCAGTTGGAGGCATGCACAATTTATTAGTTGTTGGAACAGATCATGCCGCTGAAGCTGTTACTGGATTCTTTACTAAGTACGGTGACGGTGGGGCTGACGTTTTGCCATTAACAGGGCTAACCAAACGACAAGGTCGTGCCCTTTTAAAGGAATTAGGAGCAGAGGAACGTTTGTATTTGAAAGTCCCGACAGCAGATTTATTAGACAATACACCACAGCAAGCCGACGAAACCGAGCTCGGAATCTCATATGATCTTCTTGATGATTATCTAGAAGGAAAACAGATTTCGCAAGAAGATGCCGATAAAATTGAGAAACGTTACCTCATTACTCAGCATAAACGACAAGTCCCAGCAAGCATGTTCGATGATTGGTGGAAATAGGATAGAGCCTGTTCTAAAATGTGAAAAACATTTGGGGCAGGCTTTTTTTCTATAATTGGCTATTGCATCTTGGAAACTTTTGTTAAAATTAAACAGACTAATAATGCAAAGGAGTCTACCTTTTTGAAAAAACTGTACTTTTTTGTCTCTAGTTTAATAGTCATAATCTTGCTAATTTCAATTTTTAATTATGAAAAATCGTTGAAGGACTCATCACCATCAAAAAACATAGTGGATCCTCCTGTTTCAGAACAGAAACCAACCCCATTGCAACCAACACTTGTCACAAACAGAATCGGATATTCATTGCAAAATAATGAATTAAACATTACATATGACAATGGGAAGGACTGGGTTACAGTTCCAGTTGAAGTGGATCACCTTTTTAGCGGTGAATATAACGGAAACAAAACTGAACTCATTCCTGACAGTTATATACTTTCCGATAAAAGAGCAACATTTCTAACTACTGTAGGTCCAATAAAATTAATAACCTCACTGGATAATGGTGTTACCTGGCAGGAATCAATTGTATATGAAAATGCCCCTGGTATTCGATTTAAAAAGGTGGACTTCCTTAATGACCAATTTGGCTATGTCATTTTATCCGGTGACAGAACAATGTCTCAGGAATGGTCGGCTATTTTCATCACGAATGATGGAGGTAATTCCTTCCGAGAAGCAGCTTATCCTGGTACAACAAGACTTATTTATAATGGAGGTTTTGTCGACGAGAATATTGGCTTTTTATCGTACGGAGTCATTAATCCTGAAGAACCTGACTTTTATGTAACCACAGATGCTGGATACTCATGGAAACAAGCAAGTTTTACTATTCCAGAAATGTATCATAAGGTATTCGTTACGGCAGAGGTACCTTATAAAGAAGATGAACATCTTTCCGTGCTTCTTAATCAAGGGCCAAATGGAGACTATATGGGTGGAAAAGTAAAAGGAAAATTCATTTCATTTGACCAAGGTTTAACCTGGGAGTTTGCATCGGAGGTAGCACCTAATGAAGAACCGTAAAAAACTAATTGGTTGGATTTCGTTTGTAATGGCTATCGGATTATTTTGTCTTCAAATGAGTTATTTTTACCTCCATGCTAATTTTTTTGTGGAGTACAGTGACAATCGTTTATTTTATGTGTTAAATATTGCAATAGCTATATTATTAGGTCTTTCAATGATCGTATTATTTAACATTAAAAAGATGGGGAAATTTATAAGCTTATCCATCTTACTACTATTTATTTTGACTAATACTACATTGCTTTTTAAACATCCAATCCTTCAAATTGTAAGTGTTTCCCCAGATTTAAAGAATATTTTCGTTGTAAAAGAAATAAAGGGAGAAGCCAAGTATTATCGGACCTATTATGGCATTTTCGCACGTCAAAAGGAGACACTTCCGTATCAACTGAAGGGCGAATACAAAATTAACTGGTTAACAAATGATGTTGCTGCGATGACATATAAGGCTATGGATGGTTCACTCCACCAATATATTGGAACTTATGGCGACCGAGGAAGCGGAAATTTTTATTATTATGTAGGTTCAGCCTTACATGGTGATTGGAGAGGGAGCAATAGTTCGATATCTACACAAACAGAAGGAATTACAGTTGAACATGGCGGGAGGAAGGAAACCTTTAACTGGGACCAAATCGTTCAATTTGGCACATTAGCTGTTGTTTTAGTAAAGGATCATGAAGCTAAATGGACAATTGCATTAAATGATGATTTTGGAATGGATTTGAATTCCGGCATAGGTGTGGCTGGTACAATCTCTCTTTTTCAAACATCGATGGAGGATAAGGAAATCCTGATATTAAAAAGATAAGAACGCACATGGGTGCGTTCTAGTAGAGTTTATCTTCTTTTCTTCTTTGGATCTACAAGTGCACTCTTTTTTACAACAGTAGCTAACTCAACCTGAACATGGACATTTCTTCCATCAATGTCTGTTACATTGGTTACTTTTCCTTTTCGACCTTTAATTTTAATTGCATCTTCAACAGCCGGAACATTTTGTACGAGTTGTGTTAATAAGAGATTTTTATTTTCAAAGTAATGAACAACAAACATACATATCACCTCATAAGAAATTGATTTATAAGAGCCCAAATATTCACTTGATAATATATGTACGAAAATACTTTTGGTCCATAAAATATTAGATTTTTTAGGGGAGAGGGGGGAAGTTTTCAAGAATATACATTCGTTTGTTTTGATAAACATTACAGTAGAACATAATATTATTATGTAAACTAGTAAGTCGATTTGAACGCACATTAATTTTGTGCGTTCTTTTTTTAATCGAATAATCACTTCACTTTCAAATAACCTATCTCATAATTAGATTAATTTTATCAAAAAATGATATAAACACTAAAAACTCTTATATTCATCATTCTCCAATCTTGGCTTGCACAACATAAAATTCTAAAACCATACTAAAAACCCACTTATATATACATATTCGAGGTAGGAAGAATAAGGGTTTTGACATGATTATTTTTAATTAATATCAAAATTAGATTGATTTTATGAAAAATTAGCATTGATTAGATGGATAAAAACGGTATAAAATAAAAAACAAGAAAAAGACGATTTCATAATCTAAAATTTCAACTCATAACGAATAAACACATGGAAAGGGTGATTGGATGCAACAAATTAGACAACCAAATAAACAGGGGTTATACGATCCTCAATTTGAACATGATGCTTGCGGGATTGGCTTTATTGCTGATTTGAAAGGAGAAGCCACACATCAAACGGTAGCACAAGGTATATCCATGCTTTGTCGTATGGAACACCGCGGCGCACAAGCTGGTGATTCAAATACAGGAGATGGAGCAGGAATCTTAACTCAAATCCCACATTTGTTTTTCCAAAAGACTTGTTCAAAACTGAGCATGATGGAACCAGGTAGCTATGGTGTAGCAATGGTCTTTTTACCTCAAAACCCTGTCTTAAGGAAGCAATGTCAGGATGCTTTTGAAACAATTGTCGAGGACGAAGGACAGGAAATACTAGGATGGCGGGCGGTTCCTGTAGATGATAAGAGCATCGGTGAAAGCGCAAGAATGAGTCAACCTTTTATTTATCAACTATTTATAAGTAACAATGTAGGAGACGTCGAGGAATTTGAAAGACTCCTTTATGTGATCCGTAAGAGAACGGAAAAAAAGATACGAGAAGCACAGCTAACTAAGAATGAAACATTTTATGTAGCCAGTCTTTCAGCAAGAACCATTGTTTATAAAGGAATGTTAACTCCAGGGCAACTCGATCAATATTATCTTGATCTAAAAGACAACGACTTCCAATCATCCTTTGTACTCGTTCATTCTCGCTATAGCACAAATACTTTTCCTAGCTGGGAAAGAGCACATCCAAACCGAATGTTAGTCCATAATGGTGAAATTAACACACTTAATGGCAATGTCAATTGGATGAAGGCAAGAGAAAAAAAGCTGGAATCACTTATTTGGAAAGAAAAATTATCAGAACTTGTTCCAATCATTGATAAGAATGGAAGTGACTCCGCAGCCTTTGATAACAGTCTAGAATTTCTAACACGTTCCGGAAGATCATTACCACACGCAGCTATGATGATGGTTCCGGAACCATGGGAGAATAATCCTTCTATGGATGAATCGTTAAAAGCTTTTTACGAGTTTCATAGCCATTTAATGGAGCCATGGGATGGACCAGCAGCCTTTGCATTCACAGATGGATTGCAAATTGGTGCTATGCAAGACAGAAACGGTCTACGTCCTGCGCGATATTATGTAACAGTTGATAATACCATCATTTTTGCTTCAGAAGCAGGTGTAATCGACCTTGAAGCTGACCAAATTCTAGAAAAGGGAAGATTAAGTCCAGGAAAAATGCTTCTAGTTGATTTAAAGAAACAGAAAATCATTCAGGATGAAGTAGTCAAAAGCGAGATAGCAAATGAATACCCTTACCAAAAATGGCTAGAGACTAATCGTATTCATATCAATCAATTAAAATCTTTATCTCATGAACAAAAAGAGTTTCCTATCTTAAAATACCAGCAAGTATTCGGTTTTACCTTAGAGGAAATCAACCAAGTAATTGCTGCTATGGCAGTCGAATCAAAGGATCCCATCAATTCAATGGGGAATGATATGCCATTAGCCGTTCTTTCCAATCAATCACAGCTCCTATACAACTATTTTAGACAGCTATTTGCACAAGTAACAAACCCTCCAATCGATGCAATTCGGGAGAAATTTGTGACATCAGCATCCACTCTTCTAGGTGCAGAAGGAAATCTACTCAATCCAACTGAAAGTAGCTGTCAACGTATTCGTCTGGAAACACCAATTTTATCAGATAATGAACTGGCAAGACTTCAAGAACATTTCAGACTAAAAGAAATTCCAATGTTGTTTAGAGCAGAGGATGTTGAAGGTACACTGGAAACGGCTTTACAAGACCTATTTAGTCAGGTTGATGAGGCGATTCAAAAAGGCCACACTCTTATCCAATTATCTGATAGGCATGTCACTCATGAATGGGCACCGATTCCAGCACTCCTTGCAGTGAGTGGACTTCATCACCACCTCGTACGACAGGGAACTAGAACAAATGTAAGCCTTATTGTCGAAACAGGTGAAGCTCGTGACGTTCATCAACTAGCCATGTTAATTGGTTTTGGAGCAGATGCAATTAATCCTTATCTTGCAATGGTAAGTATTTTGAATCTAGTAAAAAATGGAGATTTCCAAGAAGAAATCATTCTTGATAAAGCCATTCATAATTATACAAATGCCATAACAGAAGGTATCGTGAAAATCATGTCAAAAATGGGGATTTCAACGATTCAAAGCTACCGTGGTGCGCAAATATTTGAGGCAGTTGGCATAGCAGAAAGTGTAATCGATCAATATTTTACAGGAACACCTTCAAGTTTAGGTGGGATTACCCTAGATATTATGGCAAAAGAAGTCCTAATGAGACATCAACTCGCCTTTAATGAAGAAGAAATACCATTAAAACCAGGAAATGAGTTCAAATATCGGAAGGATGGAGAACTCCATGCTTTCAACCCAGCCACGACACACGCATTAAAAACGGCTTGCCGAAAAAATGATTATGAACTTTATAAAAAATATGTAGAAAAAGCAAATCAGGAGCAACTTATTTTCATTCGTGACTTGTTTAAATTTAACGCAACGACACCGATTCCAATTGATGAAGTAGAGCCTGTGGAATCAATTGTTCGCCGTTTTAAAACGGGCGCGATGTCCTATGGTTCATTAAGTCAGGAAGCACATGAAACGTTAGCAATTGCAATGAATCGACTTGGAGGAAAAAGCAATAGTGGAGAAGGTGGCGAACATTATGTCCGTTTTACCCCTGATTCCAACGGTGATTCCAGACGTAGTGCAATAAAACAAGTAGCTTCTGGAAGATTTGGAGTTTCCAGTCATTATTTAGTAAATGCTGATGAAATTCAGATTAAAATGGCACAAGGTGCAAAACCAGGTGAAGGCGGGCAACTACCAGGAAATAAGGTGTACCCTTGGATTGCCGAAGTTCGTGGTTCAACGCCGGGAGTCGGCCTAATCTCACCACCACCACACCACGACATTTACTCAATTGAGGATCTTGCACAACTGATTCATGATTTAAAAAATGCAAATCCTTCAGCAAGAATTAGCGTGAAACTTGTTTCGAAAGCAGGGGTGGGGACGATTGCAGCCGGTGTTGCAAAAGGTTTAGCCGATGTCATTTTAATCAGTGGTTCAGACGGAGGAACCGGTGCAGCCCCTAGGTCAAGTATTAAACATGCGGGAATGCCTTGGGAGATTGGACTGGCGGAAACTCACCAAACACTTGTATTAAATGGACTTCGTGATCGTGTGGTACTTGAAGCCGACGGAAAAATGATGACAGGACGCGACATCGTAATGGCAACATTATTGGGGGCAGAAGAATACGGATTTGCAACGTCTGCTTTGGTTGTCCTTGGTTGTGTACTTGTTCGACAGTGTCATTTAGACACATGTCCAGTGGGAATAGCAACACAGGATCCAGAGCTTAGGAAGAAATTCCTTGGTAAACCTGAACATGTTGAAGCATTCATGAGATTTATTGCTCAAGATGTCCGTGAGATCATGGCTCAGTTAGGTTTTAGAACCATTAACGAGATGGTTGGTCGTACTGACTTACTTGTACCAAGTGATCAAGCAACTTCACATTGGAAAGCAAAATATCTAGATTTATCTAAAATAGTTTTTCAACCATTTTCCGGTAAAGGGCCGCAATACAACAAGAAGAAACAAGACCATGGACTTGAACATTCTCTTGATTATAAGAAACTACTAAAAGTATGTAAACCAGCACTCGACATGCAGCAACAAGTGGAAGCACAATTTCCGATCCAAAATACAGACCGAGCAGTTGGAACGATAGTTGGCAGTGAAATCTCCAAGCAGTATGGGCGTGAAGGTCTTCCTGAGGATACCATTCGACTCACGTTCAAAGGATCTGCAGGTCAAAGCTTTGGTGCATTTATACCTAAAGGAATGACATTAGCTCTTGAAGGTGATGCGAATGACTATGTTGGAAAGGGCTTATCTGGAGGAAAAATCATAGTTAACCCATGTGAAAACTCAATCTTTGTTCCCGAAGAAAATACGATAATTGGAAATACTGCCTTCTACGGAGCAACTTCAGGTGAAGCCTATATTCGTGGTCTAGCAGGGGAACGTTTCGCTGTTAGAAATAGTGGCATGAAAGCTGTTGTAGAAGGAATTGGCGATCATGGTCTCGAGTATATGACTGGCGGAGTTGTTGCAGTTCTTGGCACGATTGGAAAAAACTTTGCAGCTGGAATGTCCGGTGGTATGGCTTATGTTTACGCAGACGACTTTGATCATTTCCGAAAGCAGTGCAATGTTACGCTAGTGGATTTAGAATCTATCGGAGAAGAGGATGAGCCCCAGCTTCGACAACTTCTTGAAAACCACTATACATTCACAGGAAGTACAAAAGCATCCATTATTCTGAAACATTGGGATGAACATTTAGAAAATTGGGTTAAAGTCATTCCAAAAGAATACAAAAAAGTAATACAGCAACAAGAACTACCGAATGAAACATTAATAAAATAACAATTTTGCATTGGCTTAGTGATTATTATACGATTCTATCTTTCTATCACACCAGATTTCAAAGGAGGAATTGAAATGTCACCCATACATTCATATTCAAGAGAACAAATTATTCAAATCGTGAAAGAGGAAAATGTTCGGTTTATTCGATTACAATTTACTGATTTATTTGGTCAGATTAAGAATGTTGAAATACCTGTTAGTCAGCTTGAAAAAGCATTGGATAACAAAATGATGTTTGATGGTTCTTCTATCGAAGGCTTTGTTCGAATCGAAGAGTCTGATATGTATTTATACCCAGACTTGAATACATTTGTTATTTTCCCATGGACAGCAGAAAAAGGAAAAGTAGCCCGTTTCATTTGTGACATTTATCATCCAGATGGAACACCATTTGAAGGAGATCCTCGCAGTAACTTAAAAAGAATGTTACATGAAATGAGGGAACTTGGCTTCACAGAGTTCAATGTCGGTCCTGAACCTGAGTTTTTCTTATTTAAATTGGATGAACATGGCGATCCAACTCTCGAATTAAATGATCAAGGAGGCTATTTTGACTTAGCACCTACTGATTTAGGAGAGAATTGCCGTCGAGACATAGTCCTTGAACTTGAAGAAATGGGATTTGAAATTGAGGCTTCCCATCATGAAGTAGCACCAGGCCAACACGAAATTGATTTTAAATACCAAGATGCTTTAAAAGCGTGTGATGACATCCAAACATTCAAGCTAGTCATTAAAACCATTGCACGTAAGCACGGTCTCCATGCAACCTTTATGGCAAAACCTTTGTTTGGCGTTAACGGTTCAGGAATGCATAGTAATCTATCATTATTCAGCAATGGAGAAAATGCTTTTTATGATCAAAATGGAGAATTGGAACTAAGTGAAACAGCGAGACAATTTATTGCAGGAATTATGAAGCATGCAATTAGCTTTACTGCAGTTACAAATCCTACAGTAAATTCCTACAAGCGCTTAGTACCTGGCTATGAAGCGCCATGTTATGTTGCTTGGTCCGCTAGAAATCGAAGTCCACTTATTCGAATTCCAGCGTCCCGTGGTTTAAGTACTCGTGTTGAAGTTCGTAGTGTTGATCCATCCGCAAATCCATATATGGCAATGGCTGTACTTCTAGCTGCAGGTTTAGATGGAATTAAGAATAAATTAACTCCACCAGCACCTGTTGATTCAAATATTTATGTAATGTCAAAAGGGGAAAGGGTTGAAAATGGGATTATAGATTTACCAGCAACCTTATCAGAAGCATTGGAACATCTAAAACAAGATGAGGTCATAAAAAATGCATTAGGTATCCACCTACTAGAACATTTTATTGAAGCAAAAGAAATCGAATGGGATCAATTCCGCACATCTGTTCACCCTTGGGAAAGGGAACAATATATGAAGAATTATTAAAATGAAAGGAACGCACTTTATATGCGTTCCTTTTTCTTGACTTCAAAAATGAGGGAGAATCTATTTAGAAGTCATTCCACCAGATACGACAAATTTCATTGCATCCTCAGGTTTAACGTCAATAATTTCAATTTCATCCTTCGGAATAAGGAAGGTAAAGCCAGCGATTTGGAAAGTTTGTTGAATATATACAGCTACATAATCCTTTAATGGATCATAAAAACTTTCTACATCTTCTGTCGTAATAAAACCAATTGCTTTTACTTCTGTACCCGGTATCGTTACAAGTGCGACTTTTGAGAATGATTTCTTTTCTCCAAGAAATGAGTTAAATGTATCCTTTATAACAGAGTAGAGCGTTTTGATTAACGGAATTCTCTCTAACAGTCTGTCAACCAATCGAAAGAGAGCTCCGGCAAATACTCTCGTTGATAACCAACCCAAGATCGTGATGACTACAAACGTGAGTAAAAGCCCAATACCAGGAATATAATCTTCTCTTAAATAAGGTTTCAGGAAGTTCCCCAATATCCCATCTAAAAACAAAAACACTTTAAAAATAACGTACACAACTAAAATAATCGGAACAATTGTCAAAATACCATTAATAAAGTTTCGTAAAATGCTTTTCATATCATTTTCTCCTCGTATTCCTTTTCGCACAAAATCAGTACTGCTTAAAGATTTTACACTATGGCCAAATAAGAATACAAATGAAAATGGTTCTATTTTTTCATAAATAGGTAGAATAATAAAAAAAGGTGCAAAGCTTAAAAAGTTAGCTTGCCCTTTTTTCAACTAACTTTAGTCGATTTGGTTCAGGTAATAAGAGATTCATAACCGCCGCAATTAGAACAATAAAAATTGAAAGATATAGAGATAAGTCGTAATTCCCATAATTACTAAATAAAAGTCCAGGAATATAAGCACCAAGTGCTGAGCCAATTTGATGACTGAGAGACAGACATCCAACAATAAAACCAATTGAATAATCTTTAAAATATTGGGTTACCAATAATGAAGTTGGTGCAACTGTAGCAAAATCAACAAATCCAAAAATGGCCGCAAAAATTAATAGCAACAAAGTATTATGTGAGTAGATTAGAATTCCAATTGATAATGCGCGTGTAAAATAAATGAACACTAATAATTTTCGGCTACTCCAATAATCAATGATAACACCAGATAGTAGGATTCCAACAATATTACAAGCCGCTAAAATACTTACTGCTGTACCCGTCACAGTTGGTGAAAAGCCATGGTGATGGGATAAAGGTATTAAATGTGTATCCATTAAACCTGTTGTCGTAAACCCACAGACAGCAAATGGGAGCATTATGAACCAAAATTGGCGCATTTTAAAAAGTACCTTAAGTGAAACAGATTTCTTTGAGGAGTCTGACTTTGTTTCTTCTTCCTCGATGATTTTTCCGCCTAAAGGCTCCATTGCTTTTTCATTCGGATGATTCCGTAAAAAGAGTAGAACAACAGGGAACACGATAATAATCAACAATGCCCCTAATATAAAAATGGTTGTTCTCCAGTCAAACCAATGAATCAACATTAATGATCCAGGAACGAGAAGCATTTGACCAAAACCAAAGCCTGCTTCCATAATTCCTAGCGCAAGCCCACGCTTTTTATTAAACCAATTCGTAATAAGAACTGTACCGGCCACATTTGAAGCACCACCGACTCCAACTGATACAAGGGAGTAGAGGACGAATAAGTGCCATGGTTGTGTAACAAAAGTGATAAAAAAGAAACTAACCCCAACAAGTAAGGTACTAATTGATAAAATAAGTCGTGAGCCATACCTGTCTATCAACCTACCAATAAAAGGTTGCGATAATCCATAAATAACAAAACTTAGTGTGGAAATAAGAGATGTTGTTGCACGATCCATATGTAAATCCTTTTCCCAAGGTTCCACGAAAGCCCCGAATGCAAGCCTTCCACCTTGGACAGCTAAGAATGCGAGGAATGTGACAAATACAATCATCCACGCATAATGAAATTTTCTCTTCATTACAATCTCCTTCTTTGAGAGTAGAAATTATATTTAATAAAAAAAGGCAAATGAATATTCCATTGGCCTTGAATAATGGTCAATATATTAGAATAATAGTACCAAACTTTTATCAGATATTTCAATTATTTTTTAATTGTCCTATAGATAATCATGTCAATTGCCCTTCCTTTCATAGAATCAGAACATATTTTATGAATATAGTTCATTACAATAAAAAGGAGGGAGTGTTCATGAGTAGGAGAAGAGGAATTGGTTTTTGTATGCCAGGATATAGATGGTGTGGTCCAGGCTGTGGCGGTACGGGTCCACCGACGAATCGTGTTGATTCATGTTGTATGAGACATGACCTTTGTTATCAAAGATATGGACCGTCACGGGACTGCGACTTAGCTTTTATGGAGTGCTTACGACAACAGCGAAATCGCTATACAAAAGAGGGCAGGGATGCAGCATTTTTTTATAATGTTATGAGATTTCGTACTCTTTTTCGATTATAAAAAAAGTGCCAATCGATTCTTACATAAAGTAGACGATTGGCACTTTTTTATTTAGATTTCTTACGCAGTAACAGCTTCAGTTGGTTCTTCTAATTCACTTGCTGGTCCGAAAAATTCGAAGTGAATGTTTTCAGATGCAACTCCCCATTCTTTTAGTGAACGATACATCACTTTCATGAATGGAACAGGACCGCAGAAATAGAAGTCTGCTTCCTTCGTATCTACAGTTGCTTTTAACCACTCAAGGTCAATAAAACCTTCCTTATCAAAATTCATATCCTGACGGTCTTGTTCAGTAGGCGCAGAGTAAGCAACAAAGTTCTTTACATGATCATGTTTTGCTGCAATACTTGCAACCTCATCCTTTAATGCATGAACTCCACTGTTAAGAGCACCATGGATGAACATGACTTCACGTTCAGGTTGTTGTTCTACAATCGTATTTAACATGCTGACCATTGGCGTTAATCCAACACCACCACTAATTAAAATAGCCGGAGTTTCTTTTGATTCAAGGACAAAGTCACCAGCTGGTGCACTTACAGTAATTACATCGCCCTCATTAATTTCTTGATGTAAGTAATTTGAAACAACACCATGCTCTTCACGTTTTACAGAGATACGGTAATAGTCTTTTCCAGGTGCATCTGAAAGACTATAGTGGCGAATATGAGTATATTCATCACCTTCAGGCTGTACTTTAACAGTTAAGTATTGACCAGCTTGATAAGATGCAATTTCTTTTCCATCTTCAGGCTTTAAGTAGAAAGAAGTAATCACTTCACTTTCTTGTACCTTACGATCAACAACAAAGTTTCTGAAACCTTCCCAGCCACCAGGTTGTTCCTTCGCTTCATTGTACATTTCTTTTTCTACACCGATGAATGCGTCTGCAATTACACCATAAGCTTCAGCCCATGCATTGATGATCTCATCCGTCGCCGCATCGCCTAATACTTCTTTAATTGCACCAAGAAGATTTTCACCAACGATTGGGTAATGCTCTGGTTGAATTCCTAATGCACGGTGTTTTTGACCAATTTGTTTTACAACTGGAATAATCGCCGCTAAATTATCAATATTAGCAGCAGCTGCGTATACTGCGTTTGCTAATGCAGTTTGTTGACGGCCTTGTCTTTGATTTGCATGGTTAAAAATATTTAATAATTCAGGGTTATTAGTGAACATACGCTTGTAAAAATGAGTAGTAATAGCTTTCCCATATTTTTCTAGTACTGGAACTGTGCTTTTCACGATTTCAATTGTTTTTTGGCTAAGCATGGTAAAACGTCCTTTCCTAAACCAATATTTTAAATACATGTTTATAATATAATGACAGTGATAATAAAAGATACCCTTATAATACATCTTTTGAAAAGTTGTCACATTTAAAGTAGAAATAGGACTTTCATGCTATACTTATAAAGAACTCACCAATATAAGGGGTTTTTTAAAATGAAATTAACAAATTATACGGATTATTCACTACGTGTGTTAATGTATCTTGCAATGAAAAAAGACGAAGAATTAACCACAATACAGGAAATTGCGGAAGCTTATAATATATCAAAAAATCATTTAATGAAGATCATACATCATCTAGGAAAACTGGAATATATCAAAACAATTAGAGGGCGTAATGGAGGCTTTAAGCTTGCTAAGCATCCAAAGGAGATTAATATCGGAGAAGTCGTATCGAATACAGAAGACGACTTTAACATCGTTGAATGCTTTAAAGAGGGCGGAGGCTATTGCGCAATTTCACCATCTTGCAAACTAAAACGTGCCCTACACGAAGCATTACAGGCTTTCATTAATGTGCTATATGGATATACATTAGAAGACCTTGTTACGAACAAGAATGATTTACTTGATTTGTTTCGCTTACAAAACCAAGAAGAAGGAAATTAAGACGAACTTATTTATCACTTCGAACGATAAAACCTAAGTAATACTCTATTAGGAACCAATACTAGTCGTTTTACATACATTTAAGTAGACGAAGTAATTAGTAAAATAATGGTTTCAAAGGAGTAGAAGTGAGATGATAAGACATACGTCTGGTTATTACTGCCCTTATTGTCATGGTTACTTAGAACCACGGAATATGTATGATGAGTATTATTTCCAACAATACGTACCACAGTATCCAGCACCTTACTATGGGTGGGATTGGAATCGAAATCCTGATATTATTTTAGGTAAGGCCACTTGGACATGGGGAGGTACGCCAACAAAATGTGAAATTGGGTGGTCCTATGATAACAACATGACTGTAGCCGTAGGAGAAAACAGCCCTTTTAAATGTGGCCAACGTTTACGTATCCGAAATGTTTCGTTTGTCCCGAATCAAGATATCATCGTAACAGTGGTTGATGAAGTGAAGAAATTCCCAGCGAATCGAATCAATCTTCACCGTAAAGCGTTTGAAGCACTGGGTGCAGCGCCAAGTGTTGGTGTACTAAATGTAGAAATTACACCCATTGACTAAATGACAAAAGGAGAACAATGTCTAAATTGTCCTCCTTTTTTATTTTATAATTCTCTATTCAATAGGGACAACTGTTCACGATCAATTTCATCATCATGATCCTCAAGCAAATTTTCTGATTGCAATGCATCATAAGCAGGGTTCGTGATATAAAGTACCTGATTCTTCAGATGTTCATCCTTCTTCATGAAATACCATCCTTTCCCAGTTAGTATTATACTAATATGGCTCTTTCTAGTTCATTTTACGCATAAACTAAAACAAAAAAGCCATCTAGCAGGTAGATGGCGAGATCCTTTATTATAAATAAAGTCTTTTATACAGGAGTCGCTAAAAGTTCTTTAAGGTGTTTATCTATTTGTTCAAAATAAGCTGGACCATCTGCGCCGAACAAGCCAAAATGTCCGCAAATGCTGTTGATTACACGAAGTTCACTGTTAGGAATCAATTTTTGTTCTGCTTCACAATCACGCGGAGGGAAGAACATGTCTTCATCAATTGGCATAACAAATGTTTTTGCTTTGATTCTTCCAAGCGCTTCTTCTAGATTACCATTCGTCATTCGACTTACATCCCCGCGTTGCCATTTCCAAGCCATTGTTAATAGCGCGTTTGGATCCATCGCTGCAAAAAGAGGCTGTAAAAAGTCGTTGACGAATTCATCGACAGAATTGACACCAAATTGACGCCATTTTTCCTGTTTGTAAAATTCCGTACTAAGTCCCATAACAGCCCATATTTTAGCATGCCTGTTTAATCCGTCGACAACTTCTGTACAAGACTGATAGTTTCCATAATTCCAGCCGGGATCTGAAGTAATCGCTTCGATTAGTGTATCTGTAAAGATGAAATCATGTGTCGTATTCTTGGCAGTACCAGCAATCGGAGCAGCACGTTTAACCATATCGGGATATCTAACTGCCCATTCGTATGTTTGTTGTGCTCCCATTGACCCGCCAACAACTAACGCAATTTCATTGATACCATATTTTTCAGTAAGGAATTGATGCTGAGCTCGTACATCATCAGCAATTCTTACATCTAGGAAATCCGACATACTTATTGGAGCAGGGCTGTTATGTGGTGAGCTTGAAAGACCATTTCCAATTTGGTTAATGATTACGATAAAGTATTTAGAAGGGTCCAATGCTCGTCCTTCGCCGATATATGGTTCATAGGCTTTATTTGTACCAGAAAACCAAGTAGGAATGACAATAGCATTATCTTTTGCTTCGTTAAGTTCTCCGAATGTAGCATAGGCGAGTTGACAGTTTGGAATGATGCCACCTTCCTCAAGTTTGAAATCTCCTAAATTAAATAGTTCATAGGGTCCGTGGAATTCTTGTGTATAAAATGAATTTTCGATCAATGTAGCAACCACCTTTCTTTTAATGGAATCTATTAATACAATATATAGGTGAAATCTGTTATTAAGAACTACTAGATGGACAAACTTTAAAATAAAATTGATATTTCTGTTGACCGAGGGGTGCACCCCACACCTTATGATAAAAAGGGAGGGCGAGGATGTACAAAATCAGTGAATTTGCGGAATTGACCGGATTAAGCAAGGAAACTTTGCGATACTATGCGGAAGTTAAACTTCTAGAACCAGCCTATATCGATCCCAAAAATAAGTACCGCTACTATGATGATGGTAGTTTTTTTCTAGCAATACTACTTGTAAAACTGAGGGACCTTGGCTTTTCAATACAAGAAATGATTTCTGTCATGGAGGATGAATCCTTCGCAAATCTAGAAAAATTACTCATTCAAAAAAGAAATAAAATCGAGGACCAAATCGTAGAGCTACGACAACAAATGGAAGAGATTGATGAATTTCTCGCATCTGGTAAGGAGGACAACGAATGATTGAATGGAAAGAAGAAGCGATAATTGAGACCAATATTGAAAAGGTTTGGAATCTATTTTCGGACGAACATATAAAGAAAATAATGCCGAAAGTAGAGGAGCATACCCTGATCGAAAAAACAGAAGGAGAGGTAGGGGCAAAGCACCAACAAAAATATCGGGAAGGAAAACGTGTAGAAACCTATATTGTTGAAACGACACAATATGAAAACACCGATAATAAAAAGATAAAACAAACAAGCTTTGTACTAGGAAAAGCATTCGAGATCACTACAACTTTCACCCTACTAAAAATTGACGAGTCCCACACTAAAATCATATATGAGGGACAAAACAAAGGAGTTAATTTTGTCGGACGTGCCATGCTGAAACTAAGCAGTAAAAATGCAAATAACGATGTTGTAAAGGAATTTATGGACCGCGTCCGTATCGAGGCATTAAAAACGCAAAGCTAAAAATTTTTTTTCATAAGGAAGCACATTTTCGTTACCCAATCATATACTACTTATTGTGTGAGAAAAATGTTAGAAGGGAAGTACGGAAAATGAGCAACGAGATTAAAACACCAGTTACAAATGATTACAAGGATAGTGAAGGGTATAAAGTAATAGAAGTCAACCTCAACAATCCAACAGAAAACCTATTTGCAGTCGTAACTCCTATTAAAATGCAGTAACGGTAACGAATTCGAAATACTATCTTTTCGTACGTATTCTTACATAGAAAAGATAGTATTTTTTTTTTGTAATAAAAGGAGCTTCAAGTACAATTAGGATATCGAATCTTTTAAAGGAGCAATACCAATGGACGATTTAAATTATCTCGTTACGTTATTCGAAAGAAATAGAAATCCCGAAAACGCAGTACCGATGCAAAAGTATATGAAAAACCATTTTCCATTCCTTGGGATAAAAACACCTTTAAGAAGACAATTAACACGTGATTTCTATAAAGAAACAGGTATTTTAAAACAGGATTTAAACCTTGAACTTGTCACACAGTTGTGGATGAAGGATGAACGGGAATACCAATATGCTGCACAGGATTACTTAGTTAAATCTATTAAAAAAATCAATAGTAGCCATTTACCTTTTATAGAGGAGCTCATTACTACAAAATCATGGTGGGATACGGTCGATGTTCTTTCTCCACATCTAGTTGGAAATATAGGTAAAGTAACACCTAGTACAATAGAGGAAAAAATCGAAGGTTGGGCTTTTGGGGAACACTTATGGCTTAAACGTTCATCCATTATTTTCCAGTTAAAATATAAGGAAGAAACAAATGAAACCATCCTCTACAAATACATAAAAGCCAACGCTACTAGTAAAGAATTTTTTATCCAGAAAGCAATTGGCTGGGCTTTGCGCGAGTACTCAAAGACAAACCCAAATTCAGTCCGTCACTTTATAAATGAAACACCATTGCCAAAGCTAAGTGTTAGAGAAGGTAGTAAATATATTTAAGGCCAGGAATCTCCCGGCCTTTACTTAATTACTCCTAAAATGGTGTATTTACCAGATTTAAACTGGTATGTGATTTCATATGTTTCACCTTTACTAAATTGAGCACAAAAATCCTCGACCTCTTTTTTATCTTCACTATAAAACTGATACACGGAGTAAGGATCACTAACATTACAACTGTACTCTCCATCTCCATTTTTTTCGGATGATACTGATACTTCCTGAACAATTATTGAAGTTTCTTTCTCATAGGAGGGGCGAAGATTACCAGAACTCATGGTCACAACAATAATGAATAATCCTATTAAACTTATAATAAACGCTTTTTTCTTTTCCATTTTTACAAAAAACATAAAGATCCCGCAACCAATCGCTCCGATTCCTACTGCAAATAGAGCAATCATTAAATAAAATAACATCCCAGCACTCCTTTCTATAAATAGAATATTCAGACTGTTATCCATATTATACCATATAATGAATCTTAGAATCTTGAATCCATCAAATACCTTTACATTTTTGCAAGTACATACTATCCTTATAGAAAGAATATTCGTAAACTACTAGGGGTGCCCGATTGGGCTGAGAGAAAAGCGTGCGTTTTTTAACCCTTTGGACCTGATCCGGATTATACCGGCGGAGGAAAGTAGAATGGAAAATGTCCATTTTCTCTTGATACCTTAAGCCAGGTCCATTTATGTGGAACTGGCTTTTTTGCGTTGTTCTTATTTACTTATGAGGAGGCTACTAGAATGAAACTACAAAATCAAGTTATTCTCGTTACCGGTGGTGCACGTGGATTAGGAAAGGAAATCGTAAAAGCTTTCGCTAATGAAGGGGCAAAGGTGGTAATTAACTATTTTCAAAGTGAAGCGAAAGCTCGTTCTCTACAAGAAGAAATTGGTGAAAATGCGATTGCCATTCAAGCTGATGTGAGGAATCGTGAACAAGTACAGAACCTATTTATTGAAGCGAAGAATTATTTTGATCAACCTATAACAACCGTTGTAAATAACGCCTTAATCAATTTTCGTTTTGACCCAATCGCAAGAAAGAACGCAGAAACTATTTCTTGGGAGGATTTTCACACACAGCTCGAAGGAGCAATAAAAGGAGCTTTACATACAACACAAGCAGCCCTTCCAGACATGAAGGAGCTTGGTTTTGGACGAATTATAACAATTGGTACGAATCTTTTTCAGAATCCTGTTGTTGCTTACCATGATTACAACACAAGCAAGGCTGCACTTTTAGGATTCACTCGGAACATGGCAAAAGACCTCGGTCCATATGGAATAAACGTAAACATGATTTCTGGAGGATTACTTCAAACAACTGATGCGAGTTCGGCAACATCTGAAGAGGTATTCCAATTGATTAAGGAATCTACACCTCTTCAAAAAGTAACAACACCAGAAGATGTAGCAAACGCAGTTCTTTTCTTTGCATCACCTTGGGGTAAAGGGGTAACAGGTCAAAACCTTATTGTTGACGGCGGTTTGGTAATGAATTAAATCGGTAATGGGGGATTCATCTTGAGTAAAACACTAAAAATGACATTAACAGCAATGCTTGTCGCAATCGGAACAGTTACAAGTCATTTATTTGCAATTCCAATAGGGTTCACAAAGGTATTTCCTATGCAGCACTTTATTAATGTCTTGTCAGCGGTTATCTTAGGTCCAGCATATGCCGTGCTTCAAGCTTTTTCTGTATCCTTACTTCGAAACATGCTTGGAACTGGCTCTTTATTCGCCTTTCCAGGAAGTATGATAGGGGCTTTTTTAGCAGCATTCCTATATTCCAAAACAAAGAAGGCTTCAATGGCAATGACAGGCGAAATAATTGGAACAGGGTTCTTAGGGGCAATAGCCTGTTATCCAATTGCCACACTTATTCTTGGACAGGATGCAGCCATTTTTGGTTTCATACCTTCGTTTATTTTTAGCTCAATTGTGGGTTCTATTTTTGGATTTATAATTGTCGGAATCGTAATAAAAAATCCCGCCTTCAAAACATATCAAGAACGTAACTTCTAATACCTAAAAAAGACTAAACTTGTATGGTTTAGTCTTTTTTAGAATACCAAACCACCAATGATATATAACGCGATGGCGATTACACCCCCTATTGCTGAAACCTTCAATTTATATTGTGCATACTCGACTAGGTCTAAATCTAAGATTGATGCCGTAGTTATCGTTGTGTCACCAAGTGGGGAAGTTAATGCTCCAAATGCACCACTCGCAAAAACAGCTCCTACGGTTAGTGGGATGGAGGCACCAGTTGATAGGGCCAAAGCAATTCCAAGCGGCATAAATAACCCCCAAGTTCCCCAAGAAGAACCAATAAAGTACCCAACAACTGACCCAATTAGAAAAATCGTCGCAGGTGTTAAAAATCCTGGTAAAAATGACCCTAAAGTGGAACTTATAAATTCAGAAAATCCGAGCTCCTCGGCCGATAAAGTAAGAGCCCAAATAAGGATAAGAAGGGTAATCGCCTGCATCATTTGATTTCCACCATCGTAAAAATGATACATAATTTCATGTAATTTCTGCTTTCGAATCACATAAAACACAAAAGTGAAAATCAGTGTTATGAATACAGCCAGCAGCATGACAAAAGTTGCATCAGCCATTGAAAAAGCTTCAAAAACCGTTTGAGCACCAAGTGATCTGCCGTTTTCCCATAATAGATAGAGAGACAATCCTAGAAGTAAAAACACCGGGACAATTAAATGCCAAGGCTGCGCTTTTACAAGAGAAAGTTCTTTCTTAATACCCATTCGGTGAAATTCATGATCATGTTCTTCTTCATCTGTGTGGTGTTGGGATTTATGGCTTTTTTTAGATGGCCAAAACGTTTGGATGATTCCAATTAGAAGCATCACAATCGCATAAAAATTAAACAAAATACTCAATAAAAATACTTGATAGGCTGACATCCCTAAATCAAGTCCTTTAATGCCAACTTCGACAAGTGAAACCATAAATCCAACAAATGCAGTTGCAACAGGTAATAGAACAATAACCGATTCGGTTGAAATATCTAATGTCATACCGACCTTTTGTTTTGATAGGTTCATTTTTTTAATGAGTTGTTTTATGATGGGTCCAATCATCATAATCCGAAACATTGGCATCATAAAGGTAAAAGGGAGCGTAAGCCAAATTAATCCTAGCAGGCCACGTTCAGTCTTAATTTTCTCCCCAATCCATTCCGTAAATCCTTTGATACCTCCGGCGATGTTCATCATCCCAACTAAACCACCAAAAACATATAAAAAGCTTACGATTTTAATATTTGTTGGATCAGATAAAGTCGCCACAATATATGTAATTGATTGCTGGGTTCCACCTAAAACATCAGATGTAACAAGGATTGCCCCAACCAATAATCCTAAAACAAGTCCAGGTAAAATATCCTTTAACCAAATCGCCATTCCAATTACAATTAAAAAAGGAATAAGTGAGATCCATGAATGTTCCAAACCATAATCCTCCAATATCCAAAATGTTCATTTGGTTAGTATGACCAATTTGAGAGAGGAGTATTTTAGTATTGACGAGTTAAGTACTTCATCAAGAGTAAGAGGAACATAACCTAAGCTTCATTATTGAGTTAAGTACATCATCAGGAGTATATAGTATACTCCCTGGAGATTTCAGTAGTGATATAGAAATACTGTCACATTTTCATTTTCATCTATTGTTCCAAGTAGAATTTCATTAAGTGTAACATGTTTGTAGGTGGTTGAAATTTTTTGTAACAGCCAATCTTCATTTTTACCAATTTGCTGTAATTCGTTATAGTCAATCTTTTTCTCCTTGATTAAAGTCCTAGGATAATTGAAAGGTTTAATAGGTTTGTTAATGGTACTCGGGGTAAGCGGTTGGTGTTCACTTTTTAAAAAGATTGAAAAAGAACCACCGGGCTCCCAAAACGCAAGTGCAACTTTCTGAATATCTTCCGTACTCTTCATCCTTAATTCTGATAATAGTACATCAATTGAAATCCGTGCTTTGTTCAAATTTTTATAAAGTATATTTCCATTTTCAATCAGTAGGATAGGAGAGGGGATAAACAATTTTCTTATTCTATGTGAACGTAAACTTAATAAAATACCAATCAAATATAAGATCAATATTACAGTCATTGTAATCATCGAACCTTTTAAACCTAATCCCTCATCTGATAATGGATGAGCAATAATATTTCCAATTAGTAAGACAATAACAAAGTCAAGAAGCCCAACCTGGGAAATCGTTCGCTGCCCCATCATTCTAGCTATCACGATAAAGAATGCGAAACCTACAATTGCTCTGAGTATCCATTCAACCGCAGTGAGATGCTCTTGGGAAGCAAAAAAATGCATAACTATTCCACCTTAACCTAATTTATCCTAATTAGTTTGTACTAATTAGATTATTACTATTAAATTTTGCAATCATAGCAAAAAAAACACTTTCTATCGTTGCGAATAGAAAGTGTTTAATATGTTTTAGAATAATCCTACCAACTGTTGAAATGATAAAATCACAAATAGGATCAAACATGCTACTAATACAATGTTAGATAGTAAATTATTTCTATACTCTTTTCCAACACGCTTGGAGTTAAGCAACCACAATAAACTTATCGATAAAAATGGCATAAACAGAGCACCAAGCGCACCGTACAAAATTATTAATTCAACTGGTTTACCAAAAAATAAAAGAAGCATAGGAGGGAAGGTTAACCATGCTAAATACGCACGATATGCTGGATCTTTTTCAGTAACTGATCGATGATATTCTTTTTTCATTAGTCGTACAAAATCTGCAAATAGATAAGGAACCCCATTCCAAACTCCTAAAAGAGAAGAAAATGCAGCAGCCCAAAATCCAATTAAGAAGAGCCATGTGAATACGCTACCAAATTTATCCCCAATCATTTCAGATAATTGATATAACCCTTGCTCTCCCTGAATTTCTATTCCACTACCATAGAGAAACTGACTTCCTACTATTAATAGAGAAAGAGTGAACAACGCAGTCATAAAATAGGCTGCCTTTGCGTCTAACCTCATCATCGGAATCCATTCTTTTCCTTTCCAGCCTTTTTCTCTTAACCAATAACCATACGAAGCCATCGTGATTGTTCCACCAACACCACCAATTAGTCCGAGTGTAAGCATGAAGGAACCTTTTGGAACAGTTGGGACAAACCCCTTTAATAAATCACCAATGTTAGGGAGGAATAACATTGCAGAACCAACTACTGAAACAAACATTAGACCAATTAGAAACATCATTACTTTTTCAAATAGGAGATAACGACCACTCCAAATGAGGAGGAATCCTACAATTGCGTGAATAACAGCCCATGCCCAAAAGGGAAGAACGGGGAACATCGCGCTCATGGCCAAAGCACAGGCAGAGGTTGCCGCAGCTCCATACACAAATCCCCAAATTACAGAGTAAACACCGAAATAACCAGTAGCCCATTTCCCCATTTGTTGCCAGCCTTCGATGATCGTTTTACCTGTACCAAGGTGCAATCGACCCACACCTTCATTTAGAAAATATTTAAAAATAGAACCAAGAATAATTGCCCAAACAAATACTAGACCAAAACCTGCTCCTGCAACCAACGCTGCTACCAGATCACCAGTTCCTACGCCGGTTGCTGCTGCAACAAATCCTGGGCCAATCATCGCTATTTTCTTTTTATAACTCGTAGGTGCATGTATTTGCGTATTAAGATTTAGATTTGACATAAAGTGCCCCCTTTGAATGTTATTTGATTATTCCAATAATTCTATAGTCTAAAATTTTATCACACACTAGTTAAATAAACTTGATTCAAATGGTCTGAATATTCCTAGGAATATTGACTCAAGCAGGAAAGTTTGTTTCTTTCCTTTCAATTGATAAAATAGGACTGAAGAAAAATGGAAGAAGGGATTCGTGAAATGACAAATATAAATATACCAGTCTCCGTTCTAAACCTTGCTCCAATTCGCAAGGGAGAGAATGGGAAAGACGCAATCAATGCTATGGTTGACCTAGCACAAGCAACAGAACAAATGGGATACAAACGTTATTGGATTGCTGAACACCACAACTCACCAACACTCGTTAGTTCAGCAACTCCAATTTTAATAAAACATACCTTAGAACACACCGAAAAAATTCGGGTTGGATCAGGGGGCATCATGCTTCCAAACCATTCACCACTTGTTGTGGCTGAACAATTTGGAACAATGGCGACCATTTATCCAGACCGTCTTGATTTAGGGCTTGGCCGTGCACCAGGAACGGACATGATGACCGCAAGTGCTTTAAGACGTTCACATAATGATTCTGTCTATACTTTCCCTAATGATGTAAATGCCTTACTCACATACTTTGGACCAATGGAAAAACAAGGCTATGTAAAAGCTTATCCGGGAGTTGGTACAAATGTACCAATATATATTCTTGGCTCTTCAACGGATTCAGCATATTTGGCTGCCAAATTAGGACTGCCATATGTTTTTGCATCACATTTTGCACCTCGGTTCATGGAAGAAGCTATTACCATTTACCGTAAACGTTTTGAACCATCGGAATATTTAAGCTCACCATACATGATGGTTTGCCTAAATGTAATTGCAACAGAAACCGATGAAGAGGCTAAACGGGAACTCACAACCATGCAACAATTTTTCCTAAATGTTGTTCGTGGTACACAAAACCCATTACTGCCACCCGTTGATAACATGGATGACCTTTGGAATCAGCCTGAAAAAGAAATGGCAACTTCTATGTCCAGTGTTACTTTATTAGGAAGTAAAGATTCCATCCGGAACCAATTAACAAATTTCCAAGAAAAATATAATGTCGATGAACTAATGGCAGTTTCATACATTTATGATCCAAATAAACAAAAACGTTCGTATGAGATATTAAAAGAAGTTGTGGATGGAAAGTAAATGCCTTTGCTTAAGAAATAACGGGTTCTCTTTTGGGGGACAAAACAGTAAAATAGCATAAAAAATCACAGACCTATACGCGATAGCGAGTAGGTCATTTTTTGTTGGTATATAGACATTTGTTGAAATCCCAAGTAAAAATGACACTGATTTTAGCAGAAAAACTTGCTTGTACAATAGCCATTGTACAACGTATATTATTTACAATTTTACGGTTCTATAATATATACTAAAATTAGGGTATTTTCCCTATCAAATGGGAGCGATAAATTTGCGATTTATGATGCCAAAAGAGAAGAATTTAACAAAGAACGATAGGGAATTACCGCAGAAAACTTTAGATTTGGTTAAAACCTACTCTAAACTAAATTGATTACACCATAAATGAAGTTTGTTGAATTTTAATTGAACCAAATTCAGGGGGATGAACGGTTTCGAGATTGGGCATTGAAAAAGCGGAATACCAAGAAACTCTCGAAGCTATTGGATATCGAGGAATCGCAGACGGAGGGATTGCCAGTTGAGTAAAAAATAAAACGACAATTTCTGCCTTCCTTATAAATCATTTGTTATGCAGAAGTTGACTTCCACACAGCGTTGGGTATTACAGACAAGAGATTTAAAATTGAAGATATATTGTATTTCAGGTAAATAGACAACTGAAATTATTAAAGGTCATTGGGAATACACTCTAAAATTGAAAAATAAATAGCAAAAGTCGTGAGGGGGTGAAGTTAATTGAAAAATTACCTATTGTTAGTATTTAATGTTGCGTTGTTAGTGATTTTTTCCGTTGATAGGTATACTGAATGGAATAGCGTATTGGGGATTTTAGGATATTTTAGTCCGATTGTATCTCTTTTTTATCTCGGTTATATGATGAGGAAAGATTGGAAAAGTGATATTTCTAAAGTAATTAGTATTATCGGACAGGCAGTTGTAGGAATTACATCTGTGGGACATATAGCTTTTATATTTTTAATTCTTTAAATACCATTAGCAGGTGTACCCAATATGGGACTTACTAATAGCAGATTAGATTGCGATTTTTTATCCTAAATATTAAAACGATTAATAAGCATCGAAGCTAAAACCGATGCTTTTTTGATACTGAAATTCGTGTGATTTCTGCTGTTTTTTTATTTTTTGTCCACCTAAATAGAACTCGTTAGCTTAAGAAACAGGGAACTTTTATAATTAATTGGGCGGTTAGAAGCAAATTGCTTCACAATAATCTATAAACTTGATACAATAAATTGTAATTAAATAATGATCTATCTTCGGGGCCGGGTGAAAATCCCGACCGGCGGTGATGAGTTAATTCTCTAAGCCCGCGAGCCGCAAGGCAGGATTTGGTGCGATTCCAAAGCCGACAGTATAGTCTGGATGGGAGAAGATGGAGGTTCTGCGCGTTCAAAAATTTTTACGTTTTGAACGTTTATTAAGCATGCCTTTACATTAACTCCCTCAAGAAACTATTTCTTGGGGGTTATTATTTGGGTATGTCTTAACAAGCTGAACCTTTCTTCTTTTGAGGTGGATCGACAAAAGAGGAGAGGAAAGAAAAATGAAAAAAATACCTTTACGTCAATTTGTGGCAATTGCAATGTTGAGTACGATTTCGTACATCCTAATGTTCTTCAATTTTCCATTGCCAACATTCCCAAGCTTCTTGAACGTCGACTTTAGTGATGTTCCAGCTTTACTAGCAGCACTTATTTTTGGACCGATGGCCGGTATCTTAGTTGAATTATTCAAAAACTTGATTGATTATTTTATTACCGGCAGTGAAACAGGTGTACCCGTCGGTCACATCTCAAACTTTGTAGCAGGGATTATATTTGTTCTAACAACCTACTACATTTTTAAACTATTAAAAACAAAATTAGGCCTAACAATCGGATTAATTGGCGGCACAGCCATGATGGCCATCATCATGAGTGTTCTTAACTATTATGTCTTCTTACCGGCATTCAACTTTTTCTTGAATATCCCAGCGATGTCTTCACCAGAGACACTCAAAATGGTGGTTTACGCAATCTTACCGTTTAATTTACTAAAAGGATTGATAGTGGCAACAATCTTCATGCTGTTGTATGCTCGCTTACATCCGTGGATCAATAAACAAGCCTCATCGATATAGAGTTCTGTAATGGCAGGCACCCAGGTTGGGTGCCTGTTTTGGTTATTAATTATGGGATTGATTTAAGTACTTAACTTGTTGATGAAACTTGGGTTATGTTCTTCATACCCTGGATGAAGTACTTAACTTGTTGATGAAACATAGCTTATGTTCCTCATGCGCTTGGTGAAGTACTTAACTCGTCAATGTAGCTTAAGTTATGTTCCTCAAACCTTGGATGAAGTACTTAACTCGTTAATGATGCTTAGGTTACGTTCCTCATACCCCGAATGAAGTACTTAACTCGTCAATGACGCTTAGATTATGTTCTTCATGCTATAAATATATATAAGTCTATAATTTTTTTAAGTTATATTAATCATAGTAAGTCCATTGATGCAATCCGTTTTTATTATAAAACTTATCCAATATCCTACCAATTCGTCGTTTGGACTCCACAACCTTACACCAATCATGAATAATATTTGTTGTGATCTTTAAATCGGGAAAGAGTATTTTTAGTTCGTCCGTGCTACGTTTTACAGCATCCACAACCATCTCTTCCCTACCACATTTTTGGCAAATACACTTTCTTCCAACAACATTCACAGAAAATGAACCACAATTCACACAACAAATCCCTTTACGCAAGTCACTATACTTATATTTCGGTAATGTACTATACGGAGACTCCTCCATATGCAATGATACTAGCTTGTACGCTAGTACATTATGTTTCTTATTTAATTTTGCAGTAGACTTATTTAGGTTTTGGAAAAATGAATGTAATTGTGTTGGAAAGATAATGGGTTTTGTAAGTGGTGCTTGGTAAAGGGTAAAAGCGGGGTTTACAAATACAACGAAAGCTTGAATTGGTATTGTAAAACCATAACTTTGGAGTAATTGGCGAAGTAAAGATTCACTACGATGAAGCTGGTTAAGTGGATTGCTGACTTCTTTCTTTGGTTTCTTGTAGAGGATGTCTGATTCAAAATAATAATCGCCTTCATAATTTTTCACTTCAAAAATATACAGTTTGTCTGGGGTAATTAGTAGGGTATCGATTTGGAATGTGGTGTTATTATATTGGAGTAATAAATCATTTATAATCAAACATTGGCATGCTAACTTATTAGTATAAGAATCAAACAAAACTTCTCCTTCATATCCCTTAATCAGATTTGAACAATATTGTTTTTCTTTTAATTCGTTTCTACTTTGTAGTAATTTCATAATTTTAATCACAATCGATTCCGTTCGTTCCTTGTAAACCATAATTCACAACCTTCCTATTTAACTTCAAATCTATTATACTCATTTTTCGCAACTAGCACCAGAAAATGGTAAACTATTTATACGTATAGAAAAGGGGATGGAGTTATGAAAAAGAAGATTGTCCTTGCGGGTGGTACCGGGTTTGTGGGTACTTATTTTTATAAAAAATTAACTGAACTTGGCTATGACGTTAAAGTTGTTTCTAGAAATGAACCAAACATAACATGGAACGATAAAAGAGGTATTATACAAGCATTAGAGGATGCTGAAATGCTGATTAACCTTGCTGGTAAGTCTGTTAATTGTAGATACAACGAGAAAAACAAACAAGAAATTCTCAATTCACGAACAGAAACTACAAAACTATTGGGGGATGCAATAAAAGAATGTAACAATCCACCAGCCTTATGGATTAATTCTAGTACAGCCACAATCTATCGCCACGCGGAAGACAGACCGATGACCGAGGAAAACGGTGAAATTGGAACTGGTTTCTCAGTAGAGGTAGCAAAAAGGTGGGAGGAGTCCTTTTTCTCCTTTACTTTACCGAAAACAAGGCAAGTAGCTCTGCGCATTTCGATAGTCCTTGGTTCAGATGGAGGTGTAATGATTCCTTATAAAAACTTAGTATGCTTTGGGCTAGGTGGAATTCAGGGGCCTGGGACTCAAAAATTCAGTTGGATTCATATTGAGGATTTATTCAATATCATTCTTTACATTCAAGACCACAACCACTTATCTGGAGTATTTAACTGTTCAACACCGAACCCCATTACAAATCGTGAGTTGATGAATGCTCTTAAAAGAGCTTTTAATCGGAGACTAGGCTTGCCTGCACCAGCTTGGCTTCTTGAACTTGGTGCGATTTTTATTAGAACGGAAACGGAACTAATATTAAAAAGTAGATGGGTTATTCCAGAACGTCTCGTAAAAGAAGGCTTTACTTTTAGCTATCCTACAATTGACCTGGCTCTTGCACAAATAAAAAATAAAAAATTTTGAAACTATTTTCCCATATATCCGTAAATAATACTATTAGAACTTAATGGAGGGGATTTTATGCAAGGTAAAGGCTGCGTTAAATGTGGAAGTACGAATGCGGGGACGAAGGATGTTTCGATGACAGGTTCAGGGATTACAAAAATGCTAGATATCCAAAATAATCGTTTTACTGTGGTGTATTGTAAGAATTGTGGATACTCCGAATTTTATAACAAGGATTCTTCGAAAGCATCAAACATACTTGATTTATTCTTTGGATAATTACTGAAGGAGACAAATTAATCATGCTGCAAAAGTTCACTATACAAACAAATAAGCGTGACCAAATGATCGATGTAACTGACAAAATTCAAGACGTCGTTGATCAAAGTGGAATGAAAGGGTGCGCAGTGGTCGTATATTGCCCCCATACTACAGCTGGAATAACAATAAATGAAAATGCGGACCCTGATGTGAAACAGGATATGTTACGTCGTTTCGATGAAGTCTACCCATGGCATCATGAGCTAGACCGTCATATGGAAGGAAATACTGCCGCTCATATGAAGGCAAGTACTGTCGGCGCATCACAACACGTAATTGTGACAGAAGGACGTTTACTATTAGGTACATGGCAAGGCATCTATTTTTGTGAGTTTGATGGTCCACGAACACGTACCTTTTATGTAAAAATCATATAAAAAGGCGAATCCTGCTAGATTCGCCTATCCACTGTTGTAAAAAACAATTTCATCTATATCATGAATCCATTCCTTAGCATCAGTTCCATCAGGATTTGCCTTCCAAAGTGTTCTTTTATGATCAAGGATAGATGCGGCCCGAGTCCATACCAATTTATTAATAGAAGGCACAAATTGTGGACTAAAGTCTCCAAAACCATTTGGAGGATCTGTTATTTTTGTTTGGTTATTTTCTTTTAAATTAATCCGAACAAGATAAGGGCGGGGGTGCTTGCTAAAATCATTAGTCCATTCCTGTTCGTGGATTCGAGAGACAACAATCGATTCGTCTGATACCCACTCAAAATCTAATTCTGCATAGTCTGTTGGAGTATACGTACTTGAAACTGGCATTTCCCGAACCTTTAAATCTTTGTTTTTAAAGCCAAAGACGATTCTTCCGCCACCCGCAATATACGCAAGTGTATCTGCACTTGGGGACCATTTCGGTTTTCCAACTCCAAAAATCACCTCATCCAATACTTCAAAATTTTTGCCGTTGCTATCAATTACGCAAAGCATATTGCTGTCCATTGACCAAGATGCAGTAGGAGAAACAATAAATGAGATCCATTTTTTACTTGGTGAGTATTCAAAATGATCCGCATACACGGCTATTAATTTATTTTCTTTTGCTGTGCCAACTTCCCGCGGAAGTTGGAAAAAACGTTCCACCCCACCGTATAAAGCAATGTCATTGTAGTTATCATTCACCTTTTTTGTATAAAGTGTCGCGCTTGTCCATCCGTCTGGCTGTAACACGCCTGAGGATGAGAGGAGGAAGCCACTTCCATCTGGAAGCCAAGTGAAGCCATGTACACCTGTTGCAATATTATAGAAACGAATAAAATCAGAGATATCTAGGATTCCACTAGCATTAAAAGCGACCACATTTTTCGTTGGAGACCAGGTTGGTGCATAGCCATCATAGAATAGTTTCTTTTTCTCACCAGTTTCTACATGATAAGCCCATATCTCTGATTGTTGTTGATCCTTCTCAAACTCTGATGGTGTAGAGAGTTGATATAAGATCCACTTGCCATCTCGGGACCAAGAGGGCTTTGAGTATACGTTTTTCGAAGTAGTAATTTGAATTTCTTTGTCGTTTATTAATAACCAAACATCACCATTTCGAATAAAACTTGCTTTTATAGATTCTTGGTTTTCTGCAAAAATAGTGATTGGGCCTAACAAAAATAAACAAAGTGCCATTATGATATAACGATACATACATAATCCTCCTTTAATCCTATATACCTTAATCTCCAACAAAACTCTTTAAGTATGTGTTGCAGAAATAATTCTAGGTTTTTGTTAAAATGGAGGTATGTCTAAAATATTTCGAATTTTCAAGGAGGGGAATAAGGATGGATGAACGTTATCCGATAGGAGAATTCCAATTTCAGGGTGTTTTAACAGGGGAATTAGTAACCAATTGGATTAATGAGATTGAGAAATTACCTGCATTAGTAAGGGCGGCAGTGAAGGATTTAACAGACCAACAGCTTGATACACCATATCGCGAAGGTGGCTGGACTCTTCGACAGGTAGTTCACCATATTGCAGACGCATCGATGAACTCTTATATTCGTTTTAAATTAGCCGCAACAGAAAATAATCCAGTTATTAAACCGTATGACGAAGCTGAATGGGCAAAGCTTGCAGATTCGACTCTACCAGTTGATGCTTCATTAGCAATTATCGAGGGTGTTCACAAGCGCTGGGTAAAACTCTTACAAAACTTTGCAAAAGACGACTTCCAACTGACCTATGTTCATCCAGAAGGTGGCGAAATGAAACTAGGTGTATTTTTAGGATTCTGCGCTTGGCATGGCAATCATCATCTTGCACATATAACAACATTGTCTAAAAGGAAAGGTTGGTAAAATATTTAGGAAAAGCCATGCAACTATATGCATAGCTTTTCCAACCTAAATATAATTAATTGGAGGTCACACAATGGCAAAGGGACATACAAAGACAAATGCCATGAGAATTTTAGATTCTAAAAAGATTCCATATGAAATCTATACATATGAAAGCAATGACGGAAAAATTGACGGAGTTTCTGTGGCAAATAAGGTCGGAATCGACCCAAAACTAGTCTATAAAACACTTGTAGCCCACAGCAATACAAAGGACATCTTTGTATTCGTGATTCCTGTTGAGGAAGAACTTGATCTTAAAAAATCAGCAACCGTATCCGGTGTTAAAAAGATAGAGATGATACCCGTTAAGGATATCCAAAAACTCACAGGATACATTAGAGGTGGTTGTTCCCCGATTGGTATGAAAAAAGCGTATCCAACATTTATTGACGAACATGCTAACAATCTTCAAAGTATTGTTGTAAGTGCTGGTAAAATCGGGATGCAAGTGGAATTAAAAGTAGATGACCTAATAGTCTCCACTAATGGTAGTATCGTAGATATCATTAAAGCTTAAAATTTCCGTGACGCAAGTCTTTGAAAAATAAAGAACTTAATTCAAACAAAACCTTTCATTTTCAGGAAGGTTTTTTTAGTGCAAATAGATGATAATATTGATAAGCTAAGTCTTTTCATGGTGACTTCCTAAATAATTTTTCTACTATTGTCCAAAAATAGGAAATGAATCGATAAACTCATTTAAATTATTAGCAATGGAAGGATGTTTTTATATGGAATTCGTATGGAAAGCAATATTAATGGTAATGGCAGGCATTTTATTATTGAGAGTAGCCGGTAGAAAATCAATATCTCAAATGACATTAGCTCAAACGGTTGTCATGATTTCAATTGGTTCTGTCATTATTCAGCCTATAGTTGAAAGCAGTGTTTGGAGAACAATAGGAGTAGCAGCTATATTTATTGCCTCACTTATTTTAATGGAATACTTGCAACTAAAGTTTAATTTTATTGAGAAGTTTATCACAGGAAAATCGAAGATAATTGTAGATAATGGTGATTTGAATATAAAAAATATGAAAAAACTGAGATTTACTGTTGATCAATTGGAAATGCGCCTTCGCCAGAATGGAATTACAAATATTAAGGATGTTAAATATGTGACATTAGAGCCTAATGGGCAAATAGGATACGAATTACAGGATGATGCAAAGCCATTAACAGTTGGTGAATTTAAAAAACTGATAGGGCCACTTCTACAAAATCAACAGCAGCAACCTACAGATAAGTCACAACCTAATATTTTTGAAGAAATTAAAGATAAATATGAGCACGAGAATCCCACTCAATTTCATTAAAGGGTTGTTGGAAAAACGATAATATGTTAATATATAAGTATCAAATATTTAAATTTAGTACCCATAAGGGGAGTAGCTTTAACAGCAAAGTCGTCATTACAGAGAATAATTCTCTCGGCTTTGTTGGCAACTATAACGTTGTTAGCAAGACCTTACCAATAACACGGTATAGGTCTTTTTTGTCTTTTAAGGCCTATATCGATTATGATATAGGCTTTTTCTCATCCATTAAAAAGGAAGGGGAGTTCATATTGAATATTTTTACAACGAAGAATTTACCATTATTTATCACAAAGGAGCTTGAGCAGCTACATAAGAAAATTAGTCCGATCATGGCGAAGACCTCTAAATACATTTTCTGGTCATTTCCATTGATTACAATTTCACTTATCAACTTAGGATTCTTATTATTTTTCATGCCATTTACAAATGAAGCAATTCCATCACTTGTTATATATGCAATCCTCGGAGCTATTGGATTTGCCTTATCAAAAGAAGCAAAATTTAAGAAAAAAGAAATTGAGGCTATTTCCTCAGAATATATCATTGAAAGAATTAAAAAGAGTGATGCTGTAACAGAAGGGCGTCAGAAAGACTATATTTCGAGACTACAAAGTCAGCCAAAGCTTGCTTTACACTTTTTTATCGAGTTTTTAAATGAGGAAAAACAGAGAGAAAAGCGAAATCTTTATTCATAAAGGAGTTTTAATATATGTCGGAACCCATAATCGAAGCAAAGTCGAAGGAAACAGTCTTTGTAAAAAAAACAAAAACGAAAAAAACAATCCACCAAATCCTTGTTAAACTGCAAAGCCAAGGAGTAAATGCATCCCTTAGTAAAAAAAGAAGTAAACTTGTTTTAGGATCATAATGACAAAACCTGACCCGTAAGAGTCAGGTTTTTTTAGTTGTTACTAGATAATATACTACTAGCATGAGTAAGAAGTAGACCGTATATCCAAAAAGTGAATATACATGCTTCCATGATGTGTCGTGAACAAGCCAGCCGAAGCCTTCAGACAGTTTTTCTCCGCAAGCCATAGTAGAAGCAAATACGAACACAGCCACGAACTTTCCAAACAAATTAAGTTTTTGACAGATAGATAGGAATACAATTAACATAACCGGTAAACCGAGCAAGGTAAACCCTACATGAATGGAAAACACTTCAGGAAAAGGGCGCTCCGGAAAAGAGTAGAAGCCTTTACCAACAAAATACAGGTCGAGATATGTCCCAATAAGAGTGCCAAATAGGACTGTAACTAACAGGCCTAAATTAGTCCAAAATTGAAATGGCCTTTTTAGCAATTGCTGCAAGTTCGAATTTTTCGAGTGTTTTACAGTATTCATTTTGTATCTCTCCATCCACGTTTTCGTTATCATCGGTAAGGTAATGAATCACTTCCCAATCCTTATACCAATCGCCAATTTCAACAGGTTTATGTTTTCTATTTTTCCAAACCAATTCTAATCGCGGGCTATATATTCTTGGAGAACCTTTTGTTAGTTCACAGGATCTCACACGCGATTTCAATATTGTACCAGGCAAGCCTTCATCCACTTGATTAAAAATATGCGGCCAGTAATCCTTTCTAGACCCTGTATGCGGGACTTTATTTGCCCACACTTCCACTTGTTTCAGCGTCTTTTTATTACCAAATAAGATGGAATACAATCGTTTTCCTAACAAGATACGTTCTCGAACACTTTTAAATTGATGGAGGGTTTGACCGATCAAGTGAGTTTTCCCTCTTTCCTCGAACGGAAAAAGAATATGATTCAAATCGAATAAATCCTGAAGCTTGAATTCAAGTGTATCGAGGACTTCTTTTTTATAAGTGGTATTTGAAATGATACGCTTTTCAAGATAGCTTTGCTCGTTAATAATTTGAGCCATCGTTAGTAGATACATGTCCTGTTTCACCCAGAAATAATTCCACATCGTTTCCATAAACATCGAAACATGAAAATGGGGGAGTAGGTAAAATAAATTTCGCTGATATCGTTTACTAGCCTCGTACAGTAAAAATTGAGGAAAAGCATCCTGAAAAATCAACCAGTTCCCCCGTTCCAAAAATGAAAAATAAGACTCTGCTTCTTTCTGCGTTAACAATCTTGAAAGCTGGCCACCCTTTAAATCTGTCATATTCCACCCTCCATTCCTGGACACCATGTGTCCAAGGAATGCCCACTGGATTTCAGGGTGAGCATGATAGAAATCCAGATATGCTTTCGTCCTCGTAATATTATTTACATTAAGACTTCCCGTTATTGCATGTATTCGCTGTATCAAATACTGCTCTTCTACTGAAGCTGGGGGAATCATTTTTTGTCTTTGCCGTCTTTTAAGCGCTTTTTTGATTTGTAAAATAGATTCAGAGAGTGGGAGCTTCTCCTTTAGGAAAAATTTGCACATGTGTTGACCTCCTCTATGAATGCCCGTGGATAACGCTGAATATGTATGGAGTAGGTTGAAGGGAGGTGGCGTATGTTAGACAAGGTTACTAACAAATTACATGATCTGATTGAAAAAGTTAGGATGGACCAGTCTCCAAATGGCTCATGGAAGTATCCGTTTGAAACAGGAATTTCAACCGATTGTTATATGATTATCTTATTAAGAAGCCTTGAAATAAATGATGAGAAGTTAGTTCAACAATTAACAGAACGGATTTTAAGCAGGCAAGAAGGGAATGGGGCATGGAAACTTTTTTATGATGAAGGAGATGGAAATTTATCCGCGACCGTGGAGGCATATTACGCACTTCTATACTCAGGGCTTATAAAAAAAACAGACCCAAGAATGATACGCTCAAAATCGTTTATTGTGAAAAATGGAGGTCTCAGGAGATCCCATATGTTCACAAAATTCATGCTAGCCTTAACAGGGCAACAAAAGTGGCCAACATTTTTCCCGCTACCACTTGAATTAATTCTAATTCCCACATCGTTTCCTGTTCATTTCTATAGTTTTTCAGAATTCGGCAGGGCAAATCTCATACCGATTATGATTCTTGCTGATAAAAAGTTTCAGCTAAGAACAAAGAATAGCCCTGATTTATCTGAATTAACCAGTAAAAGAGAAGAAGAAGTGTTTGATTTTCGACATTCACTCGAATGGCGTTCATTTTATTCAGATATTAAGCAAGCAATCAAAGGTTTAATAGGTTTACCTACACAACTTCACCAAGTAGCAACGGAACAAGCAAAACAATACATGCTACGTCGGATAGAGCCTGACGGAACTTTTCTAGGTTATTTTAGTTCTACATTTCTTATGATTTTCGCATTACTTTCCTTGGGCTATCCAAAAAATCATTCATTGATTAGAAATGCTGTTAATGGCTTAAAGACAATGAAAACCGAAATAAATGGCCATACACATATGCAATATACTACTGCTGATATATGGAATACTTCGCTTCTCGGATATGCCTTACAAGAAGCAGGGGTAGCCGCATCAGATCCAATGATTAAAAAGGCCAACCAGTATTTATTTGATCGTCAACATTACAAATACGGGGACTGGGCCATCCAGAATCCCACTGGACCTCCTGGCGGATGGGGCTTTGCAGACATGAACACCATACATCCAGATGTGGATGATACAACTTCTTCACTGCGATCAATTGCAAGAACGGTAAAAAAAGAACCTATTTACAGACAATCTTGGCAACTAGGATTGCATTGGCTTATGACTATGCAAAATGATGATGGAGGTTGGCCGGCCTTTGAAAAAAACACGAATAGCAAACTACTAAGCTTGTTACCAATCGAAAAAGCAGAATATATTTTAACAGATCCATCGTCAGCAGATGTGACTGGCCGAACACTTGAGTATCTTGGTAAATATACAAATCTTCCTAAAGATCATCCTTCTGTAAAATCGGCCATCAGATGGCTTACAAATAATCAAGAGGAGAATGGCTCATGGTATGGGCGGTGGGGAATCTGTTATATATACGGAACATGGGGAGCAGTCACGGGCTTACGAGCTGTTGGTGTGTTACCGACGTACTCGGCTATAAAAAAAGCTGTCACCTGGCTTGAATCCATTCAGAATCAGGATGGAGGATGGGGTGAATCTTGTAGGAGCGATAGTAAAAATAAATATGTTCCTCTAAAAACAAGTACATTAACACATACCTCCTGGGCGCTGGATGCGCTAATTTCAGTAAGTGAAAAACGAACAAAAACCATTGATAAAGGGATTCAATTTCTTCTCGAAAATTTAGACCGAGATGACTGGACGACAAACTATCCGAAAGGGCAAGGGATGGCAGGGGATTTTTATATTCACTATCACAGCTATCGATATATATTCCCGCTACTGGCACTCTCACATTATCAAAAGAAGTATACAAAAAAAGGCTAAAAGAACAAAATGCTCTTTTAGCTTTTCTTTAATTTTGATGGGTTGTTGATTTTATAGTGAACCGGTTCTTCAATGATGAACTCTTCATCAACGTCCTTGCCTTTTGCAAGTTTCTTCTTCACGATTTTGGCATCAAATTCAAGGGTATTCCCTGGCTCAAGCTCTAATTTCTTTAATGTTTTTGAATGAGAACACCAAGCCAGTCCAATTTCAACTGGTTCTTCTTGCTGAACGACCACATTCTCAAGAACAATAACTTCATCATTATCCTCATTAAAATGGTTCCATGTTAACGCGAATTGTTTGACCTTACCCGTAAAATGAACCTTATCTGTTGGCAGCTCAATTTTTGGTGCTTTTTCTTTTTTCGCTTTCTTTTCGGGTTGTTCCTTTTTAACTGCTGGTTTGGATTCAGTTGTTGTCGGCTTCTCAGCAACTACCTTGCTTACAGTTTCCTTCTTCTTCGGCTGTGATACAGTTGTGTCTGAAATAGCGGCTTTTGTAAAGCTTGGAGACTGCATTTCTTTTAAATAGGCAGGGTGAATACAAGTGAGATTCCCATCTTGAAACTCAAGGACAATTGTATTGTGTTCTTGAGTCTTACCGTACACCTCAAATCCTTTGATTGTAACAATTCGCTGATGTGTTCTTTCTTTATACCAGTATTCCTTTTTAACAGAAAGGCCCCATTCTCGGACCTTCTCTTCATAGTCAGAATCATCAACAAATGTTTCATAATCACCTTTTGGTGGGAGATATACAGTTCCGCCTGAGTCCTCTACATGAGGCAATGTGTTCGCCATGTATGAACATCCTTTCATTTTTTACAAATTTATGTAATTCATATACAATAAAATGAAACATATCTATCTCATATCATATATTTCTTTCTTACATAATAAAAGTAATTTCAATTTAATTCAAAGGAGAATTGCGATGACAACTACGTATTCATCTCGAAATGAAGTGCCTGAACAGGAAAAATGGAATTTAGATGATCTCTATTCTGACCTAAGTAAATGGGAGGAAGACTACAAGCTCATTGAGAAGATGGGGGAGGAGCTAGGAAAATTTGATGGAAATATTCATGACGGACATTCGTTATGTGAGTATTTAACATTGAGTGAAAAACTTTCTTTCCATTTTAACAAGCTTTTTGCCTATGCGATGCTAAAGGTAGATGAAGATACTCGGGTTACAAAATCACAATCATATTTAGACCGGGCTAAGCAGCTAAGTGTAAAGGTGAGCACGAAGAATTCCTTTTTCATGCCCTTCTTATTAAGCTTAGAGGAAGAAACATTAAAGCGTTACATTGCCGAGGAAAAAGGACTTCAGTACTTCGAAAAAGAATTACTTGAATCGTACCGGTATAAACCACATGTTTTAAATAAAGACCAAGAAGAGATTCTCTCGCAATTAGGCGAAGCACTTTCTGCACCAAGTACGACATACGGTATGATTAATAATGCCGATATTCGCTTTGGTAAGATCACAAAGGATGACGGTGAGAAGGTAGAGTTAACAAGAGGAATGTATGCAAAGCTGATCGAGGATGAAGATCGCGAAAAGCGAAAAGAAGCTTATAAAGCCTATTATGAGCCATATGTTCATTTGAAAAATTCAATTGCTTCGACTTTATCGGCCGCCATTAAAAATAATGTGACCATTTCAAAAATGCGTCATTATCCATCTGCACTTGAAAAAGCATTATTCGGAGACAATGTTCCAAAAGATGTCTATGAAAATCTAATCGAAACCACAAAGAAAAACATTGCTGCCATGCACAAATACACAAGCATCCGCAAGGAAAAATTAGGTCTTGATGAGCTTCGTCAGTACGATTTAAGTGTTCCACTCGTAAGCGGGGCAAAGAAGGATATTTCGTATGATGAAGCATTTGAAATGATGTGCAATGCACTTGCTCCATTAGGCGAAGATTATATTCAAACACTGAAAGATTTTAGAACAGCTCGTTATTTCGATGTACGTGAAACGCCTGGAAAACGTTCTGGAGCCTATAATCTAGGTGTGTATGGTGTACATCCATATATTTTGTTGAATCATCAGGATGATTTAGACAGTTTATTTACATTGGTTCACGAATGCGGCCATGGAGTTCACAGTAAGCTAAGCTCTGAGCATCAACCGCAAATTACGGCACGATACAGTATTTTTGTCGCTGAGGTAGCTTCAACTGTAAATGAAGTCCTTTTAATCAACTACTTATTGAACAATGAAGAAAATGAAGAGGTTAAGAAATTCTTAATCAATCACTTTATCGATAAGTTTAAAGGAACTTTCTTTACCCAAGTGATGTTTGCGGAGTTCGAAAAGAAAACGCACGAAATGGCAGAACAAGGATTGCCTTTAAATGTCGAATCGTTTAGTGAAGTATATGAGGGATTATTTAGAGAGTATCATGGTGAGGAACTCGTGTTTGATGATGAAGTAAAATATGGTTGGTCCCGAATCCCACATTTTTACCGCCCATTTTACGTATATAAATACGCAACCGGGTTTGCATCAGCGATTCATATTGCCACCAAAATTTTAGAAGGGGACAAAACAACACTCACTTCCTATCTTGAATTCTTAAAAAGCGGCAGCTCCGACTACCCGCTAGAATTGTTGAAAAAGACTGGAGTGGACCTTACAACTCCATACCCAATTGAAAATTCATTAAAGAAATTTAATGAATTAGTAGAGGATTTTTCAAACCTTTAATAAAGAAAGCCTTCCCATATGAAATCAAGACTAAAAAAATAAAAACA
>NZ_NSEA01000047.1:423-673 GCF_002734285.1 Fredinandcohnia onubensis | reverse complement strand
AACAAAAATTCGCTTCACTTGTGATGACATGGTGACAGCGTACAAACATATGTGGGGTTGTGTCATTATTGCAATGACAGCTACAAACGGTGTACTAGGTAGTGTAAATTCATAATTACTCGTTTATCAAATAAGTAGAAACTTAAAGCCATTTTTTGTGTTAAGCCCCTGCGCCTGTCCCTCCCTCTACTATTTTGTAAGAATTTCATAGGTACATAGTTTGTTGAGGCAGACGAAGGCGCATTAGCTT
>NZ_NSEA01000047.1:0-400 GCF_002734285.1 Fredinandcohnia onubensis | reverse complement strand
ACCATGTTACTTACGATTTGGGTAATAGCTTCCCTAACTTTCGTAATAATGAAATTTATCCCTGGTGACCCATTTGCATCTGACTCTAATGCATTACCACCAGAAGTGTTAGAAAATATGCGAGCAAAGTTTAATTTAGATGAACCCTTACCAGTTCAATATGCTCTCTATTTGAAGAATCTCGTCATGCTAGATTTAGGTCCTTCCATTCAATCCGAAACTCGTACAGTAAACCAGATTATTTCGGACGGATTCTCCGCATCTGCAATTCTCGGTCTTCAGTCCATTATTATTGCACTTGTAATTGGACTTATGTTAGGGATTGTTGCTGCTTTAAACCATAACCGATTCCTAGATTATACATCGATGATTATTGCCATAATCGGGATATCAGTACCTA
>NZ_NSEA01000007.1:72064-123997 GCF_002734285.1 Fredinandcohnia onubensis | reverse complement strand
CCTTCATAGGCTGGATGAAGTCCCGAACGCCAGGACGGTCATCGCGCAAAGTCCTTCATAAGCGTGATGAAGTCCCGAACGCCTCGGCAGCCATCTCTCAAAGTCCTTCACCGATCAGATGAAATCCCGAACGCCTCGACGGCCCCCACTCAAAGTCCTTCATAAACCTAATAAAGACCCACTCAAAGTCCTTCATAAACCTAATAAAGACCCAAACAAAGCGATTGAAACTAGTAAAATCCCACCTCATCCGCTGCCTTGACTAATCTATAAAAAAATAAAGACGGCATCAGAATAATTCTGAACGCCGTCTTTTCTATTAATTATTTATATACTTCTCAAAAACCTCACCAAAGTCTTTTCTGAGGTACTGATTACGAGCTGATGATAGCCATGAGAAGCCATATTCAGTTAGTTGTTTGTATTCCTCAGCTAGCTGGATTTCTGCTGGTCGAGAATTATGCAATACTGTTACCGCTTTGTCCAAGCTATTGATCGCCATATCGTACATCACGTTATTTTCATGAATGATTTCGGAAATATAAACGAGTGCTTTATATAAATCATTTAATTTATCAATCTGTCTTTTATCCACATCAATACTAAAAGCTTGATTACCTAAGTTAAATTTAATTTCGATATCTAAGTCGACTCTACCAGCAGTTTCGAGAAAAACATTTGTGATTTTATGCTGTGAATACGGATAGCGTTTTAGCATCCTTTTAGAAGAAACGGCATTGGCGCCATCAACATGGATGAAAGCGATATTTGTGAAGCAATACTCATCGGCTTTTGTCTTAATTAAGAAGTAAATCTTTTCATTATCCTCGTGTCTAATGTAATCATCTGCGTCTGTTTTATCATAGTCCTCAGGGCCAATAATTTTTCCGATATCCGATAAACCTAAAGCATCAGCTGCGAATTTTTTTAACAAAATAAAATCCCCTTCCATTCAAAAACTTTTCACTCCAAGTTCATTATATCGCGTTTGTGGAAGCAGTATAACCATAAATTTCTAAATGATGTTATATGGTAATAAGGATTAATGGACCTAGTGTCTTTAAACTTCAACAAGAAGTCCTACTGAACATTCTTGAAAATATAGAATCTAAAGCTGTTAATAACATCGACTAAAAACAGGTTGAGTTTCCACGACGAATACACTTGCCGAGAAACTCAACCTTCCTTTTGCTTTTTAATGAACTGACGGATAACGCTTACGATGAATAGAAGCGGGATATACCCAAACAAGAAAGTTGAACTACTTATGTCGACCATCTTTTGAATGTATTGCGTGTAAAAGATATCAGTGAGTTGGCTATTTACTAAAAAATACACAGCTAGTAAAAAAAGCAGAATATAGGTTGGTTTTATCTTTGGTAGAGTAATTTTAATAGCTCGAATCGCTGACCAAAGATATAAACAAATGACAGGCATGATGACTAAGAGCCAGGTAAAGATAAAGATAAACTCAAAGCGCTCCAAAAACGGGAACTGTATAATTTTAATCATCGTTAAGGTTGGCCATGTTAAGTGATGTATTTTTCCTTGTGCAAAGAACATAAAAGTGAAAAGGGTTACCACAGTATACAAGATTGTGGTAAACAATAGAGCAAAATGCCCCCATTTGCTTGCCTTCTTTCCATTTTTAATGAAAGGAAAATAAACAAGAGCTGTTTCAACCCCTAAAAATAAAGGGACAGCTGCTTTTACCGAATTAAAATGGTCTTTTAAACTGTGATCAAAAAGTGGTTGAAGGTATGAGACCTCCAAATAGTTAGCGATGGAAAAAAAGGAGATTAGCAAGATGGCGGGTATCACGACACCCCAAAAAGCAACTCCAGTTATCACTCGAAATCCCCCTGAGACCAGATAAAAAATGAGGCAACAAAAAAGAAGAGCGTACTCCCAACTAGGAATCCCATCGAAAACCCAGACTTGGAGGAGATCAATATAACCATATACAACCGCTACACCGGCCAGTGAAAAATAACATGCCAATAATAAATTTAAAGCCCCTCCCAGTTTCTTTCCCAAGAGGTCTTTATGAAAGGAAAGAATATCCCCTGCGGTAGACTGTTTTAAGATATATAGCATCATCATAAATAAAAGCTGAAAGCTTAAACCCAAAGCAAGTACGGACATCCATGCTTCACTACCAGCCCCCTTACTTACATTTCCTTGAAACCTTAATACAGCAATTCCTGTTTGAGAGCCATGTATTAAAAAGAACAGGAAATAAGGAGAGACTTGTTTATTTTCGTTAATCTGACTATTCATTGTTGACCATCCTAGTCTAGCCTAGCCTTGAAGGCCAGAATGTATGATTTTTAACTGTATATCAATATTTATAGGTAAAGCAGGGTATTGTTCATAAAAGGATGTTTCATCCCAATCTCGATCCTGTGATCGAACAATATTTCCAATTCCGAGTGGATCCACACCTTTTTCTTTGAACGTATTTAATAGTTCCTCGATATCTTTTTTTACATCTTTTTTAATTAATCTTTTTATCGTTTCAAGATCGTGTGGATTTTCTAGGTTAAAACGGTCCGGATGATGTGTAACTGTCCATATGAGTTTTAACGAAAGATTTAATTGCTGCTCATCTTTTACCCATTCCCACTTCCTTTTATTTCGAAACGCTTGAATCAGAATAACTTCTGTTCGATCCTCCTCGTCAAGGACAATTTCATATATGGCTTGTGTCCGATAATTTTCTAAAGTCGAGAAAATAAAGGTTTCTTGCTCATTCAAGTGAAGTTTGAGCTTATCATCTTTAAAAATCCCAACTCGATCTACTTGTATCTTATCGTTTTCGTCAATGGCTAGCATTGGTACAAACGCATCCATACCTTCACCATAGAAATGGTTTAAGAAAACATGCAGGTTCATCTTTGGAAGTTGTTGTCCCGTCATATTTTGTTTGATTTGATCAGCTAGCGTCAAGTCCCCTTTTTTTAAGGTTTTAAGTGTTTCCTTAGCACTGTGGGTAGAAACGGCAATTTGTATATTGGTCGCAATTTCTGGTGTCAAAAGAAGCCGTTCTACTACATCGTTAACACCAGTTCTTGCAAATTCATTACCGAATACTAAAACCCTTATTTTCGATAAAGCAACTGGGGTACTCGTATGTGTTGACATTTTAGGTCTTAATAGTGCAACTGCATCTGTTTTCTCTTCTAAATATTGACTTTTATCGCTCCCTTTGCTTTTTGTATATTCAGGGAACAAAGCGGTTCCAATCACATCTCCGTTATCGCCTAAATCAAAACCAAACACATGAATAATACTCAATTTATCGACTATCTTAGTTCTTGTACATCCAACTAGGCTTACGATACATATGAATACAATGACAACTATATTAACCTTTCTCCATTTACCCATATTATCTCCGCTTTCTTTTTTAGAGAATTTTATTCTGAGTTCAGTCCATCTTCTGTGTCTTGAGTCGAAGCTGGAGTATATCGTTTGTTACTTAATGGTCTAAAAATAGATGGACGTTTATTTAGTTTTACGAAATTAGGCCTTATAAAGGAACCAAGTGCCCAGCCTTTTCGGTAGGGATAAAGCGGAATCATATAAGGAACTCCTAATGATTTGAGTCGAGTCAAATGTCCGATTATAAAAAGAACACCTACATAAATACCTAAACCACCCCAAATGGCAGCAAGTATGATGAAAGGATATCTTAACATCCTAACAGCGTTAGACATTTTATAAATTGGCGTTGTAAACGAGGCCAATGCTGAAAGTGCAACAATAATTAATAAAATATTACTTGTAAGTGCTGCTTCAACAGTTGCCTGTCCGATTACAATTCCTCCAACTATACCTAGTGTCTGTCCAATTTTTGTGGGTAGACGTGCACCTGCTTCCCTGAGTAAATCAATGGTCACTTCTAAGAATAAAACTTCAAGAACAGGAGGAAAGGGAACATTGGCTCTCGAGTTAATGAGAGGACCAAGCAGGTCCTTCGGTATAACCTCAAAATGAAATGTTAATATTGCTACATAAAAGGAAGTAGCAAATATTGAGAACAACATTCCAACTATCCGAATTAATTTAAAAAAAGATGCAATGAAAGACGGAAGATAAAAATCTTCTGGATTTGAAAAAAAATCCATTAGATTTACTGGGCCAATTACTGCATAGGAGGATTTATCAGTTATTAGTACAATTTGTCCTAATAAAAGCGCTCCTACTGTCCGATCCAATCTTTCTGTAGTTACAAATAAAGGAAATGGAGATGACGAATGATCGGAAATCATTTGTTCCAGTTGAGTATTGTCAAAAACCACGTCAACATTAAGGTTATGTAACCTCTGTTTTGCAGTTTTTATAAACTCAGGATTTGTAACACCATCTACGTATGCAATGACAACCTTTGTATGTGTTCTTGTCCCAACGATCAATTCTTCATAGATAAGGTCCGGCGTATCAAGATGTTCTCTTAGCATATGAAGATTTGTTCCAATATCTTCTATAAATCCAATCTTTGGCCCAATCACACTAAATTCATTTTGTGTATCATTTGTTTCCCGTTGACCTAACCTCGCGTTTCCTATCTTAAATAGAGCGAATTCATCCATTTGGTTTTTGAAATATACGGCTAATGTCCCTTGATGGAAGGCTTTTTCGAGTTCCGATGGGTTCCTTGAAAATTTTATTTCTTCAATTGGGATAATATTTTTTAAATCATGAAGTTTTTCGATTTCTGTAACTTTCTCCTTTAAACTAGGTAATAGAGACTGTTGCAGAATCTTAGTATCAACTAACGTTTCAAAATAACTTATTGAAAAGTTATCATTTTTTTCAATAGGTGAGACAGTTTTAAAATCACTCGACTTTTTTGCCTTTTCAAATACTTCTTCAATCGTTTTCTCCACAGTTTCATAACTTTTAACAGTCTTTTTGCTATCCTTCTTTTTCCAAAACATACCTCCACCTAACCCTATACAAAGTTGCAAAATCTTTCAGTTAGTATTTAACGACAAAGTAGGAAATATTCGCCTTTTTAATATCTGCTTGTACACGAATTTTTTGATTTGTGTTAGGAAGAGTTATTGCTGCATTGTTCGTTTGCTAATACTTTCTAGGATGTTAGGAATTCCAAAATTGTGCGTTGTGCTTTATACTTGGTTAGTATGTTGTAAAATAGGATAGAAATGGACTATACTTATATTTTTCAAGAATCCGATAACGCAGATATATTAACTCGAATATAGAAAAAAGTTTTACCGAGGAGGAACAGTAATTGGCAGTAACAAAACCTGAAACGATGATTGTTGATATAAAAAGTTTAGATGAAAAAGGTTCAGGACGGGGAGTCGTGTGGCGTGAAAATGAGCACGGCAATAAGAAGAAGCTAAAACTCACGATTCCGCAAACCTTAATTGGCGAGCAGGTTCGCGTTACCGTTGACCAGCCTGACCGCAAACGAAGAAAAGCGATGGCTGAGGAAATCCTAACCGAAAATGACCAACGTCTTGCACCGCCTTGCCCTCATTTTGAAAAATGCGGTGGCTGTGTATGGCAGCACTGGGATTATAAAGGACAGCTTCAGTACAAAACGGATTATGTGAAGCGACAAGTTGAATCACAAGGTTTCAATCCGGAACTTGTAAAAGATACAATCGGAATGGACGAGCCATGGCATTACCGTAATAAGATGGAATTTACCTTCTCACCTGAAGGGTCACTAGGTTTACATGAACAAGGAAACTTCCGCAAAATCATTTCTCTTGAAACATGTCTAATTGCAGGTGAAAAAATGGTGGAAGGTGCAATGGAAGTAGCCCAGTGGGCAAAAGATCATCAGCTACCTGGCTATAACAAAGATCAGCATGAAGGTCTTCTACGTCATCTTATGGTGAGACAATCCTTTGTAACTGGTGAAGTCATGTTAGCTCTTTTTGCAACTGAAGCACCAGAAGGAAAACTTAAAAATGCTGCAGATGATCTAGTAAAACGCATTGAAGAAAAATTCCCAGAGGTAAAAAGCTTATTATGGCTGGAAAATACAGACTGGGCTGACCGCACTCAATCTGAAAAAACACATTTATTAGCGGGACGCGATTTCATATATGATGAAATGGACGGATACCGTTTCCGGGTTTGGTTTGATACGTTCTTCCAAACCAACCCAACTCAAGCTCAAAAATTAGTCGATTTAGCTGTTGAAATGGGGGAACCGAAGAAAACAGAAAAAATGATTGATCTTTTCTGTGGTGTAGGAACATTCTCCCTTCCTTTTGCAAGTCGCGTTGAAAAGCTTGCAGGAATTGAAATTGTTGAAAGCTCAATTGAATCTGCAAAACGTAATGCAAAAGATAATGGATTATCAAACACGTACTTCTTAGCAAAGGATGCACGAAAAGGAATTGATGAAGTGCTTGAAAGCTTTGGAAGACCAGAGTTACTTTTACTTGATCCTCCACGTTCAGGTGCTGGTGGTAAAGTAATGAGAAGAATTGGTCGCTCTCAGCCAGAAAGAATTGTCTATGTTTCTTGTAATCCCGAAACGTTTGCAACGGATATTAAAGAACTAGAACCATTTGGATATACCCTAAAAGGTGTTCAACCAGTGGATCTATTCCCACATACCGTGCACGTTGAAGCAGTTGCATTGCTTGTCAAAGAATAATGTGTCGTCTGTCCTTCGTGATGTAAAGATTAACATACGGGGGGCAGTTTTTTTATACCTTGAACGTTTTGAAGGACAAAACAAGTTCAAAATAACTTTGAAAAGTCTTTCATCACAATAGTCAAGATTAATTAAAGCATTTCCTCCCAAATTATTTGTCGAATTTTTGTAAAATTGAATACGTTTTCTCTTTACAAGGAGACAATTTGAGTATATATTAATTTATGACAAACTTGTGTACAAGTATACAACCGTGAAAGAAAGGAAGATATAAAGAACTTAAAATGATTAGTATAAGACATTTATAAAAGTGAGTTGATTTAATGGAATTTCCTTCTATCGCTTTAAAAGGCACTTCTCTAGGAGAAAAGATATCAAGTGAATTACGTTTGAAAATAATCAACAAAAGCATTAATCCTGGAACAGTTTTATCTGAAAATTCTATTGCTGAAGAATTTGGGACTAGCAGGTCCCCTGTACGAGAGGCCCTCAAAACTTTATCAAATGAAGGTTTGATTCGGTTAGAGCGCATGGGTGCTGTAGTGATTGGATTGTCTCCAAAAGATATCGAGGAATTGTATGATGTGCGATATATAATTGAAACATTTGTGATCGAACGGCTCTCTAAAATGGAACATCAGCATATTATCGGAAAACTAAATAGAATACTTGATGAGATGATCATTGCCGCTAAGTATAATCAACATATTGAATTTACAATTCAGGATTTGAAATTTCATGAGGTAATGATAGAAGCGGCAAATCATAAAAGAATGCTTCATCTATGGAATAATATTCGAGACATTGTCTTCACAGCATTGCTAGTCACTACAAAAAAAAGATTCCTTGAAAACTCAAATGAGATTGAGCCATTAATAGAGAAACACCGTCTATTGATTGAATCTATCGTCTCAAAGGATCTGGAATATATAAAAAGAGTAGTTCATGACCATTTTGAAGATACTCGTGAAACTGTGAAGGATACTATAATGTAATTATCGGTATAACTATATTTTTTTAAATTCAACTTGTCGACAAGTATACTGGTATATTAACGTAAGCGTTATGAACCTTTTAAACTAAAATGTAAGGGTTTTATGTGATATATAAGGAGGTAATTTAAAATGAAAAAACTGAATGTTGGTAAAAAAACAATAACATTCTTTATAGTTGCGGTGCTCGCTATCATTCTATCAGGTTGCTCAGAAGCAGCTACCGCGGATAAGGGAATTTTGGTTAAGGTAGGCACTACACTTTCACCTTCTAACCCAGTCAATGTAGCTTTAAAAGAGGTATTCGAACCAGAAATTGAAAAACTCACAAATGGTAGATACAATGTAGAAATTTATGATTCTGGACAACTAGGTGGAGAAAAACAATTATATGACTTTACTCGTAGTGGAATTGTAGAAATGACTGCAATCGGAACAGTAATGTGGAGTGAGGTTCCGATGATGGCAACTCCCGATTTTCCATTTGTTTTTAAGGATGTTGCACATGCAAGAAGAGTGTATCAAGGAGAAGTTGGAGAGTATATAGCAAAGAATTTCGAAGAACAGGAACCAATTAAGTTTCTTGCATGGAATCCAAACGGTGCGCGTGTTTTTAGCTCAAGCTATCCAATTGAATCTCCAGAAGATTTAAAAGGTCAAAAAGTGAGAATGCCAAATAATCCAATCCATGTTAAATTAGCCGAATCTTTAGGTGCTAACGTTGTAATTATGGACCTAGGTGAAGTGTTTACTGCTCTAGAGCAAGGTGTTGTTGATGGACAGGATAATCCGATGTCTACTTTTAGACAAGAAGGTTGGTTCGAGGTTCAAGATTATATTTATGAAACAAACCATATGGTTTCATCAAATCAGCTAATGATGAGTAAAGAATTTTGGGACACATTGTCTGAAGAAGACCAAAAAATATTTGAAGAAGTTTCCCTACAAACCTCTAATAGAACATGGGATATCTATGAAAATAGTATTGAAGATGACCGGAATTTCCTAGAAGAACAAGGAATTGTTGTAGAGACTCCATCTGAAGAGGAAAGACAACAACTTATCGACGCGGCTCAACCAGTATATGAAATGCTGTACGAAAAATATGATTGGGCTGAAGATATGATTAATCGGATTCGCTCAGTTGAGTAGAAAATGTAAACGCAACCTTATCTTTTGAAAATTAATTTTATGGAGGGAAACACATGTCCAAGTTTAATGACAGGCTTTTTAAAGGGATAGATTATCTACTCGGCATTATGCTTGCTTTAATTGTTTTATTTGTCTTTTTAAATGTCGTCTTACGTACGGTTTTTAATTCAGGTTTAACATGGTCTGAAGAAATTGCAAGATATTTATTCGTTTATATTACGTATATTGGAGCAATTGGTGCCATGAGATCGAATGTTCATTTAGGAATGGACTCCGTTATGCATAAATTGCCAAAAGGCTTAAAGCGCATAACTTATATTTTTGCACAAGGCATTATCATTATCATAATGGCAATGCTTACCCACGGAGCGTATACAATGACGCTACAAAGTGTGGAGGCACGGGCGGCAGCAACAGGAATCCCACTATCCATCATCTATGGGGTAGGGATGTTGACCGGAATTTGTATTGCGATTATTTGTATTTCTAACATCATTAAGGTCATGAAAGAGCCTGAATCAATTGATAAACTCATCACCTTACATGAATCAGATGAAGATGATGTATTAGAAAAAATGAAAAATGAAGATGAAGACAAAGAGAAAAAGTAGTTAAGGGAGGTCGAACAAATGACAATGGTTATCTTCTTAGTCGCATTATTAGGAGCAATGGCAATTGGGATTCCAATCGCATTTGCGTTACTACTTAGCGGCGTATTTATGATGTTATACTTAGGAGATTTTGATACACAAATCCTTGCACAAAATTTAATGGTCGGTTCGGATAGTTTTGCAATGATGGCGATTCCATTCTTTATTTTATGTGGAGATTTAATGAATCGCGGTGGATTAACAAAACGTATCATTGTTGCCGCAACCTCATTAGTTGGGCATATACGCGGTGGATTAGGATATGTAGCTATTTTAGCAATTGTACTTTTTGCTAGTTTAGTAGGTTCAGCGGTTGCTTCAACTGCAGCGCTAGGAGCTATTCTGATTCCGATGATGGCGAAAGCTGGCTATAACCGTGATCGTTCAACTGCATTGATTGCAGCAGGTAACATTGTTTCACCTATCATGCCACCATCGGTACCAATGATCTTGTTTGGTGTTACTGCGGGTGTATCGATTACAAAACTTTTTATCGCGGGTATTGCACCTGCAATCTACATTTCAATTGCTTTATGTATCGTCTGGGCAATTGTCGCGAGAAAAGATAAAGTAGATAAACTTCCACGAGCTAGCTTTAAAGTAATGGTAAAATCCTGTGTTGATGCAATATGGGCAATTTTAATGCCAGTTGGTATCTTAACTGGACTAAGAGGTGGATTCTTTACTCCGACAGAAGCTGGGGTAATTGCTGTGGTTTACGCATTATTTATTGGCGTCTTTGTTTATCGTGAATTAAAACCAAAAGATATCTTAGAAAGTTTAATTAGTTCAGCTAAAACATCAAGCGTAATCATGTTTTTAGCTGCAGCAGCAATGGTTTCAGCATGGTTAATGACAATTGGAAACATTCCGGAAACTGTGACAAATATTTTAAGTCCATTGGTTGATAATCCATTATTACTATTAATCGTTATTAATATTATTGTCATCCTAGTTGGAATGGCTATGGATGTTAACCCAACAATCTTGATTTTAACACCAGTACTAATGCCTGTTATTAATGCTGCGGGTATTGACCCCGTATACTTTGGTCTATTATTTATTTTAAATAATGTTATTGGTCTATTAACACCACCAGTAGGTACTGTGCTAAATGTTGCCGCCGGGGCAGGAAAGATTAGTATTGGGCGTCTCGTAAAAGCAATTATGCCTTTTCTTATCGTTGAGATTGTATTGTTATTCCTACTAATTCTTGTTCCTGAGCTAGTGACAGTACCAATAGAATGGTTCTCAGGTGAATAAAAGAAAACAACATCATAGAGTAGAACATTAAATAAAGATAGCTAAAATTTGCATCAGGGGGAATTGACATGAAAGCTGTAGTAATAAATAAACCGTTTGAAGTTGAAATTAAAGAAGTTCCGAAACCATTCATTGAAAATGAGCATGATGTCATCATTAAAGTTGTTTCTGGTGGAATATGTGGTTCCGATGTAGGAATCTATAACGGAACAAACTCATTAGCTACGTATCCTCGAATTATTGGGCATGAATTTGCTGGCATTATAGAAGAGGTTGGTACAAGCGTTACAAAAGTAAAAGTTGGTGACCTTGTAGCAGTAGACAATGTGAATAGCTGTGGACATTGCTATGCATGTAGAACTGGTCATCATAATGTGTGTGATACTGTTGAAGTAACAGGTGTTCATCGTGATGGTGGTTTTGCGGAATACGTAAAAACGACTGAAAAAAATGCATATAAACTGGATGAATCAAAAATAGATAGAGAAAGTGCAGCATTAGTAGAACCTTATTCAATTGGTGTTGAGGCGAATGAACGCGGCCGTACAACAACTGGAGATAAAGTATTGGTTATGGGTTCCGGGCCAATTGGTATTGCTGTAATGCAAGTGGCAAAATCACGTGGGGCTTTTGTAATGATGACGGATATTGTGGATAAACGCCTAGACCGTGCAAAGGATATGGGAGCAGACAGAGTAGTAAATGTAAAGAATGAAAGCCTAGAAGAAGTTGTGCAGGAATTTACAGAAGGTGACGGGGCACATGTAATCATTGATTCTGTATGCTCACCACAAAGTCTCGAGGAAGCTTTAGAGCTAGTTGCTCCATCAGGACGTATTGTGACACTTGGTACTGGGAATAAACCTTCTTCAGTTCCTCAAGTTGCATTTACGAAAAAAGGAATAGATGTTTTAGGTTCTAGATTAAATAATTATCGTTTCCCTCACGTAATCGAATTATTTGAAACTCGGGCTGTGCAACCAGAAAAAATGAAAACACATACCTTCCATTTTACAGAAATTGCAGAAGCCTTTGAGTTCTTGAAAAACAACCAAGCTGAAGTATGTAAGATTGTATTAAATTTTGACGCCTAAACTTAAAATATGTTAATCGGCCTTCCGGATGTTCCGGAAGGCTTTTTGTTTGGCTGGAATTGCGGGTATGTCCGATATTAATAGGACTACGTCCGATATCTTGAAAGTTGTGTCCGATAAATTCGTAATTTTGTCCGAAATCCAGCTGACTTTGTCCGATAAAATTAATTTTGTGTCCGATACACCAAAACCTGTTTATTAGTTTTTCTAGATATTCCGGTGGGCTTTAAATTTGGACTGGATTAGAGTTTGTTCCATTCCCCATTAAAACCGCAACCGTACTCTAAGTGCAGGCATCTATTTATTTTTACCGCAATTCCTCTGATAAATTTTTCAAAAGTAATTAATACTACTAGTATTACCAAGAATCACCCATTGGAGGTTAATATGTCAAAAAAACAAAGTTTATTAAAGAATGGAAATAAGTCATCTTTAATTGCTTCAATTGTAAACACCATTATTGCAATTATTAAAGGAGCTGCGTACTTTTTCACGGGGAATGTCGCGATGTTTGCTGAAACGTTGCATTCTTTAGGGGACGCAGCCAACCAATTTTTCGTGTTCATCGGTAGTGCATTGAGTAAAAAAATGCCTTCTGAAAAATATCCGAACGGTTTTGGACGCCTCGTAAACTTAGTCTTACTCGGTGCAGTAATCATAGTTGGGATCATGAGTTACGAAGCGATCAAAGAAGGGTATCATCATATTATCCACCCAGCCGAATCATCTGGTATTGCAATTAACCTTTCTGTTTTGGGAATAGCCGTGATATTGGAGGCATACGTGCTTTATAAAGCAATGAAGGAAGTCCTCCATGAAGCAAGTGTAGATGCAAAGGGATTTGCAATAGTAGGTAAAAGCTTCGGGAATCTAAAAAGAGCTACCCCTGCAACAGAGCTTGTATTTATGGAGGATTTAGTCGCAACCCTTGGAGGAGTCATCGCAATCATTGGAATTTTACTCTCCTATTATGCTGGTTGGCATGCTGCAGAAGGAATTGCCTCAATCATAATTGGTCTAATGATGTTTTACGTAGTAGGAAGAGTGTTTTTGGATAATGCCAAGGGAGTACTTGGTGAAGCCGATGAAGAGTTAGAAAACAAAATTGCAGAGCTTATTTATGCAAGTCCAGAAATAAAAGATATAAACGCATTGTTTGCGATGAAAGAAGGGGAGGATTTCCACATCGAAATGAAACTGGAAATTGACTCCAATATATCCGTAAAAGAAGCATTTAAAATAAAAGAAGGTATTGAAGAAAAAATTCAAGGAATAAAAGGTGTTACAGATGTAATCATTGAATTCGTAGAAGATGATGGGGTTAAATCATGGACGCAAGGGTTAGTTACTAAGTAATAACGAAAAGATTTTAAAAACCAAAAAACCGGCACTGTGCCGGTTTTTTGGTTTTTACTGCTGAGGAGCAGTAGATTTTTTCTTTGATTTTGGTTTCAAATACAAGCCAAGTTCTTTTTTCTCTTTAGTTAATGAACGATACAGTGAAATCATCATCAGCACCATTATAATTGAAAAAGGAAAAGCTGCTGCAATGAGGGCATTTTGTAATGCCTGTAGACCACCGCTATATAATAAAATGGCTGCAACTGTTGATTGTAGAATACCCCACGTTAGTTTTACAGAGTTTGATGGTGTAAGTGAACCATATGTGGTTTGCATGCCAAGTACAAACGTAGCCGAGTCAGCAGATGTAATAAAGAATGTCGAAACAAGTATAATGGCAACCACCGATAAAACAACCGCTAAGGAAGACTCATTAAAGATAGCAAAAAGAACTTCTTCTGTAGCAAATTGTGAGAGATCTACACTTCCTTGCTTTTGTACTTCTATTGCGGAAGTACCAAATACCGAAAACCATATAAAGCTTACCAAAGCTGGAAGCAATAAAACTCCGATAATAAATTGGCGAATTGTTCTTCCTCTGGATACACGTGCAATAAAAATACCTACAAACGGTGACCATGAAATCCACCAAGCCCAGTAGAAAATAGTCCAGCCGTTAATCCAAGAACGGTGTTCTTCATTAAGTGGAGCAATTCTAAAACTCATCTGTACAATATTTTGTATATATCCACCAAGTGTATCTGTAAACATGTCAAGAATTAGAACTGTAGGACCTGCTACGAACATTAATATCAGTAAGGCAAGTGCTAAAATCATATTTGCATTACTTAAATATTTAATCCCTTTACTTAATCCGGACCACGCAGAGATCATAAATAGGACGGTAACAACAGCAATAATGATTAGTTGAATGAAGAAACTAATAGGGATATCGAGTAAATAGGCTAAACCTCCATTAATTTGTGCCGCACCAAACCCAAGCGTCGTTGCAACACCTACAACCGTCGCAAATACGGCTAGTACATCAACCAAAGTACCTAGTTTTCCTTCCATTGCTTTCTTGCCCAAAACAGGCTTTAGTGTAGCTGAAATTAAACCTGGTTCACCTTTTCGGAAATTAAAATAGGCTAAGGCAAGGGCAACAAGTGCATAAATTCCCCATGCATGTATCCCCCAATGGAAAAATGTATAGCGCATTGCCTCTTTTTGGGAAGCATTTGTAGCACCCTCTGCTAGTGGAGGATCCATGAAGTGGGAAAGTGGTTCGGCAGCTCCCCAGAATACAAGACCTATCCCCATCCCTGCACTAAATAACATCGCAAACCATGATATATTTGAATACTCAGGTTTTTCATCAGGTTTTCCTAATCGAATCGCCCCAACAGGACTAAAAATGAGGAAAACACAAAATATCACAATGATTGTGACTAAAATAAGGTAATACCATCCAAAGGCTGATGTAATAAATGATTGAATATTACCTGTTACTTCTTCGAAACTTTTTGGTGCTGCAACACCAAATATGACAGCTGCAAGTACGATAGCAACCGAAATCCAAAAAACGTTTGATATTTGCTTCATCATAAAACCCTTTCTTTTACATTACTTTTATGTACCAAATAGTTTTCCCATAAAAGTTTGCCAATATTAGGGTAGCAGAATTTATCACTTTTTGCCAATAAACCTAACTTATTATTACTTATAGGGAAAAGGAAGTAGATTGATTGTTTGAACTGAGTTAAAACGGTATGATTTGGTTAAGCAAAAATAGAAAAAAAGATGTAGAATTTATGATATTATTATCATAACCATAGTGAACATATTGATTTACATATATATAAATCAGGGGAGACTTTATGATAGGATTTTCGCAGATAAAAGGCAAAATAAATACTGATTTAATCCTATTAGTATCCCTGGTAGGATTCGTAGTATTAGCCTCTCATTTCAAATTAACGCTGTTATATGGAATTACTTTTACATTTGCGAGTATTTCGATGTTTTTAATACTCCGTATTTTTGGGTATACCGCCGCAATTGTAACGGGTCTAATTGCTATCTTTTTTGCCATATTCTTCTCAAACAGTCCTTATTATGCAATTATCATGCTTGTTGAAATCGTTTTTGTTGGTGCCTTTTTCTTACGAGGGCGAAAAGCAAAAATGTTTTTCGTAGACTTTTTTTTCTGGATTTTAATTGGAATAGTGCTGCTCTTTATGTTCTGTCGAGAATCACTTTCAGGAAGTGCGCTCTATTTTCAAATCTGTAAGGATGTTGCAAATGGACTTTTCAATGTATTAGTTGCAGATATGCTACTGGCTTATTTCCCATTCTACAAGTTTGTTAAAAACAATCGAATCAGTAAAAATAATGTATCGGTCCACCAGTTTTTATCGCAAATTACGATTTTAACGATTCTTGTTCCGTTTTTTATTAGTGTAATCACCAATACGCTAAACACATTTGAAGTCATTAAAAAAGATCTAGTTCAAATTAGTGAAACGAGAGTAAATCGGATTGAAAATGACCTGCTTCAACTGGAAAAAGCAAACGGGAGTAGCGACGTCAATCAAATTGAAGAAATTATTTGGCGGAATAAGAACCAAGACATCGATATTATTGTATATGACAATAAAAATCGTGTCGTTTCATCGACAGTCGTGATGGATTTTGATCCTAATAAATATGAGATTCGGAAGATTTCATCCAATGTTTTTGAGGCTTTACCGGTTGCTAACAACGATATGCAGCCAATTACGAGATGGGATGATGCTGTTTACTTTTATACAAGGGATACTGGTTCATACCGAATTATGTTGCAGTATCCAATCGCTGGGTATCAACAACAAATTTTTAATATTTCACTCGACCAGCTAAAGTATTTACTAATTCTAGCTGTTTCAGCCATATTATTTGTTATGGCCGTAAGCCGAATGCTAACGAATAACCTAAGGCAACTGACAACAATTACAACAGGATTACCACAAAAGCTCCGTTCTTTAGAAAATATTGAATGGCCGCAAGGAACAATATCAGAGCTTCGCATCCTGAGTAAAAATTTAAAGAAGATGGCAGATAAGCTGAAGGAGTTATTCCAAGAGAGTATTGAGATGAACCGGATTCTAAGAGAGCAAACTTCAAGATTGAAGGAATCCGAGGACAAGCTTCATAAACTTGCTTTTTACGACAGTTTGACATACTTACCTAATCGTTATTTCTTCCAAAAATATGTACGTGAGCTGATACGAAATAACCATGATCAAAAGATTGCCATTATTTTTATCGACCTTAATCAGTTTAAACAAATCAATGATACATTAGGTCATGATGCAGGGGATACACTTCTAAAAGCAACCGGTAACAAGCTAAAGAAGTTACAAGAGGACAATAGGCAGGTTTTCAGACTTGGAGGGGACGAGTTTGTAGTAGTCCATTCTGTTGATAACAGGGATGAGATAAATAAAACACTCGACATGATTGTCAAAGAGTTTTTATCTTATTATACAATTGCCGGTCAAAATCACTATATAACGGCAAGTATTGGGGTCAGTGTGTACCCAGAAGATGGTAAAGATTTAGATACATTAGTAAAATATGCAGATATTGCGATGTACATCTCGAAGGAGAAAGGCGGCAATACTGTTCAGTTTTTCAATGAATCCATGAAAAATAAATTTCAAGAGCGATTAGAAATCGAAAATGCTCTGCGTACAGCAGTGGATAAGAATCGGTTTGAACAATTTTATCAGCCGAAGACGATGGCAGGTAAAATTACAAGTATTGAAGCCTTGATCCGTTGGAATGATCCCATATTAGGGGTGGTCTCTCCTGGAGTCTTTATAGATGTGGCTGAGGAAATCGGTCTCATTTCAAAAATTGATGAGTGGTCTCTCATCCAGGCTTGTAGACAAAATAAACAATGGCAGCTTGAAAACCTTCTACATGTTCCAATTTCGGTAAACCTATCAGCCAAGCATTTTCAACAAGATTATCTTGTTTCAATGGTCAAAAAGGCATTACATGATTCTCGATTAGATCCAAAATATTTAAAGCTTGAAATTACAGAAAGTGTGTTTATTAAGGACCAACAGCATGTTGCGGATCGGATTCGAAACCTGAAAGATCTAGGGGTCCAGATTTCAATTGATGACTTTGGAAAGGGGTACTCGTCTCTTTACCAATTATTGAAGCTTCCAATTGACGAAATTAAAATCGACAGACAATTTATCCATAATATTGACAAAGATGAGAAAAAGGGGTTATTAGTAAAATCGATTTTTGATATTGCACATGGACTTCAGTTGAACGTGGTGGCAGAGGGAGTAGAAACCTGGGATGAATGTCAGGTCCATGTAAAAATGGGCTGTGACGAAATACAAGGCTATTTATTCAGTCGACCAATTAATAAAGTTGATATGGTTGAATTTATCCAAAATAAAAAATCAATAAAGTTCAAAGAAGCTGTCATTGGAGAAGTTGAATAAAGAAAAAGGAGGTTTCCATTTTGGAAACCTCCTTTTTCTTATATTGTAATATTTACATCCCCGTCTTCTGTAATTTCAACGGTTGTATAGCTTTCAAATGTTGACATTTCTGTTATTTCACGTTTCTCATTACTTGCAAAGCTTTCCATGTATCTTTGATACGTTTCCGGATCTTTGACAATGTGATAGAAATACGTCATCTTCCCGTCGCTATCACTATGTGTCCTTAAGAAAAATCTGTCTTTAAACTCATTTTTAAACCATTCTCTAGCTTCCATATGATTCGAAAAATCTGGCATGTTGTCATAAATAGATGTTATATCAATGTTCATGTTGATTCACCTCTCATGAGATTTTCGGATGTGATTAGTATGTCCATCTATTTATAACGCATCCATCATGATAGCTACGCACCATGCTTGAGGTTTTTTTCTACTTTTATCTTTCTTTCGAAATCATTTTTTTCGATTAATAGGGAGACAAGAACACTACCTACAATCGCCCATAATGGGGCACCGATATGAAAGAAATTCACTCCAGACATTCCTATAACGAATGCAAAAAAGGCCCCCATTTGAAATTTTGTATCGGAAAAAGCAATCTTAAGTGACGATAAGAGTACACCTATCATTGCTAAGCCTGCAATGGTACTCACGATTACACCTGGCATCGCAATTACAAAAGGAACAACAAACGCCGCAAACACACCGAAGCTTGCAAATAAAACTCCATTTGATGCAGAAGCAGCGAATCGTCCTTCTTTTTTACCTGATTCATCTGATGCACAAATCGCAGTCATGGGCCCCGCAGTGTTGATAGCGTGAGCTCCGAAAAAGGATGCAATAAAACCAAAAATTGCACCAAAGATGGCCATTGCGCTAATTGGCGGTTTATATCCCTTTGCCATTAGGATTCCGGTTGTTTGTGCATTCTCTGTACAAATAATCAAGATTGCAAGGGGGATAGAAAGAGAAATAATGGCGTTCAAACTAAAGGTTGGAAGTTCTAGTTGAGGAAGCACAAACGAACTTTGTACATTTGAAAAATTAAACTCATTCATGACAATGGCAAGGAGTACTGAAACGACTAACGCTGATAAAACAGGTGGTACTTTTTTTATGTATCGTGAGGATAACAAATAGACTAAGATGGCCGAACCTGCTAACAGAGGGGACACTTCAACAGAAGTAATCATCTCAATCGCAAATCGCATCATGACACCAACAATCATTCCCATTACGATTGGAACAGGTATCCAATTCATCACTTTATCGATTAATCCTGTTACACCTAGTATAAGAACAATGAGGTTTGCTACAAGATAGGCGCCAATTGCTTCTTGTAATGAAAAATGCGACAAAGCACCTGCCACTAGCACAGCCCCAGCAATTGAATATGCCCCAGCAATCGGTTGTTTATATTTTAAAGATAGAAATAGTCCCAATAAACCTCCGAAAAAATACACCGCAAATAACCAACTGATCGTTTGTTCGTGGGTTAAACCACCGCTTGATGCACCTCCGATAATTATCAGTGCAGGACCTGTACACCCGAAAATAGCTGCAACAATACCTGAACTAATCGTATTAATGTTTAGATTACCGTAAAGATCCTTAACTCTATTTTTCATTTAAACCTCCTTGATTCTCATGATATCCACGTTTCTAATAGAGCTTATGTATTTAGTTTCATAATACCACAATCCAAAATAAAAATTACGTATTTTTTACGAACGTTTTAAAAACCTCCAAAAAGATAGAAAGAAAGAGTATTTAAGAGAAAAGATATTATTTCCCTGCGAAAATGAGCAATTTACGGGTTTGATAATTTAAAAAAGATTCAGTATATTTTAAATTAATTACGAAAGATTAAAAAACGTAATACATAATTCTAGGAGGTAATGAAGAATGACAACTACAGTAAATGAAACAAAAACATTAACAGTAAAGAAAGCTAATGGGATCGCTGAAGTTCACATTCATGTAAACAAAACAAACTCTTATGACCTCGACTATTACAAAGAATTAAATGCTGCAATTGATGACATTCGTTTTGACAATGACATTAAAGTAGCTGTACTAATGAGTGATATGCCAAAATTCTTCTCAGCAGGAGCTAACATTAATTTCTTAAAATCAGCTGAACCACGCTTTAAAACACAGTTCTGCTTATTCTGTAACGAAACATTAGATAAAATTGCACGCTCTCCACAAATCTGGATTGCTTGTTTAGAGGGCCACACAGTTGGTGGTGGTTTAGAAATGGCTCTAGCTTGTGACCTTCGTTTCATGGGAGATCAAGCAGGTAAAATTGGACTTCCGGAAGTTTCCCTTGGCGTACTAGCAGGTACAGGTGGAACTCAGCGTCTAGCTCGTCAAGTTGGACACTCTAAAGCTCTTGACCTGAATATCACAGGTGAAACGTTAACACCTCAAGAAGCACTAGATATTAACCTAGTAGATCGTGTGTTTCCACAAGAAGAAACGAGAGCAAAAACGTTAGAATACGCAGAAAAAATCGCAAACAGCGCAACATATGCAACTTCTAATATTAAGCTTTCAATCATGAATGGTAAAGAAATGCCACTAAACGTAGCAATCCGCTATGAGGGTGAGCTTCAAAACTTATTATTCCGTTCACAAGATGCTCAGGAAGGCTTAAGTGCGTTCATCGAAAAGCGTGAAGCGAACTGGAGTGGAAAATAAGATCAATGAATCCATTGCGATGCCGGAAATTCCGGTATCGCTCTTTTAAAATAGCCTACTAACTTCAAATTAATTATCTTTAAGGCTCGGCGACCTTCGCGAGCCTTTTTTAACACTAGGGGGGATGAAATGTGAGATCGAATGAATTTCAAGTTATTGTTAACTGGGGAGACACAGATAAAGCGGGTATAGTATACTACCCAAATTACTTTAAATGGTTTGACATCGCGGGTCACCAATTTTTTAGAAGCTGTGGCTTGTCACCAAACACTTTAGAAGAAGAACGTCAAATTATCTTGCCGATGCTTGATGCGAGATGTAGCTTTGAAAAAACATTATTATATGATGATATCATTACGATTAAAACGCAGGTTGAAGAAATTAAAACAAAAACAATCAGGCTACGGCATGAGGTATATAGAGGGGAAACACGTACTGGACATGGATATGAAATTAGAGGGTGGGTAAAACAAACGCCTATTGAAATTAAAGCAGTTCCAATACCAGATGACGTATTAGCCATTCTTAAAGAAGACCTCCACACAAATGAATCAGGAAAAAGACCACTTTTTAATGCATAATCTCCAAAATCCTCTATAATAAAAGTAAAAATATTGAAAAATAATTATAAGTGTGGTGACGTTCTATGAAACCAAGGTCCTTAATGTTTACATTATATGGTGAATATATTAAATATTATGGAGGAGAAATTTGGGTAGGTAGCTTAATTGAATTAATGAAACAGTTTGGGATCTCCGAATCGTCTGTAAGAGGCGCGTTATTTCGGATGGTCCAAAATAATTTACTGGAAGTACGAAAAGTAGGAAAGAAGAGCTATTATACCGCTACTTCAAAAGGCCGTGTTGATGAGGGGGTAAATAGGGTATATGCCACTCAAAACCACATTTGGGATCGGCAGTGGAGAATACTTACATATTCGTTTCCTGAGGAAAAGCGAGAGATTCGAAATAAAATTCGCAAAGAACTGATTTGGACCGGATTTGGCAACCTTACGAATAGTACATTGGTGACGCCTAATCCAGTTGAGGACCAAGTAACAGAAATGATTAAGGCAAACGAAATTGAGGAATATGTGTTTTTATTTACGTCATCCTCAATTGTTTCCCATGATAACCAAAGTATTATCGATATCGGTTGGGACTTAAATTTGGTGAAAGATGAATATCAAACGTTTATTGATAAGTTTACACCTAAATTTGAGGAACTTCGTGAAAAGGCTCTAAATAACACTTTAAAGGATGAGGAATGTTTTATTGAGAAAACGGTGTTGGTGCATGAGTATCGGAAATTCCTCTTCCAGGATCCAGGTTTCCCAAGAGATTTACTACCAGAAGGATGGATTGGCATAAAGGCTCGAGAATTATTCTGGAATATCCATCAGCTTTTATCGATTCCATCAATCCGCTATTTTGAGTCTGTCTTTGAGGGAGCTCCTGATCGTGAAATCCATATTGAACGTGATAAAGCAATCAATCCTTTTGGAGAAATCTACATTTAACTTTATTCAGTAAAGTCCTTATTTTAGTGGATTGAGGAATGCAAAGTATCAATTCAGTTGGTGGATAAAACTCCGACTGAACAAAGTTAAGCCTCCGGCGGATGCCACGATTTTTTAAAGGAAATTTTTCGAGCTTGCTCGAAAAAAATCGGGCGCAAATACGCCAAGGGGCGCATTTGATTATAGGGGTGAGCCATGAATATTGAAAAAATTGAGTTTGGCGGCTATCGGATCGGGATTCCAGTTCCGTTTCCGATGAAGTATGTTTACTGCTATCTTTTTAAACAAAATGATGGCTATTGTCTGATTGATGTAGGGTTAAATTACTCTGCTGCACGAGATGCTTGGCAAGAGGTTTTTGCTCACTTAGGAGTCACTTTTAGTGATGTTCATACAATTTATCTCACACACTTCCATCCAGACCACTCTGGTCTATCCGGCTGGATGCAGGAACAAACAGGTGCTGACCTTTTTATGAATGAAGTGGATGCAGCCATGATTGAGCGTGTATGGGGTGAGGGGAGCGTTCAGGTTGCGAAAATGAAAGAAATGGTTTTGCAACATGGAGTTCCTGAAGATTTAGCAGATGGAATCGCAGACCATATGGATAAATTACATAAGAATGTACTCCCATTACCTGTTGTAAAACCGATTGGAGCTACAATTGAGTTTGGTGATCAACAATGGTCGGTTATTCATACGCCTGGACATAGCGAGGGTCATGTGTGTTTTTACCATGAAAAAGAAGGCATCTTAGTTGGTGGCGATCATATTCTCGAAAGAATCACTCCAAATATTAGTGTATGGCCCGGTGCTAGTCAGCATCCATTACATGAATATATTGATTCTTTACGTAAAGTTAGGAAATATCCGATTAGGAAAATTTACTCTGCCCATCATTCACCAGTGCTAAATGTAACTGAACGAATTGATGAGCTCATCCAACATCACAAAGAGCGTCTCGATTATATTGAAAGCTTGGCCGACCATAAAACGACATATGAGATTGCGAAGGTTTTGTTCTCTCACAGAGAGCTCAACCCTCACCAATGGCGTTTTGCTATTGCAGAAACGATTGCGCACTTAAACTATCTAGAACGTGAAGGCCGAGTTGCGAAGGTTAAACAAGATCCTATAATTTATGTTCAAAGTTGAAACAATACTAGTAAAATATCAAATATAGATTAGGTAGGAAACCCAAGATTGTTAATAAAATAGCAATCTTGGGTTTTTGTTTTATATAGAGTTTTGAGTGAAGACCTGAAAGGCATAGTTACTCGTTCGTAAAGTCTTTCATAGCCGTGATGAAGTCCCGGGCGGAGCGGCGGTGCGCAGGTAAAGTCCTTCTTCCCTCCGATGAAAAGGAAAAACGTAGGTAATCCTTGCTTGAAATCCTCTTCATAGCCTTGATGAAGAGGAAAACCCAGCGACCTTCAGCGCCCAATCCCCTTCATCCCAAGAATAACCCACTACTTTCGCACACAACCCCAGGGCATATAAAACAACTACCAAACCAACATTCCACCTCATCATCTATTACGAATTTAAACTTAACGTCTAAAAAACATCATAAACATGTTGACAAACAATTTAAAATATTCTATATTACATATTATAAACGATAGTTAAAAAAACGTAATACAAAGAGGTGTTCATTGATGAGTATAAAAGAGGCTGAGGTATTACTGGAAAAGGTTCAAAACGGATTTATTGTGGAGCGCATGGAGGATATGAATGACGAATATTTGAAAGCGCTAAAACAAACACTCGCGATTGTAGGAGATACAGAACTTCTTAGTGTCCCACCATTATTAACAGTCTACGATCAAGCCCCAAACTTAAACTATAAAATTACCGCTCTAGCAGTTATGCAAGATGAAATCGGTCATGCTCATATCGCTTACCGTTTGCTGGAGGACCTTGGTGAAGATATTGATGAAATGCTCTACCGTCGACCAGCCAACCGATGGAAAAATCCGTACGCGTTTGATTTTAAATTAGACAACTGGGTTGAATTAGGAGTCTTTAACGGACTATTTGATCGTTCTGGGTATACGCTTTTAGGTGATGCATACGAACACACTTCCTATGGACCTTGGAAACGTGCACTTGTAAAGGTTGATAAAGAAGAATTATTCCACCTTCGTAATGGTGAAATCATTATGAAAAATGCAATGAAGAATCCGGAAACGGCGAAGCAAGTACAAGATGCAGTGGATTGGATGTTCCTAATGGCACTCGAATTCTTCGGTGTTGCAGATAACCTTAAGAGCCGTTCAGCGCAATTGGATTATCGATTAAAAGGGCGAACCAATGATGAACTAAGACAAAAATGGTTGTCAACGGCTGTTCCGTTCTGTGAGTCAATCGGAGTGAAGGTTCCGGCTCATTTCGATGAAGACCAAGGAAAATATGTGATTGACGTACCATTCCCTTGTAAATTTGATGCAGAAAACAAAAAATGGTTAACAGACCAGCCGGATACATGGGAAGGTGCAATTGAGCGATTTAAGCAGAGAGGTCCTCAGAACCAAGAGTTTGTTACTCGCATTCAAAAGGGAGTTTGGGAGTTAGAAGCAATGAGAGCAGAGGAGGCATAAACATGAGTGGAATTTTCCAAAAAGAACAAACAACAAAGTATTGGGATGCACTTAAAGAAGTAATGGATCCTGAGTTTCCAATCAGTGTTGTGGATATGGGGCTAATTTATAACATTACCCAAAACGAAAGTGAATTGGAAGTTGAAATGACATACACATCCACTGGCTGTGCTTGTATGCAGTGGATTGAAAACGATATCAAAGAGCGTTTGTTGAAAGAAGAAGAGGTGGAGGAAGTTAAGATCCAGGTCGTTTGGGATCCACCTTGGACGACAGCTAACCTAAGCGAAGAAGGAAAGAAAAAATTAAAGCACTGGGGGGTAAGTTCATGACAGTAGACGTTGCAAAAAAACATGATTACCTTCTTCTCACTCGAATCAATCGTGGAGATGAACTTATTCATGTGGGAACATTCAAGGCAGTTAATGATGATTTAGCAAAGATTTATGCACAACATATTTATGACGAAGAAGACTGGGTAGAAATGTATGTTGTTAAAAAAGAAGCTCTAGTTTGTGTTCGAAGCCCAGAACCATTATTTGCAAAGGAGTGAGACTGATGTCTAAGGAACATATTTCATTAATAGAACTTGGTGAAACGATTGCTGATAATAAATTCATTTTAGGTGACCGATTAGTTGAAATTGGTATTAGTGGGCCAACTTTAGAAGGAACGCTTTCATCGATTGCAATGGCACAGCAGGAACTAGGACATTCAAGACTGCTTTATCGCTGGGTTGCCGATTTATCGGGTGTTAAGTCCGAAGTCAAGCACCAAACCGGAAAAGCATTTCAACAGAATGTTGAAATTGGGAATTGGATTGAACTGATTGCTGGAATTTATGTAACAAATGTAGCGGTTGACCTCGTTATGCGAGCTATGATTGAAGCAAATAATCCAAATGTGAATCCTCCTTTTACAAAAATGCTAAAGGAGCAGCAAGAACATCTCATTTATTCACAGAGCTGGTGTGAGCAGCTTCTACTCGATAAAGGGTCAATCCCGAGAAGAACGAAAGAGGCTATTACAAAAACAGCGCAAGAAGCGAAGGAATGGTTAATTAAAGTAGAAAATGATATGTATTTCGTTACTGAAAATATCATTCCAAAGGATGCTAGATTGGTAGAGAATTTCGATGCAACACTCGGGGGAGTCTTAAAGGATGTGGCAAAGCAACATGTCGGCTAAAAAAGAGAATGCCCAATGTTCGTTCTGCTCATCTGAAGATGTAAAGAAGATTTCATCCTTTGGCACAGCCCAATTAGTTCGACAATACTATTGTAATGAGTGTAAAAGTGTATTCGAATACATTCGATGGCAAAAGGAAGACGCGGCTAAGTAGAAAGGATCGAATATTATGCAGCAAATAAAAACAGTAGGTGTAATAGGTTCCGGAACAATGGGGGCAGGGATTGCTCAATTAATTATCCAAAACGGATACCCTGTCATTCTTTTTGATATCGATGAAACAACTGTTACACGTGCGAAAGAGGCAATAGAATCAAAGTTAGATAGATTAGTAGTCAAAGAAAAAATCACCCATGCCACTTCAGAACATGCAAAAAAGAATCTGGATATCACAACGGATATGAGCTCATTTGCCGATTGCCAATTGGTGATTGAGGCAGCACCGGAAAGGCTGGAAATAAAACGGTCCATCTTTTCACAACTGGAACAAATCTGTACGAAAGATTCGATATTGGCGTCGAATACTTCCTCACTTTCGATTACAGAAATTTCAGGTCAAAGTGCTAATCCGGAACGAATCGCAGGCTTGCACTTTTTCAATCCGGCACCAATCATGCCGCTTGTTGAAGTAGTAAAAGGGTTAAAAACAGCTTCCTCAACTGTTGAAACTCTTGTACAATTTGCCAAAACAATTAACAAAAGTCCTGTGATGTGTAAGGATACCCCTGGTTTTATTGTAAATCGAGTGGCACGGCCATTTTATAATGAAGCATTGCGAATTATGAATGATAAGATTGCTACGCCAAGTCAAATCGATCGAATTATGAAAAATGCCGGCAATTTTAAGATGGGGCCTTTTGAATTGCAGGACCTCATCGGAATTGATATCAATTTTGCAACGACAAAATCGGTATATGAAGGATTTCACGGAGAAAGCAGATTCCGCCCACATTACTACCAAGAGCGGATGGTCCAATCAGGTAGCTTAGGAAGAAAAACAAAAGGAGGGTTCTTTAATTATGACAATTAAAACAGTCGCTATCGTAGGGGATAACCTTATCGCAAAAGAACTCTCCAATTCTTTTCAAGACAGTCCACACGTTCATTTGGTTGATGCGAAAGCTTTGAACAAACAGGTGGATGTCGTCATTGAAACGATGAATCTTGATAAGAAAGAAAAGAAACGTAGAATCGGGGAAATCGAGGCAAGTGTTTTACCTTCTACATTGATTTTATCAACTAGCCTTGGCGTGACAGCGACTGAGGTTGCTTCATGGCTTTTTCATCCTGAAAGATTAATAGGATTTGGGACTTTCGCTAATTTTAGAAAGGGCAGTTTAATTGAAGTGGCATTGCCATTACAAGCTGATGCAAGTTATCTTCAAGCTGCCACAGACACTTTTTCATTCATTAATCAGGATATCGAAGTTGTCGAGGATGAGGTAGGCTTTGTCTTCCCAAGGATTTTATCAATGATTATTAATGAAGCGGCCTATGCACTTTCAGAGCAAACGGCAGAGGCTGAGGCAATTGATGTTGCGATGAAAAAAGGCACTAATTATCCAATGGGTCCGCTTGAGTGGGCAGGGGAAATTGGGCTAGATGATATCTTTGCAGTGTTAAGTGGATTATATCGTGAATTAGGGGAGGAGCGTTATCGCCCAGCTCCACTTATTCGAAAACTTGTGTACGCAGGCTGGATTGGTGGAGAAAACGATAAATGCTTTTACCATTATCAAAACCGCAAAAATAAGGAGCTTTCGGCATGAGAGAAGCTGTCATAATTGATGCAGTGCGGACACCAATAGGAAAACTTAACGGTTCGCTTACAAGTGTACGACCTGATGATCTTACAGCCCATGTGATCAAGCAATTAATGGCTCGTGTTGACCTGGATTCGTCTCTAATTGAAGATGTGTTATTCGGTTGTGCGAATCAAGCAGGTGAAGATAATCGAAATGTTGCAAGAATGGGATTGTTATTAGCTGGACTACCTATTTCGATTCCGGGAGTCACGGTTAATAGACTCTGTGGTTCTGGATTAGAGGCAGTTAATCAGGCAGCCGCTGCGATTAAGTCAGGGTTAGGAGATGTCTTTATTGCAGGAGGAACGGAAAGTATGACCCGTGCTCCTTATGTCATGATGAAACCTCAAGTTACAAGTGCAAAGGGAAATCAAACTTTGCATGACACGATGCTCGGCTGGAGACTTGTTAATCCAACCATGAATGAAATGTATCCTCCAATTAGTTTAGGAGAAACGGCTGAAAATGTAGCAGAGAAATATGGAATTTCAAGAGCAGAACAAGATGAGCTTGCCCTTTCAAGTCAGCAAAAGGCAGCCGCAGCGATTCAAAGTGGCAGATTTAATGATGAGATTGTGCCGATTGGGATCCCACAAAGAAAAGGAGAGCCTCTTCTTTTCAGGGAGGATGAGCACGTTCGTACCGGAACTACTTTAGAGACGCTGGCTAAGCTTAAGCCTGTTTTCAAAAAGGATGGGACAGTTACTGCTGGAAACTCATCTGGTATTAATGATGGATCTAGTGCCATCCTCGTAATGGAAAAGGAGCTTGCTGAAAGGCTTGGATTAAAGCCGATTGCTAGAGTAGTGACATCTGCTGTTAGTGGTGTCCATCCTGACTATATGGGAATTGGCCCGGTTCCAGCGACAAGAAAAGCATTACAAAGAGCGGGGTTAACTGTTGATGACCTTGATTTGATTGAAATAAATGAAGCATTTGCAGCTCAATCTGTTGCATGTATTAAAGAACTCGAACTAGACATGGATAAAGTAAATGTCAATGGTGGTGCAATTGCTTTAGGCCATCCACTAGGATGCAGCGGTGCGCGTATTGTTACTACACTTGTTCATGAGATGCAGAAACGTGATGTGCATTATGGCTTAGCCACTATGTGCATCGGCGTCGGTCAAGGAATCGCAACGATTATAGAGAAAATGTAAGGAGTGAAACAACATCTATGGTGAAATTAAAAGAAACGTACCAACTATTGATTAACGGAGAATACTCAAATAGCAGCAATAATGAATTTTTTGAAACGTATAACCCTGCAACTGGTGAAGCTATAGCAAAAGTAGCAAAAGCGACAAAAGAAGATGTGGACCGTGCTGTTGACGCAGCAAGAAACGCATTTGAAAACGGAAAATGGCCGAAATTGCCTCAAGCAAGAAGAGCAAGAGTTCTTAACAATATTGCGGCAATTATGCGCGAACGTTTCAATGACCTTGTTGAAGCAGAAGTATTAAATAGTGGAAAAACAGTTGCTGCTGCCAAGGGGCAAATTGGTCAAGCTATTGAAGACTTTGAATTTTATGCAGGGGCCATAACAACCTTTGGAGGACGTACGAACCCAGTTCCGAATGGATTTTTTAACTATACCGTAAAAGAACCTGTAGGAGTTTGTGCGCAAATTATTCCATGGAACTATCCATTAATGATGGCTGCTTGGAAAATCGCACCTGCCATTGCAGCAGGATGTCCAGTAATTCTTAAGCCAGCTTCACATACGCCGATTACTGCTTATATGCTTGCAGATATCTGCCATGAAGCAGGAGTTCCAGCAGGCGTAGTGAATGTTATCACAGGAAGCGGTTCCGTAATTGGTCCTTACTTAACGACTCACCCTGGTGTCGATAAAGTAGCCTTCACAGGTGAAACAGAAACCGGGAAAGACATTATGGCGAAAGCTTCAACAACCTTAAAGCGTGTTACTTTAGAGTTAGGTGGGAAATCTCCTAATATCGTATTTGATGATGCTGATATTGATGGAGCAGTAGCGGGTTCTATTTATGGAATCTTCTATAACACTGGCCAATCCTGTGAGGCCCGTTCAAGATTATTTGTACATGAAAACATTTATGATGAATTTGTAGAAAAATTTATTGAAAAAGCCCAAAAACTAAAGGTTGGTGACCCATTCGATAAGGAAACGCATATGGGAGCCCTGATTTCTAAAGACCATGAAGAAGTTGTAGACGGCTATGTAAAACTTGCAATTGAAGAGGGCGGAGAAGTTCTCTATGGAGGAAAAAGACCAGAAGGCAGCGAATTTGATAAAGGGTATTGGTATTTACCAACTGTAATTGGAAATGTCACAAATGATATGAGAATTGCCCAAGAAGAAGTCTTCGGTCCAGTTGTAGTAATCATGAAATTTAAAGATGAAGCTGAAGTGCTAGAGCAATCAAATGATTCTATTTTTGGACTTGGTTCAGCTGTCTGGACAAAGGATCACGGTAAAGCACATCGAATTGCAGAAGGCATTCGTGCAGGTATTGTCATGATAAACTGCCCTATTTCAGCCTTCCCTGGAACACCATTTGGTGGCTACAAGCAATCAGGCTTTGGAAGAGAATTGAGTATAGAAACACTTGATCTTTATTCAGAAACAAAGAGTGTTGTCTCATATAATGGAGAACGCCCATTGAATATTTTCAGAATATAGTATATATAAATAATTTTCCAATAAAACAAATGGAGGAATGTAAACATGTCAATTAATTTAGAAACAAAAAATCTTACTGTAAAAAAAGCCGACGGAATCGCTGAAGTTCACATTCATGTAAATAAAACAAACTCATATGACCTTGAGTATTACAAAGAGTTAAATGCGGCAATTGATGACATTCGTTTTGACAATGACATTAAAGTAGCTGTACTAATGAGTGATATGCCAAAATTCTTCTCAGCAGGAGCAAATATCAATTTCTTAAAATCTGCTGAGCCACGTTTTAAAACACAGTTCTGCTTATTCTGTAACGAAACTTTAGATAAAATTGCACGTTCACCACAAATTTGGATCGCTTGTTTAGAAGGTCATACTGTTGGTGGGGGACTAGAAATGGCCCTAGCTTGTGACTTACGTTTCATGGGAGACCAAGCAGGAAAAATTGGACTTCCAGAAGTATCTCTTGGTGTATTAGCAGGTACAGGTGGAACACAGCGTCTAGCTCGTCAAGTTGGACACTCTAAAGCCCTAGATTTAAATATTACAGGGGAAACATTAACACCACAAGAAGCATTAGCTATTAAACTAGTAGATCGTGTATATCCACAAGAAGAAACAAGAGCGAAAACGTTAGAGTATGCACAAAAAATCGCAAACAGCGCAACATATGCAACTTCTAATATTAAGCTATCAATCATGAATGGGAAAGAAATGCCACTTAACGTAGCGATCCGTTATGAAGGTGAACTTCAAAACCTATTATTCCGTTCACAAGATGCACAAGAAGGTTTAAGTGCATTCATTGAAAAGCGTGAACCAAACTGGTCAGGTAAGTAAGAAATAATTTATTATTCTTCATTTCGGTTTATTAACACTATATTCACAGTGTCAATGTCAAAATATCAACTATGAATTACTCCGAAAAAAAGGTGGAGGTAAACGATTACCTCCACTATCCTAAATTTTTTCTATCTACAAGATAGGTAAGGAGGAAAAGTGTGATAAAGGTAGCTTCGGATTTAAAGGGAATTGCAACGAAGTACAATGCAGCCGATCGATTTATTGAAGAAAATGTACGAAACGGACTAGGGGAAAAAATAGCGATAATAAGTGGAGACGAACAAGTCTCTTATCAAGAACTTCTTAATCGTGTGAACCAATTTGGTAACGCTCTCAAAAAGTTGGGTGTTGAAAATGAAAACCGTATGCTAATGGTTATGCATGACACGGTTGAGAATATTATTTCCTTTTATGGGGCGATAAAAATAGGTGCACTTCCAATCCCTTCTAACACCATGCTACAGCCCGGGGATTATGAATATCTATTAAACCACAGTCGCTCGAAGGTGCTTGTTATTCACGAGGATCTTTGGAGCAAAATTAAGGCAAATAGAGATCGATTTGTCTTCCTTCAGCATGTTATCGTCGTCACAGAAAACATAACAGTAGATGCAAATGAAATTGATTACCATGAACTGATGAGTAATGCTTCAACAGAGCTTGAGTCGTTTTTATCAGTGAAGGATGACCCTGCATTCTGGCTATACAGTTCTGGTAGCACTGGAAATCCAAAAGGTGTTATTCACCATCAACGAAGCATGGAAGCAGCGTATAACACGTATGGGAAACAAGTTTTGGGGATAAGTGAAAATGATGTTACCTTCTCCGCTTCAAAGCTCTTTTTTGCGTATGGGCTTGGAAATGGGATGTATTTCCCATTAGGAGCTGGAGCAACAACTGTTTTATTAAATGATCGTCCTACGCCTGATAAAGTGTTTGAAACACTTGAAAAGACAAAACCAACGATCTTTTTTGGTGTTCCAACACTTTATGGTAGTTTGATAAACTATGTTGAGCGTACAGGAAAAATTCCTGACTTATCATCAGTGAGGGTATGTGTATCTGCCGGTGAGGCGCTCCCTGATACGTTTGTGAACAAATGGAAGCAACTCTTTAATCTTGATATTTTGGATGGTATTGGATTAACAGAAGCACTACATATTTTTATTTCGAATCGGGTTGGAGATATTCGTCCTGGAAGCACAGGGAAGCCCGTCCCTGGATATGAGGCGAAAATTGTCAACGACGATTTCGTGGAAGTAGAACCAAATGAAGTTGGGGACTTAGTTATTAAAGGGGAAAGCCTAACTGGTGGTTATTGGGCAAATATCGCTGAAAATCAGAAAAAACTAAAAGGCGAGTGGATGTATACCGGGGATAAATATTACAAGGATGAAGAAGGTTATTTTTGGTATTCAGGGCGTTCAGATGACATGCTGAAGGTAGGCGGAATCTGGGTTTCTCCAATTGAAGTAGAATCAACTCTACTCAAACATGACTCTGTTCTAGAGGTCGCGGTAATTGGCGTCAAGACAGAGGATAATCTAGACCTTCCAAAAGCTTGTATTGTCCTTAAAGAAGGAGTTGCCCCATCTGAAGAATTGAAAGCAGAATTAAAAGCTTATGTAAAAGCAAACTTAGCCCCTTATAAGTATCCTAGAATCATAGAGTTTATGGATGAAATCCCAAAAACGGCTTCTGGGAAGATGCAACGTTTTAAATTAAGACAATAATCAATGGTTTTCGATGCGGAAGTAAAATTAACGTAATAAATTAAGGATAGCAAAAAAATACTTTTTTTAAATATAACAAAAAGCTTAATTTGCAGTATGTGTTGATTAAATAGAGGTCGTGTTGGTATAAAAGGCATAAAATGTAAGCCGTTATTCCAACCCTCCTCCATTTTTTTTGCATGAAATTTTAAAGAAATTTATTACGTTTTTTTTATGGAAGTTGAAAATATGTATTGAATATTTAGATAGTTATAACTATAATAATATTCAAAATACTAAAAATTTTGGAAAGGGGGTATCCATACATAATCCAAAAGTCCTGTTAGCTTAAAAAGTGTATTCACCAAAGAGGGTCAATATTGAATGCGTTTCCATTAAAGGGAGGGTTACCTATGAAACTAGTAAAAAGAAATTGGTTGATCATGTTGGCATTTGTTCTATTGCTCTCAGCCTGTAGCTCAGGGGCAATCAGTACAACTACGGAAAATAACAAAAAAGAAGAAAATGAGGAACCACCGACAACTGATTCTTCAAGTGATGAGCCAATTAAAATTGGTGCTTTACTACCTTCAACAGGTGTATATGCTTCGCTTGGGGAAAATGTTAAGAACGGTATGGAGCTCTATTTTGAAGAAATTGGTTGGGAAGTTGCAGGTAAGAAAATCGAGATTGTTCATGAAGACACGGAGGCAGACCCACAAGTTTCCTTACGTAAGCTTCGTAAATTAATGGAGCAGGACAAAATAGATATTTTAACTGGTCCAATCAGTACTGCGGTAGCTTATGCGATTCGTGACGAAGTTGATAAGAACAAATTGCCATTCCTTGTATCTCATGCTGGTGGAAATGATTTAACAAGAACAAAACGTAGTGATTATATCTGGCGTTCGTCTTTTTCTTCCTACCAAATTGGACACTCTATGGGCCAATGGGCATTTGACAATATTGGTGGAAAAATCTATTTAACAGCTGCTGACTATGCATTTGGTCATGAAGCTACGGCAGCATTTAAGGATGCTTATACGGCAGCAGGTGGAGAAATTGTTGAGGAAGTATTTGCTCCACTAGGAAATAACGATTTCTCTTCTTACCTAGCAAAAATGAATCGTGATGACATTGATGGAATCTATGCATTCTTTGCGGGTACAGATGCAATCCGCTTCGTTCAACAATACGAGCAATATGGATTAAAAGGTAAAATTCCTTTAATTGGTTCTGGATGGCTTACTGCTGAGGATACTCGTCCACAGCAAGGAACTGCTCCTGAAGGCATCATTGCTTCAATCTTCTGGGATTATAGTATAGATACGCCTGAAAACAAAAAGTTTGTTGAAGCGTATGAAGCGAAGTACGATGCGAGACCAAGTATCGAATCTGCAGAAGGTTATGATGCAGCTGCTATTATGGCAAAAGCAATCGAAGCATTAAATGGTGATGTTTCAGACCCAGATAAATTAGTGGAGGAGATCTCAAAGGTTGAACTGAATAGCCCAAGAGGCCCAATCAAGTTTGACCCAGAAACTCATCAAATTATTCAAAACCTTTATATCGTAGAAACGTACCTTGATGGTGACAAGACGGAAAATAAAGTAATCGACACAGTACCAGAAGTTGTCGACCCAGGAAAATAAGAAAATAATTAAAGAAGGAGGCAAAGGTAACAGGTGTTGCCTCCTTCTTTTCTAGTTACCAATATATTATTACTATTTTACGAAGTTTTCTGTGTCTAGTTCCAGCGCCTAGCCCCTCGAGGTCTAATAACCTGTGCTAAGAAAAGTCAAAGAGCGACTTTTTTGGCACAGAACATTAGCTTGTCGGGGCTGAGCGAGGCGCTTACACATTTCGGATTGGGAGGAAAGGAATGGATACATTAGTTTTGCAATTGATGAATGCGCTTAGCTACGGGTTTCTCCTATTCATTATTACATGTGGGATAAGTCTCGTTTTTGGTATTTTAGGGGTATTAAATTTAGCGCATGGTTCCCTATATTTATTAGGATCGTATATGGGTTATTCAATCGTTGTAAAATCAGGACTACCATTTTGGGTTGCACTCTTGGTTGTGCCTTTTATTATTGCTGTCATCGGATTGATTTTAGAAGTAATCCTGCTTCGGCCTACCTATAAGCTTGGTCATCTTTCCCAGGTATTGTTAACCTTTGGGTTAGCATACATCTTCCATGATCTCTTCTCCATCATTTGGGGGAAAAACATCATGACCGTAACCCCACCAACTTTCCTAAGTCAGTCGGTTGAAGTGATGGGGAATATGATCCCTTCATACCGTCTGGCATTAATTGTCGTCGGAATCGTCATCGCTTTAGCCCTTTGGTATACCCAGGAAAAAACAAAATGGGGCGCTGTTATCCGTGCAGGTTTATCTGATAAAGAGATGGTTGGTGGGCTAGGAATCAACATTCACCTCGTCTTTACACTGGTATTTTTCTTTGGAAGCTTCTTGGCCGGAATCGGTGGGGTACTGGGCTCCCCAATCCTAGGGGTAGCCCCTGGAATGGAATTTAATATCCTCATATTATCTCTTGTTGTTCTAGTTGTAGGAGGACTTGGGTCGGTAAGTGGAACAATTGTTGCGAGCCTTTTAGTGGGTATGGTTGAAACATTTAGTCGTTTCTATGTCCCAGAATTAAGCTTAATCATTACATTTGCATTGATGGCTGCTGTATTAATTATCCGTCCGCAAGGATTGATAGGAAGGAGGGCATAAATGGGCAAACAGTGGATAAAAGGAAGTGTATTATTCTTATTAATGGTTGCTGCTCCATTTTTTGTTTCTCTCTATTACGTAAACATTTTTACGGAAATCTTGATCTTTGGGATATTCGCCATTAGTTTAAATATCTTAGTTGGTCAGACTGGATTGGTATCCTTAGGGCATGCTGCATTTTTCGGAGCTGGTGCTTATGCAACTGGTTTAGCGGCAAGTCATTTATCTACAAATGTGTTTCTAGCGATTGCAATTGGAATGCTGCTAGCCTTATTACTAGCTATTTTAATAGGCTTTGTATCAACTAAGGCACACGGTTTTTACTTTTTGATGCTAACACTTGCCTGTTCCCAGATGGTATACTCCATCATTTATCAATGGACAGATGTAACGGGTGGATCAAATGGATTGTCAGGAATTCCTGCTCCAAGCCTGTTTGGAGATTTTCTACTATCCAATCAAGTGTTTATCTATTACTTTGTATTAGTCGTATTTGCAATTGTTATGATCGTTATTAACAGACTTCTTCATTCCCCTCTTGGATACGTCTTTATTGGAATCAAAGAAAATGAAGACCGAATGAAGTCGATTGGTTATAACACAACCTTCTATAAAAATATTAGCTTTTTGATTGCGGGTACTTTAGGTGGATTGGCTGGAGGTTTATATGTATTTTTCAATGGCTTCGTTGCCCCAACAGATGTGTACTGGACAGTGTCTGGCTCTGTACTGATCATGGTGTTAGTTGGAGGAGCAGGAACACTTTGGGGACCTGTTATTGGAGCGGCATTTATCGTTGTGTTGGAGACAATTATTAGTTCATACACAGAAAGCTGGATGATGATTATTGGTACTGCCTTCATCCTATTCACAATCTTTGCTCCTTCAGGAATTGCGGGATTGTTCTCTAATCTAACAGGTAGCATTTTTAAACCAAAGTCCAAACCTGTAGAGGAAAATTATGTTGAGCAACCGATTGAACCTATTAAACCGCAATCAAAAATAAATGGATAGGGGGGAAAGTGATGACTACAATTCTTTCAATTCAAAATCTATCAAAGCATTTTGGTGGGTTAAAAGTAATTGAAGATATTACGTTGGATGTATCAGTTGGAGAACGTGTCGGATTAATTGGTCCAAACGGCGCGGGTAAGACAACCTTTTTCAATATGATTGCTGGAGACTTGAACCCAACAGGTGGAACAATCGCTTATAATGACCGAGATATTACAAAGGTACCAAACTATAAAAGGACAGAAAATGGAATTGTTCGAACGTTCCAGAAGAACAATCTAATGTTTGGATTAACGGTGAAAGAGAATGTTCTCCTTGTTTTACAGAAAATGAGGAAAGAGCATACGCAATGGTGGAAGAAGGTAAGTCTCAAAAATTATCAAGCGTTGCATGAAGAAACGGATGCCCTTTTACAGGAATGGAATCTTGAGCAGTATAGCGATAAAAAGGTACAAGAGCTATCTTATGGTGTGCAAAGACAAATTGAAATTGTCATGGCTATTGCTGGTAAGCCAAAGATTCTACTTTTAGATGAACCTACAGCAGGTATGTCACAGGTTGAAACCGACCAAATTATTGCTCTAATTAATAAGCTGCCAAAAGAAGTAACGATTTGTATGATTGAACATGATATTGACGTGTTATTCGGTAATATGGACCGAGTGATTGTCCTACATACAGGAAAACTAATTGCCGATGGTACACCAGAAGCGGTTCGCGAAAATGAAGAGGTTAAGGAAATTTACTTAGGGCGGGGGGATGCTGCACATGCTTAAGTTGAAAGATGTTAATAGCTTCTATGGCTCAAGTCACATCCTTCATGGAGTGAACCTTGAAGTGAAAGAAGGCCAGGTTGTGACCCTGTTAGGAAGAAATGGTATGGGTAAAACGACAACCATGCATTCAATTATTGGCTTTGTTAATAAAGTACAAGGTGAAATCCTATTTGAAGGTAAAAATATTGCCTCGCTCCAAAGTCACCAAATTGCAAGAAAGGGAATTGGTATCGTTCCACAGGGGAGAAGAATATTTCCGAACCTAACCGTAACAGAAAATCTAACCGTTTTCGCTGATCTGAAAAAAGGCGAATGGAATCTAGAGAAGATCTTTCACTATTTTCCACGCCTAAAGGAACGTGAAAAATCTCATGCTGGCACCTTAAGTGGCGGGGAACAATCGATGCTATCAATCGGAAGAGCGTTGATGAGAAATCCAAAAATCCTCTTGCTCGATGAACCGACAGAGGGACTCTCTCCCTTAATGGTCAGTGAAGTGATGGACGTCCTTTTAAAATTAAAAGAATCAGGAATGTCGATGCTTCTAGTTGAACAAAATATTTCAACTGCCTTACGAATTGCAGATGATGTCTATATTTTAAGTAAAGGGAAGGTAGTCTACCACGACAATCCGGAAAAACTAAAAAACAATATGGATATCGCGTATCAACATCTCGCGCTAAGCAGCTAACAATAGCCCTTCCCATTCTCGGGAATGGGCTATTTACTATCCGATAATAATATTTTTCAAAATTTAGATTTTGTTGCTACAATAAGAATGGAAACGTTTAATACTGTTTTGATAGTGTAACGTTGTTATTGACATAATACTAACTGGCTAGTAATATCTAACTATAATAAATTTTCATAAATAATCAAACTTATCCAGAGCGACCGAGGGACTAGGCCCTAAGACGTCCGGCAACCCCCATTTTGGGAAGGTGCCAATTCCTGCAGAATGATTTTCATTCTGAAAGATAAGTCGAGATAAATTTTTATTTCGATACCTCTTTCAGATGAAAGAGGTATTTTTGCATTAAAAAACTGGTATACGAATGAGGTATTTAAATGATTGAAATTCGCAATCTTTCAAAGATATATAAAACAAAAAAAGGGACCATCACAGGTGTTGATAATGTCACTCTTCAAATAGAATCCGGCGAAATCTTTGGCATCGTTGGCTATTCAGGCGCAGGAAAAAGTTCCCTGATTCGCTGTATCAACCTGCTTGAACGACCAACCTCAGGAAACATCTTAGTAGATGGGGTAGACCTTACCTCTCTAAAAGCTAGTGACCTGCGCATCGCTCGTTTGAAAATCGGAATGATTTTTCAACACTTCTATCTAATAAGTCAAAAAACAGTATTTGAGAACATTGCGTTTTCCTTAAAAGCTGCCAATCTACCAAAGGAACAAATCAAAAAACGTGTCGAGGATTTACTCGCTATGGTAGGTCTATTAGATAAAAAAGATGTCTATCCTTCGCAGCTAAGTGGTGGTCAAAAACAGAGAGTTGGGATTGCAAGAGCGCTCGCAAACGATCCAAAGGTGTTGCTATGTGATGAAGCAACCTCTGCGCTCGATCCAACAACAACTAAATCAATTTTAAAACTATTAAAAAAGATTAACAAGGAACTTGGCATAACAATTGTCCTGATTACGCATGAAATGGATGTTGTGAAGGAAATTTGTGACCGTATGGCGATTATGCAAGATGGAAGGGTAATTGAAGAAGGTTCTGTTTATGATGTATTTGCAAACCCGAACACTGAACTAACAAAGGAATTTATTGAAAGTGTTGTTTCCTTTGAGATTCCTGAAATCATTCTTGATTCATGTAAAGGCCCAATCGTGAAGGTTACCTTTAAAGGAAATATTGCCGGTGAGGGTGTTATATCAGATATGCTTCAGACTTTCAATGTAAAAGGAAATTTCCTTCATGGTTCCATTGAATACATTCAAGAATCAGCACTAGGTATTTTTATCATGGAGTTGAGGGGAAATAAAGAAGAAATCAAATCAGCACTGAACTATGTTGAGGATCGTGCTGCACAAGTGGAGGTGTTACGAGATGGGTATTGATTTTAATCATCTCATGGAGCTTCTCCCTGATATCAATACAGCGTTTTTCCAAACAATCTATATGATTGCCATTTCATTACTTATTGCAGTTGTAATCGGACTTCCAGTTGGAATTCTTCTATATGTAACCGACAAAGGGTTATTTTTAGAAAACAAAGCAGTTCAAAATATTTTAGGGTTTGTCGTGAATTTAATTCGTTCGATTCCATTCATTATCTTGCTTGTTGCATTGATTCCAATCACGAATTTCATCGTAGGTACAACGATTGGGCCGACTGCAGCATCTGTTTCACTTTCAGTAGCAGCGATTCCATTTTTCGCAAGAATTGTGGAAACAGCTTTAAGGGAAATTGACCGAGGTGTAATCGAAGCTGCTATTGCAGCGGGAGCAACTCCATGGATGATTATAAAAGATGTGTTGCTCCTTGAAGCGCGATCTGGAATTATATCTGGTGTTACCTTAACACTTATTAGCTTAATTGGATTTTCAGCCATGGCAGGTACTGTAGGTGGTGGAGGAATCGGAGACTTAGCAATCCGATTTGGATACTACCGGTACGACAATACCATCATGTTTGCGACAGTCCTAATCTTAATCATTTTAGTTCAAGTCATACAACTCCTTGGTGACTACATTGCAAAGGTAGTAGATAAAAGATAAATAACATAAAAACAGAAAGAAGGAAAAAAAATGAAAAAGTGGTTAACAGGAATTATCTTACTCTTAGTAGCATTCGTTATTACAGCTTGTGGAAGTAGCGCAAGCAATGATGGTGAAAGTAAAGACTCAGATGTAGAATCAAAAGATATAAAAATTGGCGCAACAGCAGGACCATACAGTGATATGGCTAAAAAAGCTCTTAAGCCAGGACTTGAAGAACTTGGATACACAGTAGAAATTATTGAATTCAGTGATTATATCCAACCAAACAAAGCTTTAGACAATGGTGATATTCAAGCAAACCTATTTCAACACACAATTTATCTAGAAAACTTTGAAAAAGAAAACAACATGGATTTAACAGCATTAATTAATGTTCCGACAGCACCAATGGGAATTTATTCAAACGTTTATAAATCAATCGATGAAGTAAAAGAGGGTTCAACAGTAACACTTCCTAATGACCCAACAAATGCAGCACGTGCATTAAACACATTACGTGATGCTGGGCTGATTACAATCGCAAAGGATGCAGACCCATTAACAGTTTCAGAAAAAGATATTGACGAAAATAAAAAGAATTTAAAATTCCAACCAATCGAAGCTGGTCAATTACCACGTTCTGTTGAAAGTGCTGATCTAGCTGCAGTCCCAGGTAACTTTGCATTAGCTGCAAAAATGAATTTATTAGATGCACTTACACTTGAAGATATGTCTGATTCGTATCGAAATGTAGTTGCAATTAGTGCGAAAAATAATGATTCACAGTTTGCGAAAGATTTAAAAGCAGTAGTAGAATCTGAGGATTTCGAAAAAGTGATTGATGAGGAATTCAAAGGCTTTGGTAAGCCAGCATGGATGGAAAACTAAGCAAATAAGTAGGGAGTGGTGAGAGTGGATGTCATTTCGGTTTATGGAGCCCCTAGTGAGTATGTTGTATCTGAAGGTATATTAGACAAACTTGAAGTAAAGCTTGCTGAGCGCTCCTATGAAAAAGTTTTATTCGTTCATGGGAAAAAGTCTTGGAAAGCAGCAAAGGAATATATACCAAAGTTTCGTGAGATTCAATCGGAACAATATTCATATAATGGAGAGTGTTCAATCACTGAAATTGAATCCCTTTCATCATTTATTAAAAAACAATCGTTCGATGCTGTGATTGCAGTTGGTGGCGGAAAGGTTCTTGATTTAGTCAAGGCTTCAAGCCATTTTTGCCAAAAACCTTACGTGCTAATACCAACGTTAGCTTCAAATTGCGCACCGTGGACGCCGATAAGTGTGATTTATAATGAAAGTGGGACATTCATTCGCTACGATATTTATCCGAATAATGCGAGCTTGGTCTTGATTGAGCCAAGGATTTTATTGAACGCACCGCTAGAAATGTTCATCGCTGGAATTGGTGACACACTCGCAAAATGGTATGAAGCAGATGTTCAAATGGCTAAGATTGAAAACAAGCCGGTACCATTGTTGGTCTCGCATTATGCCGCTAAGCAATGTAAGGATCTTTTAGTGAAACATGCCGAAGCCGCGATTGAAGCCGTAAAAAGTGGCGTGCTTAATGACGATTTTATAAAGGTATTTGAAACAATCATTACACTTGGTGGTATGGTTGGTGGCTTTGGGGACCATTACGGCAGAATTGCCGGAGCTCATTCTATACATAATGGGTTGACGGTTTTGGAAGAGACTCATTCCGCTCTACATGGGGAGAAAGTTGCCTATGGGATTTTGATTCAGCTTGTTTTAGAGAATAAGCTGGACGAGATAAAAGAACTACTACCGTTTTATAAGAAACTCGGATTGCCAAAGTCTATTGAGGATCTTGGAGTAACTGATGTTTCGGTGGAACGTATTAACCAAGTAGCCGAGAAATCAACAATCCCAGGAGAGTCTATCCATTTGATGCCAATCGGATCAATCAAAGCAAAGGACGTAAGCAATGCGATTATGATGCTTGAGAAATATACAAGAGCATAACATATAGAGGATGAGACGATGACGTCTTGTCTTTTTTTTTTTTTGTGAAGAACACGAACCCTTTGGCAATCGTAGTTAATTGAGAAAAGGCTAAGTTAGCAAATTCTCCTGCTTATAACATAGTAAAAACTCATTTGGTAAAGACTACTAGTGGTGATGAAAATGCCTTGTAAATCAAATGATGAATTAAAGGAATTAGTGAAAGAAGCACGCAAAATAACTAAAAATGGGCGTGTAGCAGATTATATACCTGCACTTGGGAAAGCAAACCCGAATGACCTGTCTATTGCAATCAACTTTCCGGATGGACGTTGCTTTTCCGCAGGGGATATTGAAAAAAAGATCTCGTTACAAAGTATCTCCAAAGTCGTATCTCTTGCTCTCGTTTTGATGGATAGGGGCAAACAATATGTATTTGAACGTGTCGGAATGGAGCCGACGGGTGACCCGTTTAACTCGATTGCAAAGCTAGAAACAATGGTTCCCTCAAAGCCACTAAACCCGATGATTAATGCTGGCGCACTTGCTGTTACCCATATGATAAAAGGGAACACAGTAGATGAGAGATTTCATCGATTACTCACATTCATTCGTGAATTAGCAAATAATGACACGATCCATTACAATGGGGAAATTGCGCAATCCGAATTTGAAACGGCACATCTCAATCGAGCCTTATGTTACTTTTTAAAGCAGCACCAAATCATTGATGAAAATGTTGAAGAGCTTATCGATCTTTACACAAAACAATGTGCGATTGAAATGAATTGCCTTGATTTATCAAGGATAGGCGTTGTTTTTGCTCTTGATGGTGTCGATCCGGCAACAGGTAAACAAATTATGCCGAAAAGTGTAGCCCGTATCTGTAAAACGTTCATGGTGACTTGCGGAATGTACAATGCATCTGGTGAATTTGCCATAAAGATCGGGATTCCAGCAAAAAGTGGTGTATCCGGTGGAATTATGGGGGCTGTTCCAGGTAAGTTTGGAATTGGGATATTAGGTCCGGCCTTAGATGAAAAAGGAAATAGCATAGGTGGAATAAGGCTTCTTGAGCTCCTATCTAAAACCTATAACCTTAGCATGTTCTAACAGTTCCCAAACTGAGATATTTTCATTGCAATCCAAAAAGGCGTGTTATAAGATATATCTTATGGCTAAATAAAACAATGGTATAAAATTATGAACTTAATGTCTAATGTGGGGGGAGTTTAATGGATTTTTCCGAAAAACGAGTACGTCCTCAATACGGTATTCTTGCAATATTGATGGTTGGTGCCTTTATTTCATTTTTAAATAATACATTATTAAATGTCGCGTTACCTTCTATTATGACGGAATTAAAGGTTGACCCATCGACAGTACAGTGGTTAACCACGGGCTTCATGCTAATCAGTGGAATACTGATTCCGACTACAGCCTTTTTAATTGAAAAATATACCGTTCGCCGATTATTTATCGTTGCAATGGGATTATTTACAATCGGTACGATACTTTCGGGTACTGCTCATGTATTTTCTATCCTGCTTGCAGGTCGGATGATCCAAGCATCAGGTTCGGCAATTATGATGCCGCTATTAATGAATGTAATGTTGGTGAGTTTCCCAGTTGAAAAAAGGGGAACAGCGATGGGGGTCTTTGGATTAATTCTCATGTTCGCGCCAGCTATTGGACCTACACTTTCAGGTTGGATTATTGAACATTATGACTGGAGAATGCTTTTCCACTTTATCACGCCTATTGCAGCTATCGTGTTCATACTTGGCTTTATCATGCTGAAGGATAAAAAGGAAAAAGTAATCTTAAAACTGGACTTTTTCTCCTTAGTTTTATCAAGTATCGGATTTGGTGGATTATTATATGGGTTTAGCTCAGCTGGCAACATGGGATGGGGAAGTCCATTTGTATATGGAACCATAATTATTGGAATAATCTCGTTAACTTGGTTTATTGTACGTCAATCAAAGCTTGACATCCCAATGCTTAATTTTGGGGTCTATCGTTATCCAATGTTTACATTAGCTTCTGTGATTACGATGGTTGTTAACATGGCCATGTTTTCAGGATTTTTACTGCTTCCAATATATTTACAAACGATTTTAGGTATTTCACCTATGGATACAGGACTATTGCTTTTACCTGGCGCAATATTGAATGCATTTATGTCACCAATTAATGGGCGTTTATTTGATAAATTTGGTGGACGTATCTTGGCAACCTTAGGGTTGGGTATCACAACTATCACAACTTATCTTTTCAGCCAGCTGACATTTGAAACTACCTATATGTATCTTCTAGTTCTACATGCTGTACGAATGTTTGGTATGTCAATGGTCTTTATGCCAGTTTCAACAAATGGATTAAATCAGCTACCGCGAAATTTATACCCGCACGGAACAGCTGTTAATAATACATTGAACCAAGTTTCTGCAGCGATTGGTACCGGATTTTTAATTACACTGATGTCACTAAAAGAAGAATCATCGGCGGCGAATTTATTAAACAATATTCAAGGGCAGCCTACTGAGGCACAAGCTCTACAAATTCAATTACAAGCTATGCTTGATGGAATTAATTTTACATTTTTCGTTTCAACCTTCTTAATTTTCCTTGCTTTTATCCTTGCGTTCTTTATGAAACGAGCAAAACAAGAAGAAGATATTACAGGCAAGAAAAAAACAAAGCAAGGTGTTCAACCTACATTAGCGAAAAATTAAAAAAAGGAGAAATCATCCAATCGGATTGATTTCTCCTTTTTGCTTTCCTCTTATTGCAGGTATTTTAATTTTGACGTTGAATTCCTCGTCTTTACATACAAAGTCCAAAAATCCATTTGCTTCATAGACAACATTATGAATTAACTTTGTGCCAAGTCCTTCGTGACCATCACCTTTAGTCGTTTTTCCAAAGGTTTCAAACAATTGATCCAAGATGGACGCTGGAATTTGAAGAGTACTATTTTTACATGTTAAAATGTACAATCCACTTCGTTTGTAAAATTGCAAGGTAAGGAAGGCCTGGCTTTTATGCTTATCTTGCCATTCTTCACACGCGTCAATACTATTTGATAAGAGATTTCCAATTAAGGTAACAATTTGCTGGTCTGACAAAGGTAAGGACGAAAGCGGCAAATCAAAATCATACACAATTGCAATATCAAGTGCCCTCGCTTTGCGATACATTTGATGGAGAATACCTGCCACCACACCACGTTCGCCTTTTATCGAAAGATTTGTTTCTTTATAGCTCTCAACCAACTCATCCAAATAGTGTTTTGCTTCCTCATTTTTTCCATTTTCAAGCATAAAGTGAATGGCGGAAACATGCTTTAAAAAGTCATGCCGTTCACTTCGAACGACTCGGAAGGTTTCATTGAATTGAGCGCGCTGTTCATCAAAATGTTTGGCCTCTTCTAATAGAGTATTCATTTTTCTTGAAATTGAAAGTCGTGATAAACATGCATAAAGGCATAAAATCCCCAATACCACGATCATTCCCCAATAAAGCATTATCAAGCATTACGCCACCTTAAAAATAATTTTGTTGTAAAAAGTCTACTTTTTCTTTTGTAATCATTGCCTGTTCTTCAATGCCTTCGAAAGTGACAATATAGGAGTTCTTCGCATAAAGCGAAAAGTTTTTTACATAGTGAATATTGATGATAAACGATCGGTGTGACCGAATGAAGTCTCTTTCTCGTAATTCTCCCTCTAGCTCACCCAGAGTTTGATAGGTTTTTATCGGTCCTGATTTTGTATAAATGGTTGTCGAACGCCCAGAACGTTCAATAAAAATAATCTCCTTTTTTTGGAGAATATGTATTTCATTTTTTTGTTTTAAATAAAGTCTTCCATGAATTTCAGCCGATTTTGTTTTTTCGAGTAAACGTTCTATTGATTTTACTAAACGTTCCTTCGGATAGGGCTTCATTATATAATCATGAACATTTAGTTCAAATGCATGAACAGCATAGCCACTATTTCCCGTTACAAAAATCACCGAAATATTCAGTGCATGCGTATGAATAATATCGGCAAGTTCATAGCCTGATAAATTTGGCATCTCAATGTCAGCAATCAACAAATCGATTTCCTCTTTTTTGATTTGTTCATAGGCTTCCTCTGCGGATAATGTAGAGAAGATAACCTCAATATCTGGAATGCCACTTACAATTGCTTTTAATTTATCCAAATCAATCAAACGATCATCTACAAGACCAACCTTCATTTTCAAATCTACCTCACATAACCAACATTCAAATGATAATTTCCAAATATAGTATCTTTCTATTTTAACACCTTTATAGGAAAATTTGACCTTTTCGCGACAAAAAAAGGAACATTCGCGACATAACTAGAGATTTTCTCAAAAAGGATGGCTATGATATAGACATAAGAACAAGACGAGGTGGAAAAAATGATTGAAATTAATGAAGTGACAAAAAGATTTAAAGATAAAAAGACTTCTATAACGGCATTAAAGCATGTGAAATTTACTGTTGAAAGAGGGCAAGTTGTTGGATTGCTAGGGGAAAATGGTGCGGGAAAAACAACTCTTCTACGAACCATTGCGACTTTACTAACTCCGACGGATGGGAATGTTAAAGTGGCAGGCTATGATACTCAAAAAAATCCCGAAGAAGTGAAAAAGAGAATCGGAGTATTATTTGGTGGCGAAACCGGGTTGTATGATCGCCTCACAGCACGTGAAAATCTCGAATATTTCGCAGCACTATATGGATTAAGCAAGCATGAAACGAAGATAAGGATTGATGAATTAGCGCGGATGTTTGGTATGCGAGATTACTTGAATCGTAAGGTAAGTGGGTTCTCAAAAGGGATGAGACAGAAGGTAGCAATTGCAAGAACACTCATTCATAATCCAGACATCATCCTCTTTGATGAGCCAACGACCGGATTAGATATTACGTCATCAAATGTATTCAGACAGCTTGTTCATCAGTTAAAACGTGATGGTAAGACAATTATTTTCTCTAGCCATATTATGGAGGAAGTTTCCATGCTTTGTGATTCAGTCGCAATGATGCATAAGGGAGAACTCGTCTATCATGGTGATTTAGATGATCTTTATAAATCAGAAGGAAGTCAGGATTTGAATTATATTTTCATGAGTAAACTTGTTAGGGGGAACGAAACATATGCTTCGTAAAATATATTTGAAAGAATTAAAAGATTGCTTTCGCGATCGTCGAACATTAATACTTACAGTTTTATTACCAATTATCATGATGTCTGGAATGACGTTTTTCTATGAAAATATGATTTCAGATGGCGAAGGTGATACATTCCAGCTTGCAGTTGAAGAATCTTCCATGATCGAAGCAGAAAGGATACTTTCAGGAGTAGAGAATATTGAGCTTATTGAATCGCCCAACTTGGAGCAATCCATTCAGGACGGAGATGCACAAGTCGGATTGGAATTAACACCAAATTTCATTGAGGCGACACAAAATGGAGAAGAAGCTTCGGTCACTTTAGTTGGGGATTCATTTAGTCAAAAGTCTACTCAATTAAATGCAATTATCTTAAATGCCTTAACAGTTTTTGAGAAAACAGTGGTTGTCGGAAACCTTCAGGCAGGCGGAATCGATCCTTCTATCATGCAACCATTTACGATTACACAAGAAGAAATGACAAATGAGGATCCAAACGTTGATATGCTTGCATTTTTAATTCCATTAATCTTATCAATTGCAATCGGAGTTGGTTCAGGCCCTTCTGCAGCCGATTTATTTGCGGGTGAAAAAGAAAAGAAAACGATGGAAGCTCTGTTAATGACACCTGTTAAACGATCTACCTTGCTACTTGCAAAATGGCTAACGATTGCAACAATTGGGTCGGTAATCGGCATTATTACATTGGCTGTAGTTGCATTGGAGATTAGTTTGTTAACTGAAAATCTCAAAAATGCTGTATCATTTGGAGATGACGCCTTATTAATAATTGGAATCGGAATTTTACTTTCAGTTATCTACGCAGCATTCACCGCGTCATTAATCATGACTACAAGTATAGTCGCGAAGACGATTAAGGAAGCAGGAAGCTATAGTAGCCCTGTAATGATGATTGCCATGTTCCCAGCAATGATTATAGTAGGGGTAGGAGTGAATGAACTTACGACTTATCACTTCGCTGTGCCAATTATGAATTTGTTTACTTTATTAAAAGAATTAATGTTCGGAATCATTGACTATGAACATATTCTACTTGCTTTCGGTAGCAACATTGCTTGTATGATTATCTTCTTTGTGATTGGCCGTATCTTGTTTATGAAAGATAAATGGGTAATGAACTAATAATAAACTGCCAACCCTTTATATTAGGGGCCGGCAGTTTTTTTACACATTCTGTGCGTATCTCTCATCAGGGATTTTTGTAAGTGTGACATATAAACTTACATTTTCTGAACCATCATTTACAAAGCTTAAGTTTTCTTCTCCATTACAAACGATTACATCGTTCTTTTTCACTTTAACGTCTTGCTCATCAATTGTAAAAGTACCTTCACCTGAAAGAACTAGTAGATATACATTAGACTCTGGATGCTTGTGGGGTGGTAGTGCTTGATTTGGCATGAAATTTAACATAAAGACGGTACTGCCACCCTCTTTAAAGATGACACGCTTTGTTAGTCTTTCCTCATTATATTCTATAAAATGATTGAGCATTTCTTTTTTCATTTGGATCGCTCCTTAATATGTTTTTTAGATTATCTATACCCATTATAATGTAGGAATAAAAGTCAGACTGTGATGTATATCATGATTTAAAAATGAACGAATTTTTACTGTTATACAACAATAATATTGAGTTGTCTATACATATGAATTATAATTCCTAATATATAGAATTTTCTAAATGAAGAAGGGGGAATGTATGTGCAGGCTTTTGCAGATTGGTTGAATGGTATCCTTTGGAGCCCGGTGATGATTTATGGAATGCTTGGTGTAGGACTTTTATTTTCAATTTTAACTCGCTTTTTACAGGTAAGGCACATCAAAGATATGACATCCCTAATGTTCAAAGGGAAAAGCTCTGATGCAGGAGTTTCATCCTTCCAAGCATTGGCTGTTTCTTTATCAGGGCGTGTTGGAACAGGTAACATCGCTGGAACAGCTACCGCTATTGCATTTGGTGGACCGGGTGCCGTTTTCTGGATGTGGGCCATTGCCTTTATTGGGGCAGCAACCTCATTCATTGAATCGACATTAGCGCAGATCTACAAAGAAAAGCAAGACGGTCAATATCGTGGTGGGCCAGCTTATTACATAGAAAAAGGAATCGGCTGGAAATGGTATGGAATTATCTTTGCTCTTGCAGCCCTTCTCGCAATGGCATTTCTAATGCCAGGAATCCAATCGAATTCGATTGCTGCTGGATTGGACAATGCATTTGGAATTAATAAATGGGTAACTGCAGCTATCTTGGTTGTGTTAATTGGTGCCATTATTTTTGGTGGTATTAAGAGGATAGCAAACGTTGCACAGTATGTGGTGCCATTTATGGCTATCGGTTATATTATTATGGCAATTATTATCATGATTATAAATATTGGCCAGTTGCCAGCTGTAATTGCTTTAATTTTTAAGAGTGCTTTTGGAGCAGAGCAGGCATTTGGCGGAATTATTGGGATGGCTATTGCTTGGGGAGTAAAACGTGGTATTTACTCAAATGAAGCTGGTCAAGGTACAGGACCACACGCTGCAGCTGCTGCGGAAGTATCTCACCCTGCTAAACAAGGATTGGTTCAAGCCTCTGCTGTCTACATTGATACCTTATTGGTTTGTTCAGCAACAGCATTTATGATTTTATTTACAGGAATGTATAATGTACAGGCGGAAGATAAAACATTTATTGTAAATAATTTAGGAGAAACGGTTGAAGCAGGGCCAGCATTTACACAGGCTGCCGTTGAAACTGCACTTCCTGGATTTGGTGCTGGATTTACAGCGGTTGCACTATTCTTCTTTGCCTTTACAACGATTATGGCATACTACTATATGGCAGAAACAAATATCGCTTATTTAATAAGGGGTAGGGATAGTAAGGTAGCGATGTTTATTTTAAAAATTGTCTTATTAGGATCAATGACATATGGAACTGTGAATGAGGCGAAGCTTGCTTGGGCATTCGGTGATATTGGCTTAGGTTTAATGGTTTGGCTGAATGTTATCGCCATTCTCATATTGGCCAAACCTGCCTTGGTCACATTGAAGGACTACGAGAAGCAACGTAAGGCGGGACTAGATCCAGTCTTTGATCCAGTTAAGCTTGGAATTAAGAATGCCGACTATTGGGTGAATGATTACAAGCATGAAGATAATCTTTCAGGCTCGTTAGCAGATAACGATAAGTCATTCCCAGGATAAAGATAAAAATGGACCGTTAACCTTTATAGGGTATCGGTCTATTTTTATGTTTCAATATATTTAGTAAAAAGAATTTAAATCTAAGTCATTCTAGTTTAAAATTAAATCTATACACAAATTGAGCATTTATAAGGAAGGTCTACTATGTCTGAAGAAAATATTACGAGGATCGAATTAGATGGTAAAGAATACATATTAATCGGCACAGCTCACGTTTCAAAGCATAGCGCTGAACAGGTTAAGGAAGTCATTGAAGCAGAAAAGCCTGATTCGGTTTGTATTGAGCTAGATGAACAAAGATATCACTCCATGATGGAAGGTAACAAGTGGAAGGAAATGGACATCTTCAAGGTAATTAAAGAAAAGAAAGCCACTTTGCTCCTCATGAACCTAGCGATTTCCTCTTTCCAAAAGCGAATGGCTAGCCAATTTGGAATCAATGCCGGACAAGAAATGATGCAAGGAATCGAGTCCGCAAAAGAAGTAGGGGCCGAATTAGTTTTAGCAGACCGGAACATTCAAATAACATTCTCACGTATTTGGAATTCAGTCGGATTCACAGGGAAAATGAAATTATTAATGTCCATTATTTATAGTATTTTCAGCAACGAAACGATTACTGAGGAAGAACTAGAAAAGATGAAATCCAAGGATATGCTGAATTCAATGCTAACCGAATTTTCGACGAGCTTTCCAAAATTAAAAACGCCACTCATTGATGAGCGTGATCAGTATTTGGCACAGAAGATCAAACATGCTCCAGGAGAAAAAGTAGTAGCCGTACTTGGGGCAGCACACGTACCTGGAATCAAGGAAGAAATTAAAAAAGAACATGATTTGAAGAAGCTTACGCAGTTGCCGCCTAAATCAAAGGCGCCTAAAATTATCGGTTGGGCGATTCCAATTTTAATCGTGGCCATCATTGCCTATACCTTTATTGCTAACCCAGAAGCAGGCATGCAGCAAACCATAAGTTTAGTCTTGTGGACGGGCTCTTTTTCAGCTATTGGTGCAGCAATTGCTTTAGGACATCCTCTTACAATTGTGACCGCATTTTTTGCAGCACCAATCGGGGTCATGCATCCCTTAATTGCTGCAGGATGGATCGCGGGCTTTGTCCAAGCTTTTCTACGCCGTCCAAGCGTGAAGGACTTTGAAACACTTTCAACAGATGTCTATAGTGTAAAGGGCTTCTGGCATAACAAAGTAACACGAATTTTATTAATTATTGTTTTGTGTAACTTAGGTACATCTCTCGGCTTATTTATCGGTGGCGCAGATGTTGTGAGATTGTTTATAAAAAATTTATGATACAAAAAGACCTGTTCAGATGCGAACAGGTCTTTTTTGTATTCGGAAAAATCGATTAAGTATGGCCAGAAGCGAATCTAGGCATAGGTGATTCTGACAGCATGAAGGGGGGAGGCAGGGAGTGAGTCAGAAAACAGGTGTGAATCTGACAGCACGAGCGGAAAAAGAAGAGAGCGAGTCGGAAACCAAGGTTGATTCTGACAGCGTGAACCAGAAAAGGCAAAGAGTGAGTCAGAAACCAGGTGTGATTCTGACAACATGAGGGGGAAAAACATAGAGTGAGTCGGAAAC
>NZ_NSEA01000007.1:56869-71936 GCF_002734285.1 Fredinandcohnia onubensis | reverse complement strand
AGAAAACGGGGTTGATTCTGACAGCGCGAGAGGAAAAAACAAAGAGTGAGTCAGAAACCAGGTGTGATTCTGACAGTATGAGGGGGAAAAGGCAGGGAGCGAGTCGGAAACCAAGGTTGATTCTGACAGCGTGAACCAGAAAAGGCAAAGAGTGAGTCAGAAAACAGGTGTGATTCTGACGCATGAAATAAAAAAAGAAAAAGTGAGTCCAATTAGAAATTGCAATTCGTACAATACTACTTGAGGTTAGCCTCGTAATAGAGTATTCTTCATTAATAAAAAAAGTAGCGTGAGTTAACTCTCACGCTACTTAATATATCGCTTTATTTTTTAATTAGTCAGAACTAATTATTAGTTTACACCCTTCATGAACTTTTGAATTTTAGGTGATACGAATAATAGGATAATACCTAAAACGATAGATGCCCCACCAATTATTCCAAAATAAGTCATTTCTGTTTCAGGTGTATAGAATTTAACAAGTTGTGCGTTAAGTGCTTGTGCAGCAGCGTTTGAAAGCATCCATAAACTCATCATCTGAGCAGTAAACGCTGCAGGAGCTAATTTTGTTGTAGCGGAAAGTCCGACAGGTGAAATTAATAATTCCCCAATAACAACAATGAAATAACTTAGCACTAACCAAAGTGGATTAACTAATGCATCTGTTCCACCCAAATATGCTGGTAATAGAATCACAAGGAAAGAAAGACCAGCAAAAAGCAAACCTAATGAGAATTTTTTCGGAACAGAAGGTTGGCGATCTCCAAGCTTTACCCATAGCCATGCAAATACAGGCGCAAACATAATAATAAATAATGGGTTTAACGATTGGAACCAAGCAGGTGAAATATCAAAACCAGCAAATTGTAACTGTGTACGTGTATCTGCATAATTGGCAAGAATCGTTGCTCCTTGTTCTTGAATTGACCAGAACATAACGGCAGCTAAGAATAAAGGAATATACGCTAAAACTCTTGAACGCTCAACATCTGATGTTTTTGAACTACGATACATCGTAACAAAATAAATTGTAGGAATTAAGAAACCTAATATACCAATAAGTGCGATAAATGAATCAAATGTTAGGAAACCTGCTGGAATTCCAACTGCAATTAAAATCGCAACTACAATTATACCAACAGAAATCTGTGTATACACTTTTTTCTTTTCATTCGGTGCAAGTGGATTTGGAACAATTGTGCCTGCAAGACCAAGATTCTTTTTCTTTGTGAAAACAAAGAATAGTAATCCGAAGAACATCCCGATTGCAGCAATTGCGAAGCCCCAATGGAAATTATGCTTTAATCCAACTTCACCTACGATAAGTGGAGCAATGAATCCACCGAGGTTAATACTCATATAGAAGATACTAAATCCTGCATCACGACGTGTATCTTTTTCACTATAAATTTCCCCAACAACACTCGAAACGTTAGGTTTTAGTAAACCTGTACCAAGGACAATCAGAACCATTGACACAAAGAATAGTGAGATGGTACCAGGAATCGCAAGAGCAATATGACCTAGCATGATTAAAATTCCACCATAAAATACCGCTTTAGAAGTACCAAAGATTCGGTCTGCTAACCATCCACCGATAACCCCTGACATATAAACAAGTGACCCATAAATAGACATAATCGCCATAGCTGTATGTTGATCAAGTCCAAGGCCTCCATCAGATACCTCATAATACATATAGAATAATAGAATGGCTCTCATACCATAATATGAGAATCGCTCCCAGAATTCCGTGAAGAAAAGAGTGAATAGTCCTTTAGGATGTCCGAAGAATCCCTTTTGAGGAACACTGTCCACAATTTTCTGTCTATTATAGCCTGACATAACATAACCTCCAAAATAGTATATTGGTATAATAATTGAAATTGTTTCACTATGTCAAACATAAGAAAATTCTGAGTTGGGTCAATACTTTATAAGGTTTTAAATCTTATATTAATTGAAAAGGCTTTTTGGAATCATTATATTAAAAAAATAAACAGATTGCGTTTGCAATCTGTTTAATATTTCCACTCAAGGATAATTTCGTAATTATTTATGGTGTGATTTATAAAGAATGTATAATAATGCCAGTAATACAATATCAAGTCTTACAGCAAAGGCAAATTGTAGAAAGCCTGTATGTAGGATGGGAATTTTAACTAAAAGGATTGCTGCAAGGATTATGACAAGTAATGGAATCGTTGCTTTTTTAACTTCCTTATTGAGGGCAAGAAGGATCCCACAAACGATTTCAAGAATAGCGACAACATACATGATAAGTTCCGGTGCAGGTAATGGTAGATTTAGAAAGATGGAGCTTAGTTCACTGCTAAGAAGCTTCATTGTCCCAGATGTAATAAATACAAATGCTACTACATAGCGTATTAGTTTCATAGTAGAAAATGTTTGATTCATTTTACTCTCCTCCTTTTCTATAACTCTATGGCTGGAGAGGACAAACTATTCTCGTGTAATGTGCGTAAATAATATATAGACGAAAAGTAGTAAAGATGAACCTATTTAAGCTGTATGAATAAAATAGGCAAAAGACATCTATAGATAGGAGGTTTGTCTTTTGTCTGTAAATTACAGAGTACGACCAACTGGAATTATCGCTTATACTGCAGGTCGTGTAGGGCAATATGATATATGGCTTTTTCATGTTCAAAGTGGAAATCGGGTACAGCTTACAAACGGATTAGCCGATTCCTTTACAAAGCCTATTTGGTCAGGTGATAATCGAAAAATCGCTTTTGTAGGAAAAAATCGGATCGTGTATGTGATTAATCTTTCAACTGGCAAAATAGCAGCTATTGACCAAATTGATCCTGATGAGGACATTACACTTGATTGGGCTCCAAATCATCGGATTCTAGCCTATACAACGCGAAACAACATTATGATGTATGATGTTTTGACCCATCGTGCAACAAGTATTTCAGAACCAGGAGCTTCAGATGCACAGTGGTTTCCAAGCGGGCGAGAGCTATTGTTTCAAGGACTAGACTCTTCAGGTAATCAGCAACTATTCCGAATTGCGACAAATGGATCTGGGAGGAGGCAAATTACAATTAATACAGAAGGTCCATTAAATGAAGTTTCCCTCTCACCAGACGGAACATTTGTCCTTTATACAACACCAGGAGTTAGTATTTCACTTATCCGTACAGTGGATGTGACATCAGGTGAAGTGTACGAAATTCAGGGTGGAGAACAAGCAAAAAATTATTATCCAACATGGTCTCCGAACTCTCAGATGATCGCATTTAGTGCGACTGCTTATAGGGAAGGTACAGGTTATTATAATCAAATTCGTATAGTTGGAAAACGCGGAGACAATGAACGAATTCTTACAACATCTTCTTGTTTTGCAACACCGGTTACATGGTCTCAAGATTCCCGAGCTATTGCTTATTTATCAGGTTGCTCAGAACAAGAATTTGCAACTGAAATGTGGTTGGTAGCCATACAAAATCCAAATCCTGTCATTCTTACGAGGGAACCTCAAATTGTAAATCTAAGCTGGTCTTCAGGGATTTTTCTTCCTACAGGCGGGGTCTATACAAATGAAACGTATAGAGTTCGTTTCCAATATCCATCACACTGGCAGCAGGTAGATACGGAGAGATATGAGGGAGCTGATGGTTTCTTTCAAATTTCAGCAATCAGTGGTGGGGACGATATTCATGAAGTCTGTAGGGGAGAAGCATTCCACCAATTAATGCCATATGGTTCATCACCTCGCATTTTTCACACTAGAATTCGTGGACAAGAGGCTTGTCTGATCTATCCATCTTCAGACCAACCACCTGAAATGAACCGTCAGGCAGCTGCAATTGTCAGATATCCTACCCCTGTTCAAATTGAAGGTTCAACCTATAATTACTTCATTTTATGGGCGGATGAAGCCCATCTGAATCCAATTGCAAGAACCATTACGTTTATATAAAAAAGGGTTGCAACCACTTGGTTGCAACTCCTTTTACAATTCGCGCAATTTTCTAGAAAGGGTGCTAATCTCATCCTCAATTTCAGCTATTTGACGTTCCAATGGAGAGATATTGCCATTCACAGAATCTAACTTTTCTAAATCATTTTGAAGGCGTACATAGTCTAATTTTAGCTCCCGAATTTTGTATTCAAGTTCTTTCTTATCCATTATTTATCCCCATTTCTCATGTTTTTTTCATTATAACATTGAGAATGAGGATTTGCTTTACTTAACCTCACTAGGTTCCGGAACTCGTGTTAACACGATAAAACCAATAATAAAGAGGATAACTAAGCTGAAAACACCCATATTGGAATGACCTGTCATTTGAGCGGTTACCCCGACTAGTAACGGACCCATAATGGATGCGAACTTTCCAAAGATATTATAAAACCCAAAAAACTCATTTGCCTTTTGTTTAGGGACAAGCTTTGCAAAATAAGAGCGGCTTAATGCCTGAATTCCTCCCTGTGAAGTGGCAACAAGCATGGCGAGGATCCAGAAATCAAGAGTCGTTTTTAAGAAAAAGGCATACACACAGACAATGATATAAACGAAAATGCCGACATACAACATCTTTTTACCTGTGAATTTTTGTGCCAATCGACCGTAAAGGACCGCGAAAGGTGCAGCCACGACCTGAGTCACAAATAACACAATTAATAAATTTGTAGCACTGATTCCAAGGTCTGTTCCATATGCTGTTGACATGGAAATAACTGTACCAACCCCGTCGATATAAAAGAAGTAAGCAACTAAGAACAAAAACACAGCTCGGTATTTTTTGATTTCCTTAAAGGTTGTTCCAAGTCGTTTGAAACTACTGGCGATCGGATTAGGTTCTCGTTCAATGTAATAGCGTTGATGCACATTTTTAAATAATGGGATGGAAAAAAGGCCCCACCAAACGGCTGTAATGATAAATGCTATTTTGCTAGCAACCGTTGCTGAAATCGGTAGAATTTCTTTTTGTGCAAGAAGGATAATGGCGATTGCAAGTAAAAACGGAATGGTACTACCGATATAGCCTAACCCATATCCACGTGCAGAAACACGGTCCATTTTATCTTCGGTTGTGACGTCAACTAGAAAGGCATCATAGAAAACATTGGCCCCTGTTGAACCTAAGGCAGCAAACGTATAAACAATTAATAAGAGCAACCAATTATCACTCGGTACAAAAGCTAATAAGGCCGTTGCCGAAACGCCTAATGCAAAGAAGAAAGTGAAAAATTTCTTTTTGTAGCCTTGATAATCTGCGATTGTTCCTAAAATGGGTCCAATCATCGCTAAGATAAAGGTAAAAATGGCGATTGTATAGCCGAGATATGCTGTCGAATCTGCAGCATTCACACCAGCATTTGTTGCAGCAGCCTTGTAAAAAATCGGAAAAACAGCCGTTGTAATAATAATTGAATAAGCAGAATTGGCCCAATCATAATACATCCAACTCGATTCCTCTTTCGTAAACGACCTCATCCCATAACCCCCTTTAAATTTAATCAAATGTTTTGTGAAACCAGAGGGACGGTTCTTGTGGTCCCACTTAAAGTGTCCTACTCTCAGGTCACCTATAAACAATTTATAAGGAACCAGGAGAACCGTCCCCATGGTCCGCACCATGGTCCGCTAATAGTTCCTCAATCACACGACCGTCTGTTTTTCCTAAATCTAGGCCTAATAGTCTGGCAAATGTTGGCCCTTCGTCTACTAGATGCATTGCTGGTATTTCGATGTTTGGACGAATTCCTTTTCCGGAGGCAATGAGGACGGTTGTGTAGTTCTCCTTTTCCGGTGAGTAGCCATGGCTTGCGAAGGTATAGCGTTTTTCGCGTACATCTTCAACTTGAATTTCATCGATATACTCACCATCTAGCTGCTCCTTGAAATAGTAGCCAAGCCGTGCTTCAATCATGAACGCAGCATTGTCATCTGCCCCTTTTTCCTTCGCTTCACTACTTGAAAGAATTCGTTCGATTCCGTTGTCCTCATGTTCAATTAGCTCTGTTAAAAGGGTTCTAATCTGTTCTTTTGTGTTTGTATCGTTTTTCTCTTTAAGATAAATATATGCAGAGCCATCACAGCTTTTGCAGTATGCCTTCCAATCTATTACTTTACCATCTGTGTTTACAGTAATAAGCCCTGACTTCCTAAATAAAACATTCAGCTTAACCGCCCTGGATTCATCCAATGCACTATGGTCACCTAATGCAATGATTGTTGTTTTTTCATAGATTCCACTTTCTTTTAGTGCATTCATGATCCTGCCTAGTCTTTCATCATGGCGTCGAAGGGCTGCCATTGCTTCATCAGATGAAAATCCATGATAATGGCGTTGTGAATCCAAGTCGACAAAATGGACAAGCATTAGATTCGGCTTTCTCGTTTTAATGGTTTCAACGGTTGACTCAAGTACGAAATCATCGAGCTCAGGTTGATTAAGCCCATTACGAAGATGTCCAAACTTCCGATTCATGTCTAATTGATATAGCGGACTGCCATTAAATAAAGAAACAAAGATTTGATTATGCCAAGGACGATTTGCAAAAATCTCTGGCATATTGTAATCGATTTTTGCCTTTGCAGTAACGGGCCATAAAAGGGCAGCAGTCTTCATCCCAGCCTTTTTAGCTTCATCGTAAAGGGTCGTTCCTTTCACATGTTGTCTGTGCCAATACCAATCTGGCGATAGGCGACCAGGCTGAAGAAATGTGTTATTCACGATTCCATGATTTTTTGGATATCTCCCAGTCACTATTGTTGCATGGCATGGATAGGTTACAGAAGGATAGATGGTTTCAACATTCCTGCAAAACGATGCATGCTCTAGTAGTTTCTTAAAATTGGGAAGCTCTTTAATAATTGGAAAATCAAGTGATGATAAGCAGTCAAATGAGATGACCAGTAAATATTCTGTGAGTCGTGACATATGGACCTCCATCCTACGAAAGTCTTCTAATCTACTTACAATATAACAGAAAATTGGCAATTAAAATATGAAAACAATGTAAAGACAAAGTAAAAATGTATTCATTTCAATGTGAGATGGAATATAATTATGGTTATGTGTTCGATTTTGCTGAAGGAGAAAAATCATGTACGAAACAAACACCATTCGAGAAAAAATAAAATTGATTTTTATTATGCTGATTCCCATTTTAATCACACAGTTAAGTATGTTTTCCATGGTATTTTTTAATACAATTATGACTGGTAGATTTAATTCTTCTGATCTGGCCGGGGTTGCGATCGGTTCATCCATTTGGAATCCGATTTTTACAGGGATAAGTGCCATTTTGCTTGCAGTCTCACCTATTGCTGCGCAAAAATTTGGTGAAAAGAAAAGTAATGAAGTATCGACAGTTGTTTCAAGTGGGATCTATTTAAGCTTCATTATTGGATTTGTGGTTATTCTTGCAGGGGTTCTCTTTTTAAATCCATTGTTATCTATAATGAATTTGCAAGAAAGTGTTCATCAGACGGCACATGACTACTTAGTTGGATTGAGCTTTGGAATCATTCCGTTGTTCATCTTTAATGTACTGCGGTCATTTATCTATGCATTAGGGATTACAAGAGTCGTTATGTTTGTTTTATTGGTATCTGTACCTATTAATCTATTCTTAAATTATGTGTTAATCTTTGGTGCTTGGGGCTTTCCAGCACTGGGTGGTGGGGGAGCTGGTTTAGCGACTTCCATTACGTATTGGGTGATTGTTGGGATAACAGCTTTTATCGTCATTACAAAGGACCCATTTTCTTCCTATAAAGTATTTGTGGGACTTAGCGGTTTTACAATAAAAGAAAGTAAGGAGATTTTAAAAATTGGTATCCCGATGGGGTTATCCACTTTTTTTGAAACAAGTATGTTTGCCGTTGTAACGATTTTAATTAGTAAATTTTCAGTAACAACCGTTGCAGCCTATCAATCTGCACTGAATATTGTTTCGTTCCTCTATATGATTCCCGTGAGTATTTCAATGGCGTTAACCGTTCTGGTTGGATTTGAGGTAGGTGCGAAGCGTTTTAAAGATGCGAAAATTTATAGTTGGCTTGGGATCGCTCTTTCAATGATCATTGCGCTTATAACTGGGCTCTTTGTGATTGTCTTCCGCTTTGAAGTGGCGGGACTTTATTCTACAGAGACAGCGGTCATCACATTAACAGCTCAATTCCTAATTTACGCTTTATTCTTCCAGGTATCCGATGCCATTCAAGCAACTGCACAGGCTGCGCTTAGGGGATACAAGGATGTCAATATTGCATTCGTAATGACGTTGATCGCCTATTGGCTCATCTGCTTACCTGCTGGCTGGGGGCTCGCTCATTTCACGGATTTAGGAGCTGCCGGTTACTGGCTTGGCTTGACATTTGGCTTACTTGCAGCCGGTGTCGGGTTATCAGCAAGACTCATTCACATTCAACGTACTCGCTTTGCGGGGGAAAAGAGGGTTGGTTAACAAAAAGGAAGGGGGCTCCCCCTTCCTTTTTTTCATACCTAGATCCTACACCAAACCTTTACAATTTCTTAACCCTGGCTAAATTAAATAATCGCAACTTTTCGATAAGATGAAGTAAAAGGCTAATGGAGGGGTTAGATGAAGATTACGGTTGCAGGTGCAGGGTATGTGGGGCTAGTTACAAGTGTTTGTTTAGCTGAAATTGGGCATGAAGTCATTTGCATAGATATCCAAGCTGACAAAATAGCAAAGCTGCAAGAAGGGTATTCTCCCATCTATGAACCAGAATTAGAGCCACTTCTACAGAAAAACCTGATAGAAGGGAGGCTTTATTTTACGACAAATCCTCGTTACGCCTACACCCAGGCTGATCTTATTTTTATCGCAGTCGGTACTCCACAAAATGAGGATGGTACTGCAAATCTTACTTATGTCTATGATGTTATGGAAACAATCGCAGTTCATATTGAGAAAGATGTAATCATATGCACAAAAAGCACCGTTCCTGTGGGAACAAATGAAAAAATGAAACGAATCATTGATTCTAAAAAGCTTCCAAATCTTAAGGTAGAGATCGTTTCGAATCCAGAATTCCTTCGTGAAGGATCCGCTGTTTTTGATTTTTTCTATGGAGATCGTATTGTGATTGGAGCAGATAACGATGAGGTTGCAACAGTACTCGAAAGAATCTATCTCCCTCTAAAAATACCAATCGTTAAAACAGATATAAACAGTGCAGAAATGATTAAATATGCATCAAATGCCTTTCTTGCAACAAAAATAAGTTTCATAAATGAGATTGCTAGAATGTGTGAGAAGGTAGGCGCAAATATTGATGATGTGACGTACGGAATTGGGAAGGACCAACGGATTGGATCTTATTTCTTAAAAGCGGGGCTTGGCTATGGAGGTTCCTGTTTTCCAAAAGATACAAGAGCACTAATGCATACCTCAGGAAGTTTGGGACATCATTTTGAATTACTCGAAGCTGTTATTGGAGTAAACAACCGTCAAAAGTCATTTCCTGTTGCGAAGGCAAAAGAGATTTTGAAATCAGTAAAGGGAAGTAGAATTGCTGTTTTAGGTCTTTCTTTCAAACCAGATACTGATGACATTCGGGAAGCAGCCTCACTCACAATTATAAAAGAATTACTGATGAATGGTGCTAGTGTCATGGCGTATGACCCTGTCGCAATTAAAAATGCGAAAGAAATGTTTGGAAATGCCATCGACTACACGGATGACATTTCAAGAGCAATTCAAGGGGCCGACCTAGCAATCATTACTACAGAATGGGAGCAAATTAAACAATATCCCTTACACCTATACAGCTTATATATGAATGAACCGAAAGTGATTGACGGAAGAAATTGCTACTCACTAGAAGAGGTACAGAAATATCCACTGTTATATGTCTCGGTTGGCAGACCCAAAGTGGTCAATACGTTAACAAAAAGGCTGTAAAACTAAGGGGAGATTTGAATCATGAAGCTTTTTCTTTCTATCTATAATGCGGATTGCCGAATTTTTCAAAAGGTAAACCAACATTATGATAAAAAACTGCTCCATTTTTTCTTTACTAGAATCACATTTCTAGGCGGTGCTACTTTTACAATAGTAACTTGTCTTGCATTAGCTTTTTTAACAACAAATCAGTCAAGGTTAACGGCGACGGCTAGTGCACTTTCCCTAGCCATTAGTCATATACCCGTTCAGGTCATAAAGAAACTGTACCCTAGGAAAAGACCCTATTTAATCTTGGAAAAATCAAAATTTCCTATAAAAGCATTAACAGATCACTCTTTTCCTTCTGGACATACAACGGCTATTTTTTCAGTTATTATTCCATTTATTTTATATATACCAACTCTTTCAATCGTCCTTCTCCCAATCGGAATTTGTGTTGGGATGTCAAGAATCTTCCTAGGGTTACATTATCCTTCTGACGTAATGGTCGGTGGAATTCTAGGAACCACAGCTGGGATTATTAGCTTTTCTTTGGTTAATCAATTAACTTTATTCAGCGGTAATTCCCTACTTTTATAAGTGGGGTATGAATGCAAAAGAGAAAACTTAACTCAGTCGGGATTCTAACTCCGGCTGAATAAAGTTAATGCCTCCGGCGGATGCCACAGATTTTCAAAGGAAGTTTTTCGAGCAAGCTCGAAAAAATCTGGGCGCAAATACGCCAAGGCGCATTTGATTCAATTCTACCTTAAGGGGGATCTTATGAAAATCGCGATATTTACAGATACTTATTATCCAGAGGTAAACGGTGTTGCACGTACATTAAAAAGGTTCACTGATTACTTAAATGAACAAGATATTGAAGTTAAGGTATTTGCTCCAATGTCTGACTCAAAGGAATATGTATCTAGCCATATCCACCGATTTAAAAGCTTGTCCTTTTTCTTGTATCCAGAGTGCAGACTTGCATTTCCAAATATGCACAAAATTCGTGCGGAGTTAGAACGATTTGCACCCGATATCATACATGTAGCGACACCTTTCAATATTGGCTGGTGTGGAAGTTATTATGCAAAGAAGTTAAATATTCCGCTAGTAGGCTCCTATCATACAGATTTTGATTATTACCTACAATATTATGATTTGCAATTTTTATCCAATCCGTTATGGTCTTATATGAAATGGTTTCATCGGCCATTTCAAAAGCTGTATGTTCCATCACTTGTGACAAAAAATCAGCTTGAAGACAAAGGGTTTTCAGATATAGAAATATGGACTCATGGGGTTGATTGCGAATTATTCAATCCTTACTATAATAAGAATATTGTTCAAGAAAGATATCAGGTTTCCAAAAAGTTTATGTTAACTTATGTGGGGAGATTAGCGCCGGAAAAAAATGTAGATTTGTTAGTTGAAATGGCTAAGTCTATACCGAAAGAGTGGAGCGAACAGATTCAATGGGTAATCGTTGGCGATGGACCTTCGCGCAGCAAAATGGAGGATGTAGCGCCATCAAATATGACTTTTACAGGCTTTTTAAAGGGTGAGGAATTGGCAGAGGTGTATGCTGCATCGGATTTGTTTATCTTCCCGTCTTCTTCTGAAACCTTTGGAAATGTCGTACTTGAAGCACTGGCAAGTGGTACACCAGTTGTTGGGGTGAATGCAGGAGGCGTCAGGAATATTGTTCAAGAAGGAATTACAGGTTATTTGTGTGAACCTAGTCAATCCACTGAAATGATGAATACCATTCAACAACTGTTAGAAAATGACAGGGTGCGAAATCGAATGGGCTTGGAAGGAAGAAAATATGCACTATCCCAAAAATGGGATGTAATTTTTGAAAATCTGCTTTATAGCTATTCAACCGTATTGAACGATCCGAGTAAACAAAAATATGCCTGACAAAAAGGAAGGGAGAGCCCTTCCTTTTTTGTGGACTTATTCTCCGAGAAAGTTAACAAATTCGCTCCCTGTTAACTCGAGGTTCTTCGGAACTCTGATTAAAAGAAAATCATAATTTAGTGGCTTATCATCGCTGAACCTATTATCAAATTCATCCATAATGCCGCCACCTTTAAACTGCGAGATTACAAAATCATTATGAAAGCTATTTAGTTTAATCGAATAATCCATTGGAGAAATGACTAGCAAATGGTTATTTTCAATCGAAACGGTGGGTGATGGAATTTCTTCATAAAAATCGTAACTGTTGAAATTTGTATTTGCTACATAATAGATTACTTCAATAATGTTATCGTCATTTTCGTTACGGTCAAAAACGGTCTGCATGTTTAGATTGTCTAGTGGTTTAATATTAAGTTCGTCTTGATCAAATGGAATTTCCCATTTTTCTTTTTCTCTTATGGCTTCAAAATTTTCAATTTCACCTTGTTGAATCGCTTGATTTATTTGCTCATATGTCAAATCTTGAGTACTATTTTCAGCTGTTTCAAAGCTGGATGAAGGGATACAATAATAAACAATCACAGACGCTGTTAACATGATTAAATATGTTCCTAGTAAAATTTTTGTACTCTTTACACCTTTGAACTTTTTACCAAAAAATACAGATATTAATATAATCGCAAGGATAAATAAAATAATGATAGGAAGTATCAATGTACCGATTGCTGACATTATTTTCGAACCTCCAATCGATTCGTTGCAGCTATTACAATCCACATCATAACTGCGACTGTAACAACAATCTTGAGTGTAAATACAAAGATAGAAGACTCATGTGCAAAAAACGTAAACCCTGTAAACGTGTCAAATGATCGTATTTCATAAATAGCCCAACTAATTACAAGGGCAGGAATCGCAAAGGCAAAAAGTTTGTTTAGTTGCGTAAACATCCCGATGAGATAACCAAGTGTTGCAAACAAAAGCAGATATAATGTACCGATATATATGCCAACTAGCATATCAGAGAATGGGAGGAAAAAATGGTTCGCAATAATCTTATTGCTTCCATTGAAATACAAGATTACCCGTAAAAGAATCCCAGCAAAAGTGGAAGTGATACTGGCAATAAATGAATAAATGACCAACATTCCAATAGTTGAAAGATGACTACTCATTCTGTTTGTTACAAATGAAAAATCGATATAATAATAGGGTTTTGTGGATAGAGTGATTGCAGTAATAACAGCCCAAAAGGCAGTAAAAACAAAAATCATGCTCCCGGAGTAACTGGATATCGATACATTCCCACCAAGCCCCATTTGTCCAACTCCATTAAAAGAAAACAAAAGCGCAATCGCCTGGACAGTTGCAAGGCTTGTAAACGTACCATAATAAGCCTTTACCTTAAAAAATAGCTGCTTTTTTACGATATCAAGTAAACTAGCATTAGTTAAATACATCATTTATACCCCCTTTATTCTTTGAGGTGAGATATACACAAAGGTCTTCAGTTGCAACCGGAGTAAGCTCAATTCCGAGTTTCTTCGCTTCCAGCCATGTTGCTTCTGGGTAAACATCCTTTACAACGGAATACGTGTAATCATTCCCGAAATCCTCTACATAAATGACCTCCATACCTTTTGTTACTTTTTCAATGACGGTTGATTTTCCGCGTAGTCCAACTGCAAACTCCTTCAAATCATCAATTGATTCATGGAGCGCAACACTTCCGTTCCGTATGAGAAGAACATTTTCCAAAATACTATCAATCTCGTTTAGCAGGTGGCTAGAAAAGAGGATTGTTCTAGGGTATGCGATGTAATCTTTTAATAACGCCTTGTAAAAATCCTTTCGTATGGCCGCATCCATTCCTGTTGTAGGTTCATCAAAGATTGTAATTGGGCAGCGGGACGAGAGACCGATGATCATATTAAATGTACTTTTCATACCTTTTGAAAGATGATGGTGAAGCTGCTTTGGATTGAAATCGAAATAATCGAATAGCCGTTTTGCCAACTCACCGTCCCAATTAGGGTAGAACTTTGCACTTGCATCTAATAGTTCGGTAAGATTCAGCCAAGGAGGGAAGGCCATATTATCATCAATAAAAATAAGATTGGAAGATATCTTTAAATTATTAAACGGGTCCTCCGAAAAAACACGAACCTCTCCTGAAGAAACTGGGTAAAAACCAGCGATCGTTTTTAAAAGAGTTGTTTTTCCTGCTCCATTTCTACCAATAACCCCCGTTATTGTATTTGGCTCAATTGTAAAAGCCAGATTATCAAATGCTTTAAAGCCTCCGTAGAGTTTAGATACATTTTGAAACTCAATTGCGTTCATCACGATTCCCCCTCTGCCGTTCTTTTTCAGCCTTAATCAAATTGACTAATTCTTCTTCATTGACCCCTAATCGCTCCGACTCCATTACAAGTTCGAAAATGAGATTTTTCATTGTTTGACTTTTCCTTTTCTCTAAAATAAATTGTTTGGCGTTCGGTGTTACAAACATGCCTAAGCCTCGCTTTTTATATAGAATGTTTTCATCTGCAAGGAGGTTGAGTCCCTTTGCAGCAGTAGCAGGATTAATATTGAACATTTCTGCAAGCTGATACTGAGAAAACACCTTGTGATCCTCTGGTATCGCTCCACTTAAGATTTCTGTTTCAATCCATTCTGAAATTTGCACATAGATTGGCTTCGTGCCATCCTGTTTAAACTTCATATAAACACCTCCTTAGGTGATTATGTACCTTAGTGCATTAGTGATATAATGTACTATACTACATGCTATGTAAAATTTCCAGATTATTTACTATAATTTTGAAAAAATGACCATAATTAGGCTAGTAAAGGAAAAAGACCCAAATACATTTTTGAGAACCATAAAAATACGTCTCAAGTCTTAGATTCTTGTAATTTCTAGGTCCATAGTTCGAATACATATCTTATAGTATAGTTAGCTTGAGGAAGAACAAATTGATGAAGAGGAAAAAGATGCGCGAGTGTCGTAGAAATCCTCTTCATTAAGGCGATGAAAGGGAAAACTTTGGATAAATTGCGTGGGAATCCTCTTCATGGAGGCGATGAAGGGGAAAAGGGAGTGCATGTGTCGTGGAAATCCTCCTCATAGAGGTGATGAAGGGGAAAACGTTGGATTGTTTGCGTGGAAATCCTCTTCATAGAGCTGATGAAGGGGAAAACGTTGGATTGTTTGCGTGGAAATCCCCTTCATTAA
>NZ_NSEA01000007.1:0-56766 GCF_002734285.1 Fredinandcohnia onubensis | reverse complement strand
GATGAAGGGGAAAACACTGGATTGTTGGCGTGTGAATCCTCTTCATAGAGAAGATGAAGACCCGAACACAGCGCTAGCACCGGATTAAAGCCCTTCATCGAGCTGATGAAGACCCGAACGGAGTGCTAGTATCGTAGTAAAGTCCTTCATAGAGAAGATGAAGTCCCGAACGTAGTGCTAGTACCGTAGCAAAGTTCTTCATCGCGGTTATGAAGACCCGAACGTAGTGCTAGTACCGTAGTAAAGTCCTTCATTGAGCTGATGAAGTCCCGAACGCAGCGCAAGCACCGTAGTAAAGTCCTTCATCGAGGTTATGAAGACGCGAACAGGGCGTGCAAACCGCAGTAAAGTCCTTCATCCACAAATTTCGCAAAACTAAAACTATATGATCACACCAGATTTTCCCTCAAAAGTTTTTGAAACCAACGTTTGAGTTGGTTCGTATATAATAGTAAGACAGAATGTTAGGAGTCGATTGTATGAATCAATTGCTTGCTTTTATTGTTAAATCGTTCATTTCAGTGCCGACAACGGTTACTGTCTGGTTAGTAAGTATGTTTGCGTTTGACCAAACCTTCCTACTTTCGTCTGGGTATGCCTTATTAGGTGGCGGAATTGCCTATTTTGGAACGTCTGTCATAATGAAACAAGCCTTTTTACGAAAACATCGGTTAACGAGGAAGGAATATCAATATATTGAGAGAAATTTAAAAGAAGCAAAGAAAAAACTTGCTAGACTAAATAAATCGCTTTTTACCGTTCGTCACATCCCGTCATTGAAGCAAAGAGTAGATTTGCATCGGGTTACAAAGAAAATCTACCGGTTATCGAAGAGCGAACCGAGACGCTTCTATCTAGCAGAACGCTTTTATTTTTCACATTTGGATTCAGTTGTGGAATTAACAGAGAAGTATGCTTTTCTTTCATCCCAACCGAAGAAAAATAGTGAGCTTGAGCGGTCACTGCACGAAACACGAAGAGTGCTCGAAGAATTGACGGAAACGATTGAAAAGGATTTACACAAAATGCTCTCAAATGATATAGATGATTTGCACTTCGAAATTGATGTGGCAAAAAATTCGAATAAACAAGCAAATGATTCTCATTTCATTGATCAAAATAGGAGGTAAATGAGTATGAGTGAACAGTTTTCTCCAAAGTATAAAGAACCTGGGAATTTAATGGATGAATTACTTGCAAATCCATTTGATGAGAAAAAAGAAGAACAGGAAAATCCCATTATCTTAACACAAGAAGAAAAGAAGCCTGTACGTTTAGTGGATGTGTTACCCGAAGAAAATAAGGAAAAAGCACTTCAGCTAGCGAAACAAATTGACCCAACCAATCATCAAGCGATGATTTCATACGGAACACCTGCTCAAAACAAGCTCCTTTCATTTTCAAATACAATGCTTGAGCATGTTCAAAAAAATGATGTAGGTGAAGTTGGTCAAATCATTTCAGACCTCATGAAACGTCTTGATGAGATGAAGCCTGAGGAGTTAAATCCAGAAAAACGCTCAGTTATTGCACGGATGTTTGGTAAGATTTCGAATTCCGTTCAAGAGGTACTTTCAAAATACCAAAAAACAGGAGCACAAATTGACCGAATTAGTGTGAAGCTTGATAGAAGTAAGAATGTCCTTTTATCAGACATTGCGATCCTTGAAAAGCTTTATGATAACAATAAGGACTATTTTGATGCATTAAACGTCTACATTGCAGCGGGCGAATTAAAGCTTGAGGAAATGCATCGAAAGGTTATCCCAGAATTAAAGAAACAAGCAGAAGCTTCTAATGACCAAATGAAGGTGCAAGAAGTAAATGACATGGTTCAATTTGCGGACCGCCTTGAAAAACGTGTACATGACCTGAAGTTAAGTAGGGAAATTACAATTCAAAGCGCACCACAGATCCGTTTGATCCAAAACACAAACCAAGCGCTTGTGGAAAAAATTCAATCATCCATCATGACGGCAATTCCATTATGGAAAAACCAAGTCGCCATTGCGCTAACCTTAATTAGACAGCGTCATGCAGTAGAAGCACAAAAACAAGTTTCCAAAACTACTAATGAACTTTTATTGAAAAATGCTGAAATGCTAAAAAGCAATACGCTTGAAACGGCAAGAGAAAATGAGCGTGGTTTAGTCGATGTAGAAACATTGAAGAAAACGAAAGAAAACCTCATTTCTACATTAGAAGAAACATTACGTATTCAGGAGGAAGGTCGTAACAAGCGTCGCCAAGCCGAACTTGAGCTTGCTTCAATGGAAACTGAATTACGCCAAAAGCTTTTAGATATCAAGACTGACTAAAATAAGAAAAGGATAGGTACCGAAATCCGGTATCTATCCTTTTAACTATGCTTGGCTTTAGGCGTAAACGGATCAAGGTACAAGCCAGTCGCGCTTTACGCTTTTCAATTTACAATCCAAATAATTGTGGTAAGAACAACGAGATTTGAGGGACAAATGCTACGAGCAATAGCACGAGAATAACGACCCCGAAATATGGTAATAACGTTGGTACCACTTCTTCAATTTTAACCTTCGCAACACTACATCCAACAAATAGAGCACTACCCACAGGCGGTGTCATATTTCCAATACATAATCCGAAGCAGATAAGCATTCCGAAATGAATTGGATCCATACCGAAGCTTTGCGCGACAGGTAAGAAGATTGGCGTGAAAATTAGTACAGCCGGTGTGATATCCATAAAGGTACCGACTAGTAATAAGATGAAAATGATAATGAGAATAATCCCGTATTGATTATCGGTGATCGATAATAGGGCACTACTGATTGCCTCCGGTAATTTCATATACGACATCACAAGTGAAAACAGAGCAGAAGCCGTGATCAAGAAGAGAATCATTCCAGTAATTTCGATCGTTTCGATAAAAATGGCTGGCAAATCCTTCAGCTTAAAGTTTTTATAAATAATCGAAAGAATAACCGAATATATAACTGCAACAGCAGCACCTTCTGTAGCTGTAAAAATACCAGCAACAATACCGCCAATAACAATAACAATTAATAATAAACTCGGGATTGCACTAACGATAATATAGAAAATATCTTTTGCACTCGGTAAAGGCGAAACAGGGTAGTTTTCTTTTTTCGCCATAAAATAGGCAACAACCATTACCGCTAAGCCCCATAAAATCCCCGGTATATATCCGGCCATAAAGAGTGCAGCAACAGAAGTACCTCCACTCACCAAGGAGTACACAATCAGTACTGAACTTGGCGGGATGATTAGTCCTGTAGGCGCAGAAGCAATGTTAACCGCTGCTGAATAGGTTAGTTTGTAGCCTTGATTCGTTTGCATAGGCGTCATGATTCGTCCCATCGCCGCAGCAGAGGCAACACTTGAGCCAGATATTGAACCAAACAGCATATTTCCAACAGCATTCGTATGCGCCAATGAACCTGGGAGTTTTCCAACCAAGACCTTCGCAAAATTCACAAGCCGGAAAGCAATTCCACCATTATTCATGATAATCCCTGAAAGAACAAATAAAGGAATCGCCAACATTGTAAAATTATCAATACCCGTTACCATTCTTTGAGCGGATGTTAAAATAGCTACATCAAACGGCAACACGAACAGAAAGGTAAAAACAGAACTTAAGATGATCGCGATCGCAATCGGTGCCCCAAACAATAATAGAAAGAAGAAGGTGACAAATAGGATGATTCCAGCAATAGTTTCCATTATAGAATCACCTCTCTTTTTCGTTCTTTATAAGACGTCAAACTATGAATTTGATAGATGATGATGCATATTCCACTAACAAGAATAGCCGAATAAACAACTCCCATAGAAAGACCAGTAGCTGCCGCTGTTTGAGCGGAAGTTAGCATTACAATTCGTATACCACCGTAAACCATTAAAATCGCAGCAGTTAGGAGAATAATAATATCAGTAATAAATTCAATTTGAAGCTGAACCTTTGGGCTGAATTTTTCTCTAATAAAAAGGATCCCAATATGCTTTTTTGCGCCGAATACATAGGCAGCTGACATAAGTCCAAACCAAATTAACATATATCTAGTTAACTCCTCCGTTCCAGGAGAAGAGATGTTAAACACATACCGTGATAACACTTGCCAGGTTGACATCACAACCATAGAAACAAGTAATAAACTTGAGAAGACAATCAATATTTTGTCGAGAACTTGTTTAACCTTATTCATTAGACGAATTCCCCTTCATTAATTGGTAAATATCTTTTGTTTTTTCATCTTTTGCATAAGCCTCATGGAGTGGCTGAACAGCATTTATAAAGGAGGTTTTGTCAACCTCAATGAACTGTACGCCCATTTTATTTTTAGCGGTTTCAGTTTGTTCTTTAATCGTTTTTCCCCAAACGGTCTCGTGATAAAGGGTAGATTCCTTTGCCGCCTCCTGAATAATGTCTTTTTCATCGTCTGTTAAATCGTTGAATCGTTTTGCATTTATAATGAGCATATCCGGTACGATTTGGTGGCCTGTATACATGTAATATTTAGCGACCTCACCATGGTTATTACCCACTAGAGCGGTTTCATTATTCTCAGCAGCATCAATAACTCCAGATTGTAAGGCCGTATAAACTTCTCCATACGCCATCGGAGTAGGGAGGCCTCCAAACGCTTCAATCATATTTACACTCGTTTGACTTGGTTGAACCCTTGTTTTTAATCCTGCTACATCCTCTACAGTACGTACTTCACGATCCTTCGTATATAAGTTACGAGAACCTGCGTTGTAGTAGGTTAATGCAATAATACCAATATCCTCAGTTTTGTAATAAAGCTGATCGGTAATCGTTTTATCATTCATTTTTTTCTCGAACTCTTCGTAATCCTCAAAGACATATGGCAAACTGAAGATGGAGTAATCGGATTCAAATCCTTCTAAGGCGCTTGCGCTCACCTTTGCTACATCAACAGCACCGGATTGTGTTAATTCAAGTACTTCACGTTCACTTCCTAGTTGACCATTTGGATAGATTTCCACCTGGATTTTATTATTTGATTTTTCTTCAACTAATCTGCCGAATTCGACTAGTGATAGATGAACCGGGTGGTCTAAAGTTTGGTTGTGGGCAAGCTTTATTTCTTTAACACCAGCTTCATCGTTACACCCCACAAGTAATAAAGCGGTTACTAAAATAAATAGAAATTGGGCTATCATTCTCATGCTGCTACCTCCTAAGATAAAAATAAGCGGTTCCATTTTTGTTATTTTGTGTTTGTTGATAGAACTTATCCTAAAAATGGAATAATAAATATTTTATTTGTTTAGAAAACAAACAAATTATAACTTTTAAAAGGGTACCATAAGTACCCTCTTAAAATCAATCATTAAAATGTTTTTATTTTTGCATCTTCGACAAATTCTGCGTTTTTACTGAATTGGCTCATCACAAGCCCTAATGCTGTTCCCACTAGGGCTGGAACAATCCACTCTAAGCCAGCAGAGGCTAAGGGCAGCATATTTTTCATATCTTGAATTGGTCCAAGATCAAGGCCAAATGCATTTAATCCACTGATGAGTGCAAACACGCCTGTAAATAACATCGCAGAGCCATATACGGCTTTCGTATTTTTAAAATAGCGACTAAAGAAGGTTAATACAACTAACACAATTAATAGTGGATAAGTCATTACTAGGAAAGGTACAGAGACTTTTAAAATCTGTGCTAATCCTAGGTTTGATAGGGTAAACCCAACTAATGTTACAAGTAGTACAACTGATTTATAGGTTGCCTTTGGAAGTAAGTTTGAAAAATACTGTCCACAAGCAGTCGTTAATCCAACAACAGTTGTGAAACACGCTAATGTGAAAATTAAGCCAAGCAGTACAGTTCCACCTGGTCCAAATAATAGAGTCGCTGCAGAAGATAAGATATCTGTACCATCATCAAATGTTCCTTGGCCAGCCATTTTTGCACCAATTAATCCAATTCCAACATAAATAGCCGAAAGGAGGATACCTGCAATGACCCCAGCTTTAAAGGTATATTTTGTTAACTGTGACCGATTTTCGATTCCCTTTTTTTGAATCGAGTTTAAGATAACAATTCCGAACGCCAATGAAGCAAGAGCATCCATCGTATTATAGCCTTCTAGGAAACCAGTAAAGAATGCACCAGTTAGATAGCCTTCTGTAGGACTTAGGAACGGTGTTTCGATTTTAAATAATCCAACAATGATTAACGTAATAATAGCAATTAATAAGGTTGGAGCAATTAGGCGCCCCATATATTTTTCCATTTTACTAGGATTTAAGCTGATAAAATAGACAAGTCCAAAGAAAAGAACTGAAAAAAGTAAGAGAACAAGGGCTGCATTTGTAGAATCAGGTAAAAATGGAGTGATGCCCATTTCAAACGCAACGTTCGCATTTCTTGGAATAGCAAGAAAAGGTCCAATACAGAGGTAAACGGCAACCATAAAGGTTGTGCTAAAAACAGGATGAACACGATCGCCCATTGCCTGTGCGCCACCTTTTACAAGTGAAACCGCAAAGATAACAACCACCGGCAAGCCTACGCCCGTTACAATAAAGCCAAGCATACCCGTCCAAAAATTAGTGCCAGCACCTGCACCTAAAAAAGGTGGGAAAATCAGATTACCAGCCCCAAAAAACATCGAAAATAACATAAACCCAATAAACAAAGTATCTAACCTCTTCACCAAAATCATCTCCTTAAAAATTATTCTAAAATAGGGACAGAGGGACAGGTCCACTGTCCCAGAAAAAACAAAAAACCTCGCCCCTAAAAATAGGGACGAGGTTAACTCGCGATACCACCCTGATTCCGTAGTCTCAAAGAAAATAGACTACGACACTCACTAACGTACAATCATACGTGTTCCTTCGTAACGGCGGACTACCCGTCAAAGCTTACTTGTTTCAGCTTTGCATCTCAGAGATGATTTTCGGATGGCTCTGAACATCGACTTTCAGCAACTGTCGACTCTCTGGGGAACAGGATTCCAATCGTACTCTTTCTCTTCATCGATTTTTAATATACTGGTATATTATCAGAAGAGTGGATAGAAGGTCAACAAGTTTTTTGATAGTTTTTATTTTTAAATGTTTTCGGGGACGGAGTGACAGGTTCCATGTCCCCTAGAGTAGTTCGCTTTCGATTCCTTGTTTACAGGCAAGGACATTTTGGATGATTTGACCGATAAATTCATCGGTGATTCGGTATTTTGGAACACTGACGCTAAAGGCGCCATGGTTTTTTCCATCAACTGTAATACTAGCCCCGACACAAAAGATATCTGCCTCATGTTCTTCATTATCAAAGGAGTATCCTCTTTTGCGTATTTCATTGATTTCCTTCATAAAGTCTTCTTTCGTTGTAATCGTATTTTGGGTTTTCTTTTCTAAAGTATGGTTGTTTAAATACTCTTCTATTAGATGGTCGGGTTGGTCAGCTAAGATTGATTTTCCCATTGCCGAACAATAGAGTGGGATTGCTTTACCGACACGTGAGTATAAAGAGACCGGGTTGAAACTCTCGAGTTTTGTTATATAGACGATGCTAGAGCGTTCGAGAATACCGAGGTGCACGGTCTCTGTTGTTTGATTTCTAAGTTCTTCTAAATAAGGCTGTGCGATGTCTTTGATTTCGTTTTGATTTAGTGCCCTGTTAGCGTATTTGATGATGGCCATCCCAAGACGAAACTTTTTCGTTTCTTCGTCCTTTTGTACATATCCAATTAATTGGAGTGTATCTAAGACTTTTAAAGCGGTAGAACTTGTTAATTCAGTTTCTTTTGCTATTTGTTGGAGACTTTGTGGTTTATCGACAGAAGACAGGTATTTTAGTATATTATCCGCTTTTAACAACACGGTACCATATGGTTGCTTCTTTTCGGCTGTCAAGGTAATCACTCACTTTTGTTTAATTTCTAAAAAGATTCAATCTATTGGTTGAAATCCCTTTCACTATTATATATAATTACCTTGTAAGTTTCCATATAATAAAATAAATTTCCAAATAGGAAATAGTCTAAGGGATTTTGGAGGCAACTATGAAAAAAATAAATGTACTCTCAAAAATCGCAGATTGCGGCGTTGTCGCAGTTGTTCGAGCAGACACAAAAGAAGAAGCAGTTAAAATCTCAGAAAGCTGTGTAGAGGGTGGAATCATCGGAATCGAGGTGACCTTTACAGTTGACGGTGCTGACGAGGTTATTAAGGAACTAGCATCCATCTACAAAAATAGTGAAGTTGTGATTGGTGCTGGAACAGTACTCGATGCAACAACTGCACGGATTGCAATCTTAGCAGGAGCACAATTCGTTGTAAGCCCAAGCTTTGATGAAGAAACTGCTAAACTATGTAACTTGTATCAAATTCCGTATATGCCAGGCTGTATGACGATTACTGAAATGAAGCGTGCACTTGAATCCGGTGCTGACATTATTAAGCTCTTCCCAGGGAATGCTTTTGGTCCGGATTTTGTGAAAGCGGTTAAGGCACCATTGCCACAGGTGAACATTATGCCGACAGGTGGCGTAAGTCTAGATAATATTGATCAATGGATTAATAATGGATGTGTAGCTGTTGGTGTAGGTGGGAATTTGGTTGCCCCTGCAAAAACTGGTGATTACGCAAAAATTACTGAATACGCAGCGCAGTATGTTGCGAAAGTTAGAGAAGCAAGAGGGGAATAAGCGATGAAAAAGAAGATTGTTGCATTTGGTGAACCCTTACTTCGCTTATCAACTAACTTAGGTGAACGTCTTTATCAAACCGACCAGCTGACAATGCATTATGGTGGAGCAGAAGCAAATGTAAGTGCGTCTCTTTCACGTTTTGGCTATGATGTCTATTTTGTTGGTAAAGTACCAAACAATCCACTTGGTCAAGCATATGAAAGACATTTACATTCATTTGGTATTCATACTGATTACCTTTTAAAAGGTGGGGAGCGCCTAGGTACATATTTCTTGGAAACCGGTGTAGGCGAAAGAAGTGCACAAGTCACGTATGACAGAAAAGCTTCTAGCTTTGCACAGCTTTCATCAGATGAAATAAATTTTGAAGAAATTTTACAAGGTGCCGAGCTTTTCCATGTATCAGGTATCACACCGGCCCTATCACCAGATTTACAGGAGCTAACCTTACTAGGCTTAAAAGTTGCAAAAGAATTAGGAGTCAAAACTAGCTTTGATTTCAATTATCGTGCAAAATTATGGACTCTTGAAGAAGCTTCACGTGGAATCCAACCATTTTTACCATATGTAGATATATGTTCTTGTGGAGAATTGGATGCGCTTAACTTATTAGGCATTGAAGAAGCAGACCAACATTTGGATCACTCTGGGAAATTATCTTTTTATTATAAAAAGATAACGGAAAAGTATCCGAATATGAAATACTTATTTTCTACTTTTAGAGAAGTCATTTCAGCTTCACATAATACATTGCAAGGGAATTTCTATGTTAATGGGGAGTTATACCAATCAAGGGTGCATAACATCGACCAAATTGTAGATCGAGTTGGAGGCGGGGATGCATTTGCTTCAGGTATTATTTTTGGAATTTTAGAAGGAAATGATCCTCAGCAAATTGTCAATTTTGGAACTGCAGCTTCTGCACTAAAGCACACTGTTCATGGAGATTGCAATGTCTTTTCGGAAGAGGATATTAAAGCCTTTGCTGAAAATGCCTCAGGGAAAATCGTCCGATAAGATATTCAAATATATAAATATTACTTTTAGGAGGAATATGAAATGGAAACAAAAATGGAAACACGTTACGCAAATCATCCAGAGGAAATCAAAAGATTTAATACTGATGAGTTAAGAAAACAATTTTTGGTGGAAACCATTTTCGAGCCTGGACAAGTAAAGTTAACATATACACATAATGACCGTATGATCTTTGGTGGAGTAACTCCTACTGACAAAGAATTAACCATAACGCTTAATAAAGAATTAGGAGTAGAGTATTTCTTAGAACGCCGTGAATTGGGAATTATTAACATCGGTGGCGAGGGAATGGTCATTCTTGATGGTGAAGAATACAACATGGTCCGTCAAGATGGATTATATGTAGGTAAAGGAACCAAGGAAGTTTTATTCACTTCTAAGGACCCTAACAATCCAGCGAAGTTTTATATCAATTCAGCACCAGCACACCACAAGTATCCAACTGTAAAAATCGATATTAATGAAATTAAGCCATTCGAAACAGGCGAGCCTGGAACACTGAACGAACGTAAAATCTATCAATATGTACATCCAAATGTATGTGAAAGTAACCAACTTCAAATGGGTCTAACTATGCTTGCTCCAGGAAGCGTATGGAACACAATGCCATGTCATACACATGAGCGTAGAATGGAAGTTTACCTATACTTTGATATGGAGCCGGAAACTCGTGTATTCCACTTCATGGGTCAACCAAGTGAAACAAGACATCTTGTTATGAAAAACGAACAGTGTGCAATTTCACCAAGCTGGTCTATTCATACTGGAACTGCAACAAGCAACTATACATTCATCTGGGGCATGTGTGGAGAAAACATCACGTACACTGACATGGATGTTGTAGCAATGGAAGACTTACGATAAGGAATTGGAGGACTTTTAAAATGACAACACAATTGTCTGATTTCTCACTAGACTTTTTCTCATTGACAGGGAAGGTTGCAATCGTGACGGGTGGTGCTACTGGACTAGGTCAAGGCTTTGCAGTTGCTTTAGCAAAAGCTGGAGCAGACCTGTTCATTACGACACATGGCACTAGCTGGGACGAAACTAGAGAATTAATCGAAAAAGAAGGTCGCCGTGTCGAATTTTTCCAAACGGATCTATCCAAACGTGAAAATGCGAAAGCAGTAGTTTCAGAATGTGTAGAAGCATTTGGAAAAGTTGATATTTTAGTAAACAATGCTGGTACTATTCGTCGTTCTCCAATTCTAGAATATAAAGAAGAGGACTGGGATGCTGTTATCGACCTGAACTTAAATTCTCTTTACTTCTTAAGCCAAGAGGCTGCAAAAGTTATGGTAGAGCAAAAGAGCGGAAAAATCATTAACGTTGCATCTATGCTTTCATACCAAGGCGGAAAATTTGTTCCTCCTTATACAGCAAGTAAACACGCTGTTCACGGACTTACAAAGTCGTTTGCAAACGAACTTGCTGAATACGGAATTCAAACAAATGCCATTGCACCTGGATATGTAGCAACTAACAACACGACACAAATCCGTGCAGATGAAAAACGTAATGCAGAAATCTTATCACGTATTCCTGCAGCTCGCTGGGCAACTCCTGCTGACCTAATGGGAACAGTCGTCTTCCTAGCAAGCAATGCATCTAATTACGTAAACGGCCACACACTAGCAGTTGACGGTGGCTGGCTAGCACGATAAAAACAAACCAAAGCTGAATCGCAATCACGCGATTCAGCTTTTTTTATGAGCCAGAATAGGTCAGAGGGACAAGTCCATCGTCATAAAAGGGATTTTTTGTATATTTTTTCTTGATTAACGTAACAGTGTTATGTTACACTGTTTTGTAGAAAGGAGCCGTTTAGAAATGAGTGAAGAATTATTATCGAAAAAGGAATTACTTGAAGTAACGGGCATTTCTTATGGGCAGCTCTATAGATGGAAGCGGAAAGACTTGATACCTGAGGAGTGGTTTATCCGAAAATCCACCTTTACAGGACAGGAGACCTTTTTTCCAAAAGAAAGGATCCTCGAGCGGATTGATAAGATTCAAAAAATGAAGGAAAACCTATCTCTCGATGAATTGGCAGAAATGTTCTCACCAAGTGTTGGAGAATTGAACCTCAGTAAAAAGGAACTAGTCAATAGAGGTCTCGCTTCTGAAACGACAATTAATCTCTACCTAGAACACAGTAAGGAAAGTCCTGAACAGTTTCATTTTGAAGGAATATTGGTCGTTTACATCGTAGAAAAGCTTCTCCAATCAGGTGACATCAGTCTTGATGAAGCAAAAATGGTGATCCAAGTTTCAAACGATTATTTTGCAAAAGAAAAGCAAAGCTATGGTGAATTAATTATCGCTCGCAAACTCGGAGTTTCAACATGTTTAATTGTTCCAAGTACTACAGATTTGATTATTGAACAAGGAACGAAGCTTATCGTGAATCTAGCATTTGCCAATGAAATTGAAGAACTACGAACAAAATTACTATAAACGGAGGTTACAGTATGGTGAACGTAGAAAATAAGGGGAATTTAGTGATTAACGGAATGGGCTCATCCGGCGGTGGCACGTTTAATAAAGTATTAATTAACGGAAAAGGTAATGTACAAGGTGACGTGGATTGTAATGATTTTTCGATAAATGGTACTGGCAGTGTGACTGGGAATATTAAAGGAGAACACGGAAAAATCAATGGAAGTGGGGTCATTGAAGGTTCGATTGAATTTGATCGTTTTACAATAGATGGTACTGGTAGCATTCGTGGCAATGTAAAAGTGAATAAAATGACAATCTCTGGTAAAGGAAAAATCGGGGGCAGCTTAAAAGGAGAAGAAATAAAAATTAGAGGAAATGCAACAATAGAAGAGGATTGTGAGGCTGAAGTATTCAAGGGAGAAGGTGGTTTCGCAATCGGAGGATTATTAAATGCAGATGTAATCGATATCTCGATTGCTGGCGAATGCCGCGCAAAAGAAATCGGTGGTCAAAGCATCAAGGTTAAGAAAGGCATATTTGGCTTCCTTAATAATCTTTTTAAATCGGTCTACCCAGTATCCTTGAAAACAGAAATTATAGAAGCCGATGAAATTGAAATTGAATATACAACTGCAAAAATGGTCAGAGGGAAAAATATCAACATCGGTCCAAACTGTGAGATTGACGTTGTTGAATACACAGGAACATTCTCACAAGACCCGTCTGCTAAAGTAAAAGAGGCAAGAAAGATTTGATAGAACAATGTTATGTTGGGGGCGAAAGCCAGGCTCATCGTCCCAAAACATAACCGTTCGAATTGTCCCCAATTCATCCACTCAAACACAATCCCATCCCCCGAACCAAGTTGTTTTTGCACTTTACCCAAAAGATAGTTAGAATAAACAATAGTCAAACAAAGTGAACTTGATAAGGAAGGTACATAACAATGTCAAAATGGTCTCAATTAGAAGAAATGAAACCTTTTATACAGAAAAACTGGCAAGAGTCAGGTTTTGAAGCACCAACAGCCATACAAGAAAAAGCCATCCCTGCAATAGTAGAGGGGAAAGATGTGATTTGCGAATCCCCGACTGGAACGGGAAAAACACTTTCTTACTTACTTCCAGCGATACAAAAGCTCGACGAAACAAAGAACGGAATCCAAATTGTCGTCCTTGCTCCATCACGGGAGCTCGTCATGCAGATATCGGATGAAGTAAAAAAATGGACGCAAGGCACAAATATCGTAAGCGCGTCTTTCATTGGCGGAGCAAACATTAAAAAGCAGGTTGAGAAATTGAAGGAACGCCCGCAAATTGTGATAGGAACGACAGGACGTATTATGGAACTCATCAAAATGAAAAAAATGAAAATGCATGAGGTTACGACGGTAATCGTCGATGAGGCGGACCAGCTCGTTTCAAATGAACACCTTTCGAATATTCAAAGCATTATTAAATCGACATTACGGGATCGGCAAATTCTCTTTTTCTCAGCAACCATTTCTGAGCAAACGGAGAAAGTTGCGAAATCCTTGATGAACAATGCGGAAATCATTCGAATTCAACAAACGATCAATCAAGAGAACACCACTCACATTTATTTTCTTTGTGAGCAGCGGGACAAAATTGATGTGTTACGTAAAATAATGTACACAGAGCCGGACAAGGCCATTGCTTTTATAAAAAGTCTCGAAAAAGTAGAAGAAATTGAAGCGAAATTAACCTATAACCATATTGATGTCGCGGTTCTTGCTGGTGAAGCAAAAAAACAGGAACGACAACAATCGTTGAAAAACTTCCGAGCGGGCAAAATCCCTCTATTATTAACAACAGACGTGGCGGCGAGGGGGCTAGATATTCAAGATGTCACCTATGTCATTCACTTTGACTTCCCGAAAACAACCAGTCAATATGTCCACCGCTCGGGACGTACAGGACGAATGGGGAAAAAGGGTATTGTCATTTCAATCGTAAATGCTCGTGAAGAAAGCTTCTTAAAAAAGATGGGGCATGAGCTAGGAATTTCGTTCACCAAAAAGGATTTTTACAAGGGAGAAATTGTAGACGCGCAGGAAAAGAAAACCCCAGCTCCTCAAAAAAGAAAACCAACATCAAGTAAGAAAACGAAACGATAATCGGACGAACAGCACCAGTTCGTCCTTTTTTAATTGGTAAAAAAGAAAAAGTACTTTTATAATAAAGATGATAGCGTTTACAGAGATGGGGGAATTATCATGTCAAAAACCATAAAAGTTGGAGTAGTCGGATCCGGTAGCATTGCGAATACACATATTAAAAGCATTCAAGAAGTAAACAACGCTGAACTTGTTGCCGTATACTCGCGCAATAAAGAAACGGTTCAAAAATTAGCAGATACATACAATTTAAATGCCTACACTGACTACCAGGAATTCTTAACAAATGCAGGAATCGATATGGTTGTCATCGTTACACCAAGTGGTACTCACGCTCAACTGGGAATTGATGCTGCAAAAGCGGGTAAGCATGTCGTTGTAGAGAAACCAATTGATACTACAATAGAAAAGACAAATCAACTCATTGAAGCATGTAAAGATGCAAATGTTACATTAAGTTGTATTTTCCAACATCGTTTTGATGAAGCTGTTCAAGATGTTAAAAAAGTATTAAACGAAGGCGAGTTTGGGCAATTAAATTTTGGAGCGGCTCGTACAACCATCTATCGATCTCAGGAATATTATGATAGCGGTGCATGGCGTGGAACGTGGGAGTTGGACGGTGGCGGCGCATTAATCAATCAGTCAATCCATTATATTGATCTGCTTCTTTATCTAATGGGTCCAGTTGATGAGGTTTATGCCTATACAGCTACACGTGCTCATGAGCGAATTGAGGTGGAAGATATCGGTGTTGCAACGGTTAAATTCAAATCAGGTGCACTTGGGCTAATTGAAGGGAATACAACTGCCTATCCTGGTTTTTCAACAACACTTGATATTTTCGGTACAAACGGAAGTGTCATCATCGAGAATGACCATATTAAAGAGTGGAAATTCAAGAGTGGTTTGGAATACGGGAATAAACAAAACAATATAGAAAATGACGTGTCATCTAATATTGTAAAAACAAACAAATCTTTTGTTAAACAATACACAGACATCGTACAAGCGATAGTGGAAAATCGTAAACCATTAGTGACTGGTGAAGAGGCTAGAAAACCACTTGAATTAATAATGGCTATTTACCAATCAGCAAAAGAAGGAAGACCTGTAAAACTATAGAGCCTCAAAAAAGTGTCTCACTGAGACACTTTTTTGATTTCGTAAATATTACAACAAGCAAAGCGCCATGATTGTCCCGACACCACTAAACAGAAAGGCAAATCCTAAATTCCAAAGAGAGACCTTATAAGAATTAACATGCAATAAATCTCCGGTAATCGAAACAGACACATTAAAAGGACCAGCAATCGTGGTCGATAATGCAGAAGTAATCATGACTAAACTCAAACTTAACGGGTTAACCATCTGTAAAACAGGTTCAACAATTGCGATAAGAATAGTCAATGTCACTAGCGGATGAAACCCAGTTAAAGCAAGCCCAAGAAATAACACTTGAATGAACAGAAACAAGAATACTGGATACTGGCTTAAATGTGTAAAAGGCTCCTGTAAGTAATCAATAAAGCCCGAATCACCTAAATTTCCTGTGAAAAAACCAACACCTAAAAAAAGTACCAAATTATCTTTTAAACCAATCGTACGCTTTTTCCATAACGGAATTGCAAATGTTAGATAGGACTTTAAACGTTTAATCGAAATGGCCCATAAAAATGAGAAAGGAACTATTACTATTGCAATCGTTTGTAGAAACCCCATACTCAAAATGCGATTCACACTTAAAATTGCAACCATAAACAAGGCAAGGTAGAAAACAAGAGATATGACCTTTAATTTCATTTGTTTTTTTGCGGCCTCATCCTCGATCTCTTGACCTTCTTCTGTAAGTTCAAATTTTTTAAAGGACATATAACCTATCAGCCAATTTAATAATATTAAAATAAAAGTAAAAAGTAATAACCATGGTAAGACCGTTAAGTATGGAAGATGGGTCGATTCCACGGTTAAAATAACTAGCAACTCCATAGGCGAAATGATAATACTAAAAACATATCCCCTTAGCATTGCACGTGAAATAAATTTATTTTGAAGATTTTCTGCGATATGAGAAATATTTCTCTGTATAACTGCCTTAACGAGTGGTAAGGTTGCAAGGTTAAGAAAACCTCCCAATAAAAATGTAACCATCGATGTTCGACCAAATAACTGCCCCATATTATGAATCCGGACTTTTAAAAGTTTACTAACCTGCTGATCGTATCGTCCCACGATAATAATCGAGTTGATAAAAGGAAGGACATAAAAGATAGCTAATAAGGGAACCATGGAAGTAGCATACAACGGTAACTCTGCAATCTCCCTACCTTCAAGGAAAAATACTAGAACACCAATTACTACAAAAAGAATACTAATAACCCTGAATAATAGAGAAGATCCTTTAATTGAAAAAAGCCACGAAAGAATGGCTAGAATTCCCATCCCTGTCGTAAGCCATAGAGAATCAACTATTAAACTTACAAAGTAAAACAAAAATAATAGACTATACAGAACAATCATGATTATCTCCTTGTTGTATAAATAAACAATGGCTAGACAATAAACCTAGCCATCTTACAGTAGTATACCAGCCTGGGCACACGAGACCCGTTCATTTATTTTCGGTTTTAATTGTTTAAGAATAGGTGTTGTATCCTTCGTTTTTATTTGAGTTATTAGAGTTTCAACCATATTACAAGCAATTTCATCCACCGGGACCCCGATACTCGTTAATGGAATTTCCAGATTTCCCATTTGTGAGATATTATCGTAGCTCATAACGGAAATATCCTTCGGGATAATTAAGTTTGCCTCACGAAGTGCGCGAACAATCCCTGCGCTAATATCATAACTTGAACCAATAATTGCAGTGGGTCTGTTCGGAGAGTTCAACAATCGCTTCGTTGCTAAATATCCATCATACCAATTAAGTCCTGCCGTGTTAACTAAATTTTCATTTGTAATCGGTAGGTTCAGGCTATTCATCGCTTTTTTTATGCCGTAGTATTTTTCTAATTGTCGATCATCAATAGGTGAGAAATCACCAAGATAGGCGATATTTCGATGCCCCAGATTATATAAATACTCAACAGACATTTTCATAGCCATTTGATAACTAACATCGATCACAGTATGTTTTTTGTTTCTTCCAACACCGTACGTCACGATCGGAATAGAAACTGTATCTAAAATACTATGATTATGTTCATCAAATACAAGAACCCCATCTACTTGATACCGTTTGAACAATTCAAGCGAATCCTCAATACAATCAATTGATAATATCATAGAATAGGATTTTGATTTAATTTCCTCATTGATTCTAGTAACCAATGTAGAAGGTGCAATCCGTTCTAAAGTCGGCCAAATCAAACCTATTACTTTTGTTTGTTTAGAAACAAGGCTTTGGGCAGCAAAATTAGGTTTATATCCTAACTCCTTGGCAATTTTCATAATCTTTGTCTTTGTGTCAGGTTTTACTAATGGGCTATCGTTCAACGCTTTTGAAACAGTAGAGTAACTAACACCTGCTACCCGTGCAACATCCTTAATCGTAATATTCATAGAAGTCACCTATAGATTGATTTTTTATTTTTAATATGCTGTTTCATGTAAAATTCATTTAACAACGTTATTATTTTTTTAGTAAGTTTATAGCTTATTTATCTAACATTTTCACAGGTTTCTACTATATTGTCAACGTTTACAAAACTGTATATTTAGAAAACGACAAAAAAAGACTTGAAAACTACTTTTTTTTAATTTATGATGTAAGAGAAATAACAACGTTGTTATTTTATTGAAGTCTATAACACAAATGAAAGCGATTGCTAGTTGCTTTCGGTTTTTTTTCATAACATATGAAAGCGTTTCATATGGAAGGTTATGTTTTATAGACTTTGAAACCAAAATTAAAACACACCAGAGGGGGAAGCTTTTTATGAAGAAAAAAGGCTTAGCAGTTCTATCTATGTCCTTTATGCTTGCGGGCTTATTAGCAGCTTGTGGCGGAGGAGACGATTCAGCTACTAAAACTAGTGGCGGTGGAGATGGCGATGCAAAAGATCCTATCGTTTTAAAATTAGCAGACAACCAACCTGAGGATTATCCAACAGTTGTAGGGGATAAAGAGTTTGCGAAATTAGTAGAAGAAAAAACGGATGGACAAGTTAAGGTTGAAGTGTACGCGGGTGGTCAACTTGGTGACGAGAAGAGCGTTATCGAGCAAGTTCAATTAGGTACAATCGACTTTGCACGTGTTAATGCTAGTCCACTTGCTGAATTCTCTAAAGACTTAGGCGTTCTTTCAATGCCTTACCTATTTAGAGATGCAGACCATATGTGGAGTGTATTAAACGGTGATATTGGTGAGGATTTATTAGCTGGTATGGAAGAATCGAATATGAGAGGACTAGTATTCTATGATTCTGGTAGCCGTAACTTCTATAACTCTAAACATCCAGTTGAAAAGCCAGAAGATTTAAAAGGTCTTAAGATTCGTGTTCAACAATCTGCTCTAGTAGTAGACATGGTAGAATCACTTGGTGCATCTGCAACTCCAATGGCGTACGAAGAGGTATATTCTGGACTTCAAACAGGTGTTATCGATGGTGCTGAAAACAACTATCCAAGTTACTATTCAGTAAATCACTATGAAGTAGCAAAATACTTCACTTTAGATGCTCACTCACGCGTTCCTGAAATTTTAATGATCTCTTCTAAAGTATGGAACGATTTAAGTGAAGAACATCAAAAAGCAATCAAAGAAGCTGCAATGGAATCACAAGAAGCTCAAAAAACTGCTTGGGCAGATTTAGAAAATGAAGCAAAAGAAAAAGTAGAAGCAGCTGGTAATGAAGTAGTTGAAATCACTGATACTGCTCCATGGCGTGAAGCTGTACAACCTGTTTATGACAAACATGGTGGCGCATACAAAGAATTCATTGAAAAAATCGAAGCGGTAGAATAATTATCTAACAAGCTTTTGGTGGCAAACTCACCCTCAAGATGATGGTCTTGAGGGAGGAGTGCCCCTCATATAGTTTAGTAAGACTTCATGTATTGAAAGCAAAGAATATAAAATTTCTAACACGAGAAATGATGTGTTTGGGTTAGTTAAAAAGGTAATGAAAAGCTTCGTTAGTTTTTTAACGAATACAGAAAGTATTATGCAACTAATGCTTTGCTTTCATCTGAGGCTCGACAATCATCGAGTTCGCTTTAAGGAGGCTAGTTAAATGGAACGGTTTAAAAAAATCAAAAGTATGTTTGATAACGGGATTGACAATCTTAATGTTATTTTCATAGCATTAATGACCGTTATTGTTGCTGGAACAGTTTTTACAAGATATTTTTTCAGCTATACTCCCCGTTGGTCCTCGGAGGTGTCAATGCTACTACTAGTATGGGTAAGTTTCATCGGAATCGCTGTTGGTTTCAGGGATAAGCTCCATATTGGTGTGGGTGCATTAGTTGCATTATTTCCAAAAAAGGTCCAAACATTATGTGATATTATCGCAAAAATTTTAGTAATTATTGTTGCAATTATATTTATTGTTTACGGATTTAGATTTACATCATTGATGGGCGGATCCACAATGGCAGGAACTGGGCTACCACAAAGTGTTTTATACGCTGCGATCCCTGTTTCAGGAGTTTTAATGCTAATCTACGGCATCGAGCTATTGTTTAAAAAGGGTATGCACCAAGAATGGGATGAACAGATAGAGGAGTGAGTTATAAATGGAAGTATTAGTATTATTAGGAAGCTTTGTTCTTCTCTTACTTATACGCGTTCCTGTTGCACTAAGTTTAATAGTGTCATCGTTTTTAACAGGAATTTATATGGATATAGATTTAGCAGCATTAGTACAACGTATGGTAGGCGGACTCAATTCATTCTCACTCCTTGCAATTCCATTCTTTATTTTAGCAGGAGAAATTATGAATGAAGGCGGTATTTCTAGACGCTTAATTAACTTAGCTAACGTTATGATTGGTAAGGTTCGTGGTGGACTTGCCATGGTTAACGTATTGGCAAGTACATTCTTCGGCGGAATTTCAGGATCCGCAGTTGCAGACGTATCTTCAATCGGATCTGTTTTAATTCCAATGATGAAAAAAGCAAAATATGATTCTGATTATGCTGTAAACGTAACAATTTCCAGTGCAGCACAAGGGGTTATGATTCCACCGAGTCATAACATGATTATTTACTCTACTGCTGCTGGTGGGGTTTCAGTTGGCGCTTTATTTATGGGGGGAATAATCCCTGGTATTTTATTAGGATTAATCCTAATGGTTGTAACATATATTATTGCGGTAAAACGTAATTATCCAAAAGGTGAGCCTGTTAAAAGAGAAGAGATTCCAAAAATTGTTCGCGAAGGTTTATTAGGACTTTTAACAGCTGTTATCATCATCGGTGGTATTGTAAGTGGTATCTTCACAGCTACTGAATCAGCTGCGATCGGTGTAGTATATGCATTTATTATTACATTCTTTGTATATCGTGATATTCCGCTTTCAAGAATGCGTATAATCTTAGTTAGAACATCTAAAACATTAGCAATGGTACTATTCTTAATCGCGTCATCATCAGCGTTTGGATGGCTTTTAGCATTATTAAAAGTTCCAGCAATGGTTACAGAGGGACTTCTTGCATTCTCTCCTAATGACATTGTAACATTATTGCTTATCAACTTAATTTTACTAGTTCTTGGTATGTTTATGGACATGGCTCCACTTATCTTAATTGCGACTCCTATTCTTTTACCTGTTGCTACTGCAGCTGGTATGGATCCAGTACAGTTTGGTGTTGTGCTCATTTTAAACCTAGCAATTGGTTTAATTACACCACCGGTAGGAACCTGTCTCTTTGTAGGGTGTGCGATTGGACAAATACCAATAGAGAAAACACTAAAGGGAATGGCACCATTCTATTTAGCGATGATTGTAACCTTACTTTTAGTTACATTCGTTCCACAGTTTTCACTATTCTTACCAGATCTACTAATAGAATAAAAAAATGGGGTGTCTTTTTAGATACCCCTTTGCCATTGCAATTTTTAATAACAAGGGAAAAACGCATAGGCATTAATTGATTATCTCCCCACTATTGGGTTACTATAAAATAGTAAAATTTTAATAAAGCAGGTGGACAAAAATGAAAAAATTTATGGATGAAACATTCTTATTGTCAAACGACACTGCGGTAGCTTTGTACAATAATTTTGCAAAGGACATGCCAATTATTGATTATCACTGCCACTTAAGCCCACAGGAAATTTATGAAAACAAATCTTTTAAAAATATTACTGAAGCATGGCTGTATGGCGACCACTATAAGTGGAGAGCTATGAGAGCAAATGGTATTGAAGAAGAATACGTAACAGGAAATGCTTCTGATTATGATAAATTTGTTGCTTGGGCAAAAACAGTTCCAATGACGATTGGAAACCCATTATTCAACTGGACTCATTTAGAGCTTCAACGTTTCTTTGATGTACATGAAATCTTAAACGAAAAATCTGCTCCTGCTATTTGGGAACAATTAAATAGCAAGTTAACGGGTGAAGGATTCGGAGCAAGAGACCTCATCAAAAAATCAAATGTAGAAGTCGTTTGTACGACTGACGATCCAACTGACTCATTAGAATATCACAAGCTTATTGCTGAAGATTCAAGCTTTGATGTAAAAGTATTACCAAGCTTCCGTCCAGACAAAGGTTTAGAAATCAATCAAGACACTTTTGTTAGTTGGGTGAAAAAACTAAGTGAAGTATCTGGTGTTGAGATATCAAACTATGATGATTTCTTAACTGCGTTAGAGAACAGAATTGAATTCTTCCATTCACTTGGTGGTCGAGTATCTGACCATGCTCTTAACACAATGATGTATGAGCATACAACAAAAGAAGAAGCTGCAGCGTCATTTGAAAAAGCAATCAAAGGTGAAAAAGTTTCGATTGAAGATGAAATTAAGTATAAATCCTACACACTTGTTTTCTTAGGGAAAGAATATGCAAAACGCGACTGGGCGATGCAATTACATATCCATGCGTTACGTAATAACAACACAAGAATGTTTGGAAAATTAGGAGCAGACACTGGTTATGACAGCATCAATGATGGTGAATTAGCTCGTCCATTAAACCAATTATTAGACGCACTTGATACAGAAGATGCACTACCAAAAACGATTCTTTACTCATTAAATCCAAACGATAACTACATCCTTGGTACAACAATTGGAAACTTCCAAGGTGGAGGAAAACCAGGCAAAATGCAATTCGGAACTGCTTGGTGGTTCAATGATCAAAAAGAAGGAATGCTTGAGCAAATGAAAGCATTAGCGAACCTTGGCTTATTCAGCCGTTTCATTGGAATGCTTACTGACTCTAGAAGCTTCCTATCTTACACTAGACACGAGTATTTCCGACGTTTAGTTTGTAACTTAATTGGAGAATGGGTAGAAGATGGAGAAGTTCCAAACGACATGGATTTACTAGGAGATGTTGTAAAAGGAATCTGCTACCAAAACGCAAAAGATTACTTTGAGTTTTAAAATACACGAATGGATAGCTCGCCAATTGGCGGGCTATTTTTATACCCGAATGTTATACTAGCGATAGTCAATTTTTGTAGGAAAGGGTAGGGAATTATGGAAAAAAAGCTTCCTCCGAATCATGAGCATATCGACAGCGGGATGATCAAGCTCGAAGTAAACCTCGATAATATGTCAGGTGAATGGTTAGGCTATGTCATGGATTTACTATTTGATGCAGGAGCAAATGACGTTTATTATACTCCTATTTATATGAAGAAAAACCGACCGGCTGTCCTTCTACAGCTTCTTTGCTCCAAAAGCAAATTAGACAAAATGAAAGATATTTTGTTTTCGGAAACAACGACGTTGGGATTACGGTATTATCCTTTGAGCGTTCATCGACTTGAACGAACTTTTACAGAAGTTATCACAAAATGGGGCAAAGTTACCGTAAAAGAAGGAATTTTCGAAGGGGAATCCGTTCAAAAATCTCCAGAATACGAAGATTGCCGCCGGATCGCAGAAGAAAATGGCATTCCATTGAAAAAAGTATATGAAGAGGTTTGGAAAGAGATCAATCAACGGTGAAATCCAGGTGAGTGAGGTAAATACTGTCACTATCGAAGAAATACTGTCACTAAAATCAAAAATATTGTCACTGTCCGAGAAATACTGTCACTAAATCGAAAATACTGTCACTAAGAAAATTAAAATATAAAAACCCACTGCAGCCAGTGGGTTACATATCATTTAATTCCATCTGAATATATTTCCTAGTATTCGGACCATAAATCCCATCATCTGCTAGAGCAGCGTACATCGATTGAAATCTTCGAACAGCATCTTCCGTTAATGGACCATAGCTGCCATCAATCATTTTTGGATCAAAGTTAATATGTTTTAAAGCACGTTGGATCATACGAACTTCTTCACCTTTGTCGCCACGTCCCCAAACTCCGTTAGGAAGTGGAAACTCGTCGTCGGTCGAATTGTTCTGTTTGATAACTTCCTCAAGCTTTCTTAATGTGGCTGGCCCAACTAGCCCATCCACAATCAACCCATATCTTTTCTGGAAGCGCATGACTGCATTTTCGGTTGCAGGACCAAAGCTTCCATCAGCACCATAAGGAGACATTGAAAAACCAGCTTTAATTAAGTCTTCTTGGATTTCCTTTACAAATGGACCTTTATTTCCTCTTCGAATTGGCAGTCGCGTTGAAACACCGGCAACGACAGGCTTTGGATTACTAGTAGGCACTCCCTTAAAATCACGATTAAATGACTCTTGTACATCATTAATAAATTCTTCCCAAGAAATCCCATGTGGGCGCAATGCATTTTGTGGATCTGATCTTCTAGAAGGGTCTAGAGTGCTGTGAGCCACAATATGTTTTTTCGGATCTAAATTAAATTTGTCACACAAATAAGCATGGTACCAGACATATCGGTTATATGCCTCCTGGAAATTAATTTTCCCTCCATGACAAAGCTCTACACCAATTGCTGCATCATTTGCATCATCACCAAAACGCTGATTGTCAGCCGTAATATTGTAGCGAACATGCCAGGCTTTTTCGTTGAGGGGGATTATTTCTAAAATATATTTATCATCAATGAAAGTGTGGGCAGAAGCACTTGGCTGTGAACGGTCAAAATAATTTCGATTTCCATAGGCAGTAGACCCTGGATTCCCTGTATCATGACTTACGATAAAGCGCACCTTTGAAATCTTTTGCCCTGATCGTGAATTTCCCAAACGAATATAATCTCTTGTAATTGAATACTCCATTTCATTCACCTCCATGAATTGTGAGTATAGGCAATCGATTTATTGTATGCGCAACAAGATTGTACCGTGTCACTAATATGCTTGTATCATGTTGTTTAGGTATTTAGACGTATATGAGTTTGTAAGTTGGCCTTGCTGGGATCTCGTGGAATAAGTTAGCTGTGGTATGATTCTGACCTAGCGTTTTTCAACAAAAAACAAACCAAAAGGAATGGAGTCCTTTTGGTTTGTTAAGTATCTATTTCTTTTTTCGTTTCTTCGCTCTTGCATCGGCTGCATTTGAGCGTGCTTGCGCTTCTAAATCGTCTTGGTCAGCAAGTTCACGAGAGAACTCGACATCACGACCATCAGATTTCATGTTTTGTGGAACCTGTGGTAAATTCCCTTTGTTCTTATCACGTGATTTTTGTCCTCTTGATCTGCCCATTCTCAACACCATCCTACATAATAGTGGAGAGGTCACAAACGCAACCTACTCATTTATAGGATGACCTTGAAAAACCACTTAAATAAGTGGAAGATACTGATATGTATTAATGTCTTGCCTGCTTCTTCGTATACCCACCGGCTTGGTCAGCCATTTTAAAATCCCTAGAATATGAAACCTCTTGCATGCTGCTTAAAGTGCTTTTTGACTTATTGTCACGCTTTTTTTCTTTTGCCATCAAAGATTCCTCACTTTCTAAGTAATGTAGTATTAGTTTATCCATTCCAAAAAAATCCAAACAAAAAACCCGTTGAAAATAACGGGTTTAAGCTTCTCGCAAATGTTCTTCATCAGTATTGTGTCCAACACGTAAAGTGTGTAATGTATATAAATCTTTAGAAACCTCAAAAAGATTATAAATATCACCATCAGCATTGATCTGGTCAAGTAATGACTTTCGCGTATCATTGGCGAATGACACAAACGGTAGCTTTTGAACAGCTTTTGTGGAGCGATGATTCACTTTTTTAACTCTCATAAAGATCGTTTCAATACCAAGTTCAAAAAAGAGTTCTGCAAAAAATGCATCCTTTGCTGCTTGATTATAGCCTTTTCCATGAAATGGTTTGCCAAGCCAAGTACCAAGAAAACCAGCATTGTCTTCAATGTCATATAAATTAATCGTTCCGATTGGAGAGCCCCACTCGTCTAAAATGGTACGTGAAATCAATTCACCACGCTCTTCCGCCTCAATCGTTTGCTTTGTTACAAATAAAAACTCTTCATAGGAATAAGCCTTTTGACGCACAAATGGGAAGACATCTGGGTGCACCAGTAAGTCATAAAGCGCTTGACAATCCTGAAGTTCACGTTTTTTTAGCATCAGTTTCCCCTCCATATGAGGACAGACCAGACCTGTGGTAGGATCCACCCTCGAAATTTTTTGTATTGATAAAAAATTTCGGGGTGGGAATCGAACCCACTAGAACCAGTGAAACTGGTGGCGCACCATTTGCCTTCCCTAAAGTTAGCCAACATGAATTAGCCAATTTTAAGTTTGTATTTTATTGTTGTGTTAATCTTTTTTTTACTTCACTCTAGGTATCATACTCGAATTATTTGTAAAAATAAATAGGTTTTTTGTGAAATTTTTGTATCAAATTTTTGGTAATTTCGACGGTTTTGTAAAGACCTTGGTGAATCATGTCGAATCAACCTTTTAAAGTGTGTCTCAACGCCTGTTCTAAGGTTTTATAGGTAAAAAAGAACCCGTGCTCTTCTAGTTTTTTGGGTAATACTTTTTGGCCCTTTAAAACCAAGATGCTCATTTCACCCAGTAATACCTTTAAGGCAAACCCGGGTACTGGAAGCCAATGTGGACGGTGCATAACAGCACCGATGGTTTGACCAAAGTTTTTCATTTGCATGGGCTGTGGTGCTGTGAAGTTAACTGAGCCATGAACGGATGTATTGTGTAAAAGAAAATCAACTCCTTTTACAACATCATCGATACAAATCCATGATAACCACTGTTTTCCTGAGCCAATCGTGCCTCCGATGAAAAAGTGATAAGGTAGCACCATACGCATAAGAGCACCACCATCCTCACCAAGAACAACGCCAAAACGTAGGAAACAAGTTCGGACACCTAGATCAGTTGCTTTCTTTGCTTCGTTTTCCCAAGCAATAACGGTCTTTGCTAGAAAGTCACTGCCATACTGCGTAGAATCTTCTGTAAAAGTGTCGGTCTCTGAAGTGCCATAAATCCCAATTGCACTTGCATTCAGCAAGACTTCCGGCTTTTTAGGCAAAGAAGAGAGTATACGAAGAATTTCCTTTGTTGCCGATATCCGACTTTCTGTGATTCTTTTTTTACGAGCCTCTGTCCATCTGCCACTATTCAACGATTCACCAGCAAGATTAATCATAGCATCCAGTCCCTGTAGCTGCTTTTCTGGGGAACTTGTTGATGTTAGCCATTCAACATAATGAAGGTTTGAGTGGTGACTTGTATAAGTGGTATTTCTTGTTAAAATAAATACGTCGTGATTTTGATCCAAAAGAAAATCGGTAAGTTTTTTTCCGACAAAGCCAGTTCCTCCAGCGATCGCAATCTTCATCCTTTTCTCCCTTTCCATGCCTTTTCCTACATAATTCAATAAGTTTTCCATTTATCCTTTAAATTTCTATGCTACTATAAAGGTGAGGTGTAATTCTAATGGCAATCATAGCGAAAATCACAACTCAAAAGAAAAACACAGAGCGATTTAATATTTTTCTTGATCACGGGAAGGGCGAGGAATATGCTTTCAGCGTTGATCAGGATATCCTTATTTCTTTTCAGCTAAAAAAAGGGATGGAACTTGATGAGTTAGATATTTCGGAAATTCAGTTTGAGGATGAAGTGAAAAAAGCCTTTAATTTGGCGTTAAATTTTTTATCCTATAGAATGCGTTCGACGAAGGAAGTCATTGATTACCTTAAGAAAAAAGAAGTCGATGAACCAATTATTCCAGACGTGATTCATAAACTGGCCGAATATAAATACATTAATGATGAGGAATTTGCGAAAGCGTATGTCCAAACTCAAATCAATACAACCACAAAGGGTCCTGAGGTTATTAAACAAGAACTTTTTGAAAAAGGAATTGAACAGGACATTTTATTGAAAAGTCTTGCCCTATTTACGATGGACGAGCAAGTAAAAAAGGCCATCAAGCTTATTTCAAAAACGATCCCAAAAAACAATAAAGCTTCAGAACGTCAAACAAAACAAAAAATCGAACAAACCCTTCAAAGAAAAGGTTATTCATGGGACGTCATTCAAATCGCCATGGAAGAGACGTCGATTGAGAAGGACACGGATGAAGAGTGGGGAGCCCTCGAGCATCATGGAATGAAGGCTCATCGTAAATATGAAAAATTGGATGGATGGGAATACGAACAAAAAATGAAGCAAGCCCTTTTTCGCAAAGGCTTTGACTTAGATATGATTGAGAAATTCATCACCCACATAAAGGATGGAGCGAATTAACATGCAAGAAAAGCGATATAGCCAAATGACAGAATTTGAATTAAGACAAGAAATTGCTGGATTAAAGGAACAAGCTCGAAAAGCAGAACAGCTTGGCATTGTAAATGAACTTGCTGTACTCGAACGAAAAGCTTCTATGGCTAAAGCATATCTCCTTAATCCAGAGGATTATAAACCTGGTGAAACATATGAAATTGATGGTGACCCTGGCAGTTATTTTAAAATCGACTACATCAATGGTGTGTTTGCTTGGGGACATCGAATGGGTCAAGAGGACAAAGAAGAAGCATTACCGATTTCATTGCTTATTAAAGAATAATAAAAACCAGAGAGAAACGATCTCTCTGGTTTTTATTTTATGATTGTTTTCTTGTTTGATGCTCCAAAATAATGAGGTTTTGTGTGCGTCTAGTTTCACCATTAACCTGTGCCCAAGCATGTTTCGGATTGGCCCAAGCTTGTTGAAAAGGATTATTGTACTCATTTCGTTTATAGCCTTTTTTACCCATTATACGCACCTCCAAGTTATACTCGATTCGATTTTTTAGGCCCACACGATGTGGGTCACAAAGACTTTGTCACAAAGATATGGCATTCTTAGTCTTTGGTCTTAATAACACCTAAATTAAAAATCGTGTCGTTCACTTGAAGCCTTCATTCGCTCCTGTGGATGTGTGTTAATGGAACCATCTGCTCTTGTTGAAGCGTATTCTGCCTTTGCTCTAGGCTCACCCTGAAACTTATTACGATTCTGGTTTGGAAATCCTCGTTTTTTGTTCCGCATGCGAATACCTCCTATAGAAGCAAAATTGGACATCGTGCCAAAAGGGATTTCTCTCCTTTAAACACGTATTACTAGTATGGAGTTCTTGGCCTCTTATGATGTAAAATGGAGAACGTGAATTAATGGTAATCCTAATCAAGTAATTGGAAGTAATAAGCCCCATAACAAACATTGTTATGGGGGAAATGGTTTAACTTGGAATGAGCTCAAGTTTCTTACGGAGCTTTTCTTCGCTGAAAATCCAGCCAGTATAGGATGTTGTGATATTTAAATCGAGATCCAACTGTACAACGGCAACAAATGGATAATGTCCTTTGCTTCTGTACCTTAAGTCAATAAAACGAACTTCATAATAATCATCATACTCATCAACTTCCCATCGATAAACAGGTGAGAAGTGAAGGAATGCAGCTAGGTTCTTGTCCTTTTTTGCAGCATTGATTACAGGTGTATCAGGAACCGGACGTTTTGCAAATTTATCGTGTAAAATAAGTTCATTGTTTTTGGAGCGAGCAACATAAAAATACTTCTCTGATATAACGGCAATATGCCATTGATTAAATCGATAGGTTGGAGAAATAATGACCTCTGTGATTTCGTCATCGATTTTAGCACGAACCGCTGCTTCAACCTTATTTCGCATTCGAAAACGAATGATATAATAAACCAGAAGGATTCCATAAACTGAGAAGAAAGTAACTCCTGGATGCAGCCCAAGCTTCCACACAATAATTCCTACTAGGTGAATGACGAAGATAAAAGGGTCAAAAGTGTTGATAACACCTAATGCTACCCATTTGTGAGAAAAAGGTCGCAACGCTTGTGTTCCATATGCATTAAAAATATCGACAAATACATGGAGAATGACACCAATAAAGGTCCACATCCAAAGATGTAACAGATTCGCTTCAGGGAAAAAGAATAAAAGAGCTCCAGTTATCAAAATCGGCCAAAGTAAAACGGCAGGTATGGAATGAGTAATTCCTCGGTGATTTTTTATATAATGAGCATTGTTTCGTAATTTAAGTATAGTATCAAGGTCTGGTGCCTGTGAACCAATTAGCGTACCAAAGATCACAGCTTGAGTGGTAGCGGGGTTAACCGTAACATTTGGGTCAAGTGTGGCTATGCCACCTAAAGCAAAACCCATAACGATATGTGTGCCTGTATCCAAAATGGGACCTCCTTTTTCAAATGTTCCTAAGTTTAATGTAACCAACAATCTCAATTTAAAAAGATGTTTGATAAAAATTGAATGGAACACTAATTTCTTTGGGAATTGAGATAGGATTTCAAGAAGAACGACACGCTTTTTATTAATGTAGGTAAATTATTTTAATTTTATCACCTTGGGAGAGGGAATGGTATTGATAAATGAAACTTTTAGAAAATTTTACGATAAATGAATTTCAAAAGGATTTAATTGAGTGGTTTGAAAAGGAACAAAGAGACCTTCCATGGAGACAGGATCAAGATCCATATAAAGTATGGGTTTCGGAAATTATGCTCCAGCAAACAAGAGTTGATACAGTCATTCCGTATTTTGAGAACTTCGTTTCTAAGTTTCCGACAATCGAAGACCTTGCTGAAGCAGAAGAAGAGAAGGTTCTTAAAGCATGGGAAGGCTTAGGGTATTATTCACGCGTTCGAAACCTTCATGCAGCTGTTAAGGAAGTGGCGCAAGAATATGATGGCAAGGTTCCAAATACGGTTGAGAAAATTTCGAGCCTAAAAGGTGTTGGCCCATATACAACAGGCGCAATCCTTAGTATTGCTTATGGAATACCTGAGCCTGCCGTGGATGGAAATGTGATGAGAGTTCTTTCGAGGATTTTATCAGTATGGGATGACATCGCTAAGCCCAAAACGCGCCAACTGTTTGAGGACATTGTCAGAGAAATTATTTCAAAAGACAATCCATCTGCTTTTAATCAAGCTTTAATGGAATTAGGTGCACTCATTTGCGTTCCAGGAAACCCAGCCTGCCTATTATGTCCTGTACGTGAACACTGTAGAGCTTTTGCAGAGGGTGTTCAAAAAGAACTACCAGTAAAGAGTAAGAAAAAAGCACCAACGGCTGTTTCTATGGCGGCAGTGGTTTTAATAAACGAAGATGGAAAATTTTTAATCCATAAACGACCTGAAAAAGGACTTTTGGCAAATTTATGGGAATTTCCAAACAATGAAACCATTCTAGACGTCCAAGCACCAAAAGAACAACTCGGAGATTTTTTGACAGATGAGTATCAAATAAAGGCAAAAATTGGACAAGCATTTACGACGATTCAGCATGTGTTTTCTCATTTGATTTGGAACATAACCGTTTTTGAAGGGAAAATAGAGGGAACTATAAATGAAACCGACAATTTGAAGCTAGTTAGCTTAAAGGAAATGGAAGAGTACACCTTCCCGGTTTCCCATCAAAAAATATTAAAAAGCTATCTCACTAAATAAATGGGTCAAGGGGACAGGTCCCTTGACCCACTTTATCTCTACCTAAAAATCAATCATACGACAATTTAATATCACTTGTATATTCATTGTTACGATGGAAACCGCCCCTAGCTTCAATTTCCTGGACGATTTCACGGTGAAGGGATTGGCCCTCAGCATTTAAATAAGGGACAATTTGTTGAAAGGAATGGTGGAAAAAAGCAAGCTCGCTTTCCTTCCATTCATTTTTTGGGATCATTGATAAATGAGTCATGTCTCGACCAGCATACATCTTCAATTACCCTCCTTTTTGAACATGATATTAGTTTCACTATGTTCAATTAATAAGATTATCCAAAGCATGTAAAATTATCCTATTTATTTATTAAAATTTTTATGGATATTAAATTCCCTTCTAGGACAAATTAATTGTCGTGGAGGTGATTACAATGGCTAAACAACCAAACAAAACTTCAGCTGGAACTAACGTACAACAAGTTAGACAACAAAACGCTCAATCTCAAGGTGCTGGTGGTCAATTCGGTACTGAGTTTGCTAGCGAAACAAACGCTCAAGAAGTAAGACGTCAAAACCAACAGTCTCAGTCTAACAAAGGCCAAGGCTAATATAACAACATACTTACTGCTTTACCCAAAACACTTCCTGTATTCGTCGGGAAGTGTTTTCCTTTTTCTAATTTGAGTTGGATGAAGTAGCTGTCATAAGCAGGATGAAGTCCCGAACAGAGCAAAGGTCCCCGCGTAAAGTCCTTCATAAGCAGGATGAAGTCCCGACCGGAGCAAAGGTCACCACGTAAAGTCCTTCATAAAACTGTATGACATCCTAAAACAATCAATGAACCGTGCTAGCAAACGTCCTTCTTTGTTTGTTTGACAAAACCTCCTATATAACTACATACATAGACAAAGGAAATTGAGTCTATTTCCAGAAATAATAGGTTATAACAATAATAATAGTTCATAGACAATTAGGAGGATCACATGATGAGCAATTTTAATGCCCTTGTTGGTGAACAGTTAAAAACAATGGATAAGCTACTTTTCATTCAATCTGAAATTGAAAGATGCCAAGAACTAGAGAAGCAAATTTTAGAACTTCAAAAAGAAACTGAACTCCAGCCGATACAAGAAGAGATAAAACGTATGCAAGATGAGCTAACGCAGATCCATGACTTATTTCAGCAACAAACTGAAGAAGTTATTCGATCCTATCAAGGCAAAATCCATCAAACTGTCTAAATATGTTGCGTAAAAGAGTCATCGAAAAATAACGATGGCTCTTTTGTTTTAAAAAATCGGACTAACCGTTATAATAGTAAAAAAAGGTTTTTCTTTGTTTTTATACATTCGATATGGGAGTTCGGCCTTAAACCTATCGAATAAAACACAATATCTATATCATAATTTAGAAGATCTAGAAATGTATAAGACAAAGCTGCCCAAAGTGAAAGTAGGGAGAGAGAATGGGTATTCCCATGGAAGGAGACAAAATACAAATCCATAGTTATAAACATAATGGCCATATTCACCGTGTTTGGGAAGAAACAAGAGTGCTTAAAGGTACACAAAGCATAGTTATTGGCGGGAATGACCGCACTACTGTGACAGAGTCCGACGGCCGGACTTGGATTACACGTGAACCGGCTATATGTTATTTTCATGCTCGCCATTGGTTTAATATTATCGGAATGATACGTGAGGATGGGGTTTATTATTACTGTAATATCAGCTCACCGTTTATTTCCGATGATGAAGCATTGAAATATATCGATTATGACTTGGATATAAAGGTATTTCCAGATATGACATTTATCTTATTAGACGAGGATGAGTATGAAAAGCATCGTCGAGAAATGAATTATCCTGATGTCATTGATAAGATATTAAAGAATAATGTAGACAAGCTTATCCAATGGATTCGTGGACGTAAAGGTCCATTTGCACCGGATTTTATCGATATCTGGTATGAGCGATATTTAACCTATCGAAGTTAAGATTTTTACCCGAACCTGTTGAAACTAACAACAGGTTTTCAAATTTTAACCCGATTTTTTCGGGTAATAGATTGTACAACAACTAGAAGGAAGGTCAGGGGATTGGGGAGTACTAGACGTTATATGAAATTTGTGAAGCCGTACAGGTTTCAAATCTTTATCACGATTATCATTGGGATCATAAAATTTTCGATTCCAATGCTCACCCCACTATTACTGAAATATGTATTGGATGATGTCATCGCTGCAGATCTTACCCAAGATGATAAACTATCAAAACTTTTCATAGCGATGGGAATCATGTTATTTATTTTTCTTGTACTACGGCCACCTGTTGAATATTATCGACAATATTATGCGCAATGGGTCGGTAGTAAAATCCTCTATGATATCCGTGACCAGCTTTTTGACCATATACAAAAGCTAAGTCTAAGGTATTATGCCAATACACGAGCGGGTGAAGTAATATCTAGGGTTATCCATGATGTGGAGCAAACGAAAACATTTGTCATTACAGGGTTAATGAACTTATGGCTTGATCTGTTTACCATTTTTATTGCAATTGGAATTATGCTGACGCTCGATATTCCATTAACAATCGTTTCTGTTATTTTGTTTCCATTCTATGGTTTTTCGATTAAGTATTTTTATGGCAGGCTGCGCCATCTTACAAGATCAAGATCACAGGCGTTGGCAGAGGTGCAAGGGTATCTCCATGAACGTGTACAGGGGATACCTGTTATCCGAAGTTTTGCAATAGAAGATCATGAACAAAAGCTTTTTGATAAACAAAACAGCAATTTCCTGCAAAAGGCATTAGACCATACAAGCTGGAATGCAAAAACCTTTGCAGTCGTTAATACGATTACAGATATCGCTCCACTACTTGTAATTGGGTATGCAGGCTATCAAGTGATTCAAGGTGATTTAACAGTCGGAACTCTGGTTGCGTTTGTCGCCTATATAGATCGACTCTACAACCCGTTAAGACGACTTGTAAACTCATCAACAACATTAACACAAGCCCTTGCTTCGATGGATCGTGTATTCGAATTTATCGATGAAAAATATGATATCGTCGATGGGCCAAATGCGGTTGAATGTAAAAATGTATCCGGAAGTATGAGTTTCGAAAACGTCACATTTTCATATGGCGATGATGATGACGATCAAGTCGTTTTAAAGGATATTAATCTTAACATTCAAAGTGGAGAAACAGTTGCTCTGGTCGGAATGAGTGGTGGAGGAAAGTCGACACTCGTCAGCTTAATACCAAGATTCTACGATGTAACTGGAGGAAGAATCTTACTAGATGGGACGGATATTCGATCTTATAAGGTAAGAAGTCTTCGTGATAAAATTGGTATGGTCCATCAGGACACCTTTTTATTTAGTGAATCAGTTAAGCATAATATTCTTCTTGGTAAGCCGGGGGCAACTGACGAAGAAATTATTGAAGCAGCTAAAGCTGCAAATGCCCATGAATTTATCGAAAATCTCCCTCAAGGCTATGATACAAAAGTAGGGGAACGAGGCGTAAAGCTATCAGGTGGACAAAAACAACGAATTGCAATTGCGCGCGTATTTTTAAAAAATCCGCCATTATTAATCTGGGATGAAGCAACTTCAGCATTAGATCTTGAAAGTGAACACCTCATTCAGGAATCACTAGAGGAATTAGCAAAAAATCGTACTACCTTTATCGTTGCTCATCGATTATCAACGATTACACATGCCGATAAAATTGTCTTAATAGAGCATGGGGAAATTGTAGAAGTCGGTACGCATGCCGAATTAATGAGCCAAAAAGGACATTATTTCAACCTATTCCAGGTACAACAACTTGATGATTAAGGAAAGCAAATGGACACGGAGAATCTTCCGTGTCTTTTTTTTATCTTCAGATTCGACGGATTCCTGCTTATTTTGTTATTTCCAGGGAAATTGTGTCGAATCATAGCAGAAAATCCCTTCGTTTCTCTAAGCCTTTTTTTTACAATGTTGTAATAATTCGTCCACCTTTTTAATAAAACTTCTTGTAAAGGCAGGTGTGATAGATGGGGGAAAAAATAATTGAGGTAAATGGTTTACGCACCTCATTTTTTACTGATGAAGGGGAAATACCAGCGGTTGACCACATTGACTTTCATATAAAAGAAGGTGAAATTCTCGGGGTAGTTGGAGAATCTGGCTGCGGAAAAAGTGTCACATCCTTATCGATAATGGGACTAGTTCCAAATCCTCCCGGTAAAGTTGTCGGTGGTGAAATTATTTTTAACGGTGAAAATATCATCCATTACTCTGAGAAAAAGATGCGTCAAATTAGGGGAAATGAAATCGCGATGATTTTTCAGGAGCCCATGACATCTCTAAATCCTCTATTTACAATCGGTAATCAAATGATAGAGGGGATAAAGATCCATATGAAATGGGATAAGAAGAAATCCCGTTCAAAGGCAATTGAAATTTTGAAACGTGTCGGCCTGCCACGTGCAGAGGAATTAATGGAAGAATATCCACACCAATTATCTGGAGGTATGCGACAAAGAGTGATGATTGCAATGGCGATGGCCTGCAACCCAAAACTATTAATCGCAGATGAACCAACAACTGCCTTAGACGTTACGATTCAATCACAGATCTTGAAGTTGATGAAGGAACTGAACGTCGAGATGAATACTGCCATTATGCTCATCACACATGATTTAGGTGTTGTTGCGCAAATATGTGAACGAGTGGTTGTCATGTATGCCGGAAAGATTGTGGAAGAAGGAGAAGTCTCCTCTATTTTTAAAAATCCGAAACATCCATATACGAAAGGATTATTAAAATCAGTTCCCGATATTCGTAATAAGAATGAACGCCTTTATTCAATTCCTGGAAATGTACCAAAGCCCGGTTCAATCAAGCATGGGTGTCGTTTTGCTGAGCGATGTGAATTCGCATTTGAACGATGTTCTTCAGAAAATCCAGAGCTATATAAGGTGGATGACAGAGGGCATCGTGTTCGCTGTTTTTTACAAACTCGAGAGGAGGAGAGCAATCATGACACAGCCTTTACTACAAGTCCATAATTTAAAAAAGTATTTTCCGATTAAGGGCGGCGTGTTTGGAAAAAAGATTGGAGATGTAAAGGCCGTTGATGGACTTTCCTTTTTTGTGAATAAGGGCGAAACCCTAGGGATTGTTGGAGAAAGTGGGTGTGGAAAATCTACAACAGGAAGACTTATCTTACGGCTTTTAGACCCAACGGAAGGTCAGGTTCTATTTAATGACCAGGATGTTACAAATCTATCATTATCAGAGATGAGGAAACTCAGACGTTATATGCAAATTATTTTTCAGGATCCATATGCTTCCCTTAATCCGAGGCATACTGTCGAAAAAATACTAGAGGAGCCTCTGATCGTTCACGGGATTGGTGATAGAAAGGAACGAAAACGTAGAGTCCAAGAAATGCTAGAGGTCGTAGGATTAAGTAGTTATCATGCAAAACGATATCCGCACCAATTTAGTGGAGGACAGCGACAGCGTATTGGTATTGCAAAGGCGTTAATGACTAATCCTTCCCTCATTATTGCAGACGAGCCAGTTTCCGCTCTCGATGTGTCGATTCAATCACAGGTATTAAATCTAATGGAGGATTTGCAAAAGAAATATGACCTAACCTACATATTTATTGCACATGATTTAGGGGTAGTGCGGCATATAAGTGATAGAGTGGGCGTGATGTATTTAGGAAGAATCATAGAATTGACTGATAGTGAGAAGCTTTACAATAAACCTCTACATCCATATACAAAAAGCTTGCTAGAAGCGGTGCCAATTCCAGACCCAGATTATAAAAATGATTCGGTTGGGATCACCGGGGAGATTCCAAGCCCATCAAACCCACCTGCAGGTTGTACATTTCACACAAGATGCCAAAGTTGCATGGATATTTGTAAGACGACACGCCCAGAGTTTAAGGAAGTGGAAAAAGGTCATTTTGTTGCTTGTCATCTCTACGAATGACTCGCACCATTCATGATAAAAAATGCTACAAGGGGGAATTTAATTGTTTAAGAGGAAAGGCATACTAATCTCACTTTTATTCCTGCTCCTTATATCGACAGCTTTAGTAGGCTGTAGTGGAGGAAGTGAAGAAGGAAGTCAAAATCAAAATCAAAATGAGGGAGATAAGCCAAAAGAAGAGACACCAACAGGTGAAGTGCAAAAAGAGCTTGTGTTTGGTCGTGGTGGGGATTCCGTTTCTCTAGACCCAATTTCAACCACGGAGGGGGAAACCTTTAAGGTAACGGTGAATATCTTTGAAACCTTAATAAACTATGGAGAGCAAGACACAACTTTACAACCAGGTCTGGCAACTGAGTGGACACCTTCTGAAGACGGGATTGAATATACACTGAAGCTTCGTGAAGGAGTTAAATTCCATGACGGTACGGATTTTAATGCAGAAGCCGTGGTTAAGAACTTTGAGCGTTGGATGAATGGAGATGCTGACCAATTCCCTTATTACACGATGTTTGGAGGATTTAAAGGGGATGAAGGTCATGTGATAAAGGAAGTAATTGCTGAAGACGATTTTACGGTTAAATTTATATTAAATCGTCCACAAGCTCCTTTCTTGAAGAACCTTGCGATGTCCCCATTCGGTATTGCAAGCCCTACTGCACTTGAAAAATTCGGTGGAGATTTTATGAAAAATCCAGTAGGTACAGGTCCATTTAAATTTGTTGAATGGAAAGAAAATGACAGAATTACATTAGAAAAGAACGCTGATTATTGGATGGAAGGCTATCCGAAATTAGAGAAAATTATTTTCAGATCAATCCCAGAAAATTCAGCTCGCCTTAATGCATTACTTGCAGGTGAAATTGATTTGATGGATGGCGTAAACCCTTCAGATTTAACTCAAATTGAAGGAAATCCTGATTTACAAACATTTGAGCGACCTTCGATGAATGTTGGTTACTTAGGTTTTACAGTGAATAGACCACCTTTTGATAATAAACTCGTTCGTCAGGCATTAAATCATGCGATTGATAAAGAAGGAATTATTGCAGCATTTTATGGAGGACTTGCCGAGCCTGCTAAAAATCCACTTCCACCAGCATTAGAAGGATATAACGATGATATTGAACCATATCCATATGATCTCGAAAAAGCGAAGGAATTACTAGCTGAGGCAGGATATCCGGATGGGTTTGAAATGGAGCTTTGGGCAATGCCTGTTCCACGTCCATATATGCCTGATGGAATGAAGGTTGCAGAGGTTATCCAATCAAGCTTTGCTGAAATCGGTGTTAAGGCAGAAATTAAATCAGTTGATTGGGGAACGTATTTGGAACAAGCAAGTAAAGGAGAATTTGATGCCTACATGTTAGGTTGGACAGGGGACAATGGAGACCCAGATAACTTTATTTATACGTTGTTAGATAAAGATAGCATCGGCAGTAACAACTATTCTTATTACAGTAATGATGAGCTTCATGATATTTTAATTGAAGCCCAAACCATTCCAGATCAAGAGCAACGAAATGAATTGTATAAAAAGGCCCAGGAAATTATCCATGAAGATTCTCCATGGGCACCATTGGTTCACTCAACACCACTACTAGCAGGAAAGAAAAACCTAAAAGGGCTACTTCCACATCCAACAGGTTCGGACATTTTAACAAAGGTTGAATTTGAGTAAAAGATGAATGATTGAGACAGATCAAAGGGGAGATTTATTCTCCTCTTTGACGTCTACTTTTCCTACAAAAGAGGTGATAACCTTGTTCGCATATACGTTACGTCGAATTGGAATGGTCATTCCAGTGTTAATTGGCATGACGCTTGTTGTCTTTTCAATAATTCACCTAATTCCAGGAAATCCGGCACAGATCATCCTTGGCCAGCGTGCTACCGAGGAGGCCATTGCCGCGCTAACAACAAAACTGGGTCTGGATCAACCTTTGTACATTCAATATTTCGAGTATATCAAGGGCCTCTTTACCGGTGATTTAGGTGAATCTATTCGGACGAAGACGGCTATAAGTGATGAGATTTGGCCCTATCTAGCAGCAACAATTGAGTTAACCCTTGTTGCGATGATTATTGCAATTGTAATAGGAGTTAACGCTGGTATTATAAGCGCTTGGTTTCAGAATTCTTGGTTTGATTACACGGCGATGGTCCTTGCTTTAATTGGTGTATCGATGCCAATTTTTTGGTTAGGGTTAATGGAGCAGTGGGCATTTGCACTTCAATTAGATTTATTACCAACCACCGGTAGGGAAAATGTACGTGACCCCGTTGAATCAATTACCAGTCTTTATTTAATAGATACTCTGATTAACGGGAGAACTGATCAATTTGTGACGGTCTTAAAGCATTTAATCTTACCGAGTGTCGCGCTAGCAACCATTCCAATGGCAATAATCGCACGTATTACACGCTCCAGCATGCTTGAGGTAATGCGTTCAGACTTCGTAAGAACGGCACGTGCAAAGGGAGTCAAGATGTTTTGGGTCGTGTACAAGCACTCCTTGAAAAATGCAGTCATCCCAGTTTTAACGGTGATCGGTTTACAAACAGGTTTATTGCTTGGGGGAGCCATTTTAACAGAAACGATATTTGGTTGGCCTGGAATTGGAAGATATATTTACGAAGCGATCAATTATCGTGATTACCCGGTGATTCAGTCAGGTATTTTAGTGGTCGCGACCTTCTTTGTTTTTATCAATTTAATCGTAGATCTTTTATATGCGGTTATCGATCCGCGAATTAAATATCGCTAAAAAATAGGGAAGGGGTGATTAGATGACAGAGTTAGCACAAACGGATATGTCGATGAAAAAAAATGATGGTGTTATTTCTCCATGGAAAGAGGCGTGGAGAAGCTTTCGTAAAAATAAATTAGCAATTGTGGGAACTTGTATTGTTTTCTTTTTTATCATTCTTGCCATTTTTGCACCACTCATTGCGCCTCAAGGAATTGATGAGAAAAATCTAGCAAATCGACTTCAACCACCTTCCAGTGACCACTGGCTTGGAACAGATGATTTTGGAAGGGATATCTTATCAAGAATCATTTATGGGGCAAGAATTTCATTACGGGTGGGCTTCTTTGCTGTAATGGGTTCTGCGATCGTGGGTAGTTTACTTGGAATCCTAGCGGGATATTATGGTCGTTGGGTAGATAACCTGATTAGTCGAATGTTTGATATTTTACTAGCTTTCCCAAGTATCCTACTTGCTTTAGCCATTGTTGCAATCCTTGGACCGTCACTTCGAAATGCATTGATTGCGATTGCGATCATCAATGTACCGAACTTTGGAAGGTTGATTCGCTCGAGGGTGTTAAGTGTTAAGGAAGAGGAATATATAACCGCTGCCCGGGCGGTCGGGATGAAGGACCGGAGAATTTTATTTCATCATATTCTACCGAACAGTATGGCGCCGATTATCGTCCAGGCATCATTGGCGATTGCGACTGCCATTATTGAAGCAGCAGCACTCGGATTTCTAGGGATGGGAGCTCAGCCACCAAATCCAGAATGGGGAAAAATGCTTGCTGATTCAAAGAATTACTTAACGCAGGCCCCGTGGACAATGATTTTCCCAGGAATTGCAATCATGCTGACCGTGCTTGGATTTAACTTAATGGGTGATGGATTGAGGGATGCATTAGACCCGAAGATGAAGCAATAAAAAAACAGCTAACTTGTGTTAGCTGTTTTTTACGCTTTATTCGCTTCCTCCACAATCACTTCATTGTGAAAACTTTGAAAGCTATCTACCAATGTATCCAATCTTTCAAGTTGCTCAGAGTATTCAAAGATGGCCGATGCAAGTGTCATCAGGTGATACCATGCTTCCTCATCTTCTTCATTCGGTGGCTTTTGTTGATCGAACAAGGTATCAATGACCTTTTTTCGATCAAATGCAAAATCCTGTTTTAGCTCTTCAGGGGCTTGAACTTTTACCTTACCAACAAATTTTAATAAAATCTGCTCGTGAAAATGAAGGAGATCATCGATTTCTTTTACAAAAAATTGCTGAAACGGTATCGGCAAATCTTGTAGTTCATTTTCATGCCTGTGTAGTTTTTTTAGTGTGTCTAATGCTCGGTTTGTACAAACGATCATTTGTCGAAATAAAACAAGCTTTCTAGACTTTTCGTATTCTACCTTTTTAAAATAATTCCGTTCCTCTTTATATAGAAGAAATAGCTGATCAATTTGGATGATGTTTTCTTTAATTTTATCGATATCATCTTTTAACGTATTATATTCAGACGCATGTCTTGTACTAACTCGCACCCATTTAAAGATTTCCTCGCATTGCTCGACAATGGCGTCATATAGTTTTTTCTCATATTTAGGTGGGAGAAAAACAAGATTGACTAAAAATGCGGATAATATCCCCAATAAGATTGCAAGAAAGCGTAGGCTTGCAAACTCTATAAATTGTTCACTAGGACTCTCCATGATTGCGATGACGGTTACGATTGCGACTGGAATCGTCTTTTCCATCTTAAACCTCAGGTTAATCGCGATAACAAGCACAACCGTTAGTCCAATGATAAATGCATTATTACCAAAATACATTCCAAACAAAACTGCAAAGAACGCACCGATCACATTGGCCTGAACCTGTTCAATCACCGTTAAATAAGATCGGTATATCGAAGGTTGGATCGCAAAAACAGCAGCAATCCCAGCAAATACCGGCGAAGGTAATTCAAGAAGCTTTGCTAACATTAACGCTAGGGTAATGGCTATTCCCGTTTTTAACATGCGGGCACCAAATTTCATTTATACGAATCCTTTCTATAAAAAAGCTGTTTACTTATAATTAGCCTTTTCTCCATAATCTAAACCAATACAGTATCATACAATGATTTTATGCTTATAGCAAGAGAAACATGTCCTAGTCGAGGCCCGTTGTAATTTGGTTTTTATTGAAGGTACAAAGTTTTTTCTCTTCTGTTGCGGAAATTAAAAATATGGCCGATAAATTTAAAATACGGCTATTAGCTTTAGGTTTTTGGCTAATAAATCAAAAATACGGCTAATAATAAAAATTTATGGACAATAGCTTAAAATAGAGCTAGAAATCAAAAAAACCTGCCCCACGGCAGGTTTCCAATAAATAACTTAGAGATTCTTAAACGCATATTCAACTGCTTTTAGTGTCTCAATAATATCTTCTTCAGTATGTGCAATCGTTAAGAACCATGCTTCATATTTTGAAGGGGCAAGATTGATGCCTTGGCTAAGCATTAATTTAAAGAAACGACCAAACATTTCGCCGTCTGTATTTTCTGCCTGCTCATAGTTTTCAACCTTTTCATTCGTAAAGAAAATCGTCAATGCGCCTTTTAATCGGTTAATTGTAATAGGAACATTGTAGGTAGAAGCGTGCTGTAAAATTCCTTCTTCAAGAATGGCACCTAGTCGATCTAATTTTTCATACAATCCTTCTTCCTGAAGCACTTCTAAACAAGCTATTCCTGAAAGCATGGATGCTGGATTACCAGCCATCGTTCCTGCTTGATAGGCTGGGCCAAGTGGAGCTACCTGTTCCATAATTTCTTTTTTACCGCCATATGCGCCTATTGGAAGTCCGCCACCAATGATTTTTCCTAACGCTGTTAAATCTGGTGTAATGCCTAATAGATTCTGAGCTCCTCCATACATAAAACGGAAAGCTGTAATGACCTCATCAAAAATAACGAGAGCACCGGCCTCATGAGAAAGCTCAAGGACTTGTTCTAAAAAGCCTTCCTTCGGCTCAACAATTCCAAAGTTCCCTACAATTGGCTCAACAAGTACTCCGGCAATTTCCGAACCCCATTTAGCAAGAGCTTCTTTAAAAGGTTCGATATCATTGAAGGGAACCGTGATTACCTCCTGTGCAATGCTCTTTGGGACACCAGCAGAATCTGGAGTTCCTAATGTTGAAGGGCCAGAACCAGCAGCTACAAGTACAAGGTCAGAATGTCCATGATAGCAGCCTGCGAATTTAATAATCTTTGTTCTGTTTGTATACGCGCGAGCCACTCGGATTGTTGTCATAACTGCTTCCGTACCTGAGTTTACAAAACGAACTTTATCCATCCCTGGAATAGCTTCCTTCAGCATTTTTGCAAACTTTACTTCATGTGGAGTAGGTGTTCCGTATAGCACACCCGTTTCAGCAGCTTTTGTAATGGCTTCGGTAATATGGGGATGAGCATGACCTGTAATAATTGGTCCATAAGCAGCCAAATAATCTATGTATTTATTCCCATCTACATCCCAAAAGTAAGCACCCTTTGCACGCTCCATCGCCACAGGTGCGCCTCCGCCAACTGCCTTATATGAACGTGACGGACTATTTACACCACCAACGATATGCTCCAATGCTTCACTATATAACTCTTCTGATTTTGAAAAATTCATTTATGTCGTTCCTCCTAGCTTTTAAATCAACAATTCTATTTTAGCACGAATACCAATCAAATGCGCCTTGGCGTATTTGCGCCCGATTTTTTTCGAGCTTGCTCGAAAAATTTCCGCTGAAAAATCGTGGCATCCGCCGGAGGCTTTAACTTTATTCAGTCGGAATTTGAACCCCGACTGAATTGTATACTTTTATTGCATTCATCCCCACTTATAGAAATAGGGGACTTCTGCTGAATAAAGTTAAAACAAATAACGTCCTGATTATTTGTATATCTCCTATAAATTATGTAACCTATTCTTAATAGGAAAAAACAGGAGGTAATCAAATTGACAATTGAAGTTGGACAAAAGGCGCCTGAATTTACAGCAACAGCGAGTAACGGAGAAACAGTTTCATTAGCAGATTTTAAAGGGAAGAATGTATTGTTATATTTTTATCCAAAAGATATGACACCAGGCTGTACAACAGAGGCCTGTGATTTTAGGGATGCACACGAAAGCTTTGGTGGGCTTGATACTGTGATTCTTGGTGTAAGCACTGACTCTCTTGAGCGTCATAAAAAATTCATCGATAAATATGATCTTCCCTTTCTATTATTGGTAGATGAGGATCATGAAGTAGCAGAGAAATATGGAGTCTGGAAGCTTAAGAAAAACTTCGGCAAGGAATACATGGGAATCGAGCGTTCCACCTTCGTTATTGATAAAGAAGGCAATCTTGTAAAAGAATGGCGGAAAGTTTCAGTAAAAGGCCATGTGGAAGAAGCTCTTACATATATCAAAGAACACCTACAATAATTGTGAAGGTTTTGTGAAATAATAAGAATAAAAGTAGAAACTCTCATCGATGTATCAACTTAAACTGTAGTGGGAATAACAGTTCGAAGGTTTGCGGGTGGCGATTGGGAGGCCGCCCGTATTCTTATTTCTAGGTTGATTTTACAATATTCTTTACTTATAATGAAAGTATTAGTAATGATAATCGTTTTCATTTATCACATGCTAAGAATACACATGTTATGAGGATTTACAAATGAGACTATGGATGTTAATCATTATTGGCATTGTCCTGTCTTTCATTTCGCTATTTATTGGGGCTATTGATATTACACCGATGGACTTACTTGATTGGGAATCTGATGAGACGCAGATATTCTTAATAAGTCGTGTTCCTCGATTAATGGCGATTATCTTAGCGGGAGCAGGAATGAGTATTGCAGGTTTAATTATGCAAAGTTTAAGCAGAAATAAATTCGTATCCCCAACAACTGCAGGTACATTAGATGCAGCGAAGCTTGGGATATTAATTTCAATGCTATTCTTTACAAATGTAACTTACACACAGCAGATTATATTTAGTTTTGCATTTGCTTTAGTAGGTACATTAATTTTCATGCAAATTCTAGATAAAATTAAATTCAAAGATGCGATTTTTGTCCCGTTAATCGGGATTATGTATGGAAATATCTTATCATCAATCGCGACGTTTTTTGCATATGAAGCAGACCTTATTCAGAACATTTCGTCTTGGTTAATGGGAAGCTTCACATTAATAATTGCAGGACGTTACGAGCTTTTATATATCGCAGTCCCTACTATTATTTTAGCGTATATATTTGCTAATAAGTTTACCGTTGCCGGTATGGGTGAGGATTTTGCGAAGAATCTAGGATTGAGCTACAAGGTTGTTTTAAATATCGGTCTTGTCTTAGTAGCTATCATTTCAACAACTGTTGTTCTAACGGTTGGGGTCATTCCGTTTTTAGGATTAATTGTACCGAATATCGTATCGCTTTATTTAGGGGATAATTTACGAAAGACAATTCCTCATACAGCAGCTTTAGGAGTTGTGTTTCTATTAATCTGTGATATTTTAGGTAGAATCATAGTCCATCCTTACGAGATTCCAGTCAATGTAACAGTTGCAGTAATCGGCAGTGCGATCTTCTTAATTATGTTATTTAGGGGGAGAGCATATGCGAAATAGTACTAAACTGATTCTCTTAGCCGTCATCGCAATCGTTTGTATATTATTCTATGGATTCTATGATCTAAAAGGTGGATTCGACTACGCATTCCCTAAACGAATGATTCGTGTGTCAGCAATGGTTGTTACAGGCATTGCGATTGCGTATTCAACCGTTGTATTCCAAACGATCACGCAAAATCGGATTCTAACACCTTCAGTTATGGGACTCGACTCAATGTATGAAGTCGTTCAAACCTTAATCTATTTCTTTGCGGGCTCCATGTCTATTTGGGTTTTAAATAAGTATCTAAACTTTGGTGCTGCAATCTTTGCAATGGTACTGTTTGCACTCATTTTGTATCGTTTCCTATTCAAGTCCGATAAACATCCAATCTATCTACTATTATTAATAGGAATGATAATTGGAACGCTTTTGGGAAGTCTCGTGACATTTTTACAGGTCATGATTGACCCAGTTGAATATTTAGCATTACAAAATCGCTTATTTGCAACTTTTACAAATGTGAAGGCAGAGCTGTTATATATCGCGATCGGCATCTTATTAATTGCCTTTTTTTACGGATATTTAATCATGGATAAGTTAGATGTCATGTCTCTCGGTCGTGAAAATGCAATGAATCTGGGTGTGAATTATGACAAGATGGTCATGAATATTTTAATTCTATCATCTGTGTTAATTGCAACGGCAACTGCGTTAGTTGGGCCTATTACGTTTTTCGGTTTAATCGTGGCAAACCTCGCATATCAATATTTAGTCACATATAAGCACTCCATTTTAATATTAGGAGCAAGCTTAATGGGGGTTATTGCTCTTGTAGGTGGCCAATTCCTGGTTGAACATATTTTTGAACTACGTACGACATTAAGTGTCATCATTAATTTTGTTGGTGGTATTTACTTCATTTACTTACTATTAAAAGAAAGTAGGTCAGCATGATGATTGAAATCAAAGGATTATCCAAGTATTTTGGTAAAAAGACAGTTGTCGAGGATGTAACCATAACAATTGAACCAGGTACGATTACATCGTTTATCGGGCCGAATGGTGCTGGTAAATCCACGCTTCTTTCGATGGTAAGTCGCTTATTAGATGCCGATACTGGGGAAGTTTTACTTGATAAAAATAATGTGCAGAAGTGGAAGTCTTCTGAGTTTGCACAACGTGTATCGATATTGAAACAATCGAATTATTTAAATGTACGGTTAACAATCCGTGAGCTTGTCGCATTTGGTCGCTACCCTTATTCAAAGGGGCGCCTTACAGATGTGGACGAAAAATTCATTAATCAAGCTCTCGAATATATGAACTTAGTCGATATCCAGGATAATTTCTTAGATGAATTATCAGGTGGACAAAGACAACGTGCTTTTATAGCAATGGTAATTGCTCAGGATACAGACTATGTATTGCTTGATGAACCATTGAATAACCTCGATATGAAGCACTCTGTTCAAATTATGAAGATTTTACGTAAGCTTGTTGATGAGCTTGGCAAAACAGTTGTTATTGTCTTGCATGATATCAATTTCGCATCTGTATATTCAGACCGAATCGTAGCATTGAAAGATGGCAAGCTTGTTAAAAATGGACCTACACATGAAATCATTAATTCCGATGCCTTACGTGAAATTTACGATATGGATATCCCAATCCAAGAGCAAAATGGTTGTCGGATCTGTGTTTACTTCAATTCACATGCATAAGACCTAGAGAATCAATTCTCTGGGTCTTTTTTATAAAAAGGGAGTGTGCAGGGAATGAATGCAAGTAAATGCGGAATATTAAATAAATCTACACTAAAATGTATAAAAATTTCTTTATTTTGTATTGACGGAAGTTTTATATGCATCTATAATGAGAATTGTTATCAGTGATAATGATTCTCATTTTTAGTATAAAAAGTACATAATGTTTAAATAAGGAGAGGAATCAACATGAAGAAATGGAAATTTGCGAGTGCAATATTAGCTCTAACTGTAGCGCTTACAGCTTGTGGCAATAACGATGAGGCAACAAAAGAAAAAGCAAATGAGACAGACGTAGCAGGAGAACAAGCAACAAATGAAGCTACAGGTCAATACCCAATGACTATTTCACCAACAATTACTTCAACTGAAACTGAAGAAGCGGGTACAGTAAGTTTTGAAGATGTAACATTTGAATCAATGCCAGAAAAGATTGTTGTATTTGATTATGGTTTTCTAGATACGTTAGATGTGCTTGGTGTTGAAGGTGTCGTTGGTGTTCCCCAAGACTCTACTTTACCAGAAAACCTCGAAGAGTATGCGGGCGATGATTATGTGAATGTTGGGACATTAAAAGAACCGTTACTTGAAGATATCGCTGAAATCGGTCCAGATGCCATTTTCATTTCTGGCCGCCAATCCCCATACTATGAGGAATTGAGCGAAATCGCACCTGTAGTGTTTGTTGGAACTTCACAAGATGACTACTGGAACACATTCTTAAAATCTGTAGATGTAGCAGCAAAAATGTTTGATAAAGAAGATGAAGCAAAAGAGCACATCGCAAAAATCGACTCTGCAATCGAAGAAGTTAAGGCGTTATCTAGCAAATATGAAACTTCTTTAGTGACAATGTACAATGAAGGTAAATTATCTGGTTTCGCGCAAGACTCTCGCTTTGGTTATATTTATGACATTTATGGGTTCACACCAGTAACAGATAATATTGCATCATCTTCTCACGGATCTAACTTTGGGTTTGAAGCAATTCTTGAATTTGATCCAGAAGTATTATTCGTAATCGACCGTACCGCAGCGGTAGGTGATCAATCTAATATCGACAAAGATATGGAAAACAAAATCATTCAGAAAACGAAAGCTTATCAAAACAAACGAATCGTTTATCTTGACGGTGTACTTTGGTACCTAAGCGGTGGCGGTTTACAATCTGAACTTGCCAAAATAGAAGAAATTCTAGCTGAGTTAAAATAACCTGTTAAAAAGGCTGTCCAGAAAGTCAGTGGAAAAACTGATGATCTGGGCGGCTTTTTTTATTGAGATGGTTATTAGATATGACGTTTTCCAGTGTTTAACAAAAGTGATGTCATATAGTGTGTATGACATGGGATTTTCAAATAAGTTCCAAATGTCAAGGTATAAAAGGGTCTAGCGTTGTTACATACTAGGGCGAAATTGGTGCTGAGCGTGTAACGCAAGAGTGGTCTAGCGGTACAAGCTGTAGCGAAAAAAGGCTGAGCATGTATCGCAAGAAGGGCTTAGCGGTACATGCCAGTGAGAAAACAAGTTGAGCATGTACGATAACTATGGTCTTGTGGTACGAGCTAGACCGAAAAATTCTGAGCATGCCCCGCAAGTTTAGTTCAGCGGTAAAAACCAAATGTTCTACATGTCCACAAACACAACTTCCTTAAAAAAATACACCAAGATTCGATTGATTTTGTTATACTGTAGTTAAAAATGGAATTGTATGGAAGAAAGGGGCATGCAGATGAATCGGACCATACTAATTGTGGATGACCAGCCAGAGATAGTTGAGCTTCTAGGTCTTTATTTAGAAAAAGAGAATTATAGAATTCTTGAAGCCTTTGACGGGAGAGAAGCACTTCAAATCATCGAGCGGGAAAGCATTGATTTAATGCTTGTCGACCTAATGATGCCCAATATTAACGGCTATCAGTTGGTAAAAAAAGTAAGACAAGATTTGCACATCCCTATTATCATCATTTCTGCAAAGAACGAGGATAACGATAAAATTCTTGGTCTCGGGCTTGGAGCAGATGATTTCATTCCAAAGCCATTTAATCCATTAGAGGTGATTGCTCGAGTACAGGCTCAGCTTAGAAGAAGCTATAGCTATAAGCAGGAGTCGGCACCCCAATCTGAAAGCCTGCTTATTAAGGTGGGGGATATCGTTTTGGATGAAAGCACCTATTCTGCTAGGAAGGGCGACGCTACAATTCCACTTACTAAAATCGAATATCGAATATTGGAGTTATTAATGAGTTCACCTGGTAGGGTGTATACAAAACAACAAATCTTTGAACGAGCCTGGAATGACTACTATATGGGTGGAGAAGAAGACAACACGATTAACGTTCATATATCAAAGCTTAGAGAAAAACTCGAGGAAAATCCGAAAAAACCAAACTACATAAAAACGATCAGAGGCCTTGGCTATAAATTTGTGAGCCAATTATAGAACATATGAAACTATGAGGAAGAGATAAATGAAAAAAGTGATCTATCGGATCTTTCCAGAACAAGAAGGAGTAATCCCGTATTTATACATTGCAAACCTAGTTTTCCCAATTTATTTTTTATTTCAGGAATCACAAGGGAAACTTTTACTTGGTCTATTGCTAGTGGCAGTCTTTGTTTTCGCATATCGACTTGTGTATTGGAGCCCCCAGCACACACTTCCGCTTATTTTTATTCAGATGTCCATTATTCTATTATTTGGTTTTGCGTATGACCCATTGTATATATATATGATATTCATTGTTGTGTATCAGATGGTTCGTCTACCTATGCAAATGATCTATGTCCTTTGTGGCCTGTTCACAATTTTTGGCCTGTTCCTCGTTTATCAAGTTGTCCTTTCAGGAGAATATTACGCCATTCTTAACTTAGGCCCGCCTTTATTTGGTGGCAGCATCCTTCCCTTTATCATGAAAGGATCGATTAAATATAAGGAAATGAGCGAAAACTTGAAACGAACTGCGGAAGAGCTTGAACAAAAGAATCGAGAAAAAACAAGATTGGAAGAGAGTAAAAAGCAAATGCTTGCTGACATTTCACATGATTTAAAAACTCCAATCACCACAATTCAAGGGTATTCCAAGGTGTTATATGAAGGGCTGGTAGAAGACGAGGAACAAACAAAGAAGTACTTAAGGTACATCTATGAGAAATCAATTCGTGTAACGTCATTAATCGATGAGCTTTTTATGTTCTCAAAATTAGATAGTCCTGATGTTCCTATTCAAAAAGAGAAAAAAGATATTTGTGAAATTTTCCGGGGAGTTATTGCAGAGCATTATGATATTTTTGAGGAAAAGGAAATGGAGCTAGATATCGATATACCAGATGAAAAAATAATGTGCGCATTTGATCAAAACCTGTTAAACAGAGCGTTGTCGAATCTTCTTCAAAATACAAACAAATATAACCCAGAGGATACAAATGTTTTTCTTACATTAACTAAGAATGAAGAAAAAATAGTAATTGAAGTAGGTGACGATGGTATCGGCATCAGTGAAGACATCGCCCGAACATTATTCGATCCTTTCGTTAGAGGCGATAAAAGCAGAATGAACGACGAAGGCTCAGGACTTGGCCTTGCCATCACAAAGAAAATCATCGAACTACATAACGGAAACATCCGAGTAGATCCAACACCAAAACGAGGAAAAACCAATTTTATAATCGAACTACCACTAAAAGTATAGCCACGGCTATACTTTTTTTAAGTTTAAGCAAGATATAAGACTCACTTAAGGTTGAGTTAAGGTTCGCTGACTATGATAAAAGTAACAAAACAAAGGGAAAGCAAAAAGGAGGACCTTAACATGAATCAATCTGTTATTGAGCTTACAAATATATCGAAAAGTTATGGAGATGTGAAAGCTGTTGACGGTATCAGCCTACAAGTCAAAAAAGGAGAAGTGCTCGGAATCATCGGTGCGAATGGAGCGGGAAAATCAACCACTCTTGAAATTATGATGGGAATTCGAAAACCTGATGCAGGAACTGTTAAAATTCTAGGGATGAATGTCGAAGAAGCATCGAATGAAATCAAACAAAAAATCGGTATCCAGCTTCAACAAACAGCCCTATACGATCGAATCAAAGTGAAAGAAGCACTTAAACTATTTAGTTCCTATTATGATAAAACACGAAACTTAGACGAAATCATCGAAGCACTGGGACTCAAACCTTATCTAAACAAATATGTTAAAAATCTGTCAGGGGGCTGGCAGCAGCGTACATCGCTTGCATTAGCGCTAGTAAATGATCCAGACATTATCTTTCTCGACGAACCTACGACAGGATTAGACCCACAAGCAAGACGTGATCTCTGGACCTGCATCAACCAATTCCGTGACGAAGGAAAAACAATACTGTTATCAACACATTACATGGATGAAGCGCAAAAGCACTGTGACCGAATCGCCATTATTAAAAATGGAAAGCTTGTTGCCTGTGACAAACCACAGAATTTAATTGATTCTTACCTGCAAGGAGCAGGAACGATGGAAGATGTTTACCTAAAATATGCGGTATCACAATAAGGAGGAAAAACAAATGCAAACCATTATTACACATACACAAATGGAATTAAGATTATTTTTTCGCGAAACACTAGCTTTATTATTTACTTTTATTGTCCCTGCCGTCAGCTTTGTCGTTTTCGGGTTGATGTTTGAATCAAACTCGTACGAGGGACTTAATTACTTCCAAGCGTATATTCCAAGTATGATCGCCATTATTATTTTTACAACAGCCTTTTTCTCAATGGGGCTGCAAATCGTAATAGACCGTGAAAAGGGTGTTTACAAACGTTTAAAAGGAACACCAATCAATCAAAATGCTATCTTTACTGCAACCATTTTAAAAGGCTTTATCGCGATCTACGTTGGGGCAATTGAAATCCTTTTGATCGCAAAATTTGGTTTTGGTTCAGAACTAACTGCGCATCCATTTGAATTTTTTGTAGCTTTAACATTTAGCGCGATCACATTTTTCTCCATCGGTTTTATTGTCTCAAGCATTACAAAGAGGATGCAAACAGCATTAGGCATTGCTATGATTGCGATGTACCCAATGATGTTTTTATCAGGAGCAACAATTCCGTTAGAAACGTACCCAGAGATCCTTCAAAAGATTGCTGCCATCGTACCGCTTACCTATGTAGTTAATGTCTTAAGAGATGGCTGGAATGGAACACTATTTTCTTCAGGTGCATTGCTTGACATCGGAATCTTAGTTGGAATTCTAATTGTATCAACAATCATTGGTTTAAAATACTTCAAATGGACGGACTAATAGAGTGCCTATTTTTCACAGATTGTGTCAAACGTCTATACACATTGAGTTTAACGACGTATCTTATTAGTGTAGGGCATACCTCCTCAGATGTTAGCGAATTTTGTGCGAGAGAAATCTCGCACCTTTTTTTGTTTTACTTCTTTTAGAAAGTTGATACTATAGTAGGTAAGGAGGCGTAATTATGCGAATTTTATCAACATTTATTCCAATTGAAGAAGTAACAGAAAAAATGAAAAAGGCGTTTCCGGATGAAGAATTTATCTATTGTGAGGATATAGAAGAGGCCATACCGGAACTACATAAAGCAGATATTTTACTTACATACGGGGAGGACTTAAACTCCGAACATATTGAAATGGCCAAAAATCTAAAATGGATTATGGTGATATCAGCAGGATTAGAACTAATGCCTTTTAAAGCGATTAAGGAAAAAGGGCTTCTTGTTACAAACGTACGGGGAATTCACAAAATACCAATGTCTGAATACACACTTTCGATGATGCTACATGTCACAAAGAAAAATAAAAAAATCGTTGAGCAGCAAAAAGACAAAAGCTGGGATCGCCTGACGAATTTTCCGGTAGGAGAGTTACATGGAAAAACACTTGGCATCCTGGGAGTGGGTGCGATTGGCGGTGAAATAGCTCGATTAGCAAAAGCTTTTCATATGAAGGTCATCGGATTAAATCGCAGTGGGAACAAGCATGAATTTGTTGATGAAATGGTTCAATATGATGGACTTAATTATGTATGCGAAAATGTTGATTATCTTGTTTCAGTCCTACCGAGTACGGATGAAACAAAATACATTCTAACGGATAGTCATTTTGATTTAATGAAAAAAGACGCAGTTTTCATTAATATTGGGCGAGGAGATTTAGTGAAAGACGAAGTCATATTACGAGCGGTTCAATCAAATAAGATTTCACACGCAGTATTGGATGTGTTTGAAGAGGAACCGCTACCAAGTCATCATCCTTTTTGGGCACTTGAAAATGTGACGGTTACCCCACATATCTCGAGTAAATCAAAATTTTATCAACCACGATCATTTGAGATCTTTGAACAAAACCTACATATTTTTAAGCAAGGTGGCAGTGAATTTATCAATAAAATTGACTTAGACCGGGGGTATTAGTATGAAAATCTATACTAAAACAGGGGATAAAGGCACAACCTCATTAGTATATGGACAGCGAGTTTCAAAAAATGACTCACGTGTTGACGCATATGGAACTTGTGATGAAGCGAACTCTATGATCGGATTAGGATTAAGTCACCTGCACAATACTAAATTTGAAGGCAAAGAAGAGGTTGAGGCGATCTTTAAAAAGGTTCAAACGACCTTGTTTCACGTCGGTGCCGAACTTGCAACTCCTGCAGGGAAAGAAGTTAAATGGGAAGTTTCCGATGAAGATATTTCCATTTTAGAGACAACGATCGATAAATGGGATGCACAAATTCCTCCACTTACAAACTTTGTATTACCAGGTGGCAGCCAAGCAGGGGCATCCTTCCATGTTGCTAGAACTATCGTAAGAAGAGCTGAAAGAAAAGCAGTTGCTATCGGAGAACAGGTAAATCCATTAGTTACCTCTTACTTAAATCGCCTTTCTGATTTTCTTTTTGTTGCGGCTCGCTACGTTAACCATAGGCTTGGACAGGGTGAACCAACCCTTCATCAGTGAATTATTCTAAAAAAGAATCGTAATTCAATCGGATTAGTCATATAGTAATGGTAGATATGTTGACAAAAGCGGTCCGAGCGAGATACACTAATTATAAGGATTATAAAGTAATAATGTTTACTAGAAAGAGGTGCATGGCGGTGTCAGACAATCACTTGAAAGAAGCGCTTGATACGTTGAAAGAAACCGGGGTTCGAATCACTCCGCAACGTCATGCGATACTAGAGTATTTAATTAATTCAATGAGTCACCCGACTGCAGATGATATTTATAAAGCACTTGAAGGAAAGTTTCCAAACATGAGCGTCGCAACCGTGTATAACAATCTTCGTGTTTTTAAAGAAGTAGGCTTAGTGAAAGAATTACCTTACGGAGATTCATCAAGCCGTTTCGATTTTATCACTACTCAGCATTATCATGTGATTTGCGAAGAATGTGGTAAAATTGTGGACTTCCATTACCCAGGATTGGATGAAGTGGAAGCACTGGCTGCACATGTAACAGGCTTTAAAGTTAGTCATCATAGAATGGAAATTTACGGCTCATGTCAAGAATGTCAAAAAAAGTGCGCTCATTAAAAAAGCTGACGAGGAAATCCTGTCAGCTTTTTTCTATTTTGTTGTATTTTTTACTATTGTATTTTTCATCAAACTCTTTTCCTTCAAGGTTTGGATCAAGTGTTAGTGGTTCCTTACAATACATACACACGTCCACGCGACCTAGCATTTTAGTTTGCTTCTGACAAGAAGGACAAGTTACCTGAATGGTTCGAGTTGAAAGCAATCCAATCCAGAAATAAACAACAGTACTTGCTAAAATAAAAAGTAGACCAAGAATCATAAAGATTGTCATTACGATAACATTTTCTTTAAAGAAGATTCCCCCGTACATGACAATAAATCCAACGAAAATCAAAGCGAGAGCAAAAGAACGAATTTTATTAATTTTACTTGAATATTTTACACCCATGTTTCATCCAACCTCCTTCATATACTATACAATATAAAAAAGAAAGATAAAAATAAAAAAAAGATTCTGCATAAGATGTGAAGGTTTTATTTTTTAGACGTCGAAATATATACCCAACGGATTTGATTGGAGGAAATCAAAATGGAGGATTTACTTCGCCCCCTTTACCAGGAAAGAGCAAGCCAACCTAGTACATTAGGGATCATTCTAATTGAAAAGGGGAAGGATGCTTTTACTTATACCGATTATTTTGACATAGCTTTACTCGTCATTGTTAAAGAGCATGAGAAGAATATGTTCATCAAACATTATAATTACGACAATAAAAAAGCATCTTTATATACTGTAAAAGAAAGTCAAATAAAAGAATGGTTTCTATTAGGATCTAATCGAAAAATTGTAAACTGGCTCTTAAACGGAAAAGTACTATTTGATCGGAATGAATACATCATTAATTTAAGAAACAAGCTACATGAATTTCCCACAGAAGAAAGACAGATAAAAATGGGTATGGAATTTGCAAAACTAATTCGTCGATATCAGGATGGAAAAGCATTTTTTAATGCAAAGCAATATTTAGATGCATATAACTATGTCATTCATGCGCTCCATCATTTAGCTAGACTAGCGATCTTCGAAAATGGCTTTCATCCTGAAGTCACAGTCTGGAATCAAGTGAAACAAATTGATCCCCAAATCTATAAGCTATATATTGAACTTTTGGAAAGTGAGGAATCACTTGAAAAGAGACTAGAACTTTTATTCTTAGCAAGCGAATTTCTTATACATTCAAGGGCAAAACGTGGAGCGTGTCATATCATAAATGTACTATCTAAAAGAGATGACGCTTGGACTTATGGTGAAATAATGGAGCTTCCCGAACTTAAAGTGTACTCAGTGGATCTTGAGGTTTATCTAGAATTCCTTGTAGAAAAACACTTTATAAATGTAGAAAAGCTCGAAACAAAAGGGAAAGGAATTTTCCATAGAACTTACCATGTTAATAAGTAAAACCTCTAACTCCTTCATATATTTGAAGGGGTTTTTATTATTTTAATAAAATATTTCATTTTGGAGTTGACGGATGATTGAACCGCATGTTATATTATATTTCGCCGCTGAAAAACAAACAGCAGCCGGCAAAAAGATTTAAAAAAATTATTGACATTAATAAATCACCATGATATATTAATAAAGTCGCTTCTGAGCGGCGGGTCAAAAAGTTCTTTGAAAACTGAACACAATACAAGCGTCAACGTTTAATTCTAAAGTAACAAACTATTGAGCAATAATCTTTGCTTCTAGA
>NZ_NSEA01000046.1:400-607 GCF_002734285.1 Fredinandcohnia onubensis | reverse complement strand
AAGAATGAAATCTGTACATTCGGTAATTGCATTGAACACAGACAATCTGAAAGGACTTACCTAAAGAAGGAAGCGGTGAATCCGCTGGGGGCTTTAGGAGGGTGGAGCAAGAGCCGGCATAAATAGAACCTTCATTCACGTAGAAAGGAATAGCATTATGTTAATGGAACGAATTTTGTCACGGGAAAATCTCTTAACTGCCCTAAA
>NZ_NSEA01000046.1:0-288 GCF_002734285.1 Fredinandcohnia onubensis | reverse complement strand
GTGTCGAGATCCCGAAACCAAGCGGTGGGATAAGGCTTTTAGGCATACCAACTGTGACAGACCGTTTCATTCAACAGGCAATTGCCCAAGTATTAACCCCAATCTTTGACCCAACCTTTTCTAAAAGCAGTTATGGCTTCCGACCTAATAGGAGCGCCCATGATGCGGTAAGAAAGGCAAAGGGATATATCAAAGAGGGTTTCCGATGGGTAATTGATATGGACTTAGAAAAGTTCTTTGATGAGGTCAACCATGACAAATTGATGGGAATACTCGCTAAAAGAATTG
>NZ_NSEA01000045.1 GCF_002734285.1 Fredinandcohnia onubensis | reverse complement strand
CAAGCATTTACTGAGAATGATCCGGATGGTAATGGTAAAAAAGATACAATTGGTATTACTGATCGTTCAGATTTAGTATATGGTGCATTTAAATCAGTATCATCTTGGTTTGGCACACCAAATAATTGGGGCGAAAAGGACGGGAAACTTTTACCGGAATTTATGTTTGATGAGTATTTGGATACTATGGATTTCATTAAAGACATAAGGGAAAAAGGGTATATGAATAGTGATTTCCCTGTTACAAGTAAGGATGATCAGCAAGCCTTGTTTAAAAATGGAACAGCCGGGATGTACATTGGGGCAATTGGCGATGTTCAAGGTCTTTATAATGACGCAGTTCAATTAAATCCAGATGTTGTTCTTGATGTCCAAAACAAAATTACAGGTCCGGATGGAAAGTTTGGAATTTGGGCAATTCCTGGCTATGGAAATATGGTATTATTTCCAAAATCATCTGTAGAAACGGAAAAGGAATTAAAGGATATTCTTGAATTCTATGATTTCATTGCAAGCCCAGAAGGTGCTAATTTAATCTATTGGGGTGTTGAGGGTGAACATTATGAAGTAAAGGATGGAAAAG
>NZ_NSEA01000044.1:282-581 GCF_002734285.1 Fredinandcohnia onubensis | reverse complement strand
CGATCACAAGAGCGTCTTTTTTATCACTTTTTGATTGAGTGTTATCACGATTCTCTTTATTTCTTTTAACTAGGTGGGGATTAACTGTTACTACCTCAATCTTCTGTTCAATAAGCCATTTCGAGATATTTTTCCAATAGTGTCCAGTAGGTTCCATACCTACAATAGATGCATTTAAATCCTTCATTTCTTGTAAACTTTGAATCCAATTTAATAATCTTTTGAAACCAACTTCACTATTTTCAAATGTAAGGGGATCTCCGACGATAATTCCACGGTAATTTATAGCTCGTGCAACA
>NZ_NSEA01000044.1:0-178 GCF_002734285.1 Fredinandcohnia onubensis | reverse complement strand
TGGTGTCTATACTCATATCTTACTGAGGGGCTTTATTTTTTTCAAACCTGTAATTTAACGATCTACAGGAATGCTAACTTGCCTCAATAGTTGAAGGAAATTCTAATTTTTAGTATCTTTTAATAAACTCTTCACGTAGTTTTTTTATCTCTTCTGTTTGGTCTAAGATATTATTATT
>NZ_NSEA01000043.1 GCF_002734285.1 Fredinandcohnia onubensis | reverse complement strand
CTCATTGGTGAATAAAGTAACCTGTAGTATTGAAGGTAATCTACGTATACATTACAACTTCTTAAATCCTTTCGAAGAACAAGAATAGGCAACGCCCCACAATAAAGTGTACCCCTTGTAAAGGACATTTTAAAAAAGCCTAGGCAGTTTTAAGAAGATGATCTCTGTATTGAACAGGGGTCATCTTTTTTAAATTCCATTGGTATCTGTAGTGATTGTAATACGTCATATATTGTTTTATTTCATGTTTTAATTCATCTAAGGTTGTACAAGGTTTAATATAAGCTTCATCTTTGAAATGGCCAAAAAATGATTCTTGGGGGGCATTATCCCAACAGTTTCCGCGTCTTGACATAGATTGGTGTAATCCAAGTTTCTTCGCTAACTTTTGAAAGTTAGGGTGTGTATAGTGGGTTCCTTGATCAGAGTGTATCAATGCGTCTTCTGCTTTTCTAAAGTTACGGTTCTTCTTTAATTTTAAAAGGGTGTCTGTAGCTAAGTCCATCGTAATATGGGCTGANNCAAATAGGCTTTCTGACCCTTTCCGTAATATAAATACGTGATATCAGTTAGAAGTACTTTTCCAGGTATATCTTGCTTAAATTGTCGGTTCAATAAGTTTGGTACAACCCGATGTTCTTGTGTGGCCTTCATCATTCTCCTATAAGGATTTGCCTTTCTGATGGGACATATAATGTTATATTTCTTCA
>NZ_NSEA01000006.1 GCF_002734285.1 Fredinandcohnia onubensis | reverse complement strand
TGTGTTCAGTTTTCAAAGAACTTTTTTAACTTGCCGCTCTTAAGCGACCTTCTTAATATAGCATGTTGAACATTTGGAGTCAACACTTTTTTAAAACTTTTTTTAAAATGTTTATCGTCAGCGACGACGTTTATTAATATATCATCGTCTGATTCTCATGTCAATAATCTTTATAAAAAAAATAATAAATAATAAAAGAGGACCATATTGGCATTATATAATCCTCTTTGCCCTTCAATCTAACCCTTATTACTGTTTACTTTCTTTGAGCGAATATACCTGCTGCACTCTGTTGGATCAGCAATTCTTTTAAATAATCGAAATAAGATCTGATATCTTTCTTCCATTGCTCGTTTTACTATATGGTCTATTCGCGAATCTTCTACATCAAACAATATTTCGTCCATCTCTCTTTTTAGAAGGTATTCTAATTCTTTAACTTCTACCTGATCAACTAATAATCCAATCATAGCTTCACCTCATGTTTGTTGTAATTCTAGTTATTACCAGATTTAGATATTTTATGAATTGATTTTCCGAAGATATTTGCACATAAATTTGGAAGACAAGCATATTATTTAGACAGAAGATTCTTTGGACAAGGAGGATAAATATGAATTTTTTCTACATCCTGAGTAGCAAGAGGATTAAGCAAACATTAATTATTCTTTTCGCTTCATTATTTACCGCCACTATCTTTTATATAGAAAAAGGCAATATTGCTCCTGTTTTTTCAACTGAAAATGGACCACGTGTGATTTATACAGGAGAAAAAAGCGAAAAGACAGTTGCACTTACTTTTAATATTAGTTGGGGAGACACAAAGGCCTTGCCGATAATTGATACCTTAAAAAGTTCAGGTGTGACCAATGCGACCTTTTTCCTATCCGCTTCGTGGGCTGAGCGGCACCCGCAAATTGTTGAACGGATTGTGAAGGATGGGCACCAAATTGGCATTAAGGGGTATGATTATAAAAACTATACAGAATTAGAGGATGCCCAAATTAAAAAGGATGTCTATAAGGCCCAAGATGCATTTAAGAAAATGGGTGTCAAAACTATTTCCTTCTTTAGAACACCTGATGGAAATTTTGACTCTAGGGTAGTGAAGGTCTTGGATTCTCTTGGGTATACCCTCATCCACTGGAGTATTGATTCAAATGATTGGAACAATCCTGGTGTAGATAAAATTACAAGCAATGTTATAGACAAGGTAAAAAGCGGAGACATTATCTTATTCCACGCTTCAGATTCAGCTAAGCAGACAGCCGAAGCACTCCCTGGAGTATTAAAAGGCATTAAAGGTAAAGGACTGTCATTTGTAACAGTAAGTGACATGCTCAATAATGCGGATGTAAAAAGTGAAGTTGTCGAATGAATTGTAACAAAAAAGCTGATCATAGGATCAGCTTTTTTGTTTCGTTATTTTTGGAAGTATTAATAATTGATAAGCATTGCAAATTAAAAGAGGGAAAATCATTAAGTACAGCCAACTCTCATCATTTGCTCTAATCGCCGGTACCCATTCAATTACTGTAACAACAAACATAAAGAATGCAGCTGGAATGAACGCCTTACGGTTTGTCTGTTTGCTTTTAAAGTATGCAATGATTAAAGAAAAAACGAATATCCCGACAGGAACCCATACATATGAGGAGATACTCTCACCCTCTGTTGCAAATACCTGAAAACGAAAATAAATTAAGTCAAATAATACAAAAGCTATTAAGACAACTTGAGCAGGACTCCATGCACCTTTAAACAGTCCTTGTCCAATTCGGTGAACAGATAAATAGGCAAAGAAACCCATTTGGCTAATAATACTAAAAATAAATCCAACACCGATGAGCCAAAATATTACCATAAGTATTTCGACAAAATCCGATGCAAAAAATAACTCTTTATATTCACTCCATTTAACAGCAAATCCGGTAATGATTGTACTTATTGCACCTATTAGTAAAGTAGACAGGAACAACCTTACCCAATTTCGACTTTTCACGACAAAATCCCCTCGCTCTTATTATTCACCATATGATTGTACCAAAGTGTCGGGGATAAATGCCAGTTTCTCACCATGCAATCAGTGAATATTTTTTAACAAAAAAAGCATATTAACAAGTAAGGATCCCTTATGAAAGGAGCTTATAAATGAGAAAATGGATGTCGCTCCTCCTCATTTTTAGTTTTCTATTAGCAATAGTTGGGTGTGCCCCAGCGAATGTTGAACAAAATCGAATGGATTATGAAGAAACGAAGAAAATGGTTGTCGATATATTGAAAACCGATGACGGTAAAAAGGCAGTTGAGGAACTCATGCGAGATGAAAAGATTAAGCAGCATCTCGTCATGGACCAAGTCGTTGTAAAAGATGCCATCCGTGAAACCCTTACCTCTGAGAACGGGGTTGAATTTTGGAAAAAGACGTTTGAGGATACGAAGTTTGTAGAAGACTTTGCAAAGAGTATGCAAACGGAGCACGAAAAGCTCATTAAAGACTTAATGAAGGATCCCGACTATCAAAAAATGATGATGGACATCTTGAAAAATCCTGAGATGGAAGAACAACTAATGGATGTTCTGAAAAGCCAGGAATACAGGAAACATCTTCAAACAGTCATCAGTGAAACACTTGAAAGCCCATTATATAAAGCTAAAATTGAAGATATTCTCATTAAAGCTGCAGAGGATATGCAAAAAGAGGAAAAAGCGAAAAAAGATGAAGGAGAAGGAAGCGGAAATAGCTAATTCTCCTTCCCATATAAAAGAACCCCTGAAATTCAGGAGGTTCTTTTTAATTTATATTGCATCAATTACTCGTTTTGCAATTTCGTTATAGATTTTTCCAGTTGGATGACTTTCGTCATAAACTGATGGCGCAAAGTCTTCATCATTCCAATCAGGCTGACCTAATGGAATTTTCCCTAGTAAGGATGTTTGAAGATCTTCCGCAAGTTTCTCCCCGCCGCCTTTACCAAACACATATTCCTTTTCGCCGGTTACTCTGCTTTCAAAATAAGACATATTTTCAATGACACCAAGAACTTCGTGTTCTGTACGTAGAGCCATCGCACCCGCTCTCGCTGCTACAAATGCAGCTGTAGGATGTGGTGTTGTCACAATAATTTCTTTACAATGAGGAAGCATAGTATGAACATCTAGTGCTACATCACCTGTACCAGGCGGTAAATCTAGAACTAAGTAATCTAGATCTCCCCATTCGACTTCATTAAAGAAGTTATTTAACATTTTTCCGAGCATTGGACCACGCCAAATAACGGGTGAATTGTCTTCCACAAAGAAGCCCATTGAAATAACTTTTACCCCTTTTCTTTCAACAGGGATAATCTTTTCGCCACGAACGACAGGGCGCTTTGTAATTCCCATCATATCTGGAACACTGAATCCGTAAATATCTGCATCAATAATTCCAACCTTTTTCCCTAGCCTAGCTAAAGACACAGCTAAGTTTACAGAAACAGTAGATTTACCTACACCGCCCTTACCACTTGCAACCGCAATAAAGGTAGTTTGATTTACTGGAGATAATAAAGGAGCTGATTCCCCTTCCGCTGATTCAGTCTTAAATTTCGCAAGTTCCTCTGGTGATAAGTCAGTAAAACGAAGGCCTACCGATTCTGCTCCCGCCTGTTTCAAGGCATTTACAATTGTAGATTGAAGCTGTAGTTGTTCACCAGTACCAGTCTTTGATAAAGCAACTTTTACGCTTACATGTTTCTTTTCTTCTTTTATTTTAATCTCTTGGATTGCATTCGTTTCTTCGAATGTTCTATGTAAGAATGGATCTTGCAGTTGATTTAATACTTCTCTCACTTGTTGCTCAGTTAACATAAAAACACCACCTAATACTGTATTCGGTTTCACTCCACCTACATTATATCATACCTGTCCCAAATTACAGTGTGAGGAGTGTCATACCTACATAAAAATACCCACACTTATTCAGGTGGGTTTGATTCGTTGGAGAAATATCGGTTTATACCAGTATAAATGGAGGCTGCGACCTTGTCTTGGTATTTATCTTGAACTAATAGTGCTTTTTCCTCCGGATTTGATAGGAATCCTACCTCTACAAGAGCACCAGGTTTTTTCGCACTTTTTAATAAATAAACACCATTGATCGCTTTTGCTTGTCGTGTTGTATTTCCGAGATTGTTTCGAAGCTCATCTTGAATAAATTTGGCTACTGCTTCATTTTCCTTGTAGGTACTAAAATAAAAGGTTTGCGCGCCTCTCCAACGAGGAGATGGAATGGCATTTAAATGAATACTAATAAATAAATCCCCATCAGATTCATTAATGGTTTGAACCCGTTTCTTCAAATCCTCTGTCTTTCGTTTACTGTACCCTCTCATTCCTTCAGGGGCTAAATCTGTATCTTCTTCACGTATCATTTGTACAAAAGCACCCTGTTGCTGTAAGTAGTCACGGAGCTTTTTGGAGATTTCTAGGGCAATGTCTTTTTCTTGCACAGCCCCGTTATCGGCGCCCCCATCTGGGCCACCGTGTCCAGGGTCTATAATAATGACCTTCCCTGATAAGGGTAAACTCCACGGGTCCCAAACATCTTTATCCATAAATCGATATTGTATAAATAAAAATAAAACAACAGCTCCTAAAAGGATACCAGTAATTTTAAGTTTCTTATTCATCATTTACCTCCTGCATGTCCCTATGTGTAAATATATGGGACAAGGAGAGTATATATGATTAAAAATTCTAATGCAATTTTAGCCGGTGTCTTTTTTCTCCTTTCTGGAAACCTTCCGTCCACCAATAGGTCACATAGTGCTCACATGCATAGTAAAGAGACTCATTGACAAAGCCTTGGTCGCCAATATGCCCCCAATAGCAAATGAACTCGTATAACGCATCAATTAGATTCTTTTCAAATCGGTAACAGCGCATCCGTACTTCTTCTACAGATTCTCCATAATAACCAAATTTGCTATATTTAGCACCAAGTAGGTATGATTCTATTGCAACATCAATACATCCTTCTTCAATTGCACTACCAAGTATGGAATCCATTCTAAAAAAGCTACCAAATGAGTCCACGACATTCTTCTTTAATTCTTCTAATGAGAGCTCACGCAGCATTTTCCGTTCATACTTGATTTGCTTCTCTTTCCGTTTTTCCTTGAAGGTTGTAATTACATTCATCGTATAAGAAACCCCCTTTGACAGATAGTTTCCTACTGCATCCGTTTAAACATGCGCTAAACACAAACTACCTTAACTTCCAAAATAAACTATGAATACATGTTAAAGGCCCTCAATCTTATGATTTGAGAGCCTTCTTTTCTATATATCGGATGTCTTTAGACTTTCTTGCCCTTCCACTGACGGACTTTCTTTTTGTTTTCCAACCAATCTTGCTACCTGCCAGCCAATGACCATATGGACTATACCCATGATGAGAAACAACAAGTAATCCCCGATTGGTTCCGGAAGTAAGAGATCGACGACCAACCACATACCTGCTGATGAAGCACCAATAAAAGCACCGAGCATTGATTTTTGGATTCGACTCATTTTCCACCTACCCTTTCAATTTTATGTACATTCTTAACTAATCATATGTAGCCAGTTTGCTCGAAATAACTTGAATTTTGACGAAAGGTTGTCCAATATGGGCATTTCCAAATACGGACCATTATTTCTCTAATCAGCATTTACATCGTTATAAATCTCATCCAAAAGTCGTAGAAAAATTCAAGCTTTTTTACGAAGAAGGAATTTCCAGGAATCGGTATGCTTAAACCATCGATAACGAAAAGGAGAGATAATAAATGAAAAATAAAGTTGTAATGATTACTGGTGCTTCAAAAGGTTTAGGTAGAGCACTGACATTAGCATTTGCCAAGGAAGGAGCAAAGCTTGCAATTTGTGCGAGGACAGAAAATGCTCTATTAAAAGTCAAGCAAGAAGCAGAGAGTTTAGGTGCAAAAGTACTTGCAGTTACCGCTGATGTTTCCCGCTCCAGAGATGTAGATCGATTCGTTTCAATAACTGAGGAGGCTTATGGACAGATTGATGTTTTGATTAATAATGCCTCTATGTTAGGCCCTAGCCCAATGCCACTACTTCTTGATTATCCTGAAGAAGACTTTGCTGAAGTATTAAGGGTAAATGCGGTCTCAACCTTTCTAGTTACAAAAAGGGTTTGCTTAGGAATGCTGGAACGTAACCAAGGTTCCATTATCAATGTTACTTCCGAGGCTGGTCACATTGGTTATGCAGGCTGGGGAGCGTATGGAGTTTCAAAGTTCGCTGTTGAAGGCATTACCCAAACATGGGCCGATGAATTAAGCGAGACCGGAATTCAAATTAATATGGTCGACCCTGGTGAAATGGACACTGACATGCACAGACTCGCTGTTCCAGATTGCGATTATCCGTTAGCAAAACCTGAAGAAGTAGTTGATATATTCTTATATTTAGCATCTGACCGAGCAAAAGGCATAAATGGCAAACGATTTTCAGCACAATTTGAGGAGGAGGTGTAGGACATGGTAGACAAGACTCTAGATTTTTACCTTCCAAATGAATTAAATGCTTCCCTTCCCCCTGAAGAGCGTGGTATCAGAAGAGATCACGTTCGGATGATGATGCTTGACCGGAATTACGGTAAGATCCAACATGACCTTTTCTTTCATTTACCTGAATATCTACAGCCAGGAGATCTTGTTATTTTAAATAACAGTCGCACCATACCAGCCGTTTTCCATGCAAAGCGACTAAGTAACGGAAGTATTGGAACCAAAGTCGAAGTCCGTCTGGCCAGACGTCTTACGGAGGATACATGGGAGGCACTCATTGTTCAGGATTATACAAATATTGGCGACACCTTCATATTTGCACCTGAGCTCTCGGCAATGGTAATTGGTATAAAGGAGAATACGCCATTAGCTATATTGAAGTTTGCTAAGAAGGGCCCCGACCTATTAAATATGTTCTATCGTCTCGGAGAACCTGTGCGTTATGAATATATCAATCATCCCTGGGATTTGGACTATTATCAAACGGTTTTCGCAAGCCATCCTGGTTCGGTCGAGATGCCCTCAGCTGGTAGAGCCTTTAGCTGGGAACTGTTATTTATACTAATGCGAAAAGGCATTCAGGTTGATTTTATTCAACTTCATACTGGACTCAGTTATTTGCTTGATGACAAGTGGCACCAAACCCCAGAAGAAAACGAAGAAGAATACCATATATCTGAACAAACCAAACAAAGAATCCTTGAGACAAAAGCTGCCGGTAAAAGAGTTATAGCAGTAGGAACGACTGTAGTTCGAGCACTTGAGACTTTTGCGATATCGGGTGCACTTTCAGGGGTAACAAATTTATATATCAATGAACACTTTCCTTTACGAATTGCTGACGGAATCATAACCGGATTACATGAGCCAAAGGCTAGCCATCTCGATATGCTTTCTGCCTTTATTTCTAAACAGCATCTGCTCCAGGCATACGACCATGCCATCGATGCCGGTTATTTATGGCATGAATTCGGTGATATGAATCTGATTATATAATTGGAGGTTTAGCTATGAAGCTTCATCATGTTGGAGTTAATGTAAGTCATCTTAGAAATTCTATTGAATTCTTTAAAAGTGAATTTGGTTTTGAGATAGAATCACATTTTATATTCATGGAAGAAGAAATTGTATTTTTAACTTTAGATGATTTTCGAATTGAGTTAGTCTCCAGTAATGAAGAAAACCAGGAAAACATTCATATTTGTTTTGAGGTCAATAATCTTATTGATGTAATGGCCCGATGTAAAACACTTCGGAAAATGGAAGGTCCCTATGAACTTGATAATGGGTGGCAAACAGCCTTTTATGAAGGACCTAATCAAGAAATAGTAGAATTTTTGCAGGTTTCAAGTGCTAACGGTAAACTTATTAAATAAACCAGAGTCTGAAAATTATAAATACGATATAATGGAAGCAGATACTTCGTGGCGGAGGGAGAAACCATGTCAGGTAAGGATAGATACCAACAACTCAATATATTAAAAGAAATAGCTGAGCTTTTAAACGAAGGAACAGACACAAAAGACGTATTGAAGGTTGTCCTGAAAAAACTTCTTCAAGTAACAGGCCTTCAAACAGGTTGGATATTTTTAATAGATGACGATGGCACACATCATCTAATTGCTGACGAAGCCCTACCGCCCGCTTTAGCCATTGATCATAAGCGACGGATGTGCCAAGGTAAGTGCTGGTGTGTAAACAAATACAATAATCAACAACTCCATAAAGCAACAAATATTATCGAATGTAAACGAATTGAAGATGCTCTTGATGAGGAGGCCGGAGAAACAGATGGTCTGACTCATCACGCCACTGTCCCGCTCCGTGCTGGCCATGAACGGTTTGGGATCTTAAATGTGGGGGCTCCAAACAAAACAAACTTTGAGAAAAATGAACTCGCCTTGCTGGAAGCAGTAGCCTACCAAGTCGGAACTGCATTGAAAAGAATTAAACTTACTCAACGTGAGCAAAAGACAGCACTCGTTGCTGAACGAAACCGTTTAGCACGGGACCTTCACGACTCCGTTAATCAACTCCTTTTTTCATTAAGTCTTACCGCTAGGGCTGGGGTTGAAATGACAGAAAGCAACGAAGTCAAACAAACATTTACCTATATACAAGATATGGCCCAAGAGGCTCTTGGTGAAATGAGAGCGTTAATCTGGCAGTTACGGCCAGAGGGACTTGAAAATGGTCTCGTTAGTGCCTTACGAAGCTATGCAGAAATGTTAGGTCTTTCTATCGGTACAAAACTAACAGGCGCAGCCAACCTACCCGGAAAAGTAGAGGAATCCTTGTGGCGCATTGGGCAGGAGGCTCTAGCCAATTGTAAAAAGCATTCACAGACAACTGAAGTAGATTTAGAATTACAAGCCTCTGAAACTGGTGTAAAAATGAATATTAGGGATAAGGGATGTGGCTTCCACTATGAAGGAAATTCTGAAATACTCTCGTTGGGGTTACGAAATATGAAAATAAGGACTGAAAGCTTAAACGGGACTTTTGCTTTACAAAGTAAGCCGGGAATTGGAACAGAAATAGAGGTCCAGATCCCGTTTTAGGGGGATATGTAAGTGAGTATACGAATATTAGTAGTAGACGACCATCATGTCGTTAGGCGCGGCCTCGTTTTTTTCCTACGTACACAAAAAGACATGATGATTGTCGGAGAAGCTGCAAATGGAGAAGAGGCCATTAAACAAGCAAAATCATTAAAACCGGATTTAATTCTTATGGACTTGGTTATGCCAGAGATGGACGGTATCCAGGCAACAAGAGTAATCAAAATGGAACAACCTCACATCAAAATCATGATGTTGACGAGCTTTTCTGATCAAGACCACGTCATACCTGCCTTAGAAGCTGGAGCGTCTGGATACCAATTAAAAGACATTGAACCTGATGACCTTGTCTCCTCAATTAAAAGAATCATGGGTGGTGAAAACCAACTTCACCCAAAAGCAACTTCACACCTCCTGGCCAATTTATCTTCTAACAAGAAACAGTCGAAAGATGTATTTGAGGAATTGACAAAAAGGGAAGTAGAAGTGTTAAAGGAAATTGCCAAAGGAAAAAGCAATAAGGAAATCGCAAGTTCCTTATTCATCACTGAAAAAACAGTCAAAACCCATGTTTCAAACCTGTTGGCAAAACTCGAATTAACTGACCGGACACAAGCAGCGCTATATGCAGTCAAAAACCAGTTAGTTGACTAAAGCGAACGAATTTATAATTACTCAAAAAAAGACTCCCAGCTGATAGTTGAGAGTCTTAAATGATAAACAAAAGATTAACCAATGAAATTAAGTAGGGCATCGGATTATTTCCCCTTTAAACGAGGGGTATCCTTTAACTCCTGAATCGTTGCAGCACCGATTCCGAACATTGACATTCGAAGTTCCATCTCACGAATTTTCATTACTTCAACAACATCTTCCACACTTTGGGTCGCTTCTTTCAGGATAGAACGTCCGAATCCGACAAGATCGGCTCCCAATGCGATGACTTTGGCACCGTCTAGACCCGTCTGCATTCCACCACTAGCAATCAATGGACGTTCTCCAATCTCACCTCGAACCAATTTGATTGATTCCACCGTCGGAATCCCCCATTCGCTAAATGCTTCAGCAGCAACCCGCCGAATTGGGTCATTAGATCGGAACTTTTCAACCTGGCTCCATGAAGTCCCACCGGCTCCTGCAACATCAATAAATGCAACTCCTGCATCAATTAACTTTCTAGCTATTTGATCGTCAATTCCCCATCCGACTTCTTTAACCCCGACAGGAACCTCCAGTGTTTTGCATAGTTGTTCAATCTTCTTTAGTAACCCTTTAAAATTCGTATCTCCATTATCTTGAATCACTTCCTGTATACTGTTCAAATGAAGAACAAGCATATCCGCATCGGTCATCTCGATAATTCGCCTGCATTCCTCGGCTCCATAGCCGAAATTTAACTGAACCGCTCCTAAGTTAGCTATAATCGGAATGCTTGGTGCATATTGCCTCACCTGAAAAGAGGAAGCATGTCCGTCGCTGTCGAGTAGGGCTCGAGTTGATCCAAGTGCTAGAGCCCAACCCCTTTCCTCAGCAGCTATAGCCAAGTTTCGGTTAATCTCCTCCGCAAGGCCTGTCCCACCCGTCATCGAACTGATGAGAAACGGAGTTTGGCATTCAAAGTCAAGGAATGTGGTTTTAATAGAGATTTCATCAAAATCAATTTCAGGGAGTGCATTATGAACGAACACAAGTCTCTCTAAACCTGTTGAAATTGATTCTCCTGTAACTTTTTCGTTCAGAGTAATTTGAATATGTTGAGATTTTCTTTGCTCAATTGAGTTAGCCATCACTTACACCTGCCCTTATTCTAAATTCACACATTCATGTTACGTACAGCAGACACGGTCTCTAGACTTAATAACATTGTGCTATTTGGTCTGTACTTCTTCCACTGTTTGCTCCACCTCTGCACGTGTCATTTTCTCACGACCATCTTTCAATGCTTGTAACGTTTTGTGTGCCAAGGCAAGAGGCAGACGACAAAATAATATAATGCTTTTCCTTTTAAGAGATTTCATATACAAATCGGCTTTTGCCAAGTTTTCCTCAGCGTACTCAAATAAATCGGCACGATTCCAACCGTCAGGAACAAAGCTTACACCACGTTCGTCCAAATCTTCCTTCTGATTGCGCAAAATGTTTACAGCCTGAAGTCCACGACCATAACCAATCGCTAATTCCCGATCCGTTTTTTCTCCGCCGTAATGCTCCCAAAGGTCTGATAGCATCACCCCAACAAGTCCTGCAACGTAATATGTATAGTCATCCAAATCTTCACGTGTACGAATACTCCAATTTGCTTTTGACCATTTTGCCATTCCCGATGCCATCTCACAAACAGCGTTTGTAACTATCGTCAAAGCTTCCTTCGGACAAGCCTCTAACCATTCTTCTAAACGAATTGTCACTTCAGGCATTTTATCATTTATTGGTCCAAGTATTCTTAGATATTCTTCATTATCAAATGGTTGTTTAAATAATTCGCTTAACTTTGTTAAAACTGTATATTTCACATCATTATCGATCTCTTCATGGTCTTCAATTTCATCAATCGCACGAAATACTAAATAAGCAGATGCAACCGAATACTTTAATTCCTTCTGTAAAAAAGTAATCGGTATATAAAATGTACGACTTGTCTCTTTTAGCATACGCATCGCATCTTTAGGAAACCCACTCATATTTCATACCTCCTATTTACAAGCCTTTAACATTCATTATACATAACATTCATGAAAGTTGGTCATTGTAAGAACTACCAAATTAAAAAGTGGAGACTTTTTTTACTAATGACCATCCATCCGATAAAAGTATTTAGATTTATTGTGTGTTCTCTTTAACTTGCCTATTTGTAATAATAATCCTCGCCAATCTAACAAGTCTAATGGTATTATTCCCATAACTAGTGACTTTTTAAATCCATCCTTAGTGGTACACCACATCGTCAAGCTTTATTATAGCTACTCTTATAGAATGATTAGTAAGATCAAAGCTCTGATTTCCGAATAGGTTCTTGATTCGGACATTATTTGATGAAATACTAGGATTCGTGTCTAAATACACCCTTGATTCTGACCCATTCTCGACTATATCCTAGGGCTCTGTCAGAATATATACCTCATTTGGACACCGATTGATGAAATCTTGGGGGCCGAGTCAAAATACACCCTTGATTCTGACTTATCCTCGACAATATCCTAGGGCTCTGTCAGAATACCTACTTCATTTGGACACCGATTGATGAAATCTTGGGGGCCGAGTCAAAATACCACCTTGATTCTGACTCATTCTCGACTACATCCAAGGGCTCTGTCAGAATCATACTTCATTTGGACACTGATTGATAAAATCTTGGCGGCCGAGTCAAAATACCACCTTGATTCTGACTTATCCTCGACTATATCCAAGGGCTCTGTCAGAATACATACTTCATTTGGACACCGCTTGATGAAATCTTGGGGGCCGAGTCAAAATACCACCTTGATTCTGACTCATTCTCGACTACATCCAACCTCTCTGTCAGAATACCTATTTGATTTGAACACCGCTTGATAAAATCCTGAAATAACTGTCAAAATACCACCTTTATTCTGACTCATTCTCGACTATATCCATTACTCTCTGTCCCAATACGCACTTGATTCTGACACAGCATAATGAAATCCTTTGGCCGTGTCCGAATAGAACCTGTTCAAATCGAACTCATGCTTGAAATGATTTTTCAATGCCGCAACATTAAATCAAAACATAAAAAAAACCCTTTCCACAAAAGTGAAAAGAGCCTTGAAACGCCAAAAATTAACGTTTTGAGAACTGAGGTGCACGACGAGCGCCTTTAAGACCGTATTTTTTACGTTCTTTCATACGCGGATCACGTGTTAATAGTCCTGCAGATTTTAATGCTGGACGGAATTCAGGATCAGCTTGTAGCAATGCACGAGCGATACCGTGACGGATAGCTCCAGCTTGACCAGTGTATCCTCCGCCATTAACGTTAACAAGAACGTCATAATTACCTAAAGTTTCAGTAGCGTTTAGAGGTTGTTTTACAACTTCTCTTAAAGCTTCGAATGGAATATAGTCTGCAATGTCACGACCGTTGATTACAATGCGTCCGTCGCCAGGAACTAAACGTACACGCGCAACAGAGCTTTTACGACGACCAGTGCCATAATATTGTACCTGTGCCAAATTAATACCCTCCTTATTAATTAACCGCGAAGTTCGTAAACTTCAGGTTGTTGTGCTTGATGTGGATGTTCGCTTCCAGCATAAACGTGCAATTTCTTACCCATTTGACGACCAAGTGAACCTTTTGGAAGCATTCCTTTGATTGCAAGTTCAAGCATTTTTGTTGGATAGTTTGTACGCATTTCTAATGCCGTTCTTGATTTTAATCCGCCTGGGAATTGACTGTGACGGTAGTAAATCTTGTCATTTAATTTATTACCAGTTAATTCGATTTTTTCAGCATTGATGATGATTACATTATCACCAGTGTCAACATGTGGTGTGTAAGTTGGTTTGTGTTTTCCACGAAGTAATGTTGCAACTTCAGTTGATAAACGACCTAAAGTTTTGCCTGCAGCATCTACAACATACCATTTGCGCTCTATATTGCTAGCATTAGCCATAAATGTTGTACGCATGAATTTCCCTCCTAATTTCACTAACGTTTCATTTTGTATTTAATCACGATTAAAGTTCCGGGGCTTTAACGTGGTGTTTAAATATCATACTAAAATATAATATAACTTTCAGGATGTAATGTCAAGGAAATGTTACACCAGGATTAGTTGTTATAGCAATATGAAGGTTTCCTAAACCTTCCACTCTTCGTAGTACACTTGCCATAGGTATAATCCCTGACCTGGAGCGGTCTTTCCTGCAAGCGATCTGTCTTTTCCAGAAAGAATGGTATCCATCATACTTGGGTCTTTTTGACCTCTTCCAACTTCTAGTAAAGTGCCTACTAATATTCTTACCATATTATATAAAAACCCATTACCTATAAACGAAAATATGAGTTCATCATCCTGTTTCTCAATATTAATCTCGTATATGGTTCGAACTTTATCCTGTACTTCCGTCTTAGAAGCACAGAAACTCGTAAAATCATGTGTGCCTACCAATCGTAACGTAGCTTCTCTCATCGCACGTAGATCTATTGGGAAAGTATAATGATGAGTATAATTACGTTTAAAAACGCAAGGCTCTTCACTAATTAACAATCGATACCGGTACTCCTTCGCCTCCACATCAAAACGTGCGTGAAAGTCTGGATCAACTTCCTCAACAGAACGAACCTGAATATCTGCTGGGAGCAACGAATTTAGGGCTCGTTTCCACCCTTCGACTGGAATAGATAATGGTGAATCAAAATGAACAACCTGTCCACGTGCATGTACAGTAGCATCTGTTCGACCAGAAACAACTGTTTTCACCAGTTCTCCTTTATGCATTTTCTGTAGAGCATGTTCGAATTCAGATTGTACTGTTCGTTTATTCGGTTGTACCTGGTACCCTGAGAAATGGGTTCCATCATAGGATATGATGCATTTATACCGTCTCATTTTTCTCCTCATTATCCTCGTAGTAAAAATAAAACTATTGCCATTGCAAATAGTAAGACTAACATTAGTGTATCAAGACCACGCCACTGTAACACACGTAATTTAGTACGTCCTTCTCCACCTCGATAACCTCTTGCTTCCATCGCAATAGCAAGTTCTTCTGCCCGTTTAAATGAACTTATAAACAATGGAATTAATAAAGGAACAACAGCCTTCATGCGATCTTTTATCGGTCCACTCGTAAATTCGACTCCTCTTGCAGCCTGTGCCTTCATTATTTTCTCTGTTTCTTGCATTAATGTTGGTATAAATCGAAGTGAAATCGACATCATTAACGCAAGTTCGTGTGTAGGGAGACCGATTTTTTTGAATGGAGCTAATAAGCTTTCCATGCCATCGGTGATTTCAATCGGAGTACTTGTTAATGTTAATATTGTAGTCATAATAATTAAATATAATAGCCTTAATGAAATAAAAACCCCTTGTGTTACGCCACCTTCATAAATTTGAAGCCATCCAAAGTCAACTAACAAGTCTCCTTCTTTGGTTAAAAAGACATGAAGGATAAATGTAAACAGAATAACCCATAAAATTGGTTTTAATCCTGACAAAATGTAGCGTAATTGGACTTTTGTTAATAGAACAATACCTAAAGTATAAATCCCTAATAATGCATAGGTAAGAACTGAATTGGCTAAAAAGACAATAAACACATAGAAGAAAATTAATAATAACTTTGCTCTAGGATCCATTTGATGAATTAGAGAATGACCAGGTATATAACGACCTATAATAATGTTCATTTCGGTACCCCCTTTTCTTTCAGGGCATTTCCTACATATTGAACAATTTCATCCACTGACAAACTAGCTGACCGTGGGATCTCAATTCCTAACTTTTCTTCGAGCAGTCCTTTTAATCTAACTGCCTCAGGGACATCCAATCCTAAATGAAGAACTTGTTCAGGTTTTGAGAATATCTCTACAGGACTTCCTTGGAATTTGATCGTTCCTTTTTCCATGACAAGTATTTGATCAGCGTAACGGGAGGCATCCTCCATACTATGGGTTACAAGGATTGTTGTCAGACCGTTTTCTTTATGGAGTTTGTAAAACATCTCCATAATTTCAAACCGTCCCCTAGGATCTAGCCCTGCAGTAGGCTCGTCCAATACTAAAACCTGTGGATTCATCGCCAAAATTCCTGCAATCGCAACCCGCCGCATTTGTCCTCCGCTTAAATCAAAGGGTGACTTCGTTAAGTATTCATCAGATAGACCGACCATGTTTATCGTTTGTCTAGCTCTTTCCTTAGCTTCTTCTAATGGGACCCCAAAATTTAGCGGTCCAAAACAAATATCTTTCTCGACCGTTTCCTCAAAAAGTTGATGTTCAGGAAATTGGAATACAACCCCAACGTTCTTTCGTAACGCCTTAAGGTTTTTTTCTTTTTGTTTGGAACTTATTGTACGTTCTCCAATGGTGATAGATCCTGAGGTTGGCTGTAAGAGACCATTTAAATGCTGGAGGATGGTTGATTTTCCAGAACCCGTATGACCGATTATAGCGGTATATGAACCAGATTTGATTTGCGCATTAACATCATATAAGGCTAGTCTTTCAAATGGTGAACGAATCTGATAGCGATGTTCTAAATTTTCGATTGTAATGTCCATAACTCATCCACCAAGCCTTCTTCTGTTATATGATTCTTCGATAGAGGAACACCGATTGCTCGTAGTTTTTTAGATACTTTTACAGAAAAGGGTAAATCCAAACCAATTTCTACAAGCTTATCATCTAACGCAAAGATCTCCTCGGGTTTTCCTTCTGCGAACAATTGTCCCTGGTTCATTACAATAATTCGATCGGCTCTTGCTGCTTCCTCTAAGTCATGGGTAATTGACATAACCGTTATCTGACTCTCATTTTTAATTTCTCTTATCGTTTCTAAAACCTCTGTACGACCGATTGGATCTAACATAGAGGTCGCCTCATCCAAGATGATTAAATCCGGTTGGACCGCAAGAACACCAGCAATTGCAACTCTCTGTTTTTGTCCACCTGAAAGTTGGTGCGGTTCATGCTCTAGAAAATCTCTCATATTTACCATATCAATAACTCTTTCAATTCGAGAAGCCATCGTTTCTCGTGGGATCCCGTTGTTTTCCATTCCAAAGGCAATATCATCTTTAACAGTTGTTCCAACGAATTGATTATCCGGATTTTGAAACACCATCCCAATCTTTCTTCGAATATCCCAAATTGAATCTTCATTAAGCTGTACTCCTTCAATTGTTACCGTTCCAGTTTGAGGCAACAATAACCCATTGAGGATACGTGCTAGGGTTGATTTACCAGAACCATTGTGACCTACAATCGCAAGCCACTCTCCTTTTTGAACAGAGAATGATAGATTTTCTAGTGCGGGACTCGCATTTTCTGCATATTGATAGCTTATCTGGTCAACGACTAATAGGTTCTCGCTCATTCTCATCCCCCTCTACCTTCTTATCAATATACATGGGCGTATTTCACACAAACATCTTGATCTTACTCGAAACACTCAATTTAATAATCTGCGACATCCGCTGGACGCCTTAAATTTATTCGACCAAAGGGCCGAAAAAATTATTTCCATAGAAATAATACTATTTCTTAATCCAATTTACTACCTTAAAAAGAATTCTTTTCTTCCTTATCTGTCAGGGAATAAGAACGCGTTATTCCTATCTTCAAGTAGTAGTTCATTCATTGTGTTCAATCAAAAAGGATTGCAAAATACTATTCATAGATAATTCTATCTTTTTTGAAAAATAATGAAAGTAAAACAAAAAGGGCTTAGACCAGTTTGTAAAACTGTCCCGCCCTTATAAGAAAAATAAAAATTAAACTAATTCAATGATAACCATTGGAGCACCGTCACCACGACGAGGTCCGATTTTCATGATACGAGTGTATCCACCTTGACGCTCTTCATAACGAGTTGCAATGTCACTGAATAATTTTTGTAGCGCATCTTGACCAGTCTCTTCGTTTGCTACTTCGTTACGGATGTAAGATGCAGCTTGACGACGAGCGTGAAGGTCACCACGCTTACCTAATGTAATCATTTTTTCTACAACTGATTTTAATTCCTTCGCGCGAGCTTCAGTCGTTTCGATACGCTCGTTGATGATTAAGTCAGTAGTAAGATCACGTAATAACGCCTTACGTTGCGCGCTTGTACGTCCTAATTTTTGGTATGACATGAGGTATTCCCTCCTTTGTTGAATTATTATGAAAGACAAAGCATTAGATAACTAGGCTCTTGTAACAATAGACTTTCGTGATGAGAAAGATGCCTCTAATTCGCATAATTCAAACCGAGTCAGTCATCTTTACGTAAGCCTAAACCAAGCTCTTCTAGTTTAGCCTTAACTTCTTCTAAAGATTTACGACCAAGGTTACGTACCTTCATCATATCTTCTTCAGTTTTATGAGCAAGCTCTTGAACCGTATTAATTCCTGCTCTCTTTAAGCAGTTATATGAACGAACTGAGAGATCCAATTCTTCAATTGTCATCTCGAGGACTTTCTCTTTTTGATCCTCTTCTTTTTCAACCATAATTTCTGCATTTTGAGCTTCATCTGTTAATCCTACAAAAATATTTAAATGTTCTGTAAGGATTTTCGCACCTAGTGCAATCGCTTCTTTCGGACCAGTACTGCCGTCTGTCCAAACATCAAAAGTCAGTTTGTCAAAGTTCGCGACCTGTCCAACACGTGTATTTTCCACTTGGTAATTAACACGTGCAACTGGTGTATAGATGGAGTCAATCGGAATAACACCGATTGGTCGATCATCACGCTTGTTTGCATCAGCTGGAGAATATCCTCGTCCGCGCTTTGCAGTTAATCTCACACGAAAATGTGCATCTTTAGCAAGTGTTGCAATGTGTAGATCTGGGTTTAAGATTTCAACATCACTGTCATGTGTGATGTCAGAAGCTTTAACTGGACCTTCACCTTGAACATCAATCTCAAGAGTCTTCTCATCATCTGAGTAGATTTTAAGAGCTAATTTCTTCACATTTAAGATAATAGATGTTACATCTTCGACGACGCCTTCGATTGTTGAGAACTCATGCAGTACCCCATCTATTTGGATAGACGTAACAGCGGCACCAGGGAGAGAAGATAATAGGATACGACGTAAGGAGTTACCCAAAGTAGTTCCATATCCACGCTCAAGTGGCTCGACGACGAATTTACCATAATTGGCATCTTCGCTGATTTCAACCGTTTCGATTTTTGGTTTTTCAATTTCGATCATTTATAAACCCTCCTTCAAAACGTCGAAACCTCGGCTAGACCATGATCAAAGACGTCTAACCGAAATTCCCAAAAGTTAAGTTCCCTAACTGTGCACAACAACTCGATTATTCTGTAAAGAACTTATAAAGAAAACACGGCGATTTGTGAGTAATACTCACTCACGCCTTTGTTACACTTATAAGATAAGAGTGTATTTGAAGCTTCCTTACACAGTAAAAAAGTTTATCAAAACCCATTAATCCATTATAGCCATGGATAAAAAATCTTATACAGAAAAAGATCAAATACGTCTTGTCGTATTTGTAATTAGGTTATACACGACGACGTTTTGGCGGGCGACATCCGTTATGTGGTACTGGAGTAACATCTTTAATAGCTGTAACTTCAAGACCAGCAGCTTGAAGAGCACGAATTGCAGCTTCACGTCCTGCACCAGGGCCTTTTACAGTTACTTCAAGAGTTCTCATACCATGTTCCATTGATGCTTTTGCAGCTGTTTCAGCAGCCATTTGTGCAGCGAATGGAGTAGACTTACGTGAACCTTTGAAACCAAGAGCACCAGCACTTGACCAAGAGATTGCATTTCCGTGTGCATCTGTAATTGTTACGATCGTGTTGTTGAATGTTGAACGGATGTGTGCAACACCAGATTCAATATTCTTTTTTACACGACGTTTACGAGTATTCGTTTTACGTGCCATTTATCCATTACCTCCCTTACTATTTCTTCTTGTTTGCTACAGTACGACGAGGTCCTTTACGTGTACGAGCGTTATTTTTTGTATTTTGACCTCTTACAGGTAATCCACGACGATGACGTAGACCGCGGTAAGAACCGATTTCGATTAAACGTTTGATGTTAAGTGATACTTCACGACGAAGGTCACCTTCTACTTTGTAACGGTCAACGATTTCACGAATCTTGTTTAATTCGTCTTCAGTAAGATCACGAACTCGAGTATCTTCAGAAACACCAGCTTCTGCTAAGATTTTTTGTGCAGTTGGACGTCCGATTCCAAAAATATATGTTAAAGATATTACTACACGTTTTTCACGCGGAATATCAACACCAGCAATACGTGCCATTTAGACGTACACCTCCTTATTATTTAGCCTTGTTTTTGTTTATGTTTTGGGTTTTCACAAATTACCATTACTTTACCTTTTCTACGAATAACTTTACACTTTTCGCAGATAGGTTTTACTGATGGTCTCACTTTCATTTTTCAAACCTCCTTGATAGTTCGGAGCGCATTTATTTAAAACGGTACGTAATCCTACCGCGAGTCAAGTCATAAGGTGATAATTCAACCGTTACCTTGTCTCCGGGTAAAATACGAATAAAGTGCATGCGAATTTTACCAGAAACATGGGCCAAAACAGTATGACCATTCTCTAATTCAACTTTAAACATTGCATTAGGTAATGTTTCAGCAACAGTACCTTCAACTTCAATTACATCGTCTTTCGCCATTGGAATGTTCTCCCTTCTTCAAATCAGTAACTTGCTCATTGACAAACTTCGATACACACTAACATTGCTTTACGTTTGCCATCGACCAGTTTCCTTAATACTGCTCTGAACTTCCGGAGATACGTAATCAAAAATTAGATGAATGTTATTCTAATGAATAGGGTTTGTGCCTTACAATTTTGTTAAGATCTCATACCCTGTTTCTGTAATAGCAATCGTATGTTCAAAATGCGCACACGTTTTGCCATCGACTGTTACAACAGTCCAGTTATCTGCTAACGTCTTCACGTATCGACTACCTGCATTTACCATCGGTTCAACGGCAAGTACCATTCCTGGTTTTAAACGTGGTCCCTTATTAGGCGGACCATAATGTGGAATTTGCGGCTCCTCATGTAATTCTTTGCCCACACCGTGACCAACATATTCTCGTACGACCGAGAAATTGTTCGCTTCGACATAAACTTGGATTGCATGAGAAATATTTGAAAGACGCACACCAGGTTTTGCTTCCTCTAATCCTCGATAAAGGGATTCTTCTGTTACATTAAGAAGTTTTTGATTTTCGTCATGAATCGTACCTACTGGATATGTCCAAGCTGAATCACCATGATAGCCGTTGTATTGCGCTCCGATATCAATACTAATAATATCTCCATCTTGTAACACGCGATCACCTGGCAAACCATGAACCAACTCTTCATTAACAGAGGTACAGATACTACCGCGAAAACCATTATACCCTTTAAAAGAAGGAATTGCATCAAATCCACGAATAAACTTTTCAGCAATTGTATCCAGTTCTTTCGTAGAAATCCCTGGAGTAATATATTGTTGTAATTCTTGGTGTGTCAATGCAACGATCTTTCCAGCCTCGCGCATAATTTCGATCTCTCTTGGTGACTTGCAAATAATCATCTATTTTAATCCCCCAAGAAGCTCCTCTACATCACCAAAAACTTTGTTTATATCTTGTTGTCCATTGATATTGCGAAGATATCCCTTTTCCTGATAAAAGTCAAGAAGTGGCTTAGATTGCTCGATATTTACTTGTAGACGAGTTCCAACTGTTTCCTCGTTATCATCAGCACGTTGATAAAGTTCACCGCCACATTTATCACATTTACCCTCCTGGCTAGGTGGGTTAAATACTAGGTGGTACGTAGAACCACATTCTTTACAAATTCGTCGACCTGTTAATCTCTCAAGTAAGATTTCAGAATTGACTTCAATGTTAATCACATAGTCAATTTTTTTATCGAGATCAGTAAGAATTGCCTCAAGTGCTTCTGCTTGTGGAACGGTACGTGGAAATCCATCAAGTAAGAAACCATTATTACAATCTTCTTTGCTTAATCGCTCACGGACAATTCCGATCGTAACTTCATCAGGAACAAGCTCGCCTTTATCCATAAAAGACTTTGCCTGAAGCCCTAGTTCTGTTCCATCTTTTATTGCAGCACGGAACATATCTCCCGTAGAGATATGAGGGATATTGTACTTTTCTACGATTTTTTCGGCTTGAGTACCTTTACCGGCACCCGGAAGCCCCATTAATACTAAGTTCAAGTGATTTGCCCCCTCAGCCTCTTTATCTTAGAGGTGCTGGGAAATTGTATTCCCAGTACCTTATTTGATAAATCCTTTATAATGGCGTTTTACAAGTTGACTTTCAAGTTGCTTCATTGTCTCAAGTGCAACACCGATAACGATGAGCAAGCTCGTTCCACCAATTTGTAAAGACTCCGGTAAATTCGCAAATTTTATAAAGAATACAGGAAGAACAGAAATAGCTGCTAAGAAAATAGAACCAACAAATGTTAATCGATACAGAATTTTCGTTACATACTCTTGCGTATTTCTTCCTGGGCGAATCCCTGGAATATAGCCGCCTTGCTTTTTCAAATTATCTGCCATTTGTTCAGGATTAACTTGAACAAAAGTATAGAAATATGTGAACGCAATGATTAGTGCGATATATATGATCATCCCAACAGGCTGAGTATAATCAAAATATTTTTGAATCCATTCAGTTACCGCATTAGGACCAAAGAACGAAGCAATCGTTGGTGGCGTAATAATGAAGGAAACTGCAAAGATTACAGGAATAACACCAGCCGCATTTACTTTTAACGGTAAATGAGTAGAGTGTCCTCCAACCGGGCTATTAGCAGCTAATCGCTTTGCATATTGGATTGGAATTTTTCGTAAAGCTTGTTGTACAAATATTACACCTACAACAACAGCTATAACGGCAATTAACAATAATACAACAGTGATGATCCGTAAGAATAATTGGTCTCCAGCATCTTCAAATTGTTGTACATAGTATTGATTTACAGCCGTAGGAATTGCGGCAACAATACCAGCAAAGATAATAATTGAAATTCCGTTACCAACACCTTTAGCTGTAATCTGTTCACCTAACCACATTAAAAATGCTGTTCCGGCGGTTAGAACTACAGCAATAAGCAGGTAAGTACCAATGTTTGGATTTTCAATTAACATCCCGTTTGACATATTGTTAAAACCATATGACATACCTAATGCTTGGATAAAGCCAAGCACGATAGTGCCATAACGAGTAAATTGAGCCAATTTACGACGTCCAACTTCTCCTTGCTTGGACCATTCCGTAAATTTAGGAACAACGTCCATTTGCAACAATTGAATAATAATTGAAGCAGTAATGTAAGGCATGATCCCCATTGCAAGGATTGAGAAGTTAAACAGTGCTCCACCACCAAATGTATTTAAAAGGCCAAACGCTGTATTACTGTCAGTCGCTTTTAAAACATCGGCATTTACATTTGGTACTGGAATAAAGGTGCCGATTCGAAATACTACTAACATTAGTAAGGTGAATATAATCTTGTTTCTTATATCACCAACGCGCATAAAATTGGAGATTGTTTGAAACATTAAATCACCTCAGTTTTTCCGCCAGCAGCTTCAATAGCTTGTTGAGCAGTAGAGGAGAATTTGTGAGCTCTAACTGTTAGCTTTTTGTCAAGAGTACCTTTTCCAAGGATCTTAACACCAGCATTAAGTTTACTTACAACGCCAGTTTCAATTAAAAGTTCAGGTGTAACTTCTGTTCCGTCTTCGAAACGATTTAATGTTTCAAGGTTAACAATTGCAAAGTCTTTGCGATTGATGTTTGTAAAACCACGTTTTGGTAAGCGTTGGAATAGAGGTGTTTGACCACCTTCAAATCCAGGACGAACACCGCCACCTGAACGCGCTTTTTGACCTTTATGACCTTTACCAGATGTTTTACCATTACCTGAACCAGTTCCACGTCCTACACGATTACGTGTTTTACGAGAACCTTCAGCCGGTTGTAATTCATGAAGTTTCATTTGGGCACCTCCTTATTTCAGAAAAAAATTCGATTATTGTTCTTTAACCGTAACTAGGTGAGCAACTTTATTAATCATACCGCGAATCGCAGCATTATCATCATGAACAACAGTCTGATGTAATTTTTTCAATCCAAGAGTACGAACAGTTACACGTTGGTCTTCAGGACGTCCAATGACACTGCGAGTGAGGGTGATTTCTAATTTCTTTGACATGTGTTTTCCCTCCTATCCTAACAGTTCTTCTACTGATTTACCACGTAACTTAGCTACTTCTTCAGCACGCTTTAATTGAGTTAATCCTTCTATTGTAGCACGAATCATATTTACAGGAGTATTTGTTCCTAATGACTTAGAAAGGATATCACCAACACCAGCAAGTTCTAATACCGCACGAACTGGTCCACCAGCGATAACTCCAGTACCTTCAGATGCAGGTTTTAATAGTACTTCACCTGCTCCAAATTGACCAATTACTTGGTGAGGAATTGTTGTTCCGACCATTGGTACAGAAACAAGATTCTTTTTAGCATCTTCAATTGCTTTACGAATTGCATCTGGAACTTCTTGAGCTTTACCAGTTCCAAAACCAACATGTCCGTTCTTATCACCGACAACAACTAGTGCTGCAAAGCGGAAACGACGACCACCTTTAACAACCTTAGCTACACGGTTAACGGTAACTACGCGTTCTTCAAGTTCTAATTTATTTGGATCAATGCGACGCATCTATAATGTCCCTCCTTTTTTATTAAAATTGTAATCCAGCTTCACGAGCAGCTTCTGCTAGTGCTTTAACACGTCCGTGATATAGGTAACCACCGCGGTCGAATACAACCTCTTTGATTCCTTTTTCAATTCCACGTTTAGCAACTAGTTCGCCAACCTTTGTAGCAGCATCTACGTTTCCAGCACCTTCAACAGAAAGTTCTTTATCTAATGTAGAAGCACTAGCGATTGTTACTGAGTTCACATCATCGATTAATTGAGCGTAAATGTGTTTATTTGAACGGAACACATTTAAGCGAGGACGAGTAGCAGTTCCTGAAACACGAGAACGAACACGAGCATGTCTTTTTCTACGAACTGCATTTTTATCCTGTTTCGTAATCATTTACGTCTCTCCTTTCTTTTACCTAAAAAGGCTTACTTCGCAGTTTTACCTTCCTTACGACGAACAAATTCACCTTCGTAGCGAATACCTTTTCCTTTATAAGGCTCAGGCGGACGTACACCACGAATATTAGCAGCTAACGCTCCAACGCGTTCTTTGTCGATACCTTTAATAACGATCTTTGTGTTAGAAGGTACATCGATTTCTACGCCAGTCTCAGGAACGATTTCTACTGGATGAGAATATCCAACGTTTAGGACAAGTTTGTTACCAGATTTTTGAGCACGGTATCCGACCCCGATTAGCTCTAAACCTCTTTCAAACCCTTTGGATACACCTTCAACCATGTTTCCTAGAAGACTACGAGTTGTGCCGTGAAGAGCACGGTGTTCTTTATTATCAGTTGGACGAGTAACGTTAATTACGTTCTCTTCAACATTGATTTGCATATCAGGATGGAAAGCACGAGTTAACTCGCCCTTTGGTCCCTTAACAGTAACAGTATTACCGTTGAAAGTTACAGTAACACCTGATGGTATTTCGATTGGTTTTTTACCAATACGTGACATGTACTACACCTCCATTCTTTTCAAGCTATTACCAAACGTAAGCTAATACTTCTCCGCCGGCTTGCTTTTGACGAGCTTCTTTATCAGTTAACACACCTTGTGAAGTTGAAACGATCGCGATTCCTAAACCGTTTAACACACGTGGTACTTCGTTAGATTTTGCATAAACACGTAGACCAGGCTTACTAATACGCTTAAGACCAGTAATTACGCGCTCATTGTTTGCACCGTACTTTAAGAAGATACGGATAATACCTTGTTTATCATCCTCAATATATTCAACGTCACGAACGAAACCTTCACGCTTTAGAATTTCAGCGATTTCCCTTTTGATATTTGACGCAGGGATTTCAAGTTTCTCATGACGAACCATGTTCGCATTACGGATGCGAGTAAGCATATCTGCAATTGGATCTGTCATCACCATAGTATTTTTACCTCCTTCCCAATTCGGGGTTTACCAACTTGCTTTTTTTACACCAGGAATTTGACCCTTATAAGCTAGTTCACGGAAACAAATACGGCATAATTTAAATTTACGTAATACAGAGTGTGGACGGCCGCAACGTTCGCAACGAGTGTACTCTTGTACTTTAAATTTCTGTGTGCGTTTTTGTTTCGCAATCATTGATTTCTTAGCCACGTTTTCGCCTCCTTTACTTTTGGAACGGCATACCGAACGCTGTTAATAACTCACGAGCTTCTTCGTCAGTATTTGCAGTTGTTACGATAACGATATCCATACCACGAACTTTACTTACTTTATCGTAATCAATTTCAGGGAAAATTAATTGTTCTTTCACACCTAAAGTGTAGTTACCACGACCATCAAAAGATTTCTTTGATACGCCACGGAAGTCACGTACACGAGGAAGTGAGATAGAAACAAGCTTATCTAAGAAATCATACATACGTTCACCACGTAATGTAACTTTCGCACCGATTGGCATACCCTCACGAAGACGGAAACCAGCGATAGATTTCTTCGCTCTAGTTACAACTGGCTTTTGACCACTTAGAGCAGCTAACTCCTCTACTGCGTTATCTAATACTTTAGAGTTTTGAACTGCGTCACCAACACCCATGTTGATCACGATTTTTTCTACTTTCGGAACCTGCATAACAGACTTATAGTTAAACTTGCTCATTAGAGCAGGTGTGATTTCTTTTTGAAATTTTTCTTTTAGGCGGTTCATGTAAGTACCTCCTTTCTTTGTTTACTATTTATCTAAAACTTCACCAGATTTTTTTGCTACACGTACCTTTTTGCCATCAACTTCTTTGTAACCAACACGTGTTGGAGTACCAGATTTAGGATCTAATGGCATTACATTTGATACATGAATAGGTGCCTCTTGGCTAATGATTCCACCTTGTGGATTCACTTGAGACGGTTTTGAGTGTTTCTTTACGATATTAACGCCTTCTACAAGAACACGGTCTTTCTTTGGAAAGCTTTCAAGGATCACACCTTGTTTACCCTTATCTTTACCTGAAATAACCTGTACCTTGTCACCCTTTTTTACATGCATCTATTTCGCACCTCCTTAAAGGCTAATCGATTTCGAATTATAATACTTCTGGAGCTAATGAAACAATTTTCATAAAGTTGCTATCACGTAATTCACGTGCCACTGGACCGAAGATACGAGTTCCACGTGGACTCTTGTCATCACGGATAATAACGCAGGCATTTTCATCAAAACGGATGTAAGTACCGTCATTACGACGCACACCACGCTTAGTACGTACGATTACAGCTTTAACAACATCACCTTTTTTAACAACGCCACCTGGTGTTGCTTGTTTTACTGTACATACGATAACATCACCAATATTTGCTGTTTTACGACCTGAACCACCTAATACTTTAATAGTTAGTACTTCACGTGCTCCAGAATTGTCAGCAACTTTCAAACGAGTTTCTTGTTGAATCATTCATGAAACCTCCCTTCGGATTATTGATTGATCCGAACAATATATATTTAGATAATAACTGCTTTTTCTACTACTTCAACAAGACGGAAGCGTTTTGTAGCAGATAATGGGCGAGTCTCCATAATTCTAACGACGTCGCCGATTTTTGCAACATTGTTTTCATCATGTGCTTTGAATTTTTTAGAATACTTTACGCGTTTACCGTAAAGAGAATGTTTCTTATAGGTTTCTACTAGAACAGTGACTGTTTTATCCATTTTGTCGGATACAACACGTCCAGTGTAGACTTTACGTTGGTTACGTTCACTCACTATCGTAGACCTCCTTCCTGGTTATCGATTATTTACGACCGATTTCTCTTTCGCGGACTACTGTCTTCATACGAGCGATTGATTTACGTACTTCACGAATACGTGCAGTATTCTCAAGTTGGCCAGTAGCTAATTGAAAGCGAAGGTTAAATAACTCTTCTTTTAATGATTTTACTTTTTGTTCTATTTCGGCAGTGGTAAGGTCACGAATTTCATTAGCTTTCATTTGATTCACCACCAATTTCTTCACGTTTTACGAACTTAGTTTTAACTGGTAGTTTATGAGCTGCTAGGCGTAGAGCTTCACGAGCGATCTCTTCAGATACACCAGCGATTTCAAACATAACTTTTCCAGGTTTAACAACAGCTACCCATCCTTCAGGAGCACCTTTACCGGAACCCATACGTACTTCAAGAGGTTTTGCTGTATATGGTTTTGATGGGAAAATTTTAATCCAAACTTTACCGCCACGTTTCATATAACGTGTCATCGCGATACGAGCAGATTCGATTTGACGGTTTGTAATCCAAGAAGCTTCTTGAGCTTGTAAACCGTATTCTCCGAAATGTACTTCAGTACCACCTTTTGCTTGACCACGCATCTTTCCACGGTGTTCTCTGCGGTATTTCACACGTTTTGGTAATAACATATTATTTTCCTCCTTCCACAGTCTTCTTCTTAGTAGGAAGGACTTCTCCACGATAGATCCATACTTTTACGCCGATCTTTCCATAAGTTGTATCAGCTTCAGCAGTACCATAGTCGATATCTGCACGAAGTGTATGAAGTGGAACTGTACCTTCACTGTAGTGTTCTGCACGAGCGATATCAGCTCCGCCTAAACGACCTGAAGTTTGTGTTTTAATACCTTGAGCACCAGCACGCATAGCACGTTGGATAGCTTGCTTTTGTGCACGACGGAATGAAACACGGTTTTCTAATTGACGAGCAATATTTTCAGCTACAAGAGTTGCATCTACATCAGCTCTCTTGATTTCAAGGATGTTGATGTGTACTCTCTTGCCAGTTAATTGGTTTAATGCTTTACGAAGTGCTTCAACTTCTGTACCACCTTTACCAATAACCATACCTGGTTTTGCAGTATGGACAGTAACGTTAATACGATTAGCTGCACGTTCGATTTCAATTTTAGATACAGAAGCATCACTTAAACGTTTTGCGATATATTCGCGAACTTTAAGGTCTTCGTGTAATAAATCTGCATAGTCTTTGCCTGCGTACCATTTTGACTCCCAATCACGAATGATGCCGACACGCAATCCGACTGGATTAACTTTTTGACCCACTACTTATCCCTCCTTCTTTTCTGATACCACGATTGTAATGTGGCTAGTGCGCTTATTGATCTGACTTGCACGTCCCATAGCTCTTGGACGGAATCTTTTTAATGTTGGACCTTCATTTACATATGCTTCAGTAATAACTAGGTTATTAGCGTCCATTTCGTAGTTATGCTCTGCATTCGCAATCGCAGAATTTAATACCTTTTCTACAACAGGAGAAGCAGCCTTTGGTGTGTGTCGTAGGATCGCGATTGCTTCACCTACTTGCTTGCCTCGAATTAAATCTGCTACTAAACGAACTTTACGAGGAGCAATACGAACTGTTCTCGCAACAGCTTTAGCTTGCATAGATAATCCTCCTCTCATTAGCGTCTTGTTTTCTTATCATCATTTGCGTGGCCTTTATAAGTACGGCTTGGTGCGAATTCACCAAGTTTATGACCTACCATATCTTCAGTAACATAGACAGGTACATGTTTACGACCATCATATACCGCAATTGTATGACCGATGAATTGAGGGAAAATCGTAGAACGACGTGACCAAGTTTTAATAACTTGTTTCTTCTCAGATCCATTTTGATTTTCAACCTTTTTCATTAAGTGGTCATCTACAAAAGGTCCTTTTTTCAAACTGCGTCCCATAAGTGAACCTCCCTTCGTGATTGACCTACGGTTCCGATGAACCGTAGCACAATCCCGTTATTTTTTACGACGACGTACGATAAATTTATCTGATTTGTTTTTCTTCTTACGAGTCTTGAATCCAAGAGTTGGTTTACCCCAAGGAGTCATAGGTGACTTACGTCCGATTGGTGCTTTACCTTCACCACCACCGTGTGGGTGATCGTTAGGGTTCATTACAGATCCACGAACTGTTGGGCGTTTACCTAACCAACGTGAACGACCTGCTTTACCAATGTTAACTAGTTCATGTTGCTCGTTACCTACTTGACCTACTGTCGCACGGCAAGTAGCAAGGATCATGCGAACTTCACCTGAATTTAAACGAACAAGAACATATTTACCTTCTTTACCAAGTACTTGTGCAGAAGTTCCAGCCGAACGAATTAATTGTCCACCTTTACCAGGCTTTAACTCGATGTTGTGGATTACTGTACCTACTGGAATGTTAGCTAATGGAAGTGCGTTACCTACTTTAATGTCGGCATCAGTACCTGACACTACCTCCATACCTACTTGTAGGTTTTTAGGAGCAAGAATGTAACGTTTTTCTCCATCTGCGTAGTTAATTAGCGCAATATTTGCTGAACGGTTTGGATCGTATTCGATCGTAGCAACGCGTCCTGGTATACCATCTTTATCGCGTTTAAAGTCAATTACACGATATTGACGCTTGTGTCCGCCAGCTTGATGACGTACTGTGATTTTACCTTGGTTATTACGACCACCTTTTTTGTGTAAAGGCGCAAGTAATGATTTCTCTGGTCTGTCAGTAGTAATTTCAGCAAAGTCTAATGTTGTCATACCACGACGACCGTTAGAGGTTGGTTTGTATTTTTTAATCGCCATCTCAATTTCCCTCCTTCTCTATAAAATTAAACTTCAAAGAATTCGATTTCTTTGCTATCTGCAGTTAACTTAACGATTGCTTTTCTGCGACGATTTGTATATCCACTGTAACGTCCTACACGCTTGAACTTACCTTTGTAGTTCATGATGTTTACTTTTTCAACTGTCACACCGAAAATTTGCTCAATAGCATCTTTTACTTCGGTTTTATTAGCTTTCACGTCAACATCAAATGTGTATTTCTTTTCAGCCATAAGGTCTGATGAACGTTCAGTAATAACAGGGCTCTTAATAATATCACGAGGATCTTTCATTATGCGAGCACCTCCTCTACTTTTTCCACCGCAGCTTTAGTAATCACAAGCTTATCATGGTTAAGAACATCAAGAACATTTACTCCATTTGCAACAACAACTGTTACACCAGGAATATTACGTGCTGAAAGTTCTACTGCTTCATTTGCATCTGCAGTTACGATTAACGCCTTACGATCAACGTTTAATCCTTTCAGTACCGCAACCATTTCTTTAGTTTTAGGAGTTTCTAATACTAGATTGTCTAATACTAGAATGTTTTCCTCTAATACCTTAGTAGATAATGCTGATTTGATTGCTAAACGGCGTACTTTTTTAGGTAATTTGTAGCTATAGCTTCTTGGAGTTGGACCAAATACTGTTCCACCGCCACGCCATTGTGGTGAACGAATAGAACCTTGACGAGCACGACCAGTACCCTTTTGACGCCATGGTTTACGTCCTCCGCCAGCTACTTCAGAACGGATTTTAGTTTTGTGAGTTCCTTGACGTAAGGAAGCTCTTTGCATGATTACTGCATCGAATAATACTTGTTTATTTGGTTCAACACCGAATATAGAATCGTTTAGTTCGATTTCTCCTACAGCTGAACCAGATTGGTTATACAATGATACTTTAGGCATTCAAATGTCCTCCTTTCCTAGTAAATTATTTTACTTTTACAGCACTTTTTACTGTAATAACAGATTTTCTCGCACCAGGTACATTACCTTTTACTAGAAGAAGATTACGCTCTGTATCTACTTTCACAATCTCTAAGTTTTGTACTGTGATACGTTCTCCACCCATACGACCAGGTAGTAGTTTGTTTTTGAATACACGGTTTGGAGCTACAGGTCCCATTGAACCAGGACGACGGTGATAACGTGAACCGTGACTCATAGGTCCGCGAGATTGTCCGTGGCGCTTGATTGCACCTTGGAATCCTTTACCTTTTGAAATTCCTGTTACATCTACAATATCTCCCTCTGCGAAGATATCAACTTTGACTTCCTGACCAACTTCAAACTCATCTAAGTTAACTCCACGTAATTCACGTACGAAGCGCTTAGGTGCAGTGTTTGCTTTTGCAGCATGACCCTTTTCAGGTTTATTTGAAAGCTTTTCTCTCTTATCATCAAAACCTATTTGAACAGCTTCATATCCATCAGTCTCAACTGATTTCTTTTGAAGTACTACGTTCGGAGCAGCTTCGATAACAGTTACAGGGATAAGCTCACCGTTACCTACGAATACTTGAGTCATACCAATTTTTCTTCCTAAGATTCCTTTGGTCATTAGTCACACCTCCTAATATATTTACAATTTATTTCATTTTAAAATTAAAGTTTGATTTCAATGTCAACACCAGATGGTAAATCCAAACGCATTAATGAATCAACAGTTTGTGGTGTTGGGTTTACGATGTCGATTAAGCGTTTATGTGTACGCATTTCGAATTGTTCACGAGAATCTTTATACTTGTGAACAGCACGAAGAATCGTATATACAGACTTCTCAGTTGGAAGTGGAATCGGACCAGATACAGCTGCTCCAGATCGTTTTGCTGTCTCTACGATTTTTTCTGCAGATTGATCAAGAATTCTGTGATCATAAGCTTTTAAACGAATACGAATTTTTTGTTTTGCCATTATTTTCCCTCCTTTATCGCCTACTTTTAAAAATAGACCTTCTCCGTGGAAATTTCCTTACACTCGCCATGGCAAAGCGGCCGGGTGTATCAGCAACCTTCCACATCATCGCAGTCAAAGACCAACATTGTCTATTATACAGAAACAAAATACGAAATGCAACATAATTCTTCGTTTTATGCATGTCTTTCGCACTTTTTCAATTATACACACCATCAGTATACATTTCAACAAAAGTCCTAATATATTTTTACGTTAGATTTTGGAAACTAATATAGTTTGATCTTCCTTCTATTATATATAGAAAATATCTCATAAAAAAACAGGCGGTATTAGCCGCCCGTTTTTTAAACATATTGGAAATATTACTCTTGGATTGTAGCAACAACGCCAGCGCCTACTGTACGTCCACCTTCACGAATAGAGAACTTAGTTCCTTCTTCGATAGCTACTGGAGCGATTAGTTCAACAGTCATTTCGATGTTGTCGCCAGGCATTACCATTTCAACGCCTTCTGGAAGGTTACAAATTCCAGTTACATCAGTTGTACGGAAGTAGAACTGAGGACGATAGTTAGAGAAGAATGGAGTGTGACGTCCACCTTCTTCTTTTGATAATACATAAACTTCTGCTTTAAACTTTGTGTGTGGCTTGATTGTACCTGGCTTAGCAAGTACTTGACCACGTTGGATATCTTCACGAGCAACACCACGAAGTAGTGCACCGATGTTGTCACCAGCTTCAGCATAGTCAAGAAGCTTACGGAACATTTCAACACCTGTTACAGTAGTTGATTTTGGTTCTTCAGTTAAACCGATGATTTCAACTACATCACCAACTTTAACTTGTCCACGCTCAACACGACCTGTAGCAACTGTACCACGACCAGTGATTGAGAATACATCCTCAACTGGCATCATGAATGGCTTTTCAGTGTCACGAGTTGGTGTTGGAACGTACTCGTCAACAGCCGCCATTAATTCGATAATTTTTTCTTCCCAGTCTGCTTCTCCTTCAAGAGCTTTAAGAGCAGAACCTTTAATTACAGGAATGTCGTCACCAGGGAATTCATATTCAGAAAGAAGGTCACGTACTTCCATTTCTACTAATTCTAATAATTCTTCGTCGTCAACCATGTCACATTTGTTCATGAATACTACTAGGTATGGAACACCTACTTGACGGGAAAGAAGAATGTGCTCACGAGTTTGTGGCATTGGACCATCAGCAGCAGATACTACTAGGATTCCACCGTCCATTTGAGCAGCACCAGTAATCATGTTCTTTACGTAGTCAGCGTGTCCTGGGCAGTCAACGTGTGCATAGTGACGATTGTCAGTTTCATACTCAACGTGCGAAGTTGAGATTGTGATTCCACGCTCACGCTCTTCAGGAGCTCCATCGATTTGGTCATAGCCCATTGCAGTACCTTTTCCGCTTCTTTTAGCAAGAACAGAAGTGATAGCTGCTGTTAAAGTTGTTTTACCATGGTCAACGTGTCCAATTGTACCAATATTAGCATGTGGTTTCGAACGGTCAAATTTCTCTTTTCCCATTTGAAAAGCCTCCTTAAGTATTAGTTATTTTTATAGTAAGTATGATATCCCGAAAGTGAGTATGTCCCACTTTCAGGGCCTACATAAGTAGTTATACTTGATGTAAAGGCGAAAATCAATTATTCACCTTTATTTTTTTTGATAATTTCTTCAGAAATTGATTTTGGTACTTCTTCATAATGATCGAAGTGCATTGTGAATACCCCACGACCTTGTGTGTTAGAACGTAAAGAAGTAGCATATCCAAACATTTCAGATAGTGGAACCATCGCACGTACTACTTGCGCATTACCGCGTGCTTCCATACCTTCAACGCGTCCACGACGAGAAGTGATTCCTCCCATAATGTCTCCCATGTATTCTTCAGGAATAACAACTTCAACCCTCATAACAGGTTCAAGAATTACAGGCTGACATTTTGATGCAGCGTTCTTAAGCGCCATAGATGCGGCAATTTTAAACGCCATTTCACTTGAGTCAACATCATGGTATGAACCATCATAAAGTTTAGCTTTGATATCAACTAATGGATAACCAGCTAAAACCCCTCTATCAAGAGCGTCTTCTAAACCAGCTTGTACAGCAGGAATATATTCACGAGGAACTACCCCACCAACAATCGCGTTTTCGAATTCAAAACCTTTTCCTTCTTCATTTGGTGAGAACTCAATCCAAACGTGTCCGAATTGTCCGCGTCCACCAGATTGACGAGCGAATTTACCTTCAACCTGTGCAGATTGACGGAAAGTTTCACGATACGCAACTTGTGGTGCACCAACATTAGCTTCTACTTTGAACTCACGCTTCATACGATCTACTAGGATGTCTAAGTGTAGCTCACCCATACCTGCAATAATCGTTTGACCTGTTTCTTGATCAGTATGTGCTCTAAATGTCGGATCTTCTTCTTGAAGCTTTTGTAAAGCTGTAGACATTTTGTCTTGGTCAGCTTTTGATTTTGGCTCAACAGAAAGTTGAATAACTGGTTCAGGGAATGTCATAGACTCAAGAATTACTAATTCTTTCTCATCACATAATGTATCACCAGTTGTTGTATCTTTTAAACCTACAGCTGCAGCGATATCCCCTGCATAAACAGTTGAGATTTCCGCACGGCTATTCGCATGCATTTGAAGGATACGTCCGATACGCTCACGCTTCCCTTTAGTTGAGTTTTGTACATATGACCCTGAATTTAATGTACCAGAATATACACGGAAGAATGTTAATTTACCAACATATGGGTCAGTCATTACTTTAAACGCAAGAGCTGAGAACGGCTCACTGTCATCTGAATGACGTTCAACTTCTTCACCTGTATCTGGCAGGTGACCTTGAATAGATGCAACATCTGTTGGAGCAGGTAGATAATCGATAACCGCATCAAGTACTTTTTGAACACCTTTGTTCTTGAATGCAGTACCACATGTTACTGGGTAGAATTCTACCTTTAGTGTAGCTGTACGAATAGCTGCACGTAATTCCTCGTTAGAAATTTCTTCTCCACCAAGGTATCTTTCCATCAATTCTTCATCTAATTCCGCTACCGCTTCTACAAGCTTTTCGCGATATTCATTTGCTTGGTCTTGAAATTCCTCAGGAATTTCACCTACTTCAATATCAGTACCTAAGTCATTACCATAGAATGTTGCATTCATCTCAACTAGGTCAATAATACCTCTGAATTGATCTTCTGCACCAATCGGTAATTGAATTGGGTGTGCATTCGCTTGTAGACGATCGTGTAATGTGCTTACAGAGTATAAGAAGTCAGCACCAATCTTGTCCATTTTATTTACGAATACGATACGTGGAACACCATAAGTAGTAGCCTGTCTCCAAACTGTTTCTGTTTGTGGCTCTACGCCTGACTGTGCATCAAGAACTGTTACTGCACCATCAAGTACACGAAGTGAACGTTCAACCTCAACTGTGAAGTCTACGTGTCCAGGTGTGTCGATGATGTTAACGCGGTGATTCTTCCAAGATGCAGTTGTTGCTGCAGATGTAATCGTAATACCGCGCTCTTGTTCTTGCTCCATCCAGTCCATTTGAGAAGCACCTTCATGTGTTTCACCGATTTTATGGATTTTACCAGTGTAATAAAGGATGCGCTCAGTAGTTGTTGTTTTACCAGCATCAATGTGGGCCATGATACCAATATTACGAGTCTTTTCTAAGGAGAACTCTCTTGCCATTTGGGTCTTTCTCCTTCCTAATGTTAAGTATAATTTTTATTGTAAGAATGGCTCTGTTAATCTACTTAACAGAGCTGTTTAGTTCTATGGCCTTCTTCGTAGTTATAATTTAATTCAGCATAAAGCTGAATTAAATTATTACCAACGATAGTGAGCAAATGCTTTGTTTGCTTCTGCCATTTTGTGTGTATCTTCACGTTTCTTAACTGATGCACCAGAGTTGTTAGCTGCATCAAGAATTTCGTTAGCTAAACGCTCTTCCATCGTTTTTTCACCACGAAGACGAGCATAGTTTACTAACCAACGTAATCCTAGAGTAGTACGACGGTCAGGGCGAACTTCAACAGGAACTTGATAGTTTGCACCACCTACACGACGTGCTCTTACTTCTAGTACAGGCATGATGTTTTTAAGTGCTTGTTCAAACACTTCCATTGCATCTTTACCCGAACGTTGTTGAACTAATTCAAACGCATTATATAAAATCGCTTGTGATTTACCTCTTTTTCCATCAACCATCATTTTGTTGATTAAACGAGTTACAAGCTTAGAATTATAAATTGGATCTGGTAATACATCTCTTTTAGAAACAGGTCCTTTACGAGGCATTATTATTTCCTCCTTTCAATCTTAAATATGTTAGTCTATTATTTCTTAGCTGCTTTTGGTCTCTTAGTACCATATTTAGAACGACCTTGCATACGGTTATTAACACCAGCAGTGTCAAGCGCACCACGAACGATGTGATAACGTACCCCCGGTAAGTCCTTAACACGTCCACCACGAATTAGTACAACACTGTGCTCTTGTAAGTTGTGACCAATTCCTGGGATGTAAGCAGTAACCTCAATTCCGTTCGTTAAACGTACACGAGCATACTTACGAAGTGCTGAGTTTGGCTTCTTAGGAGTCATAGTACCAACACGAGTACAAACACCACGCTTTTGAGGTGAAGTAGCATTAGTTTGTGACTTTTTGAAGCTGTTGTAACCTTTATTTAATGCTGGAGAGTCGGATTTTTGAACTTTGCTTTCGCGACCCTTACGAATTAATTGGTTAATTGTAGGCATTATTTGTTTCCTCCCTTCTTCTTTCATCAAGACCACATATCCAGGTGGTTCATTTTTTTACAAAAAACAAAGTTCTTGTAGATTCATTTCTCCACAAAAACAGTTTTCAATTAATTATTGCAACAGTAGAAGCTCCTACCTCGATTCCACATGCTTTTCCTAGCCTTTTCATCGAGTCTACCTTTGATATTGGAATTTGTTGTGCCTCGGCTAATTGCAATACTTTGTTGATCACACGCCGATCAGCATCTTCTGCCACAACTATCTCCGTTACCTTATCAGTTTGGATAGCCTTTACTGCCTGCTTAGTACCTATAATAATCTTCTTTGCCTGTAATACTTTTTCATAAGACATCTAAAATATCCTCCAAAGTAACAGGTTTAAGGAGCACCTTAGATATATTAACACCCTAAGAGAAGGATGTCAACTACAAGTAAATAAAATTATTTGGGCTCGTAGTAGACATCCACTGTCTTAGATTTGCTCTTCTAACCTTTATTCAACACCAACGGTGTCTTCTTGTTGCTCTACAACTACTGGCTCTGCTCGTCGATAACGATTCATACCTGTACCTGCAGGAACAAGTTTACCAATAATTACATTTTCTTTTAGTCCTAGTAACTCATCACGTTTTCCTTTAATTGCAGCATCAGTTAGGACACGAGTTGTCTCCTGGAATGACGCAGCAGATAGGAATGAATCAGTTTCAAGTGATGCTTTAGTAATACCTAGAAGTACTGGTCTACCAGTAGCTGGAGCTTTACCATCAAGTAAAACCTTAGTGTTGGCATCCGTGAACTGATGTATATCAAGTAATGATCCTGGTAATACATCTGTCTCACCAGCATCAGTAACTCTAACCTTACGAAGCATTTGTCTTACCATCACTTCGACGTGTTTATCACCAATTTCAACACCCTGCATACGATATACTTTTTGAACTTCTTTTAAGAGGTATTCCTGAACAGCAGTAGTATTAGTAACCTTTAATAATTCTTTCGGATCAACAGAACCTTCAGTTAATACCTGACCACTCTCAACTTGTTGGCCTTCAGCGACCTTCAAGCGAGCGCCATATGGTGCAGTGTAAGAACGAGATTCTACATCACCTTGGATTACAACTTCTTGCTGTCTGTCTTTTATTTCATTAATTGCAGAAACAACACCGTTGATTTCTGTAATTACAGCTTGACCTTTTGGATTTCTCGCTTCAAATAGTTCTTGAATACGAGGTAAACCTTGAGTTATATCGTCTCCTGCAACCCCACCAGTATGGAACGTACGCATTGTAAGCTGAGTTCCTGGTTCACCGATTGATTGAGCAGCGATGATACCAACCGCTTCACCAACTTCAACCTCTGATCCTGTTGCTAGATTACGGCCATAACATTTTTTACATACGCCGTGGCGAGTATTACATGTGAATGCAGAGCGAATTGTAACTTCTTCAACACCAGCATCGACAATTATCTTTGCGATATCTTCTGTAATTAATTCGTTTTCTGCTACTAATACTTCATTAGTCTCTGGGTGAACAACTTTCTTTCTTGCATAACGGCCATCTAGACGCTCTTCAAGAGGTTCGATAATTTCTGTTCCCTCTTTTAACGACCTAACAAGTAAGCCGCGATCTGTACCACAGTCGTCTTCACGCACAATTACGTCTTGAGCTACGTCAACTAGACGTCTTGTTAGGTAACCAGAGTCAGCTGTCTTAAGGGCAGTATCTGCAAGACCTTTACGAGCACCATGTGTAGAAATGAAATACTCTAATACCGTTAAACCTTCACGGAAACTAGATTTAATTGGAAGTTCAATGATACGACCAGCCGGGTTCGCCATGAGTCCACGCATACCAGCTAACTGTGTAAAGTTAGATGCGTTACCACGGGCACCGGAATCACTCATCATGAAGATTGGGTTTCGTTTATCAAGTGAAGCCATTAGCTTACCTTGAATTGTGTCTTTCGCCGCACTCCAAATTGAGATAACACGGTCATAACGCTCATCTTCTGTAATTAAACCACGTCTAAATTGTTTTAATACGTTATCTACTTTTGCTTGTGCTTGTGTTAGAATCTCTTCTTTTTCAGCTAATACAACAATGTCTGCTACACCAACAGTAATACCAGCCTTTGTTGAATACTTAAATCCAAGATCCTTCATGCGATCAAGCATTTTAGAGGTTTCAGTAATTTTAAAACGTTTAAAGATTTCAGCAATAATATTACCGAGTATTTTCTTCTTGAACGGATCGATCTGTTCTTGACTCTGAATTAGTTCTTTAACATTCGCACCCTTAGGAACGAAATACTTTTCAGGTGTTTTCACTTCTAGGTTTGTTTTTGTAGGCTCGTTAATATATGGGAATGATCTTGGTAAAATCTCATTAAAAATCAACTTACCTACTGTTGTCATTAGCAACATATTATTTTGTTCTTCTGTAAATGTTGGGTTCATTAAGGAACCCGCATCTACCGCAACTCTAGTATGAAGATGTACATACCCATTTTGATATGCAAGAATAGCTTCATTTGTATCCTTAAAAACCATTCCTTCTCCGACTGCCCCAGGACGCTCCATAGTTAAGTAATAGTTACCTAATACCATATCCTGTGATGGTGTAACTACTGGCTTTCCATCTTTCGGATTTAGAATGTTTTGTGCTGCTAACATTAATAGTCTCGCTTCAGCTTGTGCTTCTGAAGAAAGTGGTACGTGAACCGCCATTTGGTCACCGTCAAAGTCTGCATTATACGCCGTACACACAAGTGGGTGAAGACGAATTGCGCGTCCTTCAACTAATGTTGGTTCAAATGCTTGAATACCTAAACGGTGTAATGTAGGGGCACGGTTTAAGAGAACCGGATGCTCCTTAATTACAGACTCGAGTACATCCCAAACTTCAGGCTGCACACGTTCAATCTTCCTTTTTGCACTCTTAATGTTATGAGCTAGACCTTTTTCAACTAGCTCTTTCATCACAAATGGTTTGAATAATTCTAACGCCATTTCCTTTGGCAAACCACATTGATACATCTTAAGGTTCGGACCAACAACGATTACAGAACGACCAGAGTAATCAACACGTTTACCTAATAGGTTTTGACGGAAACGACCTTGCTTCCCTTTTAGCATATGTGAGAGTGATTTTAATGGACGGTTACCAGGTCCTGTAACAGGTCTGCCACGACGTCCGTTGTCGATTAGTGCATCAACCGCTTCTTGAAGCATACGCTTTTCATTCTGGACAATGATGCTTGGTGCCCCTAAATCTAAAAGACGCTTTAAGCGATTGTTACGGTTAATTACACGACGATATAAGTCGTTTAAATCTGAAGTTGCAAAACGACCACCATCAAGCTGAACCATTGGTCGTAGTTCAGGAGGAATAACTGGTAGTACATCAAGAATCATCCATGAAGGCTCATTGCCTGAGTTACGGAATGCCTCTAGTACCTCAAGTCGTTTAATTGCACGAGTTCTTCTTTGTCCTTGAGAAGTTTTCAACTCTTCTTTTAAGCCGTCAACTTCTTTTTCTAGATCGATATCAAGTAGAAGCTTTTTAATCGCTTCAGCTCCCATTGCAGCATGGAATGTGTTTCCGTATTTTTCACGGTATGCACGATATTCCTTTTCGGAAAGCAATTGCTTTTTATCTAAAGGAGTATCTCCAGTTTCTGTTACAACGTAAGAAGCAAAGTAAATTACTTCTTCAAGAGCCCGAGGGGACATGTCTAAAACAAGTCCCATTCGGCTTGGAATTCCTTTAAAGTACCAAATATGCGATACAGGTGCTGCAAGTTCAATATGCCCCATGCGTTCACGACGAACTTTTGCACGAGTAACCTCTACGCCGCAACGATCACAGACTACACCTTTGTAACGAACACGTTTGTATTTACCACAGTGACATTCCCAGTCCTTTTGAGGACCAAAGATTCGTTCACAGAATAACCCATCTTTTTCGGGTTTTAATGTACGATAGTTAATTGTTTCTGGCTTCTTCACTTCACCGAAAGACCATGAACGGATCTTATCTGGAGAAGCGAGGCCAATGCTCATGTATTCAAAATTATTAACATCTAGCAAGGGGCCTACCTCCCTTTTGATCTACAGGATTACCCTTATTGACCTTTGCTTTTCATGACTGTTAACTCTATTCCTTAACTACTGCGTTCTTTTCTAGTTCTGAGTCGACTTGTTGGTCAGAATCAAGAGATATTCCCTCTGATTGACTTGCTTCCTCGTCATCTTCTAAATCACGCATTTCAATCTCTTCTTCATCACCCGAGAGAATCTTCACATCTAATCCCAGTGACTGTAGTTCTTTAATTAATACTTTGAACGATTCAGGAACACCTGGTTCAGGTACATTTTCACCCTTAACAATCGCTTCGTATGTCTTCACACGACCAACAACATCATCGGATTTAACTGTAAGGATCTCTTGTAACGTGTATGCAGCACCATAAGCCTCAAGCGCCCAAACTTCCATTTCACCGAAACGTTGTCCTCCGAACTGAGCTTTACCACCAAGTGGTTGCTGTGTAACAAGAGAATAAGGTCCAGTTGAACGAGCATGAAGTTTGTCATCAACCATGTGTGCTAGTTTAATCATATACATGATACCAACAGATACTCGATTATCAAACGGTTCACCCGTTCTTCCATCATATAAAACTGTTTTCGCATCACGAGACATTCCAGCTTCTTCTAAAGTATCCCAAACATCTTCTTCAGTTGCACCGTCAAATACTGGTGATGCAACATGAATACCCAGTTGTCTAGCAGCCATACCTAAGTGTAGCTCTAAAACCTGACCGATGTTCATACGTGACGGAACCCCTAGTGGGTTTAACATGATGTCGATTGGCGTTCCATCTGGAAGGTATGGCATATCTTCTTCCGGAAGAATTCTTGAAATTACCCCTTTGTTTCCGTGACGACCAGCCATCTTATCTCCTTCGTGTATTTTACGTTTTTGAACGATATATACACGAACAAGCTGATTTACACCTGGCGGTAATTCATCTCCATCTTCTCGGTTGAACACCTTCACATCAAGAACAATTCCTCCACCACCATGTGGTACACGAAGGGAAGTATCACGCACTTCACGTGCTTTTTCACCAAAGATTGCGTGTAATAGACGTTCTTCAGCTGTAAGTTCCGTTACCCCTTTTGGTGTAACTTTACCCACAAGTAAATCACCGTCTTTTACTTCGGCACCAACACGGATAATTCCACGCTCGTCGAGATTGCGTAATGCGTCTTCTCCAACGTTTGGAATATCACGTGTGATTTCCTCTGGTCCTAATTTTGTATCACGTGATTCAGATTCGTATTCTTCAATATGAATAGATGTATACACATCATCTTTTACAAGTCTTTCACTCATGATGATGGCATCTTCATAGTTATATCCATCCCAATTTATAAAACCAACAAGAACGTTACGTCCTAACGCCAGTTCACCCTTTTCCATAGAAGGACCATCTGCAAGGATTTCTCCTTTAACAACTTCATCCCCTTCTGTAACAATCGGGCGTTGGTTATAACATGTACCTTGGTTCGAACGAATAAATTTTAGTAAACGGTATTTATCAAGGTCGCCTTTCACCTTTTGACCATCAACTTCTTGATAGCGGCGTACCCATATTTGTTTTGCTTCAACTCGCTCAACAATACCAGGATGTTTACAAATTACCGCGGCACCTGAGTCCTTACCAGATACATACTCCATACCTGTACCGACGAACGGCGCTTCCGGCTGCATTAGAGGAACAGCTTGACGTTGCATGTTCGCACCCATTAGTGCACGGTTTGAGTCATCATTTTCTAAGAAAGGAATACATGCAGTCGCTGCAGAAACAACTTGCTTTGGCGATACATCCATGTAATCAATTCGGTCACGGTGTACAACAGTGTTCTCACCTTTGAAACGAGCAACTACATCTTCGTCTAAAAATTCTCCATTTTCACCTAAACGTGAATTCGCCTGAGCAGTTACATAGTTATCCTCTTCATCCGCTGTTAAGTAATCAATTCTATCTGTAACTTTGCCTGTATCAGGGTCAACTCTTCGATACGGAGTTTCGATAAACCCAAATCGATTCACCTTTGCATAGGATGATAATGAGTTAATTAGACCGATGTTTGGGCCTTCTGGTGTTTCAATCGGACACATACGACCATAGTGAGAGTAATGAACATCACGAACTTCGAATCCTGCACGTTCACGTGTTAAACCACCAGGTCCTAATGCTGATAATCTTCGTTTATGTGTTAATTCTGCTAATGGATTTGTCTGGTCCATAAATTGTGAAAGCTGAGAGCTACCAAAGAACTCTTTTATAGAAGCGATCACTGGACGGATATTGATTAATTGTTGTGGAGTAATCGTATTCGTATCTTGAATTGACATTCTCTCACGAACAACACGTTCCATTCTTGATAGTCCAATACGGAATTGGTTTTGTAGAAGCTCACCAACTGAACGTAAACGACGATTACCTAAATGGTCGATATCATCTGTATCTCCAACTTGATGTAACAAGTTAAAGAAATAGCTAATTGAAGATAGAATATCCGCTTGTGTAATATTCTTAACACCTTCTTCGATATAGGCATTACCAATGACGTTAATGACTTGTTCGCCATCTGGGTCATTTGGAGCGTAAATCTTTATAGACTGAAGTGTGATTTCTTCATCTATAACGCCACCTGCTGGCTGAAGTGATTTAAAACCAATACCATTCTCTAAATATGGAATGATGCGGTCTAACGTTCTGCGGTCGAGGAGCGTGTCTTTTTCCACGATAATCTCACCAGTTTCAGGATCAACAAGTGTTTCTGCTATACGCTGATTAAACAAACGGTTCTTAATATGAAGTTTTTTATTGATTTTGTAGCGTCCTACACTTGCAAGGTCGTAACGTTTTGGATCAAAAAAGCGTGATTCCAATAAACTTTTTGCGTTTTCGACTGTTGGCGGTTCTCCAGGACGTAGACGTTCATATATTTCTAGTAAAGCTTTTTCTGTGCTTTCTGTGTTGTCTTTCTCGAGTGTGTTGCGTAAATATTCATTTTCACCAAATAAATCGATGATTTCTTGATCAGAGCCAAACCCAAGCGCGCGCAAAAGAACCGTTACCGGCAATTTACGAGTACGGTCGATACGAACGTACACAACATCCTTCGCATCTGTTTCATACTCTAACCATGCACCACGGTTTGGAATTACCGTTGCTGTAAAGCCGCGTTTACCATTCTTATCAACTTTACCACTGAAATAAACACTTGGTGAACGAACCAATTGAGAAACAATTACACGTTCTGCACCATTGATAACGAACGTACCTGTTTCTGTCATGAGTGGGAAGTCACCCATAAATACATCTTGATCTTTTACTTCACCAGTTTCTTTATTGATCAAACGCACCTTTACTCTAAGTGGCGCTGAATAAGTAACATCTCTTTCCTTTGATTCCTCTACAGAATACTTTGGCTCACCTAAACTGTAATCAATGAACTCTAGAGATAGGTTACCTGTAAAATCTTCAATCGGAGAAATATCTTGGAACATTTCCCGAAGACCCTCATCAAGAAACCACTGATAAGAAGAGGTTTGAATCTCAATAAGATTTGGTAATTCTAAAACTTCACTAATACGAGCATAACTTCTTCGTTGGCGGTGTCGTCCATACTGAACTAGTTGACCTATCAACCCATTCACCCCTCATATCAAGCGTTATTAATCTTGCTATTTTATAAATACTTACTAGTTATAAAAGCCTACTTATAAACTAATATAAATAGTAAGAAGTAAACCGCAAATCAAAATGATAGGACACACAAAGAGCCTATCAAACCCGACTTTTTCAAGTCAAATAAATACTGATTTTCTTTGTCTAGAAAGATGTTTGCAAGCTTTTTAAAGCCGAAAAAAGCCTCTTTTATAGACAAAAAGAAAAAGGGTTTCTACTATGAAAACCACATTTCTAAAAAACAAACTATTGATTTTATCAGTTTTTCCATACATACTATATTTATACATATATTTAATTTTTTAGTTATACATGGAAAAATTACATATCGGCATTATATAATGCTACCACACGAGAAATACGCAGTCAACTCATTTTTTCATTTGTCAAGTGGAAATTTTCATTTGAGCTATTTCGTTCTCTTAGCTTTAATAATATGGTAGCCTTTTTTTCTTTCAACAATCTCTACCTCTTCGAAGATCATCTCAAGCTTCTCAATCGCAGACGGGGCTCCTTGCTTCTTTTGAATCACTACCCACAATTCACCGCCAGGAACTAAATATTGATAGCTCTCTTCTAAAATATGATGTACCACTTTTTTCCCTGCGCGAATTGGAGGATTTGAAATAATAGCCGCAAAGCCTCGTTTTTCTACATTTGTAAATAAATCACTTTGATGTATATCAACATTTGTGACCTTATTTATTTCCGCATTCTTAATTGAAAGCTCGATTGCCCGTTCGTTCACGTCGATCATTTCAACAAGACGTTCATTATGTACTTTTGCGAGTGCAAGACCAATCGGCCCATACCCACAACCAACATCTAAAAATGGACCGGTAACTTCTGGAGCTTCAAACTCCTCCACTAATAACCGCGATCCAAAATCAACTTCATTTTTTGAAAAAACTCCACTATCGCTTGTAAAAGAAAACGAATTTCCTTTTAAGACAAATACCTGAGTTTTTTGATTACTTGCCACAGTGGGTTTACTAGTATAATAATGTTCGGCCATTAATATATCTCCCAACATAAGAGTATATGAACAGTATACCCATTTCATTCATACTTGATAAAAAAAGCTCGCTTGATAGCGAGCTTTTTCATACGTTACTTAAGATTACTTAACTTCTACGCCAGCTCCAACTTCTTCAAGTTTAGCTTTAACTTCTTCAGCTTCCTCTTTAGAAACGCCTTCTTTGATTGCTTTTGGAGTGTTGTCAACAAGTTCTTTAGCTTCTTTTAAGCCAAGACCAGTGATTTCACGTACAACTTTGATAACTTTGATTTTTTGTGCACCAGCATCTGATAATACAACATCAAATTCAGTTTGCTCAGCAGTAGCTTCAGCTCCGCCACCAGCAGCTACAGCTACAGGAGCAGCAGCAGTTACACCAAATTCTTCTTCAATTGCTTTTACTAGGTCATTTAGTTCTAAAACAGTCATACTTTTAACTGCTTCAATGATTTGTTCTTTAGTCATTAGAAAATCCTCCTTAAATAATTATCCTATTTGAATTTCGAATTGTTTTATTTTATTACGATTAAGCGCCTTGCTCTTCTTTTTGTTCTGCAACTGCTTTAGTAGCAAGTGCAAGGTTACGAATTGGAGCTTGAAGTACGCTAAGCAACATAGAAAGTAAACCTTCGCGTGATGGTAAATCAGCAAGAGCCTTAACTTCCTCAAGAGTTGCAACATTTCCTTCGATAACACCCGCTTTGATTTCTAATGCTTCATGCTTTTTCGCAAAATCATTAAGAATTTTAGCAGGAGCAACTACGTCTTCATTACTGAACGCAATTGCGTTTGGTCCTGTTAATGCATCATTTAAACCAGCAAGCTCAGCTTGTTCTGCAGCGCGGCGAGTTAATGTGTTTTTGTACACTTTAAACTCAATGCCTGCATCACGAAGTTGCTTACGTAGTTCTGTTAATTCCGCAACAGATAGACCGCGATAGTCAACAACGATAGTTGATTTACTTTCACGTAATTTGTCTGCAATTTCAGTTACGATTTGTTTCTTTTGTTCTACTGCATGACTCATTCTTTTACACCTCCTGTGAGTAATTTCGCAACACTTGAAACCGATCGGTGTTAGAGGGCGTTCAAGATGAACACGTTTCTAGATTAAAAAACCTCTATGCCAAGTAGACACAGAGGTAGTAATGATCAAGTAATATATACTACACCTCGGTAGGAAATTAAGCTATTAACGCACCTACTGTCTACGGTACAAATGCTATTCATTTGTTAACAACAAAATCTATTATATGAAATGCTTTTGTAAAAGTCAATATCCACTATTTTCTAATTAGAATGTAGAAGCGTCAACTTTTACGCCAGGTCCCATTGTAGAAGATACAGCAACGTTTTTCATGTATGTTCCTTTTGCTGCAGATGGTTTAACCTTAAGCATAGTTTCATAAATTGTAGTGAAGTTCTCAATTAGTTTTTGATCATCAAATGAGATCTTACCGATTGGAACATGAATGTTAGAAGATTTATCAACGCGGTATTCAACTTTACCAGCCTTGATTTCATTTATTGCTTTTGTTACATCAAAAGTAACAGTTCCTGTTTTAGGGTTTGGCATTAAACCTTTAGGCCCTAATACACGACCAAGCTTACCAACTTCACCCATCATGTCAGGAGTAGCTACGATTACATCGAAATCAAACCAACCTTGGTTGATTTTGTTGATGAACTCGCTATCGCCAACATAATCAGCTCCAGCAGCTTCTGCTTCTTTTGCTTTTTCACCTTTAGCGAAAACTAATACACGTTGAGTTTTACCAGTACCGTTTGGTAGAACAACTGCACCACGAATTTGTTGGTCAGCTTTCTTAGGGTCTACTCCTAAACGGAATGCAACTTCTACAGTCGCATCAAATTTAGCTGTATTTGTTTTCTTTACTAATTCAATTGCTTCTGCAACTGAGTAAGCTTTTGTACGGTCTACTAATTTAGCAGCTTCTACGTACTTTTTACCTCTTTTTGCCATTTTAATTTCCTCCTCAATTGTGGTTTTAACGGAATAACCTCCCACGCCAAGCGAGACAGTACATGTTATGCACTGACGCTAGACAGAACAAAGGTTGCGAACGAAAGAAAAGTGATGTTCCATCCGCAACCCCCGAACAAATTGTAACAAATTGAAATTAGTCTTCGATGACAATTCCCATGCTACGAGCAGTACCTTCAACCATACGCATTGCAGATTCAACATTTGCTGCATTTAAATCAGGCATTTTTGTTTCTGCAATCTCGCGTACTTTATCACGCTTAACTGTTGCAACTTTATTACGGTTTGGTTCACCAGAACCAGACTCAATTCCAGCCGCTTTCTTTAAAAGAACTGCAGCAGGAGGAGTTTTTGTAATAAATGTAAATGAACGATCTTCATAAACTGTGATTACAACAGGAATAATTAAACCAGCTTGTTCTGCTGTACGAGCATTGAACTCTTTACAGAATCCCATAATGTTAACACCTGCTTGACCTAATGCTGGCCCAACTGGTGGCGCTGGGTTTGCTTTACCCGCTGGAATTTGTAATTTAACCTCTTTAATTACTTTTTTAGCCACGAGACACACCTCCTTAAAGTCCGTGATGTGGTAATAGGGTTTTACCCTCCCACTCATCTATTCTTTATAATCAATAAAGAACGTTAGCATAGTTAGTCTCAATATTTTGAGACATACTGACCTATGCAATATTACCACTTTTGATTTATAATATCAAGTTTTTCTTCATTAGATTTTTTCAATTTGTGTAAAGTCCAATTCAACTGGTGTTTCACGACCGAACATATTGACAAGAACTTTTACCTTTTGCTTATCCACATCTAGATCTTCGATTGCACCTGTGAAGTTTGTGAATGGGCCCTCTTTTACACGAACTGTTTCTTTTAATTCAAAATCAACGTCAATAGGTCTTTCATCCATTCCCATTCTCTTAAGGATGAATGTTACTTCTTCAGGTAAAAGTGGTGTTGGTTTTGAGCCTGAACCCGCTGAACCAACGAAACCTGTAACTCCAGGAGTGTTACGTACTACATACCAAGAATCATCTGTCATGATTAATTCAACTAAAACATAACCAGGGAATACCTTCTTCTTTACGATTTTCTTTTTTCCGTTCTTGATGTCAGTTTCTTCATCTTCCGGAACAATAACGCGGAAGATTTTATCTTGCATGCCCATTGATTCGACACGTTTCTCTAGATTTGCTTTTACTTTATTTTCATACCCTGAATACGTATGAACAACATACCAATTCTTTTCCATAAGTTAGGACTGCTTGTCCTTCCCTCCCTTTACTGGGTTTAAACACCGTCTTGGCATTCAATTTTTTTGCAATTAAAAAAACCCGTAACCGGGCTTTCTCGTAAACACTCTTTGTTCTCTATTCATCATTATACCATGAGTGAACAGGGTTTATTCAAGTACTAAACGAATTAATTCAGAAATTCCAAGATCAATCACTGCAAAAAATACGGATACAAAAATTACCGTTGTTAATGTAACAATTGTATAACGTGTGAGTTCTTTTCTTTTCGGCCAGCTTGTTTTCTTCATTTCTCGAACTACTTCACGAAAAAACTTGGTTATGTTTTTCATCCATGTAACCTCCAACTTTATCAAAACAATCCTAATCTATTTCGTTTCACGATGATTCGTGTGAGAATTGCAAGTCTTACAAAATTTCTTCATTTCAAGCCGTTCAGCTGAAGTGCTATTCTTCATGGTCGTATAATTTCTACTACCACATTCCACACAGGCTAAAATTACCTTTTTACGCATTTTATCACCTACACTATCAAATACGCCTTGGCGTATTTGCGCCCGATTTTTTTAGGCCCACACGATGTGGGTCACAAAGACGTTGCAACAGGATGTTGCGCTCTTAGTCTTTGATCTTACCCTCGAAAAGTTACCTTTGAAAAATCGTGGCATCCGCCGGAGGCTTAACTTTATTCAGCCATGGTACGTGTATCCCACTGCATTGATTATCATTACTATATCGTCCCTTAACTTAAAAAGATAGGGCCTTCTGAATAAAGTTAAAATGCAGCTTGCATCCTATTTTATAAAAAAATGTCTCAATTTCCTTAAAAATGTAACACAGGCTTGATTTATATGTCAATACTAGGACCTGACTGTAAATAATGGTTAAAAACGGTTACGTTTATAACTTAATCTCTTGAATTTCTAAGTACCGTTCTAATTTACGTTTTACACGTTGGAGCGCATTATCAATTGATTTTACATGACGATTTAGATCCTCTGAAATTTCCTGATAGGATCTTCCGTCTAAATATAAGGATAACACCTTTCGCTCTAAATCACTTAGGAGCTCTGCCATTTTTAATTCAATGTCATCAAACTTTTCCCTGTTGATGATTAATTCTTCAGGATCTAAAATCTTCGCACCTGAAATAACATCCATTAATGTACGGTCAGATTCTTCATCATATATCGGCTTGTCCAACGAAACATAAGAATTAAGAGGTATGTGCTTCTGTCTTGTCGCAGTTTTAATCGCAGTAATAATCTGACGTGTAATACAAAGTTCTGCAAACGCTTTAAAAGAAGAAAGTTTGTCCTCCTTAAAATCACGAATTGCCTTGTATAGCCCGATCATACCTTCTTGAACAATATCTTCACGATCTGCTCCAATTAAAAAGTATGATCTGGCTTTTGCACGCACAAAATTTCTATATTTATTAATTAAATAATCCAATGCTTCACTTTCGCCAGCATGGACCAATTCCACGACTTCCTCATCCTCTAGTCGGTCATAATATAATCTGTTGCCATAATCATCGAAGCTTGAACTCACACCGATCCCTCCGACCTACCTTAGAAGTTGTTTCCTACCAAAAACGCTAATGAATAAAGTTAATACGTAATGTTCGTAAAATTCTTTATCTAGAAATATTATACAGGAGTGCTTTTCCAAGCGTCAACCGCTCATTGCTGTCCTCGACGCCATTTTTCAAATATTTCTGCAATTTCGTCAGAAAGTGGGATTTTTGAAACACTTTTTTCTTGATACGTTTTCTTGACGTCCTTTTGAATACCTGACTCTACTACTTCCATCTCAGTTAGTAATTCTCTAGCCGATTTCCTTAGGGCCCCTTGTCCAAATATCTGCCATTGCTCGGTAAAATCAGAAGTTGCTACATGGATTTGTGTTTTAATATTATTTAATTGTTGTGCTAGCTTTTCTATCCGTTCATCCGCCGTCTCATTTTCACGCGTAAAAATAACTTCGATTTTTCGACTTTTCATCTTTGATTCAATTCCTGGTACGAGGTGTGCATCAAATACAACGATCACCTTATATCCTGTGTACGCCTGATATTCAGCCATCTTCTCGATTAACAAATCACGCGCTGCCGAAAAGTCCTTTGTTTTAAGATGACGTAGTTCTGGCCATGCACCTATAATGTTGTAGCCATCTACCAACAGGATATCCATTTGATTTACTCTCCTAACGGATTCCGCTTACGATAAACCTCATACATAAGTAGACTAGCAGCAACAGAAGCATTTAATGAGGTTACTTTTCCCTGCATCGGTAAATGTAAAAGAAAATCACATTTTTCTTTCACAAGTCGTCCCATGCCTCTACCCTCACTGCCAATAACTAAGCCAATCGGCATTTTACCATCGACATTTCGATAATCCTCTTTTCCCTTCGCATCTGTACCAACAATCCATACCCCACGGTCCTTTAATTCATCAATCGTTCTCGCTAGGTTTGTTACTCGTGCAACTGGTATATATTCAATCGCCCCTGTTGAAGCTTTTGCAACGGTTGCTGTTAATCCTACTGCTCTTCTTTTGGGAATAACTACCCCATGCGCCCCAACTGCATCAGCTGTACGAAGGATTGAACCAAGGTTATGAGGGTCCTCTAGTTCATCTAACAAGATGATAAAAGGAGCTTCGTTTCGTTTTTCGGCAGCTGCTAAAATATCATCAACTTCCGCATATTCATACGCCGCTACCTGTGCAACAACTCCTTGGTGGTTGCCGTCAACCATCTGGTCGATCTTTTTTTTCGGAACAAATTGAACCAATACGTTCCCCTCTTTAGCAAGAGAAGTAATCTGGTTCATTTGCCCTCTGTTGGACCCCTCTGCAATCCAAATTTTATTGATATCACGCTCAGATTTCAATGCTTCAATCACAGGATTTTTTCCAATAATATAATCACTAGCCATTTCTTTTTCCTCCTTTCTTAAGATTCGATAATTCGAAAAGCCTCTTCAATAATCGAATGGATTCTGTCTGTATCGTTTTGTAAAAAGTGAAAGCCGAGCAACGCTTCAAATGCGGTACTGTATCGGTATGTCTGGACATCTGTATTTTTAGGAACTGTTCCACTCTTTGCGTTGCGACCCCTTCTGATTACTGCTTTTTCTTCCTCTGAAAAAAACTCTTCATCTAGCATCTCATGGATAACGGCCGACTGCGCTTTAGCCGATACATAATGCTTTGCCTGATTATGGAGTTGATTGGGTCTGACACTCCCCTTTTGCAAGAGGTAATGCCGTACGTACATTTCGTATACGGCATCCCCCATATATGCTAGGGCAAGACTGTTTAATTGATGACTATCAATTTGATTGTCTGATAAAAACTTCATTCATTATCCTCTTTTCCATCTTGTACCTTGAGGAGTGTCTTCTAGAATAATATTCATAGCTTTTAATTGGTCACGAATTTGGTCAGATAAAGCAAAGTCGCGATCTTTTCGTGCTTGGTTTCGCTTTGCAATTAGTTCTTCGATTTCCTCATCAAGTAATTGTTCATCTTCTAATTTAAGACCTAGTGTATTAAATAATACCTCGAATTCTTGGATAAAGGCTTCGAGAACCTTTTCTGCCGTGTTTTTTTCCTGCAAGTAATAATTGGCCTGTTTCGATAACTCAAACAAAACAGATATTGCGTTTGCTGTATTAAAATCATCATCCATTGCCTCAATGAAACCATTGCGAAAAGCTGTGATTTTTTCTAGCCATGTTTCATCATCATTCGTTAGATTCGTACTGCTTTGCAGACGATGCTTTAAGTTTGCGTATGAAGTACGTAATCGTTCTAAGGCATTTTTTGTGCTTTCTAGTAATTCAACACTATAGTTAATTGGGTGTCGATAATGGACAGACAGCATAAAAAAGCGTAATACCTGTGGGTCAACGTCCTTGATAATATCGTGAACTAATACAAAGTTTCCAAGAGATTTTGACATTTTTTCATTATCGATATTAATATAGCCATTGTGCATCCAATAATTTGCAAAAGTTTTTCCACTCACTGCTTCAGATTGTGCAATTTCATTTTCATGGTGTGGAAACGCTAAGTCCTGGCCACCTGCGTGAATATCAATTGTTTCACCTAAATATCTTTTGGCCATTGCCGAGCACTCGATGTGCCAACCTGGGCGACCATTGCCCCATGGGCTTTCCCAATAAATCTCTCCCGGCTTGGCACTTTTCCATAAGACAAAGTCAAGGGCATCCTGCTTCTTATCTCCCACTTCAATTCTCGCACCCACACGTAGTTCGTCAATGGACTGGTGCGAGAGCTTTCCATACTCCTTGAATTCTCTCGTACGATAGTAAACATCACCTTCAGATTCATAGGCAAAGCCTTTCTCGATAAGAGCTTGGATAAAATCAATAATAATATCCATATTCTCTGTAACTCTCGGATGAACATCCGCCTTTTTACAACCTAATGCAGACACGTCCTCAAAGTAAGCATCGATAAATCGCTCTGCAATAGTTGGCACCTCTTCACCTAACTCATTTGCTGCTTTAATTAATTTATCATCAACATCTGTGAAATTGGATACATAATGAACATCATAGCCTCTAAATTCAAAATAACGACGAACTGTGTCAAATACAATGGCAGGCCGTGCATTCCCAATATGGATATAGTTATAAACAGTTGGACCACATACATACATTTTTACTTTGTTTGCTTCAATTGGTTTAAACTCTTCCTTCTTCCGAGTTAGCGTATTATAAAGGTGAATGGACATTATCCTTTGCTCCTTCCTTGTGTTGGATTACCTTTTTTAGGTTTTCAATTTCGTTTTCTAGTTCTCTGATTTTATCTAAAACCGGATCTGGTAAATCACGGTGATTTAAATCCTTGCTATTTCTAACTTTGATACCATCCTGGATTACAACCCTACCGGGGATCCCGACGACGGTTGAATTCGGAGGAACATCTTGCAGAACAACCGAACCCGCTCCTACTTTTGAATTCTCTCCAATTGTAATCGATCCTAATACTTTGGCTCCTGTTGCAATCAGTGCATTGTCCTTAATCGTTGGGTGTCGCTTCCCTTTTTCTTTCCCTGTTCCACCTAGGGTTACGCCCTGAAATACTGTCACATTGTCCCCAATTTCACAGGTCTCGCCAATCACTACGCCCATCCCATGGTCAATGAAAAAGCGACGGCCAATTTTAGCACCAGGGTGAATTTCAATTCCTGTGAAGAAACGACTTATTTGCGAAACAGTTCTAGCTAAGAAAAACAATTTTCGTTTAAAAAGAAAATGTGCCACTCGGTGTGACCAAATTGCATGCAATCCGGAGTATGTCAGCATCACCTCAAAATGAGTTCTTGCAGCCGGGTCCTGTTCAAACACAACTTCGATATCCTCTTTCATTCGCTTAAACACAATCAACCCTCCTTATAAGAAAAGCGTAAGCGCCTTGCTCAGCCCCGACAAGCACAAGACAAGCGCTGACAGAAGGCACTCTTTGCCTTCAAAGCGATTGGATTGTGACCTCGAGGGGCTAGGCGCTGAAGCTAGACATTAGACATTTTTTTCAAAAATAAAAAGCGCCTCTGTGTAAAAACACAGAGACGCTCAATCGCGCGGTTCCACTCTGTTTAGGTAATAAATGGTATCTCATTACCTCAACTTAATCTCGTAACGGTGAGACTCCGCTTTTATCTACTACATATATGGTTCGATAAAAGACTCAAAGGTGCATTTCAATAAGCGTTTCCCATAAACCACTTTCAGCCGGTGATGGTTCTCTCTGTTCATATTTGCCCGAGTCGTGCAAATACTTTAATGTCAATCACTTATTTACTCTCCTTATCAACACTTTTAAATTATATAATTGATTAACTATACTATATTACATTTTCAACAAGATGTTAACTAATTAAACTATTTAGGCGTGAAATTATTTTTTCTTTTCCTAATAGATGGATTGCTTGAGGTAAATCAGGTCCATGAAGTTGACCTGTTGCAGCCGCACGAATTGGCATGAAAAGATTCTTACCTTTTTGTCCAGTTCCTTTTTGAACAGCTTTAATCGCCGCCTTAATTTCAGCAGCACCAAATGTTTCAAGACCTTCAACCTCTTGTAAAAACGCCTTTAAAACTTCAGGAACTGTTTCACCTGCAAGAACTTCCTTAGCATCCTCTTCAATCGTTAACTCATCTCTAAAGAAAAGCTCTGTTAATTCAACAATCTCAGCACCGTAGCTCATCTTTTCTTGATGAAGTGCAATTAAATCTTGTGCCCATTGCTTGTCAATGTCACTTAATGACTCACTCAATCTACCAGCTTTAATTAAGTGTGGCAATGATAGTTCAACTAGGCGATCTAGTTCTATATTTTTCATATACTGGTTGTTCATCCAAGTAAGCTTTTGTGTATCGAATACAGCAGGTGATTTTGAAAGACGTGCCGGATCAAAGATCTCAATAAACTCCTCTTTTGTATGAAGCTCTTCTTCTCCAACCGGTGACCATCCTAATAGAGTTATGAAGTTAAACAAAGCTTCAGGAAGATATCCAAGTTCTTCATACTGTTCAATAAATTGAATAATCGACTCATCACGCTTACTAAGCTTTTTACGGCTTTCATTTACAATCAATGTCATGTGCCCAAAGGTTGGGATATCCCAGTTAAATGCCTCATACACCACCATTTGCTTCGGTGTATTTGAAATATGGTCTTCTCCACGTAACACATGTGAAATCTCCATTAAGTGATCATCAATAACTACGGCAAAATTATAAGTAGGTGTTCCATCCTTTTTCACGATTACATAATCGCCCATGCCTTCAGATTCAAAAGAAATCTCGCCTTTAACCATATCATGAAACGTGAACACCTTTCCTTCAGGAATGATGATACGAATACTTGGTTGACTTCCTTCATTTTCTAACGCTTGTTGTTGGTCCTTTGTTAAGTGACGACATTTTCCTGAATAATGAGGAGTCTCGCCACGTTCAATTTGCTCTTCACGCTCTTTTTCAATCTCTTCTTCCGTACAATAGCATTTATAAGCGAGTCCTTTATCTAGTAACTCTGTATAATACTTTTGATAAATCTCATTACGCTCTGATTGACGGTATGGGCCATACTCACCATCAACATCTGGTCCTTCGTCCCAATCAATGCCAAGCCATTTTAAATATTTAAGCTGGCTCTCTTCGCCACCTTCAATATTTCGCTTCTTATCTGTATCTTCAATACGGATAATGAATTTTCCATTTTGGTTTCTAGCATAGAGATAATTAAATAAAGCCGTTCTTGCATTTCCAATATGTAAATGTCCTGTTGGACTTGGTGCATATCGCACTCGAACGTTATTTGACATTTATGTACCCTCCGTTACGACCTTTATATCATTGATATTTTAACACCACTTTGTTTACTGTCAAAGAATTAGTTATCCTCCTTTAACAATAGCACTGTAGCTTGTGCTGCAATTCCCTCACCACGACCCGCAAAGCCTAATTTTTCAGTTGTTGTGGCTTTTACATTCACCTGTGATGGGTCTGCTTCTAACAATTCGGCAATTCGTCCTCTGATTTGTTCAATATACGGTGCCATTTTAGGCTTTTGAGCAATAATGGTACAGTCGATATTTCCAAGCCTATACCCTTTTTTCCTCACCAGCTCCCATACATGCTGTTGAAGTTTTGCAGAATCAGCATCCTTAAAATTCGGGTCTGTATCCGGAAAATGCCTGCCTATGTCTCCTTCACCAATCGCACCAAGACAGGCATCAGATACTGTGTGCAACAATACATCTGCATCAGAATGGCCTAATAATCCTTTTTCATATGGGATTGTAATTCCACCTATAATTAACGGGCGTCCTTCAACCAATTGGTGAACATCAAAGCCCTGCCCAATACGAAACATGGGTTCTCCCCCTTTTTATCAAGTTGTTTACTCCAGAAAAAATTTAGCTTGTCCAGTTTTGTAAGATTGCTTCAGCAAAAATTAAGTCATCTGGAGTCGTAAGTTTAATATTTAAGTAATCGCCTCTAACAATATAAACTTGTTTCGGAATTCTTTCAACGAGACTCGCTTCATCTGTGCCGAGAAAATCTTCTTTTCTAGCTAATTCATGTGCTTCTTGTAAGATAGAAACATGAAAAGCTTGTGGGGTTTGGATTGCCCACAAGCTAGAACGTTCAACTGTCTCTTCCACATATAAATCACTAGAGGCGCGTTTAATTGTATCCTTTACGGGAACCGCTAGAACAGCCGCTCCCTTTTCTGCTGCCAAACTTACTAACTCATGAACATGCTCTTGTTTCAGAAAAGGTCTGGCACCATCATGAACCAACACAATATCTGTATTTTTCGCTGCTAGTAAGCCATTATAAACACTATACTGTCGTTCACTGCCACCCTGAACCAAAGAAACAACCTTTTGAATGCGATATGTTTGAAGCAATTCTTCAAAGATTAGCTGTTCATCCTTGTTGATCACTAGAATGATTCCTGAACACATTGGATCCTGTTCAAAAACTCTTAAAGTATGAACAATTACTGGTATTGATTGCAATTCGATGAATTGTTTATTCTTTCCTGCATTCATTCTCTTTCCTTGACCAGCAGCAGGAATTATAACCTGATAATTCACCATGTAGCGCCCCTATCGATGTTTAAGTATTCAATTATAAAGCTTTTTCAAGCAGCTTTGGTTTTGCGAATATCATTCGACCCGCTGATGTTTGTAACACACTCGTTACAAGTACATCAATGCGTTTTCCGATATAATCACGACCTTCTTCAACGACAATCATTGTGCCGTCATCTAAGTAAGCAACACCTTGATTATGTTCTTTTCCATCCTTAATGACCTGCACACTCAATTCTTCACCCGGTAACACAACAGGTTTTACAGCATTTGCTAAGTCATTAATGTTCAATACTGCTACATTTTGCAACTCACAAACCTTGTTAAGGTTAAAGTCATTTGTCACGACTACACCCATCGTTAATTTTGCAAGTTTCACTAACTTACTATCAACCTCTTGTATATCGTCAAAGTCACCTTCATAAATATCTACCTTGATTGATAGTTCTTTTTGAATTCGGTTTAAAATATCCAAACCTCTTCTACCACGGTTTCGCTTTAACACGTCTGAAGAATCCGCAATATGCTGAAGTTCCTCTAAAACAAATCGTGGAATGACAATAGTTCCTTCAAGAAACCCGGTTTGGCAAATATCTGCAATACGTCCATCAATAATTACACTTGTATCCAAAATTTTAAGTTTTTTGGCCTGTTGGTTAACTTCCTCGTCCTCTAAGCCCTTTTTCTTCCCAGCACGGTTAATAGAGAATAAGTTCACAAGCTCATCCCGCTTTTTAAAACCAACCTGGAAACCTAAGTATCCCAAAAGCAGGGTTATGAAAATAGGAAGCACTGTATTTACGACTGAAAATGTAATACGGTCTAATGGAATCACAATTAAAAATGCAACAATTAATCCTGAAATTAAACCTAGGCTTCCAAATAACACATCTGTAACAGGAGCTTTGATCAATGACTCTTCAAGCCATTTAATTAGACCTACGATATAATCTACTAACCAAAAAGTAACAATAAATAATATAATAGCACCTAAAATCGCAAGCGTATATGAGTTATTTAAGTATGGAATATTGTCGATATTTAACAGCTTAAGTAAATCCGGTAGATATACAATTCCTATCATACCTCCGACGATTAGAAAAAATAGCTGCACAATACGTTTTAACATTCCTTCACCTCCTCCTATTCATTATAATCACTTTATAATAATTGAAACCTACAATAAATAGCTTTTTTCAAAATGTAAACAGAATGACATAGACGTGTAAACGATACCTATATATTATTTTAAAATCCTACTAAAATTATTACTGCTCCTGTAAAAAAAATTTAATCAGTATAAGCGGCACGTCAAGAAAGTGGTATGTCCATTTGTTCACACTTACTATACGTAAAAAGAAGCAAAGATGTTTCATTTTCACTAGATTTTTTTATACCAATATTTAAGCTATCCTAGTGTATGTTGAATAGCCTGCCTAATATCACTTACGCCGATAACTTCAATGCCCTTTGGAATGGTCCATCCACCAAGATTACGTTCAGGAAGGATTACTCGCTTAAAACCCAGCTTTGCTGCTTCCTGGACCCGCTGCTCGATACGAGAAACTCTTCTTACCTCACCGGTTAGACCAACCTCTCCAATAATAACGTCTGCCGGATTTGTTGCTTGATCTCTGAAACTTGAAGCAATACTTAAAGCAACAGCTAAATCTATTGCTGGTTCATCTAATTTCACTCCACCTGCGACCTTCAAATAGGCATCTTGGTTTTGCAAAAGAAAACCTGCTCTTTTTTCTAATACAGCCATTAATAACGAAACCCTATTTTGGTCAATTCCAGTTGCCATTCGTCGTGGATTTCCAAAGCTAGTTGGTGAAATTAATGCCTGAATTTCAACGAGGACTGGTCGCGTCCCTTCCATTGAGGCAACAACCGTTGATCCTGCAGATCCTGCAGAACGCTCTTCTAGAAAAATTTCAGATGGATTTGCGACCTCTTCAAGGCCTGTTTCCTTCATCTCAAAAATACCCATTTCATTGGTTGAACCAAAACGGTTTTTCACCGCACGTAAAATTCGGTATGTATGATGACGTTCCCCCTCAAAGTAAAGAACAGTATCAACCATATGCTCCAATAAACGTGGGCCTGCAATATTTCCCTCTTTCGTAACATGACCAACGATAAAAATAGCAATCCCATTTGTTTTTGCAATTCGCATTAACTCTGCTGTACATTCACGCACCTGTGACACACTACCAGGAGCAGAGGCAATATCAGAGTGATAAATCGTCTGAATGGAGTCAATGACTACAAAAGAAGGTTTAAGCTCAGAAATTGTCTGGGAAATAAATTCGAGGTCCGTTTCCGCTAAGACATACAATTGATCAGAGGAAACACCTAGGCGATCAGAACGTAGCTTAGTTTGCTTGACCGATTCTTCTCCGGAAATATATAAAACTTTGTCTTGTTTGGCTAATTGAGAGGATACTTGTAGCAGTAAGGTAGACTTTCCTATACCTGGGTCTCCCCCAATTAGGACAAGTGAACCTCTTACGATTCCGCCACCAAGTACGCGATTAAATTCTTGGTTTGCTGTATACATTCTTGGTTCATTTTCTGACTCGATTGAAGTGATTGGTGAAGGCTTTCGTTGAACTGTGGGACTTGAATGAGTAAAAGCACCTTTTCTAGCTGGCTTATGCAAGGTTTCCTCGACCAATGAATTCCACGCACCGCATCCTGGACATTTTCCCATCCATTTCGGTGTTTCATAGCCACAGGATTGACAGGTGAATTTCGTTTTTGTTTTTGCCATCGTCATTAATCCTTTCTTTATTAGAAAAGCGCAAGACGCCCGTTAATCGGCGACAAGCACAAGATAAGCGCTGAAAGAAGGCGCTTTTTGCCTTCAGAAGCGATAAGCTTGTGACCTCGAGCCGATGGCGTCAGGAGCTAGACATTGTTTAGAAAAAAGAGGTATACACAAACAATTTAATGTATACCTCTTTTACAAATTACATGTTATTTCACTGTTTCTTTTGTTTCTTCGACTTCCTTCGTTTGAATAACAAATTCTCCGTTATCAAAGTCCATTACAATTTTCTTTCCTTTTTCTATTTTACCGCGTAATAGCTCTTCAGACAAACGGTCTTCAATTTGTTTTTGAATTGCACGGCGTAATGGACGTGCCCCATATTCAGGATCATAGCCTTCCTCAGCAATTCGATCTTTAGCGGCTTCTGTTAACTCAAGCTCAAAGTCTTGCTCTTTTAGACGTTTCGTTAACTGATCTGACATGAGTGTTACAATTTCCTTCAGATGCTTCTTCTCTAGTGAGTGGAAGACGATGATTTCGTCAATACGATTGAGGAATTCTGGACGGAATGCTTTCTTCAATTCCTCCATTACCTTATCCTTCATGTTTTTATAATCTTGTTTTTCATCTTCAAGTGCAAAACCAACATACTTGTTGCGTTTTAATGTGCTAGCTCCGACGTTTGAAGTCATAATCAATATCGTATTTCTAAAATCTACGGTGCGCCCCTTGGAATCAGTTAAACGGCCGTCCTCAAGCACTTGAAGTAAAATATTAAACACATCTGGATGTGCTTTTTCAATCTCATCTAGTAGGACGACAGAGTATGGCTTACGACGGACCTTTTCAGTTAATTGACCGCCCTCTTCATAGCCGACATACCCTGGAGGTGAACCCACTAGTCTAGATGTAGAATGCTTCTCCATGTACTCAGACATATCCACACGAATCATTGCATCTTCATCGCCGAAAATAGATTCAGCTAGAGCACGAGCCAGTTCTGTCTTACCTACACCTGTTGGGCCAAGGAAAATAAATGAACCCGTTGGGCGCTTCGGATCTTTTAATCCTGCACGTGAACGTCTAACTGCCTTGGAAACTGCTTTAACTGCCTCTTCCTGACCGATTACACGTGAGTGGAGGATTTCTTCCATGTTTAATAATTTATTCGCTTCAGTTTGTGCTAGCTTTGATACAGGGACCCCAGTCCAGCTTGATACGACCATTGCGATATCATCTACTGTAACCTCAGAATTCTCTTGCCCCTGTTTTTCTTTCCAGTTTTTCTTCGTTTCTTCTAACTGCTCACGAAGGCGTTGCTCGGAATCACGTAATGATGCCGCTTTTTCAAACTCTTGACTTTGAACCGCTGCATCCTTTTCCTTTCGAACCTCTTCAAGCTTTTGTTCAAGCTCCTTTAAATTTGGTGGTGCAGTGTATGAACGAAGACGAACCTTTGAACCAGCCTCATCAATCAAGTCAATTGCTTTATCTGGCAGAAAGCGGTCTGAAATATAGCGATCTGACAGTTTAACAGCTTGAACGATAGACTCATCTGAGATTGATACTCTATGATGCGCTTCATAACGATCGCGTAATCCTTTTAAAATTAAAATAGATTCTTCTACAGTTGGTTCATCCACTTGAATTGGTTGGAAGCGTCGCTCTAAAGCAGCATCCTTTTCAATATATTTTCGATATTCGTCTAATGTTGTAGCACCAATACATTGTAGTTCACCACGAGCAAGTGATGGTTTTAAGATATTTGACGCATCAATTGCCCCTTCGGCTCCACCTGCTCCGATTAGGGTATGAAGTTCATCTATAAATAGAATGATATTGCCAGCTTGACGAATTTCATCCATTACCTTTTTTAGGCGGTCTTCAAATTCCCCACGGTATTTAGTACCCGCAACCACTGTACCCATATCAAGGGTCATTACTCGTTTATCACGAAGCGTTTCCGGTACTTCATTATTGATAATTTGTTGAGCTAATCCTTCTGCAATTGCCGTTTTACCAACACCAGGCTCCCCGATTAGTACCGGGTTGTTTTTCGTACGACGGCTAAGTACCTCAATTACACGTTGAATTTCTTTACTACGGCCGATAACTGGATCAAGGCTGCCTTCTCTTGCAATCGCAGTTAAGTCACGTGCTAAACTATCAAGGGTTGGGGTATTGGCATTTGCAGAACCTCCACCATGATGTCCTGATGATGACTCATTGCTTCCCAATAGCTGAAGAACCTGCTGTCGAGCTTTATTTAAGCTCACTCCAAGATTGTTTAATACTCGTGCAGCTACGCCTTCCCCTTCACGAATTAAACCCAGGAGGATGTGCTCTGTACCCACATAGGAGTGACCAAGCTTACGAGCCTCATCCATGGATAACTCGATTACCTTTTTGGCACGTGGGGTATAATGAATTGTCTGTGATCCCTCTTGACCACGGCCGATTAAAGCCTCAACCTCTTTTTGAATTTTTTCAGGTCCTAATCCTAGTGCAAGTAAGGCCTTTGCAGCGATTCCTTCGCCTTCTCGAATAAGACCTAATAATACATGTTCAGTTCCAATATTGTTATGCCCTAATCGCACAGCTTCCTCTTGAGCTAACGCTAATACCTTCTGTGCACGCTCAGTAAATCTGCCAAACATCATAACCCATCACCCTCCATGGTCAGTAGTCTTATTATTTTCTAGCTTCAATCTTTCTCGAATGATAGACGCTCTTTTAACGTCTCTTTCATTAGGCCTTAATGCCCCACCAGCATATGATTGTAGGAAACCAGGTTGTGTTAAAATCATGAGTTCATTAAGGATACTTCTTGATATATCTTTTATATAGCCTAGATCTATACCTAATCGGACATCTGATAAACACTTAGCTGCTTCCTTCGATTCAATGATCCGACTATTAGCTAAAACCCCATAGGAACGGAATACTCGGTCCTCCAACTGAATATTAGAGGTTTTTACCAAAGCTTCTCGTGCAGAACGTTCTTGCGCAATTAGCTGGGCAACAACACTCTCTAAATCTTCAACAATATCTTCTTCCGTCTTTCCAAGCGTAATCTGATTAGAAATTTGAAAGATATTTCCTAACGCTTCACTGCCTTCACCATATATTCCCCTTACGACAAGGCCAAGTTGATTGATTGCCGGGATAATTCGACTCATTTGATGAGTTAAGATAAGTGCTGGCAGATGCATCATCACAGAAGCACGTATCCCAGTCCCTACATTCGTCGGACAACTGGTTAAATAACCTCTTGTTTCATCAAACGCGTAATCGACATGCTCTTCAATCCAATCATCCAGGTTATTTGCAACCCGTAAAGCTTCAGTTAATTGTAACCCTGGGAATAAACATTGTATTCGAATATGGTCTTCTTCATTAATCATAATGCTAATTTCTTCATTTTCAGATAAAAGACAAGCCCCAAACGGAGAGTCCTCAGCTAAATGTGGACTTATCAAATGTTTTTCAACAAGCACCCTCTTTTCAATAGGCTGAAGCTCCATCATTTTTAATAACTCCATTTCTCCATTTGACGGAAACCGCTTCCCTGAAAAGCCCTTTTGGAAGACTTCCACAATTTGCTGAGCTTCTTCATTCGAATAAACCGTTGAAAAGGGGACATTTTTCAAATTTCGAGCAAGCCTGATCCTTGAACTTAAGACAATATCCGAATCCGGCCCTTCTTGACTCATCCAAGAGCTTAAGGCTTGATTGATAAAATGCTCAAGTGACATTGATTAAACCTCCCCCTCTTTGTAACCACTTAGCTTTTTCTCTAAAGCCCTTACGTGGTCACGAACTTCTGCAGCCTTTTCAAATTCCTCTAGGGAAATATATTCCTGCATCTTTTGCTTTAATTGTTCAATCTCTTTCCGGATATGGAAGGAGCCTCCGATTCGTTTTGGAATTTTCCCTGTATGATGTGTATTACCACTATGCAGACGTTTTAAGATTGGGGTAAGTTGTTTTTCAAAGGTTGGATAGCAATGCGAGCAGCCAAACCGACCTACCTTTGCAAATTGTTGAAAAGTCATTTTACAGTTTTGACATTGTAAAACCTCATTTTGTTGAAAAGCATTTTGCTTTGAACCTGCAAGTGGTTCAAATTGTAGAAGTCCTGCTAATAAGTTATCTATTGAAAAACCAGATGTGCCTGGAAACATAAACATCTCACTTTTTTCTTGAGCACAATGTTCACATATATGAACCTCTGTCTTTTCACCGTTAATAATCTTTGTAAAATGTAATGTCGCAGGACGTTGATTGCATTCTTGGCATATCATGTTAAGCACCTTCCTACTTCTAACCTTATTATCTATACATGAGGGATGTTAGCATTGCCTTTAACATACGTGCTCTCAACTCATCCCGATGAGGAAGCTCAAGAAACAGGACGGAACGGTCAATTACACTTAGCATGATCTTCGCCTCTCTTTTCGAGATCACTTCCTCCTCAATTAAACGCAAAATCACATCTTCAGCACTCGTTTGAGAAATCCGTTTGTCTATAAGGCGAACGAGTTGATTAATCAACTGAGAATCATTATTCGTTTTTACCTTCATAATACGAATATAACCCCCACCACCACGTTTACTTTCAACTAAATAGCCTCTCTCTAGCGTAAATCGTGTATTTATTACATAGTTAATTTGAGATGGGACACATTCAAATTTATCGGCAATCTCACTTCTTTTTATTTCAACTATAGCTCGATCACTTGTATCAAGAACACTTTTTAGATAGTGTTCGATGATATCAGATATATTCCTCATTATGACCACACCTCACCTTGACCTTGACTTTGACTATATTTGACTATAACTATAATATAAAATGACCGCACTAATTTTTCAACTGTTTCGCTTTTCAAATTGAACGTCAAAATTATTTAGGCAATCATTTTCAAGGCATTTACTATCCTATACTTTCCAAATCTAGTACTCCCCTAAACACCAAATTAGAAAATTTTTTGCACCATTTCTTGTTTTGACATTTCTTCATACAATCGCAAACGTTCATTTTTACTTCCGACTTCAACATCAATCGTGTACTGGCAATTATTATTAATTTTATCCTTCGAGTACTTAATATTAAAATCCCTTACCCGAAAATCATTATCTTTAAATAGTTGTAGGATTGAAGAAAATGAAGATATATCTTCATTGATAATGATATGAACAACTTTTCTTTTTCTGGATTTAAAGAAGAATTCCTCAAATCGATTAAGAAAAATTAGGCTCAATAAAACAACTATTGTTGTTAATATGGCAGGAGCATACATGCCTAAACCGATAATTAACCCTAAACCAGCAACCACCCAAATGGAAGCAGCAGTCGTTAACCCCCGTACAGTTGCATCCCTAACAAGAATGGTACCAGCACCTAAAAATCCAATACCACTAATAACATAGGAAGGAATTCGCGCTGGATCAAAACGTACGTTTGTACTCATTTCTAAATAAGGCTGGAACCCATAAATAGACATCAACATCATTAAACAAGAGCCGACCCCAACTAGCAAATGTGTACGAAACCCAGCAGGGTGTTTATGTACCTCTCTCTCCAATCCAACTAACCCGCACAATAACGCCGCTAAAAAAATCCGTATCGACATCGTTAAAAATTCTTCTGTTTGGAACGATGCAATAAAATCAATCATGTTACATCCTCCCCTTTTATATATATGCAAAAACCTTTTATTAGTTATTCGATAGGCAATCTAAATCCCCTTTTTTAAACAAGAAAAAAATTTAGTGTTTTATAAGTATACGATTCATCAATTAAATTATGATTTCTGAGGACCCATTTTTTTAGAATAGTAATTAATACTTATAAATAAGACATTTTTATCATAAACAAACTGATATAAATTATTGATATTCATGAGTATGTAAAATTTAACATGGTTATGGGGAGTTAAGATTAAAAAGGGTCGGTTTTTTGGAGGAGCTGAGGAATATTTTATAGTATGTTTAAAGTAAATCAATAGAGGCTTCGATGGTACTGCTGGTTTATCGTTTATATGCTGCTTGCGATATAGTATTTATCGTTTTTGCGAGCTAGCGATATACTGATTAGGCTGTTTGCGGTATAGTATTTATTGTTTCTGGGTTGGTGATATACCGTTTAAGCTGTTTACGGTATAGCATTTATCGTTTCTTGGGTTAGTGATATACCGATTAGGCTGTTTGCGGTATAGCACTTATTGTTTATCGGGTTAGTGATATACCGTTTAAGCTGTTTACGGTATAGCATTTATCGTTTATCGGATTAGTGATATACCGATTAGGCTGTTTGCGGTATAGCACTTATCGTTTATCGGGTTAGTGATATACCGTTTAAGCTGTTTGCGGTATAGCATTTATCGTTTATCGGGTTAGTGATATACCGATTAGGCTGTTTACGGTATAGCACTTATTGTTTCTCGATATGACAATATACCATTTAAGACGTTTGCGGTATAGCATTTATTGTTTCTCGAGTTGGTGATATATCGATTAGGCTGTTTACGGTATAGCATTTATCGTTTCTCAATATGGCGATATACCGATTAGGCCATTTGCAGTATAGCACTTATCATTTTTCAAAATGACAATATACCGATTAGACCGTTTACGATATACCATTAATAGATCCGATTCTTTACTATTTTTCTATGCACAAAAAAAGACCAACCATAACGGTTGATCTTTTAGTTGCCTAGCGACGTCCTACTCTCACAGGGGCAATGCCCCAACTACCATCGGCGCTGAAGAGCTTAACTTCCGTGTTCGGTATGGGAACGGGTGTGACCTCTTCGCTATCGCCACTAGACTATGTTGAAGGATTCATTCCTTCAAAACTAGATAACGTACGTGCATTCATGTTTTCGAAGTATTTTGGT
>NZ_NSEA01000042.1:474-622 GCF_002734285.1 Fredinandcohnia onubensis | reverse complement strand
AAACATATATTTATTGCAGAAACCGAGAAAGGCAAGTTTGCTAGAGTTATTTTTGAGGAATGCGGTTTTGATGTAGATATTTTGGGGATTCAAAGGGTTAGATCAGCGAGTAGAAGGTGGAAGGATGCATACTCAGAAAAAGGGCTAA
>NZ_NSEA01000042.1:0-458 GCF_002734285.1 Fredinandcohnia onubensis | reverse complement strand
ACTCGGGGCGCCCTAGAGAAAGAGAACTGACACTGAAAGAAAAAAACGCTCGATTGGAAGCAGAAATTAACTTGTTAAAGGCAGAAAATGAACTACTAAAAAAGATCCGTTTTGCGGAAAGGGGGCTGAGAAAATAACACTTACACCAAGCCAGAAATTTGAGCTTATCCATTCGGTAATCGAAAAATATCATTTAAAAAACATGGTGAGTTACCTATGTAAAGTAGCCGGCGTTTCGAGAAGTGGTTATTATAATTATTTCAAATTAGAGTCACAAGAACGAAGAAAACTTAAGGATGAAAAGGATGAAGTATTGAAAGAGAATATTTTAAAGGCCTATAATTTCAAAGGTCGAAAGAAAGGGGCGCGTCAAATCAAAATGACTTTGGCGGGTGAATTTGATGTTGTCTACAATTTGAAGCTTATCCGTCGAATTATGAAGAAATATAACATTATAT
>NZ_NSEA01000005.1 GCF_002734285.1 Fredinandcohnia onubensis | reverse complement strand
TTTAGGACTTATGGGACAGCCCCTTTAACTTTTTTCACCTAAAATTTGTTGTCGGAATACTTGCATGGACTTATCCTCATTCATTGCAGCAATTTCTTCTTCAGATATCCTTCCGTCACCCATCTTGATGACATAAACATCGAGGGTTTTCTTCCCCCATTTTTTATAGACATCATCAACTGTATCATAGTACAGATCTATTTTATTTCCTTTGATGGCTCCGCCTTTGTCAGCGACTACTCCATACCCGTAGTCGGGGATAAATAGAATTGTTCCGATTGGAAATACATCTAAATCCGCAGCAATTGTTGAATACAAATCACGTTTCACTTTAACACCTGAATAGGTAATCCCATAGGAAGGGTGATTCGCATCCTTTCCTGTTGATTCAACACCTGCCGTATATCCGGTCGCGACAACTGTTTGTGTTGGGTATTTGGAAAAATCAATGGCTTCTTCAATAGGTAATGTGGTTTCTAACCCAGAGGCAGAGACCGTCTTATTGCCATTAGCAAAAAATAATAATTTTGATACCCATTCTACACTTTTAATTCCTACTGTTTGCGACTTCTCCTGAAATTGGTTGCCCATCCAGCTTGTAAGGTCTTTCGTCTGCACTCCGGAAAAAGATTGGAACGTAGTAATTAGTGCTAATGCAAATAGGAATGTCATCGCACTTCTTCTTATCATTGTGTTTAAACGAAACACATTTTTCCACTCCTCTCACGACTCTATTTCTTTCCAATTTGGCAAAAAAATATTCGTTTATGAGTGGAAGATAATTGTAAGCAAAAAAATAAACGTAAAGATTTTATATCAAAATCCTTACGTTTCTTCTTGCAATTTCTATATAGCAGTGGCTTTTTAAAACATTCTGTATCCTTTTTTTCGAAGGAGCTTTATGATTACTCCTGATAAAACAGCACCAGCAAGACCACTAAGTAAAATCGCAATATCTAGAGGAGCTAATGTCGTGATACTCTCACCTAAAGAGCTAAATGCACTAGATGGTGATGTAAAATAATCAAGAAAGGATACCTCTTGAATGATTGCCAAGGCAATTATTGGATAGATAATGGCCATAATCCACGACATACGTAATAGCATATTAAGAATGAATCCAATTCCAAAAAATAATACGAAAAACAATAACATTGAAATTAAAAATATTGGTAAAAAACTGAGTGACATGGCAACTCACCTCCTAGGACAAATCCCTACCTAGTTTACTAAAGGTACGATTAATGAGTCAATTGATTTCACTTACCAAATCGCACAATTATGTAAAAAAGGAATGCTAAGATAGAAGCATTCCTTCGTTAATATGTTAGATGAATTTTAATTTACCTTTTTTAAGAACAAGTGATGGTCCGCCTACGATTAATAGCGCACGGTTATCAATTACTTTCTTCATGAATGCTGCTTTTGAGCCCCAAATTTTTCTACCAAATACAACACCGATTCCATCATGCTCACCAAGTGAACATACAGTTCCTTTGTTATCAAATGAAAATTCACCAAGTTCTCCTTGTCCACGAACTAGTACAGCAATGTTTTTCGCAACTAATACACCTTGTTGCATTGCGATTTGTGCAGTTGGTGGGTATGGACGATTGATTTCTTCATTAATAACTAGTGAGCTATCACCAATAAAGAAAACATCTTCATGGCCTGGTGCACGAAGGTCTTTGTCAACTTTCACACGACCACGCATTGCTTCAAAACCAGAAGCTTCAATTACGCTGTTTCCACGTATACCTGCTGCCCATACAACAGTTTTTGCTTTAATTTCTTCTGTTACATCGTCTTTTCCAACGATGATTCCTTCAGGTGTTCCTTCTTTAATCGCAGTTCCGATTTTGAATTCCACACCTTTTTTCTCTAAGTGATTCACTGCATATTCAACTAATTCAGCATCGAAACCTGGTAATACAGTTGGTGCAGCCTCAACACAAATGATCTTTACTTTATTTTGGTCAACATCGAATTCACGGCAAAGTAAAGGAACTCTATTAACAAGTTCTCCTAGGAACTCAATACCAGTAAATCCTGCTCCACCTACAACAATTGTTAGACGAGTATCGTCTTTTTCTTCTTCAGTGTTATATGTTGCGAATTGATATTCGATATGTTCTTTAATTTGACGAGCTGTATTTACGTTTGAAATTGAAAATGCGTATTCTTTTAGGCCTTTAATTCCAAAAGTCTCGGATTCTCCACCAAGTGCTACAACTAAATAATCATACTCAACTTGTGTATCGTCCTCAAGAATTACACGTTTGCCTTCACGATCAATCTTTGCTACAGAGCCTTTTACAAATTTAACTTTATGTCCACTAATTACGTCTTCAATTTGGTAACGTACACGGTCTGCTTCTAAAGTACCTGCAGAAGCTTCATGTAACCATGTGGTCTCATAGTGATAATCATTTTTATTAACTAGTGTAATATCAGCTTCATTTACACCTAAAGTTTTTTGTAAGTTAACAATAGTGGTTAATCCACCGTATCCTGCACCTAAAACTACGATTTTTGGCTTTCTCACTGTAATCACGCCCACCTTTTCTTTTTTGCAGTCAAAAACACTTATTTCTATTTTCAACTGTAAGCTCTAATTTTATTGATAAAATAGTTTGTGATATCCTTCACGTAAGATACCATTATTGGACAAAAAAGATTCCGATATTTGTCAAAAAGTTGTACTATTTAATATCCACATCCTATATTATGCCTTTTATATTGTTTTTTCAAGTGTTTGACGACCTTTTTGAATATTAAAAAAATAAAAAACAACCCCTTTTGGAAGTTGTTGGAAAATTGTTATTTTTTTAGTCTAAAAATTGCCATATAATAGGATAAAAAAGTCGGGCCCATAATAGAAGCCCAACTTACATTTAGCAATTCTCAGGTGTTCCCGCTACTTTTGCAGTTCGGAAGGAAGAACCACAACCACATGATGCAATTGCATTTGGATTATCGATGGTAAATCCGCCACCCATAAGGGATTGTTTGAAGTCTATGTTTACACCAGTTAGTATCGGAGCATCTTCTTTATTAATGATAATCTTGATACCATGCTGTTCATCTTGGCGATCATTTTCATCTATTTCTTGTTCAAAGCCCATTCCGTAAGAAAGTCCACTACAACCGCCACCCTTTACAGCAACACGTAGGAATGATCCTTCTTCCTCATTCTGTTTCATCATATCTTTAATTTGAAAAGCAGCCGCTTCAGAAATGGTAACTACACGATCTGTCATGTTTGTAACCTCCTTCTTTTTCAAGCTTACTAAATAGGTTATTACTATTAGTATAATGGTAATCGGGGATTGTTACAAATAATCTGTCTAACGGTAAATTTTTTTCTTACTCCAAGTATAAAATGGTATTATTTGGAGCACAATAAGATTATCCCCCGTTTTTTTTAGAAACTCTTCATTCATTTAATGGAGAGTTTTCTTTTTTTGCCTTAATATGAAAAGCAGTCATCATTGACTGCTTTTTTGTATATAAAATATGTTTTGTATTAGAACATTGGGTTTTCTTCTAGATAGGCATAGATATTTTCAACAAGCGCATCAGCTGTTTCACCAGTAACTATATCCCCATTTACAAGAGCATATAGCGACTCAAAGCATTGACCACAATAGCTAAGGCATCCGTACTCAATCACATCAAGATTTGGATCCTGTTCAAGTATTTCCTTTGCTTTCTGTGAGCCACTTGCCAAATTACTAACACAAAACTCAATGATAGGATTCACTGGTCTTCACCTCACTACAACTACTTATCGTACTCTCTTTTTTTCGATTCGTCAATTTTATGAATAGCAGTTGTTATTTTATCATAATTTCGCTATACTTTTAGTGTTTGTAAAGGATAACGAATTTGCTAAAACTTTGTACTAACATTGGATGAATACGCTTTAACTAAAGAGAGTAACAAAGGGGATAATCATCATGAAAAATCTTGTCATTTTAGGTGGAGGATATGGTGGAATGCGGGTTTTACAACGCCTTTTGCCAAATCAATTACCCGAGGATATACAGATAACCTTAATTGACCGTGCGCCTTATCATAGTTTAAAAACGGAATTTTACGCGCTTGCAGCAGGGACTATTTCAGACTCCCATGTACGTGTAACATTTCCTGAACATCCACGTTTGCACGTAAAGTATGGGGAGATTACGGGCATCGATTTAAATGAGAAACTTGTTCACATGAGTGATGAAGAAACAGTTAAGTATGATGATTTAATAATTGGATTAGGATGCGAAGACAAGTATCACAATGTTCCAGGAGCGAATGAATACACAGACAGCATCCAAACCATTGATAAAGCCAGAAAAACCTATCAGAAACTTAATAATCTTCCCGCAGGTGCTACTGTTTCCATCGTTGGAGCAGGCCTAAGTGGAGTTGAACTTGCGAGTGAGCTTTATGAAAGTAGACCCGACTTACAAATCAAACTATTCGATAGAGGGAAACATATACTTTCAGCTTTCCCTGAAAAATTGAGTATGTATGTAGAAAACTGGTTTGATAAAAACGAAGTTGAGATTATTAATAATTCAAATATTACAAGGGTAGAAGAGAATGTACTCTTTAATAACGACCAACCTGTACAAAGCGATGTTGTTGTGTGGACAGCTGGTATTCAACCTAATAAAGTTGTTCGTGACTTAGATGTTGAAAAAGACGGAAGCGGCCGAGTGGAATTAACAAAACAACACAATCTCCCAAATGATGAACATGTATATGTTGTTGGTGACTGTGCAAGCTTACCACATGCGCCAAGTGCTCAACTTGCAGAAGGCCAGGCTGAACAAATTGTTCAGGTCCTTTTAAAGCGTTGGAAGGGCGAAGAACCACCTGCTGAGTTTCCAAAAATTAAGCTAAAAGGTGTTCTTGGATCTCTAGGTAAAAAAGAAGGATTTGGATTAGTTGCAGAACGAGCTCTCACAGGACGCGTACCTCGTATGTTGAAATCCGGGGTATTATGGATGTATAAGTATCATAATGGGTGATAAAAAAGCACGGTTAGTCAATGACTTTCCGTGCTTTTTTACTATTCATTATTCAGCTGCCTTGTATCCGTATTTCTGCATTTCTGCATAAATGGTTTTTAGCTTAGGGCTTCCTTCTCCGACAATGGTACCCTCTAGAACTACAACTGGGTAAAACATATCTTCCTCAATTACTCGTGTGGCAAATGTTTTTTTCTCTTCGTCCCCTGGTGGATCAAAAATATCAACATGAGTAATATCGAATGGTTGGTTTGGGAACTTTCTGCTTAATGCCGCTTCAAGCCACTCATAAGTTTCCTTTGAAGAAGGAAGATTGACACAACTCGGACATAATATTTCTGCACCGTACACACAGATCTCAACCTTTTGCTTTTCCATTTTATGCTCTCCTTTTCCCCAACTAAATCGTCTACAATCATTTCTTTTTCCATTGTACTAAAAATCTGTTAGAATAGACACCAAAAGATACAAAGTACACATCTCAGGATTCTCAATAAGAGTTTGTAATTAAAAATTGGAAAAATGCATTATTTGGTAATCAAATGCGCTTTGGCGCATTTGCGCCCAGATTTTTTCGAGCATGCTCGAAAACTTTCCATTGAAAATCTGTGGCATCCGCCGGAGGCATTAACTTTATTTAGTCGGTACCCCAAACTAAATTGTATACTTTTATTTTAGTATTATTTACGTTAGGGAGTGGAACATCTACTAAATAAAGTTAATAGATTTTTTCCAGCAAACAGATTATAATAATTATAAAGGTATGAGGAAAGGAGTCAATCGAAATGGCTGAATTAGATATTAGAGAGCAAGTACAAGAAGTATTAGATAAACTTCGTCCATTTTTACTTCGTGATGGCGGAGACTGTGATTTAGTTGATATTGAAGATGGTGTTGTAAAGCTTCGTCTTTTAGGTGCTTGTGGGAGCTGCCCAAGCTCTACAATTACTTTAAAAGCTGGGATTGAACGTGCGTTATTAGAAGAAGTCCCAGGAATCGTTGAAGTTGAACAAGTTTTTTAATAGATAAATGAGTGATGCCTCAAGTTTTTGAGGCATTTTTTTATGCGTAAAAGGACTAGTGGCAGTATTTTTCGGTTAGTGGCAGTATATTTCTGCTAGCGGCAGTATTTCCGAATTAGTGACAGTATTTAAGTATTCTATACTCAAAAAAGCGAAACCCATTTCGGTTTCGCTTCTTTATTCATGTAATGAAAGTGAAGTTAACACACTGCCGTTTTTCTCAATTGATACTTCATCAACCTGATATCCTTCAAATTCAGATGATAACTCATCTCGAAGCTGTTTTCCTTGTCCACATTCAGTAAAGCAAATGACTGTTGGCCCCGCTCCGCTTATGGCTACTCCAAATGCTCCTGACTTTTTTGCAACCTGATGGATGTGACTAAATTCAGGAATAAGCTTTGCTCGGTACTGTTGATGGAAAAGATCGAGCTCCATCATTTTCCCCATTAATGCAAGGTTCTTGGTTAAAAGAGCAGCGACCATTACATTGCTTATCGAGCTTGCCTTAACCGCCTCAGGATAGGATAATTCCGTCGGAAGTACACTTCGGGCATCCTTTGTTTTTAGTTCATACGGTGGAATGACAACCACCAAATCAAAGGATAGATCATTCACATGGACGAGATCAGTGTCTTTGCTTCCACGATGACTGCCAATGACTAAGCCACCGTATAGCGATGCACCTACATTATCGGGGTGTCCCTCAAATTCACAGGCTAAATCAAGCTTTTGTTGGTTTGTTAATTGAAGATTACAAAGTTCATTAACCAGTTCGATTGCAGCGATTATAGCGGCTGCACTACTTCCCAGACCTCTAGCTAGTGGAATATTACTATGAACATATACTTTGCAGGGAGGCAGCTCATAGGAGAAAGTACGAGCTACCTTTTCTGCGATTTGATATATAAAATTATCTTTACCAGTTGGAGTATCTGCAATTTCTTCTGATTGCAGGACAAACTCCCACTCTTGACTTGGTTCAACTTGGAGAGTTAAATAGCGATTGACCGCTAACCCTACTGAGTCAAATCCAGGTCCAAGATTTGCCGTACTTGCTGGTACTTTAATTTGAAAGGCTTGATCAAACTTCATGTAGTACGGCTCCTCTGATATGTTCATAAACAAGCTTTTCATCGTTCGGCAATACCACAGGCTTGATAGAAGTTGCTTCAATTGCAATATTAGGGTCCTTTAGTCCATTTCCAGTTAGAACAGCAACGATTCGGCTACCTTTTTTAATTTCACCACTGCGTACTTGTTTGATCACTCCAGCGATGGAAGCACAAGAACCTGGTTCAGCAAACACGCCTTCTTTTCTAGCTAATAATTGATATGCTTCAAGGATTTCGTCATCTGAAACCTCATCAATTTTACCTTTCGACTCACTTGCAGCCACCACAGCACTATCCCAGCTTGCTGGATTTCCGATTCTAATTGCAGTTGCTACTGTTTCAGGATTCTCAATCACTTGATTCTTTGCAATTGCCGCTGCACCTTCTGCTTCAAACCCGCGCATCTCAGGAAGACCTGTATTATGACGCTCGTTATATTCTTTGAAACCTTTCCAGTATGCTGTAATGTTCCCAGCATTTCCAACCGGAATCGCTAGTACATCTGGAGCTCCATCTAATTGCACACAGATTTCAAATGCTGCTGTTTTTTGTCCTTCAATTCGATATGGATTTACAGAGTTTACAAGAGTAATAGGTGCTGTTTCACTAATATTACGAACCATCTGTAGGGCATGGTCAAAGTTTCCTTCAATTGAAATGATTTCTGCTCCATACATGACGGCTTGCGCTAGTTTACCCATCGCAATCTTGCCTTCAGGAATGACGACAATACAACGGAGTCCTGCACGTGCGGCATATGCTGCTGCTGCTGCTGAAGTATTCCCAGTGGATGCACAGATAATCGTATTGCTGCCTTCTTCAACTGCTTTCGCAACCGCCATTACCATCCCACGGTCCTTAAAGGAGCCAGTTGGGTTTGCACCTTCTACTTTTACATATAATTCAACCCCAAGATCCTCTGAAATGGAATGTAGCGGAATTAATGGCGTATTCCCTTCATTTAAGGAAAGCATTGGAGTATTTGTATTCACCGGTAAATATTCACGAAATTGCTGTAATAGTCCTTGCCATCTCATGCTAGGTTTCCTCCTTCAACTCGGTAAGAGCTCTTAACCTCTTGAATAATCTGTAAGTCTCTTAATTGTACTAAAATTTCCTCGTAATCCCGTAATGATGCTTGATGAGTAACAAGAACAATTTCAGCTAAATCTTTATTTTTAAGCGGTAATTGAAGAATTTTCTCGAAGCTTACACCGCGTTCTGAGAATAGGGATGTAAGTTTTGCAAATGCTCCCACTTGATCTTTTACGTGAATACGTAAGAAGTATTTTGAGAAAATCTCAGAATCGTCTTTTAGTTTCTTTTCAAATTGAGGGGACACGCTACTTTTACCATTTACCCCTAGTCTCATATTTTTCATAACTCCGACTAAATCGGAAACAATTGATGTTGCAGTTGGTAGGCTTCCTGCACCCGGTCCGTAAAACATCGTTTCTCCAACCGCTTCTCCATACACATATACAGCGTTAAATTCATCATTTACTCCAGCAAGTGGGTGTGTTTCAGGAAGAAGTGTTGGTTGAACACTTACTTCAACTTTTTCCCCCTTACGATGGGCAGTGCCGATCAACTTAACAACATAACCTAATCGTTTACTGTATTCGATATCCTCACTTGTTACAGTTGAAATTCCTTGAACTCGAACATCTTTAAGGTCGATATTCATGGAGTATCCTAATGTTGCAAGGATTGCCATCTTTCTTGCTGCATCTAGACCTTCAACATCTGCTGTAGGGTCTGCTTCTGCATAGCCAAGCTCCTGTGCTTCTTTTAATACTTCTTCATAAGCACTACCGAACTTCGTCATTTTTGTTAAAATGAAATTAGTGGTTCCGTTCACGATTCCCATCATCTTAATGATTCTGTCTGAAGCAAATCCATCTGCTAACCCTCGAAGAATTGGAATCCCACCGGCAACACTTGCTTCATAAAATAGGTCACAACCATTTTCACTTGCAACTGTTAATAGCTCTGAACCGTATAATGCCATTAAATCCTTGTTTGCTGTTACAACGTGTTTTTTATTACGTAAAGATTGAAGAATAAGCTGTCTAGTGTCATCTACTCCCCCCATCACTTCAATGACAACATCGATTTCTGGGTCTTCAATTACCTCGTTTGCATTTGTTGTCAAAAGGGAAGGTTCAATGTCTACTGTCCTATGCTTATGTAAGTCTTTCACTAATACTTTCTTAACCTCAATTGGGCATCCAACCTGATGCATTAATTTATCTTGATGATTTTTTAAAATCGTAACAACACCACTACCAACCGTACCTAATCCTAATAATCCAACTGAAATTTTTTTCATTATTCATCCGCCTCCTCTGTATTTCTGAGAAATACAATTGTCTTCCTATAAAGGACATTATAGTGGTAATACTATACTTTTACAAGTGCTTTTTTTCAGACTTTTCGTTTGAAAACGTTTAACACCCTGATATAAAAGGGATACATTTTATAAAAAAGTTTTTATTTTGTAAAAATTCAACTTATAAAAGAACACCTTCTTTACGAAGGTGCCTCCGATAAATATATGATTACTGAAAGACCCATTCTTTGTTAACAAGTGTTTTGGGTTGTTGATTGATAAGAACAAGTTCAATATTTTCACAGCACAGTTTCATCATTTTTTCACGGGTTTCAGTACTTGAGCTTCCGATGTGTGGCAATGCTACGACATTTGGAAGTGTTAATAATGGATGTTTTGCATCTACAGGCTCTTTTTCAAAAACGTCAAGGCCTGCTGCGGCAATTTCACCATTGACTAACGCTTGATATAAAGCACCTTCATCAACAACTGGCCCTCTAGAAACATTAATAAAAACTGCAGAACTTTTCATTTTCATAAAGCTTTCCTTATTGAATAAACCTCTTGTTTCATCCGTTAGTGGAGTTAGACAAACAATAAAATCAGAGGTTTCAATTAGCTCATCAAAGGTTGCATAAGAAGCGCCAATGCGTTCTTCTGCAACGACATTACGGGAGCGGTTATGATACAAAATATTCATATCAAACCCTGTTGCGCGTTTTGCAACTGCTTCACCGATTTTACCCATCCCAACGATCCCAATTGTTTTATGATGGACATCGCTTCCTGCTAGCAATAATGGGCTCCAACTTTTCCATTCGCCTTTTTTAACAAATTCAGCTGCTTCCACAACTCGTCTTGCAGTTGAAAGCAATAAAGCAAAGGCTAAATCGGCTGTAGTGTCTGTTAAAACATCAGGTGTATTACATATCGCAATTCCCTTTTGATTTGCATATTCTACGTCAATATTGTCATAGCCTACAGCAAGGTTTGCGATTACCTTTAATTTTGGTGCTGCATCAAGAAGCTCTTTATCGACTTTATCTGAAAGCATTGTTAAAAGAGCGTCTGCCTTTTTTACCTCTTCAAGTAGGATTTCTCTTGGAACGGCTCTTTCTTCCTCATTCCAAATATGTACATCTGCTATTTCCATTAGTGGTTGAATTGCGTTTTCGGAAAGTTTTCTAGTAATAAAAACATATGGCCTAGTCATGTTTCACCTCTAAAAAATATTATCTTTCTATATAGTACCATACATTCTTATTTTTGAAGCCAGCTGATAGTTGGAATTGTTAGTCTTTTTTCTTTTACTCCTACACTTGATAAAAAGGTCGCTAAAAAGCGCTCATGTTCACTGGAATGCTTCAGAATGGATTCTAATCTTTTACAATGACTTTCCATTTGCATTTCTGAACCTGTCATATAAAAACCTTCAATACACTCAAAAAAATGCAGTGGAAATAAAAGGCGTGCATATAGAAGTCTCCAGGAGAATGCAGAAAGTGGGCTGACCCGCTCATATTCCCTCAAAAAATGCACGATTTGCTCGTTTTGTCTTGATTCTCCATTAACATATTGGTCCCGAATAAATTCTGCGAGGTCCCTTGTATAATGATCAAAAACCCAATCCGTAGGTAGCTTCGTATAGGAATTCCGATCCCAAGAATTTTCCGTAAAACGATGGTGACATATCGTGGCCGAATCGATCGCAGAAGGGGTTTCATCTATTTCTGTATCAACAAGATATTGGATTGCATTTTCTGTTAAGCCTATATAATATGGAAAAGCTTCGACAAATAAGGTTTCAAACTCGTTTTGCGGATGTTGCTTTACCTTTTCCCTCCAGAACAGCTCCATTTGATCCAATCTTTTTTCCCATAAGATTTTCCACTGTCCGATTCGATTAACCTTCTTTACTTGATAGGGAAAGCTTCTGCCTCGTTTATGAAACCGTGCCAACTCATACCCTAATGAATTGGAAACCCTATGGCTATAGACTGGACATCTAATAATGACTACTTCCCCGTCATTGATAATGGTGCTTAACTTTCCATCTGTAGTAGGTAATATGGAGCCAACACGAATATCTCCCTTTTGAATCATATAATCACTAAGATGTTTAATTTCAAACAGTTCTTCTTGTTCCAAATTTGAGATTGGCACAATACAATATACTATATTTCGATAGATGATCGCTTCATATCCGAATACTTTTACAGATCGATCCACTTTTAATTTGTATTGCTCCAAGAGTGTTTCTTTCATAAAACATCGCTCCCCGCTCATACTATTAAGACTACGTATTGATTTGTATAAAACATCTATATGAAACAAAACTTCATTACTTGTGGTAAACTAGGAAATATTAGTAAAAATTATTTTGAAATCAAAAGAAATTAGGTGAACAAGATGAGTCAAGAGAATAAAATGAATGAGATTGAAAAAACGGCCAGAAAATGGTTGGAAGAAAGAGGCGTCACCATTCAGGATATTGCGGAGTTGGTGTATTATCTACAAAGCAAATATCACCCAGATTTAAAAATGGAAGAATGTATTCATAATGTTGACCGCGTGTTAACAAAGCGTGAAATCCAAAATGCAGTGTTAACTGGAATACAATTAGATAAACTTGCTGAGAAAGGCTTACTTGAGGAGCCACTACTATCAACAATCAAAGTTGACGAAGGACTTTATGGAGTAGATGAAATTCTTGCCTTTTCAATTGTTAACGTTTACGGCTCAATCGGTTTTACAAACTACGGATACATTGATAAGAAAAAACCTGGTATATTAGAACGTTTAAATGATAAATCAACTGGGGAATGTCATACATTTTTAGATGATATTGTTGGCGCAATTGCAGCTGCAGCATCAAGTCGTTTAGCACACAGAGCAGCAAACGTAGAATAAAATAAAAAAGGCCAAATCACATGGATTTGGTCTTTTTTTATCGAATTATAATGTTACTCCAAATTTAAAACGCTCAGTTTGACGTTTTTAAATTCGATCCATCCATTCCTTTAAGCTATGGATTGCGTAGGTAGGAGGACGGTCATATCCTTTTAGTAGTTCAGGGGTTGTCACACCTGTATGGACAAGCAATGTATCGATACCTGCATTCATACCTGCCATAATATCGGTATCATAATAATCACCAATCATGATGGTATCCTCTTTTGGAATCCCTAGTTGCTTTTGCGCTTGTTCCATGATAATTTTTTCTGGCTTTCCAATAAAAGTGGGTTTTACTGTTGTTGAAACAGTGATCACCGAAGTTAATGAACCATTCCCTGGTAGAAGTCCACGCTCAGTTGGGATAGCGATGTCACCATTCGTTGAAATAAAGGTGGCACCATTACGTACTGCTAAACAAGCAATGGCGAATTTTTCATATGTAAGGGAACGGTCTATTCCACAAACCACAAAATCTGGGTTTTCCTCTTGAAATGTAAAGCCTTTTTCCTCTAAAGCTTGGTAGATACCATCTTCACCAATTACATATACACTTGCTCCTGGTTTCATATCATACATATAATTTGCCGTTGCTTGACTAGTGGTGAAAACCTGGTCTGCTGTACACGCAATATCAAAGTCACGAAGTTTAGCTGCCACCTGTTCTGGTGTTCTAGATGAATTATTCGTAACAAATAAATATGGAATTTGCTTTTGATTTAATTTATTTACAAAATCACATGCTTCATTAATACGCTCTGTTCCACGGTACATGGTACCGTCTAAGTCAAATAAGTATCCTTTGTATGTTTTCACTACTTCTATCACCTTTTTTTAATTTTTAAATGCTGAAACCGGTCCTAATTCATTTTCAAGATAAGATCGTACCGCTTGTGGAAAGTTTGCAAGACTTTCTTTATTTTTTTGAAGGCTTAAGATTAATTCATCATGATTAATCTCAAGATAATCTTGAACAATCACTTTTCGAAAACGGATAATTTCTTTAAGTTCATTCGCTGCTTCAGTTGTCACTACTTTTTCATCCTCAAGTATATCAATGATATCCTCATAGCTACCTGGATCACGCATAATAAAGCCGTCAATCATCGAATTTCCGACATCTAATATTGCCTCAATTGTAAGATGAGAGATTCTCTCTAACGCTTTCTTTTCAACCACGCTTGTCCAATTTGAATTCGCTTCAATTAGGTTTAAATTCTCTTCGTAAAAAAGAAGGGTTTTTTCAATCTTTTCCCGGTCAACAAAATACATAGTATCACCTTCAGTTTATAATCTTTACCCACCATCTTTTATATACCACATTATTTTACCATAAAGTTTATAATCATTCATGGTATGCCCCTCATTCATCGCATCTATAAATTCGTTTTCTAATTCGTACACCTTTGTTATGATAAGTGTAATGACTGTTTCTTAGAAGGAGAGAATCCATTATGTCTGAACGTTTTTTCTTATATGATGATACAATTGACACACAAACAAGGTTTGTAAGCTTTATGGGGGAACATCAGCGTTACGACTTAGCTGTTGTTAAATCTGACCGCTATTATGGCAAGCATATTGTTTTAAATATCTTGAGCAATCGCTTTGCAATTATCGGTAGAGATGACCTTGATGAGCCCGGCTATATCGAACATGCTTATCAGCTATCTGAAGAGGAAGCAGAGGAATTGCGTTCTTTTCTGTATGAAATTGTCTAACATAATTACGTAATGCTGCGAAAACACTAGAAGTAAGAAGTGAGGTGTTTTTCAGGTGGCAGATAAAGACAAGGAAGAAATAAAGTATACCGATTTTTCAAATGTGGAGACGATGAGAAATTTCCTAACCTTTGAGGAATATCCGGAAGGTCCTTACGGCACACCGCAAGGTAAGGATACGCCTGTAGAGAATAAAAGCACACCGTGGAAAGAAGGACAACGAACCTATAGCAACTTTAACTATGAGTTCAAATCACTTCACCAGGATCTTCCAAGGCAATTCCCTGGGGCTCATCCCACACATGATGACAAGGAAGAAAATGCCGAACCACCTTATGATTAATAAAAAGGTTCAAGCCATAATAAAAGTACAGGCAGAGAACTTTGCCTGTACTTTATTTTTTTACCTTTTTTAATACAAAATAGGCGCAACCAAAATTGCAATATTCGTATAAATACTCAGAAAGGGTACTTATTTTTGTATCAAATGACGCTTTTTGGTTTTTATCATCAAAAAAACCTTTTAAGCGAAGTTGTTCATATCCCCAGTCCCCAACTATATAGTCATACTTCGCTAAGATATCACTGTATCTTGCACGAAAAGCTTCTTCATTAAATCCATCTTTTAGCTCGTCAATAAGTTCATATGTAGTATTACCTATGCTAATCATTTAATCACCTCGTACCCCATACTAGAGGATGTTCACTATATATCCATTATAGCCAATCAATCCATCAATTACTATGCGAAATTTTTGTTGAATTGGTCACCCTACAACTGAGGGGGTGTCAATATTGAAAAAATACAAAATCATCTCAGGCTTAATTGCCTTAACTGCATTAACAGGTTGTGGTACTTCTGATGACAATGCAGGAGTCAACCATGAAAGTGGAAATTCAATATATCGTATTGACCAGAACGAGCTTTACAATGCGAAGGGTGTCAAAAATGATGGTAAGGAAATGACGAACTTTGGCTATGTTCGTCACCAAAAGAATCCAGTCCCCGGCGGTGCGAATGTATACAGTAATTTGCCAACAATGGACAGGGAAAAAGTAGCAGATTTAATCAGTAAAATCTGTACAACCATTCCAAATGTTAAAGATGTTGGTACGCTTGTAACGGATGAAGAGGTCCTTGTCGCATATGATACGGATTCTGAGGATCGCATGTTAACGGCAGACCAGGTAAAACGTTCCGCGATGTCAGTTGTTCCAAGGTATTTCCATGTATACGTTTCAGATAATCCAGACATGATGAACCAAATTGAGCGATTCGGTAGACTTGATTCAGACAGTCGAAATGTCGATCAAATTATTACCTCAACCATTCAACAAATGATTAAATCACCACAAGGATATAAAGTAAGTGATGGTGAAAATGAAAATGGGGAAATGGAAGGTGGACTAAACCCCGAGTATGAGCGTCGGGCAAGGGAGAACCAAGACTTCCTTAAAAACCCTAGTATCAACAATAAAGGTGGAACTGAGTTCAACCCTGAAATTGATCGTACAACCGACAATAAAGGGAATGAAGACCAAAAGAGAGATGACGGAAGAGAATTATTACAAAAAGGAACGCATTAAAAAAAGGGGATATTTCCCCTTTTTTTATGCTTGTTTAACTTGTTGATTTGATTTTGCTGCATTTACTTGCTCATCCGCATGATAAGAAGAACGTACAAGAGGACCAGCTTCACAATGACTGAAGCCTTTACTTAATGCAATCTCTTTTAATTCTGCAAATTCATCTGGATGATAGTACTTTTCAACTTTCAAGTGCTTTTTGGTTGGTTGTAAATATTGACCTATTGTGATGATATCTACATCGTTTGCTCGAAGGTCGTCCATTGTTTCAATGATTTCTTCCTTCGTTTCGCCAAGGCCGATCATGATACTTGATTTTGTTGGGATGTCTGCATTCATTTCTTTTGCACGACGTAAAAATTCAAGTGAACGTTCATATTTCGCACGTGCACGCACACGGTCAGATAAACGGCGAACCGTTTCAATATTATGGTTCATAATGTCGGGCTTTGCATCCATTAAGGTTTTTAAATTTTCGTATACTCCCCCCATGTCAGATGGTAGTACTTCAATTGATGTAAATGGATTCTTTTTACGAATTGCACGAACAGTTTCTGCAAATACCGCAGCTCCCCCGTCCTTCAAATCGTCACGAGCAACTGTTGTAATAACAACATGCTTTAATCCCATCATTGCGACAGAATCAGCTACACGCTCTGGTTCTGCCCAATCCAATTCATTTGGAAGTCCAGTCTTAACCGCACAAAAGCGACATGCGCGGGTACAAGTATCCCCAAGAATCATAAAAGTAGCTGTTTTTCTTACAGCCCAGCATTCATGAATGTTAGGACATTTTGCTTCCTCACAAACGGTATGTAATTGCTTTTCTCTCATCATTTTCTTTAAGCCTGTGTAGCTCTCATTCGTATTCAGTTTTATTTTTAGCCATTCCGGCTTTCGAAGATATTCTTGTTTTTTTGACATACTTCATCACTCCATTGCAAAGGCTATCCCTATTATACTCCTAACTTCTTCAAGAATCCAAGTATTCGATTTATTTGTATTTTTTAGCTTCCAACAATTAGTGATTATGAAAATGAGATGATTTAACAAACTAACAAGGAAGAGTACTTCTTTTTATTTAATTCCAACTAGACAAATTCGTCTTTTAAGACCTATAGATGATGCCTTTTAGAACAATACACCCTTGTGTTATTTTAGTGAAAGGAGACTTGCGTGCATGAACAGAAAACTTGGTATAGTAGTTGTTATTTGCTTACTTTTTACGTGTATGCCTTTGGATGCAAGTGCAAATGAGGATCAACAAAAAGTTTTTCAGGAACGAATGAACCTCTATACAAAGATGGAAACAGTAACACAGATTCCTTGGTACTATTATGCGGCTATCGACCAGTATGAAAGAAGCATCCGTCGTTCCCGAAAAGATATTCCGAAAGAAACTGGGTTAATTGGAATATATATTAAACCCGAGTCTTGGGCGGGGGCTTTAAACCCAAATCCAAATGATTCGAATCCATATAGCATTCAGCTTTTTGGAGGAATTGGTCTTGATGGCAACGGAGATGGTGTTGCCGATCAAACAAATGATGAGGATATCCTACTTACAATTTCAGAGCAAATTTTAGCGTACGGAACTGACCCTGATAATATCAAGATTGGTTTATGGGATTATTACAAACGGGACAAATCCGTTTCACTGATTACGGGTATCGCAAAAATCTATTCAACATATGGCACACTTGATTTAGATAAACATGCCTTTCCTGTTCCTCTAGGCTATAATCACAGCTATAAAAATACTTGGGGAGATGCACGTGGCTGGGGAGGTCGTAGAATGCATGAAGGTACTGACATCTTTGCAAGCTACGGAACACCAGTAAGGGCAACCTCATATGGGATTATCGAAATGAAAGGTTGGAACCGATTTGGTGGATGGCGTATCGGAATCCGCGATGTGAATAATACGTACCATTACTTTGCCCACTTAAATGGATTTGCAAAGGATATTGCAATCGGGCAGGTTGTTGAGCCCGGTACAGTGATCGGCTCTGTTGGAAGTTCCGGCTATGGACCACCAGGAACAGCCGGAAAGTTTCCTCCACATCTTCACTATGGAATGTACAAAGACAATGGATATACAGAATGGTCCTTTGATCCATATCCACATCTACGAGCTTGGGAAAGAGCAGAAAGACAGTCAAAGAAACGCAAATAAAATGAAAGGCTGTGGTTATTTGTTTACCACAGCCTTTTTCCGTTCTATTTTTGACCCTCTTTTTATATTGATTTCTTTCTTTAACCTTGTTTCGCCTGTTTAGCCTTTTTTGCAGCATGTGCAATACTTGCTGCTAGACCTCCCCATAAGATAACCATCCCAATGATCATCATAGCAATTGCACCACCGGTCATAGTCCTACCTCCTTGTCACTACCAGAAGAATAGTTGTCATTTAAAGCTGCACTACCCCACTTTTTAAGTGAGAACACAATTCCTAATATAATGACTCCTGCTGCAATGAAAACACCCGGGAAAAGTATAAATGAAGTTGCATACCCTTCATAGTTTCCAGTTGCATTATCAAATTGTTGAAGGATATTTTGTTTGAATAGGTCAAACATCATATATCCTAAAACGACTGGTGTGATTACGCCTAAACAAATCTTCCACCAACCACCTGCACGAATATCGGAGATCGCATTTGCGTGTGCTTGTAATGGATTCATTTGCTTGAATACCCAAGCAATAAGTATTACTTCAACTAATCCAGCAACAGCAATACCAAATTGGTTAATGAAGTAGTCAACTACATCCAGGAAGTATAGTCCTCCATTTGTAGAGTATAGGATTGAAATAAGTGATGCTAAACCTGCACCATATATGACTGCCTTGTTACGAGTAAGATTAAACTTGTCTTGAACTGCTGCAATGAACACTTCACAAATCGAAATAAGTGATGTTAATCCGGCAAATACTAACGATAAGAAGAAAAGCGCTCCGAAAAATTCGCCAAATGGCATTTGGTTAATAATTTGCGGGAAGACCGCAAATGCTAGACCAACACCCGCACTTGCTACTTCTTCTACAGGTACATTCGCTTGTGCTGCCATAAAGCCTAATGCAGCGAATACCCCGATACCTGCTAATAGTTCAAAACCTGAGTTCGCAAAACCGGTAATAAATGCATTGTTTACTACATCGGACTTCTTTGGTAAATAACTTGCATAAGTAATCATAATTGCAAAACCAATTGATAAACTAAAGAAAATGTGTCCGTATGCCGCTACCCAAACCTCTCCAGACATAATCTTATCCCAGTTAGGTTGGAAGAATGAATTTAGTCCCGTACTTGCTCCTTCAAGTGTTACTGCACGAATAACGATAATCGTAAAAATAACTAATAGTGTAGGAATGAAAATTTTATTCGCTTTTTCAATCCCCTTCTTCACGCCTTTGAATAGGATAAATAGCGTAATTGCCCAAACAACAACTAAAGGTCCAAAGACCCCAAGTACTGGTGCTCCTATGTCTCCAGGAGTTTCAGCTAAATGCAAGTATTTAGAGAATAGGAATCCGCCTGTATCTTCTCCCCATGCTTTATTAAATGAAAAGAAAGTATACGAAATTGCCCATGCGATAATGACTGCATAATAGGTGGCAATTACGAAAGAAATTAATACCTGCCACCACCCAAGCCATTCCAATTTTTTATTTAAACGGAAAAATGACAAAGGTGCTGAACCCCTAAACTTTTGTCCGATTGTGAATTCTAGAATTAGGATTGGTATTCCAGCTGTTAAAATCGCAAATAGGTATGGTAGAAAGAAAGCGCCTCCTCCATTTTCGTAAGCAACATATGGAAATCTCCAAATATTACCTAAACCAACCGCAGAACCGATTGCAGCCATTACGAATCCTGCCCGTGTCCCCCACTGTGGACGATTATCCATAAACAAACCTCCCCTTTCCCACTTTAGCCCGTTACCGTATTAGTCATTTAGCACTAGGCTTATGTTGGAAATTTTTCTATTTTCAGATTATTTTCTATAATCTATTTATTAGTATAGCCAGTCTTTATCTCTATGTCAAAAGTTATTTTAAAATGAAATTTACTTTTTTAAAAAAAGAGACAAAGGTTCTAATTCCCTTTGTCTCTTATATACTAGTTAAGTTCGATTGTTAACATTTGAATAGTAATTCTATTCGTTTTGTCTGTTTTTCATTATAAAAACAAAAATAACAAATAATACTATGGTAGTAAGCACTCCTAATAGGGTACTGCCTGTTAGACCTAGTACTATATATCCGATTACAGTGATCACGGCAGAGGTGACGGCATAGGGTAGCTGTGTCATTACATGATCAATATGGTGGCTACCCGCTCCAGTGGAGGACAGAATAGTTGTATCTGATATTGGTGAGCAATGATCACCAAACACTGAACCCGCTAGTACTGCAGCTAAGGCTGGAAGTAATAAATTAATATCTGAAGCAGCCGCAATGTCTCCTGCAATCGGGAGCATCATCCCAAAGGTTCCCCAAGACGTTCCAGTTGCAAACGCCATAAATCCTGCTACAACAAATAAAATCACCGGTATAAATGCTATATTTAAATTGGACCTTTCTACAAGGCTTGCTAGATATTTTCCTGTTTCAATTTGTCCAATCAAGTCAATAATTACCCAAGCAAATAGTAAAATGTATACAGCTGGGAGCATTGATTTTATCCCTTCAACAATTCCCTTAGGAAGAAGGCCGATGTTTAAAGCCTTTTTCGCGAAAACTTGAACAAAGAACAAAATAAGTGTAACAATAATCCCTAGGATTCCACCGGATAATAGCGAACCTGTTACATCAGTATTTTCAAAAATCGTAAAAATGGTTATATCGCCTTCAGAAGCTTTGTAGCCTGTCCATAATAAGGATCCAACCGTACCGACAACTAATGCAATAATCGGCCAAACTAAATCACCGACAGTACCTTTCTCACTTTGAGGTAATTCCTGCTTTAATTCCCCTAATACCGGTTTTTCAGGGTCTGTTACCTCCCCTGTTGTTAATGCACGGTTTTCATGGGTTTTCATACTACCAAAATTAATATTAAAAATGGCTACAGCTATTACCATTAAAATCGAAACCAATACATAGAGGTTTAACGGAATCATTTGAATAAAAGCAGATAATGGTGAATACTCTGCTACTCCATGTGTGACTAAAATAGGTGCCAAGATTGCAATAATATAAGCACCCCAGCTAGAAATGGGTGATACAACACAAATTGGAGCGGATGTTGAATCAATAATATAAGCTAGCTTTGCACGTGAAACCTTATTTCGGTCTGTAATTGGTCTACTTACTTGTCCAACAGCCAAAGCATTAAAATAATCATCAATAAAAATAATAATACCTAAAACAGCAGCTAAAAGTTGTGCACCCGTTCTTGTTTTTACTTTTGTTTGGGCCCATTCGCCAAATGCGCGACTACCGCCAGAAATGGAGATAAAGGCAGTAATAATTCCTAATAGGAATAAAAATAAAATAATATATACATTCCAAGTATTAAGTGCGCCTTCTGAAACGAAGACTCCTCTAATGCTATTCCAGATTGTAAGTAAGACGTCTTGTAGCCAAGCTCCGACTCCTTCATTCTTAAGTACATTTCCATGTAATACGAATGCAGCCGATACAATGCCGACTCCAAGTGATAGTAAAACTCTTCTTGTTAAAATAACCATGAGAAGTGCAATGATTGGTGGGATAATTGAATATATTGTTCCAGACATGATATGATTCCTCCAAGTATTTTTATGGAGGGCGTGGTGAAAGAAGATACTCTTTAGAAGACAAAAAGAGAGTATGATAGAAAATAACTATCATTACTCTCCGTAATGTTATGTTATCCTCCATCACGATCAGTAGCCCTCCATTATAGATCATTTCTATAATGACAGTGTTACCCTTTTTCAAGGCAACCCCAACAAAAATAACATTGACGAGTTTATTTTTGCTTCGGCAAAAAATCCTTTCAACTATGATCTACGTTGTCATCCTCACATAGTTTACTCTTATTTTCCGCACCTCTACCCCATCGATCCGATAAGGTGGTGTATTCATTTATTAATTCCTTCGCTAGTATATACGATTTTACGCTTAGATTCAACTATTCTAGTATAGTATTTTTTGCTAATTTGTCGGTATCTCTATAGAAGGAGATGATTCCCCACCGTTATTATAGAAATCTGGAACATCATGTAAAATGTTTTGATTGATAACGGGGATAATGGTTTCAATTTCAACCTCTCCTGTTGAGAAAGGTAAAATAACCTGCATCGTCACTGTCGCAAGAACATTATATTGAAACCACCCATTATTAATCCCCCACTCGTCAATTCTTCCTTGTGGCGTTGTTTCCCCAAATCCAATCATATGAAAACGAATCGGTATTTCCGGACCTAAGTTTCCTAATAGGGCATTATTTGTTGCTTCCCCAAGGGGTACTTTAAAAACAAAGCCCGTTTGGCCACTGGCATCATCCGTCTCAATTTCTAAATCAGGATATTCAAGTTTATTAACTTCACCTTCATTTACATACTTTAAGTATCGCTCAATATTTCCGAGTGTCTTTGTCGCCATTTTATTGACAACCTGAGTATTGTAGCTAATCACTTTCCCATTTTCATCCGTTTGCACAATACTTAGATCCTCTTGGACTAATTCTTCCTCATTTAATTGTTGATTAATAGCATTTTTAATAACTGTTGCAGCAACCTTCTTTGTTTCATTTTCAGCATATGCCATAAGTGCTGGCTCTATCGCTTTGTTAATAATGAATAAACCAATAACAGTCGAGAGAATAAAAAAGACAAATGTTAATAAAAAGACGTAGCGGAAAGGCAAGGGCCCTTTCCTTCTTGGTTGTAGACGAGCTTTGTACTTTCCCAAACGAAAATCCCCCCTTACAAGCTATGTGTATGCAAGTAAGGGGGGATGTACGATAACTATTTTGTTCGACAACACTTGGGTGGTGCAAGATTCTTTTATATGGTATACCTTCTCAGGTTAATTTTAGATCATTTTTAATAGGGCGTCTTTGCCTTTCATACCTACTGTAATGCCTCGGTTTTCGGCTTCAATCGTAATTGATTCAAGAGGGGCATCCAGTAATTGCTCGATTGTACGAACACCAACTGCCCTACCAGCAATAATGCCTCGTTCTTTAAGTTTTTCATTCAACAGTGCAACGTCGAGAGCTCCACACATAATATAGCCATTTTCATTTGTGACTGCCATAAAATTTGTCTTAGGCAGTTTAACGGTAATGGCTGTAAATTGATGATTATCAATTACTATTGGTGTCATTGAGACCATTCCTAGCACACTCCTTTCCCTAACTAATTTATGTAACGGGAAAGTGATTTGTGTTTGAAATAGTACTAGTCATAGACCTATCTTTCTCTAACCCTTTTGACTAAGTATCTTTAGAACGTTTTGCTGATTGTTTTTAATTTTTCAGCTAAAAGGTCTCGTAAGAATTCTGGCATATAGTATTCTTTATCCTTAGCATCTCGTATGACAGGAAAAAGTGATCCGAATGTGAACATATCAATCGTAGCGATTGAATACGTTTTGTCTGGGTCAAGGTCCTCCCCATTGATTTTAATATCGGTAATATGGTCTAATCCATCCGAAAGCTTTGAAGTTTTAAGCTCTACACGATCATATACCATTTTGCCCATTACCTTTCCACGGAAGCCTAGACCTTTTATTCTGAGATTTTCCATTTCCTTCGTGTTTGCCTGTAAAATGATTTCCTTCAGTTCATCGCCCTTAACCCAGACCTTACATGGATTAATAGGATGTGGACATATTCGATGCAAGTCTTCTCTTGTTACCTTTCCTGTTGGAAGCGAGTCAAGCAATAGCCCTGCGTTCACCATGGATATGTCTCCTTCACACCATTCACGAAGCACCTCAGCTAAAAGCTTGGAAAATGAGTTTTCTGCAAACCAATCACTTAGAAGTGGTTGTTCAATCTCAGCAACAACATCATGTTGTAAGGTGTGTATACTTTTTGCCATGTACTCTGAAATGATTTCAGTTGTTTCCTTACTTTCTGACAGTGATTTCGTAGGGATTACATTTGCAGCACTTTCAATAAGCCTTTTGTGTTCAGTATCAATTTTAAGAGTGACATGTCCGATATAATTCCCGTATTTTTGCGCACAGCATAGAAGTGTGTTATTGATTCTCTTCCCATTTTCTAAAAGATGATGTGTATGGCCACCAAGTAGCACGTCAACATCTGGGAAATCTCTTGCAATTTGCTCATCCTCATTGATTCCTAAATGGGACATCAAAAGAACCATATCTGTTTTGTCTTTTAATTCATTGATTGTGTCTTGTAGGATAACCAAAGGGTCTTTGACGTTCCAGCCGAGCAGCTTATAAAGCCCAATATAATGAACCGTTAAACCGATGATTCCAATCCTAAACCCACTTGGCAAGACATGAATATGGTAAGGATCTGCCCAGTTAGGTAGCTTCCCATCTCGGTCGAATAGATTTGCAAGCAACACCTTAAATTCTGCCTCGTCATATAAAGAATCCAGATGTTCATACGACATCGTAATCCCTTCGTTGTTACCGATAGTGGCATAATCGTATTGAAGCTGGTTTAAGAGCTGCACATTCATTTTCCCATGGGATGCTTCAGAAATCGGATGAAAGCGATCAATATGGTCACCAATATCGATTAAGAGCATTTCCTCATTGTTTGCTTGATGCAGTTTTCTCATTTCTGTGATATATTTTGTGATTTTAGGCCATCGGTCAAAATGGCTATGGAGATCGTTTGTGTGATAAATATGCACGGTTTCAATCAATCCCTACACCTCCTTCTGCCTGTTTAAAATGCTGCTGTGGACTTTCCTCTTTAGGTGCTTCACTTATGTATGAAATCTAAAATATGCTTATAGTTTGTACTAACTAAAAAAGTCTAATTGCCTCGGGGCTAGATCTCGATATTCGATTCCGAGCATATCGATAAATTGCTTAGCATTGTCTGCTGCATCTCCACCTGAGTTGTTATTAAACAATACGTAGATGGTTTCACTTGATTGATTAAGTTTCTGAACATGGTGAATCCATTCTTCTAGCTCTTCTTTATTATACTTATATAAATAACGAACATCACGCCAATTGCCTTCTTTTGGCTTTGTCCAGCCATGGACGTTTCTGCCATGGAAACGAACGAGCGTTTTTTGTTTATGGGTTGGATGTAAGACTGTCGGGATTGACCCTTGGCCTGCCTGTGGCTCATCACAAATACTATGAATCCAGCCTTCCTGTTCCATAAATTGTAATGTTTGTTGTTTTAGTTGTGGTGAAAACCATGATTGGTGGCGGAATTCAAGGGCCACAGAAATTTCTCCCATCTGCTGCTTGCACCACCTTAAGTAGTCTACATTTTCACGTTTACAATCATACCATGGTGGAAATTGAAATAAAACCATGGCGAGCTTTTTTGCTTGTTGATAAGGTTCAAGTGACAAACGAAAGGCATCAAACATGTCTTCCTTTGTTTCAAATGGCATCTCCCCACGTTGATGACCTGTCATCCCTTGATAAGCTTTAACAATGAATTGAAAAGATTCCGGTGTGTCTTTCAGCCATTTTTCCACATTACGTTTAGGCTGAATCGCATAGAAAGATGCATCCACCTCGACGATCGGAAAATGACCGGCATATTCCTTCAGTTTATCACCTGGTGTGGTTCCTGCTGTATATAGACTATCATGGTCACCCCAGCCTGTTACGCCAATATAGATCATGGAGTCACCTCCTATTACGATTATGTACAAAAATAACTCGCTTGAGAGTATCTCAAACGAGTTATTGCATGTGTTCTTATTATCCGATTGAACCTTCCATCTCGAACTTGATTAAGCGGTTCATTTCAACTGCGTATTCCATTGGAAGCTCTTTTGTAAATGGCTCGATAAAGCCCATTACGATCATTTCAGTAGCTTCTTGCTCAGAAATACCACGGCTCATTAGATAGAATAGTTGTTCTTCAGATACTTTCGATACCTTCGCTTCATGCTCTAATGAAATATTATCATTTAAAATTTCATTATACGGAATTGTATCAGAAGTTGATTGATTATCCATGATTAACGTATCACATTCGATATTAGAACGAGCTCCATGTGCTCTACGTCCGAAGTGTACAATACCACGGTATGTTACTTTACCACCGTGTTTAGCAATAGACTTCGATACGATAGTAGAAGATGTATTTGGAGCAAGGTGAGTCATTTTCGCACCCGCATCCTGGTGTTGACCTTTACCAGCAATTGCAATGGAAAGAGTCATACCGCGAGCTCCTTCACCACGAAGGATAACAGCTGGATATTTCATTGTTAATTTTGAACCAATGTTACCATCGATCCATTCCATTGTTGCATTCGCATCACATACTGCACGCTTTGTAACAAGGTTATAAACGTTGTTAGCCCAGTTTTGAATAGTTGTATAACGGCAGTACGCATCTTTTTTAATGATGATTTCAACAACTGCACTGTGTAGTGAGTTTGTTGTATAAACAGGAGCCGTACATCCTTCAACATAGTGTACACTTGCACCTTCATCAACGATTATTAATGTACGTTCAAATTGACCCATGTTTTCAGAGTTGATACGGAAATATGCTTGAAGTGGTGTATCAACCTTTATACCTGGTGGTACGTAGATAAATGATCCACCAGACCAAACTGCTGAGTTCAATGCCGCGAACTTGTTATCAGTTGGAGGAATAACCTTCGCCCAGTGCTCACGGAAAATATCTTCATTCTCTTTAAGAGCTGAATCTGTATCCTTAAATACAATTCCCAGTTCTTCAAGGTCTTCCTTCATATTATGGTAGACAACCTCTGATTCGTACTGAGCAGAAACACCTGCAAGATATTTTTGTTCAGCTTCAGGAATACCTAACTTATCAAAAGTTGCTTTGATTTCTTCAGGAACTTCATCCCATGACTTTTCGGATTTCTCAGAAGGTTTTACGTAATACGTAATTTCATCAAAGTTTAAGCTATTAAGGTCTCCACCCCATTGTGGCATAGGCATGTTGTAAAAATGCTCTAAGGATTTAAGACGGAAATCTAACATCCATTGAGGCTCTTCTTTCATGCGAGAGATTTCTTCAACAATTTCCTTTGTTAAACCACGTTCTGAACGGAAGATGGAAACGTCTTTATCTGCAAAGCCATATTTATAATCGCCAATTTCAGGCATTTTCTTTGCCATTCTACTTCACTCCATTCTATGTGAGGCATCCTCATATCGAACTGCTATGAGAAATCACTCACGATTCATTTTGTTCGTCCTTAAATCCCTTTTCCATTGCCTTCCAAGCTAATGTTGCACATTTAATGCGTGCTGGGAATTTTGAAACGCCCTGAAGTGCTTCAATGTCTCCTAAATCAATGCTATCATCATATTCTTTTCCTAGCATCATTTCTGAGAAGATTTGTGACATTTTTAATGCATCTTCAATTTTACTGCCTTTAATCGCTTGAGTCATCATTGAAGCAGATGACATTGAAATGGAACAACCTTCTCCATCGAATTTAGCATCTTGAACGACACCATCATCTACTTTTAAAGTAAGATGAATGCGGTCTCCACAGGTTGGGTTATTCATATCAATTGTTAACGCCCCATCTTGGATAACTCCTCGATTTCTCGGCTTTTTATAATGATCCATTATTACCTGTCGGTACAAGGTATCAAGGTTTATTTTAGAATCCATTGCTGAAATACTCCTTTGTTTTTATGAGTCCTTCAACTAGTTTATCAATTTCTTCTTCTGTATTATAGAGGTAAAAACTTGCACGAGCAGTGGCTGATACCTTCAACCATTTCATAAGTGGTTGCGCACAGTGATGACCAGCTCTTACAGCAATACCTTCAGCATCTAGAACTGTTGCAACATCGTGTGGGTGGACATCTTCAATATTGAAAGTTACTACTCCTGCACGATGCTCAGGCCCATAAATGGTTAGACCCTCTACTTGTGACATTCGTTCAATTGCATGTGCTGCTAACTTGTGCTCGTGCGCAAGAATATTGTCGAGACCAATATCTTCTAAAAAGTCGATTGCAGCACCTAAACCAATTGCTCCAGCAATAATAGGAGTTCCAGCTTCTAATTTCCAAGGAAGCTCTTTCCATGTTGATTCGTATAGGTCAACGAAATCAATCATTTCCCCACCCGTTTCAACTGGCTCCATTTTTTCAAGCAATGCCTTCTTACCATATAATACACCGATACCAGTAGGTCCGCACATTTTATGGCCAGAAAAAGCAAGGAAGTCACAATCGAGGTCTTTCACATCGATTTTTAGATGTGGCGCAGCTTGTGCACCATCAACAACCATAACAGCCCCATTACGGTGTGCAATTTCGGTAATTTCTTTAATTGGATTGATTGCACCAAGAACGTTAGAGACCATCATTACAGAAACAATTTTTGTTCGATTCGTAACAATCTCTTCAACATCCTTGAGGTCAATCGAACCATCCTCTTGTAGAGGGATATATTTTAATTTCGCACCTGTACGTTTTGCAATTTGCTGCCAAGGAATAATATTGGCATGGTGTTCCATATAGGTAATGACAATTTCATCGCCCTCACTGAGATTATCTCGCCCATAGCTTGCTGCAATTGTATTGATTGCAGTTGTTGTTCCCCGGGTAAAAATAACCTCTTGAATAGAAGATGCATTGATGAACTTTCTAACCTTTTCACGAGCATTCTCATATGCATCAGTTGCTTTTGTACCTAGGGTATGAACTCCGCGATGAACATTTGAGTTGTATTCTCGATAATAGCGATCCAGCGTTTCGATTACAGTAACAGGTTTTTGAGATGTAGCAGCACTGTCTAAATAGACAAGCGGGTTTCCATTTACCTCTTGATCTAAGATTGGGAACATGGAACGAATATCTTGGATATTCATTATTTTACTTTCCTTTCAATTACCTCAACTAGTTGTTTCTTAACTCCTTCGATTGGAAGTTGGTTTACAACTGGTGCAAGGAAACCATGAATGACTAAACGCTCAGCTTCCATCTGTGGAATACCACGGCTCATTAAGTAATATAATTGAACAGGGTCAACCCTACCAACAGATGCAGCGTGACCTGCTGTTACATCATCTTCATCAATAAGTAAAATTGGATTTGCATCTCCACGAGCTTTTTCGCTTAGCATCAATACTCTTGATTCTTGTTCAGCATTGGATTTAGAAGCGCCATGTTCGATATGCCCAATACCATTAAAGATAGAGCTTGCGCTGTCCTTCATTACACCATGTTTTAGAATATAACCTTCAGAATTCTTACCATGGTGAGTAATTCTAGTCGTAAAGTTTTGCTTTTGCTCGCCTCGACCTACAACAACGGTCTTTGTATCAGCATATGAACCGTCTCCAACTAAGTTAGTGATATTTTCAGAAATGGTATCACCATCATTCATAAGGCCGAGAGCCCATTCAACCTTACTGTCACGGCCGATTACTCCACGACGTGTTACGTAGGTTGTGTTTCCAGTAGCTAAGGCATCAACAGCTCCGTAAGTAACTTTTGCATTGCTGCCTGCAATAACTTCTGAAACAATATTCACAACTGTATTCGAAGAATCTGTTGTTGAAATATAGTTTTCAACATAAGTAACTGAACTATTATCTTCAGCAACTACGATTACATGGTTGAATAGTGCAGACTCACCATTCTCTTGAATAAATACAGCATGTAGTGGAACCGATACTTCTACATTCTTAGGAACATATACAAATGCACCACCGTTAACCAATGCAGCATGCAGCGCAGTTAGACGGTGTTCATCAACCTTAACAGCTTCTTTCATAAAATACTTTTGAAGAAGGTCACTATGTTCACGTGCAGCTGTATGAATATCTGTAAAGATAACACCACTTGCTTTTACTTCTTCTGTAAGAGAGATAAAAGCTGGAGTGTTGTCACGTTGAATATATATATTCTTATCTTCTTCAACATGAATTAATGATTTAATTTCTTCAGGGAGTTCGTCAATTGAGTTATATGGTGCACTTTCCACAACATGATTTGCAAATTGTGTAAAGTTCCATTTATCAATTTTTGTTTTATCTGGTCTTGGCATTGGAAGGTCTTCTGCTTTTTCAAGAGCTTGTAAGCGAAGTTCCTGTAGCCAACTTGGTTCACCAAGAGTAGACGAAAAACCTCTGACATAATCTTTATCAAATGGTTTCGTATCGATTGTCATAATAATCCTCCTTACGCTTACGCTTCTTGACCTACAGTTTCATCTTCAATTCCTAATTCTTTCTTAATCCAATCATATCCTTCAGCTTCTAGACGCTGTGCAAGTTCTGGTCCACCTGATTTCACAACACGTCCTTGCATCATTACATGAACTTTATCTGGTGTAATGTAGTTAAGTAAGCGTTGGTAGTGAGTGATGATTAAGCAACCAAACTCTTCTCCGCGCATTTCATTAATTCCTTTAGAAACAACCTTCAATGCATCGATATCAAGTCCTGAGTCAATCTCATCCAAGATTGCAATTTTAGGTTCAAGCATCATTAATTGTAGGATTTCATTACGTTTCTTTTCCCCACCTGAGAAGCCTTCGTTAAGGTAACGTTGAGCCATGTCAGGATCCATTTCTAGGTATTCCATATTTTTATCCATTGTACGGATGAATTTCATTAATGAAATTTCATCACCTTCTTCACGACGTGCATTAATTGCAGAACGAAGGAAGTCAGCGTTTGTAACACCGTTGATTTCACTTGGATATTGCATCGCTAAGAAAAGACCAGCGCGTGCACGCTCATCAACTTCCATTTCTAACACATCTTCACCATCAAGAGTGATGCTACCGCTTGTTACCTCATATTTAGGGTGACCCATGATTGCAGATGATAAAGTTGACTTACCTGTACCATTTGGTCCCATAATTGCGTGAATTTCTCCACCGTTTATTTCAAGGTTAACCCCTTTTAAAATCTCCTTGCCTTCGATTTCGACATGAAGATCCTTAATAACTAAAGTTGATCCTGCCATAACTACTACCTCCATTAAACGAAAATATTTTGTATAGTATTGACACATTAAGTCAAAACTTCATTCTCATTTTATTCTCATTACAATCTTATATCAAATTCAAAGTGATATCAACCTTTACACATTCACACTGGTGATACATTTTTTTAATATATGTTTTGATGTATTGGGGCCTTTAAATGAGAATAAAAAGTTAAATCTTGTCCATCAATAAGATAACACAAAACAAAAGGATATGTAAGGAAGAAAAGGAATATCTAATGGGAAGTATTCAAATCCTCAGTTTATTTTTCACAGATTCCGTTAATTCATTCTATAATATAGAATCCCAGTGTAGTGGACACTGGGTTTTGCAAACGTATATATCTAATTACATGTTCATTCTACCTATTTGAGCAATAATCATTCGACCTTGTTTATAGTCCTGTTCTCGGTTATTCTCAACCCGCATACGCTCTTTGAATTTTCGACAGTAATCCTTGTATCCAATCCCATGTGCCTGATGCATTGCCTTTTCCATTTCGCCCGTATAATTTAAACGGATTTGATTGATAATGAACCAATCCCTTCGATTTTATCGTGCTTACTTGCACATATTTAATGCTATCACTATCAACCTTTTGCCTCAACAACAGGATATTGCAGTATTTTAAGCTACCAATCCTTATTTGACTATATGGCTTACAATAGGAACACGACAGATACAATTCAATCAATTTCCTTTGTTTTCCTCAAGAATATGCAAAAATTGAAAAGAGGCTTACCACTTGGCAAGCCTCTTTTTTATTTATTCAACTACAGTAACAGCACCAGCATATTCTTCTTCAATAAACTTTTGAATTTCTTCAGATTTTAACACTTCTACTAATGCTTTAATCTCTTCGCGTTCTTCTTCGCCTTTATTGACAACGATTAGGTTTGCAGGTACGACATCATCACCTTCAAAGGCAATACCGTCTTCCGCAATATTTACTCCACCTTCGAGAGCGTAGTTTGTGTTGATTACAACCGCATCTCCTTCACCATTTTCAAAGGATGTAGCAAGAAGCTTTGCTTCGATTAAAGTAGAAAAATCAAGATTTTTTGGATTATCTACGATATCTTCAACTCTTGCTTGGTCACCAACACCTTCTTTAAGTTTGATGATGCCTTCTCTTTCAAAAATCGGTAAGATACGTCCATGGTCACTAAAAGAGTTACTCATAATTATTTTTGCTCCATCTGGGAGCTCGTTTAGATTTTTATATTCTTTTGAATAAATCCCGATTGGCTCTTTATGAATTTCACCAACACTTACAAAATCAAAATCAGGGTTGTCCTTTAATTGTAAATCTAAATAACCAGGTGTTTGGAAGTAGTTTGCGTCAAGTTCTTTTTCATGTAAAGCTACGTTCGGTAAGATATAGTCTGTAAAAACTTCTATTTCAAGGTCAATACCTTTATCCTTTAATAAAGGTTTTGCTTGTTCAAGGACTTCCGCATGTGGAACAGCTGATGCACCTACAACAAGCTTTTTATTTCCTTCTGCTTCTTGAGTATCTCCTCCATCGCCAGCGTCGTCATTTCCGCCACAAGCAACTAGGGCAATTGAAAGTAGTCCAAATAGTAGTACATAAAGTATTTTTTTCATTGTTGTTTTTCCTCCTGTTATCTCTTGTCTGTATGTTTTGTAAAGAAATCACCCACAAATTGAATGATAAATACCAATATTAGAATTGCAACAGTAGCAATAAATGTAATGATAGGTTTATTGCTTTGGAATCCATATAAATAGGCGAAATGTCCTAACCCACCTGCACCGATAACACCAGCCATTGCGGTAAAGCTTACTAGGGAGATCGCAGTAACGGTAATCCCAGAAATTAAGGCTGGTAAAGATTCAGGAATTAACACTTTAAAAATAATTGTCGAGTTTGTAGCTCCCATCGAATGAGATGCCTCAATTACACCTTTATCGATTTCACGCAAAGCAATTTCAACCATTCTTGCATAGAACGGTGCTGACCCTATAATCAAAGATGGTAATGCAGCACTTGGCCCCAACATAGAACCCATCATAATTTTCGTGAAAGGTATTAATAGGACAATCAGAATGATGAATGGTATGGATCGAAAAATATTAACAAATGCAGATACTATTCGATTTACCACTGTATTCTCCCAGGCATTCCCTTTATCTGTTAAAAAGAGAACTAAACCCAAAAATAAACCGATAATAAAAGTAGCAAGCACCGAGATCGAGGTCATGTATAAAGTCTCTAAGGTTGCTTCCCAAAGGTTCCCCCAATTGAGTGCTTGATAATCATTAACCTGTTTCTCCCATTTAAGTAATTCTTGAAATTGTTCAAGCATTTTCAATCACCTCAGCTTCTACTCGTTGTTGTCGAATAAATTCGATGGCTGAAGTGACTTCATTAGCATCACCATCAAGATGAATAAACAATGTTCCATAAGATCCATTTTGGGTTTGTGAAATTTTCCCTTGTAAAATATTCACTTCCACCTTAAAATCTCGGATTAATCGTGTGATTAATGGCTTTTCAGCATCTTCCCCAACGAAGCTAAGCTGTACCATTTTTCCATTTGGAAATCGATCTAATAAATTCTCAACCGTTTCTTTTGTTTCTTCAGGCTCTGTTACTTGCTGAACGAAGCGTTTTGTGATGTTGGCTTGAGGCTTTTTAAATACATCAAGCACTCGTCCTTGCTCAACAAACTTCCCATTTTCCATAACTGCAACACGATGACAGATTTTACGAATCACATGCATTTCATGGGTAATTAATACAATTGTTAATCCTAGACGTTCATTAATATCAACTAGCAAGTCCAAAATAGAGTCAGTTGTTTGCGGGTCTAATGCAGATGTTGCTTCATCACATAGTAAAACCTTTGGGTTGTTAGCAAGTGCTCTTGCAATTCCAACTCTTTGCTTCTGGCCACCGCTAAGTTGTGATGGGTAAGCACCTTCTCGCCCTTCCAGTCCTACAAGCTTAATAAGCTCATTAACCCGTTCTTCTCGTTTAGATTTGGGCACTTTTGCAATCTCCAAGGGAAAGGAGATATTTTCCCTCACTGTTCGCGACCATAATAGGTTAAAGTGCTGAAAAATCATACTTATTTCTTTACGAGCATCACGCAATGCTTTTCCTTTAATGGAAGTGATATTATGACCAGCAACAGTAATATTTCCTTCTGTTGGTGTTTCAAGACCATTCAATAAACGGATGAGTGAACTTTTACCCGCGCCGCTGTATCCAATGATCCCGAAAATTTCACCTTCATTAATCTGTAAGTCAATATTGTTAACTGCTGTTACAGAATTTGTTTTTGTTTGATAAATCTTTTTAACATTTTTTAGTGTTATCACGTTGTCACACCTTCTATTCAGAGAAAACTATGTTTAGTGTATGCGATAATGTAAATAAATAAAGATAATAAATAATCAAATATGCCCCGCATATAAAAATAAAAGCCTTCCTGCAAAAACGAGCAGAAAGGCACAATTCAGTGATTCCTTCCTCTCATCTTCCAAAGCCCATAGCTTTGTGTGAATTGGCACCTTTTCAACAGACGTTGACGGTTGCTGGGTTTCATCGGGCACATCCCTCCACCACTCTGAATAAGAGTTATCAGATTATTTAACTTTCATTATCATACTAAAACAACACGTGAGTTATCTTATCATCTCGATATAAGGGTGTCAACGAAAATATTGTGAACAATTTTTGGTTATGCTGTCGGCCCCGATAAATCTGAACTTGTTCCATTAGCTGCTTTAATGGCTTGCTCCAAATCTTCTAAAATATCTTCAACATTTTCAATACCAACAGATAAGCGAACCAAGTCTTCTGTTACACCAGACGCCTTAAGATCTTCTGGGCTTAATTGTTGGTGTGTAGTACTTGCAGGGTGAATAATTAAGCTTTTTGCATCCCCAACGTTTGCAACATGTGACCAAAGCTCTACACTATTGATTAGCTTTTCACCAGCTTCTCTTCCACCTTTAATACCGAACACAATTACGGATCCAGCACCTTTTGGTAAGTATTTATCAGCTAGTTGTTTATTTGGATGGTCCTCTTCACCTGGGTACAATACCCATTCAACCCCAGGATGATTTTTAAGATAGGAAACAACTTTTTCAGTATTTGCAATATGCTCCTTCATACGAACATGTAAAGTTTCAAGACCTAAGTTGAATTGGAATGAATTATATGGGCTAATAGCTGGCCCTAAATCACGAAGAAGTTGAACTCTAGCTTTAATAATAAAGGCTACTGGTCCTAAAGCTTCAGCGTAGACTAAATCATGATAACTAGGATCTGGTGTTGTAAATCCGGGGAATTTTGGTGAATTCCAATCAAATTTACCACCGTCTACTATAATTCCACCCATGGTTGTTCCATTACCTAGTAACCACTTTGTAGCTGAATGGATAACAATGTCTGCACCATGCTCAATTGGTCTACATAAATATGGTGTCGCAAATGTATTGTCAACAATTAGAGGAATTCCAGCCTCATGAGCAATGTTAGCAACGGCCTCAATATCTAGTATATCTAAGCTAGGGTTTCCGATTGTCTCAGCAAAAATCGCCTTCGTATTTGGTGTAATGGCTTGACGGAAATTTTCAGGATTTTTTGGATCTACTAAATGTGTCTTAATACCATATTTAGGTAGAGTGTTAGCAAATAGATTATACGTTCCACCATATAGTGTAGAAGCAGATACAATCTCATCTCCCGCTCCTGCAATATTAAGGATAGAAGTTGTAATGGCTGCCATTCCACTTGAAACTGCTAGGGCACCAACTCCACCTTCTAATTGGGCAACTCTTTCTTCAAAAACTGTAGTAGTTGGGTTATGGATTCGAGTATAAATATAACCATTTTCTTTTAAGCCAAAGAGATTTGCCGCATGCTCAGTAGTGTTAAATTTAAACGCATTTGTTTGATAGATAGGAACTGCTCTAGCTCCGGTAACTGGGTCTGCCTCAAGACCTCCATGTATCGCGATCGTTTCTGGTCTAAAGTTTCTTTGTTTTTCAGTCATTAGAATCTCTCCCTCTTATAATAAAATAAAAAACCTCTTCGATAAGAAGAGGTTGTATGTATGGTTTCTCTTCTTATCTTTCAGGCAAAAAAATGCCTGCTGGATTTAGCACCGTGTAAATTACCGGTTGCCGGGTTTCATAGGGCCATTCCCTCCACCACTCGTGATAAGATAAACTATTAAGTTTTGTACTTTTACGATTAATTTGATGTTAACCCTTTTTTAAATACAAGTCAATGAAAATATTTAGAAAAAACAAGAAATTCCAAATTACTTGTATTTAATGTGAAAATCGACATCCCTTATGACACATTCATGTAATTGCTACAAAATTCGTTCCTTTTTCCCGGGAAATACGACATATTAAGATATTTTTGCGATTTGTTTTTCCTCTTTTTGAAAGGATTTCCCAGTAAAAACAAATAGGAAATAGAGAGACCCGATTAAATATAAAATAGACGTAATTGTAAACACATAAGCATAGCCCCGATAAGCACCATGCAGCATGACAATCGAGGTTGATACTGGCCCCATTAAAGCCCAGCCTAATGAAAATACCATTTGGTTAACTGAGTTGGCTAGTCCTTTCATAGAATCATTTACCCGACCCATAACAAGAGACGCTTGTATCGGGTTTCCTGCATTCATTAATGCTTGTCTAAATAAAAAGGCAATCGCCGCTATGTAAAGATTTTCGGTATATCCTGTCAGCAAGAGGAATGGTAGTGATGATAGTTGTAGATACACCACTGCACGCACTTCTCCTACCTTACTAACAATGACTGGTCCAATAATCATCGCGATCGCTGTTGCTGCTTGTCCCAACGATAAAATAAGACCAATTACAGTATTACTCGCTAAGAAGCGGTCAGCAAAATACAAATTTAGGTATGGAATAACTAATCCTGAACCAAATCCTATGATCATTTGAGCAAATGCAAACATCGCAATTAGCTTTATTTGTGATTTATTTGTTCGTAGCCTTTGACTAAAAGGCTCCACTGTTTTAATCTCAGGTTGTATCCTTGGCTGTTCATTCATTTTTAGTATCGGTAAAATGCCGGCCATATAAATGATAGTTGCAATTAATAGTGTTATTCTTACACTCCATAGCCCACTCATATGAAAGACAAATTGAAAAGCATCAGAAAATGCCCCACCCGCAATATTTCCTACCACTTGTGCGACCATCATGATAGCTGAATGAAAACTAAAGAGGTGAACCCTTTGTGCAGATGTCGAGTTTTCCGCTAACCACGGGATTCCTGATACTTGAATAAATGCAGTCGATAAGCCTGTAATAAAAGCTGTGGCAATAAGTAACTGCTCAACATCAAGTATACTTCTAGCAAAGAAAGCGAATGTTGAAATCACTAATCCAAGCACCATCACTTTTTTTCGGCCAAATTTATCACTCATAAGCCCTGCGGGTACGAGGATTAATGCAGATGCTAAAGCCGTCATTGCGATAATCGTTCCATTCGTTTGCTCGGAGTAACCTAGCTCTCTTACATAAAAGTTATACATAATTGTGAACATACCCATGCCTAATTGTGTAAAAACAGTAGCTAGTATAAATAATTTAATGTTTTGATTGTATGCTTTATATTGCGTTTTCCATCCGGTGACAATGCTCATATGTGCTCCTATAACTCATGATAATTATGATATTTCGACTCCCTAAATATCATACAACTTTTTTAAAAAATTGCAATATATCTAATAAGATAAAGAAATGTTTTTTTAAAAAAAGAAAAGCGATAATCCTTATTGGATTATCGCGAAAGTTAACAGCTTTGAAGTGAAATGCTCTTGGGTTTCATCACAGAAACGAATTTATTTTTTAAGAGGCTTCACGGTTTTGTAAATTATTCTTATTACTCGGCGCAAACCAACCAAGAAGTGCAATACCGACTAATACTCCATAGAAGATAATTGTCCAAACAGTACTATGAGGGAAATCATGATCTAAGATACCAATATCCTCATGAGCAAGGGTTATTACAGCAAGTTTGACTCCGACCCAGGCTACAATTGCATATGCGGTTGTTTCCAATGCGGGACGTTTCTCAAGAAGTTGCACAAACCAAGTTGCAGCAAACTTAATCAATACGAGGCCAGCAATACCTCCAAGAAGAATAACAAGGAATTGCCCTCCATCCATGCCACCAAAATTGCCAAGAGGTGAATCTGGAAGACCAAGTGCTAGAGCAACCGCAGCTAAGATTGAATCAATAGCGAAAGCAAGATCCGCTAATGCAATCTTTCCTACAGTTGGCCAAAATCCTTTACCAGCAGACTCTTTTTCATCATCCTTATGAATGTTTTTATTTTCCTTTCCAAACTTTGCTTGAATGATATGCTTTAAGCCTAAATAAAGAAGGTAAGCTGCTCCGATCGCTTGAATTTGCCAAACGTTTGCAATAAAGGAAATGGCAAAGAGTGCTCCAAAACGGAAAACAAAGGCCATGAGTATTCCGTAATTGATTGCTCTTTTTTTCTGTTCTTCGGGTAAATGCTTGGCTATGATTGCTAGCACTAGAGCATTGTCGGCAGATAATAAGCCTTCTAACCCGATTAGGATTAACAATGCCCAGGCATATTCAAGCCAGATTGACTCCATGAACATCTCCCCCAACTATTAGGAAATATCGTACAGAAATTTCATGCGCTTTCCCTTTTCTTATAGTACTCTTTTTAGTATGAGTACAATGAAAAACGATAAACGGAGTTATTTTAGGTAATATGTTTAAATTTTTCCTTGGGTAAAATAATTATATAAGGCAGAAAAAGAATATACATACAAAACAAAAACCCAAGAATGCTGATATCAACATTCTTGGGCTTATTTTTTTGATAAGATTTCAACCAAGTAAGGAACTGACTGAAAAGCATAATACTTATGGGCAACTTTTCCTTCTTTTACATGCATCAAACAAGGAACACTTTCAATTTGCCAATCGATTGCTTTTTTTGGTAAATAATTCAGATCACTCTTACCGATTATTACGTTTGGTAACAATTCAGCGACGACAGTCATCATTTTAGAAGCTACCTGACAGGTTCCGCACATTGGTGTAAATAAATAAAGCCAAAACTCCCCCGTGTTCGTAAGGTGAGTGTCAATTTCGTGTTCATTCCATTCCTTCATCTTTACGACAACCTTTTATCATCTTAATTGTTGTTTATTTTACCATATTTTTTGAAAAAGTATAGGATTCACGCTTGGCACTACAGTAAGTATTCAGCGTGCACATCAATGTTTGCTGAAAGAAGAACCGTTGCAATATGTTGTTCAGGGGCAGTCGCAACCTCGCGATACATTTTATCGATAAACAAATGCCTAGCTTCTGGAAATTCGCGTTTAAACTGTTTTCTAAGCTTATCTCCTGCACTGTCGGCATCCACTAAAATATAAACATCTTTATTAAACAAATGCTCAATTAACTCATCGAGTTTGGAAATACTAATCGTTCCGTTGGTACAAATAATCTCAACGGGTTCATTCACAACCGTTTCGACTTTCTTTTTATCTGTTCTCCCCTCAACAATGATTACTTTTTCAATATCGTCAAAAGCCACCATTTCATCACCTTGTTTCAAGTGTACAATAATCTGTTATATACTTCTTCGATGTGTACAACTGCTTTTCCTTCATTTTATAGCGAAGATTATATTTTGGTGAATCATTAGGAAACAATAGGGAAAAAAAGACAGTGGGTTTCCACTGTCTTAACACCAACCATTTTCATCATCACAATCTACATATTTCATATCTGGGTTAGTAGGTATATCAGCATATGTGAAAATTTTGCTCTCTTCTTGCTCATATCCCTGCTTTAGTTCATATTGAGCCCCTTCATTTGTAAATCGAATTTTTCCAATTGGTTCTTTTTCAACATATAATTTCATTTCGTTATCTCCAAGCTTACCAACCACTCGGTCAGTCACTTCAATTCGAGTATGTTTCAATACCATTACGAACACCCTTCCATCGGTATTTATTTTTAGAGTGTCCATTAAGAGAAACTTCATTCTGTTTGACAATGTCCTCACAAGTATGGAAAAAATAAAAGAGCCGATAGGAAATTTCCTGTTTTCGGCTCCTTTAATAAAAAGGTTAGTCTTCTTTTATCATTTCTTCATATTGCTCAGCTGTCATTAGGTTTTCAATATCACCAGCATTTGCAGGCTCAATTACGATCATCCATGCTTTTTCATATGGAGATTCATTTACGAATTCTGGGCTATCATCAAGGTCTTCATTTATTTCTACAACTTTACCACTGATAGGTGCATAAAGTTCAGAAACCGTTTTAACAGATTCAACACTACCGAATGGCTCATCTGCTTGTATTTCATCGCCTACCTCTGGTAGTTCAACAAATACGATATCACCTAACTCAGATTGTGCAAAATCTGTAATCCCAATACGTACTTTTTCCCCTTCTACTTTCACCCATTCATGTTCTTCAGAATAACGTAATTCTTTTGGCGTGCTCATCTTGTACCCTCCATTAATTCGATATTATGAAATAATTAGTGTGCATTTTGAAGAATAATCTCAACAAAATGGATTATGTAAAAGTCCTTTTTAAGGTCTTTCATCCGATTTATTTTGCCCAAGTGCCTTCAAACTGCGCCTCATTAAAACCAACAGTTACCTTCTTACCATCGCTTGTGAGGGGGCGCTTAATTAGCATACCATCAGAGGCTAAAAGTTCTAACAATTCATCCTCGGAGGCTGTACCTACTTTGTCCTTCAATCCAAGTTCACGGTATTTTTGTCCACTCGTATTGAAAAATTTCTTTAATTCCAATCCACTGTTTTGGTACATTTCTTTTAATTGCTCTTTTGATGGGGGATTCTCCACAATATGTATTTCCTCAAAAGCAACCTGATGTTCGTCAAGCCATTTTTTCGCTTTTCGACAGGTTCCACATTTTGGATACCAGTAAAATGTTAAAGCCATATTCTCACCACCCCTACAACATACTACCTAAATATTTTAACATATAAAATTTTGAAATAACAATGATTCTCTATATTCCAAGGATTAATTTCGACGCATTTCCCGTTTATCCTTCTTAATAAAGAAATAACTCTTTTATTTAAGAAAAAAAGCCCCTATATTTAGGAGCTATTTCTCGCAGTTCGGTTTTAAATCACACAGTGTATTTTTCAGCTTCAATAAGTGTAGCTGCAATTTCACGTTTTTTCGCAATTACATTCACAGGTGTATGACGAGTTAATTTACGTAGTGCAGATGTCATCATCCGTAAAACATCGCCTTCTTCTGTCGCAACAAGTGTTTCTTTAGCATGAGCTTCAATCTCATTAAATGCTTCTTGAACAAATACTTGAGTGTAAAGGATCTTTTGTTGATTTTTATCTTCACCTGATTTTTTGATTGCTTTTTCTGTACGAAGAACCACAGATTCCATCGCATAAATATTTGCAGCAATGTCGGCAATATTTGCAAGAATCTCTTGTTCTTTCTCAAGCTTAGGTCCAAATTTTTGCGCTGCAAGTCCTGCAATCATAAGGCCAATCTTCTTGGCATTGCGAACTAGGAATTTCTCTTGTTCTAATACGCCATCACCCACCTCTTCAGGCATTAGCATCATTAGCTCCTCTTGAAGCTGTGTTGCTTTTTCAAGTAAAGGTAATTCCCCTTTTAATGCTTTACGTAAGAAAGTTCCAGGAACGAGTAGACGGTTGATTTCATTTGTTCCTTCAAAAATACGGTTAATACGCGAATCACGGTATGCTCTTTCGATCTCGTATTCCTGCATAAATCCATAGCCACCATGGATTTGTACACCTTCATCAACTACATAGTCTAATACTTCAGTGTTGAAGAATTTATTAATCGAACACTCTATTGCATACTCAGCAATTGATTTAGCAACTTCTTTACCATTCTTTACTTCTTCTTCAGATAGTTGGCCCATACGGTCTTCAAAATACCCAACTGTACGATACACGCTGGATTCGGCCGCATAAATCTTTGATGCCATATTCGCTAATTTTTCTTGGATTAATCCAAATTTTGAAATTGGCGTTTTAAATTGTTGTCGTTGGTTTGCATATTTTACTGCAAGTTCAAACGCACTCTTGGCACCACCAACTGCACCTACACCTAGCTTATAACGGCCGATATTTAAAATATTAAAGGCAATTATGTGACCACGGCCAACTTCACCTAAAAGGTTTTCCACAGGTACCTGTGCATCTTCTAGAATTAGTGTACGTGTTGAGGAACTCTTGATCCCCATTTTCTTTTCTTCAGCACCTGTTGAAACTCCAGGAAACTCACGTTCAACAATGAACGCCGAAAATTTATCGCCATCTATTTTTGCATAGACAACAAATACATCCGCGAAGCCAGCATTTGTAATCCATTGCTTTTCCCCATTTAATACATAGTGCGTCCCTTCTGCATTTAATTTCGCAGTCGTCTTTGCACCTAGAGCGTCAGAACCTGAACCTGGCTCTGTTAACGCATATGCAGCTAGTAGCTCACCTGTAGCTAACTTAGGAAGATATTTTTGTTTTTGCTCTTCATTACCAAAAAGAACAATTGGAAGTGAACCAATTCCAACATGTGCTCCATGAGAAATTGAGAATCCACCGGCTCTTGCCATTTTTTCAGCAATTAAAGCAGAGCTTACTTTGTCTAGACCTAATCCACCGTACTCTTCTGGTACGTCTACACCTAATAGTCCAAGGTCTCCTGCGCTTTTCAATAATTTTACTGAGCGATCAAATTCATGGTTTTCAAGTTGCTCAACCTGTGGAAGAACTTCGTTTGCTACATAGTCTTCTGTAGTTTTTGCAATCATTTTATGTTCATCTGTATAATCTTCCGGTGTGAAGACACGGTCTGCTTCAAGATCTTCGATTAAAAAGCCCCCACCTAAAACGACTTTATCAGTTGCATTTGACATTTGGTTTCCCCCTAAAAGTTTTATTCAGAGGCTAACTCATTGTTAGCCATATTTTTTATGCTAGTAATTCAAACACTCCGGCAGCTCCCATACCACCACCGATACACATTGTGACAACACCAAACTGTACATTACGACGCTTCATTTCATGCATCAATGTAAGTGTTAATTTTGCTCCTGAACATCCAAGTGGATGACCGAGTGCAATTGCTCCACCATTTACGTTTACTTTTTCTTCATCAAGTCCTAATTCACGAATAACTTGAAGAGACTGAGACGCAAATGCTTCGTTTAACTCAAATAACCCAATATCTGAGAGCTCAAGCCCTGCCATTTTAAGTGCCTGTGGAATCGCTGCAACTGGACCAATCCCCATAACTTCTGGTGGAACTCCAGCAACGGCAAACGATCTAAACTTCACGAATGGAGTCAAGCCAAGGCTCGTTGCTTTTTCACGGTCCATCACCATTACAGCAGCTGCACCATCACTTGTTTGTGAAGCATTTCCTGCTGTAACAGATCCAGTCACCGAGAATGCTGGTCTTAATTTTGCAAGCACTTCAAGATTTGTATCTTCTCGGACGCCTTCATCCTGAGAAAAAAGGACGTGTTTTTCTACTAATTTATTATTTGCATCCACATGACGAAGAGTTACGTCTACTGGAATAATCTCATCAACAAACTTACCAGCTTTAATAGCGGCTGCGGCCCTTTGATGACTTCTTACAGCAAAAGCGTCTTGATCTTCACGACTAACACCGTATTTTACCGCTACCTGCTCTGCTGTATGGCCCATTCCCATATAGTATTCAGGTGCTGTTTCTGCAAGCCTTGCATTCGGACGAACAACATGGCCCATCATTGGTACTAGGCTCATAGATTCTGCTCCACCTGCAATTGCTGTATCAGAATGTCCTATCATAATTTTTTCTGCTGCATAGGCAATTGATTGAAGTCCAGATGAACAATAACGATTGATCGTAATTGCCGGAACTGTATGCGACAATCCTGCTAATGCCCCAATATTTCTTGCCATATTTAAGCCCTGTTCTGCTTCAGGCATTGCACATCCGATGATTAAATCATCAATATTTCCTTCATAATTACCTGCTCGTTTTATTGTTTCTTTAACAACTAATGCTCCTAAATCATCTGGTCTAACATTTGCAAGTGTACCTTTTTTCGCTTTACCAACAGGGGTTCTCGCACCCGCTACGATGACTGCTTCTCTCAACACATTCCCTCCTAACTTTTTAACCGAGCAGGAGATTGAAGTATCCAATCTCCTTAAAACATATATGTTTAGTTACGTAATGGTTTTCCTTTAACAAGCATGTGTTGCATTCTGGCTTGCGTCTTTGGCTCACCAACAAGGCTAAGGAATGCTTCACGTTCAAGGTCTAATAAGTATTGTTCATCTACTTCAGTACCATATGGAACATTTCCACCTGCAAGTACCCAAGCAAGCTTTTTCGCAATTTTAAGATCATGGTCTGAAATGTAGCCAGAGTATTTCATTGCTTGTGCACCTAATAATAAGGTGGCGTATCCTGACTCACCAACAACCGGTACCTTCTTACGTACTGGAGCTTTATACCCTTGTGCCGACAATGCTAGCACTGATTGTTTCGCATCATGGATGAGGTGATCTCCATTGAAGCTGATGCCGTCTTCTTTTGTTAAGAAGTTATTCGTACGGGCTTCATCGGCTGATGTAGAAACCTTCGCCATGGCTATTGTTTCGAATACTTTGTTTGCGACATTTTGAAGATTTACCTCTACTCCTGCTGGCATTCCTTGAAGATGGTTAATGTAAAGCTCTTTATTTCCACCACCGCCAGGGATTACACCTACACCAACTTCTACTAGCCCCATATAGGTTTCACTTGAAGCTTGAACCTGAGCAGCAGGTAAACAGATTTCTGCTCCTCCACCAAGCGTCATGCCAAATGGTGCAACGACCACTGGTTTTTCACTGTATTTGATATTCATCATCGCTTGTTGGAATTGACGAACAACAAGTTCGATATCATAAAAATTGTCATCCTGTGCTTCCATTAAAATCATCGCAAGGTTAGCACCGACACAGAAATTTTTCGCCTGGTTACCAATCACTAATCCTTTATAGTTTTTTGCTACTTCATCAATTGAGTAATTAATCATCTGAATAATATCGAAACCGATTGCATTATTAGGTGATGTGAATTCTAAAAGGGCAACATCATCGCCTAAATCTATTAAACTAGCACCACTATTTTTCTTAATGACGCCATTCGTTTCTTTTAATTTCTTGATATTTATATACTTTGGATTTGCCTTAACTGCTTTGTATTCACCGTTATGATAATAAGAAACAGAACCATTTTCTTTTTTATAGAACGAAGTATGTCCGTTCGCCAGCATTTCTTTAATCCACGCTGGCACTTCGGCACCTTCTGCTTCCATCTTCTTCACAGATTTTTCAAGGCCGATTGCATCCCATGTTTCAAATGGACCTAATTGCCAGCCGAAGCCCCACTTCATTGCATCATCGATAGCAACGATGTCATCTGCAATTTCACCTAAAAGAGTAGCTGAATAGATAAGTGCTGGGCTTGTAATATTCCATAATAGCTTTCCGGCACGATCCTCCGCATATAAGAGAGTTTTAAACTTATTCGCTGTTCCTTTCACTTGCTTAATGGAAGCTGTAACTGGAGTTTGTAGCTTTTTTCTCTCTTGGTAGTGGAGAGTTTCAGGGTTTAATTCTAAGATCTCCTTACCTTTTTTCAGGAAGAAGCCTTGCCCTGATTTGCTTCCCAACCACCCTTTTTCCAGCATGGCTTTCATAAAGTCAGGAACATCGAAAACTTCTTTTTCTGCTCCCTCAACTTGTTCATAAACATTATTGGCCACGTGTATAAATGTATCTAGCCCCACGACATCGAGGGTGCGGAATGTTGCGCTCTTCGGACGTCCAATCATTGGGCCTGTAACTGAGTCTACTTCTCCTATGCTATATCCGCCTTTTAGCATTTCACGAACGGTAACAAGCAACCCATATGTTCCAATCCTGTTTGCGATGAAGTTCGGTGTATCCTTCGCTTCAACGACTCCTTTTCCAAGTACATCTTCACCAAATGTTTTCATAAAAGAGAGTACTTCTGGGCTTGTGTTTTTTGTTGGAATCACTTCTAGCAATTTTAAATAACGAGGTGGGTTGAAGAAGTGTGTTCCTAAAAAATGCTTCTGAAAATCTTCTGAACGTCCTTCAGCCATAGCCTCAACCGAAATACCAGATGTATTAGAGCTCACAATGCTTCCTGGCTTTCTCACATTATCGATTTGGGTAAAAACCTTTTTCTTAATTTCAAGGTTTTCAACAACCACTTCAATAATCCAGTCAACCTCTGAAAGCTTTGACATATCATCTTCAAAGTTCCCAGTTGTGATTAGAGCGATGTTTTCCTTAGAAGTAAGTGGTGCTGGCTTTTGTTTCAACAACTTTTGGACTGCTGAATCACTTAGACGATTTCGAACTTGTTTATCCTCTAATGTAAACCCTTTCTTTTTTTCTGCTTCTAAAAGTTCACGAGGAACAATATCTAATAGTAATGTGGGTATTCCGATATTAGCTAAGTGTGCAGCGATACCTGATCCCATAACTCCCGAACCAAGAACTGCAGCTTTTTTAATGCTTTGGATCATTCACAGTTTCCTCCTTTTATGCTTTTTTGAACATTTGAATGAACGCTCATTCATTTTTGCTTCAAAAAAATATCCCATATTCTATTCGCTAATGGATTTTTGAGCTTCCAAAAAGAATGAGTTCCTTTATATCTAAATATAAAGCAATATTTTAATTTTCGCAATATATTCAACAAACAATTTTTGTATTTCTTTGAAGTTCGCATTGAAAGTTGAGATTCAGGTGATTCTAATAACTGGAGGTGAATCGAATGGCTAAAGTTGATAAAAACCCATCAAAACGCGCGGTTAGTGCAGCAAGTGTAAAGGGAAATGCTGGTCCTGATACAAGAGCGAGAAGCGGAAAAACACAATCCACAAACCAACAATACGGAGCTCATAATACAGGCGGAGAAGGATAATAGGTAGTAGTTTTTAGGGGGCTGGGGTGATGAAGGACTTTACGACAGCTCTTGCGTTGTGTTTGGAACTTCATCACCTCGATGAAAGACTTTACGGCGGATCTTGCGTAGCGTTCGGGACTTCATCGCCTCGATGAAGGACTTTACGATGGCTACTGCGTTGCGTTCGGGACTTCATAAGACCGATGAAGGACTTTACGAGGCGAACTCTTGAGCCTAAGTGCCTTCATCACCTTGATGAAGGACTTTACGACGGCTCTTGCGTTGCGCGCGGGACTTCATAAGACCGATGAAGGACTTTACGAGGCGAACTCTTGAGCCTAAGTGCCTTCATCACCTTGATGAAGGACTTTACGACGGCTCTTGCGCTGCGCGCGGGACTTCATAAGACCGATGAAAGACTTTACGATGCGAACTCTTGGGCTTAAGTGCCTTCATCACCCCAATGAAGAGGAATCCGCAGCAAATACTCATGCCCAATCCCCTTCATCACCTCGATGAAAAACAATTCGCAACAAATACTCCGCCCCAATCCCCTTCATCCCATCCAACCCTGTCGCATCTTCATAATCTAGAAGCAAACAAAAAAGCAGCGCTAGAAAACACCTTTTGTTTTTCCTCGCACTGCTTTATTAGTAACCTACTTCCCAAAAACTCCTTTTAAAACAAACGCAACATTTGCTGGTCGTTCTGCAAGACGTCTCATGAAATAGCCATACCAGTCCGTTCCATAAGGGACATACACGCGCATTGTATATCCTTCTTTTACTAGTTCCTCATGGCGTTCTGATCGAATCCCGTAGAGCATTTGGAACTCGAATTGGTCATGACTTATATTATGTTCCTTTACTAATTCCTTCGTATATTGGATCATTGCCTCATCATGTGAAGCAACTGCTGTATAGTTTCCATTTAACAAATGCATTTTAATGATTTTCTTAAAGTTCTCATCGACGTCCTTCTTGTCAGGAAATGCTACTTCTGGTGATTCTTTATAAGCACCTTTTACAAGGCGAAGATTTGGATGATATTTATTTAAGTCTTCTATGTCTTGGACAGTACGATAAAGATAAGCTTGGATTACAGTTCCTACATTATCGTAGTCTTTTCGTAGTTCTTTAAAAATTTCAATTGTCTTTGCGCATCGTGAGTAGTCTTCCATGTCAATCGTCACGAACACATCGTTTTCTTTTGCGGCATCAAGGATACGTCGCATATTATTCATAACTACCTCATCTGAAATATCCAATCCCATTGAGGTCATTTTTAAGGATAGTTGTGCATTTAGCTTTTCACTGCCAATTGCTTTGATTGCCTCAATTGAACCATCAGCCATAAGATTCGCCTCTTCTACACTGTCAACGAATTCACCCAGATAATCGATGGTGACCGCGAGGCCTTTTGCATTTAGCTCTTTGATTTTTTTTACAGCTAAAACGATTGTCTCTCCGGCTACAAATCTAGCTGCACCAAAGCGCAAGCCATATTTCCTCGCCATCTTTGTAAACGCTTTATTTTTTGATAAAAATAAAAAGAAATTACGTAAAATTTGTTCCATTTCAATTTCCCCCTCGAAATGCAATCTTAGCTGTAGTCTAGCAATCTACCTAAATTCTCATTTATTTTATCACGTTTAAAATACTTTGGATATATTCCCGGAAAAATTTTGTCGAACGCTTACATTTTGGAATACTACCCTATTTCATTGTATGCATTGCATACAAAAACGTTTTGTTGGCAACCTAATAATGAAAAATAGGATAAGGAGGGTTTTATATGCAACAACAGCAATCACAACAGCAGCAACAGCAACCTTTTTATACCCCAAAAACTGGGCAAATGTCAGAAACTCCAGCAGTTATTACATCAAAGGACCTCTTATACTTAACAGATATGATGTCCTGGAACCTTTTAGCCTTAAAAAAGGCACATTTCTTTGCAGGGCAATGTCAAATGCCTGAAATCTCTCAAGCGCTCGAAAAAGCATGTCAAATGCATGAACGCCATTATCGACAAATTTTAGATCATATGCAAAAGCATACGGGTAAAGCACCACAGCAACCGAGCCAAAATCAACAAAGCCAGCAAATGCAATAGAAGGAGGGCTACATAATGAATCAGCAAATGAACCAAAATCCAAATCAGGTAAGTAATCCAAAAACGAGCGTTCCAAAAACACCCGCAATGAATGATCGTGATTTTATCAATGACATGCTTGCAACGGAAAAATATATGACTGCTGCATATAGCACTGCCTTGAATGAGATGAGTCATGATGGACTTTATGAAGATATCCGTTCCATTTTTAATGAAACACAGGACTGCCAAAGAGAGCTTTACAATCTTATGTTCAAGAATGGCTGGTATAAGCTTGAGGAAGAAGAAACTCAAAAGGTGCAACAAAAGCTGCAACAATTTTATAACTATACAACAACGCAATTCCCAAACCATAATACGGTTCAATAAGAAAAAAGAGATGAAGCCCATTTGTTGGTGCCTCATCTCTATTTATTTTTTGAACGATGTTCCTCATTTAATTTTTTGATATCTGCAATGATTTCCATAATGCCATCCTTTGCATCTGGATAGGTTTCGTTCCAGTGCTTTGCTAGAGGTGGCATTGATTTTGAAATATGCATATATAAGGACCATAGCTTCACTTTTTCCTTTAGTTCTGGGGAACTTTCTCCAAGTAAAAGCTCTGTGTATTTTTCTAGTAATCCATCAACTTGTTCTTCTATTTTTTGATTCATTTTTATTATCTCCTATTTTGCAGTTTAGCGGACAGGTTTTGCAACGGTCTCCGGTACTTTTGGTTTTATAGTAAAGACAACATGTTGTCCTTGTTCGAATGTTCTGTTCGTACTCTGGGCGATACACCTTTATACCGTAATAACGTGATAAAGGGTTAAAATCTATCGGACCAAATAGTTCCCCTTCCGCATTCTTTACTAGATAATTAAAATCATCTTGGATAAACTCTCGTTTTTCATCAAACTTCGGTTTTGCCAGTACAGATTCATAGAGCCAATACACATATATCGCAATATTTTCCCAGAGGACTTTCTTCGAGAGGCCGGAATACTCAGATAGAGCCATTAAGACTTTATGGATATTCTCATGAAAAATAGCCCGAATCGCTTCGTTTCGCCATTGCTCTCTAGATTCAGAAGGACCGGATACTGTATGAAGGTTAAAAAAGTAGAACTTCGGATTCCAATACCAGATTTCCTCTTCTTCACTTGTCTCTAATGAAATATTAGTCAATGAAACATCTAATCGCTTATTTAAAACTGTCATTGCATACAAATTCAAGACAGCAAAAAATCCATAACGTTTCATGAACATGGAGGCCGCTACTCGTTTATCTGGTGCAGATATCTTCTCCTGGACTTTCTCCAAATATTGTTTGATCTTCTCTTCCACTAAAAGCTCTATCACAGGACTTGATAGGTTTGATTGGAATTGTTGATTACTAAAACGAAATTCCTTTAATTGTTCGATTTCTGTTTCCAAAAGGAGGTTTGACATATTAAACTCCTACCTTATTTAGTATACGTCTTCCTTTGCCGTGAGGAATGCATAGAGGCGTTCCAAACAATGGATCAGTGGCTACATCACAATCCATGCCAAACACATCTTTGACAAGACTCTTATTCACAACAAATTCAGGCTTGCCCTGCCCGTATATTTGTTTATTTTTAATTGCGACAATATGATGGGCATAACGGCATGCTAAATTTAAATCATGTAATACCATTATGACGGTTCGATGTTCTGTTTCATTAAGTTCAAATAACAGATCTAAAATTTCGATTTGGTGTGTCATATCAAGATATGTTGTTGGTTCATCAAGTAAGATAATATCGGTTTGCTGCGCAAGTGTCATCGCAATCCAAGCACGCTGACGTTGTCCACCCGAGAGGGAATCCACCGTGCGTTCTGCGAAATCCTTCATATTGGTAGCTTCTAGTGCATGATTAACCATTTTTTCGTCTTCTTCTGTCCATTGCTTAAGCCAATTTTGGTAAGGATAACGCCCTTGTTTCACTAATTGGAGGACGGTTAACCCTTCTGGTGCAGTTGGTCCTTGGGGAAGGATGGCAAGCTTTCTTGCTATTTCTTTTGTCGGAAGTTTAGCGATTTTTTCCCCTTCAAGTAGAACAGCACCTTGTTTTGGCTTTAATAATCTTGCTAAAGAACGCAACAAAGTTGATTTCCCACATCCATTTCCACCGATGAAGACGGTGATCTCCCCTTTTGGAATTTCAAGATGCAAGTCTTCAATGATAATGGAGTCTCCGTACGATAATGTTAAGCTTTCCGTTTTCAGTGCATTCATCCAATTCGCCCCCTTTAACTTTTCTAGCTGTTTCTAGACTTATAAAGCAAGTAGATAAAATAAGGTGCTCCGATGGCAGCTGTGAACACGCCTGCTGGTACTTCAGTTGGAGAGAAAGCGGTTCTCCCTATTAAATCAGCCAGCATGACAAGAATCCCCCCTAAAAGGGCAGCTGTTGGGAGCAGTGCTCCAAAGGCTGAACCGACCAATCTCCGTGCCATATGTGGTGCCATTAATCCAACGAAACCAATCCCGCCGGCAAACGCAACTGCACTACCTGTTAATGCAGTACTTAGTAACAATAAAAGAAATCTATGTTTTTGAACGGCACTTCCTACTCCGGTTGCTAGCTCTTCTCCTAGTTCTTGAATGTTTAGATGTCGTGCAAGCATGAAGGAGAAAACCAATAATATAATGACCACAGGACTAAGTATTTGTACATTTGCCCATGTTGACCCATTAACAGTACCTGTAATCCAAATATTTGCCTGACTAGCTTGATAAATCGGTCCTATTACCATAAATGTTGTTGTCAATGCTTGTGTGAGGGCAGAAACACCAATTCCAATTAAAACTAGCCGAATGGGCGAAACACCATTTTTCCATGCCAAAATATAGACCAAAAAGGCGACAACAGTCGCACCAATAAATGCAGCGACAGGCATCCATTTTATACTTACAGTTAGTGCATTGCTAGAATTTGAAAAAGTGGCTAAAAAGGCCACAACGGCGACAGACGCACCACCCGTAATTCCTAAAATATCTGGTGACGCTAGTGGGTTACGAATAATTCCTTGTAGAATACTACCAGCAGCTGCAAGCGCCATACCCACTAAAAAGGCAATGATAATTCTTGGTAAACGAAAGGATGTGATAACCAATTGTTCCATTTTTGAGCCATATCCAAACAATGTTTTTACTACAGTAACGGGGTCTATCTTCATTTCACCTAACCCTGTACTGACTAAAAATAAAATAATGGTTACTACCATTAGAACGAGAACCGTTATAGAAGATTTATAATCAATTAAAAAAGAGATGTTTCCCTTTTTTCCAAATCGAATAGATCGATATTTATTCATGCTTTACGAAACCCCTTTCTTGCCACATAAATAAAGAAAGGTGTTCCAATTATAGCTGTCATAACACCGACTGGCACCTCTTCTGGCATAACAATATATCTGGCAGCTATGTCAGCTAATAGAAGTAATACGCCACCAAGAATCCCACAGAAGGGCAGGATCCATCGATGATCAATTCCTACTAAGCTCCTCGCAAGGTGTGGAATGACAATCCCAATAAATCCAATTGGTCCGGCAACTGCCACTGCACCACCAGCTAGTAGAATAATCGTAAAGGCTGTTAATAGCTTAACCGTTCCAGTTCGCTGTCCTAAGCCTTTTGCCACATCCTCACCCATGGTAAGAACATTGATTTTGTTGGCTAATAGAAGGGATGCAACCCATGCCACAGCTAAATAAGGAAGAACACTCGTTAACATTTCAAGCTTTCGTCCTTGAATAGAGCCGGCAAGCCAAAATAATACTTGGTCTAATGCCATTTCATCAATAACTAGTAATCCTTGTGTAAAGGAAGAGAACATCGCGGCCATCGCCGCACCCGCTAATGTTAATTTCATTGGAGTAAGACCTTCTCGACCTAGTGAACCAATAAAATAAACAATAAATGCGGCAATCGCTGCTCCTAAAAAAGCAACCCATGTAAAGGCTTGTAAGGAGTTGATCGAGAAGATCGAGACACCTGCTACAATAAAAAATCCCGCTCCTGCATTTACACCGAAGATACCTGGTGATGCCAATGGATTTTTCGTTAAAGCCTGCATTAATGCTCCGGCAATTCCTAAACTTGCTCCTACAGCTGCAGCAATAAGTGCTCGAGGTAAGCGAATTGTTTCGATAATAATATGTTCATTTGAACCATCAAATGCTGTAAAAGTTTGATAGGCCATCTTCCAAGATGTGTCCGTATACCCATACACAATACTTGCACACATTGAAAAAAGTAATAATAAAATTCCGATAATAAGTCCAGTAAATTTAGCTTGATTTGATTTCAAAACCATTATAGAAGACTCCTTGAATAATTAGAAAAGCGCAAGGGGCCTGCTTATCGGCGACAAGCATAAGACGAGCGCTGACAGAAGGCGCTTTTTGCCTTCCGAAGCGATTGGCTTATGACCTCGAGCCGATGGCTCCTGGAGCTAGACATTGTAAGAAAGACATGTATGACTTTGGTTAAACATGTTTATGTTATATATTAGGTCGTTTTTTGTTAGGCTTTACTTTTCATATGCCTTATTATTCATAGGTAAAAGAAAGCGAAATTAGTAATTTAGTTCTCTTTTAGTCTATTGGAAGTGAGAATGATTGTCAACGGGATGAAAATCATTCTCAATTTTCTATTGACTAAAGTTTCAAATCATTTTATCATCATAAGTAATTGAAAATCATTATCAATTAATAGGAGGATACATAATGAATTTTAGAAAGAAAGCTTATCTGGGATTTCTAACCTTAGCTGTATTATCACTTCTGTTATCTGCTTGTGGTGCAGCAGATAACACAGACAAAGGCAACAATGAAACTGAAGGAGCAAATACATACACGGTTGAACATGCCATGGGTACGACTCCAATCAGCAAAAATCCAGAAAGAATTGTCATTTTAACAAATGAAGGAACAGAAGCCTTATTAGCAATGGGAGTTAAACCAGTTGGAGCTGTTCGTTCTTGGATTGGCGACCCATGGTACGACCATATCGAGGATCAAATGGAAGGTATCGAAGTTGTCGGTGAAGAAAGCAATGTAAATATCGAAGCCATTGCTGCACTTGAGCCAGACTTAATTATCGGTAATAAAATGCGCCAGGAAAATATCTATGAGCAACTAAAAGCGATTGCTCCAACTGTTTTTGCTGAGGATTTACGTGGTGATTGGCAAAAGAACTTTACCCTTTATTCAAAAGCCATCAATAAAGAAGAAGAAGGAAAAAAAGTCCTTGCTGAATTTGAAGAACATTTAAATCAGGTTAAGGAAAAAATTAATACCGATGCTGAAGTGTCAGTCGTGCGCTTTATGGAAGGGCGAACTCGAATTTATTATACTGATTCGTTCTCTGGCGTGATTTTCGAACAATTGGGCTTAAAACGTCCTCAGCAACAGGTTGATTTATTTGCTGAAAATCCTGATGATCAGTTTGCAAGAGAAGTGGATCAAGAAAAAATCCCATTGATGGATGCTGATGAAATCTTCTATTTCACATATGAAACCGGGAATGGAGAAGCTACAAAGGTCGAGGAAGACTGGATTAACAATCCGTTGTGGCAAGGTTTAAATGCCGTGAAAGCAGGAAAAGTGCACAAAGTAAGTGACCCTATTTGGAATACTGCAGGCGGCGTTCTAGCAGCAAACCTCATGCTAGATGACGTTGAAAAATACTTAGCGAAGTAAAAGAGAGCTCCCACCTTTTTGGCGGGAGCTTTTCATTTATTTATCTCTTAGCTTTTCTAAAATAACTTGTGCCTCATATCCATCTTTAAAAGTAAAGAGTCGGTTTTCTTCACTTGCAATGGCAGATACGAGATTGTCTATGAGAGTGGCTGTTTCGTTTATTTCTAATTCAATCGGCTGAATATCCTCTCCCAACTTGCCACCTTCAAGATTCCCCCAATCTCCTAGCGAAAGTGTTCCTTCTGTACCATATGCCGTATAAGCGATTCGTTCAACTCCAGCAATTTGACTGATTCCATTTATTAAAAATGGGATACCGTCCTCTAACTCTAGTGAAGCAATGACCCCAGTTTCACACTTTGTCTCATCTTCAGGAAGCTCTAATGTGCTATGTTGATATGTTATTGAACCAAAAATTCGTTGGGTTAATTGAATAAAATGAACCCCTACCTCCAGCACAAATCCGCCTTGTTCTCGACCGGCAACCCAATCATTCTGTTGCCATAAACGGGGCCAATTTGGGAAATTCATTGAAAGTTCAAGCTTTCTTATTCTACCTATGTACCCTTCCTTAATTAACCGTTCAAAGCTATTAGCAGAGGTGCTATAATTTAGTGGGAAATTCATAGCATGAATGATTCCTGCTTGCTCTGCTTTTTCTAACATTTCTTTAGCCTCTTCAACTGAATTTGCTAGAGGCTTCTCACATAAGATATGTACCCCTTTATTGATTACATCCATTGTGACAGCATGGTGATATTTTGGCGGGACTGCTACATAGACAAGGTCCAACTCCTCATTAGCTAGCATATCCTTGTGGTTATCATACCAATTGATACCGCCTAATTTTCCAGCCATTTTTGCAGCTCGTTCTTTTTCCTTATCAACGACTGCAGTTACTGTTGTATGTTTGTTCGCATTGAAACCTTGGATTAACCTTTCTCCAATTGCACCAAGGCCAATTACTCCTACTCTTACATGTTTCATCTTCTCTCTCCTCCCCATTCCCCATTATAATTCCAGCCCGCGAAATCGTCTATCACGACAAAAAAATCCCCCCTGAAAATTCACTCAGGAAGGGGTTCTTTTATACGAATGATTTTATATCATAGACATGACCATTGATTAATTCTTGGTTAAAAATGAGGTCTAGGACAACACCTGCAACAAAATCTGGTGATCGTAGCATCCCTTTCTCATTGAATTCAATGAATTGTTCAACCTCGGTAAAGTCCTCTTTATTCGTCTTTCTGATTACTTCTTGCATCTCTGTATCCATAACGCCTGGAGAGAATGAAATCATGGTTACGGGATTTTCAATCGTTTCCTGCTCAAAGCCAACTGATTTTGTAAACATATCGATTCCTGCTTTTGACGAAGAGTATGCAGTCCATCCATGTCTAGCACGGTTTGCAGCGCCTGATGAAATATTCACAATTACCTTTTTAGTTGCAAACGATGCCGTATGGCGAATGAAATATGAACTTAACAACATTGGCGCCAACAGATTCACATGAATATTTTCGGTTAGTTCTTTTGGAGTTGCCTTTCCAATCGGTTTAATTGGATCAATCATTCCAGCATTGTTCACTAAGTAAATTCCTTCAGCATTTGAGAAGTCAATAGATGAAAAAATTCGTTCCATTACTTTTTCGATTTCTTCGCTCTTTTGGAGGTCACAAGAAAAATAATAAAGATTGATTCCCTTTTCAGACGCTAATTCTTTTAACTCATTATTTTGCTTTCTAGAGATACAAAATAAAGTGTGATTCTTTTCCAAAATCTGCTTAACAATGGATTCTCCTAGTCCCCTAGATGTTCCAGTAATAATAAAATATTTCAAATAAGACACTCCTATTACCTTTATCTTAACCACTATTTACAAATAAGTATACCATACACTCCTGAAAACGGTTGATATAAAAGATCCTCATCGTCACAAAGTTATTGCGTAATTCCCGTCTCGGTTATCGTTACCTCTGAATGAACATCTATTTTTATATTCGGATAATTAAGCTCCCATTTTTTAAAATCTAAACCACGCGTTGAGTGTCTAGCCATATACCCAATCCCAACTGGGTCGATATTTTTTTCTTGAAATTCTTTTAACATTGCTTCGGATTTATCTTTTATTGTGCTCTCGAGTTCTTCTACTATCTTTTGAATAGTTTTCGGATTTGTTGTTTGCCCAGAAAATTCACTTAATATTCCTTCAAACTTAATCGTGATGTTTACTTTTGGCTCCCCATCTACTTCCTCGACCTTTATTTTTCTCTTTGATTTGATGCGCCTAATAGATGCATACTCATCTGTCCCTTTTAATCGTATTGTATAGGAGCCTTCTCCATAATTTTCGACCATTGCCTTAAAGAAGAACAAATCAGGTTCATCGATTTTAGCCACCATTTTACCATGCTGAAACAGTCCAAGCCCTGTAATCTCCATCTTATTAGAAAGCAGTTTCATCGTTGGGAGATAGGGATCCATACCTACCATATAATGTTTATACATAAAAGTATGAAGATCAGACCTTGGCAAATCTCGTTTTTCGATATTATGTTGTAACATGATTGATAAGTATTCCCCAGTACCCCTGTTACCTAAACTCTTTTCTAATACCTCATTTGTCTTTCCTTCTATAATGGCTAGATTAATATTCGATCCGATGCTTGCATCACGTTGAAGGGCGTCAATATACCGTAGTATTCCGTTTTTTGCAAGTTCATCCTCATACAAAACAACACGGACAGCACCTGTAACTAATGGATCCGCTGATTTTTTTTGGAGCACATTAATGATTTCCTTAGCTAACACGGATTCCCCAGTGAAGCTAGCATTCTCGATGCTTTTGTCTGCTTTAAAAACGGGGATAACAGCTGTACCTTTAATTTTTTGACCCTCAGCTCTATCAAACCCAACTGCTGCCACCATGTTAATTTCATCAATAATTTCTACTGATACTCTCCCATAAATAACTGTTACTAATATAATGGTACAAATCGCAATTCCTGTTAGTATTTTTTTCATTTTTTCTCCCTCATTTTACGAACAACTAGTGTAATTATGAAGAGGATTGGAATATAAGCAAAAATATAATAAAGTCCAAATTTTGACATATATCCACTGATCATGTCTATATGTTGACGTGATTTAATGAGACTACTTGCAACTAATACGACTGGTAATATCCAAAGTAACGATTTTCGTTGTTGCACTGAAAACACTTTTTTGATTCCTCTGCTAGCTCCCCAAAGAGCAATACAAAGATTTGGAAGGATTACTAGAAACCATGATGCGATTCCAATATACTCAAAGCGTTCTACAAATGGCATGTTAATACTTTTAAACATCGTTAACGTTGCCCAGATTATTTTATCCAGTTGGTCAGCGCTAAAATACATGATTGCAGTAACATTAGCAATTAGGTATAAAACCGTTGTTGCTAGGACCCCTAGATGAGCATATTTTTGGGACTTTGGTGGATTTTTAATAAATGGATAAAATAGCAAAAGCGTTTCAAATCCCAAGATACTCAAAGTCATATCCTTTGTAGATTTTGCAATTTCTGTTAATGAGTGATTCATGATCGGTATCAAATTACGTACATGTCCATAATCCAAAGGAAAAAAAACTAATAGAAGTATATATAGAGGGAGGACTATACTAAAAAAACTAATTCCCGTTACCGTTCTAAAACCACCTAGTATAATGTAGTACGTCAATACCAATGCAAAGAAACCAAAAACCCAACTATTAAATTCAGGAAACATCCATACCTGAATAACCTCAATATAGGTACGTAATACGGTTATGGCTAAGGCCATAAGGTATACAACGAATAATAGGCTTAAAAAACTACCAATCCACTTTCCAAATATCTCTTTATGAACATCAACAATGTCTCCCCCTGAATGATTCAAGAGCTTATAAATAATCCATACAACGATGTGTACAGCTACTCCTGCAAGTATTACAGAGATCCAACTGTCATACCCAGCCGATTTGGCAATGATTCGTTGGAAACCAAGCATTCCTACCCCTACTTGCATGGAATGAATTAAGAAAAATACAAAAATAGGAGAAACTAAAAATGATTCTTTGATCCTTTCCATCGTTGCAACTCCTTAGAATCAAATACGCATGAATACTGTGAAACTATTCATCAATATCTTTTTTCGCTTCTGCTTTATTTTGATTAAAACGATTTTTATCTTCAGGACGTAAATAAACCGGACGTTTTGCAAGCTGAGAATATGGCAGCCGAATAAATGCATCCCTTAAATCTCCAACACGTAATGGGTAAATTGGTTCTAAGAATGGGCGACCTAAAGATGTTAATCGAATTAAATGTGCTAATAGAAAACAAAAACATACAACAATTCCGATTAAACCCCAAAGCTGAGAAAACAGTAAAAAAGGAAAACGGATTATACGGATAGTGTTACCCATTGTATATACAGGTGTTGTAAATGATGCTAAGGCAGCCAGTGCGACCATTATCAACAATACGTTACTCGTAAGGCCCGCTTCAACAGATGCCGTTCCAATAACGATACCACCCACGATACCGATTGTTTGACCAACTTTTGCAGGTAGCCTTGCTCCAGCCTCACGAAGTAGCTCAATGACTATTTCTAAAAACAAGGCCTCTAGTATCGGTGGCAATGGAACCTCACGCCTTGAGATAACTAAAGTAGCCAGAAGATCCCTCGGAATTAATTCATGATGATAAGTTAGAACGGCAACATATATCGGCGTTATTAAAATTGAAAAGATAACTGAAAAAAGGCGAAGCAAACGAACAAAAGATGCAATATACCAATTCAAGAAATAGTCTTCAAAAGATGAGAAAAACTCAACTAGTGTAGTTGGGGTAATAATGGCTTGAGGTGATCCTTCTGATAGCACCACTACCTTACCCTCAACTAATACAGACGCAACCCTGTCAGGCCGTTCTGTTTCAAGCATTTGAGGAAATGGTGAGTTCGTATTATCAACAATTATTTGTGAAATAAAAGAGCTATCACTTATATGATCAAACTCAATGTCATTTATACGTTGTAATACAGTTTGTACATTTTCCTTCTCAACAACATCTTCAATATAAACCACTGCTACCTTTGTTTTTGATAATTTACCGACAGTCAGTTCCTTTACTCGTAATTCGGGCACAGGAAGTCGCTTTCGAATTAGGTTTAAATTGGTATCAAGTGATTCGACAAATGCCTCTTTTGGGCCAGTTACACTAAATTCCACTTCAGGCGAGTTGACTGATCTTTTTTCAAATTTCACAGCATCTATAAGCGCACAATAACCGTCATGTTTGTGAAATTGAATCATAATACTGCCCTGTAAAAGCTTATCTTCAATTTCCCTAGGATTTTTTGAAATCACAATCTCCTTATTAGGAATAATTGCTTTAAGGTCTCGAATTGAATAGACCTTCGCATAAAGTAAATAAGGTAGTATGTGTTCGTTAAGGGTTTTTGTATCAATAATATTTCGTTGATAACAAATCCAATATGGGCGAATTGCTTGACTATTAAATTGGCAAATGAAATCTTCTGATTTTCGAAAGGTTTGATATATTTCCTCTGTTAACCTGGGTTTCTTATCTTCCTTTTTGAACCAATTTGCCATCGCGATCACCCTTTTGCTTTTAACATGTTTCTTTAATTTTCTACTTCTTTCCCTCCTGTTAGTTATTCCATGAAATGTATGGAAATTATGCATACTATTTCTACTTACTTTCAATTTATTGGAATGAAAGTAAGGCATGAAAGAGATGTGTAAGCAAGATACTAAAAGAAAAGTCTGGTTGAGGTGATAGTAATGTGGAATAAAAAGAGACTTTCTATAGTTGCATTAATAATTGCAGTGGGGTTATCGATTTTCGTTTCTTTTAGATTATTTGATAATAATGGGGATCAAGCTAATTCAAAAACATCTTCTACTCGTAACACCCCCCACCAAATGGAAAATGAAACGATTGATACTTCCCCTCAAGTGATGAATGTAGACTCGATTCAACTTTACAACAATGTGCAAAGACAACTAGATAACCATGAAGAAATAGACGTAATTGACCATAATGGCAAAGACAAAAGCCATTACCATCACCACCAGGTTATTGTTGATTTTAAACACCACTTAAAGCCTGATGAGATTAAACAAATTGAAAAGGACATTGAAGGAAAGCTTCTACGCAAACTAGATTCTTCTTACATTTTTGAATCAAATAACATGAAGACACCTGCGATGATTTCTTATTTCGATAAAAGGAAGGACGTCGAGTTTGCTGAACCTAACTATATTTTAATGCAAAATCAGCAATCACCAAATGACCTGCTATATAACGATTTTCAATGGAATTTGCGTATGATTGATTCCGAAAATGGCTGGGGTATAACACAAGGCTCTGATAAGGTTAAAATAGCCATAATTGATACGGGGGTAGATTTGGATCATCCTGACTTGGTGAACAGAATTACGGACGGCTATAACATCTTAAAGGACAATAATGTTCCAGATGATGATAATGGGCACGGTACACATGTTGCCGGAATCATTGCCTCGCAAACAAATAATCATGAAGGAACTGCAGGAGTAACGTGGTTTAACCCTATTATGCCAATAAAAGTAATGGGGTCAGATGGATATGGATCAACCTTTGACATTGCTCGTGGAATTATTTGGGCAACTGATCATGGAGCTGATGTGATTAACCTTAGTCTTGGTAATTACCAAGGATCAAAATTGCTGAAACAAGCAGTTGATTATGCATATAGACATGACGTTGTGATGGTGGCTGCTTCTGGTAACGATAATTCGAGCCAACCGAGTTTCCCATCTGCGTATCCGCAAGTGTTAAGTGTCGCAGCCGTTGATTTAAACGGTGATAAGGCGGAGTTCTCCAATTATGGTGATTATATCGATGTATCAGCCCCAGGCGTGACAATACCGAGCACCTATATTGATGAGCAGTATGCTGCATTGTCTGGAACTTCGATGGCAGCACCACATGTTGCTGCGCTTGCTGCTTTAATGCGCTCAATTAATCCAAACCTGTCTAATATAGAAATCATGGAAATTATCAAAGGGACAAGCTTAGACCTTGGAAAAGCTGGAAAGGATATCTATTTTGGTGAGGGATTAATCGATATAGTCCAAGCCCTTGAAAAAGCAAAAGGAGAAACCGAATAATCGTTGAACAGCGGTCGGTACTCGTGTAAAACCATTCATAAAAAGTGGGGTTTCCCCACTTTTTTCTTTTCACATTCATATTACATACGATTATGGATACGATAAAAAATGGAAATCCAATTATGGAAATTTTGTTAATGGAGGGAGGACATTGTCGCAAACTAGAACTCAACAACGAAGTGAGTTTCGTCTCATCATAGCTGCCCTCCTACTCATCGGCATTTTTGTATCTCCTTATTTTATCCTTGGTGAGAATGCTCATCTACGAGTTCACGACAACTTAGATTCGAATCTTGCTTGGTATAAGGTTCTTGCAGAGAGCAATCAAATGCTCGGATCAGTTGATGCCTCAATCCCTCAAATTATTAACGGTAATCTTCAAAGAGGTGCATTTGGAACTGAACTTAGTGGGATTGTATGGCTACATGCCGTTTTTCCACCAATGATTGCCTATGGACTAAGCCAATTTATCACAAGGATCTTTGCGTTTTTAGGCATGTATTTATTATTAAAAAAGCATATTCTCGCCCGCAATGAATGGGCTTGGATCCGAGTTGGGGTTTCATTAGCCTTTGCCCTTACACCTTTTTGGCCATCTGGAATGCTGAGTACGCTCGGGATGCCGCTTGCTTTATGGGCTCTGCTTAATATCCGGGCTGGAGAGAAGTCATGGATAAACTGGTTGACACTGACCTTGATCCCATTCTATGCAAGCATTGTTCTTGGATTTTTCTTTTTTATTAGCGCGATGGGTATTTTTTGGCTAGTCGATTGTTTCCGTGGTAAGGGTTTGAACCTTCGCTTTTTATGGGCACTCATTTATTTCACGTTAATTTTTATGGTAGTTGAATATCGACTTGTGTACTCTTTTTTATTTATGGATGAACCAAATAGTCGGGATGAATATTTTCATGCACGATTATCATTTTTACGTGCTCTTCGTCTATCCTTAAAAAATTATGTACTTGGTCATACCCATGTAATGAGTGTTCATGGCTTGGTCATTTTGCCTGTTACCATACTGGCCTTAAATGTTGTTATCATCAAGAAACAATGGAAACAAGAGAAAGTTTTTCTTTTCTTACATGTCCTAAACGCTATTTTGTCCATTTGGTATGCTTTTTGGTTTTATAAAGGGTGGGTTCCTTTAACGGAACGATTTCATTTTTTAGATACCTTTAATTTTGCAAGATACCATTTTCTAAGGCCAATGGTTATTTATGTTTTGTTTGCTATTTCGCTAAAAATTTTATGGGAATACCGGGTTGGATGGAAGCGTGCTTGTTTGTTATTCCTAGCAGCACAGCTAGTAATTGTGGCTTCTTTTAATGAAGAAATTGTTTATAATAACAAGCCTTCTTTTCAGCAATTTTTTGCGGAGAAACAATTTGAGGATATCAAGGACTATATTGGCTTGCCACAAGAGGATTATCGTGTCGCCAGCATCGGTCTTCATCCCGCAATTGCTCAGTTTAACGGGTTTTATACACTTGATACATACAATAATTTTTATCCCCTTTCTTATAAGCATCAGTTTCGTGAAATTATTGCCAAGGAATTGGAAAAGGACAAGAAACTGCGACAATATTTTGATGAGTGGGGTGGCCGATGCTACATCTTTTTAGATGAACTCGGCAAGCACTATATGTTTAAAAAAACGTCAAAAAAAGAAATTAAAAAAATGGAACTGAACATGCAAGCATTTTACGACATGGGTGGGCGGTTTATCATTTCATCTCTGCCTATTCAAAATGCAGCCGAAAATAATTTAGTTCTAGAGGAGACTTTCGATTCAGCAGAATCTGCATGGAGGATTTATTTATATCGAGTTTCCATTTCACAATAAAATGGTTAGGGGGATTCATCATGAATAAACCTTTACTTACAATTGTTGTCCCTTGCTATAACGAAGAGGAAGTTCTTCCTGAATCAATGAAACAGCTTAGAGCCCTTCTGGACGATCTTATCACGGACAAGTTAATTTCCGAAAAAAGCAGACTCTTATTTGTTGATGATGGAAGTAAGGATCAAACATGGTCTATCATTTACAAACAAGGACTTGAAGACAGTAAAATAAAAGGGTTAAAATTAGCCAGAAATGTTGGCCACCAAAATGCCCTACTAGCAGGTTTGTTTACCGCAAAGCGACAGTCAGATTGTCTCGTCTCCATAGATGCCGATTTACAGGATGATATTGAGGTCATACGTGAATTTCTTCTTCGCTTCTCAGAAGGCTATGAAGTCGTATACGGTGTACGAAAAGAACGAAAGACTGATACTTTCTTTAAGAAGCATTCCGCACAAGGATTTTACAAGTTAATGAATTTCATGGGTGTTAACCTCGTATATAATCATGCCGATTTCCGCTTAATGAGCAGGCGTGCCGTGGAAGCACTTGAACATTTTGATGAAAGTAATCTCTTTTTACGGGGAGTGGTTCCTCTAATTGGCTTTCAATCTACATCTGTCTTCTATGACCGTAAAGAACGAATGGCTGGCGAAACAAAGTATCCTTTACGAAAAATGCTTTCGTTTGCGCTCGACGGGATTACGTCCTTTAGTGTTACGCCGATTCGCTTGATTTCATTAATGGGCCTGCTTTCATTCTTTGTTAGCTTATTTTTTGGAGGTTACTTTTTTTACTTAAAATTTAGTGGACAAACTCAGACAGGCTGGACTTCCCTGATCACCTCGATTTGGTTAATTGGTGGATTGCAGCTGATTGCTTTAGGATTTATCGGGGAATATATCGGTAAAATCTATAAGGAAACAAAGCGGCGCCCAAAGTTCGTCGTCGATATCGATACGTTCAATCTTGCAATACCTGAGCAAGAACCTGAAGCTCCGGAAGAGGGTGGATACTTGATTGATTACAGCCCATTATCTGAAACCAACTAACACATTCATCCGCTTTCTGCTAGTTGGACTCATGAATACAATAGTTGGACTATCAAGTATTTTCTTGCTGTTGCATGTAACAGGTCTCTCATACTGGCTTTCGACGTTTCTAGGAAATTCAGTTGGGGCGATCGTCAGTTATCTGTTAAACCGACGCTTTACGTTTAACAGTAAGGCCACATTTGGAAAAAGCATCCCTTTATTTATTTTAGTCATTCTTTGCTGCTACTTTCTTTCATATTCAGCAAGTAAATTCATAGCTGATTTCATTTTACTACCATACACAAACGAGATTGCTGTCTTGCTTGGAACAGGACTTTACACAATATCAAACTACTTTGGCCAAAAATATATCGTTTTTGCAGGACAGAAGGCCCCCGGTGGTACAGAGGGACAGGTCCCTCGTCCCAGAAAAAAAAGCACTTTTGATTAAGTGCTCTTTTTTATGTTTTTTATTGTTTTTCGAAGGTAGATGAGGCTTACGCCAAAAAATAACACCATTAGGATGGCTGGTAATGGATCCTTAGTATTAATTGTAACGGGATTGATTTCAGCACGGGTATTCAATGCTTCCTTCGGGATGTCCATTTTCATCTGTTTCGTTGCAAGTAGTCGGCCATCATCCCCAAGTACCTGCAATACACCTTGGTCGTTCATCGCAATTTGTACTTCTTCATTTTTCATTTGCGTAAATTTGAGTGGCTTGCTCAAATGATAGCTTTCTTTCTTGTCACCGATATAGGATTTATCTGTAGCTACCTCTTTTACCTCAAAATTTTCAAAGCCGTAATCTAAAAGCTCAACTGTATCTTCATAAGCTATTTCATTTCGATCAGCTTTTAATACGATCGCAATTAAAGACATTTCACCTTTTTCTGCAGACGTTGAAAGAGTGAATCGTGATTGCTGGACAAAGCCTGTTTTTCCACCAGTGATCCCTTCATATGGGATTTCACCTCTAAGTAATAAATGGTGGCTATAAAGGGTTGTATCCCAGCTTTCACCATTCCAGGCTAACTCCTTTGTTCCAAAAATCTCACGGAAAACCGGATTTTTCAATGCATATTTTGTAATTAAAGCAAGGTCATATGCAGTGGTATAGTGATTTTCATCAAATAGACCATGTGGGTTAGAAAAATGGGTCTGTTTGACACCCACTTCCTTTTGTAAATACGAGTTTATTGACTTAGCAAAGTCTTCCACACTCCCATCAAGATGCTCCGCAATCGCAACCCCGGCATCGTTACCGGAATTAATCAATAAGCCTTGAATAAGATGTTTTAACGTAACGTTTTCCCCTTCTTCCAGGTAAACACGAGTTCCGCCCGTTTCATAGGCATTGGCACTTACTGTGACAATATCGTCTAAATTTCCTGTTTCAATGGCATAAATGGCAGTTGCCATTTTCGTTAAACTTGCAGGATATAATTTCGTATCACTATTTTTCTCATATAGTATTGAACCTGTATTTGCATCTAGTAAAATGACTGCATCACTCTTTATCGTTGGTGCATCAATTGGCTGAGAGTTTTGAGCAAAAGCTTGAAAAGGCGCAACAAAAGCCATCACAATTACTAGAACCAAAATCATATAAAGCTGCTTCATTTCACTTCTCCCTTTGGGACTAAAATAGACATGTCTCTTTGCCCCAATAGTATTTTTCTATTGAGTGGGACAAGAAGTGAGTCCCCTCGTCCCACGATTTTACAATTACAGGTATTCGAAAGTCAAATTGGTTTTTTGGCGGCATCTAAAAAAGACGCTCCGCGTGTTCTACGCAAAACGTCTTCTTAATCATTATTTATGATAGGTGTAGATCGAACTCCATTCATGAATCAACTGGGTTGCCAATAAATTTTCTTTCGCGTACTTTTCCGCTTTTATCAAGAGTTCTTTTTCGTCCATTATCCCTTCGAAATCGGGATTTAATTTGTAGTATATAAATGTGCCTACTTCATTTTGGCGAAATCGAACAAATGCCACAAAGTCTTTCTCTTTATAAACGGAATAAAAGTAATCACTAGCCACCCCAAATAGCTCAAAATCTGTCCAGTTGGCGACCTTAAACCGTTCCACCTCTGCCATCGGGACAAGGTGTAAATCTATCTTAACATCTATAAAAATGTCCTTAAGCGTAAAATGTTCTACGACTATCACCGTATCTTCATTAAGTTCGTAACCATCCATTTGTAGTGGCTTCTCCCAGCTAAAAATATGGTCCTCTATAAACTCATCAAGCGTGGAATTTTCGCCCTTCGCGATTCTCTTCCCCACTTCACCTTGAATTTCACCAAATCGAATTTCATAAAAATCGGTAATTTGGATGTTTGCCACATGTTCATTCCGCTTCGTAAAAGCCTGTATGATATCGCCTTTTTCACTTTTTTCCTCGTCCGGCAATTGATCATACCAAACCTTTGGAGTACAGGTGACTGTCTTCACACCACGTAGTACTTCTTCAAGAAGTCTTTCATCATATTCATCACGACCCCAAAAATCGATTCGTTTCATTCAAATCACCTCTTCCACTACTTGAATTATATAATGGATGGTTTGAAATGAACAACAAAAAACTCGGTAAGCATACTCTAAGCTTTGTTATAAATGGGAATATACAAATGTCCTTTTTATATACACTGAAAAATATCACTTGATTAACATTCTTTTCATTACATTAAAAGGGGCTGTGCTACACAAATTAAGAAAGGATTTTTGAAAGGGCAGGCCTTTTGAGAATCCACAAAAATTCGTCTGGGAGGGTTCCGAATGCAAAACAACAACAACAACAACAAACAACAAATTCCAGCACAGGCTCAAGCTGCACTTAATCAAATCAAACAAACAGCCAAGCAGTTGGCGCAAACAGAGCAAATGAATGCACAGCAGTTCCAACAAAGCTCACCACAAGTGCAACAATCTGCCCCTGGATTTGCAGGACGTGAATTGAATGCTGCTCAGCAGTTAAACCAGATAGAGCAGTCCGCACAGCAGCTCCAACAATCTGTTGGGCAACAACAATTCACTTCAACCGGATCCTCTTTCAGTACCGAATTTGCTAGCGAAACGGATGTTGCTGAAGTTCGTAAACAGAACCAGCAATCTCAGGCTAATAAAAATCGCTAGACACCTGCCATTAGTAATACCCTCACACCTGTGAGGGTATTTTTAACAAGTAAATGGCTAAATTTCCTACTTCTTGCCTTACATTAATAGATTTAAACTACTCATACTACAAGTGAAATGTTAAGAATGGAGTTGAACGAAATGGGACGAACAAAGCGTGGAAATGCAAATGCACAACGAAATAATAATGCGAAAAAAGGAAATAGAATTAGTGAAGAGCTTGTTGAATTCGCATCCTATACAGAAGTAGAAGCAGAAAAACAAAACGTTCAAAAGAAGAAAAAGAAATAGTTAACTCTGGCCAAGGTTTCCCTTGGCCTTTTCTATATTATCTATTCTGTGGTATAATTATCTTGAATTCAAGATAATTTATTTTATTGGGGGAATGAGCATGCAATTACTTGGCTTACATCATGTTTCGTTACTCACTGGCAAAGCAGAGCGAAACTTTGAATTTTATACAAAAGTATTAGGAATGCGGCTAATCAAAAAAACAGTTAACCAAGATAATACGCAATCCTACCATCTTTTCTATGGAGATGCAAAAGGAAATCCAGGGACCGAAATAACATTCTTTGATATACCTGGACTCGGACGAACACATCCTGGCGTATCAAGTATTTCTTCCACTTCACTACGTGTGAAAACAACTGATTCTTTACATTATTGGAAAAAGCGATTAGCAGAGTACCGCATATTAACAGAAGAAATCATTAAACGAGCTGGTCGCGATACTTTGGCATTTCAGGATTATGAAGGATCAAGAATCATCCTTGTTGCGGATAATGGTGAATTGGGAGTTCCTGCAGGTGAACCTTGGGAAGTTAATGCTATTCCAGTTGAGCATGCGATAATTGGGCTCGGGCCAGTCACATTAACCGTTGCTAACGCCGAACCTACTGTGAAAATATTGACGGATGTCATGGGTTTCCGAAAGGTCGGCAGCTACCCATCGCTTGCAGGTGATTATCCTGAAATTCTAGTCTATGCAACCGGTGAAGGTGGAGCTGGAGCCGAACTTCATATTGAAGCACGACCTGATCTACCAAAAGAACGTTTGGGACGTGGTGGAGTGCACCATGTGGCCTTCCGCATTCCGAACGAAGAGGAATATGAAGATTGGTTTGTAAAAATAAAACAAACACGCCTTCCCAACTCTGGTAAGGTAGACCGCTATTACTTCAAAGCATTGTACTTTAGAGAACCAAATGGTATTTTATTTGAGCTCTCAACTGACACTCCTGGGTTTGATATAGATGAACCATTGGAAACGTTAGGGGAAAGACTTGCACTTCCTGCATTTTTAGAACCGAAGAGAAGTGAAATTGAAGCAAATTTACGACCGTTGGAAATTTAAATGGAAATAGCCCCTAGAAGATTCGAAATTTCTAGGGGCTTGTTTTGATTATCACCAAAAAATCTGCTGATATGCCCAATTAACAAAATAGGCAAGTACCCCTGCTGTTATATTAAACCACCCTAAAAACGTGCTAACCTTCTTTTCTTTTTGCATGTTCTTCGTTTTATAACCCTTCACATCAAACATGAGAATAAAGACCCCTGTCATGACACTTAATACGACAACATAATTTATATACCCAATAAAGACCATGGTAAACTCCTTCGGTATGATAAGCCTATTTTGCCTTTGTACCTACTCTTCGAATTTTTGATGTACACTGAATATCAAAGGTCAAATCCTTGTATACCTCACGCCATTTCTCTTTTGTTTGAATCTCTTTATTCCAATAATCAGGTTGTTTTGCACGAAAATATTCTCCAAATCCAAAAATATCTGATTGTTCCTCCTGCATTTTCTTAATTAATTTTGTAGTGCCTTCTTTAACCCCATTCGATGCCTCCTCTTCGATTTTTTTTACAATTTCCGGATTATTTAAATCTACTCCAACAGCTCCTTCGCCGATTGTACTTTCATAATGAATTTTTATGTCCACATGAGGCTTTCCATTTCGTAGTGTTGGTTTTATAGATGACCTGCGATTTTCTGCCCTTACTATTACCTTAACATCCGTTTCAGGTACTTCAACAAATACCTCATATCCCCCTATCTTCTCTCCTGTTACAGCCATATATAAGCCTATTTCAACGGGTTCCGTTCTACCTATCATTCGATCATCTTTAAAATACGCTAAACCAGAAATTTGTATATTATCCTCTTTTTTCAATTCAAGATATGGAAGGAACGTATCTTGACCTTTGCTTTGTAGCTTTGTCCAAAACAAGCCGATAAAATCTTCCGGAAAAGTACCTAATCCAACGGCATTTTCGACCATTGCAGACAAATATAGGGTAGGGACCCGCTCCAGTTTAGGTGCCAACTCCATAAACTTTTTCGCTTCACCTTTTGATACCACCATCCAAGCAGTCCTTCTAATCTCAGGATTTCTTCGGAGATAATCGTTAAATCTTTTTACCCCATCCTTCGCAACGTCTTCACTTATGACTATGGTCCGTAGATGACCAAAAAAAAGCCGGTCAGCTACTTCTTGCTGAAGCACTGCTATCGCGTCATCTAATGTATATCCCACTACACTTATTACCCAAAGTGGGTTTTGGTCTACACCAGCCCCACCCGTTTGCGGTCCAAGTGGAATTCTTCCTGGAACAGCGATTTGAGCACTTAATTTAATTAATCCATCTTTTGGCTTTGGAAATTGATTTCCTAAACCGGTTATTTGAGCAAGGTCTGCACCGTCTGCATCATCAACCTTATCAATTGATATACCTAATATCGTAGCCCGTTGTTCAATATCATCACTATCCCAGCAACCTGTTAAGAATAGCCCAGGCACTAAAGCGATTAGTATAATTTTTAAACAAGTCTTCCAACTATGCTTTGATACTCCCACTTTTTTTCACCTTTTTCTTTACAAGGTCTACACTAACTAATAACGTAGGATAACCGACTGTTAGAATTAGGCCTAATCTCCCAAAGATTTCAATAACATCATATAAATGCAATATATTTTGCGGAATCATCGCGATAATGAAAACAAGCGGCAAAATAAAAAAGGAAAGCATTTTATGATCACGTAATCCAGCCATTTGGCTAATAGAATGAACCGTGAACATATAACTGGAAAACAATGTAGTGAATACAGCAATTACCCAGACAGATAAAAAAACAATATCTAATCTCTGAAGAAGATTACCAGGTATTGAGGTTGTACGAGCTAATTCAAGGGTCGGCCATAGAAGATTCGTTATTTCACCTGGGCCAAATACCGCAACAGTTGCAATCACAATTAACAGATATAAACCACCGGCAATAACCATTCCCCAAATACTAGCTTTGACTGCTTTTCGTGGATGCCTCATAAAAGGAATAATCATTGTAAAAATAAAAGAACCTTGAAATAATGCTGCAATGGTAAAGCCTCCAACTAAGTAATTCCCAGGATTATTTCCTAGTATTGGAAGTAAATATAAGCTATTTGCATTCTTTAAAGATAGAGCAACGATGATTAAAGCCGGTGCCAAAATAAACGGTACATAAAAATTATGGATATAGGCAAATACATTCATATCATTCCTTGTAGATAATGCCGCGAGTATTAACATCACAATTACAGTCACTTCTAGTGGCGTTTGCTTTAAAATGGCAGTAATAACTACCGCGCCAAACTCCCGTGAAGTTAGTCCCGTTAATATTGCAAAAAAGAGAATGATAACTACGTTCGGCACCCTACTTAACCACTTCCCTAGAATATCTTCTCCATACATAATGATGGATTTTCGCGGGTGGCGGATTCCAAGAAATGTAATCAAGCCCAGTCCAGCGGATGCTATCGTTATACCCAATAAAGTTACAAGTGGGGCGCCTGTATCCGCCGTCCGAACTGCAAAAAGAGGAAGAGCTAATAATCCCACTCCAATAATAGTGCTAATTAGGATTGTCGTTGCTTGTATGACCGTTATCTCGCGTGGATATTCCACTGGACTTGTCCTCCTCCCATTTCTCATTCCCAACCATTACTGGATCTAAAGTGTTACTTTGAGCCTTTGTAGATTCTCCCTTCGTTTTTCCTAAACGGTCAGAGTTTTGAGAATGTAGCATTTCAGGCCTTTTTGGCATCCACCAAAAAGGTGCTCTAATAATGACATCCTTTAAGCCTTGGAAATTACCAGGAGTTACTGGGCTCATATAAGGGACTCCGAAGGATTTTAACGAAAGCATATGATTAAAAATGAAAATAACCCCAATCACGACGCCATAAAGTCCAAAAAAGCCCGCCATAATGACAATTGGAAATCGGAGCATGCGGAGAGCAAACGCTGCATCATATGCCGGAGTTGCAAAAGAACCAATCGTTGTCATCGCAATTACAACAACCGTTATTGGACTTGCAATTCCCGCTTCAACCGCTGCTTGTCCGATTACGAGTACCCCTACAATGGAAAGAGCCCCACCTACCTGCTTTGGTAATCGAACAGTTGCTTCACGTAGTATTTCCATCGCGACTTCAATGATTAGCACTTCTACCACTGCAGGAAATGGGACACCTGCACGTCCACCCGCAACAGCAACAGCAAATTCTGTCGGAAGCAACTCCGGGTTAAATGAAATGAACGACACATACAGAGATGGAAAGATTAAAGAGAAAACTAATGCCACCAATCGTGCGAGTCGTACAAAACTACCCATTAAGAATCGAGATGAGTAATCCTCGAAGGTTTGATAAAATTGATTAAATACAACTGGAGCAATAAGAGAGAATGGTGATCCGTCAACTAGAATAGCCACTCTCCCTTCTAGAATACTACCCACTGTCTTATCAGGCCGTTCTGTACTTTGAATCTGCGGAAAGGGTGACATATGGTTATCTTCAATAAATTGTTCGATATAGCCTACATCCAAGATGGCATCAATATCAATTTTCCCTAAACGATCCTTCACTTCTTTTACTAAGTCATCAGTCGCAATTCCTTCAAGATAACAAATGGCTGTCGTTGATTTTGACACACGACCAATTTCCATAATTTCAACACGAAAGTCTGCAGTTTTTAATCGATTTCGCAATAATGCGATATTTGTTTGTAGCGATTCGATAAAACCCTCACGAGGTCCTAAAATAACCTGTTCGGTTTCTGGCTGGGAAATTGAACGTTTATCAATATTCTTTACAGCAAATTGAATGCCAGAACTAACACCATCAATAAAAATAACGGTTTCTCCGCGCAATAAAGCAGTTACGATATTTTCGATCTTACTTTCTTTTTTTGTTTCAGTATGAAACATGGCTTCATTCAAAATGAAATCCAACACATTTGTTTGGGTAAGTTTTTCAAGGTCTGTATTTACTGGAACATACATGAGTGGCTTCATAATGCCACTATTAATTGCCGTTTTATCAACAATGCTAGAAAAATAAATAATTGCAGCACTAAATTTACCGTACATTTGAAACTTCCGACAAAAGAAATCAGCATTTTTCCCTAATAGATTTTTCAGTAATTCAATCGTGGCATCAAGGTTTTCCCCCAGCTGATCTGTAGGTAGCTCTTCAACCAATTTATGTGGAATGTTATTTTCATTTGCTGTCGCAGCTGGTTGTTTTGTAGGCTTAGTACCTCTTCGTTTCGGACTTCTCTTTATGGTAGACCAAGACATTTCGATACCTCTTTCTTAAAAGAGACATTTTTATATATATTCCTCCAAAAATGGTATTTTATTCTTTTAGAGGTAATTGGTATGGGGTACGGTAGTTGGGGGTTTGGGCGGTGAGCGAGTTATCTGGATTAAAACGCAATTAACCCAAGATTGGTGTTTTTACAATACAATCTTGGGTTATTGTTTTGATGTATAAAACTGTTATAACTCAATTCCACTAGATTTAACAGGCAACGAGACAGAAACTACCCGATTTTAAAAGTGTTTCTTATACCACTTCGCTGCTGCAGCAACTTCTGTGCCAGTTAACATATGCCCATTATTTTCCCAATGGACCTCAACATCTGCGTTTGCTTTCTCTAATAGGTCTTGTAGGTCAATGGTTTCCTGTGCTGGACAAATTGGGTCATTTTTGCCTGCTGCCATAAAGACAGGTGTACCGGTAAGGTCGGGTAACTCTATCCCTCTTCTTGGCACCATTGGATGGTGGAGAATGGCTCCTTTTAAGGCATCTTTGTAATGGAACAGTAGGCTTCCAGCAATATTAGCTCCATTTGAGTACCCAATTGCAACAATATTATTTCGATCGAATGAGTAAGTTGTGGCTGCCTCGTCGAGGAACTCATTTAATTCTTTTGTACGGAAAATAAGGTCTTCCATATCAAAAACCCCTTCAGCTAAGCGACGGAAAAAGCGTGGCATGCCATTTTCAGATACATTTCCACGCACACTTAATACAGAAGCTTCTTCATCAATATGTGGTGCTAATGGCAATAAATCTGACTCCGTTCCGCCTGTACCATGTAATAACAGAAGAGTTGGTTTTGTTTTATCTTTACCTTCACGGAAAATATGCTTCATCGTATTCCCTCCAAAACAAAGTCTTTTTCTAGTATCTCCTATCGATACCGTAATAACAAAAAATATCTTTAATTCAAGATAATATACTAGAATCTATTTGTCAAACCCCAAGCATATAACAAGGACAAGTCTCATATCTTTTTATATACATTACTATGGAGGGTCAATATGTGTCGAAAAATTATTCTACCATTCATCTTTATCGCGTTATTAATAGGATGCTCCTCACCTTCTAGGACCGCTTCAGATCTATACAGTGCCCTTGACCAGAATCTTTCACAAAAGGATCAGGTTATATTAGATAGCCTTCAAAGCCATGTACAAAAATTTATTCAACTTAATAAGGAACTAAATATGCTTTTGGAAGAAATGAAAAAAGAGGATGAATTAGAGGCAGCAATTGAAACCATGCAAATCGCTAATGAGGAAGCGATGTACATATTTAATCTAATTGAACTTGATGGTAAATCGAGTAATAAAAGTTTGAACGAGTTACGAATTCACATTCAAGCTTCAATTGAAAGATATATGGAAGGCATGAATACTCTGCTCCAGGGGATTACGAATGGGGATACAAATAAAACGGACGAGGGCTACGAGCAGATTAAATCCATTAACGAAGAGTTTGATCAATTATTATCTACCATGGGAGGTTGAATTGTTAAAGAATAGAAATTGTCATTTAACCAATACTACCCATATATGAAGTATTGGGGAGGGTGCCTCATGGAGAAACATAATATTCGTTTATCCAGTGCTGAAATCAGTGGATTATGGACGACGTTTATACAGGCTAGTATGACGATTTGTTTGATTAAATATTTCCTTCACCACTTAAAAGATGAGGAAATTAAACCACTTTTAAAAGAATCTTTTCAAATATATAGTGGGCAAATGAAAGAAATAAAGCGAATATTTTCCGAAGAGAAAATTGCAATACCGGATGAGTTTTCCGATGAGGATATAAACCTATCGGCACCACCACTGTTTTATGACCCATTTTCTTTAACTTTTGTTTATGCAATGAGTCGAATGAATATGATCAATTTTAGCTTTATCGCTTCAAATGTGGCTAGAGAGGATGTTCGATCATTATTTTCTAAATGCTTATCAGATGCTTTAACACAATATAATGAGGCAACCCAGTTAATGCTTGAAAAAGGAATGTATGACCGACCTCCTATGGTTGTCTATCCTACTAAAAACGAATATATTGAAAAGAAGAGTTACTTAACAAAGTTAATCGGTGATAAGAGGCCATTAAATGTTTTGGAAATCACGGATATGTTTTTTAATATCGAAAGAAATTACTTTGCGATTGTTCTTTGCATAGGGTTCCTGCAGGTAGTAAAGGACAAGGAAATCTTTGACTTTATTAGTGAAGGGAAAAAAATATCAGAAAAACAAATTACCTTCATTAATGACATTCTGAAACAGGAAAATCTTATGGGAACAACATCCATCCCAATGGAGGTAACAGGTTCAACGGTATCTCCATTTTCAGATAAGCTCATTGTTTCACTTTTTCATGCTCTCAACGGAATCGACATTACTTTAATTGGGCATGCACAGGGAATATCTATGAGGGCAGATTTGGTTGCTTTTTACTCAAAAACAATCGGTGAGATTTTACTTTACGCTGCTAAAGGATTCGATATAATGGTCAACCGCAGGTGGATTCAAGAGCCACCAGGTACGGTTGATCGGATTAAACTACAAAAACATTCAAAGTAAACGACGTGCCCTTCGCACGTCGTTTCGATTTACCCATAAAAAATTTGAAACCTCTCCCACACTTCCTCTAAATCGGTAAGATGCCTTTCAATTTCTTTCCGCTTCTTTCGACCAACTGCTGTTAATAAAGCATTTAGTAAACTTAACGGAGCAACAAATGAATCAATATATGACGGCATCTCACTTGGCGAGCAAAGAACAATATTAGCATAAGGAATCAAGGGAGAAAGCCGCGTATCTGTGATAGCAATTACATTTGCACCGCGGTCTTTGGCAAATGAGACTGCCTCAATTGTATTTTTTGTATATCTAGCGAAACTCAGTCCGATTACAATATCCTCTTCAGTTATTCGGAATAACTTTTCAGAAATACCATTCGGGTTCCTAATTAACTCTGTATTTTCGAATAATAAATCTAAGTAAAATTCTAAAAAAGAGCCTAGAGAAACTGCACTTCGATTTGCGACTATATAGATTCGTTTTGCATTAATTATAGCCTCGACTGCTTGATGGAATGCCGTTATATCAAATTGGTCTGCCATCTTTTGAATTCGGTTTATTTCTTCCTGAAACATTTCGTAAACGGCTTTGTCCTCTGAATCATAAATATCCTCAGTAATCTTTAGACGTTCTACTGTGGTAAGCTGCCTTTTTACAGAATCCTGCATGTCTTTTTGCCATTCTGGATACCCACTATATCCAAGAAACGTGGAAAAACGAACAACAGTTGCCTCACTAACATCTGCCATTTTTGCTAGCTGTCCTACAGTAAAAAATGGTACAGATTCCGTGTTTCCCAATACGTACTTTGCAATTTTCCGTTGTGATTTACTCATTTCAGGTAATTTATTCGTTATATTTTGGTACACCTCTTGCATCTTATGAATCGATTCCTTTCACAATCTTAATTGCCATTTCATGCTTTCTGACAGTTTCTTTAATGTCTTCATCTGTATGCACAATAGACATTGAATAACGATTTAATGGCTTTGTATAGATCCCCAATTTTAAAAGCTCATAATCTATGTTTTCACGAAGTTTCATATCTGCTTTTAGTAAGTCTCGATAATTCTTTATTGATTGATTTGTATGAACAATATTAAAAATACTTCCCATCCCAACAGTCTGCATTTCCATTCCATATGATTGATAAAGTTTTTCGAGGCTTGAACGAAGGTTTTCCGTTTTTTGAATTAATCCTGGGTACACATTATCTTTCTCAAGAACTTTAATCGTCGCTAATCCAGCTGCCAATACAATTGGATGACCATTATAGGTTCCACTATGAAATAGCACATGATCTTTCTTTATAGCCTTTCCACCTGCAGATAATATATCTCCACCATTAGAAGGGTCCATTAACTCCATAATCTCTTGGAGACCACCAACTGCTCCAACAGGAAAGCCACCCCCCAATACCTTTCCAAGTGCTGTAAGGTCTGGCTTAATCCCATAAATAGATTGAGCTCCTCCAAGAGTCAGGCGAAAACCAGTTTTAACCTCATCAAAGATTAATATGATTCCAAGATTCTGTGTTAGCTTCCTAAGTCCAATCATAAAACCCTCTTCAGCTGGAATAAATCCACCTTGAACAGGTTCAATAATAACAGCTGCAATTTTATCCTTGTATTGTCGCAATATTTGCTCCGTTGCTTTTAAGTTGTTAAAAGGTAGAATAATTGTATTTTCGACGTTATGTGTTGATATCCCTTTCGATTCTGGCACAGAGTTCGGCTTCTTCTCATTACCCGCTTCTTCAATGGTTGGATTCACACTTACCAAAACCTCATTATAGCCTCCATGATAATGTCCTTCAAATTTTGCTATAGTTGTTTTTCCTGTATAAGCTTGTGCCAATCGAATCGCTAATAATGTAGCCTCTAATCCAGAATTCGTATAGCGAACCATTTCAATACCCGGAAAATGCTCAATTAATTTATTTGCCATTTCAACTTCTAATACATGTGGAGCCCCAATAACTGCTGTTCCTGCTGTGGTCAATTGATTATATACAGCAGCCGTAACCTCTGGGTGACCGTGGCCAAGTAGAAGGGCTCCATAGCACAATAAATAATCAATATATTCATGCCCATCTACATCAATTAATCGACTCCCATTCCCTTTGTCCATAAAAATGGGATGTGGTGCGAAATATTTTATGTTTGCTGAAACTCCTCCAGGAATTACAGATTTTGCATACTTAAATAAATTTTCAGACCCCATCATTTTTTCAGAAATATGACCTTGGTTGGATTGAAACAATGTCAATCGAAAAGCCCCCTCTTTTGAAATTTATATTTCATAATCTAAATTAAGGAAATATTTATTTCATTATAATGTAGGACAAACTCTGAAGTAAATAGGTTACTTAGAGAGAACTCATTTTCACCTCAACATTTAGCATTAAAAAACCACCCTTTTCAAAAAGGGTGGTAATAAACTAATTGAATGACATCGTTGGTGCTTGAATATTTTCTTTTGGACGACGAGATTGAATAAATAAAATAGCTAATAATCCAATCACACCTGCAGCTCCAAAATAAATACTTGGTGACACAAGGCTTAGGCCTGCGGCGAATAGAATGATTCGCTCCCATACAAATGCCCTACGTATGAAGAATCCGATCATTGCTGTACTAATACCAATCATACCAATAATCGCCGTTATGACAGATATGACCAAGAATGGAACCTCGAAGTCGATTAAAAGCATTTGCGGATTGATGACAAAGATAAATGGAATAATATATGCGGCTGTCGCAAGCTTTGTTGCTGTTACTCCCGTTGTAAATGGATTTGCCCTTGCTAAGCCAGCCCCTGCATAGGCGGCTAAGCAAACCGGAGGAGTAATGTCTGCTACGATTCCAAAATAGAAGACAAACATATGAGCCGCGAGTACTGGTACATCTAACCCAAGGATTAATGCGGGAGCAGCCATTGTAGCTGTAACAACATAGTTTGCTGTTGTTGGCAAACCCATTCCAAGGATTAAGCAAGCAATCATGGTAAAGAACAAAGTAAGGATTAAGCTTCCTCCACCCAACGCAATAATACCATCAGCAATACGTCCACCAAGACCTGTTTGAACAACTACTCCAACAATAATCCCCGCAGACGCACACGCTGCGATAACCGGCAAAGCAACTCTTGCACCTTCCTCAAGTGTTTTAATAACACTTTTTAACGACATTCTTGTATCTTTACGAACAAGACTCACTAAAAATGAGACTAGAATCGCAAGCAATGCAGCACGCATTGGCGTCTTTCCTGTCAGTAATGTGTAAAAAATAACGATAAGAGGCAGCAATAGGTAGCCACGTTCAAGCATTAACTTCTTTGCTTTAGGCAAAGTCTCCTTGGGAACCCCCACAATTCCAATCTTTTTAGATTCGAAGTGAACACCAAAGAATACGCCTAGAAAATAAAGGGCAGCCGGGATAATTGCAACCAACATAATTTGGCTATATGGGATATTTGTATAGGAAGCCATGATAAATGCGGCTGCTCCCATGATTGGAGGCATAATTTGACCACCCGTTGATGCTGAGGCTTCAGCTGCTGCCGCGAACTCTGGTTTATAGCCTGCTTTCTTCATCATTGGAATCGTAAACGAACCGGAACCAACTGTATTGGCTACAGAACTACCAGAAACCATCCCCTGCATGGCACTTGCTACAACTGCTGCTTTTGCTTGACCACCCGTAAAACGACCAGTGATCGCAAACGCAATATCATTAAAGAATTGTCCGACACCAGTTCGAATTAACATGACACCAAATAATAAAAATAGAAAAATAAATGTCGAGGAAACTTGGATTGGTGTACTATAGATACCTTTTGTCGTTAAATACAAATCAGTAACTAATGTATTCCAAGAGAAACCTCGGTGAGCAAATAGTTTCGTAGGAATCAAGTTTCCATACAATGCATAAAGAATGGCCACACTCGATACGATGACAATCGGAAGGCCAACACATCTTCTCGCCGCTTCAAGAACTAGTAATACTCCTAGTGTTCCAACAATAAAATCTGGAGTTGTATATCCGAATACAATCCGTTCTGACACCAATTCCTCATAGAAAATAACATTATAATAGCCAACACCTAGTGAAATAATGGCTAGAATCACATCGTACCAAGGAATTCCTTTTTGCTTACGATGAAGTCCCTTTTTAATTGGATATAGCAGAAAGATTAATCCCAATGCTGTCCCTAAATGTATTGGACCCTGTATTCGAGCTTCAAAGGCACCGCGATACCCTGTATAAAGATGAAATACCGTCAGGCCAACAGCCAAGATGAGAACAATCCATTTCCATTTCCCAAGATTCCTTCGATAGGTACTTTCCCGGTCGTATTTTTCTAGAATCTCTTCTGCCGATACACTTTCTTTATTTTGAGTAGGTTCGTTCGAATCCCTCATCTCCTTTTTCTTCCACCATTTCATTCTTACCACCACCTGTGAAATCTATTTTATTTGATGATTAATTGAATTAATAAAAGTAATCCTTGTGAAAAAAAGGGCTAGAACACATAGTGTTAAGCCCTTCTTCTTTTAAGATATTAATCTAGTATTCCAACTTCTTTATAGTACTTTTCTGCACCAGGATGAATTGGTAAATCTCCTAATCCACTAAGTGCGTTTTCTTTTGTCATGTGGGCTGCTTGAGCATGTGTATTTTCACTTGCCTTTTCAAGCATGACTTTTGCAAGTTGGTAAGCTAATTCATCATCCACTGTGTCTGTATTTGCAACAAGAACAGCGTATGCGGATACAACATTCGCATCCTCTTTTAACCATTCGTAAGAACCTGCTTTAATTTTATAGCCAGTGTATCCACTTGTTTCTTCTACCGTTGTTAATTCATCACCTGTTACCTCTAAGAACTTCACATCGCCAACTGAGGCTTGAAGCTCGTCAATACCTGCATCTGGCAGGCCAAGTAGTCCGAATGAAGCATCAATCGTACCGTCTTGTAGTTTCGATTTTGCATCACCGAATCCTTCTTGGTATGCCTCATAATCGCCATCGTTGATCCCATAAGCTGCTAAGACCGCTTTTGTTGCAGTTTGCGTTCCACTTCCTGGAGGTCCAATCGCAATTCTCTTTCCTTTCAAATCTGCAATTGTCTCAACACCAGTGCTTTCACGTGTAATGATTTGAAGAACTTCTGGATAAATATGTCCAATAAATGCGAAGTTTTCAACTTTCTTACCTTCAAAATCACCAGTTCCATTAAGCGCATTATAAGCAGGTAAATTAACTGTCATTCCAAGGTCAAATTCACCATTTGAAATTTTTGCAAGGTTCTCAACAGAAGCACCTGATTCAGTTGATGTTACGTTCACGTTGTCAATATTCTTGTTCCAAACATTCGCCATTTCGGCACCAAGTGGAAAATAGGTCCCTCCTTGGCTACCTGTACCCATGAGAAGATCGATTGTCCCAGATTCAGCGCTGCTATCGCCTCCTTCATCCTTGTCGTCACCATTCGTGTTATCACTGCTACATGCAGCAATGAGTAAAACCAATGCTAGCAGCAAAGTTAGAAATGAGTACTTCTTCAGCATTTGCATTCCCCCTAAATATTTATTTTTTATGTAGACCCTCTTAGAACGAGGTTTACTACCAAACTACTACTTTGGATTAATTTGGTATATTTACCATTTAAACACCTATAATTCTAGGTTAACATAAATTGTCTACTGTTTGCAAAATTTTTTTAATATTCCTTTAATACGATTGTAATAATAAGTATTAAATTATTATTTTTATATGCGTATATCGCCTGAAAAATTAATTACACCATTTTGAAACCTTTTTTCTCTTTTTTCGTAAATAAACTAATTCCAATTTTGGAGAGGATTAGGAAGAAAATCGGATTGCATACTATACACTGTATAGTACAATCAAAATGAAACATTTTTTAAGGGGGAACTATGAATGAAACGTACTGGTGAATTTGTTTTAACGATTATTGGAGCTTGTTTCTTTGTATTTTTAACTTTATTTGGATTTATGTTTGTAGGTCTTGGTGACAATAATGAGTTCACACAAGAAATGGAGAGCATCGCTGCTGAAGATCCAACTCTTGAAGGAGTCGATATGGGAATCATTACAGATATGGTAACATCCGGTGGTTGGTATTTCATTATTGTAAGTATTTTAGCCATCATACTCGGAGTTGTATCATTATTTCTTCTTAAAGGGAATAAGCACCCAAAAGCAGCAGGAATTCTATTAATTGTGGTAGCTGTACTTACCACACTTGCAACATTCCTAATCTCCATTATTGCAAGTATTCTATACCTCATTGCAGGAATTCTTTGCTTAGTACGTAAGGAAAAGGAAACATTTAATCCTGAATACTAAACAAGAAAAGCTTGAAGGTTTTTAATGACCTTCAAGCTTTTTTCTTTACCTATACTTAACTGCTCGGCTAAATCGTTTCAAACCTTCTTCTAATAAAGCTCTTGGGCAGGCTATGTTGATTCTGGTGAAGCCTTCTCCTTCTTTTCCAAAAATATAGCCTTCGTCAAATGCGACTTTACCTTGTTTTTGAATGACATGCTCTAGTTCTTTGGCTTCTAGGCCAAGCTGTCGACAATCCAGCCACACGAGATAAGTTGCTTCAGGTTCAATTACTTTTACCTCTGGAATATGGGTATGAATATATTCTTTAAGGAAATCTAGGTTTCCTTGTAAGTATTCCATGAGTTGATCAAGCCATTCGTCCCCTTCTTCATAGGCAGCAATAAGGGCGGTTACTCCAAATGTATTGGTCATACTAATGAAGGCGTCCTCGACGGCTTTCGTAAATTTCTCGCGGTACTCTTTGTTCGGAATGATGATATTTGATGTTTTTAACCCCGCAAGATTAAAAGTCTTACTAGGTGCCGTACATGTAATAGAATGCTCAGCAAATTCAGCAGAGATCGCAGCAAATGGTGTATGCACATTCCCTTTATAAACGAGGTCAAAATGAATTTCATCCGAAACAACAAGGATATTGTGCTTCAAACAAATTTCACCTAACTTTGTCAATTCATCCTTTGTCCACACACGTCCGACCGGATTATGTGGATTTGAAAGAATAATCATTTTTACATTTGAATCAATTTTTTTCTCAAGGTCATCAAAATCCATGGTATAACGACCATTTTCAAATTGTAGCGGATTATTGACGATTTCCCGTCCATTCTTTTCGATTACGCTCATGAACGGATAGTAAACAGGTGGCTGTATTAAGATTTTATCGCCAGGGCTAGTAAAGTTTTGAACAATAATATGTAGAGCTGGGACTACACCAGGACAAAAAGTAATCCAATCCTTTTCAATCGTCCAATTATGACGTCGTTTCATCCAGCCTACTGTTGCATCATAATAGGCGTCAGGTCTTGTAGTATAGCCATAAATTCCATGCTCAGCTCGTTTTATTAAGGCATCGATGACCGGCTGTGGCGATTTAAAATCCATATCTGCTACCCACATCGGAAGCATCTCTTTATCCCCAAAAAGGTTCTCTACCTCATCCCACTTTACCGAATTCGTTTGCAATCGATTGATTGATTCATCAAAATTATATTTCACGCCTATCCCTCCAAAATTCTTTGGAATTACTAATTGTATTAATAGAGGCTCTTGATTTCTACGTTTTCTGGAAGCTTAAATGGATTTTCTTTGTTGATATGATCGTAAAACATGATTCCATTTAGATGGTCGATTTCATGTTGAAAGACGATAGAGGCATAGCCTTTTAAACGAAGAGTAAATTCCTGACCATTGATATCATATGCTTTCACTTTAATTTTTTCATACCTAGGAACATAGCCTTCTACCGGGCGATCGACCGATAGACATCCTTCTCCTTCGGGCAAATAAGTCATGGATACCGAATGACTCACAATTTTCGGGTTCACTACGTGGTATTCATGCAATTTGTCATCAAAGTCTGTAAAATAGGCGACAAACATACGCTTATTGAGACCAACTTGGTTTGCAGATAAACCAACCCCAGGTCGTAACCCGTACTTTTTCGCAAGCGCTGGGTCCTGGCTGTTTTTTATATAATTCATCATGCTAATCAGGGATTCCTTGTCCTCTTCTGCAAGCGGTACAGGAACCTCTTTTGTTTTCTCAGCTAAAATGGGATGTCCCTCACGAACAATATCCTTCATCGTAAGTATGTAATCAGATTTATAATAGTTCATTTGTTTTCATCTACCTTTACTCATTCTCATGTTTTTATCTTAGCTTTCCTATTTGCTTATGTCCATTGATATACAGTTTTTCACATTACTCTTGTTGTATTCCATTTTGAATAGAAAAATGCCACCTATTATACAAGTGGCATAGTCCTTTTATTTTGTTTTCACTAAAGAAGAGAAAATGGCACTACTCATTGTTTTGTAGCCTTCACCTGTCAAATGAATCCCATCATCACTAATAAAATCATTCAAATTCCCAGCATGTTTCATGGCTGTACGCACATCAATTTTTAAGACATTTAATTGCTCAGCTAAGCTATTCAAGCTGCGATTATAGAGACCGTGCCAGTGTTCGATGCCTCCTTGAAGACTAATCCAATGACTAATTGAGCTTCCATACGTTTGAGCAAGCAGCTTGTAATACCTAACAGGGTCAAGTGGTGGTAAGGTCATCAAAATAGGAATACTATTCGTTTCTTGGATTCGTTGAATTAATTTTTTTAGGTTTTCCATATATCGTTCAATTGGCACAATTGGCTGATGCTCATCTTCAGGATTCTTAGCCACTTCATCCCATTTAAAATTGCAGTCATTGCCACCAATATTTATGATTACGTAATCAGGGTGTTCGGCAACCACATCTTTTTCAACTCGGGATAACAATAAATCGGAATTATCATTAAAGACACCTTTATTTATAACAGTGATGTGATCAGAAGCAAATTGCTGTAAAAATGCAGGATAATTTTCTTTCAAGATTCGCATGCGACCTTTTACAAAAGAAACACCTCTAGTTAAACTATCACCAAAACATACAATTTTCATATTTATCACCGCTCATCTATTTTAATTGAATTCATTAAGGATACTATTATATGTAGTTCTTAATACTACTTATAATCATATACACATTTCACCATGTAGTCAACATTTACTTTCTGATAGTTATAGAGTAAACTAGGTAACAAATAAAATCGTTATAAATGAGGTCATAACCATGAATATAGATGTTGATAAAAATATTTTTTTAGAGGACATTCCACAAATTGATCTATACATGGACCAGGTCATCCAACTCTTTGAAAATACGTTTAGCCCCACAAAAAGAAATGAGGATGAAAAGGTCCTTACGAAAACCATGATCAACAATTACGCAAAAGGTAAATTGCTGATTCCGATTAAAAACAAAAAGTATTCGAGAGAACATTTACTTTTATTAAGTTTGATTTACCAACTAAAAGGTGGGCTATCCATCAATGATATCAAGGCAACACTTGATGGTGTAAATCAAAGAATCATGAATGATGAAGCGTTCGAGCTCGAAGAATTTTATAAGAGCTATCTTGCTCTCTATAAAAAAAATGCAACTGAATTCAAAGAAGATGTCGATACAAAGATGAAGGATGTGTCAGAAGAAATTGGCGCTTCCGAGGATGAACATCTGAAAAAGGTGCTTTTGATTCTATCCTTTATTACAGCTAGCCAATTTTATCGACGTGCTGCTGAAAACTTAGTGGACGAACTCATTCAAAATCAGGGCGAAAAAAAAGAAAAGTGATCAGATCACTTTTCTTTTTTAATTCACACTATTAATTAAAGATGTCATCATTTCCTTATCCATCGGCCCGACAATTTTTTTCCGGACGATGCCCTTGGAATCAATTAAATAACTTGTCGGAATCGCGTAAGCTTGATAGATTTGTCCAATATTTCCTTCCTCATCAAGTAGGACTGGAAAGGTTAGCCCATATTCATCCACAAATTTCGCAACGTCCGAGCTCTTTTTCTCTGCAGTTGTTAGATTTACCGATAACAGCGCAGCATTGGATTCTTTATTTTCTACATAAAATTCTTCCATATGTGGCATTTCCGCTTTACATGGTGGGCACCAGCTTGCCCAAAAGTTTAAAATAACTTTCTTCCCTCTAAACTCTGATAGCTTCATTTCTTCTCCACTTGTTGTTTTTAAGGTAAAATCAGGTGCCAATTGTCCTTCAGAAATTCCAACTTCAACCTCAGTTGCTTTTACATCTTCTTTCGGGGTAGCGAAAGACATATTGCTATTGACCGTCCACACAATAAGTCCTGTTAAACCAACGATTAACGCTGCTTTTTTCATCTCATGAAGCACTTCCTTTTTTTGTTGTCCTTTATTATAGAGTGTCAACAATAAAAGAAAGAATGCACACATTGATTTTATAAAATGAAAAACACTGTCATCGTGAAGGAAAAATAGCGCTAGAAAATCATAGAGCATAGCGGTTGTGAAGCTCACAATAAGCACTGATCGAATGAGATGCGATGTCGTTACAGTCCTCTTTTTTATGTGATATAGAAAATAGAGTACTATTATAACAACTGCAATCGCTAATCCTTTTGTTCCTCCGGTAAAATAGAGTAAAGACATCGGACTTTTTATGACGAGTGCTGGCTCTAAAAGGAATAAACTTCCCTTCCACGCTAAAAAGCCAATGAAAATGCCATTAGTGAGTAGATTGATAATGCTTTTGGTATTATCAGATGTTGTTGTTTTTGCTAACCAAACCCGTGCTATGATAAGGCCTGCGATGATGCCAACTCCAAGGATGACCCATTTTGTCATGATGGCTAGAGAGCCCATTTGTATGAAATGCATCTTGTACCTCCACTGTGTCTAGTACAATCATTGTACCATGCAGGAGAAATGTAGTTTTAGTTAGTGACAGTAAATTGCATTCAAAAAAACGAGGCCCCTAAAACAGGGAGCCTCGTTTTTTGATTAATTGGTTGGTCGTTTGAATGGCCACCAGTTGGCGATGCCAAAGTTTTTGACCATAACTGGGATAAATAATGGCAGAATCACAAATGCGTATAACATCAGACCGACGAGTGTAATCGATGCAATCTGGAGCAAGGAGAGCATTCCAGATGGCATCATGGCTGCAAATGTGCCTCCAAGAATGATAGCTGCTGAGATAATAACAGTACCCATTTTCTTCATGGAAAGAAGCATTGCTTCTGCTACTGGAATATCACGGTATTCGTTGAAGCGATCCATTAGGAAAATACTATAGTCGACACCAAGTGCAACTAAGATGACAAATCCAAAGAATGGTACCGCCCAGCTGATTCCGGAATATCCGAGAATATTGACGAAAATAACTTCATTAATGGCCATTGATGTGTAATAAGTCAAAATTAATGAACCTATTAGATAAAGTGGCATGATTAACGAACGGAACAAGAAAATTAAGATAAGCGCAATACCAATAAACATTAGCACGATTGTACGTGAATAATCTTGTTCAGACATTTTACTTAAATCGGTATTGGTACTTGTAATACCACCAAGGGCGACATCTGCATTTTCAAGCTTGGTATCTTTTGTTGCTCTTGTAACAGCTGCTTCGATTTCCTCGATTTGTGCCATTGCTTCGTTGGAATATGGGTTCGATTCAAAGATGACATCTAATGTCATGACTTTACGATCTTTTGACATGTATACGTCAAGGACTTGTGCGAAATCTTCACTCTCAAGGACTTCTTCTGGCATATAAAAAGCATTTAATTCTTCAGAGTTTGAGAGATTTGATAAATATACTTGAGCTGATCCTAATCCATCCGAAACCTGTTCTAGACCATCAGCACTTTGAGTCAGTCCATCCGTTAATTGTGTTAATTGACCACCTAGACTTCCGAATCCATCAAGGAGCTGCTGTTGGCCATCATTAATTCCTGTTAGGCCATTTGTAATTTGTGGCATTCCTTGAACGATTTGACCTTGGCCATTTGCCGCTTGGACAAGTCCACCTTTTAGTTCTTCCAAACCAGCAATTAACTGTTCAAGACCAGCTGGAAGCGCTGCTTGTTCTTTGAGCAATTGTTCAAATCCTGCATTAGCTTGCGTCATTCCGGTATTTACTTCCGAAAGATGACCATTTAGTTCTTGAATCCCCGTTGATAATTGTGGGATCCCTTGCAAGGATTGCTTCATTCCTTTATATACATCATCACCAGCAATACTTTGGCCACTCTCTGCATGAATATAGTAGCCTTCTAGATAAGCAAATCCACCTTTATTTAGCTGGTTCACACCAGTGGTTAATTGTTGGAGGGCATTTGCTATTTCAGTGTAGCCCGTTTGCAAACCGGCAATTCCACTTTGCGCCTCTTTATAACCTACTAATAGTTTCGTATTATAATAGTTTAATAATTCTTCTGATCCAGCCTTTGCTTTGTCAACTTCAGCAATCATCGTATCGATTCCAGCTGTTCCGCTACGGATACCTGACTCGATTTTTGAAAGGTTTGTTTGGATCTCTGTTAATCCAGATTTTACTTGATTGGTTCCAGTAATTAATTCACCGATTCCATCAGTGGCGTTTTTAAGCTCTGGCTCTGATTTTGCAAGTTCACTACCAGCCTCTTCAAGCCCGTCTTTGATTTGAGTTAGTCCGTCTTTTCCTTCACCAAGACCTTCCTCAAGAGTTTTAGCTTGATTTGCAACGAATAAATCTTCAATTGGTTCACCAGTTGGTCTTGTGACAGAGCGAACAGAGTCAACCAGGTCCACTTTTTCCACTTCACGGCTGATTTTTTCGGCTAATTCGATATACTCTGTGGAGTCCATTGCCTCGTCATTTCTCAAGACGATTTGAGTTGGCATGGATTCACCAGGTCTGAAGCTATCCGAAATCGCATTGAATGCTTTAATCGAGTTTACATCTCCACTTAATTCTTCTAATGAGTTATAAGATAGCTCTCCATCATACACAAATAAGAATGGAGCAATGATTGCAGCAACAATTAATAGAGATAAGAGTGGGCGACTTAATGAAAATCTTCCAGCAACTGCCCAGATTTTACTATCTCCATATTCTAAATTCTGCTTAGATGGCCAGAATAATCTTTTACCTAAAACGGCCATAAAGAATGGGACGACCGTGAATAATGCAACTAGTAAAATTGCAACACCTACCGCTACAGCCACAGCTGATTGGTATAAGATGAACTGAGAAAACCCGATTGCAGCAAAGCCAATCATGACGGCAACTCCACTGAAAAATACTGTACGACCAGCATTTTTATACGTTTCAACAATTGCTTCTGTTAAGCTTTCTCGTTGTGATAGTTCTTCTTTAAATCGACTTAAAAGCAAAATACAATAGTCTGTTCCAATTCCAAATAAGATAGCGACTAGGAATATCTGTGTATAAGTTGAAATTGGAAAATCAAATTTATCAACTAACATCGCAACAATCGATTGTGACGCAAGATAAGTAAACCCAACTGTCACAAGTGGAATAATCGGTGCTACGAGAGATCTAAACACAAGTAAAAGAACGACAAGAATAAAAACAACCGTAATACCTTCAGTCTTTTTCAAACCTTCTTGTGAACTAGTCACGAGATCTTCACTAATGAGCCATTCACTCGTATAATAATGGTCAACCTTTACATCTTCAATGGCTTGATATAAAGCATCGCTGACCTCTTTTGGCTCCCGGTCATTCCAGCTAACTGTTACAGAGGCAAGGATTGCTTTTCCGTCCTCTGAAACAAGCTGTTCCTTTAGTGTTTCCTCATTAAAATGAGTAAGAATTTCAGTAATTCCGATTTCCTCTTTCTTCTCTTCAAGAAGTTGGATTGCTTTTTCAGCTTCTTTGATTTCGTCATCTGTTAACTTCTTTTTATCATGAAACACAAGGGCCACCTGTGTTTCATCTCCTCCACCCTCTTGGGCCTGTGCATCATTTAAAATTTGACCTGCAATGGAGGATGAATATTCATCGGGTACAGTTATCTGGCCTTTTTCACGCACAAGGTCTCCCATATTCGGAGCTGCCAGGAATAATCCTGCTACAACAACTACCCATGCGATAAGGACAAACCATTTCCGTTTTATAATAAAATTCATACTTATTCCACCACCTTGTTCTGTTTTATCTTTTGAAGGATTCCATTAAGCTTTTCATACGTTTTTAAGAATTGAACGATTTCTTCTTCAGAAAATTCACCAATAATAGACTCGACAAGGTTATTAACTCGCTCCTCTGTCTTTAAAAACAGTTTCTCCCCTCTGTCTGACAAAGTTAGATAGACAAGTCGTCGATCATTCTCGTCGCGTGTTCTATCAATTAACCCTTTCTCAAAAAGGCGATTTATGATGGCAGTAATTGCACTTTTTTTCACTTCAAAAACCTCTGCAAGTTCGGTTGATGTACACGAACCTACTTTATTTATGTAGCGAAGTGTATAATGCTGTTCATTGGTAAGTTCGGTTCCGAGCTGTTCCTTCACAAGCGAATCCGCAATGGTATTCACTGAAAACGAAACATCAACATATAAATCAACCAATTCCTTAATATTTGTTTTAGCCATATTTCACTGTCACCTCACAAAATAAGATTCAATCATTTAATAGTTAAACACTTTAACTATTAACATGATTAACTATAATTCCGACTATCCAAAAAGTCAATAAAAAAACAGCCCTCTAACCTAGAGAGATGTCCATTATTCTTTCCACTATTCTCGAAATCAAAAATAACACTATTAAATAAGTAACAAATTGATTAGCAAGTTTGTCCGATTTTTGCATATGAATATAATACTTGCTCCTAGGCGTACTAAAATATGAAAAGTTGAGGTAATGTGAATGATTATCGGACTGTTAGTAATTCTTATCTTCGTTCTATTTTTGCCATTCTCGGTCAGGATTGTTGAGAAAAACCTAGAGTTATTTCTTTTTGCAATGGGGCTGCTTGCTGCGGTTGTCGGTGGTGTTTTTAACAGTCAGCTTTTTATACGGGCAGCAGTTGATCCCATCAAGATCACTTTAGCTGTTTTTATAGCTGGTTTGCTATTCAAATGGTTTCATACACCATTACAAAGATCCATCGTTGGACTGAGCCGAAGAATCCCATTCCGCTTATTTATTGGATTAGTTGTCATTATCCTAGGGCTCATTTCAAGTATCATAACGGCCATCATCGCAGCACTTGTACTTGTTTTGGTTGCCTCTTCACTTAAACTCGAACGTGCATCTATGATTCGATTCGTGATAATTGCCTGTTTTTCAATTGGAATGGGCGCGGCGCTAACACCCATTGGGGAACCTTTATCAACGATTGCGATTAGTAAGCTTAATGAAGAGTTTTTCTTTTTAATAAGCCTAATCGGCCCTCAGATATTTGCAGCTCTCCTCCTTTTCGGTATATTGGCCACCCTTGTTGTCGAGCCGCCAAATCGAAAAAAAGCAACGATTGGAAAGGAATCAAATCTTGAAACATACGAGGAAATTCTTGTACGAGCGTTAAAGATCTATTTTTTCGTCATGGGGCTAACCTTATTAGGTGCAGGTTTTGAACCAATGATCAATCGTTATTTCATCGGGCTTGACCCGCTACTTCTTTACTGGCTAAATATGATTTCCGCCATTCTTGATAATGCTACTCTAGCAGCCGCCGAAATCAGTCCAGCGATGGACCATTTTACGATTCAATCGATACTTCTAGGATTATTGATAAGTGGTGGAATGCTTATTCCTGGGAATATCCCTAATATTATCGCAGCAGGGAAATTAGAAATTACAAGTAAGGAGTGGGCAAAGTTCGGAGTGCCAATGGGGCTTTGCATTATGATGGGATATTTCTTAATTATTTACTTAATCTAAAAAATGCCTTATTAGGCATTTTTTTGTTGCTTTATTTGACCTCTCGTAGACCTTTACCTTCAATCATTCCTTTTATCCCTTCTTCACAAACGCCATAGTAGCGCCATGAGCAAGATTCACACACTGTTTGAATGTCTGAAGGAATGACATGCTTTTGGATTCTAGTTTCAATGTCTTCCCATCTTAAAATTTGTCCGACTCGAAGTCTCATTTTTTCTAGAATCATAGCATCCCTTTCGAAGATGGACGCATTTTGGCAGTGGTATTCACCAGTGTTCGGGTATTTTTCACATAGATGATCTGGACCTTTTACAATTTGAATAAGTGTCCTTGGGTTGTTTCTAAGAGTCTGGTGAACAATCGTCATATTTTCCACGTACTCCCTGGAATAACCCATTCCCCTATAACCTAATAGGCAAAAAAGATAGTGGCCCCTCAGCTTGTACATCAGCATCCCCCCTGTTTGGAAATAATGAGTTCAGATTGTTAACTACTTTATTATTTTAGTTTACATATTTCCCTTCTAATAATCTATACATTTTAATAAAAAAAACACCGCATTGCGCGGTGAATTATTTTTAACCTCTTAAAATGATAAATACCATATAGGCGATGTATGCAACGGCAAGGACAATTCCTTCAGATTTAGCAATTTTGAATTCTGTTCGAGAGAATACAAATAGGACGATTGTTAAAATAAGCATTAATATGACATCGACAAGAATTTTTCCATCGACCGGTAATGGTGAAATAACTGAAGAAGCACCGAGTACAAAGAAAATGTTAAAGATATTGCTTCCAACGATGTTTCCTAACGCTATTTCACTTTGTTTCTTAATGGCTGCGGTAACAGATGTCACAAGTTCTGGCAAGGAAGTTCCAACCGCTACAATGGTTAAGCCCACTAATGTTTCACTCATTCCAAAGGAGTAGGCGATTTTAATGCTGTTATCTACCACCAAATCTCCACCAAAAATGATTGCTGCTAAGCCACCGAGTGTGAAAGCACTATTTTTGCCCCATTTTTTATCTGTCGTTTCAGCCACTACAGAATTACGATTATTTCTTGCCACCTCAATAATATAATACAAAAATACACTAAAAAAGAGGAGGAGGAGGATTCCTTCAGTCCGAGAAATGGTATTAACAGTTGCATTTTGTAAAGCCAGGTCACCCATCATTACAAATAGGGCAATACTAGCCAAAAATGTAAATGGAATTTCTTTTCGAATCGTAGCATTCTCTACTTTCAGCGGGTTAATCATGGCAGTTATCCCAACGACGAATGTGATATTAAAGATATTACTTCCGACTACATTTCCAACTGCCACATCGGCATTGCCTTCGATAGCCGCAATAATACTTACCGTTGCTTCTGGTGAACTCGTTCCGAACGCAACAATGGTAAGCCCGACGAGGATCGGAGGAACGTTAAGAAGTCCAGCAATTTTAGAGGAACCTTCAACAAAATAGTCCGCACCTTTTATTAATAATGCAAATCCAACTAATAGCAATAGATAGGTCATGTATTCTCCTCCTTATACTCATCCCCACTTACTATATTTTACTTCGAGGTATAAATATTACTCATCTTTTTAAAAAATGACGCTGTCTTTTTGTATATTCTTCCGACAAATAACTAGAAATTTATGGTAGTATTTAATAGAGTCCCTGAATATAATTGTTGTTTGTCACAAGAGCCAATTGGAATACGAATAAGGAGTTAATGAATGCATACATTAAATTCAACTTTAAACAGTAAAATAAATGACTCTTGTAACCAAAGTAAGTTTTCAGGAGTTGTTCTTGCAAAACAACACGATGAAGTAACGATTCAATCAGCGTACGGTTATTCAAATAGAGCTGAAGAACTTGAAAACAAAATCAATACAAGGTTTGGAATCGCCTCTGGTTGCAAGCTTTTTACCGCCATTGCGGTATGTCAACTTGTTGAAAAAGGTTTAGTAACATTTGATACAAGATTAAAAGATTGCTTGAACATTGAATTTCCTTACTTTGCTGAGAATATAAACGTAGACCATTTGTTAACTCATACTTCCGGTGTCCCTGATTATTTTGATGAAGCCGTTATGGATGATTTTGAGGAACTTTGGAAGGAAAATCCGATGTACTTAATCCGCGGACTGAAGGATTTTCTTCCTTTGTTCCAGAATAGCAGTATGATGTTTGAACCTGGTGAAAGATTTCACTATAACAACGCCGGCTATATTTTATTAGGGTTAATCATTGAGCAAAAAACGGGTAAATCATTTACAGATTATGTGATTGAAAATATTTTTAAACCATCTGGAATGGTAGACTCAGGATATTTTCCTCTCGATAATCTTCCAAATAATACGGCAATTGGGTATATCGATAACGAAGAAGATGGAACATGGCGAACAAATATGTACTCCATTCCGATTAAGGGCGGATCAGATGGTGGAGCATTTGTCACTGCACCTGACATGATAAAATTATGGGATGCTCTCTTGGGCTATAAATTGGTAAGCAAGGAAACAACTAACCTGCTTTTAAAACCTCACGTACATGCTGAGGACGACGAGTTTTATGGCTATGGAGTATGGATTTCTAAAAGAGATTCTGAGATTTATAAATATCATGTGATGGGGTATGATCCTGGAGTGAGCTTCGCTTCTTCTTATTACCCTGCTGCAGGCATCACGTTAGTCATCCCATCAAATCAATCGTACGGTCCACATGATGTAACGGATGTTTTTGAGGAAAATGTGTAATGAAAAAAAGAGGTCAGGATCGTCCTGGCCTCATTTGTTTTTAATATTAGTTTTTGTCATCGTCATCATCGTTGTCGTGGTCATTGTCGTCAAGGTCATCTATTTCCTTTTTTAAAATCGTTCCGTCTACTGCAGAAATTTCCATTTCGACTTCTTTTCCTTCATATATCATTTCAATTTCATAATGGTTATCATCATCTAACTCGATTTCTACAATTTTACCTGGTGTATCTTTTGTTGCAATCGAAATCGCTTGTTCTTTAGAAATCTTTACTGATGAAACGGATTGTTGAGAAGTAACTCGATCGTCATCGTCATCATCGCGATCATCATCTACTCTCACTACTTTACCAGTGGTTGCATTGACTACTACCTCTACATCGTCATCATATGTGCCCTCAAGCTCAACTTCATAAACAAGCTCTCCATTCTCGCGCTCTAGCTCAACTTTCTCAACATGTGCTCCTTTTACTTCTTGCAACGCAATTTCTTCAGCTTGTTTAGATGGAACCTCAGCTTCCTTTGCAAATGCACCGACTCCAACTGCTCCTCCTAATACAACTGCACCAATAATTCCTAATACCACAAGTTTTTTCTTCATTTTTGTTTCCTCCTTTATTTGAACTATCTTCATCATAGACAATGAAAATGAGGAAACTCAGATAATAAAATGAGAAATTGATGAGAAATATGTGAGAGTTTCTAAGAATTAATCCTCTGACACAATCGCTTTGACTTCACCGGAGATTGCATGAACCTGTACGGTGAATTCTTCTTCTTGGGCATCTTCGATTTCAATAAAGTAGTGGAGCTGGCCCGCTTCTTCTTCTAGTTCAACATCATCCACAGCACCATTTACAACTTTAAGAGCAAGCTCAATTGCCTGTTGCTCAGTAATACGTTGTGCTGTCTTTATTGGTGGCTCTTGTGTATTTGGTTTATCTGGTGTATTTGGCGTAGTTTCTGGTGGATTCTGCGGTTGCTGCTTATTTTCTACAACATCCACGATCTTACCTGTTTTTGTTTCTAATTTATAAGTTGCTTCTGTTTCGCCTTTTGTGACAGTTGCATAATAATAGGCCTTATCTTGTTCATTCTTCTTTTCAATCGTTTTAATTTCTCCGGCCTTCTCTTTGGCTAATATCTCTCGAATCTCAGTCTCTGTTTTTTCCCGAGGTTCATGTGAAATTTGAGTGAGGTTAGTAACGTCACCCGATTTCCGATTAACGTCTATTTCATAAATACCAGATTCTATTTCAAATTTAATTTTATAAACGTCACCTTCTCGGCTCACTTCTGTGTTTTCACCGCTATACATCTTTTCCACAAGGCGGGTGGCATCCTTTTCAGTTAAAGGTTCTGCAGATGTAAAGGTCTTTGTTAGCTGCCAGATCACAAAAGTTGCAATTAAAATACCTGCTACAGCCAGTAGACTTTTAGGAAGTGTTCCTTTTTTCATTGCAATCACTCCATTGATTTCGTTTTATCTACTATAATACCCGCATTTTATGAGAAATTAATGAGAATCCTCATTGGATAGCAGAATATTGGCTGTTGTGCCTTCCCCTTCAACACTTTCGAGAACGAGTTTTGCCCCGATTGCATCTGCCAATTCCTTTGCTAGTGAAAGTCCTAGACCATAGCCCCCTGTTTTTCTCGCTCTAGCTTTATCAACACGGTAAAAACGATCAAACACTTTTCCAACATCCTGTGACGGAATCCCAATCCCTTGGTCTATAATTTTAATGCTTGATTGATTCCGTTCCTTACCAATCACTACAATCACAGGTTTTTCGCTGTATTTTAGAGCATTCTCCATTAAAATATAAAAAACTTGTTTTAGTTTTTGCTTATCTGTTTTCACAATAGATTCTTCTTCCACAAAGATTGAAATATCGCGTTTGTAGCCCTCTCGGAAAGAAGTAACCGATTCGTCAACTAGCTGCAGTAGAGGAATGCTTTCCATCTGAAGTTTCCATTGCTCATCATGTTTTGCCATTAATAGCAGCTGCTGAGTTAATTCCCTCATATGAATGGCTTCGGATTGTATCGCATCCACTGCTTCTTGAAAAAGCTTTGGGTCTGTCTGTCCCCTTCGCTTTAAAAGGCTTGAGTATGAGTCAATAACGGTTAATGGTGTTTTCAACTCATGAGACGCATTTGAGACAAAAATCTCCTGTTTTTCATAGTTTACTTCTAATAAATCCATCATTTCATTAAAGGTTTGACCCATTTCATGCAATTCATCGTTTGATTCGTTTGTTAATTCAATCCTTTTATATTGACCACTTTTTCGAATTTCTCGCATCGTTTGAATCATCGCGGTAATTGGCTTTGTAATTACATTACTCAATACCCTAGTTGAAACGATAACGGGAATGGTTGCAATCAGAGTTACTGCAAGTAATACAAGACTTAATGTTTTCAAGTTGGCGGCTGTCTGTGATAAATCTTCCACCATCTGAAGCTCTGCTACTTCACCATTTTGCCAAATGATTGGCAATGAAGTAAATGCGTATGGTCTTCCATCATAATCAACAACTTGTTTACGCTCTGACTTTGGATGGGAAGTTGGAAAATCCTTTAACACTTTCTGCTCTGGCACATATGCTCTTGGGCCGACCTTGCCATCCGAATGCAATACTCGAAGCATTCCATTAATCGGCATATATGTAGTAAGCAAGGTCTGTACAGGGATTGTATTAACCGATTCGGATATCCCGTTTAATGCTCGTACCGTTTGGGCATGTGTTCGCTCTAATTCATTTTGGAACATCATATGCCTAAACGTAAAAAAAGAGGCAACATTAATTAAGATTAACAAAATGATAAACAAAACAGCCGTGAATAAATTGATCTTTGTCCTTAGTTTCATTTCGATTCCTTCATCACATAGCCGACGCCACGTACAGTGTGAATTAAAGGCTCGTCATATGGCTTATCCATTTTATTTCGTAAATAACGGATATACACATCGACTATATTTGTATCCCCGTAATAGTCATAGCCCCATACCGCATTTAAAAGTTGCTCTCGATTTAACACCTGTTTTGGGTGTTTCATTAAATAAGCGAGCAAATCAAATTCTCTTGGTGTTAGTTCAATTGTATCGTCTTTACGAATGACTTCATGAGTTCCTTCATTAAGCTTTAGGTCCCCCACACTTAACCAGTCATCCGTTTGTTCTTGTCCGGAAGTTGAATGACTAGGATTACTTCGCAGTGCTACTCGAATACGCGCAAGCAGTTCTTCTATTTGAAAAGGCTTTGTTACATAATCATTCGCTCCCAAATCAAGCCCAGACACCTTGTCTTCTACGGAGTCTTTTGCAGTTAAAAGAATTACCGGTGTACCTGAGTTTGCAGCACGAATGCGTCTAAGCACCTCGATTCCGCTAATGCCCGGTAGCATGATATCTAGTAGAACCAAATCCCATTGTTCTTCTAGAAACAGTTGTAACCCCGTACTACCATCGAAGGCTTTTCCAGTTTCATAGCCTTCATATGTCAATTCCAGCTCCAATACCCTTGCAATTTTCTCTTCATCTTCCACAATTAAAATACGTTGTTTTTGCATCTACTGTCCAACCCCATTTCTATGTAACTATTTCTATGTATTTTTCTTTCTTACTAGTTTAGCCCAAATATACAAGATACCAACAACTGAAACGACTGTTAATATGATTTTCCCTTCCATTGTTCCAGCAGTGACATTGTGCACAGAGTAAGCTTCGATTAATAAGGAAGGAATCTTTCCTAGCGAGCTTGCGAAAAGAAAGACGATAAAACTCACTTCACCAATTGCTGCTGTAAAGGTAACTACCCCCGAAGGAATGAAAGGGAACAAACGTAATAGTAGAATCATCACGAATGCATCTTTGCCTTTGGCGGAAAGCAGTTTATCGATAAGCGAATGTTTGTGTTTCTTCTTATCAATAAACCTTTTAAACCCTTTACGGTATAACCAAAATGCCACAATCGCACCCATTGCCTCTCCGATAAAAGAAATAAGGGTCCCTTTCCAAACACCAAAAACAAGAAGATTAGCAGCAGTAATAAATACACTTGGAAGAACTCCAAATATGCTAATCACTATATTTAGAAAGAAGCTTATGATTACTGCATATGCCTCATAATTTAGTAAAAGATCTACTATTTGTTCCTGCATGGACATCCTCCGAATTATACTTGCTCTTATTATGCCATACTTTTAGATTAAAAAAAGACCGCATGAATGAAAACAATCCATGCGACCTATTTTATAAGTTGCACCAGGAATTTTTTACTCTTCTTCAATCTCTTCCTCTTCGGACCTTGGTCTTCTTCCCCAAAAGAATTCCCAAGCATCCGTACGTTGGAACTCCTGCTCCTCACGGGTTTCTTTTTCTTTCTCATCAGCCAATACCGACACCTCCCCAAATTCGTTGTCGTTTATATCCTATTCAGGGCATTTGCATCTGTATGGGAGTATGCCTATTTTAGTTGAAAATTTCTAATGGAAGCAATGTGAGAAAACATGTATACTGGAGATGTAAATAATTAACTTTATTCAGCTAACGACTGAATAAAGTTAAAGCCTACGGCGGATGCCACGATTTTTCAAAGGAAATTTTTCGAGCATAGGATCAAAGACTAAGAACGCCACGTCCTGTGGCAACGTCTTTGTGACCCACATCGTGTGGGCCTAAAAAAATCGGGCGCAAACACGCCAAGGCGTATTTGATACAGAGAGGTGATAGAGGATGGCGAAATCAAAAGCTAAGAAAATGCGCGAGAAGCTTGTACGCGAGGGAAAACGAAATCCTGAAAACGGAAGAAGCCCATTTGTAGGAATCGACATGCAAACAAGATTGACAAAAACGAAAAAAGATCACTTATACCGCAATAAACATAAGAACCAATCATTCAGAGATGGAAATGATGGTTCTTTTTTTGTTTGCTTTGGAGTGTGAGCTGAGGGGCTTTTTGTTTACGTTACCTTTTTTTGAAATGAACCTGCCAATTGGGTACGATTCCGACGCTTGCGTTCCACTTTACTGCTCTCTCTCCGACAATCGGGCACGATTTCTTCTCTCTTAAAACAAAATAGTAGTTTCCTACTAGGTTACTGTTTATAAATCTATCAAAAGGGACAAAATGGATTAATGTTTAAATAAGATAGAGAGGAGACATATCGTGACTACAAATACTAGAAGAAAACTGATTAATACAGGAAGTTTTATTTTTGGTTTTGGATTTTTAGGTGCTCTTGATGGGATTATTTTTCATCAGTTATTACAGTGGCATAGTGTATACATGGCAACAGATCGGCCTGGACAAATCATGAGCGATGGATTATTCCATTTTGCTGTTACAATCACCCTTATCATTGGTGGTGTACTGTTATGGTTGGCAGGAAATCCAAGCAATCTATCAAAGGGAGTTCGTTTGCTCATTGGTTGGTTTTTAATCGGGGGTGGCGTGTTCAATTTGGTTGAGGGGATTATCAATCATCATCTCCTACAAATTCATCGTGTCAAGCCTGGGGACCCTAACGCTTTAGCTTACGACTTAGCATTCCTTGCATCCGGATTATTGTTGTTCATAATTGGCTATCTAATTAAACAAAGAAAAGATAAACAAAATTCACCTATTAGTTCTTGAGTGAGGAGGGGGCTATGTATAGATTCATAAGTTTTTTTGTTATTTTTGGGACTGTATCAATGATGATATATTTTCATAATCAAAGCAGCCACTTTAGTGCTGGAAACCATGAAATGATGCATCAAGAAAACCAAATCATTATTCCTCCTTCACATCTTGCTCCTACCATTTCTGGTTCAGTTATAAAAGACCCTTCCGGAACATGGTTATTAGAAATACATACTGAAAATTTTACATTTAAACCGAAGAAGGCTGGTACTGAGGAACCCACCTACAATGAAGGGCATGCTCATATTTATTTGAACGGTAAGAAAGTAAATCGTTTATATGGGCAATACTATCATCTGGACATTTTACCGTCTGGTACGAACGAAATAAAAGTTACACTGAATGGAAACAATCATGGCGTTCTTATTGCCAACGGAGAAGAAGTTGCATTTACAGAGATTGTCAAAGTACCATAAAAAATGCTGACATTGAGCTGTCAGCATTTTTGACTTTCCTATGATAAAATCCGTTTTTCCCCTTCAATTTCCTGGATTGGAGCAATATTTTGAGAGAATTCCATCGTTCCGATATATTCTCCATCCTCATCACGGACCGCAAAATATCGGATATACACATATTTGCCTTTTGCTTTGATCCAGAAATCTTCAACATCTTTTCTTCCTGCTTTAAAGTCATCTAGCAGATCTTCGACGACATGAACACTTCTAGGCGGATGGCAGTTTTGAACAGTTCTGCCAATCACAGCCTTCGTCCTAGCAAAGATACGCTCTTTTCCTTTTGAGAAGTAGCGAACGACATCATCTTTATCAATAAACGTAATATCTACCGGTAAATGGTTTAAAAGTAATTCAAGTTGTTTAAGGGACAGGATACCCGTTTCCATTTTAATAAATCCTTTTGACGTCACTTGCTCGTCATCTATCACACTTCGCTCAGGCTTCCAATCTTCCGGAGAAATTAAACAAAAACCGATTTCATCGCTTTCATGAGCAATTTTTAACCATTCGTCCTCTGTTAAATTATTTAACGACATTGGAAAGAGAATATTTTCTTCGCGATAAATCATTTCGTCTATTTGATCGGCAAAAAAGTTTATAACCTCCACAACTGACTGTTTATCCCCATCATATTCTGTAAGCATTCTTTTAGCATCTTTTATTGCATCTACAATAAAATCATCAATCTTCCACATCATATTTGTTGGGCCATATATGCCGTATTTTTCTAAATATGGGAAGAGAAGCTGTTCTTTTCGTTCATAATGCTTTCTGATATCCAATAAAAGATTACAATCACCGAGTAACTTCAATCTATTTTCATTATGATCATCTGCTTCAAATGCTTGCAAATTCTCCTTGATTATAGTTACTAGCTTTTCAAGTTCTCTATTTTCAAGATTAAACGTATACACAGGATGTCCAGGTTGTTCTTCTGGGTGACGATTGAGCGTATCTTCTATAAAACCCTTGAAAATCTCCCGGTGCTTTGAACAAATTTCTGTAGCCTCATGTGCTTGGATATTTTCTTCTTCCATTAACACATGTTGGAGCCTTGACACTTCCCCAATCGTAATATAGCCCACTTTATCCTTTAATTGAGATTTAATCTCTTCAACAGATTTACCATTATGTAAATCTTTAAAGCTTTGTTTTATAAGAGCCTCACGCTCTTGGTCACTGATTTTATTTTGTTCACGGTTATTAATAAGTTCACTCACACGAATTTCTCCTTTCAAACTATGCACTATTGAAAAATACCTGTTATGTTTGAAAATAGCATAGTTTTAAGAATTGGTTCGTGATTCGAATCACATCTTAAAAATAATTAAAGGCTCACTCATCGTGAGCCTATGGTTTTGGGTATTGATATTCCAATTCATCTTTATCTGGATTATAGTCGACAATAAGATTATGGCCGTTAAAGAACCAAATGTCATCCTCTTCTACATAAAATTCAATGTCATCAATCTTTTGACTTGTATGAATTTGGATGGGTTCATCATGCGTTGAAAAGGCTAATGAGTACTTTTCTTGTACAGGGCTCGTTCCGTAAAACATTGGATAAAATCGAACGCTATCGCCTTCTTTTACACTTATATCCTCTTTGAACCATTTTACAGTTGCTTCACTGATTGTCATTTCCATCTGTATGAACCTCCCTAGGTGTCCTTCTGATATTTTGTGCAGAAAGATATCCTTTATTACTTTTATAGTACTAAAGATTTCATATATAGGAAATCAACAAGTTTGTGAAATGTTTCTCAAACATTAAAAAGTGCATACATTCATGAAAGAATGCATGCACTTTTGATTCATTTATAAGAGTACAAAGGTGATTATGGCTCCAATAATAATAGAGATGCTCACAATCTTTCCCCAAACAGGAACTTTGTCATTCGTTTGCTGATTGACCTTTTGCTCTTGAGCCTCGACTACCTTCCGATATTCAGGACTACAGCAACCCATTTAAGCCACCCGGTTATAGTCTGAGATATCTACTTCAAGCGGAAGATTTGCTGCTCTTAACTTCTTAGCTTGACGGAAGAATAATACAAGTAGTATTGCAGTTCCTGCAAAACCACCGTACCAAGCAATGTTCATTGGTAATCGGAAACCGATTTGTGCATTTAGAATATACGTGATTACCATGATAAGCATGAATGTTCCTGGAATTAGTGAGATCCAGTAGTTCTTTTTCGCAATGTATAGGTACATTGCACCTACGAATAAGGCAATTACTGCTGTAGCTTGGTTCGCCCAGCTAAAGTATCTCCAAAGGATATTGAAGTCAATTTGAGTTAGTACAACTGAGATTGCAAATAACGGAACAGCAATCCATAGACGGCTAGACATTTTCTTTTGTGCCATATTTATATATTCAGCGATAATCATACGAGCACTACGGAATGCAGTATCACCAGAAGTGATTGGTAATACGATTACACCTAGAACTGCAAGAGTTCCACCAACAGCACCAAGCATTAATGTTGAAACTTCACTTACAATTGCTCCTGGTCCACCAGCTGCAAGAAGTTCTTGTAAACCACCATAACCATCGAATAAGCTCATTGCTGCTGCTGCCCAGATCATGGCGATAATCCCTTCAGCAATCATCATACCGTAGAAAATTTTACGACCTTGGCTTTCCTTTTGTGTCGTACGTGAAATAATTGGTGTTTGTGTCGCATGGAATCCAGATAAAGCACCACAAGTGATTGTAAAGAATAGTAATGGGAAAATTGGTGCATTATCAGGATGGAAATTTGATAATGAAAGTTCTGGAATTGGTGCTCCCTTAACTACTAAACCAATACCAATACCTACAGCACTGATTAAAAGGATCGCTCCAAACCATGGATAAAGACGACCGATAATTTTATCTACTGGCAATAAAGTTGCTAAAATATAATAGATGAAAATCGCAGCAATCAGAATTCCTAAAGCAACTTTTCCATCTAATAATAGATTTAATAAACTTGCTGGAGTTGATACGAAAACGGTACCAACTAATAGTAAAAGTAAAACAGCAAATGCATTTACAACGTGTTTCATTGCTTTTCCTAAAAACTTAGTCGCAAGCTCTGGTAAGTGAGCCCCTTTGTTACGAATAGAAATCATACCAGTTAAATAATCATGAACCGCACCTGCAAAGATACAGCCAACCACGATCCAAATGAATGCAACTGGTCCGTAAAGCGCTCCCATTATAGGTCCGAATACTGGTCCGGTACCTGCAATATTAAGTAACTGAATCAACGAGTTTTTCTTTGTGCTCATTGGAATATAGTCTACGCCGTCAGCATTTACATATGCTGGTGTAGTACGTTCTTCCTTCACTCCGAATACTTTTTCAACATATTTACCATACGTAAAGTATCCTACAATTAACAAAGCTATACTAGCTAAAAAGGTAATCATTCTATTTCCCCCTATTCCCTTTATTATAATTTATGAATGCGTTTACAATAATTATAATAGTTTAATTGAGTTTTAGGAGGGTTTTAGATTAAAAGGTAGAAATTCGACAATAACGTGTCCAAATTGTGAAGTAAAACGCAAATTTCTACCTTTTTATTTAAATTTCTAAGCTAGCTCTTAATGCCTTTACATAATTTCGACTAACTGATAGCTGTTCACTTCTACCTTCAATTTCTAATTGATACGCACCATTAAACCATGGTGTGAGGCGAGTGACATATTTTAAATTGACAAGGAAGCTTTTATGAATGCGGAAAAACCCGAATGATTCAAGTCTGCTTTCCAAATCTTTCAGCTGTATTTTTGTCTCATATTCTCCCATCTTAGTTATCAGCTTGGTTACTTTTTCATCTCTTACAATGTATAAAATATCCTTTGGCTCAAGATAGATAATCTCACCGCTTGAATCAATCGCCAATTTCCCAGTTTGCTTTCCTTTTTCCTTTTCCTCAGTCGTCTGGAATTGTTTTTCGATCCGTTTTACTGTTTCCTCTAGTTGTACCTCATCAAATGGCTTTAATAAGTAGTCAATTGCATTAAAACGGAATGCTTCCACAGCAAATTCCGGGTAGGCGGTTGCAAACACAATCAGTGGCGACTTTTTTAATTCCAATAAGGCTTTTGCTGCATCCATCCCGTTAACCTTTGGCATTTCTACATCCAAAAAGATAACATCTGGTTGAAGTTGGATCGCTTTTAAAATCGCTGCCTCCCCTGAATCTGCTTCCCCGACTATTTGAATGGAAGGATGCGCCTCTAAAAGATGTGACAGTTCGTCACGACTATATAATTCATCATCGACAATGAGTGTTCTAATTTTTGTTTCCATTCTATATAGCCTCCGTAAGTGGGATTGAAAACGCGATTTCCGTTCCCTTATTTACTTCGCTTTTAATTGCTAATGCGGACTTTTCACCAAAATGCATCGTGAGCCTTCTATTAACGTTATATAAAGCGACACCACTACCTTTTTCTGACTTGATTGGGGTAACGCAAATTTCCCTAGCTCGTTCTTTACTCATCCCCATTCCATTATCCTCAACCTTTACATAAACACAGTCATTCCCTTTTTGAATGGAAATACTGACCTGAAAGTCTCCATCACGGTTCTTCATGCCATGCTTGATGGCATTTTCTACAATCGGCTGTAGAGTAAGTGGTGGAATATGCTGATACAAAGCCGCTTCCTCTACCTTATATGATACCTTCAATTTGTCTACAAACCTTGTTTCCTCAATTTCTAAATAAGCTCGAACCTGCCGTAATTCCTGCTCTAAAGTTGTTACATTTTGTGTCGTTACAGATAGGTTCTGACGTAAGAAATGTGATAAAGAAACGAGTAGTTTTCTAGCTTTTGTTGGGTCTCTCCTTACTAATGAGAGGATCGTATTTAATGTATTAAACAGAAAATGCGGACTGATTTGGGCTTGAAGCACTTTGATTTCTGCTTCTTTTGCGAGCTGAAACGCCTTGTCCGCCTCCGCAATTTCAAGCTGATTACTTAAAAGGGAACTTAAACCAGAGATGAGTTCTGTGACAACTGGTGTAATTTCCTTTTCAGAACGAAAATAGAATTTTAACGTCCCAATCGTTTCTTCTCTACGTTTTAAGGGAGCAATTACAGCCGCACCAAGTGGACAATCCTCATCTCGACATTGAATCATTTTTTTGTTTGCGATTACAATTTTACCGTTATGAATAACTTCCTGTGTAATTTGTGTTTGAATAGGCATTTGTGAACGGTGGTGGTTATGACCAAGACCCACATGCGCTAGGATTTCGTTCGTGTTTGTCATCGAAACAGCCGTAGCTTGAATTTCATCCTGAATAATATTGCAAACAGCCTGGGCTGTCTCACGATTCAAACCGTTCCGTAAATAAGCGAGCGTCTTGTCAGCAATCCGCAGTGTTTTTTGAGCTTGAACAGCCCCCACCCGTTCTCCCTCATTAATTACACTCTTAATAATCATAAGGAAAAGTGCACAGCCTAGACCATTTGCTATAATCATCGGAATTCCTATGATCTCAACTAAAGCCCACGCCTTTTCAAACGGGCGTGAGAAGAGCAAAATAACCAGCATTTGAAGAGCTTCCGCAGAGGCTGCAATAATAAATGCTGTGCTCAGCTTCACATGTTTATTTTTCTTATAAAAGTATCCGGAGATAAAACCAGCAATAATCGATGCAAAGCCACAGGAAAACGCAGTAAACCCTCCCAGGGTAAAGCGATGAATTCCTGCAATTAGGCCCGCACCTAAACCGACCTTGTAGCCACCAAGAAGACCCGCAAGCACAACGCCAATTACCCGTGAGTTCGCTAAGGCCTCATCAGTGGTTAAAGCAGATGCCCACCGGTCAAGCTGCAAACTTTCCGTGTTCAGGCTTAAGCCAGTATACGTACCGATAATTCCAAAAAAACCAAAGAAGACAATCGCCACAAGCTTCTGCCAGCGGTTCAGCTCCTCCTGATACATCATCCCTCTAAAAAACTTCAATCTAGTTAAAATAAAAGCGATTGCAACAATAATCCCTAACCGCTCCAACAACGTAATCAACAATACGAACATAAACATGCTCCTTTTTGGGTCGCGGGGAAAGGTTCCATGTCCCACTTCAGGTAATATTTTTGGGACATGGGACCTTTCCCTCTGTCCCTATTGTATCAAGATTTTCGGGGTTGTGGATAGTTTTTTGAGGGGAGGAATCAACTCTACTATGCTTCAAATACCTTATATTATTTATAGGATATTTTTCATAAAAAAACACAGTCAACCTCAATTAAAGGTTAGGCTGTGCGTTCTTTTACCTGTAAGAAAAGGCCTTTAGTGTAAATGCTTCCCTAATACTCCCAACTTCAACCCCTGAGTCATTTTTTATGAGTGAAGGTTTTAATGCTTTCAATCTATTAATTGTTTCTTTGTTAGAGTAATTGATTTGTTCCAAGATGGCGGCAACTATGTTTGGCCAAACATCCTCAGATCCATTCGCTACTTTTAAAGCAAATCCAATTTTTTCTTTTTTTAATCCAAAGCAGTAAACACCCTGAGCACCACCCTTTGCTACAATGTTTGTGTCTTCTAATAAAGTCGTACAGATAAACTGATTGGAGGCAACCATCCTTGGATGCTCATTCATTATACTTGTCATTTGTTTTACTGCTTCTTTTAAATTAGGAGAAACAATCAAATCGGGGCATGCTAGCTTTAGATACGTGATAGCCATGTTTTTCAACGGAATAGCAAATACAGGTACTCCACATCCGTCAGTCCCAATCTTTATATCAGAGATTGGTACCTCCGAGAGAGTAGAAAGAACACTTAATATGTGTTGCTGGAGGGGATGATCGACTTCCCAATATCCCTTAACTGGATAGCCCATTTCACGACAAATAGCTAAAAATCCCATATGTTTACCAGAGCAGTTGTGGTAAAGTCTTCTCTTTTTTATTCCCTTCCTTAGCATCTCCTCTCTTGGAAATACATTTAAAGGGTAAGAAGGTGGGCAGAACAAATCCTCCTCTTTAATCGGGAGCTTCTTTAGCAATGATTCAAGAGCCTCAATATGATATGTTTCACCCCGATGAGAAGCAGTAAACAGTGTAGCCTCTTCACTTGTTAGATTATATTTCGATATAATATTTGATAGAAATACTGGTAATGCTTGAATTGGTTTGGCGGCTGAACGGAAATAAGTATAATGTTCTGTGTCACCGACCTCATATTTTGTTTCGAAAAGTTTATTAACCCCACAAATCATCCCAATATGAACATTTTCAAGTAAACCAGCTCTTGTTTCTTCAATTAGTAGTTCAAATTTCATGATATTCCTGCCCTTCGATGTTTAATCAATACACCAAGTTTATTCAAGATCTAGAAGCATATTTTGTGCCTGGATTGCTGAACCAAGAACTACACCACGATCCCGCAACTCAGAATACACCATTTTTACTTTTTCTTTAATAGGCTCCCAAACAAATAAATCTAATTTCCTTTCTATTGCCTCTTTTATTTCCGGAAACTTTTGAATGGTATTCCCACTCAGAATTATTACTTCTGGGTCATATACGCATAAGATATTGCTTATCGCAAGAGCAATATAGGTAGAAGCTCTATCTAGAATATTGACTGCCCAAGATTCTTGGTTTCGATATGAATCAAAAACATCTTCAATACAATCAACATCTTTTACTTTCCTTGCGTCAGACAAGATTGCTCCCTCGGATATATAAGTTGCTAGACAACCAATCTTTCCACAGTTACACACGTTTCCAGTCGGGTCTATTACTGTATGCCCGATCTCACCAGCGTTATTTGACTCTCCTCTATATATTTCACCATTTAAAATAATCGCAGAACCAATCCCTGAACCAATCCCCACTAGTACTGCATTCCGAGAATCTTTTGCTCTACCAGTATAATTCTCAGCTACTATTTTCATTTTTAATTCATTATCAATAATTACATTAAAACCTAATCGTCCTCTTAAATCAGATGCTAAGTTTACATTTTTCCATTTTAACTGGTCAGAAACATTAACAATCCCATTTTTGTAATCAATTAAACCAGGTAGACCAACAGCAACACCAATTATTTTTTCTCTTGGTATTTTGTTTACTTTAATTAATTCATTAATAATTTTTAAAACCTTTTCGATCGTTATATCGTATTTTTCTGACTGTTCCCTTAACTCACTTCTCCATGCAACAATTTCGCCAATATAGTTCACAATGCCTACTTTGATTATCAGCTTATCAAGTTCAATTCCAATAGTGTAAAGCACTTCACCAGAGACATCGAGTAATGTTGCTCTTCTCCCTACACCCGAGGTGACTAATTCAGTTTCTTTTACAAATCCTTGTTCGTGCAATTCGTTTACAATTCTGGTAATTGTCGTTGGACTCATTCCAGTTACTTTTGCAATTTCCATTCTAGAAATAGGTGACTGATGCTTTATAATCTCTAATACTAACTTTTTATTCTGTTTTTTCATTAATAATTGGTCTTGTTTCTCCATTTCATAACCTTCTTCACAAATTATTATCTATACTGTTCAATAATCAATCAATTAATTTAATAAAGTTGTTAAAACGGCATCCTAAAGCGATTATTACCCCTTTAGGATGCCTTTGTGTAATAATTATTGTGTACAGATAATTGATATTTGCGTTTATCTATATCCTTTAATAAACTGTACAGCTTCTGATATATCCTTTATTGGGTTAGATTTTACTTCTCGTTCAATCGTTAGATATCCATTATATTGAACCTCATTTAAGACTTCAAAATACTTGTCAAAGTCAACAGAACCTCCGCCAAGAGGTACTTCCCTGAAGAACTTTCCAGACGCAACCATTTGGGAAATTTTTTCATGTTCTAAACCTTTCCCATATCCAATTGAACCGTAAACATCTCGTGGATCAACGGGCTTAAGTTGTATCCCATCTTTTACGTGAGTGTGAACAATATAATCTTTTAAAATCCTTACACCTTCAACCGGATCATCTCCAGTTACCATAACCATATTTGCAGGGTCAAAATTAACAGAGACCCCATTGGTACTCAAGCTATCTAAAAATGACTTCAATGTCATAGATGTTTCGGGTCCTGTTTCAATTGCGAAATAAGCATTCAAACTTTTAGCATAAATACCTAGTTCATCACATGCCCTCTGCATATTTTCATATATAAAACTATTTTTTTCCTCGGGAACTATACCAATATGTGTTGTAACAATATTTGTACCCAATTCAACTGCGAGGTCTAAAATTCTTTTTGATTTTTCAATTTTAACTTTATTTTGTGCACTATCTTGAAATCCGTGACCACCTAGATCACCGCAGAGAGCAGATATCTCCAACCCTAATGATTGAATGTAAGTTCTAAGTTCCTTCCGTGCAGTTGTGCTGAGGTTTTCCGGCGCCATTTCTCCTTCGACCGCGTAGATTTGTACACCGTCTGCTCCAATATTCTTCGCAACTTTAAGTCCTTCTTGAAGGGGTAAGCCTAAGCCATCTACAATAATACCTATTTTATTTAAGACTTTTACTTGTTCCATTTATGAAAATGTCACCACACTTTTATTAGCAGAAGCTTCATAAATTCCATGGAGAATTTTCATAATTTCAACCCCATCCTCAACAGGAGCAACAGGCTTTTCTCCAGTCAAACAACTAGTGACAAAAGCATCAATTTCACTTTGAAATGCATTGTTAAAATCAAAGGTTTTATGATCAACCTGTGGGTCAATATTAATAATTGTATTATTTTCTTCACTTATCAACATTAATTCAGGCTCTAATTCCGCTCCACCATTTGTACCAAATAACTTCACTTGAATCTCATCTTTTTTGGCATGGAGTGTAAACGCAACATCAACGATTAATGAAGCACCATTTTCAAATGTAATAAGAGCATTTGCCATATCCTCAACAGTATTCTTTTCTTTATCATAATCAGCAGCCTTATAAAAACTAAGGTTTTCAACATTTCCGCGATTCCCAAGTTGATGATAGGTGTGACCTGTAATTGACTTTACCTTTGGACGGCCCATTAAGTACCAACAAATATCAATAATATGTACACCTAAATCAATCAAAGGACCTCCACCAGAACGTTCTATATCTGCAAACCATCCACCGGGATTCCCTAAACGGCGTAAACATGATGCTTTGGCATAATAAATTTCTCCTAATTTACCGTTGTCAATGAAGGACTTTAGTACCTTTGTATTTGTTGCAAATCTCCGTACGAAGCCCACTTGCAATATTTTGTTCGTTTCGCGTACGGCTTCCTCTACTTTTATTGCTTCCTCAACATTCATTGACAAAGGTTTTTCAACTAATACGTGTTTTCCACCTTTAAGGGCACCAATTGAAATGTCAGCATGAGTATTATTCCACGTACAAATACTTACAGCATCTACCTCTGGATCCTGGAAGACATCTTCTAAGCTGCAATATACACGCTCTATTCCGTATTGCTTTGCTTTTTTTTCCGCTCTCTCTGTCGAATAATCATAAACTCCGTATAAAATTGCGTCAGAATTATTCGCATAAGACTGTAAATGCATGTCAGAAATTGAGCCTGTACCTATCACACATACTTTTAATTTCTCCACATTTACCCCATCCTTCCCCTAGGATTTTTTTTATTTTATTTCATGCCATAGTCTTCTTACGTTATCCATACCAATTTTCGAACCAACCTTACAGTCTTCCATTCCCTCAAATTCAACTGTTAAATACCCATCATAACCAGAGTTCTTAACAATTCTAATAATCTCTCTTATATTTAGATCACCATGGCCAACTATTGCACCTCTTAGATAATTTTCATTTACTGTTCTGAACCAAACTCCATCTCCTGGATTTTCATAATATGGACGGATATAGAAATCTTTAAAATGAACAGTTGAGGCATATTTAATATTTTTCTTAACACCTACGAGTGGGTCTTCATCAATACAAAGGAAATTACCAACATCAAGTGTTGTCTTGAAATTATCTCGGTTTACTTCACGAAGAAGTCTTTGAACACGGTCACTTGACTGAACATTAAAACCGTGATTTTCTATAGTTGTAGTAATTCCATATTGTGAAGCATAATCAGCTATTAATTGACTTCCTAATACTAGTTTTTCTAAATGTTCATCAAAATAATGTATAGTCATATGTTCTGGTGGCAGGGTGAATGCAGTTACGTCATGTCGCATAATTTTAATTCCTAATCGATTGACAATATCTACATGCTTTTTTAGTCGTTCAACTTCTTCATTGAAAGCCTCCTCTGCCTGAACAAAATTGGCTGGTAAAGAATAAGCTGACAATTCAATGCCTACTTCAGCTGCTTTTTCTTTGATTTGATCAGCTAATTCAATGTTATCGACAACTGAATAGCCGTAGGGAACTAACTCTACATGTTCACCACCATTATCAGCAACCCATTGTATAACATCTAACACGTTCATTGATTCTTCTCTTAATTCTCTTACTAGACTATAAGTACTTAAACCAACTTTCACCAAACTCACTCTCCAATTCTTCTATTTATTGTTCTATAAAAATTCCTAATAATCTTCCAAATTCAAATCTAGTCAATTAATACCATAAGATGCCCTTCAATTTTATCAATTTTAAATTTAATATATTCATTCTCTACTTCATATTGGATTTCTTCTTGTTTTTGTATATTTTTTACAGTCTTCACTTTTCTGTCTCCAATAAGCAACTTAACTTCGATGTTATAAAGAGGAATAACATCCTCGATAGTATATATATCTTCAGATCTTTTTTCTGTAATATAATGAAGGAAATGCAACAGTTTATACTCATTTTCCTTTTCGTTCAAAGCTGTTAAAAGGGTAGAAGGTCCATCGTGAGTAACCAACTTATGATCTAACAGCAGTTCTATTGCATCTTTAACCATCTCTTTACACCAATATGGGCTATTTTTTCGATACAGCTTAAAAATAGGATGTGCAAAATATATTACATTTTGTTTTCTTGTAACCGCAGGATAACCAAGATTTCTTGAAGAAGGTGCATGTTGATGAGAGCAAAAAGTCTCGCCTTCTCTGTTAAAGTACGGTTTAATTGTATCCATTAATACTTCTGACTCTACTGATTCTATTTTTGCAGCTTTTCCATACATCACATATTCTTCTTGGTAGAAATTTTTTCCAATAGTAGCATTTGGTAACACGAAATCTCGATCGTACTCTGAATTTCCAAGAAATTGATTACCGTAAAAATTGCTACCTTTATTTTCTTTATCTATAAGGGACTCGTAGGTTCCAATTACTTTGCCACCATTTTGCGTATAATCTTTTAGCTTGTATTTCAATTCAGGGGTAAAGTCAATTACATCAGGTAAAATTAACAATTTATATTTTTCAAAGTCCATTTTGCTATCGATTATATCGAACTGGTATGACAATTCCTGAAGCATTCTAACAGTACCAATTAATGATGGATGAATCCCAAGATTGTGATCGCCCGGTACGTAATATTCTTCTGGTGTAAATACACCAATTTCTGATACAGGTTTACTGTCTTTAACGTATTCTTCAACTTTTGCAACTTTACTATAAACATGACCAATCAAATCATAAGCAGCTTCTGACAGCTTGCCACTTGGATGAAGCTGGTCTCCAATTGAACAAGAAGCTCCAAGTGCTAGCATGTTAAAACATTCAAATTCTAATGCTGCCTTATTTTTTAGAGAATGAAAGTCTCCCCAATACGTGTGGAACTTTCCTGTCATACCGACAACATTCTTACCTAACCCTCTAGAATATCTCATCGTCGCAGGGAAGTGGTCGTAACCCCAACCTCCACTTGGTAAAGATTCTAGTTCTAAATGTGTAAAGCTTGCCAAACTCTTTTTTTGTGTTGGTCCTATATGGGAACTATTATAGAATATAGTTGCTTGTGGAACTTTTTCTTTAATTAAAGCACTTATTTCTTCTCTAAATTCATCTAACATAATCAATGAATAAGAAATTCTATCTCTTTTAATCTCTGTATTTAGACCCTTACGTTTCATTTGTTTAAAACAGTTACTACAATGACAATCCACCTTAAAAAGAATATCTAAAAAGAAGCCATCTATATTTTCAGGTCTCACTACTTCAATAATATCTTGTAAGTGCTCCTTGAAAAATTGTCGGTACTCACTATTTAAACAAATAGTATAATAAAAATGAGGACTAGGAACATTCTGGCTATTAATAAACTCTCCATTCTCGTCCACACAGAGCCATTCAGGATGATGCTTCATTACATAACCATCCCACTGAACCGTTGTATATATTGGAACCTTAATATCATTTTTATGACAAATCTCTATTTGTTTTAATAATAGATTTTTATTTTCTAGATTAGGGTGCATTAATTCTGGATGTTTTTTTGATGGATAGTATAACCATCCGTGATGGCATCTCGCAAAACAAGTAATCGAATTTACGTTCGCCTTTTTTAGAGTCTCTACAAATTCTTCAGCAACAAACTCACTTGCAACATTAGGAATATATTCACTAGTATGAAAGTCTAAATGTACCTGCCTGTTTCTTAGTTCACTCAATTGCGCAACCTCCATTACATTTAACATAGATTTGTTATACAAAAGAAGAATATGATATTTGCATTTTTATATAGATTCTAATTTTTCTTTTTTTGAAGGGATTTTTACTCTTTCACAGCTCCTGCTGCGAGTCCACTTTCTACTTTTTCTTGGAATAATAAATAAACAAATAGTGGGACTAAAATAGTTATTACAATTGCTGCCATTAAGGGGCCATATTCAGAACCACGTTCCCCACTAAAGTTTAGTAGACCTAATGCAATCGGTTTTAATTTATCATCGTTTATAAAGAGAAGTGGGAAAAGAATGTTATTCCACGCACCTAAAAAGTTGAAAATTGAAACTGTTGATATAGCCGGAACAGACATCGGTAGAATTACCTTTAAATAAATTTGCATATAACTTGCACCATCGATAATCGCAGCTTCTTCAAGCGATTGACTTATCCCCTGCATAAAACGTTGAAGGACTAATATACTGAAAGATAAAGAAAAGGCAACGAAAAGTAGGATTAATGCTACCAGGTTATTCTTTAATCCCAGTAAACCAATCATGTACGCTACCGGTACGAGAACTGTATGCATAGGAATCATCATTCCCAGTAGAAAAAACAGCATAAGAAATTTATTTATTCTAAAGTTAAACCTAGCAAGAGCATAGGAGGCCATTGATGCAACGATAGCGAGAATAACCACAGTTCCCACAGATATAAGGATACTGTTAAAGAAGTATCTACTCATATTCGCTTCATTCCATGCAATTAAATAATTTTCAAACTTAAAAACTTCAGGTAAACTAAACGGTGCACTAAAAATCTCATTATTTCCTTTTAGAGAAGAAAGTAATGTAAATAGCATAGGACCAACAAATACAAAAGCCATAATGATAATAAAAGTATATAATACTAATTTACTTCTCATTAATTCTTCTCCTTTCTATTCATGATAGCTTCACTACCTATAGTTAATATAAGAGCAATGATTAAGATGATAATCCCGATAGCACTTCCCACTCCATAATTACCATATCTAAATGCTTCATAATACATTAAAGTTGTTGGAAGATTTGTTAATCCGTTTGGGCCACCTTCTGTCATTACAAAAATCAGATCAAATACTTTTACAGTTCCGATAATATCCATTAATATACATAATGTAATAATTGGTTTAAGCATAGGAACTGTTATGTGAAAAAACTTTTTTGATGGTGATGCTCCATCTATTTCAGCAGCTTCATAAATCTCATTCGGTATTGTTGTTAAACCGGCTAAAAGAATTACCATATAATAACCAATACCCGCCCAAATATTTACAAATATAATAGTTCCCATTGCAGTACTAGGATCTATTAACCACCCTTTAGTAATTTCCGCTAGTCCAATTAAATCTAGAAAACTATTTAAAGAACCATTAGGCATGAAAATAAAATACCAAAGTAAACCAATAGCAGTTAATGGAAAAATGGTTGGCACAAAATAAACAACCTTAAAGAACCTATAGCCCTTAAATTTACTGTTAATTGCAACTGCTAACAATAAAGCGATTGGTGTGTGAAATATTACGCTAAAGACGACCATATAAAACATATTCTTCAATGAAATAAGGAAGCCCTTATCTTGAAAAACATAAAGGTAATTATCAAGTCCAACGAATTCTAAAGGTGAACCTTTTATACCATTCCAATTCACGACGGAAAAATAGACTGCTCCAATCATTGGAATAATTAGAAAAACTATGTATATAAGTAAAGCTGGCAAAGTAAATAGAAGGATTTTTGACTTTTCTTTTTTACTCCTTACGTTCATCTATTTCCCCCCTTTTTTTAGACTATTGCTTTAGAAGTGTCCCCCTATCTAACATGGATTCTTAGAAAGATAGGGGATATCCTTACGTTTTTGAGTGCCTTTATTTTCCTATTTCATTCTGAATTTCTTTTGCTGCTTCTTCAGCGCTAGAACCAATGAACATACTTACAATGGAATTTCTGGTTCTATCCTGCATAGACGTTAATGGATCAAAGTCAAATACATCTACTGCTATTCCACTGGAAGTAGAACCTAATTCGATATTCTTTAAAAATAATTCGGAGACTTTTGATTCATCAATGTCAATATCTGACCTAGGAACTAAGAATTGTGCTTCCTCAGCATATCTTTTAGCTGCCTCTGCAGAGGTAAGCATTTTAAGCAATTCAATAGTATATTCTTTTTCCTTACCTTCAAGTTGTCCATTAACCATATAAGGACTTAAAACTTGCATATCTTCATTTTTAAACTCTGGTTTTTCTTTAAAATAAGGGAACTTAGCTAGTTTAATAGAGTCCGTATACTCTGTGTCCTCTGAACTAATAAACTTGCCAATATTCCAAGGACCAGTTATAATCATCGCGGCCTTCCCTTGTAGGAAATCTGTTAATACAATATCATCACTAATACCTGCAGAATCCTTACCAAAAGCTCCCATGTCATTCAATTCCTTAACGTATTCAAGAGTTTGAACTACGTCAGGATCAGTCCATTTTAGCTCTCTTGTACCAAGCTTTTTGGCAGCATCGGTTCCCATCCATTTGTAAAAAATCTGATTATGCAAATGACCTGCCATATAGGTTGCTTTAGCACCAAGTGCTATTGGTGTTACATTTATTTCTTTTAACTTCTTGATAGCTGTAAGTAAGTCATCCCAAGTTTCTGGAAATTGACTAATACCAGCTTTTTGAAGTAATTCTTCATTATAATATACCCCTATTAATCCTGATTCCATTGGGATTCCATATGTTCCTTCATGACCTGGAACTTGGTAATATTTTAATGCACCTTCAGTAAAGCCAGAACCCCACTCAGTGTCTTCCGCTAAAACAGGATTCATATCCATTAATAGGCCACCCTCAATATATTCACTTAAGTTAGCAACACCTTGAACTCTAAAAATATTTGGTAGAGTTCCTGATGCAAGGTCTGTTTTCAATTTATTATTAAAAGCAGACTCATCTCCTTGAGATTCATCAATCACTTCTACATCAGGATGCTTTTCTTCAAATTCTTTAATGATATCTTTATAGATTCCAACTTGTGTGGTAGTACCTGCCATTCGAGTTAATAATCGAATCTTTATCTTATCCTCTTCACTATTAGCCTGATCCCCTGAACCACTACATGCAACTAGGATTGTACTCAATAAAACCATAAATGCAATTATCACTGTTTTTTTCATCGTTTTATCCCCCTATTTTTAATTAATTTTCAACTCTCAAACGCTTACATTTTTTTGTTAATCACCCCCCGATCGAGTTTTAGTATTACTATCTCGTTTGATTACAGAAACAATATTTTTCTCCATGTTAATAAATATGATTATTTTAATTAATTAAAACCAAATTTTATATATATTTATCATTAATTTCTCCACTGGTGAAATTAATTAAATATAACTATCTATTTGCAAGTATAACTTCAAGTACAGTTTGTTTCAATGCAAAGTTTTATGAAAAATGATAATTTTTTGCAAAAACCAAATTTCCCCTCACATATATTTAGTTTTTATATTTTACGAAAAAGACATAATATTTTTTAGCAAATAGAAAGGAAAGCTTAGCTTCCCTTTCATTGCTAAGTTTCATAATTCAATATTACAGTACTCCCTTTTTTAAAATTATATTTGCATAAGGAGAGCGCTCACTAGTTGCCACGATAACATATGCCTTACGACTACGTGTATAGAAATCAAATCTATCAATTTTTTCGATTTGGAATTGCGAATCACTGGTTTCCTTTATAATCTCTTCATATCTATTCCAAATATCTGGACAAGGGTCACCATCAACTGTTCCCATTAACATAACAGGAGAAACTACATACGTATCGAGTGGAAATAACTCTAAAATGGCCTTAAGTAATTCCTCTGTCCCATGTCCGTGCGCAGGAATTAATTGATTAGCATGGCTTGCAGCTGGAAAGTTTCCATCTGCAAGAACAATTTCATCTCCATGCCCCATTTCCATCAACGCTTTGATTAAGTCTGGTGAAAGAATGGGCGGAATTCCCTTAAGCATTTACTAAAGCTCCCTCTTTGACAAATGCATTTGTTAAACGGCCTAATTTTTCAACTTCAACCGTTACTTCATCACCTGGTTGAATGTATACACGCTCTTCAATAGGCAATCCAAGTACAACACCCTCAGGAGTACCAGTTAGAATTAAATCTCCAGGCTCTAATGTCATATATTTAGAGATATAGCTTACAATTTCTGCACAATTGAAAATCATGTCCGATGTGTTCGAATCCTGGCGTAACTCTCCATTTACATAAGTTTTCAACGCGAGATTATTCGGATCACCAACTTCATCAGAAGTTACAAGATATGGACCAATTGGACTGAAACCGTCAGATGTTTTTCCTAATAACCATTGTTGTGTTCTAAATTGCAGATCACGTGCGGAAAGATCATTTACTGTGCAGTAGCCAAAAACCTGAGAAAGTGCATCTTCTTTTGATACGTCTTTAGTTTTCTTCCCAATTACAATACCTAGCTCCACCTCATAATCAAGTTCTTTTGTCACATTTGGTACCACAATTTCACAGTTGTGACCTGTTAATGTGTTATCAAATTTATTGAATAAAATTGGGTATTCAGGATATGAGGCATTAGTTTCGTCCGCATGTTTTCTATAATTCAAACCAACACAAATAATTTTATGTGGTTTTGTAACAGCAGGTCCCCATGTTACTTCATTTTCATCGTATTCTACAACACTAAATGCATTCTTTAGTTTTTCTTCAAAACGGGCCCTTTCTGCTTCTTTTAAATTGATGACTTCCATTATATCCGATGGAACTCTGTCCCAGTTATTTTGGATTGCTGTTGCTTCAATATCAATTAATTTCCCTTGAAGTTGTACCGCAAGTTTTTCATTAATAGTTGCGAATTTCATGATTTATTCCTCCTTTAAGCATTTTTCCCAAAAACAACTCCGCCATCTACATAGAATGGCGATCCCATGACGAATGAAGATTCATCTGAAGCAAGAAATAACGCGGCTTTAGCCACATCAATTGGTCTTCCTAAGTCTCCGCTTAATTGTCTTTTCTTGATGTTTCCGATAGCTTCCTCTGGGTTATCATAGCTTGTTCGTAAATAGCCCTCTACAAATGGTGTCATGATTGTTCCTGGTAGAAGTGCGTTAACACGAATATTGTAAGGAGCATAATCAACTTGCATTGATTTTGACATAGCAAGCACAGCTCCCTTCGTTGCTGCATAAGCAGCACGTTTCGCTAACCCCATTTCTGCAACGCCTGATGACATATTAATTATTGAACCACTTTGTTGTTTCATCATAAAAGGAACAGTATATTTAGATACAAGGTAGACGCCGTTAACATTTACTTGCATAATGCGATTCCATGCATCAGGCTCGACTTCGTCCAATCTTCCAACGTTGCTAATTCCTGCGTTATTAAATAACACATCAATTCTTCCATTTTTTTCAACAATCTTTGAAATGACAGTCTCTACCTCTGTTGGGTTCGTTACATCTACCTGAGAAAACGCTGCCTTCCCACCATTATTTTCAATATCATTAACAGTTTGTTGACCATTTTCACTATTTACATCAAGTACGTTCACCACAGCGCCTTCTTTTCCAAATAAAAGTGCTGTTTCTTTCCCAATTCCACTCCCAGCGCCAGTAATAATTACTACCTTTTCTTGTAATCTCATAATGTGGCCCCCATTTCATGGTTTAGATTATCTTCCGGTTGCGCTGCTTTAGCAGTAAGTCCACCATCAACCATCAACAAATGTCCATTGATTTGCATCGCTTCCTCTGAAGCTAGAAATGCTACTGCATCCGCAATTTGCTTTTCAGTTCCGAGCCGTTTCATTGGGTTAGCAGCGATTTCCTTAGCACGAATTTCTGGGTCATCTAAATACCCTTTACAAAACTCGGTATCGATGGTACTAGGACCAACCGCGTTCACATTAATATTGTATTGGCCGAGTTCGATGGCTAAAGCTTTTGTTAAATGAGCCGCTGCCGCTTTTGATGAAATATAATGTGGAATCACTGGACTTGTTACAACAACACTGGCTGTTGAGCTGATGTTGATGATCTTCCCAAATTTTTTTTTGATCATATTCTTTGCTGCTCGTTGGGATGTTAAAAAGATCCCTTTTACATTTGTTTGGTACGTTCGATCCCATGTTTCTTCAGATAGATTCATAAATGTTTCAAAAGGAGCAATCCCTGCGTTGTTGACAAGAATATCGATGATGCCAAGTTCTTTTTCCACTTCATCTATCATATTATCAACCTCATCTTTTTTACCTACATCGGCCTGAACGGTCACTGCTCGAATACCAAACTGTTTTTCGATATCTGCTTTAATTACTGTTGCATCCTGATAGGAATCTGGAGAAGGATAGTAGTTAATAGCTACATTCGCCCCTTCTTCTGCTAACTTCCTCACAATAGCTGCTCCGATTCCTTGGCTGCCACCGGTAACTAGGGCAACTCGATTGTTCAATTTCCCCATTATCGCTAATCCCCCTCCACTTACAAACTGATGCTAATTCTACTAATACTGAACTCCTGATGGCCTAAAATCTCCGCCTTTGTCAGTTCACCATTAGCTACATTCACGATTGACTCCAGAATACGTCTTCCTGCTTCTTCTAGTGTTTCGTTTCCTTTCATGACGGGACTTGTGTCAACATCGATATTGTCTTCCATCCTTTTGGCTGTTATTTCATTCCCTGTAATTTTTATGACCGGGATAATTGGGTTTCCAGTCGGTGTTCCTCTGCCAGTTGTAAAACAAACCATATGCGCACCTGCTGCTGCCATCCCTGACACGCACTCAATATCGTTACCGGGAGAATCCATGAAATAATAACCCTTACCCGGAATTGGATCAGCAAATGGGATAACATCCTTCAGTGGACTTGTTCCTGCCTTGCTGATACAGCCAAGTGATTTTTCTTCAATTGTTGATAAGCCGCCATCGATGTTACCAGGGCTAGGATTACCGCCCCTCATATCCGCGCCGATACGCTCTACTTCTTTTTCAAATTTTTCAACAGCCCTATAGACTTTCTTTGCAACTTCTTCATTTATTGCCGTTTCAGCAACTATGTGTTCAGCCCCGATGATTTCTGTTGTTTCACCCATGACAATTGTGCCGCCTTGTGCTGTTAGTAAATCAGATGCTTTTCCTAAAGCTGGGTTACTACATAATCCTGAAGTTGAATCTGAGCCACCACATTTTACACCGACGATTAATTCCGATAGAGGTACTTCTTCATTCGGTATACTTTCAATTTCTTTATGTAATCTCCTTAGTATTTCGGAGCCTATTTGAATGGCTTTAATCGATCCGCCTGCATCCTGAATATCAATCCATTCAACCGGCTTACCTGTTTCTTGTATGATTTCTTTTTGTAGTTCACTTGCATCGATTACTTCACAGCCTAAGCTTACTAATAGAACAGCACCGACATTTGGGTTTTTACCCATACCAGCTAGAATCTTGTGTGTACGTTCCTTGTCTTCACCTATTTGACTACATCCGTGCTGATGTGGAATAGCTACTGATTCTGGTACGGATTGTTGAATTCGATTTGATACATGATTTGCACAAACAACTGTCGGGATAATGAGTAAATGATTGCGGATTCCAATCCTCCCGTTTTTTCGACGATACCCCTTAATGAGTGTACTCATTCTCTTCCTCCCCCTTTCGCTTTATCCCCTCTGCCTCGGATTCCTTCAATATTATGAACATGAACATGTTCACCTGGTGTTATATCAGCGCTTGCTGCACCAATAACCTGTCCATATTTCACAATGTTTTCTCCTTTTATAATTGGTTTAATCGCAATCTTATGGCCAAATGGAATGGCTTGTTTTAAAATTACTACTTCTTTTTTTCCATTTAAAACAAATTGAACCGTGTCACCCAACTTAGCTTCTTGTAAAAGGGTGGCTACATTATCAATTTCTGACATTACAATACTATTAATTTCTTTTTCTTTATTACTCACACTTATCACTCCTTTCTCTTAATTTATAAAATTTTATTGCATTTGAATAAAAGATTTGTTGTTTTTCTGAAGTACTTAAGCTTTCTGGCAAGCATTTATTAACAATTTTAAATACATCTTCGTAGTTTCCAGCTGCTAAACAAACCGGCCAATCCGTTCCAAAAAGGATACGTGACGGGCCAAATGAATTTATGACTTGGTGAATATATGGTTGAAAATCATTTACCTTCCAAGAATGAGGTTCCGCTTCTGTCATTAATCCCGAAACCTTGCACCATACATTTGAAAATGAGGCTAAATGCTTCATATCCTTCTTCCAAAGCTCAGTCTCGCCATTAGCAATTTTCGGTTTTGCAAGATGATCAACGACAGCTGTTAGATTTGGAATTTTTTCCAAAACTGAAATCACATATGGAATATGGCGTTCCGTAATTAAAAGGTCTAGTGGAACTTGTTCCTCATCTAGTACTTTCAAGTTTTCTATAACTTGATTTTGTAAAATCCAGTCACTCGCATCAATATCCTGTAGCATCGGTCGTAACCCAACAAGCCCCGGTCGGTTTAATAATGATTGTAACTGAGTTTTAAAATTGGTAGAGGCGAAGTCTAGCCAACCTACAACACCATAAACCCAATCATATTGACCATATAAGGATAGTAGATAAAGAGTCTCTTCAACCGTCGGCGCTGCTTGGACAAGGATCGTACCAGAAACTGAATGTTTTTTCATAAATGGCTCTAGGTCTTTTGGTAAATAATCTTGATAAAGGATACCTTGATCCTCCGTCAACCACCCATAGTCTCCTCGGTCTAATTTCCAAAAGTGCTGATGTGAATCAATAATTTTAATGAAATTCTCCCCCATTCATGTTACTTTAATGTTACCGATAACACAACTTGCAGTACGCCACTATAAAAAAATTGGATTTAACCATTTTTGTTATGGTCTGCTGTTAACGTTTGGTCAAGGGCAGTCCTAGAGTAACTCGGGCTGCCTATTAAATTTGCAGCCCATCCAATCTCAAATTCTCTCTAAACGATTATCCCTTCAACTTAATCTTGAAAACATATGAATGATGGCAAGGTAATTTTGCAGGGTGCAGTAAAGGCGTTTTAATTGTAAGCTTTTGACCCTCTACTTGATAGTCCAAATCTGTATCTAATCCTAAAATTTGAATCGATTCAATCGATAAATCCTTTTTTAACTCGAATTTTTCCTCTTCGTTCGGCCAATTATCCATGATACAGTAAATATGATTACTATTTGACGTAAACTTTAACGTTGACCCACTCATTCCCACAAACGGTCTTGTCTCGTAAATAGCCTCACCGTTAACCTGTAGCCAATCACCAATATCTTTTAACCTTTGCTGTTGAATAATTGGAATTCGTCCATCCCATGTTGGGCCAACGTTCAGCAACAAATTCCCGCCACGTGCTACAATACTTGTTAGCTCATGGACAAGTTGCTCAGAAGTTAAGTAGTTTTCTAGATTTTCCGCACGGTTAAATCCATAGGATCCTCCGATGCCTCTACTTTCCTCCCAAATTTGGTCTTGTACTAAGTGATCGACATCATGGTACTCGCTTGAGAAATAGTCACCATGCTTTCCTGGCATCCCTACACAGAAGCGATCATTTACGACGACTTCCTCTTTGTTAGATGCTTCGTTGTACAACCATGCTAAAAATTCCTTTGTTTGTGCTAAATTTTCATCTAAATCCCATTCCCCGCCATCCGAGAAGATTAGGGAAGGTTTATATGTTTCAACAAGCTCTTTTAATTGTGGGATAAGAATTTCGTCGGTGTAATTTTCTTCATTGATTCCATACTTTTGGCGATCTTCTTTGGGAATGAAATATCCTGATTCCGGTCGGTGGCTCCAGTTTGTTTCCCAATCGATAATGGAATAATAGATACCCATTTTCATCCCTTGGTTACGAACCTCATTTGCCAGCTCACCAAGGACATCAACCTTTGGACCGACATCGGTTACACGCCAGTTTTTTTTGTGTTTATTTTCAGTTGGCCATAGGCAGTATCCATCGTGATGTTTCGTTGTTAAAACGACATACTTTGCTCCTGCATTTTTAAATATTTTTGCCCACAAGCTTGGATCAAACAATTCAGCTGTAAATTTGCTTGCGAAATCTCTATATTTAAAATTCTTCCCGTAAATCCGCTCGTGGAAGTCATCTCCATTGTTTTTATAATCACTATACACTGATGCATAATACCACTCTGCATACGAACCAAATCTCTCGTCACTCAATTTTCTCCATGAAGGGACTGAGTAAACACCCCAATGAATAAAAATGCCAAACTTCGCATTTTGAAACCAACTTGGAATCTTCCTTGAATCAAGAGAATCCCAAGTCGGTTTATATTGAATAGTAGTTTTTGTCATGTACACAACCTCCGACCATAATAGTCTTGCAAATTCTTATCCTTTTACCGCTCCGTCCGTCATGCCTTCTACGATGTACTTTTGCGCTACAGCAAAGAGAATCAAAGTAGGTATAACAGAAATGACTGTTGCAGCAGACATTGCGCCCCAATCAATATCATATTTTGTAATAAATGAGTTCATCGCTACAGGAATAGTTTTCATTTGTTCTTGGTCAATGAACATAACTGCAAGAAACAGCTCATTCCATGCTTGAACGAATGCAAATATAAAAGTAGATAGTATTCCAGGAAGCATGACAGGTACAACGATTCTAAATAATGCTCCTAGTCTCGAACACCCATCAATCATCGCTGTCTCTTCTATGCTTACAGGAATACGTTGGAAGAAGCTTCGCATCATGATGGTACAGAAGGGAATCGTCATGACCGTGTACATTATCATAATAGATGGTAATCGATTTAACAGCTCTAAATTTGACATTAATAGATAGAGTGGTGCCAATGATATAAAAATAGGAATCATTTGCGTCACTAAAAATGCCAAAAAGATTTGTTTTTTTCCTTTAAAATCGAATCTTGCTAATACATATCCTCCAAGTAGGGCAATAAGCATCGTAAAAAGTGCTGAAACCAGGGAAACGATTAAGCTGTTTGTAATATATACTTGAAAGTTCGAGATACCAAATATATTTATGTAGTTTTCAAAGGAGATAGTCTCTGGCCAATAGGATAATGGAACCGTGAAAATATCCTTTGATGGTTTTAAAGATGTAACCACCATCCAATATAATGGGAACGCTGTCAGTATAAATACGATGGCCAAGAATATAATTTTTGTTGATAAAAATAAAGAACTTCTTATACTCATTTAAAAGTCACCAGCCTTATCAAAGCGAGTTGCCATTAGGTAGAAAATCGCAAAAGTAGTTAGAATGAAAATCATAATGACTCCAATTGCAGATGCTTCCCCGTAGTTCTGACTAAAGATAATTTTCTCTAACATATAAGTAGGTAAAATATGAGTCGATCCCGCTGGTCCCCCATTAGTCATACCGTAAATAATGTCTGGGAAGTTTAAAATCCATATAAAACGTAATAAAACTGTAGTGATGATCGTTGGCATGATATATGGAATGGTTACCTTGAATAATTTATGAAAACCATTCGCTCCGTCCATATCTGCTGCTTCATATAGCTCATTTGGAACTGATTGCAAAGCAGCAAGAAGCATGATTGTGAAAAAAGCAACCCCATACCAAATATTTGCAATAAGAACAGATACCATCGCCCACTGAGGTGACGAAAGAAAGGGGATCATCTGATCAATGATTCCAAGTCGTATTAATAAATCGTTTATGACACCATTTTGGCCATTGAACATCCATCTCCAAATGATACCAATCAGGAATCCTGACATTGCCCATGGAAAAAAAATTAGAGCTTGATAGATTCCTCTCCCCTTAAAATGTCTTCGGAGATAAATGGCAATTGTGAACCCAATAATTAGCTGGAAAAAGAGGGATACAAATACCCAAATAAAACTATTTTTTAGGATCAAGTAAAATTCTGAAGTAAAAATAACGTTTTTAAAATTCTGAAGACCTACAAATGGGCGATTCGTAATATCGAATAACGTATAATTTTGAAACGCCATTACAATTCCTTGAAATAAAGGAAAATACACAAAAATCGATACTAAAATAATCGCAGGTGATAAACAACCTAGAATAAATAGCCCATGCTTCGAAAATTTAAAAGTATTTTTCACGGGTAGCTGTTGTGATAACTCTGCTTGAGACTTAGCCAATAATCCCACCCCTTTTCTTTAGGTTTAATAGCTGAAAGTCCAATTAGTATCAAAAGTTGAATCTTTCGTATCGATACTAATTGAACTTAACTTATTGTTATTTCATTTTTTCTTTTTCTGACTTCCAGAAACTATCCCACTTTTCTAGTACTTCTTCTACTTTAGCTTGATCTAAGAGAAGCTTTTGGATGTCTTTCTCAGCATCGATTCTGAACTGACCATAACCTTCATATGCAACTGGCTTATCAACAACAGTGTAAATTTCAGGTTGCTCATTCATTGTTAAATATGCTTTGTAATACCCTTCGTTAAAGAATGGGTCTTCGCTAGCAGATGTAAAGATTGGAATCAAAGAATTATTTTTTGTAAAATACAAGTTTTGTTCTGGACTAGACAGGAATTCGATTAATTTCCAAGCTTCTTCCTTATTCTCAGAATAAGAAGTCATTCCCCATCCTGCTGCAGCCCCAACTGCCTGAGGTGCTTCACCTGATGGACCAACAGGAATTGGTGCTGTGTTCCAAGTACCCTCAGGTAGATTCTCATCTGCAGTTAAAATGACCTCTGGGTCCTGAATTAGCATTCCTGTAACACCTGATGTAAATCCTTGAACCATCTCTGGGTAACTCCAACTTACTGCATCTGCTGGGGATGCTTTCTTATAAATATCAATAAAGAGTTGCAGTGCTTCTTTTGCTTCTGCTGTTCCAAAAATCGAATTTCCATTCTTTGCAAAGTAACTATCCTTCTGTTCAAGCTTGTCCCCTAAGAAGGACCAAATGAAAAATTCAAAGTAATCAGATGAACCAGCGCCACCTCTAAAGCTGTAACCGTATTTGTTTTCACTTGCATCCGTAAGCGCTTTACCAACTTCGAGCAATTCTTCCCATGTTTTTGGAACTTCAAGACCAAGCTCTTCGAATCGGTCAACTCTGTAATATAGAGACTTTTGATAAAATCCATAAGGTAAATAATAAGGTGTATCGTCGACAAACTTAGCACCATATCTCGCATTCTCTGTTAGATTTTCCCACTCACTCCATTTTTCTATGTATGGAGTCAGATCCTCTATAAAGCCGTTAACTGAAAATTGTTTTACCGTGTAATCTCTTACCTCAACTACATCAAGTTTTTCTTTCGCCATCATCATCTGTGTTATCTTCTGGTCAGAATTCTGTAGCGGAGGTGAAATTAAGTTTACCTTAATTTCAGGATTTAGCTTTTCAAACTCATCTAACATTCCGCGCAATAATTTTGAACGTTCAGGACTTGTTAAACTCTCAATCATTGTTAATGTTGTCTTTCCTGATTCACTTTCTTTGTCACTTGAAGAAGTTACAGAATCTCCTCCCCCACAAGCAGCTAAAAATAAAGATAACACCAAGATAAAAGAAATTACTAAAATAGAACTTTTCTTCAAGACTTTTCCCCCTTTTATTATAGAAAAATAATTAAAATAAAGTAAAGATTTAGAAAATTGTTACCGATAACAAAAAAATATCATTTATCTATCTTGAAGTCAATACGTTTATCAAATATAGTAAAAATACATACAAAAAAAGAAAGGGATTAATATAATGACGACCATATATGATATAGCGAAAAAAGCAAATGTATCTCCAATGACTGTATCCCGCGTAATTAACAATGCCGGCAACATCAGTGAAAAGACAAAAGAAAAGGTTGAGAAAGTGATTAAAGAGTTAAACTATATCCCTAACAATGCTGCACGTAGTCTCACCTTAAAACACTCAAAGATTCTGTCATTACTTATTACAGATATTACAAATCCCTTTTTCACAAAAGTTGCTAGAGGCGCAGAAGACAAGGCGAAACAAATGGGATACCGTTTACTTTTAAGCAATAGTGATGAAAACTTGGTCAAGGAATCCGAGTATATTGATATGCTATTGTCATCTGGCGTTGATGGAGTCTTAATTGCTCCAACTGGAGATGATTCAAATAAGAACTTAAAAACTCTGATAAAGCACAAAATCCCTTTTGTTTTAATTGATAGACAAGTAAAAGACATTGAGTGTGATATTGTACTTGGGGATAATTACGAGGGTACCCGCAGGCTAATGACTCACTTAATTGATCATGGCCACACAAAAATTGCATTAATAAATGGCCCTAAAAATATTTCAACTTCCCAACTAAGAGAACAATCTTTTAAAGATACGTTAAAAATATATGAGATTCCTATAAATGAAAAGTTATTATTCAACCTCTCATTTAAACAAAATGATGCTCGGGACGTAATCGAGAAGTTATTGGTACTTCCGGACGCTGAACGGCCGACCGCGATTTTTGCAGGAAACAACTTCATAGCAATTGATATCATGAAAATATTATATGAGAAAAATTTACGAATTCCAGAAGATCTTTCGATAGTCTGCTTTGATGATCCGGACCCTGTTCCTGATTATAAGCCATTCTTAACCTTAGCTTCACAACCTGCCTACGAGTTCGGCTATTTAGGTATACAATTACTAATTGAAAGAATTGAAAAAAAAGGGCCTGCAGATTCAAGGAGAATTGTGCTTCCTTCCGAAACTTTAATCCGGAAGTCAACCAAAAGCCTTCGATAAACATCATCATTATCTCACTATCTTAATTAATAAATGTGTGGGTGCAGGAATACAATTTATAACAAATCAAAGAGAAATAAACCTGTAAGCTTAGAAACATAATCTTTGTTACTAAAAACTTACAGGTTACAAATTATAAATAAACTATTACTCACATATCCTCCACCAATATATATGTAACCTTAACTGGCCCATGCACACCAACAACAAGATTCATCTCAATGTCCGCTGAGTTGCTTGGTCCAGTGATAAAGTTGATCGCAGAAGGAACCTGCTCACGGTTTTTGACTTTTTCGCGGATGAGCTTGGCAGCCTGGGTCATCCGTGGGACAATCGTACTTTTTGGGACGATTACGATGGAGTGTGTAGGCAAGAAGCTGATTGTTCTTCCACGATTTGGTCCACTATATAGCACGACTGTACCGGATTCGGCTAATGTAATTTCACTTATGGTAATTCCAATGTTTGCTTGTTCAGCTTTTGAGATATTTTCTTTTCCTAAGTCAGGATTCCACTCGAACACATCTGCCTGTTTTGAAGGGAGTTTTTCTTTTATTAGTGGCTGTAGGCCAAATTTTTCAAAGCGTTCGTCTTTCCATGTAACGATTGGACCACTTCCAACGTCTTCAATTTTCTTCTCCAAGTCTTCCGATAGTGTGGCCTTTGACGACACGATGAGTTCAGTGTGGATTTTTGTACATTGAAGCTTCAAAACTTCTACGAGCTCATCCTCTGTTGCATCCTTTAACACTTCTTCCTGTGGGTTATGTTTCCACACAGGTGCTGTTAACGTTCTTTTTCGTTCCCTACCAAGTTGTTTTGCAATTTGGTCGAGGAAGGCGTCTCGATTTTGAATCGTTCCTTTCATTACTCAACGCCTCCTTTTTCACGATTTTTAAACCAATCTCTAAATCTCTCTTTGTTTGGCGCAGGAAAATCACGTACATCCGTCCATTCCTTTAACATGCCCACTCCCTTTGTAATTTTGTCACCTTGAGTCATTGGTTTTGTTAAGGTTGGCGCAAGTTTTGAACCCATTTGATAAAGGGATGGTGATGACGCTCCGAAACCAAATGCCTTCATTAATAGTTTTTCAGAAATAGGTGCGCGACCTTCCCGCTCCACGATAACCTCACGATGCTTATGAATCAACTGATGAAGTGGTATTTTTACTGGACATGCGTCTGTACATGCGCCACAAAGAGTTGATGCGTAAGGCAGCTCCTTGTGTTCATCATAACCTCCGAGCAATGGTGTTAACACAACTCCAATTGGACCAGGATAAATTGAACCGTAGGAATGACCGCCTACATGGCGATAAACCGGACAAACATTGATACAAGCAGCACAGCGAATGCATTGTAAAACAGATTGGAATTCAGTACCAAGGATATTGGAACGACCGTTATCCACAATAACGAGATGGAAGTCTTCTGGACCATCGACATCTCCTTCTTCACGTGGACCTGTTAATGTCGTAATATAGCTGGTTAATTTTTGACCTACCGCACTTCTTGTTAGCATTCCAACTAGTACTTCCATTTCTTCGAATGTTGGAACTAGACGCTCCATTCCCATTACTACAACCTGTGTTTTTGGAAGTGCAGCTACAAGGTCGGCATTTCCTTCATTTGTAACGAGAGTAATAGAGCCTGTCTCTGCAACCGCAAAGTTACATCCTGTAATCCCCATATCTGCTTGTAAAAACTCTTGGCGTAATGATTCTCTAGCAAATAATGCAAGTTCCTCAGGCTTTTCCGAATTCTTATAGTCCATTTTATTTGCAAATACATCACGAATTTGTTCTTTATTTTTATGCAAAGCTGGAACAACAATATGAGATGGTGGATCATGGTCATCCATTTGCAGGATATATTCGCCAAGGTCCGTTTCAATGACTCGGCAACCCGCTTCCTCGAGTTTTTGATTTAGACTGATTTCTTCCGTCACCATTGATTTTGCCTTGACGACATGCTTTGCTTCCTTCTTTTTCGCAAGGTCACTTATATATGTACTTGCCTCTTCTGCCGTTTGGGCAAAGAATACATGTCCACCTCGGTTTGCGACCTGCTCGCTTAATTGATAGAGATAATAATCAAGATTTTCAAGGACGTGCTGTCGAATTTCCTCCCCATGGTTACGCCACTCCTCCCAGTTTCCCAATTCGTCTGTAACAGTTTGCTTTCTTCCTTGAATAGTTTCTTGAGCTTTTGAGACCGCACCTCTCATGAAAGAGTTTTGCACTTCCTTTTGAACACGAGTTTTAAATGGTTCGTTACTAGTTTTTAATGCCATGTTTATCCCCCCTTTAGTTTCGATAGTTTAGCACTTCTGCAATATGTAAAACTTCTATTGGTTTTCCGATTCGGTTGATTCTTCCGCCAATGTTCATAAGGCAGCCAGCGTCTGCACCAATCAGGTAGTCAGCTTCTGTTGTTTCGACACATTGTACTTTCTCATCAACCATCTTCTCAGATATCCGGCCCATTTTTACAGAAAAGGTTCCACCGAAACCACAGCAATTCTCCTTGCCTGGCAGCTCTACATATTCAACACCATCAATATTTTTTAATAGTTTAATAGGCGGTTCCTTAACGCCTAATAGTCGCGTCATATGGCAGGATGTATGGTAGGTTACTTTTCCTTTGAAAGTTGAACCGACATCTGTAATTTCTAGTACCTCAACAATAAATTGCGTTAATTCATACGTCTTCTTCGCAAGTTCAATTGCCTTCGGTTCCCATACTGGATCTCCTTTAAATATATCCTTGTACTCATGGAACATGTTGGCACAAGAGCCAGATGGACAAACGATGTATTTCGCATTCTCGAAGGTTTCAATCATTTTTTTCATGGCTTTCTTCGTTTCTTCTACATACCCGCTATTATAGGCAGGCTGTCCGCAGCACACCTGGCCTTCCGGAAACTCCACTTCACAACCGAGATGCTCAAGTAGCTCAACCGTCGCTTTTCCCACATTTGTTTGAAACATATCGATAAGACAGGTGGCAAATAATGTGACTTTCATTTTTGATTCTCCCCCTTCAACAAAACAAGTGAACAGGTCATCTGATGACCTTATCATTAAAAACAATGTTACTACCTTTTCCCATGTTATTAAAGACTATTTTAGAGATTCTTTAAAGAATTCCGCTAAGGTTTCCTCGACATTATTAAGATGTGTTATCATTGTGCTTCGTGCACCTTCTTCATTTCTTGCTACAATCGCTTCATATATAGCAAGATGTTCATTGTATAATCGCTCTGTCGTTTTTTCTTTTGAAAATATGGTGATTCTTCGTGTTTCTTTCATTGTTTCTTGCATGAGATCTGAAACGTTCAATAATAAATTCGTTAGCATTGGGTTTTGGGTGGCTTCTGAAATGGCAAGATGAAACTGGAGGTCGGCTGTTTCTCCTAACTCCTCATTACCTAATGCTGCTTTCATGCCATTAAGCGCTGTTTCCAATTTTTCTAGGTCCTCAGAAGTGTGCTTCTTCGCTGCTGTTGCAGCTGTCCCTGTTTCGATTATTTTTCGTATTTCAAGAAGATGCATGACGTCCTGTTGATTCATTAACATAGCTGTTGCTAATGGGAATGTAAGATCCTCTGCTTGGAATTCCTTTACATATGTTCCTTCTCCTTGGCGCATTTCAATTAATCCCATAGCTTTTAGTGCAGTTAATGCTTCACGAATAGCTGAACGTCCGACCTGAAAACTTTCAGCTAGCTGTTGAACAGATTCTAGCTTTGTTCCAGGTTTAAGCTTCCCAGAACGAATTGCTTCCTGTAATGTATCCGCAACCTCTTCATAGATTTTTTTCGGTTTGATTTTTTTGTATTCCATAGTTGATCCTCCGGTACATAATTTCATTCATGTAAAATCTGAATTTTATTCAAATGAGGTAATTTTCATCCCATCTTCAATTGCTCATTTCTATAAATGTCAATTGCTTGCTCTTGCGCCCGCAAGCATAGCTCCGCTGCTCTAAAGGCATGAGTCTGAGTCATGGCTATTTCGGTACGGTTCAAGCAATCTAAGATGAACTCCCCGAAGAACGGATATCCAACCTTACCGGACACATTGAAATACTGCTCTCCATCCTGATTGACTAAATAGACGTGATTTCCATTATTCTCACGTGCCAGATCGATGTATTTCCTGATTTCAATTGTTCCTTCTGTACCAGTAATAAAGATTCTCCCATCACCCCAGGTCCTTAATCCGTCAGGAGTAAACCAATCTACTCGGAAGTAATTTGTTGCCCCATTATCTCCAACCAATGTAGCATCTCCAAAATCGTCTAATTCCGGATACTGTTGGTGATGATAGTTCGCTATCTTACTATGCAACACCTTTGCATCCTGACAACCCGTATAGTATAAAAATTGTTCGATTTGATGAGAGCCAATATCACATAAAATTCCACCATATTGTTCTCTTTTAAAAAACCATTCTGGTCGGCTAGATGCATTTAATCGGTGTGGGCCGAAACCAGTCACCTGAATGACACGTCCAATTGCACCATTTTTGATTAAATCACCAGCAAATACAGCTCCCTCAACATGAAGACGCTCACTATAATACACCATGTACTTTTGGCCAGTTTGTTCTACAACTTCCTTTGCTTCTTCCAATTGTTTTAATGTAGTAAAGGGTGTTTTGTCTGTAAAATAATCTTTTCCTGCATTCATTACCTGGATACCAAGTTCACTTCGTTGTGAAGGAATCGCTGCACCAGCCACAAGCCGAACACTAGTATCTGATAAAATTTGATCTAAAGACTCAGCTTGCATTACTTCAGGGAAAGTTTCCAAAAACTTAGCTACTTTTAGGGGATCGGGGTCATACACCCATTTTAATGTAGCACCTGCCTCAATTAGTCCATTGCACATTCCGTAAATATGTCCATGATCAAGACAGGCTGCTGCAATTATAAACTCCCCTTTTTTCACAACAGGATTGGGTTTTCCCTTTGGCGCGTAATTCATACCATAATGTACCACTCTTATCCCTCCTATTATTGTGGAAAAGACACATGTTCCTATGACAAATAGTTTAGAATACTAATCCACCTTGACTGAGTAATGAAGTATTAGCTCTTCCAGCACGTCAATCCCAATCATGATGTCTTTAAGCTCGGTATACTCGTCCGGATGGTGGCTTAGTCCATCTACGGAAGGTACAAAAATTAAACCCGTTGGACATAGCTTGGTCATATTCATCGCATCATGTCCTGCCCCACTTGCCATCTTTTGATAGGAAAGATTTAAGCTCTCACAAATGGATTCTGTAATATCATTAATTTCTTTAGAGAGTAAAACCGGTTCTTCACTTATGATTTCATTGCTCACTATTTCAAGCTGTCTATTAGTTTCCAAGGCTTGTATCGTTTTATGTAAATGGTCTAAAACGCTTTGTCTTGACTCTACGGAGGTTGATCGGATATCAACCTTAATATCCACTTCACCTGGTACCACATTCATTGCACCTGCATGAATATCCATGACACCAACAGTGGCAACTGTTCCATATTGTTGTTCTTCCTTGGCGATTTTCTCTAATTCTAGCGCTATCTCGGACGCCCCTAATAGGGCATCTTTTCTCATATGCATTGGGGTTGTTCCAGAATGTGAGGCGGTTCCTTTAATTTTAATAAACAACCTTACCGATGCAGCAATTCCCGTCACAATCCCAATATTTTTATTATTGTTCATTAAAACTGGACCTTGCTCTACATGCAATTCAAAGAATGCTTTTATTTCTTCATTTTCTCTACTAGCTTCTTCGACACTATCAATATCAAGCGCACATAATGAAAGAGCCTCTTCCATTGTAATTCCATCACGATCTTTTAAATGTCTAAATTTCTCTTTATCAAATCGTCCAGACATCGCCTTACTTCCTACAGTAGAAACGCCGAATCTAGCAGATTCCTCACAGGCAAATGAAACAATCTCAATTGGGTGAGCGGTTTCAATTCCTTTTTCATTGAGCCTTTTTACAACTTCCAATGCAGCTGTAACACCCACTACCCCGTCATATTTTCCACCCTGATAGACTGTATCTAGATGGGAGCCCATTATAACTGGCGGTAAATCCTTGTTTTTTCCTTCTCTCCTAGCAATTACATTTCCGCATTGGTCCATACTGATTTCTAATCCTTCAGTTTTACACATCCGCATAAAAGCATGTGTACAAGTTTGTTCTTCATTCGTATAGGCAATTCTAGTTATTCCTTTTTCACCAGAGTTATATTGATTGATTTTATTAAAAAGTACTTGATATCTTTCAATACGATCCATGCTGATATATCTCCCGTCCTGTCATTCAAGATTCTATCAATATTATACCAGTTAGATGGAGTTGTTTAGATATGATTTTTAAGATTTAGAAAAATGGCAAACTAAAAAGCAACGCCTTTTTTATAGACGTTGCTTCTTTGTTATCTTATCGTACTGTTTTTAATGCTTTACCCCAAGAAACGACTTGGTCTAACAGCATGTTCATATTATCGTCATGAATATTTTGTGGTTTAAAATCCGTACCATTTTCAAAATCTAGGAAAAGTGATAACGTTGGATGAGTACGTACATCTGCAATGTTTAATTCACCACAGATTCCACGTAAATGTTCCGCTGCACGTGCACCACCAGTTGAACCATAGCTAACGATTCCAGCTGATTTGTTGTACCATGCTTCACGAGCTAAATCCATCGCATTTTTTAATGCTCCTGTGATACTGTGATTGTACTCTGCCACAACAAAGATAAATCCATCAAGGCTTGCTAATTTCTCATTCCATTTTGCAATTCCAGGTGCATCACCTGTTCCTAAGAAAGGTAAATCATACTCTTTAATATCTACGATTTCGTAATTTGCATTCCCTTTCTTATCACCATAACCCTTTACCCATTCTCCAACCTGTGGACTAACTCGACCTTCTCGTGTACTACTTAAAATAATCCCGATGTTTAATTTTTCATCTGTCATTTGTGGTTCCTCCGTTGCTGTATTTTTGCCAAATAATTTGTCTAAAAAGCCCATACTTAACACCACCTATGTAGTTAAGAAAAGCATTACGGTATTAATTTCCCTATCTCAACTAGATTCTATACAAGCGTTTTTTAAGTGGGATTTAAGATTCGTTGTAAGAACTGTTTCGTCCGTTCTTCCTTTGGAGTTTTTAATACAGCATCAGGTTTGCCTTGTTCGACAACATACCCTCCATCCATAAACAGGACTTTATCTGAGATTTCACCAGCAAATTGGATTTCATGAGTGACAATAATCATGGTCCAATTTTCATTAGCCAGATCCTTCATTACCTTCAACACTTCTCCAATTAGTTCTGGATCTAAGGCCGATGTTGGTTCATCGAATAAGAGCAACTCCGGCTTCAGCGCTAATGCCCTTGCGATTCCTACCCGCTGTTGCTGTCCGCCAGATAATTGGTCAGGATATAAATCCATTTTCTCCTTTAATCCAACCTTTTCTAGTAAATCTACTGCCTCCCTTCTAACTTCCGTCTTATTTCTTTTTTGGACAATCAATGGGCCTTCCATTACATTTTGAAGAGCTGTTTTATGTGGAAAAAGGTTATAGGATTGAAAAACCATCCCTGATTTTCTGCTTAATCTAATGATGTCCTGTTTCCTTAACTTTCCTGCAAAGTTAATGGATAATCCATCTTCAAACTGAAAAAATCCTTTATCCGGTTGTTCAAGACCATTAAAGCAACGGAGCATCGTTGTTTTTCCTGATCCGGATGGGCCAATAATGGAGACGACTTCCCCTTTATTAATCTCAAGATCAATATCTTTTAACACTTCATTTTCACCAAAAGATTTTGCCAAGCCCTTAACAGATAAAAACATATCCTCACCCCTTTTACTTTAAGACATGACGACTCAACCTTCGTTCGAGTACTTCCTGAATAAGTGATAAAATGAAACAAATTGCCCAATAAATGAGTGCAGCTTCCAAATATAAAAGAAGGAAATCGTACGTCCTAGCTGCAATTTCCTGGGCTTTACGAAATAATTCAGCCACTAGCACTAATGAAGCTAAAGATGTATCTTTTACAAGGCTGATAAATGAATTTGACAGCGGTGGTACGGAGACCCTTGCTGCTTGCGGGAGAATGATGCGCCTTAAGGCTGTCCATCTTGTCATTCCAATTGTAAACGCAGCTTCCCATTGTCCTTTTGGTATTGATAAAATGGATGCACGAATAATTTCTGATGCATAGGCGCCAACATTTAAAATAAACGCGATGGCTGCACTCGGGAAAGGGTCAATATTGACTCCAATATTGGGAAGTCCGTAAAAAATAATAAATAATTGGACAAGTAAAGGCGTTCCGCGAATCGCTGAAACATAGATAATAGCCGGAATCTGAATGAGTTTAGATTTGGACAATCTCATGATTGCTGTGAGCAAAGCAAGTATAAGTCCACCTATAAATGATATAAGTGTGAGTGGAATCGTATATTGAATCGCTCCAGAAAGCATGGAGGGAAGGGAGTTCATAAATAACTCCCATCCCTCCATATTGGCAGTAATCGTGAAAATTAGGCTATTTTGTAGAAACATCTTCACCAAACCATTCCTGCGAAATTTTTGCTAATGTCCCATCTTCCTTCATTGCAGCCAACTGTTCGTTAATGGCCTTTACCAAGTCTTCGTTCCCTTTATTAAAAGTAAAAGCCATTTCTGAAACATCATCAGACTCAGCTGCAATTTTAATACTCTCATCACCTTGTGATTTTATATAATCAAGGACTGCAAGCTTATCATTAACAGTAGCTTCCGCACGGCCTTGCTTAATCAATTCAATCGACTGAGCGAGCCCTTCTACACCTACGATTTCAGCGCCACTTTCTTGAGCGATTGCACCGTAATTACTTGTCAAAGATTGCGCAGCTTTTCTACCTTTTAAGTCCTCAAACGAAGCTATATCACTATTATCCTTTGGTACAACCAGAACAGCTGAGGAATAGGTATATGGTTCTGAAAATTCATAATTAGCGAGACGGTCTTCATTAATCCCCACTTGGTTGGCAATTAAATCAAATCGTTTTGAATTTAAACCAGCAAACATTGAATCCCATTGTGTTTCCATGAACTCCACTTCAAGATCCATACGCTTTGCAACTTCTCTAATCACTTCCACGTCATAGCCAGTTAATTTATCCTCTTCATTATGGAAAGTATAAGGTGCATACGTGCCTTCTGTTCCTACTGTAAGTACTCCATTTTCTTTGATTTCATCAAATAAAGAGCCCGTTTGTTCCGTATCGTTGTTTTCTTCTTTATCCGCATTGTTGTTGTCTTGATCAGTGCCGCCACATCCTACTAGGATAAAAGCAAATGTAAGGATGATGGAAATTAGAAAGACCTGTTTTTTCATTTTAAAAACCCCCTGTGAATTTAATGCGTTTCTGCTTAGTAGTAGATTTTACAAGTTCAGCCAATCTCATTCACTAATACATCCAATAAAAAAAAGAGCTATCCATCGGACAGCCCTAATCAGATCAAGTTATTATTGTTCAATATCTTACCGTATTTTTCGATTTCCGTTAATAGCGGAAATGGTGACCCATCTTCTGTTTTAATTAAGCTCTTCATATAAATAGAATTTCATTTTCCAGGAAAATTATAATACTCCCTTTTTTAAAATTATATTTGCATAAGGTGATCGTTCGCTAGTTGCAACGATTACGTATGCATTACGGCTTCTAGAATAGAATTCATATCTTTCAAGCTTTTCGATTTTAGCATCTGAATCGCTAGTTTCCGTGATGATTTTTCCATATTCATCCCAAATGTCTGGGCGTGGATCTCCTTCGACGGTATCCATCAACATGACAGGAGAAGCTACATAAGTATCAAGTGGAAAAAGAGCCAAGATTGCCTTCAACAACTCTTTAGTCCCATGTCCTTGTGCATTAATTAAATGATGTGCATTGCTTGCTGCAGGAAAGTTTCCATCTGCAAGCACAATTTCATCGCCATGCCCCATTTCCATAAGGGTTTTGATTAAATCTGGCGAAAGAATAGACGGGATGCCCTTAAGCATTTACAAAAGCTCCCTCTTTAACAAATACACTTGTTAGTCGCCCTAATTTTTCAATTTCAACCGTAACTTCATCACCTGGTTGAATATATGCACGTTCTTCAACAGGTAATCCAAACACAACACCTTCTGGAGTTCCTGTTAGAATTAAATCTCCTGGCTCTAATGTCATGTATTTTGAGATGTAGCTTACAATTTCCGCACAATTGAAAATCATGTCTGATGTATTTGAATCCTGATGCAATTCACCATTTACATATGTTTTTAACGCAAGATCATTTGGATTGCCAACTTCATCTGATGTGACTAAATATGGTCCAACTGGACTGAAACCGTCACATGATTTTCCTAATAACCATTGATGTGTTCTCATCTGTAAATCACGTGCTGATAGATCATTGACTGTACAATAACCAAAAACATGGGACAGAGCCTCTTCTTCCGACACATCCTTTGTTTTCTTTCTAATTACGATACCAAGTTCAACCTCATAATCGAGTTCATTTGTCACATTAGGCACTGCAATTTCACAATTATGTCCAGTTAATGTATTATCAAATTTATTAAATAGAATTGGAAACTCTGGGTACGGAGCATTTGTTTCATCTGCATGTTTTCTGTAATTTAACCCAACACAAATAATTTTATGAGGCTTTGTAACAGCAGGTCCCCATGTTACTTGGCTTTCATCGTACGCCACAGCACGATCTTGTTGTACTGCATTGATTAGTTTTTCTTCAAAACTTTTCAATTCTGGTTCGTTAAAATTGATGACTTCCATAACATCAGTAGGAACGGCCCCCCAGTTATTTTGTGTGGCTGTAGCTTCAATATCGATTAATTTTCCTTCAAGTTGAACTGCTAGTTTTTCATTAATAGTTGCAAATTTCATAATCTATTCCTCCCAATTTTTAAGCATTTTTTCCAAAAACAACTCCGCCATCCACATATAATGGTGCTCCCATCACAAAAGAAGATTCATCAGATGCAAGGAATAACGCGGCTTTGGCCACATCATCTGGTCTACCTAAATCTCCACTTAACTGTCTCATCTTGATATTGTTTATGGCTGCCTCTGGATCATCATAGCTTGTTCGTAAGTAGTCCTCTACAAATGGCGTCATGATCGTCCCTGGTAGAAGTGCGTTAACACGGATATTGTATGGAGCATAATCGACCTGCATTGATTTGGACATTGCAAGTACAGCACCCTTCGTTGCTGCATAAGCAGCACGTTTTGCCAAGCCCATTTCAGCAACGCATGATGACATATTGATGATTGAACCACTTTGTTGTTTCATCATAAAAGGAACTGTATATTTGGAAACCAGATAGACGCCGTTTACATTTATTTGCATGATGCGATCCCATGCATCTGGCTCGACTTCGTCTATTCTTCCAACATTGCTGATTCCTGCGTTATTAAATAAGACATCAATTTTTCTATTTTTATTTTCAATCTCTGAAATGGCAGACTTTACTTCTGTCGGATTTGTCACATCTAGGTGATAAAATGCAGCATGCCCACCATATTTTTCAATTTCAGCAACAGTTTGTTGACCATTTTCAATATTTACATCAAGTACATTCACCATCGCGCCTTCTTTTCCAAATAAGAGAGCTGTTTCTTTCCCTATTCCACTTCCAGCACCTGTTATTATTGCAACCTTATCTTGTAGTCTCACAAAGTAACCTCCTTCTCATGGTTTAAATTGTCTTCTGGTTGCGCTGCTTTAACAGTAAGTCCACCGTCAACCATCAATAAATGTCCATTAATCTGCATAGCTTCCTCTGAAGCCAAAAATGCAACCGAATCTGCAATTTGTTTTTCTGTTCCGAGTCGTTTCATTGGATTTGCTGCAATTTCCTTTGCACGAATTTCTGGGTCATCTAAGTATCCTTTGCAAAATTCAGTGTCGATTGTACTTGGACCAACCGCATTAACATTTATGTTGTGTTGTCCTAACTCAATTGCTAATGCTCTCGTTAAATGCGCTGCTGCCGCTTTTGACGAAATATAATGTGGAATCACTGGGCTCGTTACAACGACACTTGCCGTTGAACTGATGTTGATGATTTTTCCATACTTTTGTTTGATCATGCTTTTTGCTGCGCGTTGTGATGTCAAAAAGATTCCTTTTACATTCGTCTGGTACGTGCGATCCCAAATTTCTTCTGTTAGACTCATAAATGCTTCAAAAGGCGCAATCCCTGCATTATTAACTAAAATATCGAGGGTACCGAGCTCTTTTTCTACTTCATCTATCATGTTATCGACTTCCTGCTTAATGCCAACATCCGCTTGAACCGTCATTGCTCGAATGCCAAACTGCTTTTCAATTTCTTCTTTTATATTTGTTGCATCCTCAAAAGATTTCGGAGAAGGATAGTAGTTAATTGCTACATTCGCGCCTTCTTCCGCTAATTTTACAACGATGGCAGCTCCAATTCCTCGACTACCACCGGTTACAAGAGCAACTCGATTCTTTAATTTACTCACTTCCATGACCTTCTTCCTTTTACAGACTAATACTGATTCTGCTAATACTGAATTCTTGGTGCCCTAAAACCTCTGCTTTTGTCTGCTCGCCATTTGCCACTTTCACGATCGTTTCAAGAATTCGGCTTCCTGCTTCGTCTAAAGTTTCGTTCCCCTTCATCACAGGGCTTGTGTCGACATCAATATTGTCTTCCATCTTTTTAGCTGTTAGTTCATTTCCCGTAATTTTGATAACTGGAATAATTGGGTTTCCAGTCGGTGTTCCTCTTCCTGTGGTAAAACAAACCATATGAACGCCTGCAGCTGCCATTCCGGAAACACATTCGATATCATTACCTGGAGAGTCCATGAAATAATATCCCTTACCTGGGATTTGGTCTGCAAATGGAAGAACATCCTTCAATGGGCTTGTCCCAGCTTTACTGATGCAACCAAGTGATTTTTCTTCGATGGTTGATAAACCACCCTCGATATTACCTGGGCTAGGATTTCCGCCTCTCATATCCGCACCGATACGCTCTACCTCTTTTTCAAACTTTTCAACGGCAATATATACTTTCTTTGCTACTTCTTCATTAATTGCAGTTTCTGCTACGATGTGTTCCGCACCAATGATTTCAGTAGTTTCTCCCATGATAATTGTGCCACCTTGAGCTGTGAGTAGATCAGATGTTTTACCTAACGCTGGGTTGCTACATAGACCTGAAGTAGAATCAGATCCTCCACACTTTACACCTACGATTAATTCTGATAGAGGTACATCCTCAATCGGAATATTTTCAATCTCCTTATCTAGTTTTTTCAAGATTTCGGATCCTTTTTGAATCGCCTTAATCGAGCCACCAACATCCTGAATATCTATCCATTCAACCGGCTTGCCTGTTTCTTCGACGATTTCCTTTTGTAGTTCACTCGCGTCAATTACTTCACAACCTAGGCTGACTAATAAAACTGCACCGACATTTGGGTTTTTCCCCATACCCGCTAGGAGCTTATGTGTACGTTCCTTGTCTTCACCAATTTGGCTGCAGCCATGCTGATGTGGAATCGCTACGGATTTAGGTACAGCTTGTTGGATTCGGTTTGATACATGATTTGCGCAAACAACAGTTGGGATGATGAGTAGATGATTTCGGATACCAATTTTCCCATTTTGACGACGGTAACCTTTAATAAGTGTGCTCATTCGTTTTCTCTCCTTTAGCTTTATCTCCTCTTCCACGAATTCCTTCAATGTTATGAACATGAACATGCTCACCCGGTGTAATATCAGTGCTTGCTGCTCCAATGACTTGCCCATACTTCACAACGTTTTCTCCTTTAGAAATTGACTTTATCGCAATTTTATGTCCAAAAGGAATAGCTTGTTTTAACATTAATTCTTGCTTTTCTCCATTTAATATGAATTGGGCAACGTCTCCAGATTCGATTGCTTGTAAAAGTGTAGCAACATTATCAACCTCAGACATTACGATACTAGTATTTTCCTTTTCTATGTGAGCCAAGTCAGTCATTCCTTTCCCTTAACTTATAAAATTGTGAAGCATTCAAATAAAAAATCTGCTCTTTTTCTGAAGTACTTAAGCCTTCAGGTAAGCATTTGTTAACGATTTCAAAAGTATCATCATAGCTTCCAGCTGTTAAACAAACAGGCCAATCCGTTCCCAAAGAGAATGCGTGATGGGGCAAATGTATAGATAACGTGTTGAATATAAGGTTTAAAATCTTCCACCTTCCATAAATAAGGCATCGCTTCTGTCATTAACCCAGAAATTTTACATTTTACATTTGGAAATGATGCTAATTGAGCCATATCTTCTTTCCACTGGTTATCTCAGCTTTTGCAATGTTTGGTTTGGCTATATGATCAATAACAGCAGATAGACCTGGAACCTTTTCCAATGCAGTAATTACATACGGAATATGGCGCTCTGTAATTAATAGATCTAAAGGTATGTTTACTTCAGCCATTTCTATCAAGTTATCGATGACTAGATCTTGTAAGATCCAGTCACTTGCTTTGATGTCTTGTCGCATCGGTCGCAATCCTACAATTCCTTTTCTCTGCAACAAAGAGTGCAATTGTTCTTTAAAATTATTAGAAGCTAAGTCTAACCAACCTACCACTCCATAAATCCATTTATGTTGATCATATAAGGATAATAGATAGAGAGTTTCATCAAGGGTTGGAGCTGCTTGAACAAGGACCGTTCCTAGAACGGATTGATTTTTCATAAAAGGTTCAAGATCCTTTGGCAAATAATCCCGATAAAGGATTCCATGGTCTTCTGTTAACCACTCATAATCTCCACGATCCAATTTCCAAAAAGTTGATGCGAATCAATGATTTTTATGATAATCCCCTTCAATCATGTGTTATGTATGTTACTTTTCCATTTTTCATTATGAATAATTTGAATAAAATAAACATTTAGTTTATTGTTACCGGTAACAAAAAAATAACACTAAATTTTCTTGAAGTCAATATCTTTATCAAATATAGTAAAAATATAGGAATTAAAAGGAAGGGATTAATCGAATGGTAACCATATATGATATAGCAAAAAAAGCAAATGTATCTTCAATGACAGTATCCCGCGTAATCAACAATTCCGGGAATATCAGCGAAAAGACAAAAAAAAAGGTTGAGCAGGTAATAAAAGAGCTGAACTATATCCCTAACAATGCTGCACGTACCCTTACCTTAAAGCACTCAAAAATTCTGTCATTGCTCATCACGGATATTACTAATCCTTTCTTTACTAAGGTTGCGAGGGGCGCAGAAGACAAGGCAAAACAAATGGGTTATCGGTTACTATTAAGTAACAGTGATGAAAATTTCGTCAAGGAATCCGAATATATTGAAATGTTGCTTTCATCTGGTGTCGATGGGGTCTTAATTGCCCCGACGGGAGATGATTCAAAAAAGAACCTGAAAACCCTTATCAAACATAAGATTCCTTTTGTTTTAATTGATAGACATGTGAAGGAAATTGAGTGTGACATTGTACTTGGAGATAACTATGAGGGAACAAGGAGACTAGTATCGCATTTAATTGAGTTTGGCCATTCAAAAATTGCATTAATAAATGGTCCAACGAATATATCAACATCCCAATCGAGGGAGCAATCATTTAAAGAAACATTAAAAATTCATGGGATTCCTATAAATGAAAAGTTATTATTCAATATATCTTTTAAGCAAAACGATGCAAAAGACGTAATTGATAACATTTTAGCACTTCCAAAATCTGAAAGACCAACTGCTATCTTTGCCGGAAACAACTTCATTGCGATTGACATCATAAAAATTTTAAATGAGAAAAATTTGCAGGTTCCTGAGGATATTTCGTTGGTCTGCTTTGACGACCCCGACCCAATTCCTGACTACAGACCATTCTTAACTTTAGCAGCTCAACCAGCTTATGAATTTGGTTATCTAGGAACACAACTTTTAATTGAAAGAATTGAAAAAAAGGGACCAAAAGAAACAAGAAAGATTGTTCTTCCATCCGAAATCTTTATAAGGAAGTCTACGAAAGAATTATAGTGAGGCTATCAGAAAAGTCATTGAAAAAAATAGCTTTTTAGGACAATTGCATCGCAGAGGCCATTGTATGTTATTTACCGTTTCCTCGGAAAGCGAAAAAATATTAATGAATTCACCGTCTACTAATTTTGGGATTGAAGGTGCACCCTTATTTATCACTATTTTCTGTCATATTGGAAAAACTTTACTTCTAAAATTCAAGGCCAAAAAAACTATACGAGATGATGAAGTTTTGATTATTTTTTGATAATATAATAATATAATGAAACATTGAAAATCGCACCATCCAAATGATTTTATTTAGACACAAAGGGTGAATAGGAATGATCAAGGACAAGCGGATTAACAAAATTGAGGAATATATTATTAAACACAAATCAGTATCTCTAGATGAATTAATGGAAGTGTTTAAAGTGTCAAAAAATACGATTCGTCGTGATGTTCAAGAACTTGTTGAAAAAGGAGATTTTAAAAAGGTTTACGGTGGGGTTGCTATTAATGAAGATAAACGTGCAAAATTAGAATCTTTTAATGACCGTCAAATTCGCAATCAAAAGGAAAAGGAAAATATAGGGAGAACTGCAGCGGATTTCGTTAAGAATGGTGATATCATTTTTATCGATTCAGGTACAACCACAATAGAAATGATTGATTATATCAAAGAGAAAGAGCTTACAGTAATAACGAATAGTCTTGATTTTATTGTACGTGCCATTCCTTTTGAAAATTTAAATGTGATTACTGCGGGAGGAGTCCTCGAAAGAAGAACTAACTCATTTGGATTTTTAAAATATTTGGACATATTAAATGCTTATAATATTAATAAGGCATTTATGGCATCAACGGGTGTTTCCTTATCAAACGGTGTCACGAATGCTTCACCACTCGAAACCGAATTAAAAACTTCGATTATCAACAGAAGTTCCGAGGTATTTTTATTAGTTGACCATGATAAGTTTGATAGGTATGGTTTAATGACCTATTGCCAATTAGAGAAAATTGATTACCTCGTCACAGATCGGTTACCTAATGAAACTTACCAGGAATACACGAAAAAGAATAACATTCAAATTGTTGTTGCTCAATAAACTATAGCTGGGCTGTTCGAAAAGTTATTTAAAAAGTCACTTTTGGAATGTCCCGATTTTTTTAAACTGCCATAAGACTAAAAACAGCCATGAAGAAAGGGATGGCGCATTTATATAACCATCCCTAAACCACATATTTCACTTCACTGACTCAAATTGACAATAATTTGCTGCAGCCTTTAAGCTAGTCTCTTAGCTATCCTAATAGTTTCCTCAGCATCCAACTGGTAATATCCAGAATAACCAATCTCATTTAATAATGAGAGAATACCTTCAAAATCAATTATGCCTACTCCTAGACCCATACACGATCTTCATCCGTTAAAGAATCCATTAAAATTCGCACACCGCTTTTTAATAGCCAAGTTTCTCACATAATTTTAAATTCTTAACAAGATTATTTGAGATTTAAAGAGTAGTAGCCTACTTAAAACATAATTTCATAGCTAATGAGCATCTAATAGCTGAGTTGTCATCTTGGATTACTTTCAACTGTCAAACAAACTCCGGTTTTGCTATAAAATGCCGGTCTATCTGGAAGTGTGATCACTTCTCGTTCACCTGTTTGCTGCGCCTTCACACACGCATCTGCTGTAACTGCTGCTATATAGCCGTCCCAAGAATCAGGCCCTGTAAGTTCACCATTTTTTAGAATTGAATCGATAAAGTCTTGAAGCTCCACATCATATGCTTGGATAAACCGGTCCTTCCAATCTGTTAAAATCTTGGTCCCTAATGTGGCATCTTTGCGGTAGCTGATGCTGGATGGTTCAGGTAATCTGACAATACCCTCCTCACCAACAACCTCACATTGAATATCATAACCATACTTGCAGTTCACAAATACTTCAACATTAATTACAATACCACCTTTTGTTTCGATGATGAACACTTGCGGGTCACGTAAATGCTCTAATGCATTTTTAGTTTTCGCCGGAAAAACTACCTGTACCGTTTTATAATCATCATTAACTAACCAATGTAGAACATCAATTTCGTGGATAAGTGTATCGACAACTGCCATATCTGTCGTATAGCGAGCAGCAACTGATTGGTTGCGATGGGCTGCGTGAATGATTAACGGTTCACCAATGAATCCCTCATCAATTGCCTGCTTTAATTGAACATATCCACTGTCATAACGTCGCATAAAACCAACTTGTACCAGTTTTTTGCTATGCTTCATTTCAGCTTCGACAATTCTCATGCAGCCTTCAGCCGTAGTAGCAAGTGGTTTTTCACAGAATACATATTTACCAGCTTCAATTGCGGCTAACACTGTAGACTCATGGGCTGGCCCCCAGCTAGTTACAATGACCCCATCCACATTTGGATCTGCAATAAGAGATTGATCATCCGGATAAATAAACGCATCCAATTGATAATCATCAACTGTTTGTTTAGCTGATTCTTGATTTACATCTGTTACTGCTACAATTTTTCCATTTGATAATTTATTTGTAATTCTATTAATATGCTCACGACCAATTGCACCTGTTCCTACTACACCAAATCTTAAAGTCATAAAACATTTCCTCCTATCTACTTATATGATATCTTTTATTCTTTTAATAGTATTGGATATATATAAAATATGATTTACTTAACGAATTCCTTTTTTAACATAACTTTATCAATATATTTTTTTGCCCGAAGCGCATATTCAAATGGATTTGCTTTAGCCGGGTCCTGCTCTGCCTCAACTACAATCCATCCTTCATATCCACTTTCAATAATAGCATCCATTATAGGTCTGAAGTCTATTATACCATCGCCAGGAACCGTAAAAACGCCTTTTTTTACCGCTGTTAAGAAACTATCTTTCTGTTCCATAATTTCCTTCGCCACTTGTTTGCGAATATCCTTAAAATGAATATGCTTGATGCGGGATTGATATTTATTGAAAACTTCTAATGGATTTTCTCCTGAAAAGACAAGATGACCAGTGTCAAACAGTAAGGATACTTTATTGGCCTCAGTATTTTCCATTAAGCGCTCAATTTCTGCTGTAGTTTGGACACCTGTTCCCATGTGATGATGATAAACAATTTCCATACCTTTTTCTTGCGCTAGTACACCTAATGCTTCCAAGCCCGAAGTAAATAAATCCCATTCCATATCTGTATAAACTGGTTTTTCTTCAAATAAAGGGGTTTCCTTTTGTCCTTGAATGCTATGACCTTGTTCAGAAACAACAATCACCTTTGCACCCATTGCATGCAAGAAATCACGATGTAAAATAAATGACTGCTTTGTTTCTTCAAAAGGTTTGATTGTTAAGAAAGCGCTGAACCAAGCACTTGCGACTTGGAGATTTCTAGGCTCTAAATATCTTTTTAATGTATCCGGATCTCTAGGATATTTGTTGCCAATTTCTGTTCCTGCATAACCAGCTAATGCCATTTCACTAATGCATTGCTCAAATGTATTCTCCATTCCTAACTCTGGCATATCATCATTTGTCCAAGCGATTGGAGCGCACCCGAGTTTTATATTTTTAAAATTTTCCATAATATCTCTTCCCCTCAGTATTTTCTATTGTCTACTAATTAAGCCATTACCTTCCCCATCAACAAGTTCAATAACTTCGTTTGTACAACAGATTTCTGGCATGTGATTGCCACTTTTGTATTTTGCAAGCCGTTACATCCTCCAACTTCTGGCTGATGCTCTTCTTTTGTACAAGTAACTGAGATTGAGTCAATTCCATAGAAGCGAATAACAAATAATTCTCCAAACTTACCATCACCCATTGTTTAAAAGCGTTTTCATTATACTCACAAAAAATCCTAATATTTGATTGAATAAAAAAATCCTCTAGCTTCGATGCGTATAATTTTATTATGTTTTGGTAATATTTTGGTGATGTATATTCAAATATTATAATGTATTATTTTCAAAGTCAATAAATCACTTAATTTTTAAGTTCTAAATAACTGTTCGGGTTTAGTCTACTGCGCTTCGCTTGTTACTCGACAATTCAAGTAAAAATAGAATAAAGAGTTTGTGTATTTTTTTCGCATACCAAATTTTGGTTAAACCTCAACAAAATTTATAGATCCTATTTAATATAATAAAAAAATCGAGAAAAACATTTCCCGATTCCTTTTTAATAGATATTTAAAACAGCCATACAAAGCTCCCCTTTGCAATCCCAAAGTCTATTTGGTTACTTTATCATATATGTCTTGAAGCTCTTTTCCTGCCTCTATTGGTTCTTTTTTATCTGTCATCACTTCTAGGTGAAGTTGAAAACTTTTATTTGCTACTTCTGTCGGAACACTATCATCCCATAGTTGTGTTGTTCCCAACTTATTCATTTCTCGATACATGTTTGAATACAATTCACCATACTGATCCAGATCCTCATTCTTAATATCTGTTCTGGACGGAAAAGTCATTCGTTGTGCAGCCAACGCCTTTTGACGTTCATAGCTCATAACAAAAGCAACGAACTTTTTAGCAAGCTCTTCTTTTCCAGTTCCTTTTATAACCATAAGCGCATCCCCTGTATATAACTGTACTTTAGGTTTGATGTTTTTTTTAACAGATGGGTAATAAAAAAAACCAATGTTAAAATTTTCCGGTAATTGTTCCTCCAAAAATCCAGCCTGCATAGAAATAGTTGAGTACATCGCTGCTTTACCTTGCACAAACAACGCCCGCGCTTCTTCCTCTGTAACCGTGTCAAAGTTTTCTGGCATTAATTCGTTTGCCATTCGACGCATCATTTTCCATGTGGAGAGTATCTCTTTACTTTGATAGAGTTTATCGTTGTCATCATGATGAAGAATTAATTCGTTAAATTGCTTTTGAGTAAGGGTACGTTGTATAAGGGCATCGAAGATATGTCCCCTGACTGCAGGTTCTCCAATTGCTGAAATAAGCGGAATATAACCCTTGTTTTTTAACTGTATAGCCATCGCAAATAACTCATCAAACGTTTCTGGCACCTTTACCCCTGCTTCGAGGAAAGCTTGTTTGTTGTAAAAAATAACCGGTGTCCAAACAATATTCGTATTGACAGAATATTTGTGTCCGTCTTTGGAGGTGTACCGCTTTAATGTATTAGGCTCAAGTACTTTAGTCCAACCCTCGTCCTTATATAATGAATCAAGTTGAACAAGCGCCCCTGATTCCACAATTTCTTCATAATTACGTTCATTCCAATACCAAGCGATATCTGGTTTTTCAGATGAAATAAACAACTTCGGTGCCTGTTCTTTATAGATACTCTCTTCATATTCATTAATTTTTATTTTCACCTCTGGATGTTCAGCCATAAATGCCTTTCCGTCAGCCTCAAGTCGAACAGCAGTAGATGGAAGTGCTGAGATCACTAACTCGTTATCCTTTTGATCATTATTAGACATACTTCTATCGTCATTAAATAAAAAAAATTGTGAGGAGCAACCGGATATAAATAACATACATACAATACAAATGAATATTATGTTCCTTTTCATCTACATCTCCTCGCAATTCTCATAGGCTTTTCATTTTTCAATCTATCATAGGAATTATCAAGCACATTCTATAATACTCTATATTCAGGCCAAATTCATTTTTTTAATAACATGTATATACTGTTGGGCATCTATTAGATAGATGCCCCTACACAATGTTTCTTAGTGAAAGCATATGCTTATTCACCATATTGAAGTTCGATCATTTGATGCCCTTCAATCTTCGGAACGCTAAAGTTGATCCTGCCATCTTTCTCAGTGAAATTCAATGAAATATTTTCAGGTACACAACGGATACCTGTTATTTTCTTTGGAAGGTGGACAGATAGATCGATTTGATAAAGTGGGATGACATCCTCCACGATATCAAGCTTTTCTGAACGGCGTTCTGGGATATAATGAAGCAAATGAATTACCCCATTATTTTCCTGCTCATTTATTGTGACCTGCATTGTTGACGGACCGTTATGTTTAATCAGAGGCTCCGGTAGAAGTTGTTCTAAGGCATTTAAAAAGAGCTGTTTACACCAGTGAGGTGCATATTGATTGTACTGGCTAAAAATTGGGTGCATAAAGTAAATACTTGATCCCTTTCTAACAACACCTGGATAACCTGTTTCCTCTGATGATGGAGTATGGAGATGAGAACAAAATTGTTCCTCTGTCCGATTGAAATAAGGAACTTTAGTTTCTACCAATACCTCCGTACCTTCCAAAACTCGAACCTGCAATCCCTTTTGATACATAACATGTTCTGTCTCAGGAAGACCCTTCCCTAATGTTCCTCTTGGAACCAAGAAATCTGGACTAAATGGAGCTTCACCGACTAGTTCTACACCTAGTGATGACAGCGCAAATTTTTTGTGATCTGGTTGTAGTCCGGATTGGTAGCTAGCAATAAGCTTTCCGCCATTTTCCAGATAATGTTCTAGTTTATTTTCTAATTGTTCGTTTACAGGAATAGTATCAGGTAAAACTAATACTTTATATTTTTCCAAATCACTTTGTGAATCTATTATATCAAATTGATGCCCGCCTTCTTCTAGCATTCTTGTAATTCCCATAATAGCAGGAGGCAGTCCACCAAGACTTTGCCTATCTAAATACTCTTCAGGTGTAAAGACACCAATCTCAACTAAATGTACCGCATTTTTACACCATGGCTCTTTCGCTTCAATCTGGGAATAAACGGACCCAATAAGATCGTAAACAGGCTGTGATATCTTCCCATTTGGATTCAATTGATCCCCTACCATACTTTTTAAATTCAATGCTAAGGAGCGGAAGCATTCATATTCTAAAGCAGCTTTATTTTTGAAGGAGTGGAAGTCACCCCAGGTTGTGTGGAACTTTCCGGTCATCCCTAGTGAATCTAAACCTAGATTTCTAGCGTATCGTGCTGTTATCGGGAAATGTTGATACCCCCATTCACCACCTGGTAGTGACTCCAATTCAAAATGAGTATAGGCATCCCTTACTGAGCGGTGTGCAGTTGTGATATGACCTCTATTATAAAAAATAGAACATTCTTTATTACTTTCTCGAATAAACGCAGTGAGATCTAATTTGAATTGATCAATCACTTTTTGCCCATATGAGATTCGATCTTCCCTACTATTTGGGTTTAAGCCTTCTTTTTCCATTCCATTTCTGCAGTTATCGCAGGAGCATTCTAATGGATTGACAATATCAAAAAATAATCCGTCCACTGGAAGAGAATCTAACACTTCTTGTGTCTGCGCTTTTAGATAATCTATATAAGGACTGTTCACACATAAATGACTGTAAAACCCTTTATCTTTGTTGGGTTCTGGATGATAAATGGGCTCTCCGTTTACATCACGCGCAAGCCATTCTGGGTATTTTTTTGAAATGTAATCATCCCATTGTACTGTGATGTAAATAGGCACACGGATATTTCTTTTGTGACAGGCCTCAATTTGTTCTTTTAGTAAGTTTTCATTGGTAAGATGAGGGTGTATGATCTCCGGAAACAGTGTGGAGTCATAATATAGGTGCCCATGGTGACATCTTGCAAAACAAGTAATCGAATTCACCTTTGCTTTTTCAAGTACATCTGCAAATTCTTCTGGATTAAATTCAGATCCAATTCCTGGTATATAAGGACTTGTGTGAAAATCTAAATGGATTTGTCTAAAACGTAATTCATATTGGCACATATGGAAAATCCTCCTGATTTATATATAATAAATTTTTATCTACCGCCTAAACCAGACGTTGAGATACCTTCGACAATGTATCGTTGTGCAATCAAATAAACAATAAACGATGGTAATGTAGTCAATGTTGACGCTGCCATCAGTAAGTTCCATTGAGTTGAATACTGACCATGAAACATTTGCAATCCGAGCGGTAGCGTATATAATATCTCGTCATTAGTTATAATTAGAGGCCATAAGAATGCATTCCAGTACCCTATAAAAGTAAATACAGTCAAAGTGGCTAATCCTGGTTTAATCAATGGGAGAAGAATCCTCCAATAGACGCCGAAATGGCTGCATCCATCAATTCGAGCGGCCTCATCCACTTCATATGGGATGGTTAGGTAAAATTGCCGCAATAAAAAAGTACCAAAAGCTGTAAATGCAGATGGAATAATTAAAGCCCAATAGCTATTAACCCATCCAAATTCTTTCATTAATAAAAAGAGCGGAACTACTATTACCTGTTGCGGAACCATTAACGTAATCAAATAAGCCCCAAATATTTTATCCCTTCCTTTAAATCTAAGCCTGGAGAAAGCGTATCCCGCTAAACTTGATGTCAGAAGAACCAAAAATGTTCCGACAACTGCAACAATCAAACTATTAAGAAAGAATGTACCAAAAGGGAAAAATTCCAACGCCCTTGGGTAATTCTCCCATGCTAAACGGGAACCAATCCAATCCATTGATAATACCTCGTCATCCGGTTTTAACGATGTAACTACCATCCATAAAAACGGAATAAATACCAGAATACATACCAGAGTCAATGTTGATCGATTTAGTATTGATAGGGGTCTCATTTCATACCTCCTTACTTAGTCTCATAATGAACCCACTTCTTCTGCAGCACCAACTGGATAATTGTAACTAATAAAATAAAGCCAAACATTATAACAGCAAGCGCAGCTGCATCTCCCATCTTGAACCATTGAAATGCATTTTTATAAATATATAGCCCTAGGACTTCTGTAGAATTACCTGGCCCACCATTTGTTAGTACATATGCTTGGTCGAAGATTTGGAATGCATTTATTAAAGTCATTACAGTTCCAAAAAATATCGCTGGGCTGATAGCCGGCAGAGTTATTCTAAAGAATCGAACAATTGGCCCAGCACCATCGATTGAAGCTGCTTCTAAAACAGAGGGTGACACACCTTGCATAGCTGCTAAATAAATAATCATATTGTAGCCAAAATTTTGCCAAACGCACATGATGATTAAAGAAATCATTGCCCATTTTGTATCTCCAAGCCAGTTAGGACCTTGAAGTCCTACCAACTGAAATGCCCAATTCAATAACCCATTTTGGGGTTCAAACATCCATTGCCATACCATTGCAATCGCAACAGGTGAAACAAGGACTGGTAAAAATAATAATGCACGATATATTTTTATACCTTTGATTTTTTGACTCAGCCAGGTAGCAAAGCCAAGTGAGACAACCAAATTTAATAAGACATATACAATTACATAGAATAGAGTATTAAAAATTACCTGCCCAAAGTCTGGATTTTGTGTAAATAAACGAACATAGTTATGAAAACCTACAAACTTCGGTTCAGATATTAGGGACCATTCAAACAAACTAAGTAGGAATGTTGCAATAATTGGGATTAATGTAAATACTAAAAAACCAGTAAGGTTAGGAAGCAAAAAGAATATTGCTGCACGAGAATCACTTGTTTTTCGGGAGCGTTTTGTTTTTTTAACGGTAGCTGCCTTTTTTTCATTTTCTACGTATGATAGGTTCATTCAATCTCCCTCCTTGTTGATAAAAATTGTGAGATTGGCTAAAAGAATGAAGGATATTCTATTAGCCAATCAAGGTTTACTACCGTTTATTTTTCGATACTTTCAAGCTGCTTTTGAATTTCATCTAAACCTTCCTTAGGTGATTTCTCTCCATTCAGAAGTGGTATCAACCCTTTTGTTAAAATATCACTAGCTTGATTCCATGTATCCGTAATTTCATATGGTACAGTATGCTGATCTTGGTATTCTAAGACCGGCTTAAACTCTGCTGGTACTTGACTAAAGTAATCTTCAAGTGCAGCCATACGTGCTGGGTAAGCACGGCCTGTTGAAGCAAGGGTTTTTTGTGCTTCAAGGTTTGTCAAAGCTGTAATCGCTTTGTATGCTTCTTCTTTATGATCACTGTCTTTACTAATCGCAAATCCAGAACCTGCAGATACACTAACTGAATCTTTGTCACCAACTGGAATGGTTGCAATACCAAATTCGAAATTGGCTGCGTCGTTATACCATAATGTATCCCATGGTCCATCGGCTACCATTCCAACATTACCTTTTAACCACTGTTCCATAGACCAGCTTCCATTGTTCGTCGCCACCATCTCAGGTGATGTCTTACTCCCGACCATATCTACTAAACTTTGAATTGTTTTAACGTTTTCAGGAACATTGATTTTATATTTACCTTCATCCAAGTACTGTCCTCCATTTGAGAGAAGGAACGGGAACCAGAAATCTGGATAGGCATTTGCGATAAAACCATAATCTCCGTCTTTGCTAAGAGCTTTTGCTGTTTCTTGAAACTCATCCCATGTCCAGCCTGGTTTAGGTTCAGGAACATTATGTTTTTTAAATAAGTCTTTATTATAGTACATAATGATTGCCCCATAATCATAAGGCAGTACAGCTTGTTTCCCATCATATTTCATATTCTCAACAATCGTTTTATTGAAATCATCTAGTTTAAAATTGTCGTCTTTTTCGATAAACTCATCCAGTGGTTCAAGGGCACTACCGTAGCTTTGTAAGCGCATACTTTGCATTGAAATAATATCAGGTGCTGTACCACCAGCAACCTGTGTTTGAAGCTTATTCCAATACTCTGCAAAAGGTGCCGTCTTTAAGTTTACTTGAATATCAGGATACTGCTCATTAACTTTGTCAGCCATCTCTTGCCAAGACTTTACTTCTGCATCATTACTCGCCCACATAAACCACTCAAGTTGAACTTTACCAGAATCTTTTGATGAAGCAGAATCTGAACTGCTGCCACAACCAACTACGAATAAAAGACAGCTAATGATTAAACCAACTAATAATTTCTTTTTCATCTTGTACCCCCCTGTTTTATTAAAAATTCATTTTAAAAGATTAAATGTTTCGCAATTTAATTGTTAGCGCTAACAACTTGCTATAAAAAATAGTAAGAGACTACTTTTTTAATTCGAAACATCCTCTAGGTAAAATGTTACAAAACTTTTATTTTTTCAACAATGTGACATTTTAAACCATTGATGTTTAAAATTTTCACATTTATCTGTATAATTAGACTTGATACTATATTTATAAAATATTACTTAGCTATAGAGACATCATTATAAAGGGGATACGTTTATGATAAAGATTGGGATCTTGGATGATGAAGAGTTAATTCGTGAAGGTATCAAATATAAATTTCCTTTTTCTGAGTACGGTTTTGAAATCGTTTACGAAGGGGATGACGGAAATGATCTTATCGAAAAGATCGCTTCCTCCGTTTTAAAGATAGACTTATTTTTAGTAGATATCATGATGCCTAAGTTAACTGGAATTGGATTTATCAAAAAAACAAAAGAACTTGTTCCTACATCTAAGTTTATTGTTATTAGCGGTTTTGATGAATTTGCTTTTGTAAAAGAAGCTATTAAATTAGGGGTATCCGATTATCTATTAAAACCTATTAATCCCGATGAACTTCATACTGTATTACTAAAGGAACGTGACCGAATCCTCTTGGAACGTAAAAAGGAACACGAACAGTTTCATGATCAAATCTCACATCATATTTCAAATAAAGAAGATATCGCTGAATTAAGTGAAGAAGCTAGGCAATATTTAGCGGGTTTTGTAAAAGAGGATACTGCTATTCATGTAGTCCTATTAGGAAATTTATATAGCACACATAACTTTATAAATATACGAATGAAAATAGAGGAAGCATTGTCAGAAGAACAGTTACTAATATGGATGTACGGAATTCCTCAATTCTTTATTATGTTTGCCGATAAAAATTTGCTTACAAAACTGATGAAATTAATTGACTATCAAACAGTCACCAGTATCACATTCGAGAATATTAGAGATCTAAATAATTTGTCTTCTTTAATCACAAAAGCTTTTTCTTTAATTCCATCTTATTTAACCTTAGGGGAAAAAAGGAGCATCTCGATAAAAGATATCTGTATTTCTGATGATTCTACTATTACTAATAGAGATGAAATAGACCGAAGCTATACCTCAAATCTGACTAATTTGATGGCGTCGAATGATAAAAAGACATCCATAAACGCACTGACCTTTATTTTAAATCAAACCATTCCACAAAATAAAAAGGAGAATGCATTTCAACTCTATGTTTGGAAATATCACAAGTCTAATGTATTACTTGAATGGCTTCAGAGTTTTGATTCACCAGAGTTATTTTTCAATCAATGTTTAAATTTAATAGAAACGTTAGGAAAAGACCAAAATTCCTTAACGGGTAAAGACATATTGGAAAGAGTAACAAATGACATGCAGCTAGAATTCTCTACTAAGAAAACTTTGAAAGACTATGCAGACTCTTACTACATTCACCCTAATTATCTTGCCCGATTATTTAAACAAGAACTTGGGGTTACGTTTATTGAAACACTAACAACAATTAGGATGGAAAAAGCTAAAGAACTACTTAAAAATGAATCTATAACAATCAGCGAAATCTCAAACTTGGTAGGCTATGAAGATGTTAGGTATTTCAGCCAGGTATTCAGAAAATATTCGAATTTAACTCCTTCTCAATTTAGAATGGTAGAGAGGGAAGTAACAAAAAAATAATTGGTTAAGATATTCAACATTTTTTTATAGATTTACCCCTTATATTAAGTGATGAAACAAATTATGATATTACTTAAAAATATGGCGGTGTCACTTTGAAATATATACTTTTTAATTCACTCCAAAGAAAAATTGCCATTATATTTGCTAGTTTAATAGTCGCTCTATTACTTATTTATTCGACGATTACTTACTGGTTTGATTCGATTGCAATTTTCGACGAAGTTTCTAAAGCAAATTTATTAACCTTAAAACAAATGAGCAACAGCTTCGATGTCCAAATTGACCTTATGGAAAAAGCTAGCCTACAATTGTCTGATGAAACATTTCTAATCAATATGTTAAAGAACAATAGCTTAATAGATGAAAATTCATCAGTACAATTACGGGAATATATCTCCCATTTATTTACGTATACAAAACTATCGTGGACAGAAATTGAAAATTTGTTTATTTATGATTTGAAAGGAAATAAAATTAGCCATAAACTTTCAGAAATTGCGGTTCCAAATCCAAAGCTAAAAGGGTTTCAAACATCAGACACTAGAATAGAATACGGTATACTCCTCAATAACAACAAAACAACAAACGATTCAGCGATTTCCTTTCTGAGATTAGTGACTGAGCCCGAAACTGCGGAACCGTTAGGATGGATAAGGCTTGATTTAAAAATTTCAAACTTGGATTCAGTTCGAAATATCCAAAATGACAACCGAATGTTTTTGGTTTTAAAACCTAATGGCAGAACTATTTATACGAACAAGCCTGAGCAATTAAATATCATTATCATTTCAAAGCTATTAAAAGAAACGAATAGTGAAGGGACCTTTAACTTTAATGGTGATGATGAAAGAAAATTGGTGAATTATTATAAATCCAATAAAAACAGTTGGATTATTGCATCAATTGTACCTGAAAAACAACTTAGCACTGGACTAAAAAAAACAAGGCTATTCTCTATCACACTTGTCAGTATTAGTATTCTTATATCGATTTTATTGTCCGTTTATATTTCTAAATGGGTAACTAAACCACTCTTGCAATTGCATGCTTCGATGAAAAAAGTAGAAAAAGGAAATTTTAAAACTCGAGTATCTATCCATTCAAATGATGAAATTGGCGAACTAGGAAAACAAATGAATAACATGGTCGAAAGCATTGATAGTTTAATAAATAAAGTATATCATGTGGAAATTAAAAACCGGGAGGCGCAAATAAAAGCGCTATCAGCACAAATCAATCCTCATTTTTTATATAATACATTAGAAGCGGTAGACATTTTATCATTGAAGGGCAAAAAGAAGGAAGTTCAAATGATCGTATTGTCATTATCTCGGATGATGAGATATGCCTTTAAAAAGGATACGATGGTTACCCTTAAAGAAGAATTGATGTATCTAGATGCTTTCCTTCAGATTCAGAAAGCAAAGTATTCAGAAAAAATAAGTATTAACATCGATTTACCTGAGGAAATATTGTCAATCCATATTCCTAAACTTTCACTGCAGCCTATTGTAGAAAATTGTTTTAAACACGGATTCTTTCAAAAGCCCAATACGAATAATAATATAACCATTTCTTCTGAGGACCACGAGGGAAAACTACATATACACATTCTCGATAACGGCATAGGGGTAACTCCTGAAAGATTAGAAAAGCTAAATATATGGTTGCTTCGACCTCCTTCCAATGAGCTACATGTAGATCATGTTGGTTTATTGAATGTTAATCAACGAATTAAATTAAATTTTGGTAATGAATATGGTCTTCAAGCCCATGGTGAGGAAGGAAAATGGTTTAAAATTATTATATCTCTTCCATTAAATTGCTTAAGATAGGGTTACAAATAGTCTTTATTATTATGTTGAAAACGATCCTCCAAAAATTGGGGGATTGTTTATTTCTATTTTATACTTTTCAATGCCCCCACCCGCGGTCTGCTGCATAATTTGCCGAGTCAGTCAATACTTGTATATAAATTGGACCATACTTCTTTTGATGACCCAAAAATGATGACATGATTGTTTAGTCAGATCACCTCTGGCATAATTATCCCTCTCAATTAATTAACTATCATATTTCAAAAGTATAAGGAAAAGAGGATGTCCCATTGGATAGATAGACATCCCCCTTTATTACACTCTATTACTTGTTTTGAATTCTCTAATTTTAGCCTTTACTGTTTGTTTTACAGCTTTTTTTCCATGGGTAAGTATTACACTTACATCGTAAATCTCTTTATCCTGATCCAGGATAGAACGAACGGCTTTTGTCCATGCCAGCAAACATTCTGTATTTACATTTATCTTAGTATGACCATATTCTATTGCCTTTTGAATTTGGTGTTCAGGGATACCTGAACCTCCATGTAAAACAAGCGGTACATTGGTCAATTCGGAAATCTCCTTCATTTCAGTAAATCCCAACTTCGGCTCACCTTGGTATGGACCATGAACAGAACCAAGGGCTGCTGCTAATGCATCAATACCAGTTTCTTTCACGATACGCAAACATTCCCCTGGATCAGCAAATTGAATGCCGCCTATAAGTCCGTCTTCATTCCCGCCTACGGTTCCGACTTCTCCTTCAACTGAAACTCCGTGAAATTTTGCATAATCAGTAACCTGCTTAGTCATTTCAATATTTTCATCAATTGGAAAATGGGATCTATCAATCATGACGGAAGTGTAACCTGCGTCAATTGCTTCTTTACAGCGTTCGACAGTGCTGCCATGGTCCAGATGCAATGCAACTGGAACAGTAATATTCTTTGTTTCTACTATACTATTAACCATAGCTGCGATTGTATTAAATCCGCCTAAATAATCTACAAGTCGATCAGATGATGCTACTATTACAGGGGCATGCTCTTCCTGTGCAGCTTCCAAAATTGCTTCAACCCATTGAAAGTTGTTTATGTTAAATGCGCCAACTGCATATTTTCCCTCTTTCGCCTTTCCCAGCATCTCTTTCATTGATACTAAACTTGATGATAGTTTTGCTGTCAACTTTTTTCACCTCTCTTGATTATTGATTACGATTTTAGTCGATTAGGAGGCGGGAGTGCTAACCCCAACCTCCTTTTTATTCCTGTATTAATATTGTCTAGCTGATTCTAACTTTTTCTGTCTATTTTCAAATGCCTTTTGTATATTTTCACAATTTGAAACTTCTGCCACTCCCACATTCCACCAGCTGTCATAACCAACTGTCATTGTTTTTGGAAGCACTTTAATATCAATTAGAGTAGATGTTACTTGTTTCTTCGCATCTTCTAACGCTTCTTTCAATTGTTCAATTGTATGAACACGATATGTTTTCGCACCATATCCTTCTGCTACTTTTGCATAGTCTACATTTAAAATCTTGTTATCATGTGTTCTAAATTCGCAGAAGTAGCTACCGCCACCATTTTCTATTTGCAAGTTACTAATACATCCAAATCCTGAATTGTCAAAAAGAACAACGTTAATTTTATGGCCGTATTGAATGGCTGTAACTAACTCAGAATGCATCATTAAGAAGCTACCATCACCGACCAGTGAATAAACTTCTTTATCAGGCTCAGCTAATTTAACCCCTAGTGCACCTGAAACTTCATAACCCATACATGAATAACCGTATTCTACATTGTACGTGTTATGTACAGTTGGATTCCAAATTCGCTGTACATCACCTGGAAGTGATCCTGAGGACGTAATAATGGTGCTGTCTGGAGAAATAGTCTCATTCACCGTTATTAACGCAGTAGTTTGAGCCAGTTCTGTATTTAGTGTATCAGCATATTCGTTCAAAATTTCTTGTGAAAAATGGTTTTTAACCTCCGGTACGAAGTTTTCACGTGTAAAGGTTACTTTGCCTAAACGTTCACGCTCAGCAATCCACTCTTCTTTCAAGTCTGTAATAATTGAACCAAATTCGCTTTCATAACCTTCTAACAGTGGAGACAATTGTTCTAATGTTACCTTTGCATCTGCAACCACCTGAAATGCATCCATTTTATAAGCCTGTATGCGGCTGACATTTATATTTAGGAATTTTGTGCTTTCAAAGTTAAATGCCGTTTTGGAAGAAGTAGTAAAGTCTGTATATCTTGTTCCAATGCCAATTATTAAATCAGACTGGCTAGCCACTTTATTTGCTGCAAGTGTACCAGTTACCCCAATTCCGCCTAGGTTATTATTAAATGTTGACTCAACAGTTGCTTTTCCTGCTTGAGTTTCTACTAATGGAATATTATGCTTTTCTGAAAGTGCCACTAAAATGTCACGTGCTCCTGAATATTTAGCGCCACCTCCAACAAGGATGACAGGTTTTTGGCTCGCTTTGATAAGCTCTGCAGCACCTTGTAGTTCACGTTCTACCGGTGCTTTACGGTCTAAATAATGCACACGTCTTTCAAAGAATCTTTCTTCAAAGTCAAACGCTTCCCCTTCAACATCTTGTGCAATACATATGGTTGCAGGACCCGCTTTTCCTGGATCTGTCATTACCTCGAATGCACGAAGTAAACTAGACATTAACTGTTCAGGACGAGTAATACGATCCCAATATCTTGAGACAGGCTTTAATGCATCATTTGTAGAAACTGCCAAACTGTACTCTTGTTCAACCTGTTGCAATACTGGATCCGGCTGTCTTGTTGCAAATGTATCACCCGGAATAAACAATACAGGAATATTGTTGGCTAATGCAGTTCCCGCAGCTGCAACTAGATTAGCTGAACCTGGACCAACTGAAGTTGTAACAGCATATATTTTCTGACGTAACATTTGTTTGCTATAGGCGATAGCAGCGTGTGCCATCCCCTGTTCATTTTTCCCTTGAATGACTTTTAAATGACCTGAATCTTGTTCAAGTGCCTGACCGACACCCAAAACGTTTCCGTGTCCAAACACATTAAAAACACCTTCAACGAATGGGAATTCCTGACCGTCAACATGGATATATTGTTGATATAAAAATTTGATTAATGCTTGCGCCGTGGTTAATCTAATTTTCTCCATAACCTTTTCACCTCTTACTGATTTGTCACTACTTCTTTAGAGCGGTCAGCAATTAATTGCTCAATTTCTTCTACTGTTGGCATTGCTTCGGAAGAACTGTGCTTACTTACAACAATTGCAGCAGAAGCACTACCATATTTAAGAGCTGTTTCAATATCTTTTCCGTTAATTAATGCGTAAAGAAAAGCTGATGCGTAGGAGTCGCCTGCACCAAAAGTTTTTAATACTTTTGTCATGTAAGCATATCCTCTAAATACTTCTCCTGATTTCGTATATGCATATGAGCCTTCTACACCGTGTTTAATGACTACTAATTCTGGAGAATGTTTGAATAAAGCGGTGATTGTTGCTTTATTGTTACCTGTTTCCACTTTCTCCATTACATCATATTCATCACGTGTACCAACGACTATATCGGCCTGCTGGGCAACTATTGTATAATAAACGGATGTTTCTTCTATAGATGACCAAGTATAACCACGGTAGTCTAATTCAAAGATCACCTTCACGTCATGCTTCTTTGCCAACTGTACTGCTTTTAATACGGCTTCACGAGACGGGCTTTTTGCAAGAGCTGTTCCGGAAACTAATAAGATTTTTGATTGTCTAATGTAGTCTTCACTTACTTCTGAAGGATCTAAGTAAAGGTCTGCGACTTCATCACGGTACATTAAGATGCTACACTCTTCTGGGCTTTTAATTTCTGTAAACGCTAATCCCGTTTTATGCCCTTTTTGGTCTATAACCAAATTGGAGGTATCTACACCTACACCAGCCATATATTGTCTAATAAAACGTCCATGCTGGTCATCTGCTAGCTTACCAATAAAACCTGCTTTTAAGCCTAATTTAGAAGTTCCTATTGAAATGTTTGCCGGAGAACCACCGACGTATTTTTTAAAAGTCATTGTTTCTTCCATTGGACGGTTATATTCTACAGCATTTAAATCGATGCAAGCACGACCAATCGCAATAATGTCAAATTCTCTATCTGAATGAAATTCAATTTTCATATCTTTCGCACACCTCTTACTTTATTTTCGTTCTAATATCCATTCATGAGCAGGTTCATTATGGAATTTCCAAATTCTAGTCGGTCCTGCCATGATGTTTAAATAATAGGATTCATATCCATCAGGTACCGCAACAGGATGATAGCCTCCTGGAACTATTACAACATCTCCGTTTTCGACCGCCATCGTTTCATCGATTGAACGGTCATCCGTATACACACGTTGGAAAATAAATCCTTGTCTTGGATTTATTTCATGGTAGTACGTTTCTTCCAAAAATGACTCATGAGGTAGGTCATCTTGATCATGTTTATGTGGTGGATAGCTTGACCAGTTTCCGCTTTCTGTAAACACCTCTACCACTAGTAAACTATTTGCAGATGGATTAGAATCAGGTAAAATATTGTGTACTAGTCGTCTATTATTATATTTCCCTCTATGTTCTATGCTATTTTCCTCGGCTTTAATCAGTCTTGTTGGCAATTGTTTATTAGATGGAGAATAGCAAAGGATAATCCGTGCTTCTGTTACTGCTTCAACAGAAAAACTGCTGTCATTTGAAATATAGACACTGTCAGTGGGTTTCTTTTCGAAAACGCTTTTTCTTGTGCCGATATTTTCAAATGTTTCTTGCTGGTCTGAAATATTTACTTTTCCTGTTAAGGCAACAACGCAGCATTCTACCTTTCCAAGTACTTCTTTATAGCTTGCTTTTGGAGCTAAATCGATTACTTTCATGGCAACATATTCTAATGACGAATTTACACTTGATATTTCATGGACAACCCTAACACCTGATGATATTTCTATTACTCTTTCTTTTCGGAGTAATTTACTCACAGTTTTCAACCCCTTGGTAATCTCTATAAATAGTAATTATCCCTACAATCAAATTTGCTAGGATAATAGCTTAGGTTCAAATTTTATTCAAATGATGGTTCTTTGTAGTTTGCAGTTACTACTTTCTTGCGAGTGTAGAACTCAACGCCATCTTTTCCGTTAGCAGGTAATGTTCCATAGAACGAAGACTTCCACCCAGAAAATGGAAAAAATGCCATTGGTGCTGGTACACCTAGATTAATACCTAACATACCCGCATCAATATTTTCACGGAAGTAACGAATCGACGAAGCATTTGATGTATAAATACAAGCGCCATTTGCAAATTCAGATTTATTGGCTGTTTCAACTGCTACTTTTAGATTTTTCACACGAACAATTGATAATACTGGAGCGAAAATTTCATCCTTCCAGATTTGCATATCAGTTGTTACATCGTCAAAAATAGTCGGTCCAACAAAATATCCTTCCTTCGGTTGTTTTTCACGGCCATCACAAACTAATTTCGCTCCTTCATCGATACCTTTTTGGATATAGCCTAATGTACGTTGATGGTTCTGTTCGCGAATAACTGGACCTAGGAACACATCCTCATCAAGACCGTTTCCAATTTCTACTTCTTTTGCTTTTTCGATTAATATTTCAAGGAAACGATCAGCAATGCCTTCTTCTACTGTTACCACAGAGCAAGCCATGCATCGTTCGCCTGCAGAGCCAAATGCTGAAGCGATTACATTTGATGCCGCATGATCTAAATCGGCATCATTTAAAACGATTGAGTGATTCTTAGCACCTGTTAACGCTTGAACACGTTTAAGATTTTCACTCCCACGTTTGTAAACATATTCACCAACTGGCTGTGAACCAACGAATGATATAGCTTTCACTTGTGTATGATCAAGAAGTCCGTTTACCACATCGTGTGCTCCATGAACGATATTAAATACGCCTTTAGGAAGACCAGCCTCTTCTAATAGCTCTGCCAATTTTTGCGGTAACAACGGAGTTCTTTCGGAGGGCTTCAAGATAAAAGTATTACCTACAGCAATTGCCACAGGGAACATCCAACAAGGTACCATCATTGGGAAGTTGAATGGTGTAATTCCTCCAACAACCCCGATTGGATAACGGTAGTTTGTTATTTCAACGTCTTTTGCAATTGTAGTTAATGAATCTCCCATCATTAGGGTAGGTGCTCCTGCTGCAAACTCAACATTTTCGATTCCTCGTCCTACTTCACCTAATGCCTCCGTAAGGTTTTTACCATTTTCAATCGTAATAATTCGAGCTAACTCTTCTTTATTTTCTTGTAACAACTGTTGGAATTTAAATAGAATTCTTCCACGCTTCTGAACAGGGGTATCTTTCCACTCCCCAAATGCCTTCGCAGCCACTTCTACTGCATAATCAAGGTCCTCTTTTGTTGAGATCGGAACCTGAGCAATGACTTCCTTTGTAGCTGGGTTGTATACATTCTCGTATTGAGTCGTCTTGCTGTCAATCCACTCTCCATTAATATAGTTTTTAAGTTTTTTAACACTCACTGCTATTTCAGCCATTTTTATTTCCTCCTTAAGTATTAAATCTTAATTGTGTAATACTTTTCTTGAATCGTATCAAGATATACTTATAGAACGATAACCAACTAACTTTAATGTTCTATGTATAATTTTTATTATGTTTTGGTTAAATTTTGGTTATCTTTGATTAAATCTTAATAGCAAAAACGCTTTCAGTCAACCTTTTTTCTTCTTTTTGTCTAACTGTTGGATGTTTTTTTACATAATGGACACAACTAAAGTCTACTCATAATAAATATCTATTTCTTGATTGATTCCATACCAGAATGAGAATCAATCTATAGCATCAAAAGGGGCTGTCCTAAAAGTCATTGAAAAGTGACTTTTGAGGGCAACCTCTTATTTATATCTATTTTGATCGTTTAAATGGGTTGTTGATTTCCGCTGCAGGTACTCGCGGGCGGGTCCGGGAGCCTCCTCGTCGCAAGCTCCTGCGGGCTCTCCCCTGGCCACGCTATTCCCGCAGGAGTCTCGTACCTTCCGCTACAATTAACAAAATTACAAAATTCAGTAATATTAACCCCCAAGTTTTAAAAAAAATACACAAAAAATCATCCTTTTTAGTAAAATGAAGTTACCACACAACATTCACAGAAAGGATGATTTTTTTATGAGCAATCAAATGATTACTAATGATAATTATAACAGGCAACCTTCACTTTTTTCAGAGTATGAGTAAAGGACACTGGTGGTTTGTTCTGCGGCTGAAAGCCTCTCTTACCGGCCTCGGCCTAAAAGGCCCACTGAATGGTTTCCCCTTATGCACCACATCTACTCGCTGATTCTAAAGAATCTCTTATTTCTTCCTATTTTTTTCTCCGGTAAACGGATCAAACTCTTCGAATAACGTTAATTGATCCGCCATATAATCTTCTCTGAGCTGATTTCTAATATATTCTTCTATTTGCTTCTTATTTCTTCCCACTGTATCAACATAGAAACCTCGACACCAAAATTTGCGATTTCCATATTTATATTTTAAATTTGCATGTCGATCGAATATCATTAAGCTACTTTTTCCTTTTAAATATCCCATAAATTGAGATACACTCAACTTTGGTGGGATGCTCACTAACATATGAATATGATCTCGACATGCATTTGCTTCGTGAATAGTGACACCTTTTCTTTCACATAGTTCTCTAAGTATTTTCCCTATACTTTGTTTGTATTTTCCATAGATAATTTGTCTTCTGTACTTTGGTGCAAACACTATGTGATACTTACATTTCCATGTTGTATGTGCTAAACTGTTCTTGTCCTGCATTTGGACATGCCTCCTTCGTATATTGGATGTAGTGGTCGGGAAACCAACTATATCTTATCACGAAGTGAGGCTTTTTTTGATACATCGCTATAAGCTCTCTGGAACCCCCGGCATAGCCAGGGGTTTTCAAAAGATACAAAATAAAAAAGCTGACTCTGCATTGAGTCAGCTTTTGCCTTAATCTATTTACTTGTCAGTGGGAGAGTTAATACATTCTCTTTCGAACCATCTTTAGCGGAATAAACAAAGAGTTCGAATCTGACTTCATTTTTTGCATTTGCTATTAATTTTTTCTCAATCGGGATTTCAAAGTCACCCCAAGATGGTGCACCTACTGTTTGATAGTGGTTTTCAAATAGATTTTCCTCACCATCATAAACTGCATAGTCAAAAACACCTTCAAAAACTTGAGCTTTACCAGTAAATACGAATTCATTATCCGTTTCAGACATTTTTACATCTTTGAAGGTTTTGTTCTGGTATACTTTTTCTTCATTTGTTGGTGTTACATCATTTTTAGGACCTTGCTCATTTTCATCTACTTCATTATTTTCTTCTTCCTGAGTCGCTTTATTATTGTTGTTATCAATTTGTTCCTCTGTTTCATTCACCTGTTCATTCTCATCAGGTGTATTAGTCTGATCTTTTTGATTACATGCGCCTAAGAATAAAGCGACGCTCAACACAATCGTATAGAATATAATCTTTCTCATTAGAATACCCCTCCTCAACAGAATCTAATTTATCTCTCTGTTCTATTCTGTGGATTTTTAAGGAAAAAAATACCTTAGTTGGGGTATAAAAGTTGTCCATATTGATTCATTTATAGCATATAAATAGAACACGTCCATTTAGACAGGAGAGTTCTGAATCAATGCCATTTTTTATAAAAGCAGCTGCTATCCTTATAGGCAGTATAACAATTGCGATCGGAATCAATACTTTTTTAATACCAAATAGAGTTTTAGATGGTGGGATTATTGGGTTAGGTTTAATTATTAGTTATTTATTTCATACCAATGCTGGGTTCACAATCATGATATTAAGTATTCCTATCTTTATTATCTCTTGGTTTAAGTATCGAGCATATTTTTTTAATAGTTTGCACGGTATGCTTCTGTCCTCATTTTTCATTGACCTGTTTCATAACTTAAATCAACTCCGCTTACATATTTCACCTATTTTTAGCTCGTTAACTGGTGGTATCTTGATTGGTTTTGGTATTGGAATTATGCTTCGCTTCGAAACAAGTACTGGCGGGACAGATTTATTAGCCCAGTTCTTCTCAGAGATAGTGAAAATGAATGTAGGGATCATCATTCTGATTATAGACGTTTTTGTTATTTGTCTTGGGGGTATATTCGTTTCTAGTGATACATTCTTACTTTCTGCTATTACCATATTAGCTGGTGGAATAACTACAAGTGTCTGCACTTGGAATTTGAATAATAGTGATTTTAAAACGAGATCTTAATTTCAATATGCCCACTGTTATCTAATTTATTTTTACAATAAATACAATCATATAAAAAGCGGAATTAGGTAAAATATAATCGTTGTCTTACAACAAGTAAAAGTAGGAGGCTGTAAAATGGCAAATCAACTTGACACAAATAAATTAAAACAAGCAGAAGCTCAAGCTTCAATTGCAAAGGACATGATTACTTCAGCAATCGAACAGTCAGCTGCAAACCAAATTTTAGCAAACGAAGCTTTAAAATCAGCTTCACAGGAGATTGCTCAGATTCAAACATTAATAAGTCAGGCCCAATCTACACTTCAAACACAAACAACAGACGAATCTTAAATGAATATGGACCTCTTTTATACAAGAAGGGGTCCATAACCGTGCAGGGAACCTGATTTCATCTCGCTTGGGATGGAGCTCGCATTTTTCTCTGATACGTAGATAATATGACTCCACCGACTATAAAAAGTGACCCCATCATTTCAGCACTAGTTATTGGTTTGGATAATACGATTAATCCCATTATCATTGCTACAAAAGGTTCTAAATTAGATAAAATTGCTGCCTTAGAGGCATCGACAAATCTTATATTATTATTCCAAATCAGATTAGCAATACCATGTACCACTACAGCCGTACCGATCAATAAAACCCAATCAGAAAAGTTTGGACTTATGCGTAAAGGTGAATCCAGTAAAAAAGCAAATGGAATTGCTACAATAAGTCCGACTATATTTGAATATAACGTAATAGTCAGTGGGTCTGTCTTGTTGGATAAAAGCCTTGTCATAATAATCATAATCGCAAATGTTATCATCGTTACAACAATCCAAATAAGGCCTTTGTCCAGTTGAATTGTTGCAAAAGTTCCTTTTGTTACAACAAAGTAAATACCTATGATAGCGACAAAAGACCCTATTAACATGCGCATTGTTAATTTTTCTTTTAAAAATATGGCAGCTAATATACTTGTTAAAATGGGCGTAGTCGCCAAAATTAACGCTGATGTTGTTGGATCCGCTGTTTGCAATCCTTTAAAAAATGACCATTGGTTTATAAATACACCAATTACCCCTAGAAAAAAAATAGAAAGAAAATCTGATTTATTTATCGGTTTAAAGTGTTTTTTGAATAAGGTTAATCCAATCAGAAAAATAACAATAAACACAAGCCTTAACATAGTTAATAGGGCTGGAGAAAAATCCAAAACTAAAATTTTCCCGATTATAAAATTACTGCCCCATACCACTACGCAAAAAGTTAGCCAAGAATAAGCTTTTAACATTAATAACACCATCCAGAGTACAAAAATGACAACTTTTATAGTTTAAACATCCTAGATGGTTCCGTAAACATTTCTGTTTAGCCAAAAAAAGTACCTTACCCCTAAAACATAAAAATTACCGGGGAAAGGCACCGCTACGATCAGTAGAATCTTATTAATATTGTTAGGGTGACTGCTAGAGTAGCTTCAACCCACGTTTAATGATGCTCCAAATAGGCTCTTCGGTAGTGGTTATCATGTTTACTTTTGGAAAATTAAGCTGAATTCTGTTACGAACTTGATTTTTTATGTAGTGGTTGTGTTGAAAAACGCCACCTTGTAAAATCAAATCGAATTCGTTCTGTTGGATTCCTGCATTTTCAATTGCAGTATGTACCAGAAGTAGCAGTTCCTCTACAGCGCGTTCTAATATTCGTTTACTTACTGGATCGCCCAACCGAAATGCCTCATCCACTGTGGTTGCAAGAGCACCCACATCATCAACTGAATATGCATCACTGTAAGCCCAATTATAAAGTTCTTCAATTTTTGTAAAATCAAATTTCTCTAATACTAACTTGGTTAATAGTGTATCTTCTCCACGACCATCCTGCATTTTAAGAACAGATTTAATGGCTTGCTTGCCAATCCAATAACCGCTCCCTTCATCCCCAAATCGGTGCCCCCATCCACCGGAACGGACAATTCGATTGTTGCCATCATGAGCAAAAACGATTGAGCCTGTTCCTGCAATTAAGAGGACGCCAGCTTTGTTTTGGGTCGAGCCTAAAAGGGCAGATAGACAATCATTTTCTACTTGTAGTCTCTCAATCTTAATTTGCAAGCCGTTCACGGTTTCCTTAACAACTCTAGAAACTTCTTTTTCATCATTGTCCGTATCAATACCAGCAAGCGCAAATACAGCTTTTTTCACGTTACCCATATTACTCGGATCAATCCCTGCATCCTTAAAGGCAGAAAGAATGGATTTTTCTAAGGCTTCTCTGACTTTGCTAGCCCCTGCTACATGATAATTTGTGGCACCCGCTCTTCCTTCACCAAGAATCGTTCCATTTGCATCTACCAGAACCGCAAGTGTTTTTGTTCCTCCCCCATCGACCGCAAGCAGTTCGATGGTATTCTTATTCATTGGCTCCAGTCCAATCTGTTATGAAGCTTGAGACTTTAGCCGTGGATTTGTTAAGATGTTCTCGTTTTTCATCTAACCAAGCTGAAAGTTCTTCTTGTTCAGTTAAGCGCGTTTTGATCGTTTTTTCCATTCTACTTGGACTTGGTCCACCCTCTAAATCACGAATTTTAACAAAATACTCTGGACTTAAAACTTGCTTTAATTCTTCTGCTGTTAAGGTAGATTCCTTGCCAACTATCTTTTTAGACTGTTCATTTAATAGATCCAATGTTAATGATTCTAACGATGTTTTTCCTTGATTTGTAAGCTCTTTAACTGTAGAACTTACAACATGATGTGCTTGGCGGAAGGATAAACCATCACTGCGTACAATTGTATCCGCTAATTCTGTTACATTTGCAAAGCTTTCGCTTGCACGTTTTAGAAGAGTTTCTTTATTCACTTCCATTGTAAGTAAGACAGAAGTCAGCAACTCATAAATGCCACCTAGTCTTTCAATGGCTTTCCAGATGTATGGCTGCATGTCATCTTCAGTATCGACAATATCTCCGAATGGAGTGTTATGAACCATCAATAATACAGTTTGACAATCACCCGCTACACTTGATAAAAGTGCTCTCATGTGTTCAATTGAAACAGGGTTTCGTTTTTGCGGCATGATTGAACTGATTTGCACATATGGGGCAGAAAGTAGAAAAGCGCCATATTCCTGAGTTCCCCATAATAAGAAATCTTGCATGGACCTTCCGAGATTCAATGCTGATAATTGAACAGCAGTTGCTGTTTCTGCGATATAGTCGGCACCTGCGACAGCGTCCCACGCATTATCAATCATATCCTCAAAGCCTAGTAAATCCTTCATTCGTTCTCGGTTTATCGCAAAACCAGAAGTTGTGAGTGCTGCTGCCCCCATACTGCTGCGGTTTACGGTTTTGTATGCAGCTTGAAGTCGAACAATATCACGGGTTAACATATCAGTCATTGCATTTAGATAATGGGCAAGGGTTGTTGGTTGCGCCTGCTGCGTGTGTGTATACCCAATCATAATTGTTTCTTTATGCTCGGTCGTCATTTCGATGAGAGCCTCGCGGAGCTTTAATGCCTTTTCTATTAAAGGAAGAAGCTTTTTCCTTAATGTCATGCGATAGATGGCAATCCCCATATCATTGCGGCTCCGGGCAATATGAAGGTTACCTGCAATGTCGCCTGCATCCTCAATCAATGCATGCTCGACTTCAAAAAATAAATCTTCAAATTCGCCAGTATAGCTTCTTTTTTGAATTTCATCTTGATCAAGGTGAGATACTGCCTTGGCAATTTTTTTTGCCTCATCTTTTCCAACGAGCCCTTGTTCGACTAGCATAATTAAATGGGCATTGTGGATTTCAATCATTGAATCAAGCAATTGATGCTTTGCCTCATTATATGCAGGTTCAAGAACCATTGACGTATATGTTTTAGAAGGAAAAACTGTACCTTCAGTTTCAATGATCTTATCTCTAAGTGAGTTTTTCATTCTAGTCAATCCCTTCTATTTCTTCATCAGCAATCCAATTTTTAATTAACTTATTCATGTTTACCGCTGCCTTTTCTACAATTAACTTTCCTTTTTCATAAGAGGTTTGTTGAATTAGGCCTGTATAGCCATCCCAAGCTCTCGGTGTTCCTTCTACAAGAACATATGGCATAGAAGAAAGTTGGGCCACCTCTTTAAATTCTGTGTCCCCTTCTTGTACATGCACCAAATCGGGACGAAATGCTTTTACCGCGGACATTTCATATGGGCCACCATGGCCTCTACCTTTTGTCCCCACAAAACCGATCTCTTCCGCAGCATCGATCGCAACCATCTGCCACCAGTTGATTAACAAGAAGCTAGCGTCCGTATGTTTCCCTGTCACATATTCTGCGACTGTTCGAGAAACTCCCATATTGGCATCATGAGCATTTAAAAGAACAATCCTTTTAATCCCTTGGTTGATAATTCCCATCGTAATATCAATTAAATATTCGGTGATAATACTTGGTCGAATCGGGATCGTCCCTTGATATTTGGAAGTTTTTCCAGGACATGCGGTGTAGGGAACCGTTGGCAAAACGGCTCCACCTAGATCATCATCAATTAAATCTGCAAATCCATCAGCAAGGATAATATCCGTTCCTAAAGGAGAATGCGGCCCGTGGTACTCAAAGCTCCCTAATGGAACAACCGCAAATGTTGCCTGCTCCAACGTCTTCAAGTCTCTTCCATGAACATCACTAGCCTTCATAAAAATATCCCTCCTCCTAAATCAAATGCGCCTTGGCGTATTTGCCGCCCGATTTTTTTCGAGCTTGCTCGAAAAGATTCCTTTGAAAAATCGTGGCATCCGCCGGAGGCTTAACTTTATTCAGCCTTGGTTTTAACACGCCTTGAATTAGGTCACATCCTGCTTCCCTCCTCTAAAAGTAGAGGCTCTCTGCTGAATAAAGTTAGATTGCGGAGCCTGCTTTTCCATCCGTAATCTTTTGTGAAATAAATAGAACTGTAATTATTAAAATGATTTGAAGCACGCCGTATGCACACGCAGTTCCAAATTGGAAAGCGTACATTTTTTGGAATATCGCAACTGATAGTGGCATCGTTGACGTACTATAGATCAGGATTGAAGCAACGAATTCACCTAACCCTTGAACTAATGCTAGCAACGTACCAGCAAGAATACCTGAGAAGGCCATTGGAACAACGACTCTTCTAAATGTGTACCACCAATTAGCACCTAAGCTTCGCGCTGCTTCCTCTACTGATTCATCCATTTGCATTAAAGCTGCAGAAGTAGAACGGAAGATAAGTGGTAAATGTCGTACAAAATAAGCCAAAGGTAAAATCCAGAAGGTTCCGATTAACACTTGGTTAAAACTGAATACGTTAGGTTCACTAAATGCTGCAATTAAGTTAACCGCTACAACCGTACCAGGTAATGCCCAAGGAACCATGATTAGAATATCTAATAATGCTTTCCCTTTAAATTTCGTCCGAACCATTGCATAGGCCGCTGCCACACCAAACAGGATATTACCTGCTGTTGCGACAAAACTCATCTGTAAACTGTTCCAAATTGGACGCCATGTTCGTTCATCTGTAAACAGGTCAATATAGTGTTGCAGGGTGTACGCAGTTGGGATAATCTGTACCGTCCATTCCCCGTCCACGGAAAACGAAATAAGCACGAGGACAAGAATTGGAAGCATTAAGATAATAACCCCAACAAATGAAAGGAACATCGATAAGTATTTTACAAATGGGGAACGTAATTCAGTTCTATGAACACTGATCCCTTTGCTTTGGTTTTGGAAGTTACGTCTTCCTTGATACCATCTCATTAAAATTAAGAACGAAATCGACACAATGGAAAGGATTGTTGATTGCGTTGCCGCCATATCTAAATCTCCATTTGTACGAGATAAATAGATTTGCATCGTCATGGTTCTTTCTACACCGAACATTAAGGGAGCTGTATAAGAAGCCATTGAAATCATAAATACAAGTAATGAAGAAGCTACGAGTGCTGGAGTCAGCATTGGTAGGATTACCCTTCTCCAAATGCGAATTCTTCCTGATCCAAGGCTTGTTGCTGCCTCTTCCAATGAAGGATCTAACCCTTTGATTGCTGCAGCCGCCGTTAAGTAAAAATACGTATACATTGTAAAGGTGTGTACCACTATTACCCCAACGACACCTCTTAAGGCAAATGGAACCTCTTCCAGATTAAATAGCGCTTGGACAGCTCTTGGAATAATCCCACTTTCCCCATAAAGGAAGGTAAATGACAGTACCCCAACTAGTGGTGGTAACGCCATCGGTACTAGAATTAAGACAGAGAGAATTTTTCTTCCTGGGAATTCGTAACGTTCCATTAAAAATGCCATCGTGACACCAACAATGGCACACGTAATTACACTTATTACCGATATATATATACTTGTCCAAAGCGCCTCTAGGTTTGCTGTACTTGTTAAACCAAAGAAGCGTTGGTAATTTTCGAGATTTGCACCTTCTTCACCGACCACGGATTGAATAAACGTTTGATAAAACGGATAAATAACATAAGCTAATAACACTAAAAACAATGGAGAAATTAACACATACACAAAATATTTTGAACGGGTAAGTCGTGCCCACCAGTGCTCTTGCACGACTGTACTTTGATTCGCACTCATTCTTTCACCTCCTATTCGCCTATCAAGTAAATTCCATTTTCGGGTACGTGAAGGGTAATTGAATCACCGCGACTTAAAATTTTGTTGCCTTTGTTAATAATCATGACCTTTATAACATTGGATCCTACTTTCACAAGATAATTGATACTGACTCCAGTAAATTCAACAAGCTGAACCGTGCCTGTTAATTGGTTCACACCTGGTCCTTCATGCAATGCTTCCGGTCGAATCGAGCATTTGATTTTTTCACCTACAACAAGCTTTTTCCCATTTGCAGATTGAGTCATTGAACCTGTTACGAAAACATCCTCTTCCAATTTCACTTTGACTGCGTCACCATTAATCTCAACAACTTCGCCATTAACAATATTGGATTCTCCAATAAAGGAGGCTACAAAGTGGTTGGAAGGACGATTATAGATTTCTTGAGGAGTGCCAATTTGCTGAACGACTCCATCTTTCATAACCATTATGCGATCAGACATCGTCATGGCTTCCGTTTGGTCATGAGTAACATAGATCGTTGTGACACCTAATTCAACTTGCAATCTCTTAATCTCAATTCTCGTTTCCTCACGAAGCTTCGCATCTAAGTTTGATAGTGGTTCATCAAGTAGAAGAATATCCGGTTCAATAACGAGTGCACGCGCTAAAGCAACACGCTGCTGTTGTCCACCAGATAACTCATTGATTTTACGCGTACCATATTTATCAAGGTGAACAAGCTTTTGTGCTTTTTCTACCTTCTCTTTAATAACGGCTTTCGGTAGTTTACGTACTTCTAGACCGAATGCAATATTTTCAAATACGGTCATATGTGGGAATAGTGCGTAGTTTTGGAATACCATACCAATGTTACGCTTGTTTGGCTGGAGGGTTGTTACATCTTTATTGTCAAACAGGATTTTTCCCTCTGTAGGAAAATAAAATCCCGCTATCATCCGCAATGTCGTTGTTTTCCCACATCCTGATGGACCTAAAAATGTGAAAAACTCACCAGGTTTTACATCGATATTTACGTTTTCTACCCCTTTTGCTTTACCAAACATTTTACTAACATGATCAAGTCTTACATTTTTCAAACCAAACACCTCGCTGTATAAAGTACTACTTCCTAACCTTTAAAAAGGGGGTGAAAACAAATCTTCACCCCTCTTACAAGAACTTATTAATTTTTACCTTTGATATTTTCATCCCAATGTTGCATCCACTCAGCTTCTTTTTCAGCCATTACTGACCAATCAAGATCTAATGACTTCAATTCAAGCTCTTGGTACCAATCTGGCATTGTAGACTTGTCGATGTCTGTACGAGTTGGAATTTGGTATAAATCTTCTGCTAATGTTGTACGTGTCTCTGGTTCAAACAAGAACTCATAGAATAATTTTGCATTCTCAAGGTTCTTTGCATTTTTCACAAGACCAACAGCATCAACTAAGATTGGTGCACCACTTTCTGGATACACGAAATCAAATGGTTGGTTGTGCTGATTTTTTTGGATTAAAATGTCTTGAAGGTTCCAAAGAGAAATAGAGCCCTCTTGACGAGCAAGCTTTAAGTATAGATTAGTAGGATCTTGTGCATATTCTTTTGTATTCGCATCTAATTTTGCAAGCCATTCGTACCCAGCTTCTGGATTATCAGCACCTTGCTCATGAATCATTGCAGAGTAGATCGTTCTCATCGTTCCAGATGCTAATACACCACGGATAATGATTTCATCCTTCCATTTTGGGTCTAGAAGATCATCCCAATCTTGTGGAGCTTCTTCTTTAGACAGCATGTCAGAGTTAATCATGATTACCTCTGGTAAAAGCATTTCACCATACCAACGGCCTTCAGCATCCTTATGTTCTGGAAGAATACTCTCATCAAAGCTTGGCTTAAACGATTCAAGTAAATCTTCATCTGCTGCTGTCATGAAAGCGGATTGCGTTCCTCCCCACCAGAAGTCAGCTTGTGGATTTGCTTTTTCTCCACGAACACGCTCAAGAACTTGTTGAGCACCCATTGTTAATACATCAACCTTGACATCTGGGTACTTTTCATTGAACATCCCAACAACTTGATCCACAATTGTTTGGTCACGAGCTGTATAGATTACGAGGTTACCACTTGCTTCAGCTGTTTCTTCCGTTTTGCCTTCGTCATTTCCCTTGGCTGGCTCCTCTTCCTCAGTAGAAGAACTACCAGAGCATGCTGATACAAAAAGCATCAATGCTGCAATCAAAAGAACTAAAAAATGCTTCTTTTTAAACATAAGAATCCCCCTTAAATCATTTTTATTTATTCAAAAGCAGGACGATTTGACCTACTAAAGAATCGAATCGAATAAGAGCTTGCTATAAAATATGCAGAAAAGTTATGTGTATTCTGCTATTCCAGCTAGTTTAAAATACTTTCATGTTCTCTAAGGAATAGCGATATAGCTCCAAGAACGCCTGCATGTTCTCCTAATTGCGACAATTGTAGTTCTACTGAACTCGGAAGATACCGTTGGACAATAAGCCGTAATTTAGGAAGAATGTAATCGGATGATTTCATGACCCCGCCATCTAATAGGATAATTTCTGGATTTAATAGAGTGGCTGCATTAATGATTCCATATGCAAGATGTTCAATCGCTTCATCGACCACTGTTTGGGCAATCTCATCACCCGCTTTTGCCAGTGAAAAAGCCTGCTCTCCTGTGATTTCGGATTTCAGTGCCTCTTTATACAAAAGGTGACCCTCGTGTTGCAAAATCAGTTTTGTTACCTTTTCTCCAATTGCTTTTCCTCCAGCAACACTTTCAAGATATCCATACCGGTGAAAAGTAGGTTTAAATTCATTTTTTATATCGTTCTTATCAGTGACGATATATCCGAATTCCCCAGCCGCATTTGAAGAGCCACGATATAACTGATTTTGAATAATAATGCCACTCCCAATACCAGTTCCGACGGCTATAAATAAAACATTTTCCTTATTCTTCGCGTTTCCTAACCATTGTTCTCCGAGAACTGCTACATTCACATCATTATCTACGAAGACTGGGAAAGAAAAATATTGTTCTGCCTCCATCAAAAGCGGATAACGAACCCAATTTAAACTTGGTGCTTCGACAACAACGCCTGATACTGTTTCTGTAATGCCAGGTACCCCTATTCCCATACCCAAGATCTTCGCAGGGTCGAGCTGACTACTTTGAATCAACTCTTGAACCTCTTTATGTATTTGTTTGACTAAGCCACTTTCTAAGTACTTACTTGTGCTAAAGCTTGTCGAACAGAGCATCTTTCCATTCAGATCGGAAATAATAATTCTTACCTTTGTTCCTCCAATGTCTGTTCCAATTACATAAGCAGCTTTTTCATTAAAATAAAGATGAATAGGCCTTCTTCCTCCTTGTGAGGAGGATTCACCATTTCCCTTTTCATGAATCCAATTCTCTCGTACTAGTTCATCAACCAATAAGGAAACAGTCGGTTTACTAATATTTAGTTTTTCGGATATTTCTGCCCTTGAAATTGGTTGATAAATTCGAACACATTGCAGGACCATTTTTTTATTATTCATTCTTACATGAAGATGGGATGGTAGTCTATTCATAGCATCACGGCCTTATTTCATTTAGTTAGTTAGTAAGTTTAACTAATTCAACTACACTATATAACAATTTGTTATCGTTTACAATACTAAATTTTCTAAATTTAGTAAGTACACTGGTAAAGCTGATTATTACTATTATATCAACGGTTTGTCCTAAAACTATATGCCTCCTACGTTATACCTACAAAGAAATAGCAAATAGTTATTTGGTAATATTTACAATATTCAGAAAGGATATATAATTCGAATTGAAGGTATGATCATTAGTTAGTTAGTTAGTTATAATTACTAACTAAAAATCCTAAGAAAGGAGAGTTTTGTAGATTTTTTTACCTAAAATTGAAAGGGGTTACAAAATGAAGAAATGTCTCTATGTATTGATGTCCATTCTTTTACTTGCTTCATTATTCCCACCACTCAGTCTAGCACAAGAACAAAGTGAAGCCGATGTTGAACTTTGGAATGCAGTTAAGCCTCTAGATACCACCGTCACTTTCTTAAACACAGGTGCTCACCCAGATGATGAACGTAGTGATTTTCTAGCCTATTTATCCCGAGGGCTAGGTGTTAAAACAGCAAGTTTAATAGCTAACCGCGGTGAAGGCGGTCAAAACGCAATCGGAAACGAACTAGGAAATGCGCTTGGAATTATTCGTTCAAATGAAATGATAGAAGCCGCAAAGGTAAATGGTGTAAAAGCCTATCACTTAAGTGAAACAACCTCTGATGCGATCTATGATTTCGGTTTTTCCAAATCACCAGATGAAACACTTGAAAAATGGGGAGAGGACGTCACGTACGAACGTCTTATCAAATTTATTAGAACCTATCAACCTGATATTGTCATGCCTTCCTTCCTAAATGTTGATAGCCAACACGGACATCACAGATTGATCAATATCTTATCTGTTAAAGCTTTTGAAGATGCCGCAGATCCATCTGTTTTCCCAGAGCAATTAGAAAATGGGTTAGAGCCTTGGCAGATTAAAAAACTTTACTTACCAGTTTCAGAAGCCGAAGCTACAACATCTATTGAAATTGGCGATTATGATCCAATCTATGGAATGAGTTACCCACAACTTGGTGAAGCTTCAAGATACCTACATAAAAGCCAAGGAATGGGACGTGATCTTCCAGTTGAACCAAAGCAACAACATCTGAAATTAGAAAAATCAGCAGTAGATACAGAAACTTCTGATCTTTTTGCAGGAGTTCCTTATGATTTCCACGCTTGGGCAGACATTGTTCCTGCTAAAAATATTAGCGAGCAATTAGACACATTGCAAAATAATCTAGAAAACATTATCGAGCTTTACCCAAATCGTGAGGCAATTTTACCTGAGTCTCAAAAAGCTTTAGGTGCTGTTCAAAAATTAATCTCAACGACAAAATCAGGTAAACTAGATGATGCACTTAAAAATGACCTCCTTCATAAGCTTGAGCTAAAAGAAGAACAGCTTCAACAAGTAAGCTTAGTCTCTTCAAACTTAGCTGTGGATACTGAAATTGGTTCTTACGTATTAACACAAGGTGAACAAACTCAAGTAGAGGTTACAGTTACAAATAACGGTAAGCAAAAAATTCATCATATTGAAGCGGCTTTACTGACTCCTGAAAACTGGAAGCATGAAGGTGCAAGTCAGTTAAAGCATTTAAAGCCAGGTGAATCAAAGACTGTAAGTTTCAATGTAACTGTTCCAGCTGATGCAGAGTATTTTCAACCTTATGATCATGCTTCGATTCAAGCACAGTTAACATTTAAGGAAAACGGTGTTGAAACGACTTCTGTTATCGACTTTGATAATACGGTAAGTGTTCTTCCTGAATTAAGCGTTACACCCGATCCAGTAAACATTACAGTAAATACAGCTAATGTCCAAGATGAAATTCCAGTTTCAGTTAAGGTGAAAAACTATGCCAATGGTGCTAATACTGCAAAGGTTGCTCTCGACTTACCAGAAGGCTGGACGAGTGAACCCGCTGTAGGAGAAGTAAAGTTTACAGAAAGATTCGAGGAAAAAGTAGTAGAATTCACATTAGTACCACCTTCAACTGTCGCAGAGGGTAATTTTACAATTGCTGCAATCGCAGAAGCAGATGGAAAGTCTTTTAACACGACTGTACAAGAAATTAAATATGAGCATATTAATGATTCTTACTTCATGTATCCTGCTGCCATTAACGGTGTTGCTTTTGAATTATTAAAGCCAGATAACCTAAAAGTTGGCTACATCGATAGCGGCTTTGATACAATTGCTGATTCTTTCATTAATGCAGGGTTTGATATTACAAAGCTAACTCCAGAAGATTTAGCCAGTGGAGATCTCTCACAATACGATACAATTGTTACGGGGATTCGCGCAACTCTTGGTAGAGAAGATCTACTAGCAAATAATGAAAGATTGCTTGAATATGTGGAAAATGGTGGACATTTGGTGATGCAATACGTGACGGCAGCAGATCCATGGGATGCTGAGTTAACACCACCATACCGTTTGAAAATTGGTACACCATCCATTCGCTGGCGCGTAACGGATGAAAATGCAAAAGTTAATGTGCTTAAACCAGATCATGATCTCTTTAATTTCCCTAACAAGATTACTGACAAGGACTGGGACAACTGGGTACAAGAAAGAGGCCTTTACTTCCCAATGGAATGGTCGGAAAACTATGAAACATTCGTTTCAATGGCAGACCCTAATGAGGACCCATTCACAAGTGGAATCCTAATGGCCGAATACGGTGAGGGTACTTACCTATACACCAACTTAGTATTCTACCGCCAAATTGGCGCTCAGGTTCCAGGAGGATATCGAATTTTTGCTAACTTGATTAGCTATGGGGCAAAAAATTAAAAATATAGAAACATTGGGAAAAGCTATAGACGTGGAGTCTATAGCTTTTTTGTGTTTTAACATTTATTGGACAATTTATTTTTGAGAACAAGAGATCCAAAATAGGCTCACGTAGCGCTCTTTGAGCTTCCAACACCGCGCAGATGACGTTTGAGGATTTTGCCGCTAGCATTTCTCGGCAATTCGTCTACGAACTCAACCCTCTTTGGTACTTTATAGCTGGCTAAATTATTCCTGACATGCTGGAGAATCTCCTCCTCAGATACTGGAGTTTTGATGACAACGAAGGCAGTGACTGCCTCGATCCACTTTTCATCAGGGACACCGACAACTGCGACTTCAGCGACCTTGGGCAACTCGTAGATGCAGTCCTCTATTTGGCGGGAAGCCACTAGCACACCACCAGTGTTGATGACATCCTTCACCCGATCGATTACCTCAATGTATCCGTTCTCGTCCTGCTTCACGAGATCTCCAGAGTGGAACCAACCACCAGCGAACGCCTTGGCAGTAGCCTCACTTTTGTTCCAGTAGCCTAGACACAGCTGTGGTGAACGGTATACAATTTCGCCAAGTTCTCCCGGAGGTACACAATTACCTTCGGTGTCCACAACCCGCGCCTCGACGAAAAGCATTGGTCTTCCTGCGGAACCTGGGTGATCCGCATGCTCTTCAGGACGCAGAACTGTACAGGCAGGACCCATCTCGGACTGGCCATACACATTGTAGAAACCGAGCTTTGGCAGACACTTCTGAAGTCGTTCGAGTATTGGGCCAGGCATGATCGAAGCTCCATAGTAGGCCTTCCGAAGATTTCCGAGGTCCCGGGATGTCAGGTCAGAGTGATTCGCGATTGAAACCCAAACGGTTGGAGCAGCGAAGAACGATGTAATGGCGTCACGTTCGATGGTTTCCAGCACAGCACCTGCCACAGGAGCAGGAAGCACCTTGTTCCAGCCACCCACTAACAGCGCAGGCAGCATGAACACATGCATCTGCGCGGAGTGGTAAAGGGGCAGGCAGTGAAGCGCGCGATCTGACTCCTTGATGTCCAAACCGTGGATGCAACTTATGTAATGGTGCATCAGAGCACGATGCGTCATAATTGCACCCTTTGGGTCTGATGTGGTGCCTGAGGTGTAGAGTAACTGTGCAACATCCGTGTCTTCTACATCAAACTCATCATCTTCCACAGGACGGTTGTCGTTACTGATGGTCCACTCCAATAGTTCGTCCTCGAATCGAAGGACCTGCCGATGGCTGTTCGACCTGGTTTGGGAGATTGCGTTGGCGAGAGCTTGGTCAGCAATTACGAACAATGGATCGGAATCACCCAAAATATAGTCGAGTTCCCCGGCTCGGAGTTGGAAGTTTACCGGAACGTGAATGGCTCCTATACGTGCTGTGGCCAGAAACAGGAGGACGTATAGATCAGAGTTTTTACCGTAGGAGGCGACTCGGTCTCCCTTTTTCACCCCCTGTTCACGCAGTTTACGTGCGATACGCGTGACCGCCATGTCAAGTTCACGGTAACTCCATTCCCTGTCACCGAACACAATGGCAGTACTATGTGGGATCCGTGCGGCCGTACGACGGACGGCCTCGGCTATGGTGTTTGTTCTCAAATCAATATCAGTCCTCTCTCGTCTATTTTTACACACCTATAAATTATGTAATATTCCAAAAATAAAGACTATTTATTTTGAATATTAGCCTACTCCTACTAGGCTGTCAATATGTTTATAAAGCGTTTTCATGCTTTAACAACAAGAAGAGAGAGATTCCTTACAATGGTTTAAACGGAAAATATTGCTGGATTATTGGCAAAATAAATTTATGTTTGAAGAATTCTTTTTTGAAATGTAAAACGGACTCACCATCATCGGTGAGTCCGTGTCAATTTCGTATTTAACCACCAAGTATGTATTTGGTGGAGACGGTGGGACGTGCTTTTCCATGCTTTCGTCATGGCACTGACTATATCTTGAACCTGCAGTTATCAGGTCCTCCGGCGTATTATGCGAAATATAATTTGTACCTGTTCAGGTAGGATTTCGCATCCTAGTACTACCATGATTCATGGCAGCCTATGAGTCGATACACGGCTGTTAGATTGCTCTACATACCGCTCGGCATTGCCTTATCGCATCAAGTACGACTTAGGTTTCACCGATAAAGCCGGATTATCACTTATGTGTTACCACATAAGGCGACTAATTACTAATCGAACCCACGTCCAAAGATATTGGCACTTAAGCTTCTACGAGTGTAGTCGATATATTAGCATTTCGCTAACTTTTCAGCCTATCGACAGGCTTCCAAGCAGCTAGTCTGGTTGTTCTCTTCCTTTGTCCTCAGACGGTGAACTCCGGCGTAGCCCACTTAAAGTGAGTCCCTGACCCTACCACATGGGCGATGGAGGGAGGAACCGCTATAGACTGTTATTAAGCAGCTAAAGCGAAGTTGTTGTTTTCTTTGCCAGTTATAGGCGTTGACGTTTTAACGAGGCCGATCCCCTCGACTCGCAACTTAAGCTCAAACTACCCCTGTCGAATCCGTAGCGTCCCCATTATAAAATGATAATGATGAACTTAATCACCAGTTATCTGGGTGTTTCGGATGAAGTGTTTTTGCTTTCGTTGACTATTCAATTGTCAACCACATGTCTTATTATAGCACATGTACTTACAATTTCAATTGTAAGTTATTGTAAGTAGTACCAATTACATCTTCTGTCTTTCTCTGAAAGCACGTTCGATGTCACGTTTTGCTTCTTTTTTCTTCAGGTCTTCACGTTTGTCGTATTTTTTCTTACCTTTACCTAGACCTAATAAAAGCTTTGCATATCCATTTTTTAAATAGATTTTGATTGGAACAAGTGCATAACCTTCTTCTTTTGTTAGACCAATTAGTTTGTTGATTTCTTTTTTATGAAGAAGAAGCTTACGTGTACGAAGCGGTTCATGATTATATCGGTTACCTTGCTCATAAGGGCTAATATGCATGTTGTACAGGAATACTTCACCGTTATGAACACGGGCATATGAATCCTTCAAATTGGCTCGGCCATTTCGAAGAGACTTAATTTCTGTCCCTTGAAGAACAATTCCTGTTTCATAAGTTTCTTCAATAAAATAATCATGATTTGCTTTTTTGTTTTGTGCGATTACCTTGCCTGAACCTTTTGGCATATTGATTTCCCCCTTAACACGGTACCTTTTATTTTAGCAAAAATTGGACAACATCACAAGGTAAGGGTTTGACTCAATAATAAAATGATTCAGGAGCTCACACCCCTGAATCTGTTACTCAATATTTGCCTTATTCGCGTAGAAATACATCCATGCCATGAATCCGCCACCACCTATTAAGTTACCGATGGTTACTGGGATTAAATTGCGGATGACTCCATTAATTGTGACGGAGTCTGGATGATTCATAACATACGAAATAGCAAACGTACACATATTGGCAATGCTATGTTCATATCCAGAGATAAAAAAACAAAATACTAATAACATCATAATGAATATTTTAGGTCCGTCTCCTTGCATCCCCAATGGTAAAAAGAAGGCAAGGCAAACAAGCCAGTTACAGAGAATTGCTCGAAAAAACAGCTGAGAAATGGGGAATTGTGTTTTGTTTTTAGCAATCGTTAAAAGAAATTCATTTGCAAATTCACCCTCAAATAAGCCGGTCATGTAAATTAATAATGCAAAGAAAATGGCACCGATGATGTTACCAATATAGCTGTACAGCCACATTTGGCCAACCACATTCCACTTCATTACCTTTCGTAGAGCCGCATATGTGTAATAAAAAGTATCTCCTGTAAATAAATCCCCTCCACCATAGGCAATGAGGATAATAGCTGCACCGAATGTAATTGCTGCGATGGGGAAGGCGACGGGTGATTGTTGCACAAAAAAGAAATTACCTGTTCGAAAAGCAACAATTACCCCAAAGCCAATAAACATACTGGCTAATACGGCTCGTAAAAAATAGATGAGCCTACTGTTTTTAAATGTATCTCGGCGTGACAGTGCCAGCTTTTCAATACTTGATAGTAGTTTTGCTTCCATATAAATTCACCCGCTAACGGATTAACTTTTTGGTTTCACCTCATCAAAATATGGTGCAAGTATGTTTTTCAACACATTCGCACTATTGTTAAACTTTTGTTGTTCTTCTTCATTTAACTCCAGTTCCATGATTTCACGGATACCGTTTCGGTTAATCACGCAAGGCACTCCAATATATACATTTTCTTGTCCATATTGTCCGTCCATATGAGCAGAAACAGTTAACACTGCATTTTCATTCGAAAATATAGCTTTCGTGATTCGAGCTAGCCCCATTGCAATTCCGTAGTAGGTTGCTCCTTTACTTTTTATAATTTCATAAGCTGCGTCACGTACCCGGATAAAGATTTCATCCAAATCTGCTTTTTTATACTTTTCATTTCGCTCCATATACTTTTTTATTGGGAGCGCACCTATATAAGCAGAGCTATACACAGGTAATTCACTATCCCCATGTTCTCCGATAATATAGGCGTGAATATTTTTCGGGGCAACATTAAAATATTCCCCTAATAAGAATCGAAAACGTGCAGTGTCCAGAATCGTACCAGAACCTATAACACGTTCTTTCGGTAAACCGCTATATTTCCAGGTAGCATATGTTAAAATATCAACCGGATTTGTCGCGACAAGAAAGATTCCATCAAATCCGCTTGCCATCACCTTATCGACGATTTCTTTAAATATTCTCAGGTTTTTTTCTACAAGGTCTAGTCTTGTTTCTCCAGGTTTTTGATTGGCTCCAGCACAGATGACAACTAGATCCACATTTTTGCAATCATCGTAATTTCCAGATTTAATGAGTGTAGGATTGCCTGTAAAAGCTTTGCCATGATTGAGATCTAGTACGTCCCCTCTGGCTTTCTCCTCATTTACGTCAATCATGATGAGTTCATTCACAATTCCTTGGTTCATTAAGGCAAAAGCGTAACTTGAGCCAACAAAACCAGTCCCAATTAGGGCCACACGACTGATACGATCCCCTATTTTCATGCTCATGTTTTTCATCCTCCCATTCATTCAAATAGCAACCTTTAGTATATGTTCTATAAAATTAACTATTCTGAAGTAAAGCATAAAAAAAAGCACTCCACACTTGTGGAGTACTTTCGGTTCGGTTATCTTCTCTTCTTGCGTTTCTTACTTTTCTGCGGTGGTACATTGTCAAAACTTTTCTTTTTCTTACGCGGTTTGCGCGTTGACCATTCACCGTCGTTGTTACGGTCGCTCTTCTTATTGTCATTATTCGAACTAGTTCGACCTTTTCTTTTCTCGGATTTGATGATCGTAGGTTGCTCCTTCGAAAACTTGCGACGGCTTCCTTTCATGCCGACAACCTCAAAGTCTACAGAGCGCTCATCTTTATTTACGTTGATAACACGAACCGTAATTTCATCACCTATGCGGAATACATTTCCGGTACGTTCTCCAATCATCGCATAACTTCTTTCGTCATAACGATAATAGTCATCTGTTAAATAACTTACGTGAACAAGTCCTTCAATTGTATTCGGTAGCTCAACAAACATTCCAAAGTTTGTAACAGAGCTAATGATGCCATCGTATTCCTCACCGATTTTATCCATCATGTACTCTGCTTTTTTCATGCTATCTGTTTCACGTTCAGCTTCTACTGCGCGACGTTCCATATTAGAGGAATGGTCTGCAATTTCCGGAAGTTTTTCCTTCCATTTATCTTGAGTCGCATTGTCAAGTTTACCTTGGATTAAATATGTTCGGATTAATCGATGAACGATTAGGTCTGGATAACGTCGAATTGGTGACGTGAAATGTGTATAAAATTCAGTTGATAATCCAAAGTGACCTACACTTTCTGGATCGTATTTTGCTTGCTTCATTGAACGCAACATGACCGTTGAAACAACCATTTCCTCTGGCTTGCCCTGAACAGCTTCAATTACTTCCTGCAACGCACGAGGATGAATTGAATTTCCAGCTCCTCTTACAAGATAGCCAAAGTTTGTGATAAATTCTAAGAAACGTCTTAACTTCTCTTCATTTGGATCCTCGTGAATTCGGTAAATAAACGGCACATTCATCCAATGGAAATGCTCGGCAACCGTTTCGTTTGCAAGTAACATGAACTCTTCGATTAATCGTTCACCAACGGAGCGCTCGCGTAAGACGACATCATATGGTGCGCCTTCTTCATTCACAAGAACTTTTGCTTCTTTAAAATCAAAGTCAATTGCGCCACGTTTCATTCGTTTTTCACGAAGGATTGCAGCAAGTTGCTCCATATCTTCAAACATTGGAACTAGTGGCTCGTAACGTGTTCTTAGTTCCTCATCTTTATCGGCAAGAATGCTATTCACATCGGAATACGTCATTCGTTCTGTTGTTTTTATTACACTTTGGAAAATGTCATGTTTAACAACAGCACCGTTTTGATCAACTTCCATCTCACAGGAAAGTGTTAGACGGTCTACCTTTGGATTTAATGAACAAATCCCATTGGATAAGCGATGTGGAATCATCGGAATCACGCGATCGACAAGATAAATACTTGTTCCACGGTCACTCGCTTCTTTATCAATAGGTGAACCCTCAGTTACATAATGAGTAACGTCAGCAATATGCACACCAAGCTTGTAATTGCCATTCTCAAGCTTGGTAACTGTTACTGCGTCATCCAAGTCTTTTGCATCAGCACCATCAATGGTTACAATGACTTCATTTCGTAAATCACGTCGATCTTCGATATCTTTTGGATCGATTGTATCTGGTGTATTGTTTGCCTGATCTAGTACATCCCTTGGAAATTCCTGTGGAAGGCCATGCTTATGGATAACCGAAAGAATATCGATTCCAGGGTCATTTTTATGACCCAGAATTTCGATAACTTCTCCTTCCGCGCTCATTCTTCCTTCGGGATAAGTGACAAGCTTAACCACAACTTTATGTCCCTCAATCGCACCATTTGATGCTTGCTTTGGAATAAAGATGTCATTGGCAATTTTTTTATCATCAGGAATAACGAATCCAAAGCTTTTACTTTCGGTATATGTACCTACAATGGTTTTCACGCCGCGTTCAATAATCCGAACTACGGTGCCTTCTTTGCGTTGACCAGTAGACTCAGTGCTTATTCGAACAAGCACGGTATCTCCATGCATTGCATTTTTTAATTCATTTGGTGGAATAAACACATCATCCATTGTCTTGTCTTCCGGCATCACAAATGCAAAACCTTTCGCATGCCCAGTGAGCGTTCCGCGAATAAGGTTCATTTTTTCAGGAAGACCGTAGCGATTACTGCGAGTTCGAACGACTAAGCCTTGTTCTTCCATCACCACAAGGGCTTTGACAAAATCCTTAAAATCCTCCGAACCTGAAATTCCAAAAGCTTCCTCAAGTTCCTGCACAGTTAAGGGCTTGTAGGCTTCTTCCTTCATAAAGTCTAATAATTGATTGATATGTTTTTGGATATCTTGTTCCATTTTTCTTTCCCTCCCGTTACCAATCTAACTGCTCTAAAAATGCATACACATCCTCATGCAGCTGGTCACGTTCTTTGTCTAGGGTAATGACATGTCCTGATTCTTCGTACCATTTAATCTTTTTAAAATCATTTTCAACTGCTTCATATATAATATTCGCACTATCAGGATTTATCATTTTGTCATGACGAGCCTGTGCAACAAATGTCGGAGAATAAATCATATCCACATTATCCCGCACCTCTGCGATTAGGTTTTGCAATGCTTTTAATGTATTCATCGGGGTTTTCTTGAATGCTTCAATTTCCTGATCGATTTGTTCTGGAGACTTCCCTTCAAATCGCTTGTATTCCCGTGCATACTCTACAACACCCTGATACATAACCTCTTCACTTTTTAGATACATTGGCGCACACATCGTCACTATCCCTTTTATAGGTACAGTGTAACCCAATTTAAGCGAAAATACCCCACCAAGTGACAATCCTGCGACTGCAATATTTTCGTAGCCTTTGTCTTTTAAAAGCTGATAGCCATTCATGACGTCTTCCCACCAATCTTCGGGACCGGTATGGACTAATTCTTCTGGTGGGACACCATGTCCTTTGTAGATTGGTGCATGACAGGTATAGCCTCTATTCTCCAGGAAGCGGCCAAGCATCCGCACATCGGCAGAGTTCCCGGTAAAACCATGTAGTAATAAGACAGCCTTTTCTCCACCTTCAAATAGGAAAGGTTGAGGTAATTTGATTTTCATTATGTATAACTCCTTTTGATGACATCTAATATGTTTATCTTATGCGTTTTTACGGTATTCTACTATCGTACCTGAAAGACCTTTTTATGCGCAATAAAAAAGGCTAGACATCTTCTGTCTAACCTACTTTTGAATAGTTTTATAGTTCAAAGTATGATACTGCAATTGTAAGAAAAAAGAATAATACCGCTAGGACAACTGTAACTCGGTGTAAAACTGCGTCAAGTCCACGAGCCTTTTGCTTTCCGAATAACTGCTCGGCACCACCAGAGATAGCTCCAGATAGACCTGCGCTTTTACCGGATTGTAATAAGACCACTACGATCAACGCGATACATACGATTATTAATAATGTAACAAGAACTCCATGCAACATATAAAACTACACCTCCTGAACGAGAACGCATATGACGTTAGTATAAATGTACCATAAAAATACAAAGTGGACAATACTGCATTTTCTGACTTTACATTTTTTTCAAACCCAACATCTGGTATTAGGATCCTCCGTGTTTTTTTCCAAGGATTCACTTCATGATTTGGGCTGTTAACGTCCATATTAAGATTGACTACCTTGAAAGGGATGAGCTGTATGATCAACTGGGATTTTGATGCAATGGTAAAAGAACAGAAAAAACACAAAGCAAATTATTTAGGTGAAAATACACAGCAAGATAAGCAAAAGAAGCAACAGCCGAAGAAAGAAAAGTAGTTAGAATTGGTGCTACACTCATCTTTACTTATTTTAGGAGACTTCATACCTTTTTTCGCACTTTACGATTGTGAATTTGGAAGCTTCTAGGAAACACTTGCGGGTGCGGATCTGGAAAGTTCTAGGAAACACTGATCCTCTTTATAGTCTTTACAGGTACGAATCCGGAAGGTTCTAGGATAATCCATACCTCTTTACACTCTAGTGTTGTGTGTTTAACCGCAAAACCGCAATTCATCAAAAAAACGACAAGCCACTAAGCTTGTCGTTTTCCTTTTATAAGATTAACCTCTTAAGTTATAGAAAGATGCTAATCCGTTGTATTGAGCTGTTTCACCAAGGTTGTCTTCAATACGTAGTAATTGGTTGTATTTCGCAACACGGTCAGTACGTGATGGAGCACCAGTCTTGATTTGGCCAGCGTTTGTAGCAACTGCGATGTCAGCGATTGTGCTGTCTTCTGTTTCACCAGAACGGTGAGAGATAACTGCAGTGTAGCCTGCGCGTTTAGCCATTTCGATTGCATCAAATGTTTCAGTTAATGTACCGATTTGGTTAACTTTGATAAGGATTGAGTTACCTACGCCTCTTTCAATACCTTCAGAAAGTTTCTTTGTATTTGTAACAAATAGATCGTCCCCAACTAACTGAACTTTTTTACCTAGACGCTCAGTTAAAAGTTTGTGACCTTCCCAGTCGTTTTCGTCTAAACCATCTTCAATAGAGATGATTGGGTATTTTGAAACAAGATCTTCGTAGAATGCAACCATTTCTTCAGAAGAAAGAACTTTACCTTCTCCTTTAAGATGGTATTTACCGTCTTCTTTGTTGTAGAACTCAGAAGATGCTGCATCCATTGCAAGACGTACTTGTTCACCTGGCTTGTAACCAGCTTTTTCGATTGCTTCTACGATTGTTTGTAGAGCTTCTTCGTTTGAACCAAGGTTTGGAGCAAATCCACCTTCATCACCTACAGCTGTGTTTAAGCCTTTTGCTTGTAGTACTGCTTTTAGGTTATGGAAAATTTCAGCGCCCATGCGAAGTGCTTCTTTGAAGCTTTCTGCACCAACAGGCATAACCATGAATTCTTGGATGTCAACGTTGTTATCCGCATGCTCTCCACCGTTGATGATGTTCATCATTGGTACTGGAAGAGTTTTTGAGTTGAATCCACCAAGGTATTGGTATAAAGGAATTTCAAGGAAGTCAGCTGCTGCACGAGCTGCTGCCATAGATACACCAAGAATTGCGTTTGCACCTAATTTACCTTTGTTTTCTGTTCCATCAAGCTCAATTAAAGCTCGGTCAATTGCAACTTGGTCAGTTACGTCGAATCCGATGATTTCTGCAGCAATGATTTCATTTACATTGTTTACAGCAGTTTGTACACCTTTTCCAAGGTAACGGCTCTTGTCGCCATCACGAAGCTCAACTGCTTCATATTCACCAGTTGAAGCACCACTTGGTACTAACGCACGGCCGAATGCGCCGGACTCCGTATATACTTCAACTTCAACTGTAGGATTTCCACGAGAATCTAATACTTCACGAGCGTATACATCTATGATAATTGACATAATAAAATCTCTCCTTTTCGATTAAAAAATAGTTTATTAGGTCGTTCTTTTAAAAATTATTCAGTAACGTTTATTTCTTAAGTAAGCTGTTTCCAGTCATTTCAGCCGATTTTTGAATACCTAGTAGGTCAAGCATGGTTGGTGCTAAGTCTCCAAGGACTCCGTCTTCTCGTAATGCTAAACCTTCTTTTGTTACAATCACAGGTACTGGATTAGTAGTATGTGCAGTCATTGGATTGCCTTCAATGGTAACAACCTCATCAGAGTTACCATGGTCAGCTGTGATGATGGCTGCTCCACCTTTTGCAAGAATGGCATCAACCACTTCTCCTAAGCACTCATCCACTACTTCAATGGCTTTAATCGTTGGCTCAAGTAAGCCTGAGTGACCAACCATATCTGGGTTTGCAAAGTTTAAGATAATTGCGTCATGCTTATCATCTGCAATTTCTTGTAAAAGTGCATCCCTTACTTCATAAGCACTCATTTCTGGCTTAAGGTCATAGGTTGCAACCTTTGGTGAGTTAATTAAAATACGAGTTTCACCAGGGAATTCCTTTTCACGTCCACCACTCATAAAGAAGGTTACGTGAGGATATTTTTCAGTTTCCGCAATGCGAAGCTGTTTTAATCCATTTTGTGAAAGTACTTCTCCTAAAGTGTTATCAAGATTTGTTGGCTTGAATGCCACGTATCCATCAACACTTTCACTGAAGTGAGTTAAGCACACAAAGAATAGCTTGTTTGGATGCTTTGGTCCACGATCAAATGAACGGAAGTCTTCATTTGTAAACGTATTTGAAATTTGGATGGCACGGTCTGGTCTAAAATTATAAAAGATCACAGCATCATTGTCTTGAATCGTTGCAACAGGTGAACCATCTTCTTTTACAAGGACAGATGGTAGAACGAATTCATCGTAAATGCCATTTGCATAGGAATCATCGACAAGTTCAAATGCATTTTTATATGTAGGACCTTCTCCGTAAACCATTGAACGGTATGATTTTTCAACGCGCTCCCAACGTTTGTCACGGTCCATTGAATAATAACGGCCAGACAAGGTTGCGATTTCACCAACACCGTATTCTTTTATTTTTTCATCAAGCTGTTCTAGATAGATTTTCGCAGTTTGAGGACCGACGTCTCTTCCATCTAAAAAGCCATGGATATATACTTTTTCAATACCTTCTGATGCAGCAAGTCGTAACAATGCAAATAGATGATCAATGTGACTATGTACACCACCATCTGATAATAAACCGAATAGGTGGAGTGCAGTTCCATTTTCTTTTACATGTTTCATCGCATCAAGGAATGTTTCGTTTTGCTCAAATTCATGATCGCGAATTGCAACATTTACACGAGTTAAGCTTTGGTAGACAACTCGGCCTGCACCGATATTTAAATGCCCTACCTCGGAATTCCCCATTTGTCCTTCTGGTAAGCCAACAGCCTCGCCACTTGCCTGTAAAGTAGCGTGTGGGTATTGGTTCCAAAAGCGATCAAAATTAGGTTTGTTTGCTTGAGCAACTGCGTTTCCTTTTACTTCATCGCGAAAAGCAAAACCATCTAAAATAATTAGTGCAACTGGAGATTTACTCATTACTACCTGCCTCCAAAAGCTTAACGAAAGAGGAAGCATCAAGACTAGCTCCACCAACTAGAGCACCATCGATATCTGGTTGTGCCATGTATTCTTTAATGTTTTCTGGTTTAACACTTCCACCGTATTGAATACGAACAGCATCTGCTACATCAGCAGAGAATTGTTCAGCTACTACTTTACGAATGTGTGCACAAACTTCGTTAGCATCTTCTGCTGAAGAAGATTTGCCTGTTCCGATTGCCCAGATTGGTTCATAGGCAATGACAACTTCTTTCGCTTGTTCTGCTGTAAGGCCTGCTAAAGCCTTTTGAATTTGAGTTCCAACTAGGTCATTCGTTTGACCTGCTTCACGTTGCTCTAATGTTTCACCACAGCATACGATTGGAACTAGTCCATGAGCAAATGCTGCAAGTGTTTTTTGGTTCACTGACTCATCTGTTTCAGCGAACATTTCACGGCGCTCAGAGTGACCAAGGATGACATAGTCAACACCTAGATCCTTTAATGCTACAGGGCTGATTTCCCCTGTAAATGCTCCGCTTTCTTCAAAATGCATATTTTGTGCACCAATTTTAAGGTCATAGTTTCCTTCTTTTACATTTGCAACAAGGCGCTCTAAAAATAGTGCCGGCGCACAAACAACAGAATCAACCTTTTCTGGTGATGGAATTAGACCATTAATTTCTTCTACAAAATGAACTGCTTCAGAAAGAACCTTATTCATTTTCCAGTTTCCTGCAATGATTGGCTTTCTCATGTTCACCATCCCTTTCGTTGTTAACAATATGACAAGGTGCCTTGTTAGATGGCACCATTTTTTATTTATCGTTAAGTAATACGACTCCTGGAAGCTCTTTACCTTCCATGAATTCTAGTGATGCTCCACCACCAGTTGAAATGTGGCTCATATTATCAGCTAGGCCGAATTTCTCAACTGCTGCTGCAGAGTCACCGCCACCGATAATTGAGTAAGTATCAGTAGCATCAGCTAGTGCTTGACCAACGGCTTTTGTTCCGTTAGCGAATGCATCTAATTCGAATACACCCATTGGGCCGTTCCAAATGACAAGTTTAGAGTTTAAAATAACATCTCTATATAATTCAGCTGTTTTTGGTCCAATATCAAGTGCTTCCCAATCGCTTGGAATCTCTTCAATTGGAACAATCCTAGTGTTAGCATCATTTGAGAAGTCATCTGCAACTTTTACATCAACAGGCATATAGAAATTAACGCCTTTTTCTTTTGCTTTGTTCATGAATTGGGTAGCAAGATCAATCTTATCTTCCTCTAAAAGAGATTTACCAATTTCGTGACCTTGAGCTTTTACGAATGTATAAGCAAGTCCTCCACCAATGATTAAGTTATCTACTTTTTCTAAGAGGTTTTCGATGACACCAATTTTGTCCTTAACTTTCGCTCCACCAATAATCGCAGTGAAAGGACGCTCTGGGTTAGAAAGTGCTTTACCTAATACTTCGATTTCTTTTTCCATTAAGAAACCTGCTACTGCTGGTAGGTGTTCAGCGATACCAGCTGTAGAAGCATGCGCACGGTGAGCTGCACCGAATGCGTCGTTTACGTACACATCAGCAAGTGCTGCAAATTGTTTTGCTAGCTCTGGATCATTCTTTTCTTCACCAGGGTAAAAACGAACGTTTTCAAGTAAAAGAACATCGCCTTCGTTCATCTCTGAGATGGTTTGTTCAACCTCTGGACCGTATGCTTCATTTGTTTTGCGAACTTCGATACCAAGGTGTTCGCCTAAACGCTTAGCAACTGGGTCTAAACGAAGTTCATCAACCGCTTTGCCTTTTGGACGACCAAGGTGACTCGCTAAAATGACCTTTGCCCCTTCTTTACGAAGGTGCTCGATTGTTGGCAATGCTGCACGAATACGAGTTTCATCAGTTACCTGACCATCTTGCATTGGAACGTTAAAATCAACTCGACAAAAAACTCGTTTGCCTTTCACATCAATATCTCTAACTGACTTCTTATTCACAGGGAAGGCCTCCGTTCTATGTATTGTTGGTAAAAAACATGTGCTCTAAGCACAAAGTATCCTAGCGGTAATTAGCATCTCATATAGACATCAAAAAGGGAAGGGAACATTCCCTTCCCTTCACAAGTTCTATTATAGTGCTTCTACTCAATAAAATTATAGACCTTTTGATGCGATGTAATCTACAAGATCAACTACACGGTGAGAGTATCCACTTTCGTTGTCATACCAAGAGATAACTTTTACCATGCTGCCTTCCATAACCATTGTTGAGAGAGCATCGATAGTTGAAGAATTTGGATTTCCGTTGTAGTCACTTGAAACAAGTGGCTCTTCACTGTAACCCATAATTCCGTTTAATTCATTTTCAGAAGCTTTGCGTAATGCAGCATTTACTTCCTCAACAGTTACGTCTTTTTCTAACTCAGCTACTAAGTCTACAAGAGACACGTTTGGAGTTGGAACACGCATTGCTCCACCATTTAATTTACCTTTTAATTCAGGTAATACTAGAGAAACAGCTTTTGCAGCACCAGTTGAAGTTGGGATGATGTTTTCAGCTGCTGCACGTGCACGACGGTAGTCCTTATGTGGTAAGTCAAGGATTTGTTGGTCATTTGTGTAAGAGTGAACAGTTGTCATCATACCACGCTTAATTCCAAAGTTTTCATTTAGAACTTTAGCGAATGGAGCTAAACAGTTTGTTGTACAAGAAGCATTAGAAATTACGTCATGGCTTGCTGCATCGTACTTATCTTCGTTAACACCCATAACGATAGTAATATCTTCATCAGTTGCAGGAGCAGAAATGATAACTTTCTTCGCACCAGCTTCAATGTGTTTCGCAGCGTCAGCACGCTTAGTGAAACGACCAGTTGATTCAATAACTACTTCAACTCCAAGGTCTCCCCAACCAAGTTGTGCTGGGTCGCGCTCAGCTTTAACTAAGATCTCTTTTCCATTAACAACAAGGTTGCTTCCATTAACAGATACTTCTGCATCAAGAACACCGTGAACTGTATCATACTTTAATAGATGTGCTAACATGTTTGCATCTGTTAAATCGTTTACTGCTACTACTTCAACATTTTGATTTTTTAATGCCGCACGTAATACGTTACGACCAATACGTCCAAAACCATTAATACCAACTTTTACTGTCATTTTTGATTTCCTCCTTTAGTATGTAAAACCTAAAAAATATTTTAAGGGATATTTGGTTACCCCTTTATTAACTCTTTCGCTGCACCTTCATCTGTTATTAACAGAGTCTCCGGCGCCTGCTTTAGGTATGCTTGAATGGCTGTTGCCTTCGAAGCTCCACCAGCTACGGCAATCACATCGTGAATTGCGGGTAGATTCTCAAGCTGTATGCCAATTGTTTGAACCCGATGGACCACTTTTCCATCCTCGTCAAAATAATACCCAAAAGCCTCTGCGACTGCATGAGATTCAATGATTTTTTTCATATCCTCTTCATCGGTTTTACGGCGCTCAGCCATTGTAATAGCGTCTCCTATTCCGTGAACAACCATACTTGATGATTTAATCAAATTCAGGACATCCCGAATCGATGGTTCGGCCACAAAGGAATGGTACGCTTCATTGCTCACAACATCGGGTACATGGAGAAGTCTGTAATCACCAGAAGCTTTTTCGGCCATCTTTGCGCAAATTGTATTTGCTTGATTTTCTACTCGTTCTCCTAGTCCACCTCGTGCTGGAACAAATAAAATACTTCGCCCTTTCGAATCTGGGGTCATCATTTCTGCGACCTCAACGAGGGTTGTACCACCAGTAACTGCGACGATATTTTCTCCAGAAAGCCTTTGTTTTATTCTTGAAACGCAAGCTCTTCCCATTTCTTTTTTCACCCAAGGAGTTGTGTCACTATCGCCTGAAACGACAATTACACCTTTTATCTTTAACTTTTCCTTAAGCTTCGATTCTAAAACCCGTAAACCTAAAACTTCCTTCATGACATCCTCAAGGTCTTTTAAAAGTTCAGCACCCTCACTTGTTAGACTCATTCCAGCCGTACTAAAATCAACAAGATTTTGTTCTTTTAAAAATTGAACTTCACCACGGAGGACACGTTCGCTATGACCAAGACTCGTAGAAAGATTCCTTCTTCCAATCGGCTGCATAAGTCGTATGTATTTGAGGATCTCATGGCGTTTCTGCATAACCTCTAATAAATCAGGTAATAATTTTTGTTGTACCTCAATAATCGAACTCATTTTTTCATTTCCCCTTTTTTTACCATAAGGGACTGATTTCGTCCCGCTGTGACATATTATGTCCCGCTTACAGTAAAAAAAAACAACTCGTTAAATCAGATACGCCTTGGCGTATTTGCGCCCAGATTTTTTCGTGCTTGCTCGAAAAATTTCCTTTGAAAATCTGTGGCTTCCGCCGGAGGCATAACTTTATTCAGTATTGAATAAAGTTTGTATATCGCCGTGTTACATTTTCTATAGTACCAGTACTTTTAAAAGAAAGCAATAAATAAACTGCCTATTTTTTAGGCAGTCAGATTATTTTAAATATTTACTTAGGTATTCTTGGATGACCTCTTTATGGATAATCCCATACTCCACTTCGTTTCCGTCAATTTCGATAACCGGAATCATGATCTGATATTTTTCCAGAAGTTCATCATCTTTATAAATATCGACCTCATTGAGGTCTAGAGGAAATTCTTCACTTAATTCCTCGATAACCTTTTTCGCTTTTGTACAAAGGGAGCAATTTTCCTTTGAATACATGGTGACTTGAATGCGACTCAACTGTTACACTTCCAATCTACTTGCTATATCTTTTTCGCTTCGATGAAGATGGTATATTTAATTGGTCACGGTATTTTGCAATTGTTCTTCTGGACACAAGAATACCATGCTCTTCCTTAAGTATACTGACAATCTCCTGGTCTGACAAAGGCTTTTGTTTATTTTCCTCATCAACCAGCTGTTTTAAAACGTTCTTAACTTGCGTTGATGACGTATCGGTTGATCCCGTTGTTTGGATGTTGCGACTAAAGAAATATTTCATTTCGAAAATACCAAACGGAGTTTGAACAAATTTATCTTTTACTGCACGGCTTACGGTTGATTCATGAATGTCTAAACTTTGTGCAACTTCACTCATTATTAGTGGCTTTAGATGAGCTGGTCCTTTTAGAAAGAAATCCAGTTGACGATTAATGATTTCGTTCATGACATTTTGTAAGGTGAGTTTTCGTTGTTCCAAACTTCTCATAATCCATTGGCACTGATCCACTTTTTCTTGGAGATAGGATTGTGTTTGTGAATCCTTTTCTTGTAAAAAATGTTGGTAATACTGAAGATTTAACGAAACCTTTGGCAAATATGAATCGTGCATGTTCATTATGACAACACCATTTTCAACTTGAATATCAAAGTCCGGAACAATATATTGTGCTTCTCCTCCATGAAAAGCTGCACCCGGTCTTGGTTGTAGGGTTTGGATAAAGTCAAAAATCTGTTGAATATCAAAAAGCTTTACATCAAGTTGTTTCGCGATTTCCTTCCAGGACTTTTCCGCAAATTCTTCAAAATAGTCTTGGATAATAGTTTCAGCAAGACTATTCCGATTTGGCAATTTCCTTAGTTGTAGAAGCAGGCATTCTTGTAAGGACCTTGCTCCTACCCCAACCGGATCTAAACTTTGAATATAGTGAATCGCACTTTCGATATTTTCCGTATCGGTATTGAGGTCTTTGGCAATCTCCTCCTCCGGAAAATACAGATAGCCGTTGCTATCCAAGAGTTGAATAATATATTCCATCGTTCGCTTTTTTTCGTTGTTCACCTTCATATATGATAGTTGTGTAAGCAAGTGTTCATAAAGGGTTGTTTCTTTTTTTTCAATATAGTCAATCGGATTTGTATAGGATTCTTTTGAGACCTTTGATTTTGTTCGTCGACTAAAATCCGTTTGCTTTACTTCAATTAGGGGATTTTCTAATGTTTGCTCTTCTAGAAATTTAGTCAAATCCAAAGAAGAGTATTGTAATAGAGTTATAGCTTGAGTTAACTCCTTTGTCATGACTAGCTTTAATGATTGCTGCTGAAAAAGTCCAGTTTGCATATTCACTCTCGTTCTCCCCCTTTCACCTGAGTTATGTTAAATGGAAGCGTTTACTTTTTAATTCACAATGAACTCCATCGTTTTATTGAATATGTTCTATCGTTAATTTTATCTTACTTCTATGGTATCGAAAAAGTTAAATTTTAGCACGCATTTTTATTCATTTTTTGAAAGAATCTATCTTAAAGAGGTGATTTGTGTTGAGAAAAAATGAGATTATGTACACCGGCCCAGTTACGGGTACTTTGGATGAAGCAAAAAAAGCGAAAAACAAAGAAGAGTTCGCATCTGAATTTGATCCCATCCAAACAATGTGGGCTGTGAATCCAGTTGATGAGGATGTGTACGAAGGAACATTGGGGTATAAAGATAACTAGGTATTTGGAGAAGGGCTATTTGTGCCATCTTTGATCGATTTCTTGCTCGTGAGGGTACGATTAGCGCGTTTGCGTTCCCTCTTTGATCAAATTCCGACTCGTGAGGGTACTATTAGCGCGTTTGCGTTCCCTTTTCGTCTGATTTCAAGGAACAAAGGGCACGATTACCGTAATATGCAAAAAAGGACCAGGAGATATCTCCTGGTCCTTTCTTCATTAGCGCCCTCGGCAGGATTCGAACCCACGATAAGAGAACCGGAATCTCTTGTGCTATCCACTACACTACGAGGGCATGTATGAATAGAAACTGCACTCATCATTATAGGCTAGAACGCTTTTGAATGCAAGATGTATGTTTAAAACACTCCAAATCGGGTATGATGGTATACGTATGAAATTTTGTTTTTTTCACATCTATAAAGGTATGTCATAAATGTTTGTAGAATAAGATAAGTTAGTAAAGCGAATTGTTTGACCTTTACTGACCTTAATTGTATGATGGAAATACATAGTAAAGTTTTTAATTTGTTTTGAAGGAGGAAGTTAAATGAATTTAATCCCTACAGTTATTGAGCAAACAAACCGTGGAGAGCGCGCCTATGATATTTACTCACGTTTATTAAAAGACCGTATTATCATGCTTGGAAGTGCCATTGATGATAATGTTGCTAACTCAATCGTGTCTCAGTTATTGTTTTTAGCAGCTGAAGATCCTGAAAAAGATATTTCTTTATACATTAACAGCCCTGGTGGTTCAATTACAGCTGGTATGGCTATTTATGACACAATGCAGTTCATTAAGCCAAAGGTTTCTACAATCTGTATTGGTATGGCTGCATCTATGGGTGCTTTCTTACTTGCTGCTGGTGAAAAAGGCAAGCGTTTTGCGCTTCCAAACAGTGAAGTAATGATTCACCAACCACTTGGTGGAGCACAAGGTCAAGCAACTGAAATCGAAATTGCGGCTAAACGTATTCTTTTCTTACGTGAAAAGCTAAACCAAATTTTAGCTGAACGTACTGGCCAACCAATTGAGGTTCTTCAAAAGGATACAGATCGCGATAACTTTATGACTGCTGAAAGAGCAATGGAATATGGTCTAATCGACAAGGTTATGTACCCACAAGACAATAAATAATTAAAAAAGCGCAAGCGCCTTGCTCAGCCCTGACAAGCATAAGAAAAGCCGGTAAGAAGGATGTCTTTTATCCTTCTTGACGGATTGGCTTATGACCTCGAAGGGCTAGGCGCTGGAGTTAGACTTCAATAAAAAAAATCCTCTCACATTTAATCGTGAGAGGTTTTTTTTATGCTTCTTTTTGAACAAATTCAGTTAATGCTTCAACTGCTGCTTCTTCATCATTTCCATCAGCAATTAATGTAACTGTTGTACCGCTGCCAACCGCTAGACTCATTAGTCCCATGATGCTTTTTGCATTTACCTTTTTTCCGTCTTTTTCTAAAAAGATATCTGCAGAAAATTTATTTGCTTCCTGAACAAACATCGCTGCAGGGCGTGCTTGTAACCCCGTTCTTAAAGCAACCTCAACATGTCTTTCCACCATTCGTTTCTTCCTCCTCAAATTTTTCTGTACATTCTTAAGTTGTGTTTTTTTCATTTCCTATTATTACGTAAGTTGAGCTCTAAAGGTTTCATGTTTTTCAAAAAATGATAACGCTTTATTTTTCACCAAGTGAGTAAGGTGCTCACTTTATAGATTGGCCCGCTCGGAGCTTATCAGCAATTTCATCAATTTTTCGAAGTCGGTGGTTAATGCCCGACTTACTAATCTGACCCGATGTTACCATTTCGCCTAGCTCTTTAAGTGTGACATCCTGGTAGGCCACGCGAAGCTCAGCAATTTCTCTTAATTTATCAGGTAGGATACCCAGGCCTACTGTTTCATCAATGTATCTGATATTTTCCACCTGTCGAATCGATGCTCCAATTGTTTTATTTAGGTTTGCTGTTTCACAATTGACGAGACGGTTCACCGAATTTCTCATGTCACGAACGATACGGACGTCCTCGAATCGAAGCAATGCCTGATGGGCACCAATGACATTTAGGAACTCTGTGATTTTTTCCGCTTCTTTTAAGTAGGTGATAAAACCTTTTTTTCGTTCTAACGTTTTAGCGTTGAGATCAAAAACGTTCATTAATTCACAAAGTGAGTCATTATGTTCTTTATATAATGAAAAGATCTCAAGGTGGTACGAGGATGTTTCTGGGTTATTAACAGAACCACCTGCTAAAAAGGCTCCGCGTAAATAGGAACGTTTGCAGCACTTCTTCGCTACTAATTCTGAAGAAATTTCCTGTCTTAATGAAAAGCCTTCGAAAATCTTCAAGTCTTCTAGTATTTCCTTTGCATCCTCTATAAGGCGAACAAGATATACATTATTCTTCTTGAGTCTCATTTTCTTTCGAACAAGGAGTTCTACCCCTACATTATAGCATTTTTTCAGAAGTGTATAAATTCTTCTCGCAATGGCGGCGTTTTCCGTTTGGATATCGACCACCATTTTTTGGTTAGAGAAGGAAAGTGCGCCATTCATTCGGATCAAAGCGGAAAGCTCGGCTTTTGAGCAGCAATCTTTGATGTCTAAATTTGTGAGTTCTTTTTTCGTCTCTGATGCAAATGACACAGTTCCACCTCCCTTTTTTAAAAGTGGGTGATTTAAAATCAATCACCCTTTTTATTTTTAATGAGCAAATCATATAACAGGCTTGCCACTTTTTTTGTGTCGTGTCTGATAACGCCATTATCGTATGAAATGATTTTATCATGAATGATGGCTAAACCTAAAGCAGAAAGCCTTTCAGTGTCGTAAACTACAGGCTTTGCTAGCTCTTTTGCATATTTTTCTTTAATATTCTCAGGAATTTCTCCATTGTTGACAAGAACCGTATCAATGAACTTTATACCCATATGGTCGTACAAAGCTTGAACATGGTCGCTTGCCGTAAAATTCAAGGTTTCCCCTGCCTGTGTCATTACATTACAAATATAAACTTTTTTCGCGTCCGATTTTAAAACCTCTTCGCCGATTTTTGGTACAAGTAAATTCGGTAAAATACTGGTGTAGAGGCTACCAGGACCAATGATAATCATATCTGCCTGTTGAATCTTTTCGATCGATTCTTGTAGAGGCTCTACATCACTAGGTGTTAAAAATACACGCTTTATTTTTTTACCCGAATATGGAATCTTGGATTCGCCTGAAACAACAGAGCCATCCTCCATTTCAGCATGTAAAATGACGCTTTTATTTGCTGCCGGAAGAACCTTCCCTCTTACATTGAGAACCTTGCTCATTTCACCAACTGCGTGAACAAAATCGCCAGTAATTGTAGTCATTGCCGCAAGAATTAAGTTTCCTAACGAATGACCTGATAACCCATTTCCACCAGCAAAGCGATGCTGAAATAAATCCTCAATTAAAGGCTCCACATCTGACAACGCAGCTAATACATTTCGAATATCACCTGGCGGTGGGATATCCATCTCATCTCGAAGACGACCAGAAGATCCCCCGTCATCTGCAACGGTTACAATTGCCGTGATATCGACAGGTAGATATTTTAACCCTCGTAAAAGTACAGAAAGTCCTGTTCCACCACCAACGATGACAATCTTAGGCTGTTTTGGCTCGGTCATTACTTTTTGTCCTTTCTCTTCTCAATATCGCGGTGAGAAACATGGGTTTGATATTCTTCCTTGAAATGATTTGCGATATATTCAGCTAGTGTAACAGAACGATGCTGTCCACCTGTGCAACCAATCCCGATTACAAGCTGACTTTTACCTTCCCGTTTGTATTGAGGAAGCATAAATGCAAGCAGGTCAGTTACCTTTTCAATAAACTTCTGGGTTTCGGTCCATTTTAAAACATAGCCTGAAACATCGTCATCAAGTCCAGTTTTCGGTCTCATCGCTTCGATATAGTGTGGATTTGGAAGAAAACGTACATCAAACACGAGGTCAGCATCAATTGGGATGCCATATTTAAAGCCAAATGACATCACGTTGACTGTAAAGGTCGGTCTTGATTCTGATGCAAATTGCTTTAAAATTTTCTCGCGTAGTTCTCTTGGTTTTAAATCAGAAGTGTCATAAATATATTGCGCTCTTCCCTTAAGTTCATCAAGAATTTCACGCTCTGCCTGAATTCCTTCCAATGGAGAACCAGTTGGAGCAAGCGGATGGGAACGTCTTGTTTCCTTATACCGAGTAACAAGGGTCGTATCTTTTGCATCAAGGAATAATATTTGAGGAGAAATCCATGAGACCTCTGAGAGATCGTCAAGTGATGCAAATAGGCTATCGAAAAACTCACGGCCCCGTAAGTCCATGACGAGTGCAACTTTATTCATTTTTCCGCCAGATTCCTTCATCAGCTCTAGAAACTTTGGAAGCAAAGTTGGGGGAAGGTTATCTACGCAAAAATACCCTAAATCTTCAAAACTTTGAATGGCAACCGTTTTTCCGGCGCCTGACATTCCAGTTATAATCACTAATTGTATTTCACTTGTTGAACCAACACTCATTGTTTTGCCTCCCTAATTTCTAGCTTGGATCTAATCGATAGGATAATAATTGAAAATCGGGTGTATATGTAAATGTCCCATATATGACCCCAGAACCTTTAAGTACATAATCTAAAATATGATAATCACCTGGTGCCATTGGCAGATTGGGGATGTCCCCGATGTCCTGCCATTTCAGGATTCCCTCTTCAGATTCATCGACGTTTTCACCTTCAAAGTCATTGGCTAAGAAGGAAAACATCATCCATTCAGAGGTTACCTTGTCACCCTCTTTAATGATAAATGTAAAAATCCCTTTAATATCTGGGTTTTTAAGATAAAGACCAGTTTCTTCACGATATTCACGGATACAGGAGTCACGTATTGATTCACCCGGTTCCATTTTTCCACCAGGAGCAACCCACCACCCGCGACGTGGCTTTTGTAAAAGCAAGACTTTATTATCCTTGCGTACTAAGCAATTTGTTACTCTTTGCACTCTCTTCACCCCAAGTCGGTCTCTTTTTAAGTAGACCGTTTGTAAGCATTCATATTGATATTATTATACTATTTCTAAGAGGTAGTCACAACGAACAAGATTTTCATAATTTTTATTGGGGAAATTCGGGCAAAAAAAGGGGGCACGGGGGATGTACCCGTGCCCAAAAAAATCTATTTTATAAAAAGGGGGTCAATTACTACTATTATCATACTCAAAATATATTTCACCCGTGTTACAGGAGAGTTAAAACAAAATTACGTTTTAAAGGAAAAGTTTTACATAAAAGAAACATTAACCTGAAAGGACTAGTTCCTTCACTTATTCGTAGTTCAAAAGCTTGAACCCTTCGCATATATTTCAATAAAAGCTTATTTACGAAGGAGGAATTGAATGAACGAAAAATTAATGGTGCGACAGGAACTGATGGAACTTGATCAAAAACATTTCTTGCATCCAACCTCTCCGATTCAGCAACAGCAGGATTTAGGACCTGCCTTTATTTTCACAAAAGGAGAAGGTGTGTTTCTTGAGGATGTGAATGGAAAACGCGTACTTGATGGCATGTCTTCTTTATGGAATGTCAATATTGGACACGGTCGGAAAGAATTAGGGCAAGCGGCGATGGAGCAGATGAATAAGCTTGCATTTAGCTCTTGTTTTGCGACGTTTAGCAATGAACCTGCAATCCGTTTGGCAGCTAAGCTTGCGGAAATTTCACCTAGAAATTTATCGACGACCTTTTTTACTTCAGGTGGCTCGGAAGCAAATGATACGGCATATAAATTAGCACGGCATTACTGGATACTCCGTGGAATGCCTGAGAAAAAGAAAATCATCTCTCGAAATAGGTCGTACCATGGGGTTGCCATGGGGTCGACAAGTGCAACAGGACTAAAGCCTTTTCGAGATTTTACAAATTCATTGGCACCTGATTTTTATCATACGGATAATTTCTCAGCTGAAGATTTGCGCAATACAATTGAGGCTGAAGGTCCAGAAACAATTGCGGCTTTTGTTGCAGAGCCAGTACAAGGGGCTGGCGGGGTTCATATCGCCCCGGAAGGGTATTTTAATAAAGTTCGGGACATCTGTGATGAATACAATATTTTATGGATTACAGATGAAGTGATTACAGGATTTGGGAGAACAGGTGAATACTTCGGAGTCGACCACTATGGGGTTGCACCTGACATGATGTGTTTTGCCAAAGGGGTAACGAGTGGATATGCCCAATTAGGCGGTGTCATGTTATCCGAAGCAATCTTTGATGAATTCAAAAAGCTTTCGACCGGTACACTTTTACACGGATATACCTATAGTGGTCATCCGATGGCCTGTGCAGTTGCATTGAAAAATATCGAAATCCTTGAAAATGAGGGATTAATCGAGAATTCGGCAAAAATGGGTGCCAAGATGCTCAATGGTTTTTCATGGATTCAAAGTGAAAGCAGTCTTGTCAGTCACGTCCGCGCACTAGGACTCATGGGTGCTGTCGAAATCAATACTCCTCAGCATGTAAAAGGCCCTCTTGCACCTAAAATTGTCAATGAGGCCGCAAAAATCGGATTAATCTGCAGATCTGTCGTATTTGATGGTTTGGACACACTCGTCTTCGCTCCTCCACTTTGTATCAACAAAGAGGAAGTAGAGCTTATGATTGAAATGCTACATCATGCGATCTTTAGGGTAGAACGAAGCGTGTAAGATAGAGAACGAATAACCGCCTATTCCTTTGTGGATTAGGCGGTTATTCTATGTTTAACAGTTATTCACATGTGTATAAGTATTTAATCGGATGGAATTTTCTTTTTGGCCTGTTTAGGTTTCTTGGTAATAATCTGATAATAATCCGTTCTGCGGTCTTTTAGCGGCGTTTCGGTTCCAATGTTACGGTTTCGGCGAAGGCTTTCAAGGTCAACCTCTCCCACCACAATTGTTTCAATATTTGGGTTGCACTCTCCAACAATCCCATTGCTTGAAAATGTAAAATCAGATGGTGAAAAAATACCGGATTGTGCGTATTGTACATCCATATGTGGAACATGTGTAAGGTTACCGACTGCACCTGCAATTACCGTATACACTTGATTTTCGACAGCACGAGCCTGTGAGCAATACCTCACCCTCAAATAACCTTGTTGGTCTTCTGAGCTAAAAGGAGTAAAAATAATTTGTGCCCCTTTATCCACGGCAATCCGAGCGAGCTCCGGAAACTGAATATCATAGCTGATCAGAATTGAGATTTTTCCACAGTCTGTGTCAAATACGTGGACACCGTTACCTGGTTGAACCCCCCACCATCTTCTCTCATCAGGTGTAATATGGAGCTTATATTGCTTATCAATTGTACCGTCTCGTCTAAAAAGGTACGCAACATTGTATAGACAATGATCCTCTTCCACAAAATGCGAACCGCCCACAATATTAATATTGTACGTTACGGCAAGTTTTGAAAAGAGATTAATATAGTCCTCCGTATACTCTGAAACCTTTTTGATTTGTTTACTCGGTACCTGCTCATCAATAAACGACAATAGCTGCATGGTAAACGTTTCAGGGAACACTGCAAAGTCTGAGCGAAAATTAGAACTCGCATCAATAAAATATTCACATTGTGTTGCAAAATCTTCAAAGGAATTGATTTTCTTCATCATATATTGAATCACTGAAATTCTCACAGGGAGGGACCGATTGTAAATCCTTCTCGTTTTCTTAGGTAAGTAATCAGGATTATTCCATTCCATTAGAGTTGCATAGCCTAAAGAATCCCGATCCGATAAGTAATTTGCATTGACGCGCTTCAGTACAAACCCATTGATCATTTGAAAAGTAAGTGCTGGGTCATAGATATTCTGTTGGATGACCTGATCCACATATTCCCTAGCAGACATTTCATCCGCATATTTATGATAGTTTGAGATTCTCCCACCAATAATGATGCTTTCTAAGTTGAGTTCTTGAGTCAGTTTTTTTCTTGCCTCATAAAGTCTACGTCCGATTTTCATGCGACGATACTCCGGGTGGACCATAACATCGATACCATATAGATTTTTTCCATGTGGATCATGGTTGCGAATATAGGAATTATCGCTAATCTCATCGAACGTATGCTTATCCTCATATTCATCAAAATCTACTATTAAGCTCGAACACGAGCCAATGATTTTCCCATCATATTCAACACAGAATTGTCCTTCTGGAAAAATGGTTAGATGGCTTTCTAATTGGTCCCGCTCCCATGGGTCCATATTCGGAAAACAAACCTTTGAAAGTTCAATAATCTCTTCGATATCCTCATGCCTAATATTTCGTAACACAATCCTCTTCTCAAATTTTGATAAATCAATCCTCGACACAAATATCTCCCTTTCTGGGCATTCGATAAATTTAGGCACTATCCAATTTTTATCGAACGTTTTATAATTCATCCCCTTTCTATCAATATATTATCGGTGGTACGTTTATATTTCTTTTTTGAACTTACGAACGCTGCAGAAGCTACTTTACTGATCACTTCTTCTCCCATTCCTCTCTTGTTAGTTTCATGTTGATGGAATCAATCCATTCTCCTTCAAACTCTAGGTCATCTTTGTCTACACTGTCGGTAATAAACCCTACTTTTTCATATACTGTTTTGGCTCTCGGGTTAAAATCAAAAACACTGAGGGTTAGTTGGTTAAGGTCAGTGTTTTGAAAAACATAATCAACTATAAGCTGAGTAGCTTCTGTTCCGAGTCCTTTATCTCTTCCATTTGGGCCAATCAGAATTCTAAAATTCATGCTATGTGTTTTTTCATCATAAAGATTGACCACCACTTCACCTACTAAGACGCGATTCCCCTTATCAACAACAGCAAGATCTAAACGATCCTCCTGTTCATTTCTCGTTCGATACCACAGAAGAGTTTTATCTCGTTCATATCCCGCTGTGCTACCCGTATATTTAATTACTACAGGATCCTTTAAACATTCTTCTATGTACGGGAAATCCTCATCCATTATAAATGGTCTAAGAATAGCTTTTTCTCCGAAGATTGTCGGTTTAACATGTAAATCAATCATAAGAATGCCACCACCTTAAATTCATCAAAAAACACCTCCACATTGGAGGTGTTCTTTAGTTTATGCTTTAATTTTTTCCATCAATTCTTCGATATAGTGTTGAGCTGTTTGAGCCGCAATACTACCATCGCCAGTTGCCGTAACGATTTGGCGAAGTTGCTTTTCACGGATGTCACCTGCTGCAAAGATGCCAGGTACTTTTGTTTCCATTTGCTCGTTTGTTTCGATATATCCGTTTTCGTTGGTAATCCCTAGGCCTTCAAATGGTTTTGAAAGTGGAAGCATACCGACATAGATGAATACGCCGTCTGCGCCAAATTCTGATTCCTCACCAGTTTGTGTATTCACAAGTGTTAAGGAGCCAACCTTACCATCTTTTTCGTGAATTTCTTTAACTGTGTGATTCCAGATAAACTCCACTTTTTCGTTATCGAATGCACGTTGTTGAAGGATTTTTTGTGCACGTAGTTGGTCACGACGGTGAATGATTGTAACCTTAGAAGCAAAACGAGTTAAGTACACACCTTCTTCTACTGCAGAGTCTCCTCCACCGACTACAACAAGCTCTCTGTTTTTAAAGAATGCCCCATCACATACCGCACAGTAAGAAACGCCTCGGCCACCAAGTTCTTTTTCACCTGGCACCCCAATTTTCTTATATTCCGCACCAGTTGCGATAATAATAGCACGTGCTTTATATTCTTTGCTGCCAGCTATGACAGTCTTGAATTCTTCACCATTAATAACTTCTTTTATATCACCATACGCATATTCAGCACCGAATTTCTTCGCATGCTCGAACATTTTTGTGGATAATTCAGGTCCTAAAATATGGTCAAATCCTGGGTAGTTTTCAACTTCTTCAGTGTTTGCCATTTGGCCACCAGGAATCCCGCGCTCAAGCATTAATGTTGATAGGTTTGCACGAGAAGTATAAACGGCTGCAGTCATACCTGCCGGACCGGCACCGATTATAATGACATCATAAATTTTTTCTTCAGTCATTTTTACGTCTCTCCTTACTTCCTTTGTCAAAGTGGAATTTATTGTTTTAGTATCTCCTACCCCTATCCTATAAAAACCTGACAAAATCCGCTATTAATATGCTCATTGTAAGAGTTCTTTAACAAATTTTACATACTTCATTACTGTTGTTTTGGAAATATTATATTTCGCTGCAACCTGTTGTTGGGTTATCGTCCGCGATCCGTGGTTGCGCCAGATGTATTCAGTTGCTGCAGCCCATGCTTGCCAGTTTGACACATTGAATTGACGCTTAACCGCTTCATCGTAAATCATTAACCATGTTAAATAGAGTTCCTCATTTGCAGAATCATCATGTTTATTTTTTGTAAATAGAGTGTCTGCAATATTGTATCCATCAATGATATAGGTCGGAATGTTTCCTGTCTTTTTCTTTTTACTTAGTACATAGTTTGCAAATTCTTGTTCAAGGGTCGCATGGAATTGTATATGTTTAATATCCTTGCGGGCAAGAGAAGAATTTGTCTTACTTGCTAAAAATAAACCATATAGGCGTTCCTCGATAAAATCACCTGTTAACCAACGGTCCAATACATCACTAATGGATTTTGTACGGTCTGATTCCCATGGGGCTGAACCCTTTTTACTTGGATTTTCTTCAAGCACCCGCTTCCATGCATTTTGGGCAACGTCATGATGCTCTGTAAAAAATGCTGAATAAGAAAGCCAATAATAGAAGGTTTCGTCTCCTTCAAACCCACTTCGTTGTAGACTTCGCAACCATTTATACGCAAGATCATGTCTTCCGACCAACCCAAATGTGGCACCTAGCTTATAGCGGTGTTCCGAAAGAATCGGATGAATCAGTGCTAATCGTTTTGTTAGCTCTTGTACCTGTTGATTTTTTCGTTGATAATATAGAAATACCAATGAGTTGCAAAGTGCATGAAGATTGCCAGGGTTTTTACTCAAAACCTCATCAAGGATCTCAGATGCATTCTCCACATCTCCAGAATAAAAATACGCAAGTGCTAAATTATTATAAGCAGACCAAAATTCCGGATATTCGCGAATGATTTCCTTTAAAAGGGTCACCGCTTCGTCCAATCGTCCTGTTTCAAGGAAATCACGGGCTTGTTCTTGCATGACGATGAGTTCATCCTGTTGGTTAGCTGAATCTTCAAAGTCCACTTCCTCAAGGAGCAATAAATCGAGCAAATCCTCAGCATCCTCCGAAAAGTCTCCATCTGGCTCTCGATCTAAATAGGCTTGTGCATGTTTGCCCGCTTCTTGAAACAAACCTAAATGGGCATAATTATTGGCCATGAAATAAAAACACTCTGGCATATCGAAATTTGGATCTTCCATTATTTGTGTAAGATATTGATTAGATAGAATGTAATCGCCAATTTCCGTTAACGCTACGGATAATTGACATAAGAACATCGGCTCTTTTGGTTCAAGCTGAATTGCTCGTTTAAAATGTTTTATGGATTTATATATATCATGCTGGCGATACGCCTTTAATCCTTTTTTAAAATAATATTCTCCCGTCTGGATAAACGGAATTACCTTTGAACTATGCTGACTTTCTTTTCTGTTTTGTTTTTCCATCGGGGTCCTCCACTATAAATACTGCTTTTTAAACTTATTTCCCAACGTAGTATAACATATATAATCCTTGACACATAGAGGTGCTTGGGTAAAAGGGAAAAACTTTTAGAGAAAGTATGAGTGGTAATTTGTGGGTAATGTGAATAATGTGGACAACCCTTCCACTTTTTGTGAATAAAGTAGCGTGACTACTGAATTGAGTGAACATATGCACATTAATCGAAGTGCTTTTGTGGATAATGTGGATATCGTGGATAAATAATACACATTCCAGTATAGTCAGGCATTAAAAAAGGTGCTCATCTGTGGATAAGCACCTTTGACATTCTTATCTTCTTTTTTGAAGTACAGATAATACTTCATCAAGTGGAAGCTTTTGCTCACGAAGTAAGACAAGCAAGTGATAAATTAAATCCGCTGCTTCCCACTTAAGTTCTTCATGATCGCGGTTTTTCGCTGCAATAATGACCTCTGAAGCTTCTTCACCGACTTTTTTCAGAATCTTATCTACCCCTTTATCAAATAGGTATGTAGTATAAGCACCCTCTGGCATTTCGGCTTCACGCTTAGCAATAACTTCTTCAAGTTCATTAAGAATAGCAAAACGGTCGGAAGACACTTCTTTTGCTTCTCCTAAAACTGATTCGTTGAAGCAAGAATAGCTTCCTGTGTGGCAGGCTGGTCCTGCTGGCTCAACTAAAACAAGGATGGCATCCTGGTCACAATCATATTTTATATCCACTATTTTTTGGGTATTACCTGAAGTTTCCCCTTTGTGCCAAAGCTCCTGACGTGAGCGGCTATAAAACCAAGTTTCGCGCGTTTCAATAGATTTGCGTAAAGATTCTTCATTCATATAAGCAAGTGTTAAAACCTCTTTGCTTACTGCATCCTGAACAATGGCTGGAGCAAGTCCTTTTTCGTCGAATTTAATGTCTGGTGTGTTCATCGGACATTGACCCCTTTCTCTTTTAAATAAGTTTTAACTTCTTTTACGGAAGTTTCTTTGTAGTGAAAAATACTTGCCGCTAATGCAGCGTCTGCTTTACCTTCTTTGAATGCTTGTGCAAAATGTTCCGCATTTCCTGCGCCACCTGATGCGATGACAGGTACAGTAACTGCCTCACTCACACGTCTTGTTAATTCAAGATTGAAGCCATCCTTGCTACCGTCATCGTCCATACTAGTTAATAATATCTCACCAGCACCGAGCTTGATTGCTTCCTTCGCCCAAGAGACAACTTCCCACTCAGTTGCTTTACGTCCGCCATGAGTGTAAACTCTCCAACTACTAAGTTGCTCATCGTATTTTGCGTCGATCGCAACGACGATACATTGAGAACCAAAGAAGTCAGCCCCTTCCTTGATTAAGTCAGGATTTGTCACAGCTGCCGTATTAAGTGAAACCTTGTCAGCACCGGCACGAAGGATTTTTTTCATATCCTCTAAGGAATTAATTCCTCCTCCAACTGTAAAAGGAATCGCAAGTTCTGCGGCCACTTTTTCGACAACCTCAACCATCGTTTTTCTACCTTCATGTGAGGCTGAAATATCAAGGAATACGAGTTCATCTGCACCTTCTGAATCATAGAATTTTGCAAGTTCAACAGGGTCCCCTGCATCACGTAGTCCAACAAATTGAATGCCTTTCACAACGCGACCATCTTTTACGTCCAAACATGGAATGATACGTTTTGTGATCATCAGCCATTCACCTCTTCTAACGCCTCTTGAACGGTAAATTGATTAGTATAGATGGCTTTTCCTACAATTGCACCGGAAACACCTTGAACTGCTAGCTTACTAAGTGATTTAAGGTCTTCAATAGAGCTAACTCCACCTGAAGCGATGACTTGTTTTCCAGTTACAGAAGCAAGTGTAGCAACCGCGTCGATGTTAGGACCACTAAGCATGCCGTCTGTCGCGATATCAGTAAAAATAAATGTTTGTGCACCTGCTTTCGCAAGCTCAACACCTAAATCGGTCGCTTTTACAGAAGATGTATTTAACCAACCTTCAGTGGCTACATAACCGTCTTTCGCATCAATGCCTATCGCGATTTTTTCTTTGTATTTCTTAAGCATGTCCTTTACAAAGTCAGGATTGGAAATTGCGGCACTTCCTAAAATAACGCGGTCAACGCCATTTTCAATATAGTAAGCTACATCCTCTTCGGTTCGAATTCCGCCACCAATTTGAACTTTCGCATCAAGTTTCTTGGCAACCTCAATCACGTATTGGTCATTCACACGTTTACCCGCTTTTGCTCCATCTAAATCGACCATGTGAATCCACTCTGCCCCTGCATCAGCGAAGGCTTTCGCCATATCAAACGGTGAGTCACCATAGACTGTTTCTTTATTATAATCCCCTTGAAGCAATCGAACACATTTGCCACCGCGCATATCGATTGCCGGGTAAATTGTAAAAGTACTCATATTGTCACCTTCTTTTCCACGATCGCAGCGTAGTTTTGGAGGATTTTTAATCCTAGCTCACTGCTTTTTTCAGGATGAAACTGGGTTCCAAACACATTACCTTTTCCAACAACAGCTGGAACGTCGACATCATACATGCTACTTGCGATTACATTCTCACTGTCAGTCTCTGCGAAGTAGGAATGAACGAAGTAGACGTGTCCACCCTCGATGTCCTTTAAAAGTGGAGATGGATTTTTGAGTTCAAGATCATTCCATCCCATATGAGGGACTTTATAGGTCTCACCATTCGCTGTTACGCCAGGAATTTTTGTAATTCTACCTTTTAAGAAACCAAAACCTTGTGTAAGTCCATTTTCTTCACTTTCTTCAAATAATAGCTGCATACCTAAACAGATCCCTAAGAGTGGTGTCCCTTTTGCAACAGATTCCTTAATGAAACTGACTAATCCTTTTTCATGTAAGATTCCCATTGCATCCTTAAAGGAGCCGACACCGGGTAAAATTAGACCGTCTGCTTTTGCAAGCTCATCTGGTGAACTTGAAATGTAATAATCGTAGTTCATCCGTTCAAGCGCCTTAGAAACACTGTATAAATTCCCCATGCCATAATCAATTATGCCTATCATCTACAACATCCCTTTCGTTGACGGGACCCCCTTAACTCGTGGGTCAATCATCGTTGCTTCATCTAATGCACGACCAAATGCTTTAAAAATAGCTTCAATCATATGATGTGTATTGTGACCGTAGTGAACAATTACATGGAGATTGATTCTTGCCTCTAGTGCAAGCTTCCATAAAAATTCATGGACAAGCTCTGTATCAAATGTGCCAACTCGAGAACTTGGGAAATTTGCTTTTAATTCGAAATGTGGGCGATTTCCTAAATCGATAACAACCTGTGCGAGAGCTTCATCCATTGGAACAAATGCGTTTCCGTAGCGCTTAATGCCTTTTTTATCTCCAAGTGCTTCACGCAATGCCTGTCCTAAACAAATTCCAATATCCTCTGTTGTATGGTGATCATCGATTTCTGTATCACCATTTGCATCAACTGTTAAGTTGAATTTTCCATGTTGTGTAAAGAGGTCTAGCATATGAGACATAAATGGGACGCCAGTATCGAGCTTTGAAATGCCTTCCCCATCTATTTTAAAATCTAATTTTATATCTGTTTCATTTGTTTTTCGTTCAACCTTTGCTTGTCTTGTCATAATTACACCTACCGTTATCCACATTTTAATGATTACTTCCAACGCCTGAAATTTCTTAATTTTGTGGATTATTATCCACATTATCCACATAATCCACAACAAGATGTGAATTTTGTGAATTATTTTAATATATGTTCAAAATGAGGTTGAAAAGGACCAAGAATTTCAAGGCGGCGCAGCTTTGAGTACCGGAACGTATGCAGTTAATACGTGAGGAACGGAAAAGCAAGCCAACACAGAAATTCGAAGTGTCATTTTCACCCGAATTTTTGAACTTCTACTTTAATCGTTCCTCAACGGCTCGTGCGTGTGCCTCCAACCCTTCTAGTCTTGCAAAAGCAGCAATTTTCGGGCCGTTTTCCTCGATGGCTTTCTTGCTATAGGAAATAATGCTTGATTTTTTTGTAAAATCATCCACACTTAGTGGACTTGAAAAACGTGCTGTTCCGTTTGTCGGAAGGACGTGGTTTGGACCAGCAAAATAGTCACCGACAGGCTCAGAACTATAACGTCCAATAAAAATAGCGCCTGCGTGCTTGATTTTTCCAACCTGCTCCATCGGTTCCTCCGTCACGATTTCGAGATGCTCTGGAGCAAGCTCGTTTACAACCTTGATTGCTTCATCAAGGTCGCCTGTAACGTAAATGGCTCCAAAATCATTAATTGAGGCTCTAGCAATCGCTTCACGTGGAAGAAGGCTTAACTGTCTTTCAACCTCTTCGGAAACGGCTTCTGCAAGCTGCATTGATGGTGTGACGAGAATGCTTGATGCTCGTTCATCATGCTCTGCTTGAGAGAGTAAATCTGCAGCGATTTCGTTTGGCAAAGCTGTCTCATCTGCCAACACGACGATTTCACTTGGTCCTGCAATCATGTCGATATCCACGTTTCCATATACCTCACGTTTTGCTAATGCGACAAAGATATTACCAGGACCGACGATTTTATCTACAGGCTTGATGGTATCCGTTCCGTACGCCAACGCCCCGACTGCTTGAGCACCGCCAACCTTATAGATTTCTTTAACACCAAGGATGTCCGCTGCCACTAAGACACCGGCTGGAATAGTACCGTCTTTTCCAGGCGGTGACACCATCACTATCCTCTCGACTCCAGCGACCTGTGCAGGAATGACGTTCATTAGGACGGATGACGGGTAGGCAGCCTTCCCACCAGGAACATAAACACCAACTGCATCAAGTGGAGTGACCTTTTGACCGAGAATCGTCCCATTATCCTTCATCGTCATCCATGATTGCTTGACTTGACGGCTATGGTAATCCCGAATATTTTCAGCTGCTTCTTTAATGATTGGAACAAGATTTGCGTCTAATTTTTGATACGCCTCTTTGAAATCTGACTCGGTGACTTTTAATGCCTCAAGTAAAACCCCGTCAAATTTTTCAGTATAGGTACGAAGGGCCTGATCCCCTTCTTTTTGTACGTTAGCGAGAATTTCTAAGACTGCTTTTTTTTGTTCTTCTGTCCCACTATCAATGGTCCGTTTCAGTGAAACAGAATTGGTTACACGTTCAATTCTCATGGTGTGTCGGTCCTTTCCCTTTTGATACTACTGCGATACCACAGTTGAAAGCCTCTCTACGATTTCATCGATTTGCTGATCCTTTAAGCGATAGCTTACTGGATTTACGATAAGGCGTGACGTGATATCCGCAATATGTTCAAGCTCAACTAATCCATTTTCCTTCAATGTTCGTCCTGTTGAGACGATATCGACAATTCGATCTGCAAGACCAATTAATGGTGCAAGTTCGATCGAACCGTTTAGTTTAATAATTTCAACCTGCTCCCCATTTTCACGAAAATAGCTAGATGCGATGTTTGGATATTTTGTTGCGATTTTAGGTGCAACACCTTTGATTTTGACATCTGGGAGTCCTGCCACTGCTAGGTAGCATTGGCTGATTTGCAAATCGAGTACCTCATATACATCCCGCTCTTCCTCAAGCATTACATCTTTTCCGGCAATACCAAGGTCTGCTACTCCGTGCTCTACATAAGTAGTCACATCCATTGGTTTTGCAAGCATGAATCGAAATGGCTCATCAGGAACGTCGATAATCAGCTTTCTGGAATCCTCGAATTCTGGAGGAAGATTGTAGCCTGCTTTTACTAAAAGTTGTGCTGCCTCTTCAAAAATTCGTCCCTTTGGCATCGCAATTGTTAATTTGTCACTCATTTAAGCCTCCTCCTTCCTTGTCGTTCCTAAGAAAAAGGTGTTTTTGGCAAAAGCATTCGTACAAGCATCAACATCCTTGACTCCCGCTATATCTTGAAGGATAACCCGCTCACCCTGTTCTCGTTTACTCATCGCAAAACGGATGGCTTCTTCTCTCTGTTCAGCGCTAAAAATCACACAATGAATTTCTGGCTCTTCCTTAGGTAAATCAAGTGCTTCAAGTAGTCGATCTATGCGGATACCAAAGCCTGTCGCTGGTGCAGGACGATCAAATTTTTCAAATAAATGATCGTAGCGCCCACCATTTCCTACTAAAAAGCCTACATTCTCAGCGTAAACCTCGAAAAGAATTCCTGTGTAGTAGCTCATATGGCTAACGAGATTGAAGTCAATTTTTATATGCTCAGTTACTCCGAATGCCTCTAGCTTTTTCCAGAGCATTTCAAGTTCATCTGCTGCCCTTTTTCCTTCTTCACATTCGACTAGATCTTTCGCTTTTTCAATTTTTGATTCATTTCCTCTTAGTTGTAAAAGGGATAGCAATCGCTGCTTATCAATAGAAGAAAGCGGTAGTTTTTTCACATGTTCTCTGTAGCCAACGTAATTTTTTTCATATAAATAGCGTTGTAAGGCATCCGCTCTTGCTTCATTTCCGACAATCTCCATAAACAATGCTCTCACATAACCAATATGGCCGATTGGCACTGTAAAATTAGTTAAACCTGCTTGCTTAAGAGAAGCAATCATAACCGATATAACCTCAGCATCAGCACTTGTTGTTGTATCACCTATGTACTCGACTCCGATTTGCTCAAACTCAGCTGGTCTTCCACCTTCATGCTGCTGCGCACGGAACACATTTGCGGAATATGCGATGCGTTGTGGATATTCACCTTGATATAAACGAGATGCTGCGACTCGAGCAATTGGAGCTGTCATATCAGGTCTTAGCACAAGTGTGTGACCCTGTGAATCCAATAGTTTAAATAATTGACGGTCGAGGATTGCTGACGCCTCGCCGATTGTTTCATAGTATTCAAGTGTTGGAGTTTCAATAAATTGATAACCCCAGCTTTCAATTTGAGTTGACATTGCATTGCGAATTTTCTTTTTCGCTTCATATAAAGCAGGCAATGTATCTCTCATCCCTAACGGTTTTTCAAACATAAACACGATTTTCGTCACCACCAAAGTTTGTATATGTTAACTTTCCCAATATTTTCTTAAAAAAATCATTTCACTTTAGTTCGCTAATATACTACCAAGATAAAGTATATGATACACCTATCCCTTACATGCGTCAACAGAAAAAGTCAGAATTTAGGTGAAATTAATAGGGGTGGATATGAATTTTGTGTGTTTTATTGAAAATATCGTTATTAACTGTGGATTATGTGGATATTGTTGATAAAATTTTAGTGCGATTGTGGATTGTGTGAATATCGTGGATAAGTTGACTGAGATTTTGTAAGCAAGAGAGGAAGAAAAGAGACAGATGTTGGAAATAGAAATTTAAAATAGGAGGAAAAGAGGAAAGAAGTCGATATAGCATAAAAGAGAAGTTAAAAGAGATAAGTAAAATGTGTAAGTTTTGGCAATAAAAAAGGAACCAAACCAAATCAATGGTTAGATTCCTCTTTTTCTCGTTGTTCCCTTTGTTCTTTCGTGTAGATCACTCGCATCGGGTTACCTCCAACAAAGCTACCCGCTGGGACATCTCTGTGGACCAATGTACCCGCTGATACGATTGCTCCATCGCCAATTTCCACACCTGGCAAAATCGTTGAATTTGCCCCAATCATTACCTCGCTGCCAATTTTAACGTCACCCAGTCTGTATTCTTTAATCAAATATTCATGGGCTAGAATGGTGGTATTAAAGCCAATGACTGTGTTGCTTCCGACACTGATCTTTTCGGGAAACATTGTATCCGGCACTACCATCAGTGCAAATGCTGTTTTTTCCCCTACCTTCATGTTTAAAAAAGTGCGATACAGCCAATTTTTCACACCAAGAAATGGCGTATAGCGCGCTATCTGTATAATGATAAAGTTTTTTACAACTTTCCAAAAGGATACGGTCTTATAGATTTGCCAAAGTGAATTGGGACCTGAAACAAAATATCGTGTGGTTCGTCGTTTCACAGTTTTTTCATCCTTTAACCGAAACTAAATCCAATAGGTCACTCATGTTTTCTAGCATGAAATCAGGGTTGTATTCCAATAAGAAGTCTTTTCCTTTATGAGACCAAGCAACTCCTGCAGTCTTTGTGCCCGCCTTTTGACCTGCGACAATGTCTTGATAATTGTCGCCAACCATAATGGCTTCTTCAGGTGTTGAGTCTAACATTTTCAATGCTAACAGCACGGGTTCTGGATCTGGTTTTGGATTGGTCACATCATCCAATGTCACCACGACATCAAAGAATTGGTCAAGCTTTGTTAGTTGTAATCCCATGTTAACCGTTTTTCGTACTTTTGTTGTAACAACTCCAATTTTATAGCCTTTTTCTTTCAGCGTCTTAATGGTGTCAAATACACCCGGAAATTCAGTTACTAGTTCATCATGCTTTTCATGATTGAACTTTCGATATTCCGCAATCATTTCTTCTGCACGGTCCGGGTCTACAGAAGAAAAAGATTCATGTAGAGTTGGACCATTGAAAGGCAAAATATCCTCCCTGCTGTATTGGCGTTCTGGGAAGTACTTTCCAAAGGTGTGTAAAAAAGATTGCAAGATTAGTTCATTCGTATCAATTAACGTTCCATCTAAATCAAATAGTAATGTTTTAATTGCCATAAACAGCTTCCTTTCTATTACTTTGCTCGACGCGTTTCCAGATAAAAGCGATGACCATTGTTAGTATGATTGCAGTAATGAGACGGATTAACAATAGCGGTAAGACTGGAATGCCTAGAGGGATAAAGATAAGTGTATCCTCCACAACCGCGTGACAGGATACTAAGAAAATTAACGCTAAGGTTACATCTTTCTTACTTACATTATCCTCTTTTACCGCCTGAATCATTACACCTGCTCCTAACGCTAGACCGAACAAAAGACCTGCTGCCAAGGTTGTTGATGTATTTTCCTTCATTCCAAGTGCCTTGGTGACTGGCGTCATCCACTTTGAAAATACATCCAACCATTTTAAATCCTTTAATATTTGAATAACAACCATCAATGGAATGACAATAAGAGCCAATTGTAGAATCCCAAATGTAGCTTTTTCAATACCATTTAATACAATAGCTCCCCAGCCTGAAATTTGTTCATCAGTCGTTGAGACTAGTCCATATTTTGCTAACTCACTTCCACCACTCCAAACTAGATTAATTACAAAGGCAGAAATGAATGCAAGTCCCAGTCTAACTGTTACAATCACCCAAATCTTCATACCTACTTTTGCAGCAACAGTCGATTCGATAATCATATTATGCGAGAATGATAGCATGACAGCTAAAATAAACACTTCTTTTACAGTCAAATCTAGTGTTAAGATCGCCCCAATCCCTGCATAAAGGTTTAAAAAGTTACCTAATACAAGTGGTATTGCGGCATCACCTGAAAGACCAAACCAGCCCATGATTGGGGCAATCCACTTAATCACCCAATCTAGCACCGGTGTATATTGCAACATTGTGACAAGTAGGGTAACCGGGAAAATTACCTTCCCTAATGTCCAAGTAGTTTTTAATCCTACTATGAAGCCTTTCTTGATTGTATCTAGCAAGTTTCCCCTCTCCCTTTTACGTTGTTATTTCTCTAAGTAACGCTCGTTTGAATGACCTTTTATTCTTCGATAAATAAGAACGATGATTGCTCCCACAATCGATACAATCGAAATCAACTGAGCCACTCGGATATCCCCAAGCATTAAGCTATCGGTCCGTAAGCCTTCTACGAATAAACGGCCAATTGAATACCAGATAACGTATGTAAGGAACATTTCCCCACGTCTTAGATTGACCTTTCGAAGCATTAGTAATAAAACAAAACCTACAAGGCTCCAAAGTGATTCATACAAAAAGGTTGGATGGTAGTACGTTCCTTTTATAAACATTTGGTCCATGATAAAGTCAGGTAGCACATTATAGAAGGTTTGGATCTGTTCCTCTGCAATTGGTCCTCCATGTGCTTCTTGGTTCATAAAATTTCCCCAACGGCCAATTGCTTGACCTAAGATAATGCTTGGTGCCGCGATGTCTGCAATCTTCCAAAAGGACAAGCCTTTTACTCTCGCAAACACAATCGCAGTCACAACTGAACCGATTAACGCACCATGAATGGCAATTCCACCCTCCCAAATTGCAATAATTTTGGAAGGATTTTGTGAGTAATAATCCCATTTAAAAATAACGTAATAAATTCTTGCACAGATGATAGCAATCGGTACCGCGAAAAGCATGAGGTCCATGAAAGTATCCTTGTGCAAGCCTCTGCGTTCTGATTCCTTAATGGCAAGGTAAAGGGCTAGCATGGTTCCTAGCCCGATGATTAATCCATACCACTGAATGCGTAACGCGCCAAATTCTAAAAATGTTGGGTCTAATGGTTGAATGTTTCGGTCCACTATCTCAACTCCCTATTTTATTGATATTTTTATATGTCGTCGTGCTCCCTAAATTCAATTGTATGTGAAAGACGATTTGAGAAATCTTCTGCAGCGTTTAAGCCCATACGTTTAAGTCGGTAATTCATCGCTGCCACTTCAATGATAACGGCTAAGTTTCGACCAGGACGAACTGGAATAGTGTATTTTGTTAAATCAGTATCGATAATTTTCATTTTTTCTTCTTCAAGCCCTAGTCTGTCATATTGCTTTGTCTGATCCCAAAGTTCTAGATTGACCACAAGCGTAATCCGTTTATAATTTCGAATTGCACCTGCTCCGAATAAGGTCATGACATTGATGATCCCAAGACCGCGAATTTCAAGGAGATGCTCGATAAGCTCAGGTGCGCTTCCAATAAGTGTATCATCATCCTCTTGACGAATTTCTACACAATCATCTGCAACAAGACGGTGTCCGCGCTTGACAAGCTCAAGCGCTGTTTCACTTTTACCAACACCACTCTTACCAATGATTAGTACCCCAACTCCGTATATATCCACTAGAACACCATGGACAGCTGTTGTTGGCGCGAGCTTACTTTCTAAAAAGTTTGTAATCCTACTTGATAGTCTCGTTGTCTTCATAGGTGCTTTGATCACCGGAACAGATTCACGCTCGGAAGCCTCAATCAGTTCTGTTGGAACCTCTAAATCACGCGAAATAATAATTGCAGGAGTGATATCTGTACAAAGCTTTTCCATACGATATCTTTTTTCTTCGGTAGATAATTTCTCAAAGAACGTCAACTCAGTTTTTCCTAATAGCTGTACTCGCTCTGAAGGATAGTAATCAAAAAATCCCGCTAGTTCAATACCTGGTCTAGATATATCACTTGTTGTTATCGGGCGATTAACCCCTTCTTCCCCACTCACTAATTCTAATTTGAATTTCTCAATTAAATCTTTTGTGCTAACTTTTGGCACATCTGTTCCTCCTTGATTGTGACTCATGTAGTTTTCGGTAGTTGCTGCGTATTTTTAAAGCCCACTCATTTCGTGCTTAAACAGACTGTATTTTTTAAAATTATATTTTTTCAAACTCATTCTCCTATTTTAGCATTTTTCTGTGTAAGGCCAAAACTTTTCTGATTTAAATTGCAGAAGAATGTTGGGAGGATTTGTTTTTGAGAGGTGTATGGGGGGAGAATTACGGTCTCAGAGACATCCCAAGAATGGAATGTCTTTGAGAATTTTCATTTTACTAGTGAATAAACATTGGTATCATGCACAACACCGTTTTGATACATATTGTTCCTTAAGATACCTTCTTTTTCAAATCCAAGCTTGGTTAACAATTCATTAGATGCTGCGTTTTCAAGAAACACAACGGCACCAATACGAGTTAAGCCAAGATTGTCAAAACCGTATGTGATTACCCTTTTAACAGCCTCTGTTGCGTAGCCTTTTCGCCAGTATTGGGGCTGTAACTCATAGCCGATTTCTGCTCGCTTATGCTTGGGAGACCAAGCATTAAATCCTATGGTTCCAATAAGTTCTTCGGTTTCTATTAATTCGATCCCCCATCTTATTCCACGCTTTTCTTTATAGTTTTTTGCAAAGAATTCAACAAACTGCTCTGCCTGTTCTACTTTGGTTAGAGGATCTTGACCATAATAACGCGTGACATCATTGTTTGAAAAACAGTTGAATATTTCTTGAGCATCTCTATGGACAATTTCTCTTAATCTTAGTCGTTCGGTTTCTAGTATTGGAAACATGCTTGTACTCCTTTCTCTACTTTGACTATATTTTCAATAAAAAACAGCGTAATCCTTCCTGGACTACGCTGCTAGTAAAGTTTTATTTCTTCTTTTTCTCCTGAAGCGGTTCGACGATTACTTTTTGAATGAGTAAGTTTAGAATCGAGATAATGACTGCTGCTAGTAATGCTGTGCCGAAGCCATCGATGACAAAGGAGTCACCCATTAGGGACTGTGTCAGCATTAAAGTAAGTGCATTGATCACAAATAAAAATAAACCTAATGAGAGAACCGTAACAGGTAAGGTTAAGACGATGAGAATCGGTTTTACGATTACGTTTAAAATCGATAGGATTACGCTTGCTGTGACAGCTGCTCCTACGCCCTCGAGATGAAAACTATCGACATATCCTGCCACAACCATTAGTACGATGCTATTAACAATTATGCTAGCAATCCATCTCATTATCTATAGACATCTCCTTCATTCGGTACAATAAACAACCAAACGAGATAAATGATTCCTAAAGAACCCACACCTAAAATAAATCCAACCACAGCAAGAATACGTAAAAGCGATGCATCGATTCCCGTGTAATCTGCTAGGCCTCCAAGCACTCCTCCTAGCATTCTATTTCGGGTGGAGCGGTATAATTTCTTTTTCATAGTGGACACCTCAAAGTGGTTTTATCGTAATAGAGCCTGTTTTCGTTTCAGCAAAGAGATGTAACTTTTGCGCCTTTTCTTCATTTGCTTTGAAACGTAGGGATTTCTGAACAACTTCATTTTTCTCCTCAATGATTGACATCATTGGAAGTTCTGACTTGAAGCTACCGAGATTTGATTTTAATTCTCCGTCAACTTGATAGTCGTTTGCGATAAACATATCAATGCTGCCAGTGGTTGTTTTTACGTAAGCCGTGTGGCAGCTATCGCTTTGAATATCGCAAGTAATGTTACCGTTAAAGCTTTGTAGGTCAACTTTTTCAAATCGGCCAGTTGTTGTAACTGTACCATTTAAGGTTTCAGCTTCAAAATCCTTACTTGTGATTTGATTTGCTTTAATGTGACCATTTGCTGTTTCTATTTCAACCGATTCTGTATCAAAATTCGAAATGGTGATTGCACCATTTGCAGTTTTTGCACGGAAATCCTTTACTCGTAAATTTTCCCCAGTTATCGGTCCATTAAACATGCGTGTCTTGATACTCTCATAATTTTCCTGAGGAACATATATTTTTGCATGAACCTTCATTTGCTTTTTCTGGATTGATAGGCGAAGTGCACCATTTTCAATCGAGAAAAGAACATCCTCTAAAAATGCTTTACGTGCACGTTCTTGGTTATCGATATTATATACTTTTGCTTCACATTCAACGCGAACATCCTTCTCTTCCCATGGAATAATCGTAATACTTCCATTGGAAACATCGAGGTCAAGCTTGGTAATATATACGTCCTTATGCTGGAAAATATGTTTCACTTCTACTGCATTACCGAAATTAAAATCGAGATCGAGGTCTTTAATTTTTTTCAGAGCAGTGTCGATAAAATCCATAAATTTGTGTTTCGCAGAACCCTTGCTCTCATATGAGTTTTGGTGTTGCTGCTGGGATTGCTCATACTGGACTTGAGTCGAAAGCTCTGTCTTGATTTCCTGTGCTGGATCTTGGGACTGGCTCTCCTCCCCAGAATGGAGCTTTTCAATCAGAACGATTGCTTCCTCAGCTGTCAATTTTCCTTCCTCAACTAGTTTTAGGATACGTTTTTGTTCTTCTTTCATGGTTTCTTCCTCCCTTAAAGTTCTTCTTGAGCTAATACTTGAATTCCTTTTACAATGTTCCAAATCACAATTCCGACGTTAATGATCGCTAATAGGATGAACACTAGCAGCATAGTTGCTACAAATGCCTCCACAGACCATATAAAGAAAAACGGAATGATGATAAAAACGATTGTCGCTACTGGAATAATATGTGAGATTAACGCATGCAAGGCATGCCTTTTTACTACTGGATTTTGAACTATGATATAAACAACGAGTGGTAAAATAAACCCTGCGAAGAAAACACTGAAGTAACACAACGCTGCAATTAATTTATCTGTATTCACTCTTCATCTCCCCTTTATACCTCTATATACGATAACGAGATATAATTGGTTTCAAGATTTTATAAAAATAAGCCTCGAGACTTAGAGGAACAAAGGGAACCATAGGGACGGTTCTAGTGGTTCCTGGCTGCTTTTTCTTAGAATAATCTTTCTATCGGGATCAAGAGAACCGTCCCCTTGGCCCTCTCTTGGTCCTCGCTTGGGCTCTAAGCTGTAGCAAATATCAAAGTGACTACTGTTGACTGATAAATTCTTATATTTCATTTAAAAAATCCCGATCTGCGTCTAAGCAAATCAGGATTCCTATTTAGAACAAACTGGTCCCCGAGTTTTCCCATTGGGACCAACAGAACCGTCCCCTTGGTTCCCTTTGGTTCCTAGTTCCAGTCAAGATTCAGGTGATGTTACTTTGTCATAAAAGTCTACATAGTTATCACGGTCTGCACTATTACGATAGGCCATAGCGACACGTGGATGTTCATTAAGCATACCGGAGATCATGTAAGGAATGATATAGCCCCACTCCCACTTTTGTCGCATTTCTATCATATGCTTTTCAATGATACCGAGAACTGGCTTAATCTCATAGCTGCTTTTTTGTATGTAACTAACGAGAAGCTCTGTGTGACAGTTACCAGCCGCACGACCCATACCATAAACAGATGAATCAAGATAAGTAACTCCGTTTCTCATCGCAGCTAATGTATTGGCGAATGCTAATTGCATGTTGTTATGCGTATGTATTCCAAGCTGTTTATTAGGGAGCATCTCTTGGAACTTTTTCACTTGATGCTCAATATCGGTAGGAGCTAAGCTTCCAAATGAGTCAACGATATAGACAACGTCGACAGGACTTGCCTTCACCATTTCAAACGCTTCAATAAGCTGACGTTCAGGAACACTAGATAAAGCCATGATGTTAAGTGAAGTTTCGTATCCTAGGTCATGAAACATTTTTACAAGCTCCAAGCCTTTATCTACTTCACGTACATAACACGCAACTCGAATCATATCTAGAACACTTTCCTCGCGGGGTAGTATGTCAGCAGGATCAACACGCCCAATATCTACCAGAGCAGATAGCTTCGTAGTTTTTTTCTCAGGAATAATTTCTTTAAGGAAGTTATCATCAAGAAACCTCCATGGATTAGGCTCAGTCGCATTGAGTAGCCTAGGCGAATTTTTGTAGCCAATCTCCATGTATTCCAAACCAGCTGCACTTAGGCCATTATACAAGTCTTGAACAAATTCGACACTAAAGTCCCAATTGTTAACTAACCCACCATCACGAATAGTACAGTCTATAATTTTATTACGATGTTCCATGTTAAAAACTCCCTTACTTATTCTTTTTCTTCATTATTGTTCTAATTCGTGAGTTTATGTAAAAAAATAAACTTTAATACAAAATAAAAATAATGAAATAAACAATAATCATTAAATTTTAAAAATTAGATTTAATTATATCATTTTTTTCATTAAGGGCACGCAAAATTTAAAAAACCACTAGAACCGTCCCTGTGGTTACATTTAATGCTAAGGCTTACTTTCTAAAAGCATTTTAAAGTTTTCGCGGTAATGCCAGGCTAATATTCCTTCAAATACTGTGATTATAATTGCCAATGGAAGTAACTCTGAATCTACAAAGATATGAAATGCTAAGATATTGACCATTAAACCTGCTAAAACAACTAAGGCTAACGGTACATACCTACGAATAATCAATAAGAATCCCGCAATTATTTCAACACCTTTTTCCAACGCTAGTAAATAGCCATCTCCCAAAAATTCCATTGCAGCTGGGCTTGTTGGCGCAAATGGCTCAAATCCAAACAATACAGCATACCCATTTAAACCTGCTCCTAAAAATATAGCCCCCAGCAAAATTTCAATAACGCGAATGGTGATTTTCATTTTTATCCCCTTTGTATGGTTTTAGAATAGCCTCTTTCAAAAAATTACCTTATATACCCTTACAGTAATATTTACTGTATTACATTTCTGTTAGAACTAGGTCTGATGCATCGATTTACTTTTTCTCCAACTCCCTTGCGAGAATTGATCGGCGAAACCCCTTTTGGCGAATGAATTCTTTTATTTCTACTGTGCTCATGTAGGAAAGGCGGATATGATAATAATTAATATGCTCAATAATGGCAAATCCGTATAAGAAAAGGTACCAATAAAGTCCTTTAGAAAAAGTAGCTTGGTAGACAAGGAAGGGTAAACCCGCTACAAGTAATACAAGATTACTTTTCTTGAAGAAACGAAAACGTGATAAATAAGAGTCAGGTAAAGAAGAACTCTTACCTTGTCTGACCCGCCTCCACTTCAAGTACCAATAATAACTACCTTGGAACAAAATGTATTCCAAAATACAGAATGCAAATATATGTGGAAAGGTGGTTAAATAATGAGCAGACCATTCAAATGTTGGAATATAGAGTAACCAGAGGACCGGAAATAGAATGGCAGCTGATAATTCTCCTGTCCAAAGGCCAAATAGTTTTTTCTGAGCTTTTACTTTCATGTGTATCACCTATTAGTTAAGAATCTATTAGTAGGGTACCATAATTTTCCTAATGTAAGTGTGTTTCATTATAAAAAATCCCGATTTGCTCTGTTCACAAATCGGGATTCTACATTTATTTTGAAACTGTCTCTTTTTCTTTGATTAATTCTTTCATCCGCTGGCGGTCGCGTTCAAGGACTGGTTTTAGGTAGCGTCCGGTATGGGATGCTTTGATTTTTGTAATTTCTTCTGGTGTACCTGTTCCATTGATGGTACCACCTTTGTCTCCACCTTCAGGGCCAAGGTCCACAATGTAGTCCGCGGCTTTGATTACATCGAGGTTATGTTCGATAACGAGGACTGTGTCCCCATTTTCAACTAGTCGTTGTAAAACCTTAAGCAATCTCGCAATGTCATCTACATGTAAGCCTGTTGTTGGTTCGTCTAAAATATAAAACGACTTACCATTTGAGCGACGATGTAATTCAGATGCGAGCTTCACGCGTTGTGCTTCTCCACCAGATAGTGTTGTTGCGGGTTGTCCAAGTTTAACGTAGCCTAAACCAACATCATATAATGTTTCAATTTTACGCTTGATTCGTGGAATGTTTTCAAAAAAGGATAATGCATCCTCAACTGTCATATTTAATATATCTGATACATTTTTATCCTTATATTTAACTTCTAATGTTTCACGGTTGTAGCGTTTCCCATGACATACCTCACAAGGCACATACACATCTGGCAGGAAGTGCATTTCGATTTTAATAATTCCATCGCCACGGCAAGCTTCACAGCGTCCGCCTTTAACATTGAAACTAAAACGGCCCTTTTTATAACCTCTTACCTTTGCTTCATTTGTATTAGCGAACAGATCACGAATATCATCAAAGACGCCTGTGTATGTAGCTGGATTTGATCGAGGTGTTCGTCCAATTGGGGACTGGTCAATGTCGATTACTTTTTCTAATTGTTCAATCCCTTTAACTTCCTTGTGTTCACCAGGTTTTGTTTTTGCTCGGTTCAGTTTCTGTGCCAATGATTTATGGAGAATTTCATTTACCAAAGTACTCTTACCTGATCCTGATACACCTGTAACAGCAATGAACAAACCAAGTGGAAACTTAGCCGATACATTTTTTAGGTTATTTTCCTTTGCACCAATAACTTCTACGTAGCGTCCATCCGGCTGTCTTCTTTCGCTTGGAAGAGGGATGAACTTTTTACCTGCGAGGTATTGTCCTGTTAAAGAATTTGGGTCTTCCATTACTTCTTTAGGAGTTCCCGCAGCGATAATCTCTCCCCCATGAATTCCAGCTCCCGGCCCGATGTCGATTAAATAATCAGCAGCTAGCATCGTATCTTCATCGTGTTCAACAACAATTAATGTATTCCCAATATCTCTCATTGTCCTGAGTGTATCAATGAGTCGGTCATTATCTCGTTGATGTAACCCAATTGACGGCTCGTCCAAAATATAGAGAACACCTGTTAAACGCGAACCGATTTGAGTAGCTAGTCGAATCCGTTGAGCCTCACCACCGGATAAAGTTCCTGCGGCACGACTTAGAGTTAGATAATCTAATCCAACATTAACGAGAAAACCGAGTCGTTCTTTGATTTCTCGAAAAATAAGGTTCGCGATTTTCATATCTTTTTCAGAAAGCTCAATAGTAGTGAAGAATTCAAAAGCCTCATTAATGGAAAAGTCTGTAACATTGGAAATATGTTTCCCTGAGATTAGAACAGCCAGACTTTCCTTTTTCAACCGATATCCTTTACATGAAGGGCAAGCCCGCTCAGCCATATATTTTTCCATTTGCTCCCGAATATAATCGGAGCTTGTTTCTTTGTAACGTCTTTCTACATTTCGAAGGACACCCTCAAAAACGATATTATTTTCACGTTTCTGACCGAAGTCATTCTCATAATAGAAGTAGATTTCTTCGCCATCACTTCCATAAAGGATTTTATCCATCAAATGCTTCGGGATATCCTTTACCGGTATGTCCATATCAATCCCGTAATGGTTACAAACTGATTCTAGTAATTGTGGGTAATATTGAGAACTTGTTGGCTCCCATGGTGCAATCGCATGCTTTCGAAGTGATAAATCCCAGTTCGGAATCACGAGGTCTGGGTCGACTTCAAGCTTGCTGCCTAAACCATCACAATCGGGACATGCCCCGAAAGGACTATTAAAAGAGAACATTCTTGGTTCAAGCTCCCCAATGGAAAAACCACAAATTGGGCATGAATGAAGCTCACTAAACAAGAGTTCCTCTTCCCCGATTACATCAATAATTACTTTACCTCCGGCTAAACGAAGGGCAGCCTCAACTGAATCAGATAGTCTTGCCGTTACTCCCTCTTTTACTACAATTCGGTCAATGACAACCTCAATTGAATGTTTTTTATTCTTTTCTAGCTCGATGTCATCTGATAGTTCAAGCATTTCTCCATCGACACGAACTCTGACATAGCCTTGTTTTTTTATATCCTCTAGAACTTTCACATGGGCACCCTTACGTCCTGATACAACTGGGGCGAGTACCTGCAATTTTGTACGTTCTGGATATTCTAAAATGCGATCCACCATCTGCTCAACGGTTTGTGATGTAATTTCAATTCCATGGTTAGGACAAACCGGTTTTCCTACTCGAGCATATAATAAACGCAAATAATCATATATCTCTGTAACCGTACCAACAGTGGATCTTGGATTCCGACTTGTTGTTTTTTGGTCAATCGAAATCGCAGGTGAAAGACCCTCGATTGAATCAACATCGGGTTTATCCATTTGTCCTAAAAATTGACGTGCGTATGCAGAAAGGGACTCGACATAGCGCCGTTGTCCTTCTGCATAAATGGTGTCAAATGCAAGGGATGACTTTCCTGAACCAGATAGACCTGTTACGACAACAAGTTGATCTCTTGGAATCGTAACATCTATATTTTTTAAGTTATGGGCCCTTGCTCCTTTGACGACTATTTTATCCAATGCCATGTATATGTCATCCTTCCGCTTTTAACTCCAAAATTAAATCACGTAATTCAGCTGCTCGTTCAAAATTAAGTGCTTTTGCTGCTTCCTTCATTTCATTTTCCATTTCAGCAATAACTTGATCGCGTTCCTTCTTCGATAATCCAGTTAACTTAGGTACTGTTTCATAGGTTTCTGTATCTTCGGCTGCCGTTGTAGCACGAATGACATCGCGAATATCCTTTTTAATGGTTTGTGGCGTAATACCATGCTTTTTGTTATATTCCTCTTGCATTTCACGACGACGTTTTGTTTCACTAATCGCAATTTCCATCGAGTTCGTCATCTTATCTGCATACATGATGACTCTACCATTAGCATTCCGAGCGGCACGACCAATGGTTTGGATGAGTGAGCGTTCCGAACGAAGGAACCCTTCCTTATCCGCATCAAGAATGGCAACAAGTGAGACTTCAGGAATATCCAGTCCTTCACGAAGCAGGTTAATCCCTACTAGTACATCATGTTTACCCATACGTAGATCACGAATAATTTCAATCCGCTCTAGTGTTTTTATTTCTGAGTGCAAATAAGTTACCTTGATCCCAACGTCTTTCAAGTAATCAGTCAGATCCTCAGACATTTTTTTCGTTAAGGTAGTAATCAGGACTCGTTCATTTTTATTAACACGGTCTTGGATTTCACCTAATAAGTCATCAATTTGACCTTGAATTGGTCGAACCTCGATAATAGGATCAAGTAATCCAGTTGGACGAATAATTTGTTCAACCATCTCGTCTGTATGCTCAATTTCGTACGGTCCAGGTGTAGCAGACACGTTAATGATTTGATTGATATGCTTTTCAAACTCCTCAAAACGCAATGGTCGGTTATCCAATGCAGATGGAAGACGGAAGCCGTGATCAACCAGTACTTGTTTTCTTGCTTGGTCCCCATTAAACATGCCGCGAATCTGTGGCAATGTTACGTGTGACTCATCGACGACAATTAGCAAATCCTCAGGAAAATAATCCATTAAGGTATAGGGTGTTGAACCTGGTGGTCTTAATGTAAGATGACGTGAATAGTTCTCAATACCTGAACAAAAGCCCATTTCACGCATCATTTCAAGATCATAATTCGTCCGTTGTTCAAGACGCTGCGCTTGTAATAGTTGACCATCTTCACGAAGTTCAGCTAAGCGTTCTTCTAGCTCTGCCTCAATATTTTTAATCGCAATTTGCATTTTTTCTTCACGGGTTACGAAGTGGGACGCCGGGAATATCGCAACATGCTCACGTTCGCCCAGTATTTCACCAGTTAAGGCATCCACCTCACGAATCCGATCAATTTCATCGCCAAAAAACTCCACGCGAATACAGTGCTCATCACGTGAGGCTGGAAAAATTTCAACGACGTCCCCTCTTACACGGAAGGTTCCACGCCTGAAGTCAATGTCATTTCTTTCATATTGAACATCCACTAATTTGCGTAAAAGCTCATTTCGTTCGATTTCCATTCCTGTTCGTAGGGAAACAACGAGTTCCCTATATTCCTCAGGAGAACCCAAGCCATAAATACAAGATACACTTGCAATTATGATTACATCTCGTCGTTCAAAAAGGGAAGATGTTGCAGAGTGTCGTAATTTATCAATTTCATCATTCACGCTTGAATCCTTTTCGATATATGTATCAGAGGATGGAACATACGCCTCTGGCTGGAAATAGTCATAATAACTAACAAAGTATTCAACAGCATTATTAGGAAAGAACTCCTTAAACTCACTATAAAGCTGCCCTGCCAAAGTTTTATTGTGTGCAATGATAAGTGTTGGTCGATTTACTTCCTTGATTACATTCGAAATCGTAAACGTTTTTCCTGTACCCGTAGCACCTAATAATGTTTGAATTTTTTTACCTGCTTTAATCCCATCAACAAGCTGTTGGATTGCTCTTGGTTGGTCACCCTGTGGTGAATACTTGGAGACTAACTCAAATTGATCTTTCATTTGCGTTCCTCCCATCCATTCTTATCGTTTTATGTAATATTCCACTGACTTATTCTCGATAGAAACATTGTACCACAAACTGACCTAAAACAAACAAAAATACGAACTGATATTCGATTCTTTTTTCAAATTACTTAATATAAATGACTCATCAATAAATTATAAAATTTCGGTTTTAGAAAAATTCTATATAAAAAGAAGCCTGTAACTTAGAAGTTACAGGCTTTTATTTTCCCGATCTTTTCCCCATATTTCTCGCATACATGAATCCTGCTCCCAACGAAATGATATCCGCAACGATAATAATAGCGGAATCCGCATATCCTTTATAAATAGACGCAACGATAAGGGCAACCGCAAGTAAAAAACCCACATAATGATTATAGGTCACTCTTGTAAAGAAAACCACGAGTACACCCGGAAGGATGAGCGCAAGCAATATTTTTAATAGCATTAAATTTGTATCCTTTCAATTTCATATCTTCAATATAGCAAATAGAATGAAGGAATTCACGTGATTACTCCGGCTATTTAAACAATTCCGGATAGAATCCTCTAGCCAATGTTTCAACAGCATACGCCATACGGTTTCCTGGTAATACACTCTCTAATGAAATAACGACAAACTTTTCATTTTTAACACTTTCAAGCTGCGAAAGAGCTGGGTCATTTTGAATGTCCTTTATTTTTTGTTCAATCGAAGGAGCATCATAATCATGAATCAGAATGACATCTGGCTGCCTTGCGAGTACTTCTTCGTAACTAACTGTGGTCCATTGTTTGTCTGTGATATCATTAAAAACATTTTGGCCACCTGCTAACTCTATTAATAGCGTTTCAAAGTTTGTGCTACCCGCGGTGAAAACGCCATTTCCACCACTATCGTATACTAGTACATCAACTGGAACATGATCTGCCAGTTTCTCCTGCACACTAGCAATTCGTACCTTTTGCTCTTCAATAAATGCCTCTGCGCGATCCTCAATATCAAAAATCCTACCGATATCACGTATTTCTTTATAAATTTCGTCCATCGATGTAGCTTTATTCATATATACGTTGATTCCATAGCTTTCAAGTTCATCAACATCTAGTCCTTCACTTCCAAATTCCCAATCGATGCCGTAAATAAAATCGGCTCCACTTGTTAATACAGCTTCCCTTGTTGCAGAACTGTACGTAAGCTCGGGAATTTTCTCATAATCGTCCTTGTATTCAGGCAAAGCACCGCGGCTATGATTGTCCAAACTATTTCCAATTACATAATCAGAGAGTCCTAATGCAATAAATAATTCGGTCGCATTCGGCCCTAAAGTTAACACTTTTGAAGGTTTCTCAGCAATTTCTACTTCTCTCCCATAATTATCAATGACTAGAGCTTCCTTAGATTTAGTAACGGATCCGTCCTTTGTATCGGAGCCACATCCCGCTAACACTAATACAAGAAACCCTGCCATTAGCAAAACTAACTTTTTCATTTTAATTTTCTCCTTCAAGCAAACTGACCGGTAAATAGGTAATCGTCACTTTTTTTGTAGTTGGATGAATCGCTACATCAGACCTGACCCCGTAAATTTCGTATATCGATTCAGACGTTAATACTTCTACAGGAGTTCCTGCCATTAAAATACGCCCATCCTTGACAACATAAAGTCGGTCGCAATAAAGAGCAGCAAGGTTTAAATCATGGATGGCCGATAAGACCGTTACACCCAGCCCTTTTATCAAATCAAAAATTTGTAGCTGGTGCTGGATATCCAAGTGGTTTGTTGGTTCATCTAGTAGTAATAAATCCGTTTGCTGCGCAAGCACTCTACCTAGTAAGACGCGCTGCTTTTCCCCGCCTGATAGATTGATATAATTACGTTTTTCCATATCAGACATTCCAATTTGCTCAATCGCATTAGCGACAATTTCTTTATCATTTCTACTGTCACCATCAAAAAAACCTTTGTATGGACTTCTCCCCATTGCGACTATTTCTTCGACCTTAAAGTCAAATGGGATGACATTTTCTTGTCCGACAACACCGATTTTTTTGGCAACCGCTTTAGGGTTCATTTTATATACATTCTCTCTATCTAAAAAAACAACACCAGATTTGGGCTTAAGCCCACGATACAGGTTTTTTAAGAGAGTCGATTTCCCACTTCCGTTTGGTCCGATGATTCCGACAAATTCCCCTTCAGAAACATGCAAATTCATATCTTCAATAATATGTTTTTCATTCAATGAAAAATTCAAATTCTCAACCTGTAGTTTCAATTTTTCACCTACTTTTTTGTTTTTAATAACCATATGAAGAATGGCCCGCCTACTAGAGCGGTTAATATCCCAATGGGCAACTCCTCAGGTGCTATCACCATTCGGGCGGCAACATCTGTCCACACGACAAAAATACCACCGAGTAAGGCACTGACAGGAAGAACTCGCTTATGATCTGAACCAACGAGTAGTCTTGTAATATGTGGAACCATTAACCCGATAAATCCAATTGAGCCACTCACTGCTATCGTGACACCAGCTAAAAGCGAGGCAACAAGGATCAACAGTTTATGCAATCTCCCCACATTAAAGCCTAATGTTCCCGCTGTTTCATCACCGAAAAGCAAGGCATTGAGGGCACGGTATTGGCTCATTAAAACGATCATACAAATCACTGCCACTATAAGAGGTAGCGTTAAGTAGCCCCATTTTGCTCCTGCCAAGCTTCCTGACATCCAAAAGGTGGCATTATGTAAGCCTAAGGCATTCGGAGCACTAAGCGTAATCGTTCTTGTCAAAGCATCCATCATCAGTGCGATTGCAACACCTGAAAGCAAGAGATGAGTAACATTGATTCTTCCGTTCACCCTTGAAAGGGTATAGACTAAAATGATCGTCACAGCAGCACCAATAAACGCACTGATAGAAAGTGAATAAGTACCAAAAATCGAAAAGGCACCAAATAACATACTTAAAGTTGCGGTTGCAGATGCACCTGATGAGACACCAAGAATGAATGGATCTGCAAGATGGTTACGAACCAACGCTTGCATAACAACCCCTGTTATCGCTAATGAAGCACCAACAATCATTCCTAATAACACTCTTGGTAAGCGTAAACCCCAAACGATATTATACTCAACCTGTGTCCAGTTATTTTCAATAGTGAGAAAGGGAAGTTTGGAGAAAAGAATTTCGATGACCGTAAGCGGATGAACAGAGACTGGCCCTACACCGATTGAGAAGAGGATAGAAAGAGTGCTTACTATCAACAGTAGTATTGTAATAATCTTCATATTCGGTTCATCTTGATTGAAGATCTTTTGAATATAATTCCTTTTCATACCAATTCCTTTCTAAATAAACATGAACGCCCAGAGAAGTTTCCTGAGCGTTTTGAGTCATGTTTTTATACACCTTTATAGTCATTGCTCTCAAAGAGGTCGATGAGTTCGATGTCCTTGTTTTTATCTTGGAAATAACGATACGTAAAGTCGTTTTCAAATAACACGACATATCGGTCGCTACGGTCCCGAACAAGTAGACTTCTTGAATCAAATAGACGAGTATCTACATCTTTATTGCCAATCCATCTTGGGATTCTGTTTCCAAGTGAAGTGAACTCAACAGAGACATTATATTCTCCCTCTAATCGATATTCAAACACATCATATTGAAGTTGACCAACCGCACCAAGAATGAACTCATCACTTGATTCCTGTCTGAATAATTGAATTGCTCCTTCTTGAACAAGCTGTTCAATGCCTTTTCTAAATTGCTTTGCCTTCATTACGTTCTTCACACGAACCTTACGATACATTTCAGGTGGGAACACAGGTAGTTCCTGATAATGCATATCTTCTTTACCTGCTGTAAGGGTATCACCGATTTGGTAGACATTTGGATCATAAATCCCTATAATATCGCCAGGATAGGCCTCATCTACCGTTTCCCGACTCGCTGCCATAAACTGCTGAGTTTGATTCAGCTTGATTGATTTTCCTGTACGAGTGATATTGACACTCATTCCACGTTCAAACTTCCCTGAGCAGACGCGAAGGAATGCAATTCGGTCGCGGTGCTTCGTGTTCATGTTTGCTTGGATTTTGAAAATATAACCTGAGAACGTTTCGTCCTCTGGTGGAATTAAGCCAAGATTTGTTTTACGTGGCTTCGGTTCTGAAGCAAATTGTAAAAATGTATTAAAAAACGTTTCTACACCAAAGTTTGCGAGCGCACTACCAAAGAATACAGGCGTAAGGTCACCTTTGGCTACACGTTCCACATCAAAGTCATTTCCTGCTTCGTCCAATAAAAGTAACTCATCTTGTGTACTTTCATAAATCGGACTATCTGTAATTCCAGGATGCTTGCCGTCCTCTAGCTCCTGTAATGAAATGATTTTTTCATCTTCATTTCCAGTAAAATGTACAAATTGGTTGTTGTAACGGTCGACAATCCCTAAGAATCGTTTCCCCATTCCAACTGGCCAGTTCATCGGATAAGATTCAATGCCAAGAACCTCTTCAATTTCGGCTAAGAGTTCAAGTGGATCCTTTCCTTCACGGTCAAGTTTATTGATGAATGTAAAAATCGGTATGCCTCTCATGCGACAAACTTTAAAGAGTTTAATCGTTTGGGGCTCGACACCCTTCGTGGAGTCGATGATCATCACAACACTGTCCACAGCGGTTAACGTACGATAGGTGTCCTCACTGAAGTCCTCATGTCCTGGTGTATCAAGAATATTGACATAGAAGTCTTCGTATGGAAAACTCATCACACTTGATGTAACTGAAATCCCACGTTGTTTTTCAATCTCCATCCAGTCCGACGCAGCAAATTTTCCTGATTTTTTTCCTTTTACCGTACCTGTTTCACGAATTACATTACCAAAATATAATAATTTCTCAGTCATCGTCGTTTTACCGGCATCCGGGTGAGAGATGATGGCAAACGTTCTTCGTTTTTGAACTTCATCTATATAGCTCATGCAAATTATCCTTCCGTTATCACAGATTGTATCTAAAAAAATATATCACAATTAAAAAGGAACTACAACGAGAATTGATTCCAGTTACTCATAGGAAAATTTCGAAAATAGAGCAATTCTGTGATTTAAATCACAGAAGCCTATATAGGTTCGCACTATACTAAAGATAGAAATAGAAAAAACTATAATGAGGTGAAGGTTACATGTTTGTAGCATATTTTCTTGTTGTTAGTATTATTCTAGTTTGTGTCGGTTTTGCAGTTCAAATTATGAACGGTGTAAAAGAATTAGATAAAAATTCAGTAGATCAATAATGTAGAAAAAGAAAACGGGAGAACTAGTTATTCAACTAGTATCTCCCATTTTTTCGTCATCAATTAAAGGAACCCTTCCATTCTATAGCAACCCGGCCACCATAGAGGAATCCTCCTTAGGCCCGTGGCTTTGCGTCATTGTCTTTCAACAATTTTGCCTTTTGTATAGTTTGGTTTTTATCAATGATGTATTTATTTCACTGCTTTACTCATACGCTGATATTTACGTTGGATGCTAATTGGGCTACGGTTTAGTCTTTTTCCAATATCGGAAAACGGAGTACCTGTTGCCACAAGCTCAATCATGGAGTTAATTTCTACTGTTGTCCACGCTCGGTAATTGACCCTCTTTTGCTTTGAACGCTCTCCTTCCACCCAACATGGTTCAGGAACGATAGCATTTTTTTCTATTTTTGAGAAGTCAATTCGGCTTTTGTTATTCTTTGCCCAATCCCAAAAATCCTCGGGTTTAATAAAGTAAAATTTTCGTGTGTTTCGCGTTGCCTTTTTTGTGTACCTTAGTCCATGGTTATCAATCCATAGCTTTACAGACTTTGGATCAATTTTTAATAGAGTTGCCAATTCATGCATTGTCAATTGACCGGTAAAGGATTTGGTATTCGAAAACCCTAATCTTTTAATCTTTAACTCAACTGCCGTTTCCGTACGATCCACGTGATTGGCAATGGTAGAGATTTTCATACGACCTACATTGTCCTTTAAGAACTCTATTTCTTCATACGTCCATGTTCTCTTCTTCAAATCAAAAATCCCCTTTTCATTCTTAATAGCACTAAGAATGAAAGGCCTTTTGATGACATACTCTTATCATATCATACTATTGAACTAAAAACATACTAGCATTTTTATTTTTTCTAGAATTGTCAAGTGCTTTTTATACTTTTTATAATTTGCAAGTATGTAAGTGTGTCCTCCGGATTAGTAGTTTACTTATTTTTGAAGTATAAGCTTCATTGCATGAATTTGGCCTAAATGGTAGGCAATATGGAAGAGAGCTAGGTTCGTTATTTCACCAAAGGTTTCAAGCCCAAGAAAAGGTTGTTTCAATCTTTCTTCAAAACGATCAACAGGGATTTGCTGTATTCTAGCTACCTGTTCGGTAAATTGATTTACTAGATCTGCTATTGATGGGATTTCTCCATTCCAGTCGGAAGGGTTAGTTCCTTTTGCAAAGAGGTTCATATAATTTTCCGGGAGAAAAGTAGACTTCTTCGGATAACCAAACATAAACTGCTCATTTACCGTAACAAGATGACCTAAATGCCAAAGAATTGTATTATTAAAACCGTTCGGTTGAATGGATACTATATCGCTCGTTACATCCTCTAAATCGCCAAGAAAACGGCCTTTTAACAATTCAAATTGCGTCAATAAATAGTGACTCATTTTAATCTCCTCCTGGTTTTTAAGTGCTAGTAATCTATATGGCATTTGCTGTTATTTGAGACCAGATTATCGCGTTTAAAAGCAGGCTGTTTTCATATTCATTTTAAAAGCATTTTATTAAAATGTGTGCTATTTAGGTAATAGTTAGTACCACGCATAATTCCTATGGTCTAGAGTGTTTTTATATCTGTTTAAATTTCCTGTCACTAACCAATACACGCTGTCGTTTCCCGGGAAATGGTGTCGGCAATAGAAAAAAATGTCGGATAGATTTCCGACGCAAATAGACCCAAATCTGTTTCAATTTGGGCCCTTTATGTCAATTATTCAATTCCAGTCGTATTACTTGTTAAAGTTAATGAAGCTGTTTCGAGATTTCCACCTCGGTAGAAGGTTAATTCAATTTGATCGCCTATTTTTACTTTTGAATATAAATATTTACGTAGGTCCATTGAGCTTTTAACTTCAGTATCATTGATTTTTACGATGACATCGGTCATTTTTAAGCCAGCTTTTTCTGCTGCTGAGTTTTGCGCAACACTCGTTACAATGACTCCTTCCTTCACGTCATTCGGAAGGTCAGCGTAATACATTCTTGGAACTTCCGCAAGGTCCGCTAAACCGATGCCGATAAATGGACGCTCAATCTTACCATTTTCAATCAGACTGTTAATAATCGGAACAACATCATTACTTGGAATCGCGAAGCCTAATCCTTCTACCCCGCTATTCGCAATCTTTAAGCTGTTAATTCCAATTACTTGTCCTTGTGTGTTTAATAGAGCGCCACCACTGTTACCTGGGTTAATGGCCGCATCCGTCTGAATAACGTTTAGTTCCCAACTACCTGCAGAGGTATCAACCGATATACTTCGATCCTTTGCACTTACGATCCCAGATGTAACTGTTCTTGATAAATCGAGTCCAAGTGGATTCCCAATCGCAAATACCTGATCACCAGGTCTTAGTGTCCCAGAATCACCAAATGGTAGAACCGCCTCGACATGTTTAGAATCTATTTCTAAAACGGCTAAATCGGTTAATGGATCTGTTCCAATCAACTTAGCCATTGTTTTTTCACCATTATGAAGGGAGATTTCAACCTCATTTGCATTTTCGATAACGTGGTTATTCGTTACAATATATGCTTTATCTCCATCTTTTTGAAAAATAACCCCTGAGCCCGTTCCACTTTCAACACTTTGCGAACTGCTTCTGTTAAAAGGATTTTGTTGGGATTGCATACTTGTGATTCCGACGATCCCTTTTGATGCCTCTTCCACCATATCCGCGACAGAAGACGCTGAGTCATTAACTGTGGTTGGTTGGATTTTCACCGGTCCAGATGCTTCAATAACCTCGGAGTTCTGCTCTGTTGCAGGAGACTCTGAATTGAAATATCCCTGGAGACCGTCAATATGTGGTGCAACTCCAAGCGTTAATGCCGAACCAAGGACACCTGCAGACAACATGGATAAAAAGCTTTTCACTTTTGAGTTTGACTTTTTCTCTTTTGGCCTTGATGCACGAAGAGTCGATTCTTCGGTAACTGCTGTTTGCTGAGAAGTTGCTTCAATAACTTCTGAATTCTGAAGGGTTTCAGTTGGTTCGGATAGCGTTGGTTCTATATCACGATGTTCTACCTCTGATTTCAAATCCACGTTTTCCTGCTCTGACTGACTCTCTGCAGTATAGCTTTCCTTATTATCTAGGTTGTTAGATTGATCATCTGTATGTTTAAATTCATCAAAACGTTTATCGTTTTCCATTATGAATTCCTCCTTGACTTACTCCTTATTTATATCATAGTCAAAATTTATGAACAAAATATTAACAAACCTTGAAAAGAAGTGGAAAAATAAACGAAAATCCACCATTATTATGATGGATTACGTTAATGGAAATCGAATTTCAAACTTGGTTCCTTTTCCTTTTTCACTCGTTACCGTAATTTTACCATGATGAAGCTGGACTAACTGTTTTACGATCGAAAGTCCTAGGCCGAATTGACCGAATAGTGTGCCCGTTCGAGAGACATCTGCTTTGTAAAAACGATGCCAAATATTTTCTATTTCCGCTGGGTCAATCCCGACACCCGTATCTTCAATTTCGATAATTGTTGCATGCTCTCTTGCTTTTCCACGAATCCAAATGGTGCCATTGTCAGTAAATTGAATACTATTTTTGGTGATGTTGATTAGGATTTGTATTAAACGATCGTAATCTGCTGTAATCATTAAGTCTTTAGGAACTTCAATCATGATTTCATCATTTTTTTCTTCTGCTTGTGGTTCAAGTGTATCTTTAACGACCTCAAGCACTTCAATTAATTCGATTGTTTCTTTTTGAAGTGTAACCTGATTGGAGCGTATTTTTTCGTAATCTAGATTTTCATTCACAAGACGAATAAGTCGCTTTGTTTCCTGACTTACCAATTGAACGCCTTTTGCCTTTTCCTCATCTGGAATCAAATCATTACTTAACCCTTCAATCACACCACTAATCGTTGTGAGCGGAGTTCGTAATTCATGGGAAACATCGGCCATGAATTTCCGCCTTCTGCTTTCAAGGCTTTCAATTTCCACCATTGATTGCTGCAAGCGCTGAGCCATTTCGTTGAAGTCCTTCGATAACTCACCAATCTCATCAAAATCAGATGATGGTAATTTAATCGAATAATCTCCAGCAGAAATCATTGAGGTTGCTTTCCTTAAGCGTCTGATGCGCTTCACATGAACCGTCGACAAAATCCAACTCATTAAAATAGCTACAGCCAATGCTAAAAACATCGTATAAAATAAATACTGGTTAATATCATGAATCATTTCCTGTGTCCCGCTGATTGGTGACGCAAGCAAGACCCCACCGACAAAAGCTTGACCAACCATATAAGGCATGACAATAAAAGTCACTTCTTGCTCAAATCGCTTATAATCCTGTTTGACTGACACGATATGCCCACTTCGGACCTTGTCCCATTCCTTTTTTCTTAACTCCACTTGTGGTACAAAACCACCAACATTACTCAAGCTTACTCCATCTTCATCAAATACAGTAAATAAAATATTTCTCTCACCTAGCATGTTTGAGTATTGACGAATTAATGAATCGACATTAGATGTACGACTTATATCAGAAATGATGTTTTCACCATAAGTGGTCAATTCTTCGACCTTTTCTTCAAAGACGAGGTTCCCAACGTAATGTGCGAACACAATACTCAAAATAACAAAAGCAACCACAATCACACTTATGTGACTAACAAGCTGTTGAAACATGTACCGAAATTTCATTTCTCTTCCTCAACGGTCTCATCAAATTTATAGCCAACACCCCATACTGTATGGAAAAATGGCTGATTCGCAGTCCCTACTTTTTTTCGTAGCCGCTTAATATGTACATCAACCGTGCGCTCATCTCCGTAAAATTGGTAACCCCACACACGATCTAATAACTGTTCTCTAGAAAATACCTGTTTCGGATGCTGCGCAAAATAATACAATAAATCAAATTCCTTAGGCGTTAAATTCGTGATTGCCTTCCCATTCAAAATAACTTCTCTTGTAATTTTATTTATGTTAAAATGTTCTGTTTGAAGTGTTCCCGTTTCTACTTCCTCTGTAGGCTTGCTATTGTAGCGTCTTGTGACCGCTTTGATCCGTGCCATTAAAGCAAGTGGACTGAATGGCTTTGTAACATAGTCATCTGCACCCATCTCAAGACCCAATACCTGATCAGATTCGCTGTCCTTTGCGGTAAGCATAATAATCGGAACAGAGCTTTTTTCTTCGCGTATTTTTCGGCAAATCGTCACGCCATCCATACTAGGAAGCATCCAGTCCACAATGATTAAATCCCAATTTTCCTCTTTAAATCGATTATATCCCTTTAGTCCATCATGGACGAACTCACCCTGAATACCTTCCTTTGAAAAAAACATTTCGATCATCGAACAAACACTCTCATTGTCTTCTATAACAAGAACTCTCATTTCTCCATCTCCTAATAAAAAACCGTAGATACTTTTATTTTACTATACAAAATCCGGATTTGAAAAATGGAGTGCCTATTTTTTCAGAAGCACTTGTTCACGCCCATAACTATCTTTATAGTGCAGTTTTATTTTATGATTACCCAACTCAAATAGTAAAGTTTCATATAAAAGCTCTGCTTGATACGAGATTTGATTATTTTCCACTTTAACAAGATTAATAGGATAAGTATATGGAACACCATACTTTTTAGGTACATGTAAAAATAAAGAACTTTTACCGTTTGTTTCAATGGTTAGCTTTGTATTCTCGTTTTCATAAACACCTAATAATTGTGTAGTGTCAAACTCTTCATTATTCACTTGCTGGGTCTCAATAAGATGCACATCCTTGCCGAAAACAATATTCTTAAGGTCACTGCTTATTTTCTCGACGGGTGTAAGATTCAAATTTGATAATACAATGATCGTTACATCTTCATTTACGTACAAATAAAAATCACTTACAAAGCCGTTGATATCCCCAGAATGACAGGCGACCTTTTCTGGTGCATCTAATAAAAACCAGCCATATCCATAGCCATCTAGGTACTTAGTAAACATTCGATTGATAAGTTCTTTTCCTAAAATGTTGGCTTTACGTAATGCCTGCCTCCACTTAAATAAATCCTCAACCGTAGAGTATAAGCCGTATGCCCCTAGTGGAAATGACATATCGATAAATTCAGTATGTATAAGTGTCTTATGAATTGTGTGACCCGTTGCTAAAAACGTAATAATTTTTCTACCATCATCAACACCTGTTTCCTTCATTCCAATTGGCTGAAATATGTTTTTTTCTAGAAAGGTTGAGTATGATTCCCCTGAAATTTTTTCAATAAGTGTTGTTAAAACTAGATAACCAGAATTACAATATTCCATTCTCTCACCTGGTTTGAACTCGAGTGGTAAATCTTTGACGGATTCCAATACTTGTTCCAAGTTGGCCTGAAGCCTCATTGTTCTTGACCAATAGTCAGGTAAAGATGTAAAGTCAGGAATTCCAGATGTATGAGATAATAAATGGTGGATTGTTATATTTCCCCAACTTTTATAACTCGGTAAAAATGAGTCGACCGTATCCGTTAATGCAAGTTTTCCTTGCTCAACTAGCTTTAGAATGGCAAATGCAGTAAATGCCTTAGAAAGGGAGCCGATTCTAAATTTTGTTTTTGAAGTGGTTGGTACTTCGTATTGGAAACTAGCAAACCCATATCCTTCTGATAATAGTATTTTTCCTTTTTCAGCTACAAGTACAGCTCCATTAAAATAGCCATGATCTCCTAGTGAGTTCATATAGTTTTTAAGCTTTTGTTGTGTCTCGTGACTCATAAAGTTCCTCCTATTTATGAAAACGTATTGTCAAAACTTTTATAAGA
>NZ_NSEA01000041.1 GCF_002734285.1 Fredinandcohnia onubensis | reverse complement strand
CTGTGAGAGTAGGACGTCGCTAGGCTGAAAAAATGGAGGATTAGCTCAGCTGGGAGAGCACCTGCCTTACAAGCAGGGGGTCGGCGGTTCGATCCCGTCATCCTCCACCATTTTCAAATTGTACGAGCCATTAGCTCAGTTGGTAGAGCATCTGACTTTTAATCAGAGGGTCGAAGGTTCGAGTCCTTCATGGCTCACCATTTAAATTAAATATGCGGGTGTGGCGGAATTGGCAGACGCGCTAGACTTAGGATCTAGTGTCTTTGACGTGGGGGTTCGAGTCCCTTCACCCGCATTATGCGGAAGTAGTTCAGTGGTAGAACACCACCTTGCCAAGGTGGGGGTCGCGGGTTCGAATCCCGTCTTCCGCTCCATGGCATTACTTGCCGGGGTGGCGGAACTGGCAGACGCACAGGACTTAAAATCCTGCGGTAGGTGACTACCGTACCGGTTCGATTCCGGTCCTCGGCACCACTTTAATAAATTATGCGCCCGTAGCTCAATTGGATAGAGCGTCTGACTACGGATCAGAAGGCTATGGGTTCGACTCCTTTCGGGCGCGCCATTACGGGAAGTAGCTCAGCTTGGTAGAGCACTTGGTTTGGGACCAAGGGGTCGCAGGTTCGAATCCTGTCTTCCCGACCATTATAAATTACGGGGCCTTAGCTCAGCTGGGAGAGCGCCTGCTTTGCACGCAGGAGGTCAGCGGTTCGATCCCGCTAGGCTCCACCAAAGTTCTTTGAAAACTGAACACAA
>NZ_NSEA01000040.1 GCF_002734285.1 Fredinandcohnia onubensis | reverse complement strand
CCTGTCCCAATGTCATAAACCTAAAATGTAAAAATAAGTAAGTATCAAAAAGATTCATAATATTGTTATAAAAAACTACAAAAACCCCTTGACTTTTCAAAAACACCACCATAATCGACGTGAATACCAGTTATTTGGTATATCTCGTACGAAGTGGGGTTTTTTTGTTGAAAAAAAGTAAGTTTTTAGGTGCTATTGAAGTGTGCAGAAAGGTATTGTATGATTTCCATTTCATGTGCGATTCCCGCATGAAAGCAACCTATTTTTCACGTGAAGGGGGTAAATTGACCTTCCCGGAAATAATCTTGTTTGTGCTAAATCTAGTAACGAAAAGTCTGCAGATAGAGTTAAATGACTTTTTTGACCTGATTAAAAAAGAAGGAGAAACTATAAGTAAACAGGGGTTTTCACAAGCGCGAAAAAAAATAAAACCAGAAGCCTTTAAGATGTTATTTGACACCATTACGACGTGGTTTTATCAGTCAAATAACTCCCCTAATTACATGGGCTTCCGGTTGTATGCGGTTGATGCGTCTATCATAGAAATAGCCAATACCCAAAGGCTAAGAGATACCTTCGGCGCATCAAAAGGCAATGGCAAGGAACTTGCCAGAGCCATGGTATCTACTATTTATGATATCGAAAATGATCTATTTGTAAAGGGGATAATCACAAAATGTACAGATAGCGAGCGCACAGTAGCTATGGCATTAATTGATAGTTTTCTAGAACTACGTTCTAACCAGGATCTTTTTCTTTTTGACCGTGGGTATCCAGCTAAATACTTCTTTCACTACCTATTGAAGAATAAAGTAAATTTCGTTGTTAGGACACCAGTTAACTTTTACCGTTCCATCTTAAAAGAAGAGATTCCTGATCAGATCTTTGAACTCGTATATAAAGGCAAAGTCATGCGTTTGCGTGCGGTTCGTATCCCAATAGGGTCTGGTGAAGAAGAACTACTTATAACGAATATATTAGATGAGTCATTTGATATCCCAACTTTTAAAATGTTGTACTTTAAGCGATGGTCCATCGAAACGAAATACGATGTCTTAAAAAACAAAATACAGATTGAAAAGTTCTCAGGCGAAACAAAACAGACGATTGAACAGGAGTTTTATGCGGCATTATTTTTGACCAACATGGCTTCCTTACTAAAGCATGAATCAGATGTGCTCATCACTAAGGAACAGAAGGGTAAAGACTTAAAACACGAATATAAGACTAACACTAATATATTAATTGGTGCGCTAAAAGATAAACTCATTTGTTTAATCATTGAACCCAGTCTGAGACGTAGAAAAAAGTTGTATAAAGCCTTATTGAACGAAGTTCAGCGAAATCGAGTCCCGATAAGACCTGGAAGACAATTTAAACGTTCCAGAGTACTAAATGCGAATAAACACGGATTTGGACAACGACCAGCCATTTGACTAAACGAACAAATACGATACTCAGGGAAATGCCAAAAAAATTAAATAGGCACTTCCCGGGCATCCTATTAGCTTTTTTAGTTATCTAAATATTCAAAACTATGATTTTAGTTGGTTCTGGAAACTACTGGATTCTTAACTTGATGACATTGGG
>NZ_NSEA01000004.1 GCF_002734285.1 Fredinandcohnia onubensis | reverse complement strand
TGTTTTTATTTTTTTAGTCTTGATTTACTATCCGTGGGTTTATATTGTATTACTATTCAGCTTCCTCTGTTCCAAAATCATCTGGAATATCAATGATGATCATATCTGTACCAATTTTACGTATATGCTGCCATGATACGCGGACTTCATTTCCTTGTTTCTTTAAACCAAACCATTTTAAAGATGGAATGATGAGAGCCTTTATTTGCCCTGTTCTCTCATCAATTTCTAAATCAGTTTGGCCTAAAACACCTAGTCTTTCAGCACGTTTGACATCAACAATTTCTTTTCCACTTAATTCACTTAGCCTCAAAAAGACCACCCCTCACATGTCCTTTTTACAGTGTATGGAGTAGTCCACATTTTTAGAATCAAAATCAATTTGAAAGCTTGGTCGGTAAATCATCTGTGGGACTAATCAAAGCAAGTGAAAAATCGTCTGTAAAGACTCGTTCTGCCATTGCATTCACGCTATTTTCACTTACAGCATTAATTTCATCTAAAATTTCATCTAGGTTTTTATGTTGCTTTAATAATAATTCATTTTTCCCATTTCGGCTCATTCTACTGTTTGTACTTTCAAGTCCGAGCATAAGGCTACCCTTCATTTGCTCTTTGCTGTTCTTTAATTCCTTCTCGGTGATACCTTCTGCCTTAAGCTTTGCTAATGTATCCTGTATTGTTTCGAATAACAAATTAAGCTGTTTACTTCCTGTGCCCCCATAAATGGTGACCATCCCAGTATCCTTATAAGAGGAATGATAAGAGAATACAGAATACGCTAAACCTTTTTGCTCACGTACGTCTTGGAATAAACGGCTACTCATACTACCCCCAAGAATATTATTTAATACGATTAGGTCGTAAACATCTTTATCTCCAATTTGTAAGCCATTAAAGCCTAAGCAAAGATGGGCTTGTTCGGTTTCTTTCTTTCGAGTGATCTTATTAGTATGGAAAGAAGGTTTTTGCAACTCATATTTCGTTTGGTCTCCTGAATAATTACCAAAGTATGCCTCAACCTCAGAAATAAAATTTTCATCAATATTACCAGCTATAGACACGACCACATTTTCTGGAGTATACATAGCATTCATATATTGACGGAGTTTATCACCATTAAAAGTTTCCAATGTTTCTTCTGTTCCTAGAATTGGATAACCTAATGGATGATTTTCATAAGTAGCTTTACTTAATAAGTCATGGACGATATCATCTGGTGTATCTTCGTACATTTTAATTTCTTCTAGGACAACATTTTTTTCTTTTTTCAATTCATCTTCATCAAAGTTCGAATTGAAGAACATGTCCGATAGAACATCTAGTGCAAATTTTGCATGTTCATCTAATACCTTTGCGTAATAACAAGTGTATTCTTTAGAGGTGAATGCATTTACCTGTCCACCAATACTATCAAAAGACTCTGCAATTTCCCTAGCAGATCTTGTTTTCGTACCCTTGAAAAACATATGCTCTAGAAAATGTGAAATACCGTTATTCTCAGGGCTTTCATTTCGTGATCCTGTCCCGATCCAAACACCAATAGCAACTGATCGAACAGTTGGGATGTTTTCTAATACAATTCTTACACCATTTTGACAAGTATACTTTTTAATCAATGCTGGATTCCTCCTGTTCTTACACCACTACTTTTTCTTTAGTATGATACGTTCTTCGTTTAATAATGTAGAAACGTTGTCGATTGCAAGATCTTTTTGTTTAATAGATATAATTAATCTTTCTAGACTTTGAGCAGTTGGTGATGTTGGATGCATTAAAACCATAGCGCCAGGATGGACTTTGCCCATTACCCTTTGAACTAAAACATGGGGTTGTGGACGCTGCCAATCAATTGTATCCACACTCCACATAATTGTTTTCATACCGAGTTCGTCTGCGATTTTAACGACCTCATCACGGTAGCTTCCACTAGGTGGAGCAAAGAGCGTAGGCTTTTTCCCTGTAGCTGCCTCAATTACCTGATTTGTCTTCATTAATTGCTCTCTAACAAGATCTGAAGACAAGGTTTTCATATCGGGATGCGTATAGGAATGGTTGCCTACTTCATGTCCAGCATCCACAATCATTTTAGCTAAATCTGGATTTTCCTTTACCCATCTTCCTTCTAAGAAAAAAGTTGCATTTACATTATGCTTTTTTAACGTAGCAAGCATATCAGGAATATATTCATTCCCCCATGCAACATTTATTATAAAAGACACAAGCGGTTTGTTTGGATTCCCTCGATAAATCGCGGACGAAGGTAAATCTTCAAGGTGAACTTTAGGTGATAGCTGCTTATACACCAGCTTATTTTCATCAAATTCGCCTTCTTTTTTCATCTTTTCATATGAAGCTTTAATATCTACCTCTAGTCCATTGAGGCCAGGAGTTGCTTTCCAAACAGGGTCAATCTTCGCATCTTCTGCAGGAATACTATATTCAATTGCCCTTTTTTCAATTTCATTTAAAAGTTGGTCACCTTTACTACTAACAGGGATTGCGTCAGCGCTTTCTTTTAATGAACTGTTTTTTAATCCCTGAACGTAGTCATTTGTGAACGGATTATGTAATGATCCAATTGAAACCAATAATATGCATATAAAAGCAATAAATTGTATATACCTTTTTTTCATAACAATCCCCCTCTTTACTAGAAAATATGTAAGGGAGGGACAAGGTAGAACACAAATTGAGAAAAGTGTAATAGCTACTGTTCAAACTTTAAAAACGATTTCACAACATAAATAAAAACCTAAAAAGCCCGGTTTACCAGGCTTTCGAAAGATTATTATTGTTGTTGCTTTTCTTTTTCCTTTTGTTCACGTAAAACGGCTTTTCTTGAAAGGTTTACACGGCCTTGCTTATCAATTTCGGTAACTTTTACAAGGAGTTCATCACCAATTGAGACAACATCCTCAACTTTTCCAACTCGTTCTTCAGCAAGTTCGGAAATGTGAACAAGTCCATCTTTTCCACTGAAGATTTCAACAAATGCGCCGAACTTTTCAATACGTTTTACTTTACCAAGATACATTTGGCCAACTTCTACTTCACGAACAATATCTTCGATGATTTTCTTGGCTTTCTGGTTCATTGCTTCATCTATTGAAGAAATAAAGACTGTACCGTCTTGTTCAATATCAATTTTTACGCCAGTTTCGTCAATGATCTTATTGATCTGTTTACCACTTGGCCCAATAACATCACGGATTTTATCTGGATTAATTTTTAATGTTAAGATCTTCGGTGCATATTTAGAAAGCTCAGATCTAGGGGTTGTTAGTGTTGCTAACATTGAATCAAGAATTTGCATACGGCCTTTTTTAGCTTGTTGCAATGCTTCCTCAAGGATTTCACGTGAAAGACCAGCTATTTTAATATCCATTTGTAAAGCAGTTACACCCTTTGATGTTCCCGCAACCTTAAAGTCCATATCTCCTAAGTGGTCTTCCATTCCTTGAATATCAGTTAATACTGTATAGTGCTCTCCTGATTTGATGAGCCCCATTGCGATCCCAGCTACAGGAGCTTTTATTGGAACACCTGCATCCATCATTGCTAATGTACTCGCACAAATACTCGCTTGGGAAGTAGAACCATTTGATTCTAATACTTCAGAAACCAGGCGGATGGTATATGGGAAATCCTTTTCAGAAGGTACAACAGGTTCCAATGCACGCTCACCCAAAGCACCATGTCCAATTTCACGACGTCCTGGGCCTCTCATTGGACCCGTTTCACCGACACTGAATTGAGGGAAATTATAGTGGTGCATAAAACGCTTTGTTTCCTCTATACCTAACCCATCAAGAATTTGCACATCTCCTAATGCACCAAGTGTACAAATACTTAATGCCTGGGTTTGTCCACGTGTGAATAGTCCAGAACCATGTGTACGGGTTAATAATCCTACTTCTGATGACAGTGGACGAATTTCGTCGATTTGTCTTCCGTCAGGACGAACCTTTTCAACGGTGATTAAGCGTCGAACTTCTTCTTTTACAAGTTTATTTAAAATTTCCTTCACTTGCTTAAGTGTCGACTCATCAACTTCTTGTTCTGTGTATTCTGCTAAAATTGCAGCTTTTACTTCATTAATTGCATCTTCTCTCGCATGCTTTTCAGCAACTTGTACTGCTTTATTAATATCCTCTTCCGCTTTCGCACGAATTTGTGCTTCTAATTCTGAATCAAGCTCGTAAAGGACAATCTCTCTTTTTTCTTTACCGATTTCTGCAACGATTTTTTCTTGGAAGGCAATTAATCGTTTAATTTCCTCATGTCCAAACATAATTGCTTCAAGCATTACTTCTTCAGGAACTTCATCGGCACCCGCTTCAACCATATTGATTGCATCCTTTGTACCGGCTACAACTAGATGGATATCGCTCATTTCCTGTTCTTTCACTGATGGGTTGATGATAAATTGATTGTCGACTCTACCAACAGTTACACCTGCTATTGGACCTTCAAATGGGATATCTGAAACAGATAGCGCCAATGATGAACCGAACATTGCTGCCATTTCTGAAGAGCAATCTTGGTCAACACTCATAACGATACTGATAACTTGAACTTCATTTCTGAATCCATCAGCAAATAAAGGTCGAATCGGTCGGTCTATTAATCGACTTGCTAGAATCGCCTTTTCACTTGGTCTACCCTCACGTTTGATAAATCCTCCAGGGATTTTTCCAACTGCATATAATCGTTCTTCGTAGTTTACAGTAAGCGGAAAGAAATCCAATGGTTTTGGCTCTTTCGATGCTGTTGCTGTACTTAAGACAGCAGTCTCTCCATAACGAACCAATACAGCCCCATTAGCTTGCTTTGCTAGTTGACCAATTTCAACGGTCAGCTGTCGGCCTGCCCAGTCCATGGAAAAAACTTGCTTTCCTTGTTCCATATAATAGTACCCCTCTCTAAATCACATTCAAATATATGTAATGATAGTATGAACTAATTTATTCGAACATATCAATACTCGTTAAATATGTAAAGTGAATTTTTGTTCAAATAGTAGAAATGGAGGAAAAAAATCCCTCATTTTTTAACCTAATAAAAAAGCGGGAATGCTCCCGCTTTTTCGTAGATTATCGACGTAGTCCAAGCTTGTTGATTAATTCACGGTAACGAGTTACGTCTTTATTACGAAGATATGTTAATAAATTACGACGTTTACCAACCATCTTTAATAGACCACGACGTGAATGATGATCCTTCTTGTGTGTACGTAAATGATCATTTAACTTATTGATTTGCTCAGTTAGGACAGCGATTTGAACCTCTGGTGAACCAGTGTCATTTTCATGAGTTTTGTACTCGCTGATAATTTCGTTCTTACGCTCTTGTGTGATAGCCATCCTATTCACCTCCTATAATAGTATCCCCAATTACCTAGCAGACGTTGGTGATTCGTACTGCCACGCAATGGTTCTTTTTCATACTTAACTAGAATACAACTTTTTACGATAAAAAGCAAGTATGTTCGTCTATTTTCTCAAAGTATTCCTTCGCCTGTTCCTTATCAAGTCCAATTTGTTTCACCAATTCGTCAATGGAAGAAAACTTTCTTTCTGAACGAATTCGTTTGTGCCATTCAACAATAACCTTTTCCTTATAGATATCTTCATTAAAATCGAATAGATGAACTTCAATTGATGGCAACTTTACATTGTCATGAAAAGTTGGTTTAACCCCTAGGTTACATACTCCATTATACCATTTTGAACCAACTTTTAAACGAACAGCATACACGCCCATTTTAGGAATAATATAATCTTCATTTGTTTTAACATTTGCAGTTGGAAAGCCGATGGTTCTACCACGTTTTTCACCATCAACCACAATCCCATTTACTGTGTAAAATCTACCTAATAAAGGTGGAAGTTTGTCAACCTCACCACTCTCTATAAATTCACGGATAAGCGTTGAACTTACTTTTTCATTATTGAAAGTTAATTTCTCTACAGTTGTTTGGGTAAATCGTCCATTAGCATGTTCCGGAAGAGTTTCCATTGTTCCTTTTCCAAACCGTCCGTACGTAAAATCAAATCCTGCAACAACATGTTTAACATTAAGACCGATAATGTATTGCTCAACAAATTGTTGTGGCGATAGACTCGCAAATTCAGATGTAAAATTAACTATATACAAATAGTCGATATCAAATTGAGCAAATAACTCTTCTTTATGATGCAAAGGAGTTATATATTCAACATGTGTAACATCTTTTTTTAGGACGATTGATGGATGAGGATCAAAAGACATAACAGAGCAAGAAATCCCTTGTTTCTCTGCTTCCTTTTTTGCAGTTTCAACAACTTTCTGGTGGCCTAAATGGACCCCATCAAAATATCCTAATGCCAATACTGTTGGCGGCAAATCTGTTTGATTAAAGGAATGTGGATGTGTGATATATATCGTCTTCACTTCTATTTCACCTTTTCTACACGAATAACCTATTTTAATTCTTGATTATTGACTAGTACTTTAATAGGTTTTATAAAGTTGGGTTTTTCTGGATGCCTTTGATATATTGCTAGGATATCACCGTTATGTAGGGTAGCAATAGGTTCTCCAACCTGGATTTGATTTAACTCCTGTGGAACCGGCAAGACAGACCCATTTTTTACTTTCTCTGCTACTTTATCATTAATTATTAATTTGGGCAAATGGGAAAGAGCATCTTCAATTGATAGGAGATGTTCCTGAATGCGTTCATTTTTCACCATGATTTCTAGTTCTTCAAGTGTCATACATTGTTGGAGTTTAAACTCACCAGAAGATGTCCTTATTAAATCAGACATATGAGATGGATACCCTAGCTTTTCACCAATTTGTACAGCGAGCGTTCGCACATACGTACCCTTGCTACAGGTGACACGGAAACGAAATGATACTGTATTATTGGATTGAACAATATCGCTAAGTAGCTCCAGCTTATGTATGGTAATTTTACGAGATGGTCTTTCAATTACCATTCCTTGTCTAGCATACTCATAAAGACGTTTTCCATTGACTTTGACAGCAGAATACATTGGAGGGGTTTGAATGATTTCACCAGTTAATGAATGAAGTACTTTCAATACTTCATCTTTGGTTATATCACGGTCTACTCTTTTTTCTTCTACCATTTCACCGGAGGCATCTTCTGTAGTAGTTGAGAACCCTATTTTCACTTCACCTTCATAGGTCTTGTTAGCTGCGGTTACATATTCTACGATTTTAGTCGCTTTTCCTAAACATATGGGTAGAACACCTGATACATCAGGGTCTAATGTTCCTGTATGCCCTACTTTTTTCATTTTCACTAACTTCCGAACCTTGAAGACACAATCATGGGAAGTCATCCCTTTTGGTTTATTAAGCAGTAAAATTCCATCCACTTAGAGCCACTCCCCTAAACTTTTAGATAGGTGTTTAAATACACTTTTCTTAAATAGATTGAAAAAAGGGATAGACTTTATAATAAAGCCTATCCTCTACTCTATTCTCGGTTAGATTCTTGATTTGAATCTTTATTTATTTCATGTAGGATCGTTTCAATTCGATTCCCATAATCAATTGATTCGTCAAATTCAAAAAGAATCTCAGGTGTTTTCCGTAAACGAATACGTTGACCGATTTCTGAACGGATAAAGCCTTTCGCTTTGGCAAGACCTTTTAATGTGTTTTGCCTTTGCTCTTCATCACCTAAAACCGAAATAAAAACTTTCGCTTGCTGAAGGTCTCCAGTAACTTGAACGTCGGTAACAGTTACAAATCCAATGCGGGGATCTTTTATCTTTCGTCCAATTATGTCACTCAATTCCTTTTTCATTTGTTCTCCAACACGATTTGGTCGTAAACTCATCTTTATATCACCTCGTTATAACCACTCAAAATCGGTTATTGTTCGATCTAATTCCGGGAACGAATCAATAAACTTTAGCGCATTGTTTAATTCTAGTTCAGAGTGCTTTCGACTTGAAGATACAGTAACAATGGCTAGTTTAGTGCGTTGCCATGTATCCTGATGGTCTACCTCCGCAACTGAAATATTAAACTTTTGTTTGAGTCGAGTAATGACACTTTGTAAAACGGCACGTTTTGCTTTCAAAGAATTCGCATCATAAATGACGCATTCACACTCTACATAGCCGATCAATGTCGATCAACTTCTTGCATCACGAATGCTTCAATGATATCTCCTTCTTTAATATCGTTGAATTTCGTAATTGTTATACCACACTCATAGTTTTGCGCAACTTCCTTCACATCATCCTTGAAACGTTTTAAAGTATCAATTTCTCCTTCAAAGATAACGACTCCATCACGAATTAGGCGAATTCCACTGTCACGAGTGATTTTACCATCTGTCACGTAAGAACCAGCAATTGTACCAATCTTCGATACCTTGAAGGTTGTACGCACTTCTGCTTGCCCAATTACTTTCTCTTCAAATTCAGGGTCAAGCATACCCTTCATTGCAGATTCGATTTCTTCAATTACTTTATAGATAATGCGGTGAAGACGGATATCGACCTCTTCAGCTTCTGCAGTTCGTTTTGCATTCACATCAGGTCGTACATTAAAGCCGATTACAATTGCATTTGAAGCTGATGCAAGTGTAATATCGGATTCATTAATCGCACCAACACCAGTATGGATAATCTTAACTTTAACACCTTCTACATCAATCTTTTGAAGAGAAGCTGCCAAAGCCTCAACTGAACCTTGAACGTCAGCTTTTACAATTAAGTTAATTTCCTTCATTTCACCTTGTTTAATATGCTCAAATAAATCTTCTAGACTTACTTTCACTTTGTCGCCACGTTGCTCAACTAATTGCTTTTGAGCTCTGGCTTCTCCAACTTGTCGTGCTTTCTTTTCATCTTCAAAAACAACGAATTGATCGCCGGCTTGTGGGACATCACTTAGTCCAGTGATTTCAACTGGAGTAGAAGGTCCTGCCTCCTTAACACGTCGGCCTAAATCATTAACCATTGCACGGACACGACCAAATGTGTTTCCAACAACGATTGGGTCACCTATGCGTAACGTTCCGTTTTGCACTAGTAGTGTGGCAACAGAACCTCTTCCTTTATCGAGCTTCGCTTCAATTACAGTACCTGTTGCTCTTCTCTTAGGGTTTGCCTTATATTCCTCAACTTCACCCACTAGAAGAATCATTTCAAGCAGGTTGTCAATTCCTTCTCCTGTTAACGCCGAAATCGGAACGAAGATTGTGTCTCCTCCCCAAGCTTCAGGTACTAAACCATGTTCAGTTAATTCCTGCATTACGCGGTCAGGATTTGCTGTTGGTTTATCCATTTTATTCACTGCAACGATAATTGGCACCTCAGCAGCCTTTGCATGGTTTATTGCTTCAACTGTTTGCGGCATTACACCATCATCTGCTGCGACTACTAAAACAGTAATATCGGTAACCTGAGCACCTCTTGCACGCATAGTGGTAAAAGCAGCGTGTCCTGGTGTGTCTAAGAAAGTTATTTTCTTTCCGTTTTCAACAACTTGATAGGCACCAATATGCTGTGTAATTCCACCAGCTTCTCCAGCTGTAACCTTTGTATTTCGAATAGAATCAAGGGTAGTTGTTTTACCATGGTCTACATGTCCCATGATTGTAACAATCGAAGGTCTTTCAATTAAGTCTTCTTCATTATCTTCCTCTACATACTGTTCGAATTCGGTAACGTCAAAGACGATTTCCTCTTCAACCTCAACACCATATTCTGATGCAATTAATTCGATTGAATCTTTATCAAGTTCCTGGTTAATTGTCGCCATAACACCTAACATGAATAACTTCTTAATAATCTCAGAAGGCTCTTTACCTAATTTTTTCGCTAATTCCCCAACGGTTAAGGAACCAATGAAAGTAATTTTTTCAGGTAACTTTTTTTCAGGCTTTGGTTGTACCGGTTGTTGTTGATGGTTTGGACGGTTATTACCTTTTTGTCTGTTGTTTTTATTTCTTCTGTTATTGTTGTTGTTATGATTTGACTGAAAACCCTTTTTCTGCCCTTGATTTTCAGGCTTTTTACCATCACGGTTTTTAGGAGTTGCAGGCTTATTCTTAACTTCTTTTTTGTCAACCACTTTAGTTGTAGCATTATTATTAACAGGTGGTTTTGAGTTATTATTCTTATTTTGCTCGCTTGTAGCCTTAGCAGTTTCTGTTTTTTTACCAAATGTTTGATCCAATTTTTTCAAAATATCTCCCTCAATTGTTGCCATATGATTTTTAACCTCTATGTCCATCTCTTTAAGCTTTGTAATAACTTCTTTACTTGAGATATTTTGTTGTTTTGCATATTCGTATACACGCATTCTACTCATATGTTCACCCCCAAATATGTTAATCGAGCAAGTGACTAATTTTTTTTGCAAACCCACTCTCCGTTATCGCGACAACTACTCGGGCATCCTTACCAATCGCATGTCCTAGTGTATACCGATCGCTTACAGTACGAAGTTGAACCTGATAATACGTGCTTTTATCCGTAATTTTTTTTGTAGTGTTTGCTGATGCATCTTCAGATAAGAGAACAAGTTTTGCATTTCCATTGCGAATTTCTTTCACGACGAGTTCTTCACCTGAAATGACCTTTCTTGCTCGATTGGCAAGACCTAATAATGAAAACCATTCTTTATTCTCCATCTATGAAGGCTTCTCCTTATCTACTAGTTGGAGTAATTCTTCATAGAGTGATTCATCAATCGTGGCTTTCAGCTGACCAGCAAGAATGTTCTTTTTCTTCGCTAGTAAGATACATTCTTTATCTTTACTTAGGTATGCACCGCGGCCAGACTTTTTTCCAGTAAGGTCAATGGAAACTTCACCCTCTTTGGAACGCACAATTCGTACAAGTTCCTTTTTCGGCTTCATTTCACCACTGGCAATACATTTACGTAATGGTATTTTTTTATTTCCTACCAATTTTCTTCACCTCACTCGATTTCTTCAGACTGCAAATCGAATGCTTCTTCCTCATGTTCATCTTCGTGATCGTCGTCAAATAATCCAAAGCCTTCTCTAGGGTAAATTCCCGCTTGCTCTGCATCTGTTTGACTCTTAATATCAATTTTCCAACCAGTTAATTTTGCTGCTAAACGAGCGTTTTGCCCACGCTTACCGATTGCTAATGATAATTGATAGTCAGGAACAACAACTGTTGTTGCTTTTTCTTCTTCATTCACATTAACATCAAGTACTTTAGATGGGCTTAGAGCGTTTGCTACAAAAACAACTGGATCATCAGACCATTTTACAATATCGATTTTTTCACCTTTTAGTTCATTTACAATAGATTGAACTCGTTGACCCTTAGGACCAACACAAGAACCTACCGGATCTACTTCTGGATTATCAGAGTGAACAGAAATCTTAGAACGATCTCCCGCTTCTCTGGCAACTGATTTAATTTCAACTGTTCCGTCATAGATTTCAGGAACCTCAATTTCGAAAAGGCGTTTTAATAATCCAGGATGTGTTCTAGAAACAAAGATTTGTGGACCTTTTGTCGTTCTTTCAACCTTTGTTATGTAGACTTTTATTCTGTCGTGAGGCTTATATTTTTCATTAGGCATTTGTTCATTTAATGGAAGCAATGCCTCAATTTTCCCTAATCCGACATAGATAAACTTGGAATCTAGACGCTGAACAATTCCTGTCATGATGTCTTCTTCACGGTCAATGAATTCTGAGTAAATAACTCCTCTTTCTGCTTCACGTACACGTTGAGTAACAACTTGTTTCGCAGTTTGAGCAGCAATTCTTCCGAAGTCTTTTGGTGTTACTTCAATTTCGACAACGTCCTCGACCTGGTAATTAGGGTTGATGGTTCTTGCCTCATCTACGGAAATTTCTAGTCTAGGGTCAAACACTTCATCTACTACATCTTTTCTAGCAAACACACGCATAGAACCGTTTGCTAAGTTCAAATCTACTCTTACATTCTGAGCCTGGTTAAAATTCCGCTTATATGCAGAAATAAGTGCTGCCTCAATTGCCTCAATAATAATATCTTTGCTAATGCCTTTTTCTTTCTCGAGCAATGTTAAGGCATCTAATAATTCACTACTCATTAGTTTCCTAATCCCCCTTTATTATCTCAAACCTATTAATGAAAAGTAACAGCAAGTCTTGCATTTGCAATTTTTTCATACGGAATTTCTACAGATTTTTTGCGTGTTTTGACCATTACATTGATTGTTACTAGCTTTCCATCAAATGAAGTAAGCTCTCCTTCAAAAATCTTTTCACCGTCGATTGGTTCGTATGTTTTCACATACACTTGTTTTCCAATTGCCTTTTCAAAGTCACTGTCCTTTTTCAACGGGCGTTCAGCACCAGGGCTAGAAACTTCTAGAAAATAGTTATACGGAATGGGATCTACTTCATCAAGCTTTTCGCTTAATTTTTCACTAACTATTCCACAATCTTCAATATCTACCCCTTTTTCGGAGTCGATAAAGACACGTAGAAACCAGTCTTTCCCTTCCTTTAGATACTCAACATCAACAAGTTCCATCTGTAAATCAGTTACAATAGGTATCACTAATTCTTCCACTATTTGTGTTACCTTTTTACTCATGTTTTTCCTCCTAAGCTGATAAGGAATTCCTTTGTTTTATTCATAGTATTTCCTAAGTAGTGTAAAAACACCCTGCTATAATAGCAGGGAGGCAGTTGGAAAATATAGTGAAGTTCCATCTAAATAAACGTTGTTACACAATTTTTAGCCTCAGCCAAAGAATAAAGAGTGGGAAGCCCCACTCTTTTACCAGTAATATACATAGCATTTCCATAAAAACTATAACATAATCGCTATTTATATGCAAATAAAAGTCCTGATTAGAACAAGGATAATTGATTTTGATCTGGCATATCTTCTAGGCAGCCATGGTTTTCAAGATATTCCATAATTGTTTTAGATACTTTACCACGCTTCTGTAAATCTTCTTTGGATAAAAATTCACCTTGTTCTCTTGCTTTCACAATATTGATTGCAGCATTTGTTCCTAGTCCAGGAATCGAATTGAACGGTGGAATTAAGGCATCTCCATCAATTATAAATTCACTTGCACCCGAACGGTATAAATCAATCTTATTAAAAGCAAATCCGCGTTCACACATTTCTAGAGATAATTCTAAAACTGTTAGGAGGTTCTTTTCTTTAGTTGAAGCTTCAAGCCCTTTGGCATTGATTTCCTCCATTTTAGCGCGTATTGTGCTTGAACCGCGTACCATAGCTTCTACATCAAAATCATCTGCACGAACTGTAAAATATGCTGCGTAGTAAAGCAATGGTAAATGAACCTTAAAGTATGCAATCCTTACGGCCATTAAAACATATGCGGCTGCATGGGCCTTCGGGAACATATATTTAATTTTTAAACATGAGTCAATATACCAATCAGGGACATCATTCTTCTTCATTTCTTCAATAAACTCATCCGTTAACCCTTTACCCTTACGAACGGATTCCATAATTTTAAACGCTAGGGATGGTTCTAGACCTTTATAAATAAGGTAAACCATTATATCGTCACGACAACCTATAACTTCACTTAGTGTACAAATATTATTATGGATAAGCTCCTGCGCATTACCCAACCATACATCCGTACCATGTGAAAGCCCTGAAATCTGAACTAATTCCGAGAAAGTAGTCGGCTTTGTGTCCTCAAGCATCTGACGTACAAAGCGTGTCCCGAATTCCGGTATCCCAAGAGTACCCGTTTTACACATAATTTGTTCTTCGGTTACGCCGAGAGACTCAGTACCACTGAAAATTTTCATTACCTCAGGATCATCGGTTGGAATGGTTTTTGGATCAATTCCACTCAAGTCCTGGAGCATACGAATGACTGTCGGATCATCGTGTCCGAGTATATCAAGTTTAAGTACATTGTCATGGATAGAATGGAAATCAAAATGTGTGGTTTTCCATTCAGAACTTGTATCATCAGCCGGAAATTGAATAGGTGAAAAATCAAAGATATCCATATAGTCCGGAACAACGATAATACCTCCTGGATGCTGACCTGTCGTTCGTTTAACGCCTGTACAACCTGCTACCAAACGGTCAGTTTCTGCACCACGCATCGTCAAATTATGATCATTTGCATAACCTTTAACATAACCATAGGCCGTTTTTTCAGCAACTGTACCGATTGTTCCTGCACGATATACGTATTCTTCACCAAACAGTACTTTCGTATAGTTATGAGCACGAGGCTGATACTCACCAGAGAAGTTTAAGTCGATATCCGGAACCTTATCTCCCTTAAACCCAAGGAACGTTTCGAACGGGATATCATGTCCATCCTTCTTATACTTCGCTCCACAATTTGGGCAATCTTTGTCTGGAAGGTCAAATCCAGAACCAACTGAACCGTCATTAAAAAACTCTGAATGCTTACAGTCTGGGCATACATAATGTGGTGGTAATGGATTTACCTCTGTAATTTCCGTCATCGTCGCTACTAATGATGAACCAACCGATCCACGTGAACCTACGAGATATCCATCATCAAGTGATTTTTTAACAAGCTTATGAGAAATTAGATAAATTACTGCGAATCCATGCCCAATAATACTTTTAAGCTCTTTTTCTAATCTTTTCTCAACGATTTCAGGTAATTCTTCACCATAGATGCTTCGTGCCATACTATAGCTCATATTCCTGATTTCATCTTCTGCACCTTCGATTTTAGGTGTATACAGATCATCCTTAATTGGCTTCACGTCACCAATCATGTCTGCGACTTTTTGTGTATTTGTAACAACAATTTCCTTCGCCTTCTCTTTTTCGAGGAAAGAAAAACAGTCTAACATTTCATTGGTTGTGCGGAAATGAACTTCTGGTAAAGAATGTCGATTTAATGGATTTGCACCACCTTGGGACCGAACTAAAATTTTTCGATAAATATGGTCATTAGGATTTAAATAGTGCACATTCCCCGTAGCAACTACCGGTAAATTCAATTTCTCCCCAAGGTTAACAATATTTTTTAAGATGTCTTTAAGTTCACGCTCATTTTGGATTAAATCCAATTCGAGTAAATGTCTATAATTTGATGGTGGCTGTACTTCTAGATAGTCATAGAATTGAGCAATGGACTCAACTTCCTCAGGTGACTTCTGCATCATACCCTCAAATACTTCCCCTTTGTCACAGGCAGAGCCCACTAAAATACCTTCTCGATATTTTTGCAACTGGGATCGTGGAATCCGTGGTACACGGTAATAATAATTAATATGTGAAATCGAAATTAATTTAAATAAGTTTTTTAGTCCTACATCATTTTGTGCTAGCAAAGTCGCATGATAAGGTCTTGAACGTTGGTATGCTTTACCTTGACCCATATAATCATTTAACTGATCATGATATTGAATTTCTTTTTCTGCAGCATCTTTTAATAATTTCAAGACCAAATAACCTGTTGCTTCTGCATCATAGATCGCACGGTGATGCTGGGTTAGTTCAATATCAAACTTTTTACATAATGTATTTAATCGGTGGTTTTTTAATTCTGGATATAAAAATCTCGCGAGTTCCAGCGTATCGATTACTGGATTTGTTGCTTGTTCGAGCCCCGCCTTTTTATAACCAACATTTAAAAAGCCCATATCAAAGCTTGCATTGTGGGCAACCAATATTGCATCCTCGGTCCAGTCCTTGAATTTAACCAGGACTTCACTAACTTCTGGTGCTGTTCTTACCATATCATCTGTGATTCCAGTTAAGTCAATAGTTGTTGCACTTAATCGGTGATGAGGGTTTGCAAATGATTCAAATCGATCAATGATCTCACCATTTTTCACTTTAACAGCAGCTAACTCAATAATTGTATTATAAACTGCAGATAAACCTGTCGTTTCTACGTCAAATACGACATACGTATCCTCTTCTAAATTACGATGCTGTGAATTATAGGCAATCGGGACACCATCATCTACTAAATTTGCTTCAACACCGTAAATCATCTTTATCCCATTTTTCTTCGCTGCTGAATAAGCTTCTGGGAAAGATTGAGCTACCGCATGGTCTGTTAATGCAATCGCTGTATGCCCCCATTTTTTTGCTTGGCCAACTAATTGACTAATAGAAGTTACAGCATCCATCTGGCTCATTGGAGAGTGTGCATGTAACTCGACACGTTTTTCTCCTTCTGGCGCAGTGTCTTTTCTTTCGTTCATCGGCTGTATCTCATTAATATCATTTGCAAGCATCACTAAATCTCTAACAAATGTATCATTTTGAATACTTCCACGACAGCGGACCCACATACCTTTTTTAATGGATTGTAGTAGATGTACATCTTCTTTGTCCCGTGAGAATACTTTTACTAGGATAGAATCCGTATAGTCTGTAATTTTAAAGGTTAAAAGAGTTCTTCCACTTCGCAATTCTCTTGTTTCAGCAAAGAAAATATATCCTTGAATCGCAATTCTACGTTCTTCATCAAGAATTGAACTGATTTCTTTAAAATCTTCTTCATCCTTGATTGTATATCCGATTGTAATCGGTCCAGTAACAGTATTATTCTGATCTTTTTCCTTCTCTTTCTTTTGCATATCAGCAACAGCTAATAACGCTCTTTCCTGATCTTCCTGTTGTTTTTTCTCTAAAAACTGTTCGTACTCTTGGTTAGAAACCTCAATTTCTGTTTCAAGTGTGAACATAGGAAAACCATAGGATTGATAGACATTTCCTAATAATTGCCCGTATTTTTTCTTAATAGCAATTGATTCCGTATCATTTCTTGTCTTAATATGAAGCTTAAGGCCTTGTTGTGTTGGAAGTTGACTATGCAATAAAGATAGAATAGGTGGTGCAATTCCATCTAATTCTTGTAAGCAAAGTGGCCAATAGGCTTGTACCATTTCTTCAGTCACATGTTGTGATTGTACATGTAGTGAGAAAGTTACGGATGCTATATGCGTGAATTTTGTTCGTAGTTGAGTAGAAAATATCCTCATGACATCTGCTGGAATTACTTTTTCAAAAGAAAATAAGAAATGCCATGCCTTCTTCTCTTTATCAATCATAAGTTTTTCAATACCTGCATTTGCAAAGTGTGCAACTATTGCATCTTCAGTTAGTTCAAGCTGTTGTAGCAAGACCTTAAACCGTTCTTTTTGCTGTGGCGATAATTCCATCCTCGTTCCCCCTCTTCAGACAGAATTTAGGGTACCCCATACTACCGAGGTACCCTTTTCTTTTCTAGTATTTATTTTACTACATATTTGCTAATTGTCTCGATAAGATTTTCAATATTTATTTCCAATGTTTCCCCAGTCTTACGAACTTTCACTTCGACAATCCCTTCGCCCGCACGTTTTCCAACTGTGATACGGAGAGGCAGACCAATTAAATCAGAATCTGCAAACTTCACACCTGGGCGTTCAGCGCGGTCATCAAATAATACATCATAGCCGCTTTCCTTAAGGGTTACATATAAAGATTCGGAAATTGCTTTTTGTTCTTCATTCTTCATATTAACAGGGATTAAGTGTAGATCAAATGGTGCAAGATTTGCTGGCCAAATCAGACCATTTTCATCATTTGATTGCTCTGCAACTGCAGATAAAGTTCTGGAAATCCCAATACCATAGCAACCCATAATCATTGGTTGTGATCTTCCATTTTCATCTAGGAAGGTTGCATTCATTGCCTCACTATAACGTGTACCAAGCTTAAAGATATGACCTACCTCAATGCCTTCAGCAAATACTATTTTCCCTTCACCATCAGGAGATGGGTCGCCTTCTTGGATGAAGCGAAGGTCTGCATATTGAATTCCTGAAAAATCACGGTCTGGATTTACATTTATAAAGTGATAATTCTCTTCATTTGCCCCACAAACACCATTTACAACTGATGCTACAGCATGGTCTGCAATTACAGTGATGTCTTCCGATACTTGAATCGGGCCTAAAGAACCAACTGTGCAGCCCATAACGCGATTGGTATCCTCTGCGCTTGCTAATTCAACATTTGTAGCTTCTAATAAGTTCTTCACTTTAATATCGTTTACTTCATGGTCACCACGTGCTAATACAAGTACAAATTTTTCATCTACTTGGAAAAGGAGTGATTTAATGCATTTTTCCTTTGTTACATCAAGGAAAGAAGCAACCTCTTCAATCGTTTTCTTCTCATTTGTTTCTACTTTTTCTAATGCTTTTACTGACTCATTGCTTTTTGGATATTCCATAACAACAGGCGCCATTTCAATATTAGCTGCAAATGAGGACGTATCAGAATAAGCAATTGTATCCTCACCAATTTTTGAAAGCACCATGAATTCATGGGTATCTTTTCCACCCATTGCACCAGAATCCGCAATCACAGCACGGAAGTTCAGTCCACAACGAGAGAAAATATTGGAGTATGCAGTATACATTTTTTCATAGATATCGTGAAGGCTTTCTTGATTAGCATGGAATGAATATGCATCCTTCATGATAAATTCTCGGCCTCGTAGTAACCCGAAACGAGGTCTTTTTTCATCGCGGAACTTAGTTTGTATTTGATAAAGGGTGATTGGTAGTCTCTTATAGGATTTAATTTCATCGCGTACGAGGCTCGTAATAACCTCTTCATGGGTTGGTCCTAATACGAAGTCACGTTCATGACGATCGTGTAGGCGCATTAGTTCTGGACCATAAGAATACCAACGACCTGATTCCTGCCATAACTCTGCAGGCGTTAATGCAGGCATAAGTAGCTCCGCAGCACCTGCACGCTCCATTTCCTCACGGACGATTGTTTCAATTTTTTGTAAAACGCGTTTGGCTAATGGAAGGTAACTATATACCCCACTTGCATTTTGTCTAATAAAACCTGCTCGAATTAAAAGCTGGTGACTCTTGACTTCAGCATCAGCTGGTACTTCTCGTAGTGTAGGTATAAGCGTCATACTTTGTTTCATATCTTGCACCTCATTATAATTTCAGCTTATTTTATAGAAAGAATCTTTGAATATCGTTCCACGTTACCACCAACATTAAAAGCATTAATAAGGCAAATCCAATAAAATGAACCATACCTTCTTTTTGCTTATCAATTGGTTTTCCACGAACGGCCTCTAACGCAAAGAACACTAGTCTCCCTCCGTCAAGGGCAGGCAACGGTAAAAGGTTCACGATTCCAAGGTTAATACTTAGAATTGCGGCCCATTTCATTACATAATAGATCCCAGATTGAACAACTGTATCGGTTGATACATATATTCCAACTGGTCCAGAAAGCATATCGATCGAGAACTGACCTGTAATAAGCTTTCCAAGTCCAAGTAAAATCTCCTTTGTCCACATGAAGGTTTCCATAACCCCATATTTCAAGGAAGGCAATACTGATTTTTCAACAGGCCCATAGACACCTATGATACCAATAGTTTGTTCCTCAATTTGTTGAGCTTTCGGAGTTACAGGTATATCCAGTAATTCTCCATTACGTTCAACTACAAATCCAATTTCTTCTTCCGGATTTGCGCGAATAATATTTACAATATCATTCCATGTAGAAACTTGTTCATTATCAATCTCACGAACAATATCACCTTCATGGAGACCTGCTTGAAGTGCTGCCCCATCCTCGGTTAGCTTTCCTAGAATCGGTTTATCAATTGGCGTTCCTTGTAATAAACCAATTGCAATTAAAATGATAAAGGCTAGAACAAAATTCATTGCCGGACCCGCAGCAATTGCCAGTGTCCGTTGCAATAACGTTTTGGAAGCGAATTGGCGATTATAAGGAGCAATTTGAGTTTCTTGTCCATCGACCACAAAAAACGCAGTCTCACTAACTTCAAATCTCTTTAGAACCTCGTCTTCTCCATCCTCATAGCCCGAAATAAAAAGATTATGCTCTAAATCTGCTACCTCAACCTCAATTACTCTTAAATCTGGATACTTATCCTTATTATTTAAGATAATTTTCTCTACTTTTCCAGCATTATCGAATAACAACCCGATATTATGACCGGGTTTAATTTCAACCATTTCTGGATCTTCGCCAGCCATTCTAACATATCCGCCAATCGGAAGGAGACGAATCGTATACAATGTTTCATTTCTTCTAAAGGTAAATACCTTTGGCCCCATCCCAATTGCAAATTCACGACAGAGAATTCCTGCTCGCTTTGCTAAAACGAGATGTCCCAACTCATGAAAAAATACGAGTGCACCAAATATAATGATAAAGGCTATCACAGTCTCCACATATTTAACCACCTTTTGTTAGATTGACTATAAAAAGTGTATCTAAATCTTATTTTTTCTCTATTAATCCACGAACATAGGCCCGTGTTTGTTGATCTACCTCTTGGATGATATCTAAGCTTGGATGTTGTACAATATCATGCTTCTCAATTGTTCCCTCAATGATATCTTCGATTTGTAAAAACGAGATTTTTCCATTTAGAAAACCTGAAACTGCCTCTTCATTTGCGGCATTTAATACAGTAGGTAAGGTTCCACCTGTTTTTCCGGCTTGAAATGCAAACCCAAGACATCTAAAGCGGTCAAAATCTGGCTTTGAAAAATGTAGTTTACCTATCTCCCAAAGTCGTAGTCTCTCCTTTGATGCAGCCATTTGAAATCGGTCTGGATATGAAAAGGCATATTGAATGGGAACTCTCATATCGGGTGTACCTAGTTGTGCAATGACACTACTATCATGGAACTCGACCATTGAATGAATAATACTTTCTTTATGAAGAAGTACTTCAATTTGTTCATATGGAAGATTGAACAACCAATGAGCTTCAATTACTTCTAACCCTTTATTCATCATTGTCGCAGAATCAATTGTAATTTTAGCACCCATTGACCAATTCGGATGATTTAAAGCATCTTCAATTGTAACATCCTTAAGTTCTTCACGTGTTCGGTCACGGAAACTTCCACCTGAAGCGGTCAGAATGATCTTCTCAACATTTTTTTCTTTTTCTCCTTGAAGACACTGAAAAATAGCCGAATGTTCACTATCTACTGGTAAAATTGAAACCCCATTCTGATTTGCTGCATCCATTACTAAATGACCTGCAGTAACTAATGTTTCCTTATTAGCAAGGGCAATCGTCTTCTTTGCTTCGATAGCTTTTAAGGTAGGTAAAAGTCCTACACTTCCTACTACTGAGTTTAGGACGATGGTTGCTTCATCTAAAGTAGCCACCTCAATTAATCCTTCATCACCATAGACAAATCGGATATTACTTGAAAATTCACTTTTAAATAGTTCATATGTTTCTTTTGATTTTACAGAGACAAGCTTTGGCGAAAACTTTTGGATAATTTTTCGACCAAGGGCAACATTTTCCCCTATTGACATGGCTACAAGCTGTAGTTTTTCAGGATGCTTTTCAATAACATCCAATGTTTGCTGCCCAATCGAGCCCGTAGCTCCTAATAAACTTACTTTTTTCACAAACTCACTCCTAATAAACAACCACTACTGAATAATTGCACTTAAGAAATAAAGGATTGGCAGGATGAATATCATGCTATCAAATCGATCTAATATTCCGCCATGGCCAGGAAGTAATGTTCCAGAATCTTTCACGTTATAATGCCTTTTAAGCGCAGATTCTACTAGATCCCCAATTTGTCCAAAAACAGACACAAACAACGTCACGATTATTAGTGATATGAAGGAATCAAATAAATCTGTAATCATGTTAAAAATGAACGCAAATACAATAGCAGTCACAATACCGCCGACAAAGCCCTCAATGGTCTTATTAGGACTAATTTCCGGCCATAACTTATTTTTACCAAGTTTTCTCCCTACAAAATACGCTCCTGAATCGGTTGTCCAAATAACAACGAATGCATAAAATATATATGCTAATCCCATCGCTCTTATTTCAATCATATAATAAAAACCAAATCCTATGTATAGAGCTGACAGAATCACAAGGCCAGCATCATCAAAGCTGAAGCTATTTTTTGAAATAACAGTATACGTTAAAATAAACAAAACAATTAGAAGAACGATTTCAATCTTCGTAATTTGAAGGGTCTCAAAGAAATTATTATATTGACTAGGAACTAAAATAACCCATAACAATATAATAGAGATTACACCAGGGATTGATGCAATATTAATTTGCTTCATCCGTAAAAGCTCAAATATAGCAATTGCTCCCATCAAATAGACTAAAATAGTAAACGGGACGCCACCAAAAATAACAATCGGCAGGAAGACTGCTGCTGCAATTATTGCCGTTATAATTCTTTGTTTCATTGTATCATTCCTTTTTTATACGGTTTGGTCGTAATGGTCATATACCACCAAATCGTCTACCTCTCTTTTGAAATGCATGAATGGCCTCTAATAAATGATGTTCCTTAAAATCAGGCCATAATACATCGGTGAACCAAAATTCAGTATATGCAAGCTGCCAGAGCATAAAATTACTTAAGCGAATTTCCCCGCTTGTACGAATTAATAAGTCGGGATCTTCTAAACCTGCACTCATTAAATATTGATTAAAAAGCTCTTCATCAATCTTTTTGTAGGGGTCTTTCTCACGATAGTCTGAAAGAATATGATTGACCGCATCCAGGATATCTGCACGGCCACCGTAGTTAAGTGCAAAATTTAATACCATGCCTGTATTGTTCTTCGTATCGTTCACAGCTTTATCTACCGCTTTTTGAGTATGTGCAGGTATCGCATCTTTATTCCCCATGATTCGAACCTGTACATTTTCTTCGATCAACTCTGGTAGAAATGTGCCCATAAATTCTTGGGGAAGTTTTAATAAATAATTAACCTCATCCTCTGGACGCTTCCAGTTTTCTGTTGAAAATGCGTAGACTGTTAAAGTATTCACCCCTAGTCTACTTGCAAGCTTTGTTACTCGCTTTACTACTTTCATGCCTTCATGGTGACCAGCAGTACGTGGCAATGATCGTTTTTTTGCCCATCTCCCATTTCCGTCCATGATAATTGCTATATGGTTAGGTATTGGCCCTTTTACTATTTCGTCTTCAGAAATAGAAACTGGCTCCTTTTTTGTCTTTTTAAATTTTCCAAACATGAACAAGTCCTCCAACACCCGTCTCAATCGAGTTTCACTCATTTTACCATTTGTTTCGTTCGAGGTAACTAATTAGTAGACAGTATTAACAAAAAAACCCCCTGTAAACGTAAGAGGGTCTTTTTACAATATATTGTACATTGAAATGGGTTAGACTTCCATGATTTCTTTTTCTTTTTCTTTTGCAACTGAATCAATTTTATTAATAGATTCATCTGTCAATTTTTGAATATCATCTGTAAGACTACGTAATTCATCCTCAGTGATTTCACCATTCTTCTCAAGCTTTTTCAAATCATCATTACCATCACGACGAACATTTCGAACCGCAACTTTTGACTCTTCTGCATACTTCTTAACAAGCTTGACCAAATCACGACGTCTTTCTTCTGTTAATGGCGGAATTGAGATACGAATAATTGAGCCATCATTAGTTGGGTTTAAGCCTAAATCAGCCTTTTGAATCGCTTTTTCCATATCTCCTAAGGCGGACTTGTCGTATGGTTGAATAACAAGCATTCTAGCTTCTGGTACATTAATTGAAGCTAGCTGATTTAAAGGTGTAGGTGCCCCATAATAATCAACCGTAACTTTATCAAGTATTGCCGGATTCGCTCTTCCAGCTCTTACTGTTGCTAGTTCACGAGACAATGCTTGGACTGCTTTAGACATTTTATCTTTCACTTGATTTAATGTGTTATTTGCCATAAAGTTATTTCCCCCTTACAATTGTTCCGATATTTTCTCCTAGTACGGCACGTTTAATATTTCCTTCTTCCATAATTGAAAAGACAATTAACGGAATATCGTTGTCCATGCAAAGTGAAGAGGCAGTGGAATCCATCACAGCTAATCCTTCTTTTATTACATCAAGATAGGTTAATGATTCATATTTCACGGCTGTTTTATCTATAGATGGATCAGCGCTATACACACCATCAACATTATTTTTAGCCATTAAGATAACTTCTGCTTCAATTTCAGCAGCACGTAAAGCAGCAGTTGTATCTGTTGAGAAATAAGGATTTCCTGTACCCGCTGCAAAAATGACAACTCGCTTCTTCTCAAGATGACGAATCGCTTTTCTTCTTATGTATGGTTCTGCAACTTGTCGCATTTCAATAGATGTTTGGACACGAGTTTGGATTCCTTGATTCTCCAAGCTATCTTGTAACGCTAAGGAATTCATCACTGTAGCAAGCATTCCCATGTAATCAGCATTTGCACGATCCATTCCCATTTCACTACCAATTTTACCTCTCCAGATGTTTCCGCCACCTACTACTACAGCAACTTCCACTCCAAGTTCTGCAATTTCTTTAACTTGTTTTGCTACAGACTGGATTACAGATGGATTTATACCAAACCCCTGTTCACCCGCTAATGCTTCTCCACTTAATTTTAACACTACACGTCTATATTTGGCACCGCTCATCGAATAAAAAACCTCCATCTTTTAAAGAAAAGTACTAGCGCTTAAATAAAAACCAGCGCTAAAACTAGACATTTCAAAAAGAGGGAACACATAATGTGTTCCCTGTTATCTTTTTACTTCTTCACTTGGCTCATTACTTCTTCAGCGAAGTTATCTTGACGTTTCTCGATACCTTCTCCAACTTCGTAACGAACAAAGCTCTTCACTGTAGCACCTTTAGACTCAACAAATTTACGAACTTTTTGATCTGGGTCTTTAACAAAACTTTGGTCAAGAAGACAAACGTCTTCGAAGAACTTACCAAGACGTCCTTCTACCATTTTAGCTACGATATTTTCAGGCTTACCTTCATTTAATGCTTGTTGTGTTAACACTTCACGCTCACGCTCAACTTCTTCAGCAGAAACTTGATCACGTGTTACATATTTAGGATTTACAGCAGCAATGTGCATTGCAACATCCTTTGCAACATCGCTATCTGAAGTACCACCAAGAACAGTTAGAACACCGATACGTCCACCCATGTGAAGGTATGCACCAAATGCATCACCGTCTTCTTTTGTTACAACTTCAAAACGACGAAGTGATAGCTTTTCACCAATTTTTGCGATAGCAGCATTTACATGTTCAGAAACAGATGTACCATTGTCCATCTTTTGTTCTAATGCTTCTTCAACGTTAGCTGGCTTTTTCGCTAATAGATGAGCAGCTAATTCTTTTACCAGAGTTTGGAAACCTTCATTTTTTGCAACGAAGTCTGTTTCAGCGTTAACTTCTAAGATAACTGCTTCATTACCTTGAACTTCAATAGAAGTTAAACCTTCTGCAGCGATGCGGTCGCCTTTTTTCGCAGCTTTCGCAATACCCTTTTCACGAAGGTAATCAATTGCTTTTTCCATATCACCATCAGTTTCTGTAAGAGCCTTCTTACAGTCCATCATTCCTGCTCCTGTTTTTTCACGGAGCTCTTTTACCATTTGTGCAGTAACTGCCATTATGTTTTCCTCCTTATTTAACACTATGTACTATTTGATTTTTACGATTTTCACATCGTGTAGACAATCTGTTTCTATTATGACTTAATTCGCAAAAATATATAATTCTTAAAAAAGGTGATAAAAGGCATAACCCTCTTATCACCTTTCGCTCATTAAGCAGATGTTTCTTCACCTTGTTTAGCTTCTAGGATAGCGTCTGCCATTTTTCCTGTTAAAAGCTTAACTGCGCGAATTGCATCATCGTTTGCAGGGATTACATAATCAATTTCATCCGGATCACAGTTCGTATCAACGATACCAACGATTGGGATGTTTAATTTATGTGCTTCTGCAACAGCAATACGCTCTTTACGAGGGTCGATGATGAATAAAGCATCTGGTAATTGCTTCATATCTTTAATTCCGCCTAAGAATTTCTCAAGACGTTCTAATTCTTTCTTAAGACCAACAACTTCTTTCTTAGGTAAAACGTCAAAAGTACCGTCTTCTTGCATTCTTTCGATGTCTTTAAGACGCTTGATACGCTTTTGAATTGTTTCAAAGTTTGTTAATGTACCACCTAACCAACGTTGGTTAACAAAGTACATACCAGAACGTTCAGCTTCTTCTTTTACAGAATCTTGAGCTTGCTTTTTTGTACCAACAAAAAGCATAGTTCCACCATTTCCAGCTAATTCCTTAACGAAATTATAAGCTTCTTCTACCTTCTTAACAGTTTTTTGAAGGTCGATGATGTAGATTCCGTTACGCTCTGTAAAGATGTAACGCTTCATTTTTGGGTTCCAACGGCGAGTTTGGTGACCGAAGTGAACACCAGCTTCAAGCAATTGCTTCATAGAAATTACTGACATGAATAAATCCTCCTAATGGTTTTTTGTCCTCCGTTCATATCATCTTTAAGCAAAACTGTTTGAACAGCACCAATGCTTAAATCTATGAACGTGTGTGATAACACCAAAAATTAATATATCATAATAAAAACTTACTGGTCAAGAAAAATTAGTTGTTTTGACGAAATTTGTGTAAAAGTTCAATTTCTGTTTGTCCTTTATTTAACTTTTTTGCAATATCTTCATATGTGAGTCCTAATTTGATGAGATGGTCAATATCTTTGACAAGCACATCTTCAGTGCTTTCAATATTCCCTGTTATTTTTTGATGAGATTCTATTTCTGATATAGTATTTTGCTCGGTTTCGTTTTGCTTTGCATAAGTAGGTAAAAGATCTTGAATATCCTCAGTTGTCAAATCCGATTCGATTATTTGTATCGATTCTTTATTTTTTCCATCAAGTTCAGAGATATCAATATTTCCTCTTTTTGCTGACCTGTTTGGAGTTTGTTGAACTTGTTGGATTCTATTTAAAAACACTTCATTGTCCTCTTTGATTTCCATTACATATGAAGTGATCACATTTTCAAATTCTTTGAGTAAGCGTTCTTGTTTTATTTCAATCTCTTTTAGTTGAGTCATTTTCAAATATAAAAGAATAATTAAAAAAAAAGCTAATGCAAGTAATGCAAAGCAGGTTATAAATAAAATGGTTGTCATTCAAATTCCCTCTATCCCACGAAATCAATAAAATTACCCTTGTATGGATGTTGTTCTTATTTTAATGGATGTGTTTTTGTAATATATCCTTCAGTTTAAAAAGTGCTTTAGAGTGAATTTGGGATATTCTAGATGTCGATAACCCCATTACCTGTCCAATTTCAGTTAATGTTAGTTCTTCCTTATAAAACAAACTAATAATTAGCTGCTCTTTTTCATTCAATTGTTGGATAACATTGATCAGTTGATTGATTACTTCTTTTTTTACGACATGTTCTTCTGGCGTTAAAGTTGCATGATTTTTAATTGAGAATGCTGATTTTTCACTGCCCTCGTCATCATGTTGGTAATCGTCCATAGAAAGAACATTGGCAAAGAAGCCTTCATTAATCGTTTGATAAACTTCATCCTCGCTCATTCCGACTTCTGCTGCTATTTCAGGAATTGAGGCATTTCTCATTAAATTTTGTTCTAGCTTTTCAACGGCAGTTTCAACTTTCTTTGTTTTTTCTCTTGAACTCCTAGGTAACCAATCTTCCTTTCTAAGCCCGTCAAGTATTGCACCTCTAATTCGAAAGGATGCATATGTATCAAATTTCAAATCACGAGAGGGATCGAATTTTTCCAGTGCATCATATAAACCAATCATCCCAAGACTTTTTAAATCATCTTTATTTACACTCTTCGGAAGTGTGACAGAGATTCGTTGTACATGATATGAAACGAGCGGCATATATTTTCTGACAAGGGCATCCCCTGCATCTGTGTCTCGTGAGTCGGTCCATTTCTGCCAATATTCTTGATGATCTGTGGATGATAATCTGGACATTCTACTCCTCCTTTACTTTTATTGTGAATGTATTATATTTTTTACTTTCTATATTTCCTTAATTCCTTGATTGACAGTCCGGATTTTGAGGATGGCAGTTTCAGGGTCAAATTCAATGGTTCGTCCATTATTCCCACCAATATCTGATGAGATCATCGTGATGTTAAAGCGTTTTAGCTCTGCTTTTACTGCCTCAACATTACGAGGACCAATCCGCATAATATCACTAGTAGATTGAAATTGGAACATTTGAGCACCACCGGCGATTTTGGCTTTCAAACTCTTGTCTCTACCGCCGATTTCGATGATTTTCTTTATAAGCTCCTCAATTGCAGTATCGGCATATTTAGCAATATTCATGTTCCCGGCTTTTGTTGAAGCAGAACTTGGCAGCATGATATGGGCAAGTCCTGCAACCTTTTTTGGTTGATCATAAATGACTACACCTACACAGGAACCTAATCCAGAAGTTCGGATTAAGTTTGGTGCAGTTATGACATTCATATCTGCTATCCCAACCTTTATTATCTGATTAAGTTCATTCATGTGTTTGAACTCCTAATGCAGTAAATATTTTTCCAAAAGAATCGGGATCTGGTAACAATAGAAAATGCCCATTAATATTATCGTGTTCTTGTTTTTCAGTTTCACTAATAGCCGTTTCGATCACGATTGCATAATCACTTACTTGTGAAAGTTCGATTAAACCATATCCTATGATGGCACCAACCATATCAATCGAAAAACCTGGAACAGAAGGATATAAATTTAATTGGGTAAAATCAGATAACGATGTAAGATAAGAGCCGAACAAGATATTTCCGACTTCTTGTAATGCAGAAATCCCCATGTCACTTTGTTTACTTTCAAATGAAAAGTCCTTGTCGCCTATGAGATCTTGGATTAGTTTTGTAGCTTGTGGGAGCTGTAAAATAAAAAACATATTTCCCGTTATATCTCCTTCAATTCGAAAAAAGATACCCGCAACAACATTTTCAGCCCCTCCAGCAAAATCCATCATTTCATCAAAAGAAACAATTTTTACATTCGGTACCTGCATATCAATTTTTCGATTTAAAAGCTTTGAAAGAGCAGTAGCAGAATGCCCCACTCCGATATTTCCAATCTCTTTTAAAATATCTAAATGAGTAGAATTAATACATTGAAAAAATGACATACGTTTGCTCCTTACTCTTTTCCCTTACGAATATCGGGGGTAAGAACCATTTCTAAATTTAATAGAATCAGTAATCTTTTATCGAGCTTGGCTACACCTTCTAAGTATTCGACCTCTACACTTCCAACAATCTCAGGAGGTGGTTCAATTGAATCAACTGGGATATCCATTACATCATTGGCCGTATCCACAATTAATCCTACTTCAACATCATCTGTCGCAACTATAATAATTCTTGTGCTATCCAGATACTCCGTTTCATCCATACCAAAACGGGTTCTTAAATCAATAATCGGAGTAACAACCCCTCTTAAATTAATCACACCTTTTATAAATGGCTCTGTTCTAGGAACTCGAGTTATATGTTGCAATTTTTCTATTGAACGTACCTGTGAAACCGGGATTGCATATTCTTCATCCTCGAGTGAAAAAACAATGACCTTTAACACAGCAGCTTGTACAGACATACTTTTCCTCCTTAACTTGCTATAATCAATACATTTCTATTTGATTAAAGCATTACAATCAATTACGAGGGCAACTTGCCCATCACCTAGTATTGTAGCCCCTGAAATTGCAAACACATTTGTTAAGTAGTTTCCTAGTGACTTTAATACAATCTCTTGTTGTCCGACGAAGGAATCAACGATGAGCCCAGCTGATTTATCGCCTTTTTTTACAATTAGAATAGAAAAGTCTTCGTCATCTTCAGTAATTGTAGGAATCTCAAAAATATCTTTCAAGTTCACCAATGGGACGACTTTACCTCTATAATCTATTACCATCTGATTGTGAGCATAAAGAATCTCACTTTTCTTTATGATGGCCGTTTCAATAATAGAAGAAAGTGGGATTGCGTACTTTTCATTCTGAATCGTAACGAGCATTACAGAGATGATCGATAAAGTGAGTGGTAACTGTATAGAAAAAGTTGAACCTTTACTCATTTCAGAATGAATCGTGATTGACCCACCTAATGACTCTATCGTATTTTTCACAACATCTAGGCCCACTCCGCGACCTGAGACGTCTGAAATTTGTTCAGCTGTTGAAAACCCAGAAGAAAAAATAAAATCAAATACTTGACTATCTGTTAGAGACTCTACCGTTTTTTCCTCGATCAGTCCTTTGTTAACAGCCTTTTGGATAATTTTTTCCCTACTAATTCCTGCACCATCGTCTTCTATTTCGATAAATACATGATTTCCGCTATGGTAAGCACGTAAAATGACCGTACCTTCTTCTGGTTTTCCATTTTGCATTCTAATTTCTGGTGTTTCAATACCATGGTCTAGTGCATTTCTTAATAGATGCACAAGTGGATCACCAATTTCATCAATTACTGTACGATCTAATTCCGTTTCTGCTCCAATAATTTGAAGATTAATTTTCTTATGTAAATCCTTCGCTAATTGACGAACCATACGAGGAAAGCGGTTAAAGACAGTTTCAACCGGAACCATTCTCATTGTCAGGATAATATTTTGTAAGTCTCCAGATATTCTTGACATTCTTTCAACTGTTTCATTTAACTCTGAATGTTTTAAATCACGAGAAATCTGTTCTAACCGCCCTCTATCTATGACTAATTCTTCAAATAGGTTCATTAGAGTATCAAGTTTTTCAATATTTACTCGGATTGTTTTTTGATTTCCAACATGCTTGCTGTTCGATTTTGAAGAAAGATTTTCCTCTTTATCGGTTATTTGTTTCATTTCAGGAGCAAGAGCTGGAGCAACTTCAGCCTGTGCCTGTATTTGTTCTTGTACTTGAGTCTTACTTGAATTAATTTGAAAGTCATTAACGATTACCTTGTTTATTTCAGATACATTGGTAATTTGTTTTTTGACATTTTCGGCTAATTCCATTGAAACGACTGTTACACGAAATTCACTATCAAATTGTTCTTCCTCAAGCTGGCCGACTGATGGAAATGACTTGATGATTTCACCGAGTTGTTCAAGAACCTCAAATACCATGAAAACTCGGGCAGCTTTTAATAAACAATCTTCACGAAGTTGAATGGTTATTTCATAACAATAAAAACCTTGTTCTTTTGATTGTTGGATAACCGTCAGTTCAAAATCATCATAATTAGTAATAGATGTGCCAGGTTCATCCACATTATTTTGAACAACTGAACCAATGGTTTCTTCTGCCGTTGTTATATCTCCGCTTTCTACTTTTTTAAGTGATAAAACGACATCTGTAACATCCTTTTTTCCATCACCACCATCAGCAATAGAAAAAATCATTTCCTCTAGATAATCAACTGATTTAAAAACAACATCCAAAAGAGATGGGGTTACTTTTATTTTCGTATTACGAATGCCATCTAGAACATTTTCCATCTGATGCGTAAGACTTGCTAAATCTTCATATCCCATCGTAGCGGACATCCCCTTTAATGTATGGGCAGAACGGAAAATTTCGTTGACAATTGCGATATTTTCAGGCTCTTTTTCTAATTTTAGTAGATTTTCATTACATGCCTGGAGATGCTCTTTACTTTCTTCGATAAATACTTCTAAATATTGATCCAGTTCCATTTATCAACACCCCTTTACTTATGAAAGGCTAAGTACGGTCCTTGCTATATCCTCTAAATTTTCAACTCTATCAACTAAATTTGCTTCAATAGCTGCCTTTGGCATACCAAACACAATAGAAGTTTCCTCCGATTCTGCTATTGATACAACCCGTCCAGTCTGTTTTAGTTTTATTAATCCGCTTGAACCGTCCGTTCCCATTCCTGTCATGATGATAGAAATGGTTTGAATTCCCTTGATTTCACTAATTGATTCAAACAGGACATCAACAGAAGGTCTGTGTCCATTCCGTATTTCACTCTCATCGATATTGACAGCGAGCATTGAGCCAAGCTTTTTTATTTTCATATGATAACCACCAGGGGCTATATATGCTGTCCCGGCCTTTAACATTTCCCCATCTTCAGCTTCTTTAACGGTAATATTACATAAACCATTGAGCCTGTTGGCTAAAGATTTAGTAAAACCCGCTGGCATGTGCTGAACAATAACAATTGGTACCGGATAATTTTTCGGAAACTGTGAGAGGACCTGTTGCAAAGCCCGAGGTCCCCCTGTGGAAGTACCCATGCAAACAATTTTATTACTACTTTTATTTAGTTCTAGGTCTATTTTACTATAATCTACTATTCTATTATTAGAAATTTCTTGTATTTTTGTTGGACATTTAAGTAATCTTACGTTTATTTTTCCAGCATTCAGTACTTTTGTTACAATTTCATTTTTTATCAGGTGAAGATCAATAGAAATAGGTCCTGATGGTTTTTGAATAAAATCAACAGCTCCATTTTGAATCGCAAGTAATGTTTTGTCTGCTCCTACTATTGTTGTGCTTGAAAGCATTACAACTGGACGAGGATGTTCATCCATAATCCGTTGTAATGCTTCAATTCCGTTCATTTCAGGCATTTCAACATCCAATGTTACAACATCTGGATTGAGTTTTTCAATTTTGTTCAGGGCATCCATTCCATTTCTCGCTGTTCCAATAACGTTTATTCTTGAATCTTCCTGAAGGAAATTTGAAATAAGCTTCCTCATAAATGCTGAATCGTCTACAATAAGAACATTTATTTTTGTCATTGCTAAACTCCTATCTACCACGTACGAAAAAACGTTGTAACTTTGATATAAAGGACGTATGTTGATTTTTCTCCTGATTTATTTCACTACCAAGATAATTTTTGCAAATATCAAGTAAATTTTTGCTGATTACTGATTTAGGGGCATATAGTAAGAATGGCTCTTGGTGACTGACTGCCTTTTGCACGGTTTTGTCATCAAGCAATACACCTAGTAGGTTGATCTCTTTTATTAGGAATTGCAGAACAGCCTGTTTTAATCTTTTCAAGGTTTGCATTCCTTCAGATTCATTATCAGCTCGATTCACAATCAAATACATAGGGATCGATTGGTCAAATAAACAAATATATTTAATGACTGAGTATGCATCTGTAATAGAGGTTGGCTCAGGTGTGGTAATGACAAATATTTCGTCCATTGCCATAAGAAATTTAACACTTTCCTCGGACATACCAGCGCCCATATCAAAAATAATGTAGTCATAATCATGTAGTACGGATTGTAATTGGTCAATTAAATACTGCGATTTGCTTTCATCCAGCTTAAAAAGCGAAGGTAAGCCATTACCACCCGCAATATAGTCAATGCCATTTGGACCCTTGATTAACAGATCTGTTATCGATAGATTTTTTTCAAATAAGTCCACAATCGTATGGTGGGCTGTTATTCCCATTAAAATATCAATATTCCCCATTCCAATATCCATATCAAACAACAAAGCCTTCTTACCAAATTGTGATAGGGCAATGGAAAAATTCAATGAGAAATTGGATTTACCAACTCCACCTTTTCCACTGATTACAGCTATTGTCTTCGGTTGGTCTTGTTCGTTATTCATCGATCCTAGCTTGTTACGAAGAGCTGTAGCTTGGTCTATCATGATTCATCGACTCCAAGGATAGTATTAGTGATAAGATCTGGCGTAGCCACGACAATATCATCTGGCACATTTTGACCATTCGTTAAATATGCGACACCGATACCAGAATCAGCAATTAAATTGACCATCGCTCCGTAGTTTGCCGTTTCATCCACTTTTGTAAATATGAATTTGGATATTGCAATTTTAGAAAACTGTTCATAAATCACTTTCATGTCGCTCATTTTTGATGTTAGTGAAAGCACTAAAAATGTTTCCATATCATTTGAAAAATGGATTAAATCATTCAAATCGTCAATATATTTTACATTTCGGAAGTTCCTGCCTGCAGTATCAATGAATATAACATCATAATCCTTATAGGCTTCCTTTGCTTTTTTAAAATCATCAAAAGAATAACAAACCTCAACAGGAGCACTAAGAATTTTTGCATATGTTTTTAGTTGCTCAATTGCAGCAATTCGAAATGTATCTGTTGTAATAAAGGCAATTTTCTTTTTGTCCTTCAACATGCTGTCTGCTGCAATTTTAGCAATGGTCGTAGTTTTTCCAACACCTGTTGGACCAACCACATTAATATATTTTTTTTGAAAAGTTAAGCCACCGTATTCAACTCCGGAAATGACAGAAGCCATACAGTCCTTTGTCCATTTCTTGACTTCTTCAAATGATGCTTTTCCTGAATTCATGTACCATTTTTCCATTAAGGTAGACATCATTTCTTTTCGAATCGATGGATCGATTTCTTGATCGACCAACAATTGATTTATTTCCTGCAAAGGTGCTGGATAAGGACTACTATCCACAGATAATTCTTTTATTGCCGCTCTTAGTTCTTTCATTTCTTTTACGAGTTTAGGTGTCGACTCTGACGGTTCTTTTGCTTGTGGTGTATTTACAGGTTTGGTAACCTCTTGTTTAATTGGGATTGGTTCAGATTTAATATCAATAACCGCTGGTTTTTTATTTTTTTCTTTCGGTTGCATTGTTTGATTCTTAGGGATATCAGAATCAATAGCTGCTATCACTTCAAAATTCTTTTTTCGAAAAAGGCCGAAAAACCCTCTCGTTTGAACAACCTTAGAATTTAAGATCACCGCATCACTACCTAATTCGGCACGAATCATTTTCATTGCTTCTGGCATGGTAGTAGCTATATATTTTTTTACCTTCAATCTATATTCACCACCCCAACACTTTGAACTTCAACATTCGCCTCAAGCTCGTTATAAGAAAGTACAGGAACTTGCGGAAAATATCGTTCAATTAATTGTCTTACATACATTCTGACCGCTGGAGAACATAGTAAAATCGGAGTTTGCTCTTGTATACTAACACTTTCGATTTGTTTCGCTATCGCTTCAATGATGGATTGTGACACATTTGGATCAATTGAGAGATAGTTTCCATGTTCTGTTTGTTGAACACCATCTGCGACAAACTTTTCAACTCTACCTGATAGTGTTACAACCTTCATTGTTTCACCTTGAACAATGTATTGATTGGTTATTTGTCTCGCAAGCGATTGTCTAACGTATTCAGTTAATAAATCTGTATCAGTTGTCATTCGTCCAAAATCGGCGAGTGTTTCAAAAATGATAGGCAGATTTCGAATTGACACATTTTCCTTAAGTAATTTAGCTAAAACCTTTTGAACATCTCCTACTGCTAGTGGGTTTGGAGTAACCTCATCTACTAATATTGGGTATGATTCTTTTAGATGGTCAATCAGTTGCTTTGTTTCTTGTCTACCCAGTAATTCATTGGCATTCCTTCGGATAACTTCAGTAATGTGTGTTGACACAACAGAAGGAGGGTCAACGACCGTATATCCTAGCATTTCTGCCTGATCTTTCATATCCTCAGATATCCATTTTGCCGGTAAGCCAAAAGAGGGTTCGATAGTATCGATTCCTTCAATCGAATCATCCTCATAACCTGGGCTCATTGCTAAAAAGTGATCAAGTATAAGTTCCCCTCTTGCCATTTCACTACCTTTAATTTTCAAGCGATATTCGTTTGGTTGTAATTGAATATTATCCCTAATTCTAACGACTGGGATCACTAACCCCAACTCAATCGCCAATTGTCTACGGATCATCACGATTCTGTCCAGAATATCTCCACCTTGGTTTGTATCAGCCAATGGTATCAATCCATAACCGAACTCAAACTCAATGGGGTCAACATTTAACAGACTCACGACGCTTTCTGGACTTTTTAAATCCTCTACTTGTACTTCTTCTTCAGTGTCAGGCTCTAATTGAGTCTCCTGATCCTTACTTTTAGAAATCATATAGGCACCAATAGCTAAAAAACTTGAGATAGAAATTGTTAAAAAATCATGGATTGGAGTAAACAAGCCTAAAAGGAAAATCGTCCCTGCAGTCACATATAGCATCTTTGGATATGCAAATAATTGCTTTGTAATATCTGTTCCTAAATTACCTTCAGACGCAGCACGAGTAACCACAATCCCTGTTGCTGTTGAAATTAATAGAGCAGGAATCTGACTAACAATACCGTCCCCTACAGTTAAAAGGGTAAATTTAGAAAGCGCCTCTTGGAATCCCAAGCCATGCTGTGTCATTCCGATGATAAACCCAAAAATCAAGTTGATAAGAACAATAATAATCCCTGCTATTGCATCCCCTTTTACAAACTTACTTGCCCCGTCCATTGCCCCGTAAAAGTCTGCTTCTCTACTTACTTTATCACGGCGCTCGCGGGCCTCAGTGTCAGAAATCATACCAGCATTTAAATCAGCATCGATACTCATTTGTTTCCCTGGCATTGCATCTAATGTAAAACGTGCAGCAACCTCAGAAACACGTTCAGAACCTTTTGTAATAACAACAAATTGAATAATTACAAGAATTAAAAAGACAACAAATCCAACGACCACATTCCCACCAACAACAAAGGTACCAAAGGTGTGCACAACCCCACCGGCATCCCCTGTAGCGAGAATAGATCTAGTTGTCGAAACGTTTAACCCTAATCTAAATAAGGTTAATAGAAGTAATAAAGAAGGGAAGATTGAAAATTGAAGTGGTTCCTGCATATTCATTGAAGTTAAAAGAACTAACAATGCAAGAGAAATATTAACAATAATTAAAATGCTTAGCATCCAAGATGGAAATGGAATAATAAGCATCGCAACTATTAAGATGACACTTAATAAAACTGATAAATCTCTTGCTCGCATTGTTTTCTCTCCTTTAAGTCAAAAAACACATAAGTTGATGAGGAATTTGTAATAATTTCTTATAAAAATTTTTATATCTTTTCTTTCAAGCGGTACACATAAGCAAGTATTTCGGCTACCGCCTTAAAATACTCTTCTGGTATCGCGTCCCCAATGTTGGTCCCGGCATAGAGGGCTCTTGCAAGAGGACGGTTTTCGATGGTCGTGATTTCATCCTCTTTTGCAATTTCCTTAATTCGCCCAGCAACAAAATCTACACCTTTTGCAACTACAAAGGGAGCATCCATTTTCGATTCATCATATTTTAAAGCAATTGCATAATGAGTTGGATTTGTAATAATGACATCTGCTTTTGGCACCTCTTGCATCATTCGACTCATTGCCATTTCACGTTGCTTTTGCTTAATTTTTGATTTAATCAGGGGGTCTCCTTCCGTCTTCTTATATTCATCTTTAATATCCTGCTTAGACATCCTTATGTTTTTTTCATAATCATAACGTTGATAAAGATAGTCTAAGAACGATAAGAATAAAAGTGCCCCACCCGCAAACAACCCCATCTGAACTGTAAGTTTGGCAAGAACAATCAGTGCTGCTCCAACGGTTTTCTGTGACAAAGACAAAATATCTTCCAAGCGGAACCAAAGAATCGAAATCGTAACGCCACCTACGATAACAATTTTTAAAATTGATTTAAGCATCTCAACAAGCGCACGTATCGAATAAATTCGTTTAAATCCTTGAATCGGATCAAGCTTATTTAACTTCATTTGAATCGCTTCTGTTGAAAATAAAAAACCAACCTGCATAAGGTTCGCTGCAATTCCAACGATAAGTGCTACTAGCATAATCGGCGCTAATATAATTGCTGCCTCTAACGATAGTTCAATAAAAATTTCTTGAACACTCTGTTCAGTCGGTGTAATCAATAAATAATGGCTAAATGAATGGCTTATAAAAGTTAAAATACGATCTAAAATGAAACCCCCAAAAACAAGCAGTGTAAAAAAGATCGAAATCAGCAGGAGGGCGGTGTTAATATCTGCACTCTTTGCAACCTGCCCCTTTTTTCTAGTTTCTTGACGTTTTTTAGGAGTGGCTTTTTCTGTTTTTTCACCTGCAAAAAATTGCAGGTCAAGACGAACAAAATACATCTAGCTTCCTCCTAATAGTTCCATTAAACCTCGCATCGTAAATAACATATTGTCTACCAGATTTCCCACGAGCATAAAAATCATCGTCATCGCGATAAATAATACAACAAAACTAACCCCGATTTTTAACGGCAGACCTACAACAAATACATTTAATTGTGGGACTGTTCTCGCCACTATACCTAGAGCAATATCTACTAAAAATAATGCGCCAACGACTGGCATTGACATTTGAAACGCAATGATAAACATTGTACCGAAGGCTTTTAGAACAAATTCCACTATATTTTCATCACCAAATGGCAAAGTTGGTTGTTCCATTGGGATAAATTCATAGCTATAGAAAATTCCGTCCAACAATAAATGATGGCCATTAATAGCCAATAAAAAGAGGAGTGCAAACGTATATAAATATTGTCCCATCAATGGACTTTGCGCCCCCGTTTGTGGATCAATAACATTCGCGATGGCAAACCCCATCTGAAAATCTATAAAGCCTCCTGCAATTTGAATCGCAGCGAAAATCATATAAGCTGTTAACCCAATTAGGAGACCTACCATAGCCTCTTTAAGAATTAACATGATAAAAAAGCCATCAATCTGGAGAATTGGTTTTTCCATAGATAAGAACATAATCCAAGAAATAAAGAAAGCAATTCCGATTCGATGTGATGCCGGCAAAGTCCGATATGAAAACAATGGCATCGTTACAAAAAAACTTGTTACCCTCACTAGTACAAGTAAAAAGGCAGGAAAATAGGTATATACCTCAGTCATTTTTTTACCCTACAAATCTTGTTAAATTACTAAATATATCATGCGTATATGCGAGCATCCTTGACAGCATCCACGGTCCAAAAAATACCAAACCGACTAGAACGGCAATAATTTTGGGGATAAATGCTAGAGTTTGCTCCTGAATTTGGGTTGTGGCCTGGAACACACTAACTACCAGCCCAACAACTAATGCCACTAATAAGAGCGGACCACAAATCATTAAAGTCGTATATACACCTTTTTCTGCTAAAGAAATAACTGCTTCAGGACTCAAACTGTTCACCTACTCTTAGAAGGTCTGTAATAAGGATTTAACAATTAAATACCACCCGTCCACAAGGACAAATAATAATATTTTAAACGGCAAAGAAATCATGACTGGTGGAAGCATCATCATCCCCATGGACATGAGGATACTTGCAACAACCATATCGATTACAAGGAACGGAATAAAAATCATAAAACCAATTTGGAACGCTGTTTTAAGCTCACTAATCGCAAAAGCTGGTACCAAAGCGGTCAATGGAATATCCTCTATTGTTTCCGGCCTATCAGCTCCTGAGTAATTTAAAAATAACTCCAAATCCTTCTGCCGGGTATGTACACTCATAAATTCCTTGAACGGTAAAGAGGCACGATTATAGGCTTCCTCTAAATTAATTTCCTCATTAAACAAAGGGGTTAAGGCTTGTTCATTGACCTCACTTAATGTCGGCGCCATCACAAAGAAGGTTAAAAACAATGCCAGTCCGATCAGGACCTGATTTGGAGGCATTTGTTGTGTCCCAAGTGAAGTTCGAACAAATGACAACACAACAATTATCCGTGTGAAACTCGTCATTAAGATTAAAATACTAGGACCTAGTGAAAGAACAGTCAAAAGAAGTAGAAGTTTAACTGATGTCGACACATTTTCAGGGGCACTAGTATTAAAAAACTCCATAAATTCATTCATTCTTTACTAGACTCCTTATTTTCAAGTTGCTCGACAATTTTCTTTCTCCCTTGTTTTAATTCTGATAGTTGTTTTTGTAACATTGTGGAAAAATGAGTTTGGTCCCCTTCTTTGACTTCTTTTCTTTTTTGAATTATCCGATTAAGAATATCTCTAGGCTGAATCATGGAATCCAATGATGCATTATGCTGTTCCAAAATTTCATTAATTTCATCCGTGTCTTTGATTTCCTTGAGAAGTTGAACGGTATCTCCAACCCCCACTACTAAAATCCGATCCCCAATCTTTACAATTTGAATGGATCGGTTTGTTCCTAAACTGGTCCCGCCTAGATTCTCAATAAACCTATGCTGATTAAACATGCGATTTCTTTTATTGACAAATTTTAATAAAAGGTAAATGAGTGCAATAACAAATAACGTTGTAAAAATCATTTTAAAAAAATCGCCGGCTGTTAATTCATTGGCAGGTTCTGCGTTATCAATAGCATCTTTTTCCTGCTCTTTATCTACTTGTTTTTCTTCGTTTCCAAGTGCATCACTTACACTTTTATCAATATGACCATCTTCAGCTTGTACAGGAAAAGTGACAAGCAAGGCATGAAAGAAGATAAGTGCAAGCATAACTTTTTTGATATATTTCAATTTTGTTGCCACTCTCCTGAATAAATAGAATTACAAGGCTTACTATGGTGTTACATTGTTCGATAAATTATTGTTAGCTTAGCGTTTTGCTGATTGCTTCAATCACACGGTCTGCTTGAAATGGCTTTACAATAAAATCCTTCGCACCCGCTTGGATGGCATCAATAACCATGGCTTGTTGACCCATAGCTGAACACATAATAACTTTTGCATTTGGATTTATTTTTTTAATTTCTTTTAATGCTGTAATTCCATCCATTTCTGGCATAGTAATATCCATTGTTACAAGGTCAGGTTGGGTTTCTTTATACTTTTCAACAGCTTGAGCCCCATCGGCTGCTTCTGCTACTACTTCGTATCCATTTTTAGTTAGGATGTCCTTAATCATCATTCTCATAAATGCTGCATCATCTACAATAAGAATTCTGTGTGCCATTAGAATAGCCCCCTACTTTTAATTCAATTTTTTTATTCGATCACTTTGGCTAATAATATCGGTGATCCTAACACCAAAGTTTTCTTCAATGACAACTACTTCACCTTGTGCGATAAGTTTCCCATTCACTAAAACATCTACCGGCTCACCCGCAAGCTTATCCAACTCAATAATTGAACCCGCTGACAATTCGAGAATTTCTTTAATAGAACGTTTGGTTCTACCTAATTCGACCGTAACTTGAAGTGGAATATCGAGTAACATATTTAGGTTTCTAGATTCAGCTTCTTGTAAATGGATCGATTCAAATTCTGAGAACACCGCAGGTTGGATTTCGGGTTGTTTCGCCTGGAATCCTCCTAGATGCTGCGGACCACTATTTGAAACTGGATGATTATATTCAGGTTGTTGAACCTGCTGAGTCGGTTGATAGGGTGTATTTTGTACAACACGGTGATCAGTATTGTTTTGATTCTGCATTAACATCTCATCGTCAACAAGCGAAGACGATCGCTCCTTTGTTGGGGCTACCACCTCTGCCTGTGGGGAGATAAGTTCTCCAACAAGGTCTTTTCCAAATTGTACTGGTACGAGCTGCATGATTGTGGAATCAATAAGTTCACCAATTTTTAATCGAAATGATATTTTAACTAAAATATCATCAAGTGGAAGATTTTCTACACCATTGCTATGGCTCATATCAAGCATGTCAATGCTAGGTGGAGAAATATCGATTTTCTTACTAAAGACCGTTGACATTGAAGTTGCGGCAGAACCCATCATTTGATTCATCGCCTCTTGAACAGCACTTAATTGAAGTTCTCCTAAGTTTGTTGGTGCTGCAAGTCCGCTTCCACCAAGCATCAAGTCAGCAATGATGGATGCATCACTTTGTTTAATGACTAACAGATTTGTTCCTGTAAAACCAGCTGTATAGTTTACATAGACCGTTACACATGGGTGTGGAAACTCATCTGCGAGTTGAGAGCTTTGAATAAGCGTTACATGTGGGGTAGTAATTTCAACCTTTTGGTTAAGTAATGTAGAAAGAGCCGTTGCCGAACTTCCAAAAGATATGTTCCCAATTTCCCCGAGTGCGTCCTGTTCAATTAAAGATAAAAAATCCTCGATAAGGGGTCTATTATCGTCTGCTACCGGTTCTTCGTTGTCTAAGTCTGCTGTACCTCTAAGTAATGCATCTATTTCATCTTGAGATAGCATATTACCATTATTCATCTTCACTGCCCCCCTCTTTTATTTCCTTTAGGATTTGAATGGCTTGTTTCTTATTTACCTTACCAACCTGCGCATAAAATTTCGGGATACCTTCAATTTTTACATTGATTGGCTGTTCAATCATTTTGTCAAGCTGGATTGTATCGCCAACGTCTAATAATAAAAACTCCTGGATCGCAATATTGGCTGTACCTAATTCTGCAACAATTGGTAGTTTTGTGTCTTTAAGATTGCTTTTAATAGTGGCCAGTTCCTCTGTATTCCGTTCTTTTCTAGGAGCTGTTTGCATCCAGTAATGTGCCGATAGTTTAGGAATAATTGGCTCAAGAATCACATGGGGAATACATATATTAATCATCCCACTTGTCTCACCAATTTGAGTATTTAGTGAGATAACAACAACCGTTTCATTTGGAGAAACCATTTGAAGGAACTGTGGGTTCACTTCAAAATCAGTTAAAATTGGGTCAACTTCAACTAAATTAGCCCATGCTTCCCTGGCTTGATCAAATGCTTTTTCGAACATATTGCTCATAATTTTTGTTTCTATTTCAGTTAAACTCTCAATCTTATTAATACCTGTTCCTTTACCTCCAAGTACTCGATCGAGCATGGCATAGGCAATATTAGGGTTGACTTCTAGTAAAACTCGACCTTCGAGTGGAGGCATTTCGAATACATTTAAAATGGTCATTTTGGGAATCGAACGTATGAATTCTTCATATGGCACTTGATCAGCTGTACCCACTGTGATTTGTACATACGTTCGAAGCTGAGCTGAAAAATAGGTTGTTAATAATCGTGCAAAATTTTCATGTATTCGCGTGATACTTCGAATTTGATCCTTAGAGAATCGAAGTGCCCTTTTAAAATCATATACTCTAACTCGACGCTCACTTTCTTCTTTCTTTAGTTCTTCCGGATTCATTTCACCGGTTGACAGGGCTGAAAGTAAGGCATCTATTTCACTTTGCGATAATATTTCACCAGGCAAGGTTCCACCTCCGCTCATTACGTCATTTAATTAATTTGGTTACTGCGGAAGAAAGGATGTCGCATAGACTTTAACGACAGTACCATTTTGCATTAATTCATTTATTCGGTCCTTTAATCTATTTTCAAGATTCACGATTCCTTCTTCACCTTTAAATTCTTCAGAAGTCATATTGGAAAGTTCCTTAATAATAATGTTGCTTACTTGGAATTCTCGTTTTTCCAATTCTTCTTTGCCTTTTTTACCATCTGTTTGAATGTTAAAGGATATACGGATATAATCATCACTTAATAGTTTTGTTGTGATTTCTGGAATTTCTACAGTCGCTTTAAGTACCTGATCAATCGATGGTTCCTTTTCACCTTCACCCGCTGTCACCTTCGTTAAAATGACAAACGCAGTGGTACCGACTAATGTGATCGTACTTAAAATGATGACCATTACCACAAGAAGCTTATTTTTCATAGCACCTTATCCTCCCAAGCATTAACGAAGGCCAAGTACATTTATTTTTTGATAAAATTCATGAACCTTCACATGTACATCCTCTTCTGTTTCTTTTACAACGAACTTTTTACCATTAGTTAAGGTAATGGTTGTATCAGGAAAGGATTCAACCTGCTCAATATATAATGCATTTAATGTAAACTTTTTATCATTTAATTTCGTTAAAGTTATCATTTTTCATCGGGGTTTTAGTGATGACTAAAACCCCTTACCCCCTTAACGTTTTAGGTTTACAAGCTCTTGAAGAATTTCATCGGATGTGGTGATGATACGAGTGTTCGCTTGGAATCCACGCTGAGCAACAATCATTTCAGTAAATTCTTCAGAAAGGTCAACGTTTGACATTTCAAGGGCACCAGCCATTAATTTTCCACTTCCCCCGTTTCCAGCTGTTACTGCTGTAGGAGTTCCCGAGTTGAGCGTTTCAATAAAAAGATTATCTCCAAATTTTTCAAGACCATCAGGATTCGCAAAAATACTGATTTCTAATGTTCCTGCCGTTTGTAAACTACCAGCATTGTCCACATAACTTACTACACCAGCTGAGTCAATACTAAAACTTTGGGCATCTGAAGGTATTGTAATATCTGGCACAACATTTAGTCCGCTACCATTTACTAATCTACCTGTTTCGTCTAAATAGAAGTTACCTGCTCTTGTATAAAAGTCAGTTGTACCGTCAGATACAGTAAAATAACCAGATCCGGAAATAGCTAAATCAAGTGGACGGTTAGTAGATTGAATACTTCCTTGTGTAGAAATAGTATCAATTGTAGATAATGTAGAACCTAAACCAACCTGTTTTGGATTCACACCGCCTCTTACACCATCATTTGCTTTTGCACCTTGAATCGTTTGACTCATCATATCGGAAAAAACTGCTCTCCCCTTCTTGAATCCGTAAGTATTAACGTTAGCGATGTTATTACCAATTACATCAAGCTTAGTTTGAAAGTTTTTCATTCCACTGATTCCTGAATACATTGAACGTAACATTTTATTTTCCCCTTTCAATTATAGGTGGCGTCTGTCGGTCGGCACACCTTGGCTCCCTGTTAAGGTCCAGCCTGATAAATGATTAATCTATAATAATGGTTCCATTTATATTGGTAAATATCTGAGAATTTGCTTCATCACGATTCATTGCTGTGATAACTGTATTATTTGGGACATTTACAATTAATGCTGCATTATTGGTAACGACCAATGAATCACGAATTCCCTTCGTTTTTGCTTCTGTGATTTTTGTTTGGATTTCTTTCCATTTAGAATCTTGAATGTTAATGTTTCTTTCATCTAATCTTTTTTGTGCATGCTTACTTATAACCAGGCCTGACTCTTTTGCTAGAGTATCTTTAAAAGAAATGGCAGGCTGCTCTCTATGCTGCACTTTGTTCCGCGTTTGTAATGACAAAGGATGATTTTGTATTTGTAAAATACGATGATCCATCTTTACACCTCCTATTCTTCCTCGTTAGAAGGTTCCTTCACTTTTAAAATTTCATCACTATAAATCGTAGTTCCGTCCTTCAACTCTAGCTCAATATATCCTGACTTTTGTGATACAGACGTTACAATTCCTTGTCCTTTATTGATGATTTCATTTCCATTCTCATCTTCAGTTTTAAAGCTGTATTCAACTTCTTTTCCTATCATAGAGCTATATTTTAAAAGCTGTTCACCCTTCTGGCTAGTCACGAGTTTCTCTAACGTACTATTCATATTTGTCATTTGTTCAAGTGAAGTAAAGGTTGCCATTTGAGCAATAAAATCCTTATCTTCCATTGGATTCATTGGATCTTGGTTTTGGAGCTGTGTCATTAAAATCTTTAAGAAATCATCTTTTCCTAAAACATCATTTCCAGTTTTTCTTTCTTGCTTTAGATTTGAAAGGTAAAGACTTGAATCTATTTTTGTAGTCACATTCATCACCACCTAAACTTTAATATTGACGAGCTCATCCAATAGAGCAGTTGTAAAGGAAACATCCTCATTAGGCTCTTGATTATCTTGTTGCTTCTGTTGTCTTCCTGATTGCTGACCTTGTTGTTCATTTTCTCTTTGCAGATTTCTTTCAGTTTGATACTGAAGCTGTGTTGAAACTTCAATTTTTTCGACCGAAATGTTTTGTGCTAAGAAAGAGTGTTTTAGGTTTGATAACTGTGACTCTACTAATTCCTTTGCCTGACTCGTTGAAGCTAAGATTCTTGCAATCATACCTGCTTCACTTTGAAGAATTTCAATTCGTAGTGAACCAAGATGTTCAGGATATAAGTTAATTAATAATTTCTGCTGTCCGCCACTATTCAAAAAGTTGCTTCTTGCTAGGATATTTTGAAACTGTTTAATGAATTGTTGCTGGTTCGGTAACGGTTTACTCGTTTGTTCAACGAATAAAGTAAACTGCTCAACCTTAGAAGGTTGGTTGGAACTGACATCAACTACAGAAATAGCTTCACTTGAAGTTCCTATAACTTGGTGTGTACTTGCTTTTTGCATTAACTTACCCGCTGTAAATGCCTGTGTCGTTTCAATCCCTTTAGGTGCCGCAAAATATCTCGAATGTACAGTTTGCAAGTATTGAAGGCGAGACTGAGATTCTGTTAATGGTTTCTCGACTAAAGAAGTCTTGTTTTCTAGCGATTGCATCAACTCTTGAATAAGTTTAATTGACTTTAAATCGGTTGGTTCCTTTGACACTTGAGGACTTTTAGTCAATTCCTCATTTGAAGCTATCTTCATTTGCTTTAACAGGTTTAATAGTTCGGCCTTATTGATGACAGGATTATCTTCTACTAAACGTGAAGCGACTAAAAGCAATGCAGATTGTTCAGCCTCTCCGTACGCTTGTCCAATTTCCAGTTTGATTTCACCATTTTGAATTGCAGTGATAAATCCTTTTATTTGGTCGACCAAATTAGATGGAAGTGTCCGAAATACATCTTCTAAAACAGCCAAATCGAATTCATCCTTTATAAAAGACTGAAATTCAGATAAAACTTGGTTGGTCGAATCCATAGATGAGGAATCCTCTTCATTTACTGCACCAAAACTAGGAGTATGGTTTAGCTTGGAATCTACGAAAATTTTAGGAGCGCCCTCTGTAATAGCATCTAATTTTTCCCGAAAAGACAATTGTAAAGTACTATTTCCTTGGAGTAAGCCATAACCCAGACTTGAATTAACAGCCTTTCTAACTGCTCCTGTTGATGGTCCCAAATTTACTACCATATTCACATTACTTCACCTCCCTTCAAGTCTAGCGGACCATTATTGGGTAATTAATTGAGTAAATTTCGCAGCATCCTCAGGCGACATTTTTTCAAAGATGGCGGCTAGTTTTTCTGTATCAATACTTGAAAGAATCTCCCTTGCCTCATCCTCTTGTAAATTCGGAATTATTTTTGCCGCATTTTTCGGTGACATCAGCTCATACATCTTGGTTAATTCATTTAATGATTTGCTTTTAGCTAAACGTTCTTCCTGGAGTTTTACAAGCTCATCTGAAAGGTTATTTATTTCATTTTCTAATGTTTCAATTTCATCGCTCTTTGTTACCAATTCGTTTTCTAATTCCGTAATTTTCGTTTCCTTTTCCTGTATCTCAGACTCTAAATCAGCGATTGCTATTTCATTCTCTTCTGGATTCTGCTCCTTTTTTTCATCACTAAAAAGAGAACTAATTGCTGGTACCTTGGCAACGACATCTTTCATTGCTCCAAGCGGCTTAAACCCAGTAACAGAAAGAAGTACAAAAACGACAACTAAAGTAAAGATAGACGGTATAAGAATGACAAACAGGAACCATTGAAATCTGCTGTATTCTTTTTCGTTTGTCTCCATTTGATCACCTATCTTCCTTTTGACATATATTGTTGGATTGAAATTTCATCCATCAAATGACTTTCTTGCATTTTTAACAGTCCCTCATGTACAGCAAAATCTTTTTCATGCATGATTTCGTATTTCTTAACCTCAATATTTTTTTCGGTTAGCAATGTTTGTAGCTGTTGCATTTTGTTTCTTGCTTTTATAACAAGATTTTGGTAATACATTATTGTTTTTTCTAAGCTAGTAATGAAAGACTGCTGTTGCCGAATACTCCGAATGGATAAGCCACTTTGTAGCTGCTGTCTTTGATTTTCTTCAAGTATTTCCTTCTTTTTTAATGTATCATATAAAGCTTCTGCAGCTTCTTCGAATTCTTTTACAGATGATTTATAATCTGAAAGTACTTGATTCTTCTCATTTTCTTTTATCGACATAACTTTTTGAAATTTGAACTTATAACTCATCTGTTTTATTCACCTTTTTCGGCCAATTGTGCCAATAAGTGTAAACTTTCTTCAAACGTAAATTTCTCATCGGTTTGTTGTTTTAAGAAAGAAATAATCTTTGGATAATACCTGATTGCTTCATCAACCTCAATTGAGGAACCCCTTTTATAAGCTCCAATATTGATTAAGTCTTCAGAATTGAGGTAAGTGGCCAAAATCCCTCTAATTTTTTCAGCATAAGATTTATGTTCGCTTGATGTAATTTGGTTCATTACACGACTAATCGATTTTAATACATTTATTGCAGGATACTGCCCTTTGTTAGCTAGATTTCGATCTAGAACAAAATGCCCATCAAGTATCCCTCGTACCGTGTCCGCAATCGGTTCATTCATATCATCACCGTCTACCAGTACTGTATAAAAAGCAGTAATTGAGCCTAAATGATTGGTACCAGTTCTCTCCAATAGTCTAGGAAGTGTTGTAAACACACTCGGTGTATATCCTTTCGTCGTTGGTGGTTCCCCAATCGCTAAGCCAATTTCTCTGCTTGCCATTGCAACACGGGTAACAGAATCCATCATTAACATGACATCTAGACCTTTATCTCTGAAATATTCTGCAATCGCTGTAGCAGTCATTGCTGCCTTGATTCGAAGAAGAGCTGGCTGATCTGAAGTTGCCACCACAAGAATTGACCTTTTAAGGCCCTCTTCACCCAAATCCTTTTCTATAAACTCTCTTACCTCTCGTCCACGTTCTCCAACAAGTGCAATTACATTGATATCAGCAGTTGTATTTCGAGCAACCATTCCCAATAATGTACTTTTACCAACACCACTTCCTGCAAAAATACCAACACGTTGTCCTTTACCAACCGTTAAAAGGGTATCAATCATTTTGACACCAACCTCGATTGGCTCTTGAATTGGAGGACGTGATAGTGGGTTAGGAGGATCCTGTTCAGTGGGAGCCGACGATAATCCTCTAGGCAGTCCACTTCCATCAAGGGGATGTCCTAACGGGTCTAATACTTTCCCAAGTAAACCCGCCCCTACCTTTATATCAAGTGGTTTACCAGTAGCTTCAACAATACTGCCTGGTGAAATATCCTTCACATTTGAAAAAGGCATTAAAATTACATGTTCCTCACGGAAACCGACTACTTCTGCTTGAATACATCTTTTATGTGTTAATCCCACATAGATATGACATAAATCCCCTATCGAACATTCCGGACCACGAGATTCAATCATTAAGCCAACAACTCTCGTCACCTTACCATAACGCTTATATGCATCGATTGTATGGATATGATCTAGCAGCTCGATTGCCTTCACAACCTATTCCTCCAATAGCAAAGCAAGAAGTTTTTCTTTTATCTCTGTAAGCTGAGTGTCTACACTTGCATTGATCTTTCCAAAGGATGATTCAATCACACAATCTGCTTCTTTGAAATCTTCATTCGGATAGATAAACAGATTAGTTTCCCGATTAAGGATGGCAATTAACTCCTCTTTTTGCTCCATTACATATGGAAAATAATGTGGGCTTACTTGAATTGTGATGTTAGAATGTTCCTTTACTTCTTTAGTCGCTTTTTTAACAAGAAAAACAAAATCCTCCGGTTTCTCAGAAAGATGAGACCCAATAATTTTTTCTGCTACTGTCAAGCCAAGCTTAACAATGACTTCTTCAGAAGAATCTAAGTATTGGTCATAATCTTGCTTTGATAGATCAATAATCTTACAAGCCTCAGCAAGTAAATCTCTATATTCCTGATACCCCTGTTCTCTACCTTCAATTAATCCAGCTTGGAAGCCATCTTCTGACGTTTTTTTGATTAACAGTTGTTTTTCTTCTTCCCATTCTCGTTTTTCCACTAATATTTGTTGCCTTAGTGAGTTGGAATAGGAAATCGCATCTTTCACAATTTTATCCGCTTGTTCTCTAGCCTCATCTAGTATCTTTTGAGAGACTAACTGTGGATTTGGCTGTGGATCGACTTGATTCGTTTCTTTTGTTTGTAGAACTCTAAGTCCGATGACTCTCTTAGGAGAATCGTTTGTAGTCTGCAATGAACCTGACTTAATAACGTTAGACAATAATATCATCTCCTCCGCCACGAGCGATGACAATTTCACCTGCTTCTTCGAGTCTACGGATAACCGTTACAATACGAGTTTGGGCTTCTTCAACATCACGCAATCGAACCGGTCCCATATATTCCATTTCTTCTTTAAATGTTTCAACCATTCGCTTCGACATGTTTTTAAAGACAATTTCCTTGACTTCCTCGCTTGCAACACGAAGGGAAAGCATAAGATCTTCATTCTCAACATCCCGAATCACGCGTTGGATTGCACGATTATCAAGTGTCACAATATCTTCAAATACAAACATTCTCTTCTTAATTTCTTCAGCCAGTTCTGGATCTTGTATTTCGAGTGCATCTAATATCGTTCTTTCAGTCGAGCGGTCAACACCATTTAATACCTCGACAACTGCCTCAATACCACCTGTTTGTGTATAGTCATGTGTCACTGTAGCAGAAAGTTTTCGCTCTAAGATTTGCTCAACCTCATTTATAATCTCAGGTGAAGTTCGATCCATAATGGCGATTCTTCTAGCGATATCTGCTTGAACTTCTTGTGGTAACTCAGATAATATTTGTGCAGCCTGTCTAGAATCCAAGTACGATAGAATTAATGCAATTGTCTGTGGATGCTCATTTTGAATGAAATTTAAAATTTGACCTGGGTCTGCTTTCCTTGCAAAATCAAACGGTTTAACCTGTAATGAAGACGTAAGTCGATTAATGATAATCCCTGCTTGCTCCTCACCAAGCGCTTTTTCGAGTACCGTTTTTGCATACCCAATCCCGCCTTGAGTGATATAATCCTGGGCCATCGCAATTTGATGGAACTCTTCCATAATTTGTTCTTTCGTATTTGCTTCCACCTTGCGAACGCCTGAAATTTCTAATGTCAGTTTCTCAATCTCTTCCTCTGAAAGATGCTTATACACTGAAGCCGAAACATCAGGGCCAAGTGAAATGAGGAGAATGGCCGCTTTTTGTTTTCCAGTAAGTCCATTTTGCATATCTCGTTTTGCCATTTCTCCACCTCCTACTCGTCCGCTAACCATGAACGTAATAATTTTGCAAAGTCCTCAGGTTTATCTTTCGCAAGCTTCTCCAATTGTTTTCTTCTAACCGTTGTATCCGATTCTTTTTCTTCATTAACATCTGGAATATGATTAAAGAATACAGGTTCTGATTGAGGAATTTCTTCTTCAATCTCTGTTTCTTTCTTTTTACGTAAAAATAAAAGTAATAGAATGATCAGGCCAAGGACTAAAATACCACCTACAATATAAACCCATAAAGGGATTGCTTTAATGGTAGGTGATTCAGTAACAGTGGTCGTTTTCCCACTAAATTCTTGAACTGAAACGACAATTTTGTCCTCGATCTCTTCTTGTGTTAATTCAGTATTTTCATCTTGGTTAATACTAGTACTTACGATAGTGCTCAATATTCTCTCAATATCATCGACACTTTCCTGTGGCATAGAGGTAGGATTTTTCGGGTCTGGCGCTTCAACCATTACCTGGATACCTAAATCTCTAATTTTATAAGGAGCTTCAACAATATTTTTTGTGATACGGTTCACATCTTTATTCACACGTTCTTCGATTCGTTCATAATCCCCATTACCAGCTTGTCCATCAGTATTATAGGAAGGAACATCTGTTTCTCCGGTCCCAACAACTCCACCAGCCTGAGCCCCTTCACCTGTAAAAGTTTCAGTAATACGTTCAACACTAATTTCGATTCCATCCATATTTTCAGGGTCAACGGGTGTGACTAAATTTTCTTGACGGTTTTCTTGTGTGAAATCAATATCCGTAGTAACAGAGACAAAAACCTTATCTGGTCCCATCATTGTTCCAAGCATCTGCTGTACCTGTCTTTGAATATCTCTTTCAATCTCACGTTTCAAATCAAGCTGTGAAGCTACGTTTCCTACAACTGATACATTTCCTTCATTTTCTAAGTCAAAATACTCAAAGTTTTGATTCGTTATGACGATATTATCAGTAGGTAAGTTAGGAATACTTTTTGAAACCAAGTGATATAAAGATTTTATCTGCTGTCCGTCCAATTTATATCCAGGTTTCGTGTTAAGAACGATTGATGCGGAAGCCTCTGCTTGGCTATCCTTCACAAAAATTCCTTCGTTGGGCATACTGATCATAACGTTCGCATCGTTTATCCCATCGATGCTCTTGATCATATTTGCTAATTCAGTTTGAGTGGATTCGAGTTTTAACATATTAAATTCATTATCGGTCATCCCAAAACCAGCATTTTGACCAAAAAATGAATAATCAATGTTACCACTATCTGGTATTCCTTCTGCCGCAAGTTCGACCATTAAGGGTTCTACCAATTCCTCTGGCACCTTAATGGTCGATCCATTATCCGCTATTTCAGATTGAATTCCCCTTGAATCTAATGTCGCTTTTATTTGTCCTGTTTCCTGTGGAGATAGATTGCTATACATAGGAACTAGGTTTGTTTTTGTGGTAAAAAACACAGTCAGCGAAATAATGAAAATGAAAAGCAATGGCAACCCAATTATTGTAGCTTTTTGAAAGCCGGATTGTTTTTTCCAAAACTCGCCTATTTTTGTCTTATATAATAGTAGTTTCTCTTTCATGACATACCCCTAAGTAGAATATTTAAAATCCCGGATTAAACCTGCATCCTCATGATTTCTTGGTATGCTTCCACAACTTTGTTTCGAATTTGAAGTGTCGTTTGCAATGACACACTTGCTTTTTCAGAAGCAATCATTACTTGGTGTAAATCTACATTTTCACCCTTAACAAGCTTTTCGGTCATTTTATCTGAAGTCTGTTGAGCTTCATTCACATTATTTATTGCATCTTTTAAAAAGCTGCTAAATTCCTTTTGAACAGCACTCGCAGTCTTTGGCTGTATAACAGGCTTCGACAAAACCTGCGATGTCGCAATATTTATCTTATCAATCATGCCTAATCACCTATTTTCCTATTTCTAAAGCTTTCATTAACATTCCTTTTGACGCATTAAAAACTGTTACATTCGCTTCGTAGGATCTAGTAGCACTCATCAGGTCGACCATTTCCTTTAGAGGGTCTACATTCGGAAGAGCCACGTACCCGTCAGCATTTGCTTCAGGATGGTCCGGGTTATATACGAGCTGAAATGGGGTTTGATCTTCGACGATACCTGTTACCTTAACGCCATTTCCTGCTTTTGATTGATTCATCGCTTTAGATAAGTGAGAGGAAAAGCTGTTACCTTGTGGCTGCTGAACAACCATTTTCCTTCTATACGGCTGCCACTGTCCATCTACAAGTTTCCCTCTTGTTGTATCCACATTCGCCATATTAGAAGAAATAACGTCCATTCTAAGTCGTCCCGCAGTTAGGGCTGAGCTACTTGCATTCAGGCTATGAAAAATTGACAACTTTAGTTCCCTCCTTTTACGACTGTTTTTAATGTATTGAATTTACCGCTTATTCTTTGTGTTATGGCATTATAATAGATTTGGTTTTCTGCTAGTAGTGCCATTTCCTTATCGATATCGACATTATTACCATTATGGTTATATGCAGTATCATTCTTTGCAATGAGCGGACTGTTCGAACGTTTGCTACTTGTAAATTCGATATGTTTTTCATTTGTTCGATTAGCTCTCATTAGGCTATCCGTCTCATTAGCAAGAAGATTTTTAAAGCTCACATCTTGCGCTTTATAATTTGGTGTATCCACATTTGCTATATTATTTGAAATGACCTTCTGTCTTAAAGCTGAATAATCCAAAGCTTTTTCAAGCGAATGTATTGTATTAGAAAAAAGTTTCATATAAACCCCTCACAAAAAAGTACTATCATCCGAATAAATATAACGAATCGTATTAACTCCTTTTTCATTGTAATGAAATTAATTCTATCTGTCTATGAAGCTTGCGATAAAAAGTGATATTTTTCGACAATTTAGGACTTTCTACTCATAGTTTCTGTTTATCATTATAGAATTTCATAGGAGGAGTTTCACGTGTTTTTTACAAATATCGTCAAGTACATATTTCCACTTCAAAAACTCGACAAATTATGTTATGAATCACTTTTATAATAAGGGATGCAAATAAAAAAACGAAGATGTGAAATCCATCTTCGTTTTTCTTATTATTTAATGTGATTTTAGTTTTTCTAATTCTAATAAGAATTTATCGTTTAGTACTTTAATGTAAGTACCTTTCATTCCTAGTGAACGAGACTCAATTACACCAGCACTTTCAAGCTTTCTTAATGCGTTAACGATAACGGATCTTGTTATTCCCACGCGATCTGCAATTTTACTTGCAACTAATAATCCTTCGTTGCCGTTTAACTCTTCAAAGATATGTTCAATTGCTTCAAATTCACTATAAGATAATGAACTGATAGCCATCTGAACAACAGCTTTGCTTCTAGCTTCTTCTTCAATTTCTTCTGCTTTTTCACGTAGAATTTCCATACCAACAACTGTTGCACCGTATTCAGCTAAAATTAAATCATCGTCTTCAAATCTTTCATCAAGTCTTGAAAGGATTAGTGTTCCTAATCGTTCACCACCACCGATAATTGGAACGATCGTTGTTAATCCATTTTTGAACAATTCCTTGTTCTCAATTGGAAAAGCAGTATAATCACTTTCAATATCAAGGTTAGATGAAGTTTCTTGGATGTTGAATAAGCTTTGTGTGTATTCTTCAGGGAAATGACGATCCTCAATCATTTTCTTAATTCTTTCATTTTCAATCGTTTGCTTGATAGCAAAACCAAGAAGTTTTCCACGACGACTTAATAAGAAGGTATTCGCTCCAATTACGTCGGTTAGTGTTTCTGACATTTCCTTGAAGTTAACTGGTTTACCTGCTGCATTTTGCAGCATTGCATTAATTTTTCTAGTTCTTTCTAATAATGGCATTTTCTTGTTCCTCCTGATAATCTTACAAAATAAACTGACTTAAATCTTTGTTTTTCACAATTGTACTCAATTTCTCATCGACATATTGAGGAGTAATTGTGATTTTTTCCATCGTAATGTCCGGCGCTTCAAATGATAAGTCCTCTAATAGTCTCTCCAAAATTGTATGTAGACGGCGAGCACCAATATTATCTGTATCCTGATTCACTTGAAAGGCAACTTCAGCTATCTTACGAATAGCATCGTCAGAAAATTCAAGTTGTATACCTTCTGTTTCTAATAATGCTGAATATTGTTTCAATAATGCATTATCTGGCTCAACTAAGATACGATAGAAATCATCTACTGTTAACTTAGTAAGCTCTACACGAATCGGAAAACGACCTTGTAATTCAGGTATTAAATCTGAAGGCTTTGACATATGAAAAGCTCCAGCTGCAATAAATAGCATATGATCTGTTTTGACAGAACCATATTTGGTAACAACTGTTGAACCTTCTACAATCGGTAAAATATCACGTTGGACTCCTTCTCTTGAAACATCTGCAGAAGAAGAATTATGACTTTTACCTGCAACCTTATCGATCTCATCAATAAAAATAATACCTGATTGCTCAGCACGATTTATAGCTTCCTGTGTTACTTCATCCATATCAATTAGTTTGGCTGCTTCTTCATTTGTTAAGACTTTACGAGCTTCTTTGACTGTTAATTTACGCTTTTTACGTTTTTTCGGCATGAGGTTGCTTAGTGCATCCTGCATATTCATTCCCATATTTTCCATACCAGAGCCTTGGAATAGGTCGAACATAGATGCCTGTTGCTCCTCTACTTCGACAGTTACATAATAATCCTCGAGCTCACCAAGTGCAAGTTTATGCGCCATTCGCTTTCTTCGTTCACTCAAACTTTCTTCTTCATTTGTTTTCTCGACTTCAGGCTCATTGTTATTGCCTCCAAAAAGCATCTCAAGCGGGTTTTTATAAGATGTTTGCTTTTTAGCGCTCGGGACAAGTAGTTCAACAATTCGTTTATTTGCATTTTCCTCAGCACGTTCCGATACTTGAATCATTTTATCCTCTTTAACGAGGCGAACTGACGTTTCGACTAAATCTCGAACCATTGATTCAACATCACGTCCGACATATCCAACTTCTGTAAATTTCGTTGCTTCTACTTTGATAAAAGGTGCACCAACTAGTTTTGCTAGTCGTCTAGCTATTTCAGTTTTACCAACTCCAGTTGGCCCGATCATCAAAATATTCTTGGGTACAATTTCATCTCTTAGCTTTTCATTAAGCAGGTTACGACGATATCGATTTCTTAATGCCACTGACACAGCTCTTTTTGCTTCATGTTGGCCAATAATGTATTGATCTAATTTTTCTACAATCTGTCTTGGGGTTAGATTCGTCTTCAAAGTAGTCCCCTCCTTATAGTTCTTCAACTATAATATTTTCATTTGTATACACACAAATTTCACTCGCGATTTCTAATGAAGCTTTTGCAATTTCTCTTGCAGTTAAATGATCGCCTGAATATTTTTTCAATGCACGTCCTGCAGAAAGCGCGTAATTCCCACCAGAGCCAATTGCCAAAATCCCATCATCTGGCTCAATTACTTCTCCTGTTCCAGAAATCAGAAGCAAGTCCTTCTCATCCATCACAATTAGCATTGCCTCTAATTTACGGAGAACTTTGTCACTTCTCCATTCTTTTGCAAGTTCAACCGCGGCCCTTTGCAAATTTCCATTAAACTCTTCTAGGCGTCCTTCAAACATTTCAAATAGGGTAAACGCATCTGCGACCGATCCTGCAAACCCGGCAATAACCCTTCCTTGAAATAGTTTTCGTACCTTTCTTGCTGTATGTTTCATAACAACGGCATTTCCAAAGGTAACTTGACCATCACCTGCCATTGCTGATTTTCCTTTATGTTTTACAGCGAATATTGTTGTTGCATGAAAATTAGACATTTCTCAAACAACCTCCTTATGCACGTGGATGTGAGGACTTATAGATATTTCGCAAATGATCCTTTGTAACATGTGTATACACTTGTGTTGATGACAAACTTTCATGGCCCAGCAGTTCTTGTACAGACCTCATATCAGCGCCCTCGTTTAAAAGATGTGTAGCAAAAGTATGTCTTAATACGTGTGGACTAATATGAATTGTAGAGGATGTCTTCTTTATCATATTATTTAAGATTAACCTGACTCCTCTTGTTGTTAGAGGTCCACCCCGGAAATTAAGAAATAAATGGTTTGTATGTACTGAAGCTTTTTCAAGTAATTCCTTGCGACCTATGGAAATATAGTTGGTTAGCGTTTGTTCAGCGTAGCTTCCAAAAGGTACATATCGCTGTTTATTTCCCTTTCCGTGAACAAACACAGTTCCTGTTGAAAAGTCCAAGTCCTGGAGTGTTAGCTTACAGCATTCACTCACACGGATTCCAGTCGCATATAGTAATTCAAGTAACGCTTGATCCCGTTGCCCTAAGCTAGTTGAAACATCCGATACTCTGAATAGCTTTTCCAATTCTTCTTCATATAAAAAATGGGGAAGTCTTTGTTCCCTTTTCGGTAATGACACCAGAATAAAAGGATTTTGAGAAATAACCTTTTCCCTTAAGAGGAAATTAAAAAAACTGCGCAATGTTGATATTTTTTTTGCAACAGTACGTCTTGCATATTGTTTCTTATAAAGCTCAGTTAGATACAAACGCACATCGGAATATGTTACGTCAGTAAGATTTGAGATCGTTTCTCGTTTCATAAATAAGAAAAAATGTTCGATTGATTGTTCATAATGCACAATAGTATATTCTGAATAATTTTTCTCGATTTGTAAATATTCTTTGAATAACTGTAACGATTTGTTCACATCTTCCAATATTTTCACCTCACAAGGGCTACTAAATATTATCACAATTTAGTAGCCCTTGCAAATAAAAACTCTGATTTTTTTACAAAATTCTGAATTGCGTAAGAAATCCGCTTTTTTAGATGAAAAATGGAAAGTGGTGAGCTGTTATTTGCTCACCACCACATGTTACTTCTGAGTTTCTTCTTTATAATCACACTGGGCACATTGTACCTGTATTCCTTTTTTGAGCTTTTTCTCAACTAACAGGCTTTCACACTTTGGACATTTCCGAGCAAGTGGTTTATCCCAAGATAGAAAATCACATTCTGGGTATTGATCGCAACCATAAAAGATTCTTTTCTTCTTGCTTTTTCTCTCAACAATATTTCCTTTTTCACATTTCGGACAAGGAACCCCGATTTCTTTTACAATCGGTTTTGTATTGCGACAATCAGGAAAATTTGAACAAGCCATGAATTTGCCATAGCGGCCCATTTTGTAAACCATAGGATGACCACAGTTTTCACAATCCACCCCTGCAGGTTCATCCTTAATCTCAACTTCCTTCATTTCTGATTCTGCAACTTCTAATCTTTTCTCAAAGTCTTGATAAAATTCATCGATAATTTTGATCCATTGTGTTTTTCCTTCTTCAATTTCATCAAGGTCATGCTCCATTTTTGCAGTAAATTCTACATCTAAAATTCTCGGGAAGAATTCGAGCATTAACTCATCTACGATTTCCCCTAATTCTGTAGGCACAAACCGCTTATTATCTAATGACACATATCCTCTTTTCTGGATCGTATCAAGAGTTGGTGCATAAGTGGACGGTCTTCCTATACCAAGTTCCTCCATGGTTTTAACAAGTCGAGCTTCCGTATATCTAGGAGGTGGCTGTGTAAAGTGTTGCTTCGGATCAATATCTGTAGCAAATACACGGTCACCCTCTTTTAAATCAGGTAGCATATTCTCTTTTTCTTCAACATTGTCATCATTACCCTCAACATAAACCTTCATAAATCCAGGGAATTTTACTTTTGAACCAGTGGCTCTGAACACAACGTCTCCATAATTTAGGTCAACACTCATCGTATCCATGATTGCTGATGCCATTTGACTTGCAACAAATCGCTCCCAAATCAATTTATACAATCTTAATTGATCTCGACTTAAATATTGCTTCACACTATTTGGTTCTCTGAATACTGATGTCGGGCGAATCCCTTCGTGAGCATCCTGTGTATTCGCACCTTTTTTCTCTTTTCTTTTCGTATCTGTTAAAAATTGTTTTCCAAATGTCTGTTCAATATATTGGGAGCTTTCGGCAACGGCTGTATCTGAAATTCGAGTTGAATCTGTACGCATGTATGTGATTAGACCAACTGTTCCTTCCTTGCCTAGGTCAATTCCTTCATATAATTGTTGTGCGAGCATCATTGTTTTCTTTGCACGGAAATTTAATTTACGTGCTGCTTCCTGTTGTAGGGAAGAAGTGATAAATGGTGGTGCTGGATTTCTTTTTCGCTCTTTTTTTGTGACAGAAGTAATGGTAAATGATTTCGCTTTCTTAGAAATCACCGCTGTTAACTCTTCATCACTCCCAGAGAATTCAGCTTCAATTTGAGAAAGGATATCTTCTACCTCAGCCACATTTGTTAACTCTAGTTTTTTTCCATTTACACCGTAAAATTGCCCTTCAAATTGTACATTTTCATTTTCTTTCAAAAAGTTCGCTTTGATTGACCAATATTCTTCCGGTTCAAAATCTTGAATCTCTTTTTCTCTATCAATAATCAATCTAACTGCTACTGATTGAACTCGTCCCGCACTTAAACCCTTCTTTACTTTCTTCCAAAGCAAAGGGCTAATATTATAGCCTACTAATCTGTCAAGAACACGTCTTGCTTGTTGTGCATCTACTAGTGCCTGATTTATTGGACGTGGATGTTTAAAGGACTCTTTAATGGCATCCTTTGTAATTTCGTTAAATACAACTCGACAATCAGAGGTTATATCAAGATCTAACGAGTGAGCCAAATGCCAAGCGATTGCTTCTCCTTCGCGGTCGGGGTCGGCTGCTAGATAGACTTTCTTTGCCTTCTTAGCGGCTGTCTTTAATTCCTTTAATACAGGGCCTTTTCCACGAATAGTAATATATTTTACTTCGAAATCGTTTTTTGCATCTACACCCATTTGACTTCTTGGGAGATCTCGTACATGGCCCATTGAAGCCTTTACCTTGTATTTTTTCCCCAAATATCTCTCAATTGTTTTTGCTTTTGCTGGTGATTCAACTATGACTAAATAGTCCGACATGTATCGCTTCCTCCTTAGAGGTTAAATTAATTTTCCATTTATAATAAATTTTACCTAAGTTACCGTAATCAAATGCGCCTTGGCGTATTTGCGCCCAGATTTTTTCGAGCTTGCTCGAAAAACTACCTCTAAAAATCTGTGGCATCCGCCGGAAGCTTTGACTTATTCAGTGGGGTTTAAACCCCACTGAATAAGTTAAATCCTCCATATTATTAAATATTCATGTACCGTTTGTCAAACTGTTAAATTTATTTTTATACATTTTAACTAGTTATTTTCATTCAAAAGTACGAATTTCTGATAAAATATCCTCGCTTGTAAGGACCAATTTTGCTCCAGATTGGATTAACTTATTTGTTCCTACACATGTAGGTTCTAATATCGAACCTGGTATCGCAAAGACCTCTCTGCCTTGGTTTAGAGCTTGATCAGCGGTAATTAAAGAACCGCTTCTTTCTTTTGCTTCAACAACTAGAGTTCCTTGAGTTAAACCACTAATAATTCGATTTCGCATCGGAAACTGCCATTTTTCGGGCTTTGTGGAAGGGGGATATTCAGAAATAAGTATATGATTCTGAGTGATGGTAGTTGCTAACTCTTTGTTCTCGTGAGGATAAATATGATGAAGACCGCCAGCGATGACTGCAATTGTTTTTCCATTATTTCGGATTGCTAATTGGTGTCCCATTGTATCAATACCACGCGCTAAACCACTAACCAATACCCAATTTTGCTTAATCAAAGGTTCTAAGACCTTTGTCATACTTTGTAAACTTGTTGATGATGGTGTACGTGAACCAACAACACTTAATAATTTCTTACTATTTAATAAAGATTTGTCCCCAAGCGTATAAATGACCCATGGTGGATCATAAATCTGTTTCAATAGTCTAGGATACTCTTGATCAAATATGGTAATAATCCCCACGTTATTATCGTTATATTGTTTTAGCATACTTTGGATTGATAAAGAATGCAAATCTTTTAGAAAAATAGTTAGTTGATTTTTAGACAAAGGAAGGATTTTTTCATAAAAGGATGGGGGGTATTTATAAATTTGGGAGAGGGTCGAATCATGCTGTAGAATTTTAAAAATTGACTTCCAACCTATTCCTCGGCAGTGGTGAAGATGTATTAGGTTTTCTCGAAATTTGTCCATATATTTCTCCTTTTTTTCATCAGAAAAAGACAGTTCTTAGACAAGAACTGCCTCTTTCGTGTTTTTATTAGTGAGTTTTACACTTTTCGTATAAACCTTTTTCTTTAAGAACAGAAATTAACGTTTCACCCATTACTGATGGTGTTTCAGCGACCTTAATTCCACATTCATTCATTGTTTTGATCTTTTCAGCAGCAGTACCCTTACCACCAGAAATAATTGCACCAGCATGGCCCATACGCTTTCCTGGAGGTGCAGTTTGTCCACCGATAAATCCAACAACTGGCTTAGTCATGTTTGCTTTAACCCATTCAGCAGCTTCTTCTTCAGCTGTTCCACCGATTTCACCAATCATGATAACCGCATATGTTTCTTCATCTTCGTTAAATGCTTTTAACACATCGATGAAGTTCGTTCCGTTTACAGGGTCTCCACCAATACCAACTGCAGTTGTTTGACCAATTCCAGCTTGTGTTAATTGATGTACAGCCTCATAAGTTAATGTACCAGAACGTGATACAACACCTACATGTCCTTTTTTATGAATATATCCAGGCATGATTCCGATTTTACATTCATCAGCAGTGATTACACCAGGACAGTTAGGACCTACTAAACGAGTCTTCTTACCTTCCATATAGCGTTTCACTTTTACCATGTCTAAAACTGGAATATGCTCAGTAATACAGATTGCTAAGTCTAATTCTGCATCAACTGCTTCGATAATTGCGTCTGCTGCAAATGGAGCAGGAACATAAATTACCGATGCTGTTGCACCTGTTTGTTCTACTGCTTCTTTTACAGTATTAAATACAGGAACACCTTCTACTTCAGTTCCACCTTTACCAGGTGAAGTACCACCAACAATTTTAGTACCGTATTCAAGCATTTGTTTTGTATGGAATAATGCAGTAGCACCTGTTATCCCTTGAACAATTACTTTTGTATCTTTATTAACAAAAACACCCATGTTTGTCCCCTGCCTTTCTATCCTACTAGTGATACGATTTTTTGTGCACCGTCTGCCATTGATTCTGCAGCAGTAATGTTCAGACCAGATTCTTGTAAAATCTTTTTACCTAAATCTACGTTTGTTCCTTCAAGACGTACTACTAGAGGAATTTCCAAGCCTACTTCTTTCGTTGCGGTTACAACACCTTCTGCGATTACATCACACTTCATAATTCCACCAAAGATATTTACGAAAATACCTTTAACGTTTTCATCAGATAAAATGATTTTGAATGCTTCAGTAACTTTCTCAGCAGTTGCGCCGCCCCCAACATCAAGGAAGTTCGCGGGATCGCCACCGTAGTGCTTAATAATGTCCATTGTAGACATAGCCAGACCTGCACCGTTTACCATACATCCGATGTTTCCGTCTAGTGAAATATAGCTTAAATCATATTTAGATGCTTCAATTTCTTTTACATCTTCTTCGTCTAAATCACGGTACTCAAGAACGTCTTTTTGACGGTATAATGCGTTAGAATCAAAGTTTAATTTAGCATCAAGTGCCATTACTTTACCATCGCCTGTTACAACTAATGGGTTAATTTCAGCAATTGAGCAATCTTTTTCAACGAATGCAGTGTATAAAGCAGTCATAAATTTAACAGCTTGATTCACTAATTCTTTTGGAATATTAATGTTGAAAGCAATTCGACGAGCTTGGAATGGTAATAATCCAACTACAGGGTCGATTACTTCTTTGAAAATCTTTTCAGGTGTTTTTTCAGCAACCTCTTCGATTTCTGTTCCACCTTCTTCAGATGCCATTAAAACAACGCGAGAAGTAGCACGATCAAGTACTAGTCCAATGTAGTACTCTTTTTTAATATCGCAGCCTTCTTCAATAAGAAGACGCTTTACTTCTTTACCTTCTGGTCCTGTTTGGTGAGTTACAAGCGTTTTACCTAGGATTTCATTAGCATATGTACGAACCTCATCTAGGTTTTTCGCTACTTTAACTCCACCCGCTTTACCACGACCCCCTGCGTGAATTTGTGCTTTAACAACACAAACTTGGGAACCAAGTTCTTTTGCAGCTTCAACAGCCTCATCAACCGTGAAAGCAACCTTACCATTTGGAACAGCTACCCCATATTTTCTGAGGATCTCTTTTCCTTGATACTCATGGATATTCATTTCCCATCCTCCATTCTTATGTATAAAAGCAAAGAATTTTTTGTCAGTCCAAATGTTATTATACATTTTCTTTTTTAAACTTTCTATGACAATTATAATTTTTCCGAAAAATCATATTTGCATAGAAATTCACATCATACTGAGATAGGGTTTTTTTCCCAAATCTTTATGACGTTAACTCGACAAAATTAGACTGCGCTTTCATTTTATAACTGAATTAACTACTTGTCTACCATTTCGATTGAATTTGTTATTTTTTCTGCAAATAATGACTAATTTACTATACCACGAAACTATTTTTTAGATTCTTCAAGGTTTTTATCTATTTGGTAAACAAAAGCAAAAATTTCTGCAATGACTTGATATAAATCTTCAGTAATCCCCTCATTTAATCTAAGTTCCCCCAATAACTCTACTAAAACTGTATCCTCTTGTATCGGAACTTCATGTTCCTTGGCCTTATCAATTATTTTTTTAGCGACTAGTCCTCTACCTTTTGCAATTACCTTAGGCTCAGAATCTATTTTTTCGTTGTATGACAAAGCAACAGCCATTTTCGTTTTGTTCTTTTGTAATTTTTTCATATTTTCAGATCTACTCTTTCATGATCAATAGTTGAATCAGTTTGACCAATCACTTTGTCCCTCTCTATTGGGTTACTTATTTTTATAGATGAAAGCTGATACCCTAATGGTTCTATATTAGCTCGGAGTGTTGATTTCAATTCTCTAACTAAAGACTTGATTCCTTCTGATTGATTAAAGATGACTATTGATAAAATGCGATTTTGAACCTTAACATCAATGACCACTTCATTTAAATTTTTGAGTTCAAGCGAAAAGAGTAGACGACAAAAATCAGAGTCAATTTCCCCATTTTTCTTCCTTCCAGACATCCGAAGTGATATGTTCTTATTATCTGGGGTATGAAAAATAAATTGTTGTTGAAGAAATTGGCTTGAGTCATTTGATGTTAGGTCAACTGTGTCCATTTGATGTAAAGGACTATGTTGGGAGCTATATTTAGAGATTTCACTCGTATTAGCTGTTAATAAGCTCGATAGGTTGGTGGAAGAACTTTGTGTTTTTTGTTCTTCTTGCCTTAAATTTGAAAGAGAGTGAAGCTTATGTACAGCTCCACTCTTAAATAATGCTTGAATTAAATGAATTGGAATCATCATTTTACCTCTATTAACTCTCGAATTGGGGCATATGAACGTCGATGTTCATATGTAACGCCATATTTTTTTAGCGCATCAAGATGATATGCTGTACCATATCCCATATGCTTTTCGAACCCAAATTGCGGATATTCATGACTTAAGCGAACCATTAATCGGTCTCTAGTCACTTTAGCAATAATTGAGCTCGCTGCTATTGAAACACTTTTTGAATCGCCTTTAATGATTGAAGTTTGAGGGATATCAATTGGTATTTCCATTGCGTCAACTAAAAGATGATCGGGTTTTTCAGAAAGACCCAAAAGTGCTTGTTTCATTGCTTGTTTTGTTGCTTGATAAATATTTACTTCATCAATAACTTTTGCTGGTATGATCCCAATACCAATAGAAATCGCACACTCTGTTATTTGTTGAAATAATTCTTCTCGCTTTTGCTCCGTTAGTTTTTTTGAATCATTTAGGCCCGGTAAAAAGGCGTCTTGAGGTAAAATGACAGCAGCCGCAACTACAGGTCCTGCCAATGGGCCACGACCTACTTCATCGACACCTGCTATAATATGATACCCCCTATTATAAAGATCTTGTTCATATTGGTTCATTTCTTTAAACTGTTGCTCTAGGGCCTTTTCTTCGGCTTTTTTCTTTCTCCATCGTTGCAATAGAACTTTAACCCCTTTGCGGGAATCATTTTCACAGTCTTTTAGAAACGGGTCCTGTTCATCATGTATCACGGCTAATTTTTTTTCGATTTCTTTGATTGTCAATTGTGACATGCTTTCACCTTCTATTTCTCGTACTCTATGTACTTAATATCGTCATTATTGAAAAAAAATGAAGGCTCGCTAAATAGCGAACCTTAAGGTTTCTCAAATGTAAGCCTGCCTAATTTTTCAGTACGAATTTCTCGAATAATTAATTCAGCTGTTTTATCATAGTCTACAAATCCACCAGACATCATGCTACCACGACGTTTGGCAATTTCATCAAATAGCAATACGATATCATCTGGAATTTCTTCAAGACCAAAACGTTCTTTTAAATTCTCAGGATAATTTTCTTCTAAAAATCTTAGGGCATACACAGCAATATCCTGCAGATTTAGAATTGTATCTTTAATAGCTCCAGTAGTTGCTAATTTAAGACCAACTTCTTGATCCTCGAATTTTGGCCAAAGAATTCCCGGTGTATCAAGGAGCTCTAGCTCTTTACCAACCTTGATCCATTGCTGAGCTTTCGTAATACCAGGACGGTCACCCGTTTGTGCAATGTTTTTCTTTGCTAAGCGATTAATTAATGTCGATTTACCGACATTCGGAATCCCTACAATTAATGCTCGTATTGCGCGTGGTCGAATCCCTTTAGCAGCCATTTTATCAAATTTCTCTTTTAAAATTACCTTTGCTTCACTAACGATTTGTTTCATGCCATTACCTTCTTGTGAATTAATAGCGAGGGCATGTACACCGTTTTCTTTATAATATGAAATCCATTCTTTTGTTACTTTTGGATCGGCCATGTCTGCTTTATTCAAAAGGAGAAGTCTTGGTTTATTTTTTATGATTTCATCAATCATTGGGTTTCGGGATGATGCAGGAATCCTAGCATCTACAAGTTCGAATACAATATCGATGAGAGAGAGTTTTTCTGTGACCTGTCTTCTCGCTTTTGCCATATGGCCTGGAAACCATTGAATTGTCAATATCTTCACCAACTTATATGGTTAATTTTTTTGAAAGTTGTTTTATAACCTATTTTACAATACCAAAATCAGATAGTGGCCAATAGATAAGGCTTGTTTCACCTAGGACTTCGCTGATTGGAACTGGACCGATATGGCGTGAGTCCTTACTGTAGCGGCGATTGTCCCCCATAACAAACAGGTGACCTTCTGGCACTTCTTCTAAAATAAATGGATCTGTAAGTGGTCCATCAATTAGGTTCTTCTTATATTCATCAAGATAGGGTTCTTCGTACGGTTCATCATTAATGTAGAGGATATCGTTTTTATATTCAATTCGATCACCAGGTAATCCAATTATCCGCTTGATGTAATCTTTTTCGACTGTTGCATGGAAGACTACGATGTCGAAGCGATCTGGTTTACCAACCTTATAGCCAATCTTATTCACAATCATACGGTCTTGGTGATGTAAGGTTGGCATCATTGAAAGCCCGTCTACCACAATCGGTGCAAAGAAAAAATAACGGATTACTGCTGCTAATATGACAGCAATGGCTAGCGCTTTAATCCATTCCCAAAGTTCATTTTTTTGTTTGGCCATCATTGCTCCTCCACCTGTTCTTTTCTCATCTACCAAATAGTTTTTTTATATTAGAATATAGTATGTATTATCCTACTATTATAAATAGAATTTGCGCAAATGTAAAAGGAGCTTGTTAATTTTATACAAGCTCCTTTCTCGTTTATTATCGAATTTCTTTAATACGTGCTTTTTTACCACGAAGTTCGCGTAAGTAGTATAATTTCGCACGGCGTACTTTACCACGGCGTACTACTTCAAGCTTCGCAATTTTTGGTGTATGCACTGGGAATGTACGTTCAACACCAACTCCGTAAGATACCTTACGAACAGTGAAAGTTTCGCTAATTCCACCACCACGACGCTTAATCACAACACCTTCATATACCTGAACACGCTCACGAGTACCCTCGATAACTTTAACGTGTACACGTACTGTATCTCCAGGACGGAAAACAGGAAGGTCAGTTCTTAATTGTTCTTTTGTGATTTCTTCAATAATGTTTTGCATCGTCTTTTCAACTCCTTCCAACAGATGCTCTTACCAATATTCATTCATTGCAGCGGAACATCTTAATAAGACAACGGACAATTTGCCCAAGTCACAAAGAGTATATTACCATAATTCTGTTACCGTTGCAATAGTTACTCTTCATCTATTTTAATTTCTTTTAACCATTTTTCTTGCTTTGGTGAAAGTTGATAGCTTTCAAGTAAATCAGGCCTTCTTTTATATGTTCGTCTTAGTGATTCTTTTTCCCGCCATTCCTCAATATGCATATGATTTCCAGATAAAAGGACATCAGGTACTGTCATTCCTCTAAAATCTGCTGGTCTTGTATAATGAGGGTGTTCTAGTAATCCCGTACTATGAGAATCGAGCACTGGTGAGTCCTCATTACCTAATACTCCTGGTAAAAGTCGAACAACACTATCTGAGATAACCATTGCTGCAAGTTCACCACCAGTTAAGACAAAATCACCAATTGAAATTTCCTCCGTACTTAGATTTTCTCTTATCCGTTCATCATAGCCCTCATAGTGACCACAAATAAAAATTAAATGATCTTCCTTTGCCAATTGTTCGGCTTTCCGCTGGGTAAATCTCTCTCCCTGTGGGCATAAGAGTATAACTTTAGGTTTTGATTCCGTTTGTTTAGTGAGATCTTCAACGGCATCAAAGATGGGCTGTGGCATTAATACCATTCCAGCTCCACCACCATAAGGATAGTCATCAACTTTTTGATGCTTGTTATCGGCATATTCACGAAAATTTACGACCCTAAACGAAACTTTCTCTTTTTCTTGTGCCTTTTTTAATATGGAATCACCAAGTACACCATTAAACATATTTGGAAAAAGGGTTAAGATATCAATTTTCATGTTAAATTAATCCTTCCATAAGGTGAATGGTGATTCTTTTTTCTTCAATATCAATTTCTTTCACGATATCATCAATAAACGGAATCAAAATTTCCTTACCCTTTGCACCTTTTACAACCCACACATCATTCGCACCTGGTGTTAATATTTCTTTGATAGAGCCTAATTCTTCGCCTTCCTCTGTTACAACAGTACAGCCAATAATTTCGTGGAAGTAGTATTCTCCTTCCTCTAATTCACCGAGTTGACTTTCATGTACTTTCACTAGGGAGTCTTTAAACTGCTCGACGTCATTAACGTTATCGTAGCCCTCAAATGTAACTAAATCAAAATTTTTATGAGTTCGGTGCGATTGGACTGTAACTTCTATAGGTTCTTTATCTGCTATAAAGATATGTAGTGTATTTCCAACCTTATAACGCTCTTCAGGAAAATCCGTTCTTGAGATAATGCGAACCTCGCCTCTGATTCCATGTGTATTTACAATTTTTCCGACGTTATACCACTTGTCCATTTATTTCACCTCTAACGAATTTCTTCAACTATTCCTTCTTTAATTATAATTGTTCGTGCAGTTGTTACTTCATCCCAGTTATCCCCTACATTTATATCAATAAGAGATTGTACTTCTTTTTCTTTTATTTCACTGCCTAATGGTAGCATATGTATTTGTTCGATTTGGAACTCAAATTGTTTGATTTTTTCTTGCCTAAGGTTAATTTCATTAGTGAAATAAAGGTTAATTTTCGCAGAATCAAATTTCTTAAGCTTTTCCATCTTTTTTAGTTCAAACTTGAGCTGCTGGCATTCTTTAAGTAGTTGATTTTTATTGGTTTGTAATGAATCAATGAGCTTTGTTTTGCTATTATCCGTTAAGATTTGTTTAACTTCAACCGTTTGGATGATTTTCACACGCACACAACCCTCATGATTTTTTTATAGAAAAAAAGGGGGAGGTTACCCTCTCCCTTTTTAATGATTATTCGTTAATTTCTAGATGAATTCGTTTATTATGTCCTGTTCCTGCTGCATAGACAACAGTTCTAATCGCCTTAATAACACGGCCTTGCTTCCCGATAACTTTACCCATATCTTCTTTATTTACGCTTAGCAAATAAGTGATATTACGGTCGTCTGAGTCTTCAGTAACTTCGACTTCTTCAGGATGATCAACCAGTGGCTGTACGATTGTTCTAATTAACTCTTTCATCTGTAAGTTACCCATTACTTACCGTTTTTTGCGTTATGGAATTTCTCCATAATTCCTTGTTTTGAGAACAAGTTACGAACTGTGTCAGATGGTTTAGCACCATTTTGCAACCATTTTAATGCTAATTCTTCATCAATTTTAACTTCTGCAGGTTGAACAACTGGGTTGTAAGTTCCTACTGTTTCAATTTGACGTCCATCACGTGGTGAACGAGAATCAGCTACAACGATACGATAGAAAGGAGATTTTTTTGCTCCCATGCGTTTTAAACGAATTTTTACTGCCATTTTATATAGCACCTCCGAAAATATTTCAACAAGATATAATATTAACTGTTCCACATCTGTTTGTAAAGTGTTTTTTCTTTACATCAATGAAATGGTTATTATTACTACATTTTAAATAGAAAAGCGCAGGGCGCTCGTTCATCGGCGACAAGCATAAGAAAAGCGCTGACAGAAGGCGTTTTTTGCCTTCAGAAGCGATTGGCTTATGACCTCGAGCCGATAGCGCCTGAAGCTGGACAACTAGGACTAGGTATTACATAAAAGGAAATTTGAATCCTTTTTTCTTACCTTTTGTCATATTTGTCATTTGCTTCATCATTTTCTTCATGTCTTCAAATTGCTTTAAGAGACGGTTTACTTCTTGAACAGTTCGACCGCTACCTTTTGCAATTCGTTTTTTACGACTTGAATTGATGATCTCAGGTTGTTCCCTCTCGGCCTTTGTCATAGAACGAATGATAGCCTCGACATGACCGATTTGTTTATCATCAACCTGAACATTCTTCAGACCCTTCATTTTGTTAGCACCTGGGAGCATACCAAGAACCTCATCAAGAGGACCCATTTTACGCACCTGTGCTAACTGTTCGAGGAAATCGTCAAATGTAAACGACATAGACTTAAATTTCTTTTCTAGCTCTTTGGCTTTATCTTCATCAACGGAAGCTTGGGCTTTTTCGATGAGCGAAAGCACATCCCCCATCCCTAAAATACGTGAAGCCATACGTTCAGGATGGAATGGTTCTAGAGCATCTAATTTTTCACCAAGACCCACAAATTTAATTGGTGTGTTTGTAACAGCTTTAACTGATAATGCTGCACCACCACGGGTATCCCCATCAAGCTTCGTTAAAACGACACCCGTTAAACCAAGTAAATCATTAAAGCTTTGCGCGACATTGACTGCATCCTGACCTGTCATTGCGTCAACAACAAGGAAAATCTCATCAGGCTGAGTAACTTCTTTGACTTGTTTAAGCTCGTCCATCAATTCCTCATCAATGTGCAAACGTCCTGCTGTATCGATCAACACATAATCATGATGCTCTTCTTTTGCCTTATCAATTGCTTGTTTTGCTATTTCAACAGGACTTACCTGATCTCCAAGTGAAAAGACCGGCATATTAAGTTGTTTGCCCAATGTTTGTAATTGGTCAATCGCAGCTGGACGATAGATATCTGCAGCAACAAGAAGTGGTTTACGATTGTGTTTTTTACGTAATAGGTTGGCAAGCTTCCCAGTAGTTGTGGTTTTACCTGCACCCTGTAAACCAACCATCATAATAACGGTTGGCGGTCTTTTGGCAACCGCAATTTTGCTTTGCTCTCCACCCATAAGGGCTGTAAGCTCCTGCTGAACAACTTTTATAACTTGTTGTCCTGGTGTTAAGCTTTTCATTACCTCTTGTCCAACAGCTCGTTCGCTGACACGCTTTACAAAATCTTTTACAACTTTGAAGTTTACGTCTGCTTCAAGTAGTGCTAGACGTACTTCTCGCATCATTTCCTTTACATCGGATTCTGATACTTTTCCCTTACCACGAATTTTCTGTAGTGTCCCTTGCAGTCGGTCGGCTAATCCTTCAAATGCCATTTTTTCACCGCCCCTTATTCTAATTTCTCAAGCAACTGTATCACATTTTGAAGCTCTGCGCTATCATCATATTGATGAGAAAGTCGTTTTAGCTCGGCAATCAGTGTTCTTCGCTCTTGAAATTTCTGAAATAGTAACAGTTTTTCCTCGTACTCTTCAAGCATTGTCTCTGTACGCTTGATATTATCATAGACAGCTTGACGACTAATTTCATATTCCTCTGCTATTTCACCAAGGGAAAAGTCATCTAGGTAATATAAAGACATATAGTTTCTTTGCTTTGGCGTTAACAACGATTGATAGAAATCATATAGATAATTCATTCTCGTTGTTTTTTCAAGCATAGTATCTCCCCCTTGTTAAGTGAAATACCTTTACAACTCATAGTTTACCTATTTCACAATAGGTTGTCAAGTTAATTTACTTTACTATCAAATACTCATTGTCAAACTACCTCGAAAAAAGAGCCTGTGTAATCAGGCTCTGATCGTTACTTATTCTTCTGCTTTCTCGACAAGGTCTGCAAATAGACCGTAAACGTAGTTTTTAGCATCAAATTCCTGAAGGTCGTCTACTTTTTCCCCAAGCCCGATCAGTTTTACAGGAATGTTTAGTTCATTTCGAATTGCCAAGACGATTCCGCCTTTAGCCGTACCATCTAATTTTGTTAATACAATTCCCGTTACATCAGTAGCTGCTGAGAATGTTTTAGCTTGGGTTAACGCGTTTTGTCCTGTTGTCGCATCAAGAACGAGTAAGACTTCATGCGGGGCACCCGGTAATTCACGTTCAATGACGCGTTTAACTTTTTCAAGCTCTTTCATAAGGTTGACCTTATTTTGAAGACGTCCCGCTGTATCACATATTAAGACATCAACGTTTCGGGATTTTGCCGCTTGTACAGCATCATACATAACTGCTGCTGGATCTGAACCTTCTGATTGTTTGATTACATCTACACCGACACGGTCGCCCCAAACTTCAAGCTGCTGAATTGCACCTGCACGGAATGTATCTCCCGCTGCTAAAAGGACAGTTTTCCCCTCATTTTTTAAACGGTTTGCAATTTTACCAATTGATGTGGTTTTACCCACTCCATTAACACCCACAACTAAAATGACAGTAAGACCTTCCTCCTGAATATTTAGCTTGGGTGATTGTTCCTCGTTTCCTTGGTAAATCTCAACAAGTTTTTCCGAGATCACACTTTGAACGTCTTTTGTGTCTTGAATGTTTCTTCGTTTGACTTCCATCTTCAATTCATCAATAAGTTCCATCACGGTAGATACGCCAACATCTGCAGCGATTAATATTTCTTCAAGTTCCTCAAAAAAGTCCTCGTCAACCTTTCGATAGCGAGCAACTAAATCATTAACTCGCTCTGAAAAGGTATTACGAGTTTTTGATAAACCATCCTTAAATTTTTCAGTTACTGAGTCAGCCTGATTTGAAATCTTGTCTTTCAATTTTTTAAAGAAACTCATGTAAATCCCCTTTCGTTCTACGTTTGCGATACAAATTCCTTCGATTCTTCAAGTCGAACCGAAACAAGTTTGGAAACTCCAGATTCCTGCATCGTTACACCATATAGCACATCAGCTTCTTCCATTGTACCTTTACGATGAGTAATAACAATAAATTGTGTTTCATTGCTAAATTTCTTTAAATATTGCGCAAATCGGAACACATTTGCTTCATCAAGTGCAGCCTCCACCTCATCAAGTACACAGAATGGAACAGGACGTACTTTAAGGATTGAAAACAGCAATGCAATTGCAGTTAATGCTCTTTCCCCACCAGATAAAAGCCCTAAGTTCTGGAGTTTCTTCCCGGGAGGCTGAGCAACAATTTCTACCCCTGTATTCAATAAATCATTTGGGTCAGTTAGACGAAGGTCTGCTCGTCCACCACCAAATAAAGCCTGGAAAACCTTTTCGAAATGGGAACGAATACTTGTAAAAGTAGTTTCAAATCTCTTTTTCATTTCGTCATCCATTTCATCAATCACTTGAAACAACGTATCCTTTGCTTCCTGCAGGTCATTTTGTTGTTCTGTCAAGAATGTAAAGCGTTCAGATACCCTCTCATATTCGTCGATTGCTCCAAGGTTGACAGTACCAAGCTCTTCAATAGCAAGCTTTATCAGTTTTACCTTCTTTCTTGCTTCGGAAACTTCGATTTGAAGAGGAAATTGTTCTTTAGCAGCCTCATAGGTTAATAAATATTCCTCACGAAGATGTGTTAAACCATTCTCAAGTTCAACATCTAAGCGATTCACCCTTACCTCTTCCTCTTGTAGAATGTCTACGAGCTGCTTGTACTGACGTCTTGATTCCTTTAATTCACGCTCTAGATCTTCAAGAGTCATTTGTAGTTGGAGGCGATGGTCTCTCTTATTGCTAATCATTTGGATTGCTTCGTTCTTATCATTTAGTTTTTGCTTTGCTGCTTCTTCAAGCTCTAATTCACCTGAATTACTAGAAGTCATTTCATTATCAAGAAGCGCTAAATCCTCTTTCAACTCAGTAAGCTTAGCGTGCCCGTCATTAAACTCTTCCTCTAATCGATTCACCTTTTCTTGTTGATGTTCGAGTGCTTGTTTTTTCCTGGCTAAAATAACCTTTTGCTCTGTTATTTCTGTTTGTACTGTTTCACGTGAAGTTTGTTGGTCAGACTTTTGTGAATTTAATTGGGCAATCGTCTTGTCTAAAGATTGCAGCTCTTCATCAAGAGCAGCTAATTTATGCTTAAGCTCTTCTAATCGAGCTGTCATCTTTTCTTTATCCAGTTGATATTGTTGCTTCTCATCATCATACAATTCTAAATGCTCATTCACGTTTTGCTCTTTCAAAGCAACTTCTCGATATTCACCTTTAATCGTTTGCTCTTTTAAGCGTAATGTTTCTCCTGTTTGACGGAGCTTTTCAAGCATTTCTTCTTGCTGGGCAATTAGCTTTTTCTTATCTTTGACCGTTTTTTCGAGTTCTGTTGTTTTAACTTCCATATCCGTTAACTTTTTTGTTATTGCCTCAAGCTCACGGCCTCTACTTAATAAAGAATTCGACTTTTGTTTGACAGCTCCCCCAGTCATCGAACCACCAGGATTTACAACATCTCCATCAAGCGTGACAATTCGATACCTATGCCCAACAAGCGATGCAAGCTCATTCGCACCTTTTAAATCTTTTGTAATAATAATTGTTCCTAACAGATTGGAAATGACAGATTGGTATCTTTCTTCGTAGGAAATTAATTCAGAAGCTACTCCAATAAATGCTTGATGTCCTTTAACTGCGACAAGTTGGGTTGCAGATATTGAACGTTCTTTTATGACGTTCATCGGTAAAAACGTTGCTCGACCATACGAATTTTTCTTCAAATACTGGATTGCAGATCTAGCATTTTTTTCATTGTCCACGACAATATGCTGTGTTGCCGCACCCAATGCGATTTCAACAGCGGTCTCATATTCTTTTGGAACTTGAATTAATTCTGCAATTGCACCTTCGATTCCTTCAAGTTGATCATTTCTTGCTTTTAAAACTTCCTTAACTCCTTGGAAGAATCCAGAATAATCATCCTGCATCTCTTCAAGCATTTCTTTTCTAGACTTCGTTTGTTGCAGGTATTGATATGCCTGATAAAGCATGCTTTCTTGTTTCTGATAGTTTTTCTTTCCATTCTCTAGCTTTCCTTGTAATTCTCTAAAAGAAACAATTTGGTGATTTATCTCTTGTTCGATTACAGAGAGCTTTGTTTGTAGACGTACTTTCTCATCGAGAATTTCTTTGCGCTCTACTATATATTTTTGATTGGACTCATCTAAACGGGTTACTTTCGCTTCCTGCTGTGAAAACTGCTCCTTAATATAGCCAATTTCATTTCGATAAGAAGCCTGTTTATTAAGCAACTCAAAATAATCGCTTTTCAAATTCTCAATTTTCTCTCCAATATTTTGGTCATACGAAGCAAGTAACGTTTGCTTTTCTTTTAACTGCTGTCCAAGTACTTTAACTTCTTCATTTAGCTTCGAAAGTTCTTGTTGCTCAGTTTGCTTATTTTCTTTTAGAGTCTCCAGCTTTTGTGAAAGTTCAAGAATTGAATTTTCAAGCTGGCCTTTGTTTTGCGATGCATTTTTTTTGCGTTCTTTTAATACTTCTTTGCGACCTTCTAATTTTTCAAGTTCTTCACTTGTCCTTAACAGGAGTTGTTGCAATTCATGAATTGATGAATCAGCCGCTTCAATACCAGCTCGTAGTTCTTCAATTTTGGCTTCCTTGCCTTGGAGTTTTGTGTTTAAAGAAAGTTCTTCCTCTTTATGCTCTTCGACAAGCTTAGATAGCTTCACCCATTTTTCATGAAGATCTTCAATTTCATAAACAGTTAAGCCTACTTCGATTGTTTCTAGCTCTTTCTTCTTTTCAAGATAATCTTTTGCAATCGAAGACTGGATTTGCAGTGGCTCTATTTGTGATTCAAGCTCATGAATGATGTCGTTAACACGATTTAAATTTTCCTGTGTTTCAGCAAGCTTATATTCTGCTTTCTTTTTACGGGTTTTGTATTTTAACACCCCTGCCGCTTCTTCAAAAATGCTACGTCGTTCTTCAGCTTTACTGCTTAAAATTTCTTCTACTTTTCCTTGACTAATGATTGAAAAAGCTTCACGGCCAAGTCCAGAATCCATTAATAAATCCACAATATCTTTTAAACGACATGCTTGTTTATTTATTAAAAACTCACTTTCACCAGACCGGTATACACGGCGAGTTATACTCACTTCATGATAGTCGATTGGTAAAAATTGATCTTCGTTATCCAACGTTAATGTTACTTCAGCCACATTTAGTGCTTTGCGACTATCACTTCCTGCGAAAATGATATCTTCCATTTTCGACCCACGCAATGATTTTGCTGACTGTTCTCCGAGAACCCATCGTATACCATCAGTGATATTACTTTTACCACTACCATTCGGCCCAACGACAGCCGTAACCCCAGGTACAAAATCTACTGCAATTCTTTCAGCAAACGATTTAAATCCTACTATATCTAAACGTTTGAGGAACATAAACTTCCCCCTCAATTACAATTTAAAGTCCTACATATTTTATCATAAACAAGTATTTTATTGGATGTCTTTTTCTAGTAATACTTGTATAGGCAAAAATATAACCCCACGATATCGTGGGGTACGCTACTTATTTTTGTTTGTTCTTCAGCTTTTGTAAGGCAATTTCTGCCGCATGCTGTTCAGCTTCCTTTTTCGATCGTCCTGTGCCTATTCCAAGTTCCTCGCCATTTAAAGAAACGCGTGAAACGAATTCACGACTATGGGCTGGTCCCTTTTCTTGGAGAACCTTATATTCAATAACTCCAGTTCCATCCCGCTGGACAAGCTCTTGTAGCTGACTCTTAAAATCCATCACATGAGAAAAAGCACCCGCATTAATTTTAGGTATGACTGTTTTATCCAAAAACTGGTTGACAACCTCTAATCCAAGATCAAGATAAAGCGCTCCAATAAATGCCTCAAATACATCAGCAAGTAAGGCTGGTCGCTCTCTACCACCAGTCATTTCCTCTCCTTTTCCTAGTAAAACGAGTTCCCCAAACTTTAATTCATTTGCAAAGGTTACTAATGATGGCTCACAAACAATTGCCGCACGCATCTTTGTTAACTCACCTTCACTCATGATTGGAAACTTTTTAAAGAGGAATTTGGAAATGGTTAGTTCTAAAACAGCATCTCCTAAAAATTCAAGCCGTTCATTGTCTTCGTGAGGCTTTTTTCGATGCTCATTCACATAAGATGAATGTGTAAATGCTTGAATAAGTAATCCTTCATCATGGAAATGAATTCCAAGTCGCTCCTGAAAAGCTTTAAATTTTAGAGCGAATTTATTACCTTTGTCTTTATTTATCCGCTTCACCTTATGAACCTCCAAGGAGAAAGCCCCGTTTAATTAACGGGACTTATATTCTAAGAAATATTATAGCTGGCTTTTTATGTAATTTACAGCGTCACCAACTGTAGCAATTTTTTCAGCCTCATCATCTGAAATTTCCATGTCAAACTCATCTTCAAGTTCCATAACAAGTTCAACTACGTCTAGTGAATCCGCTCCAAGATCATCTTTAAAAGAAGCCTCTAAAGTTACTGCTGATTCCTCAACACCTAAGCGGTCAACCACGATTTTTGTAATTCTCTCAAACACATCTGCCATTTCCATTCACCTCCCCTCAAGGTATTATATTTTGTTTTACTAGAAAAGCGCAAGAGCCTTTCTTCATCTCAGTAATATTCTTTATGTCTTTATCTAGCAAAAATAGCCATGCGGCTCTTTTATTACATTACCATTCCACCGTCAATATGCAAGGTTTGACCAGTCATATAGTTGCTATTATCTGATGCAAGAAATAAAACAACTCCAGAGATATCGGTTGTTTCACCAAATCTATTTAGAGGAATAAGTTTTAACATTTCATTCTTTACGTCTTCAGGAAGCTTCTCTGTCATATCAGTCGTTATAAATCCTGGCGCTACAGCGTTCACCGTAATATTTCGGCTTGCTAATTCCTTAGCGGCTGTTTTAGTTAATCCGATTACACCAGCCTTTGCAGCAACATAGTTAGCTTGTCCAGGATTTCCACTAACACCCACGATTGAAGCTATATTAATAATTTTTCCAGAACGTTGCTTCATCATTTGTCTAGTGACTGCTTTCGTGCTAAGAAATACACCTTTTAGGTTAATATTAATAACATCGTCCCATTCTTCCTCTTTCATCCTCATCAATAAATTATCCCTAGTGATTCCTGCGTTATTAACAAGAATATCAAGACTGCCGAAAGTGGAAATAACTTCTTTGACCATATTTGTCACAGAATCTGCATCTGACACATTCGCTTGAATCGCAAATGCTTCTTGCCCTAATGCTTTAATCTCATCAACAACTTCATTTGCTTTTTGTTCACTACCAGAATAGTTTACCGCCACTTTTGCACCTGCTTTTGCCAGCTCAATTGCAATTGTTCGGCCAATTCCACGTGAAGCACCGGTAACCAAAGCTACTTTGCCATTTAACATCCTAATTTCCCTCCTTCAATGCACGAATTGTTGATTCGAGTGTTTCTGTATCACTAATTGCATATGTTGCTACTCTTCGATTTACTTTCTTAATTAAACCAGAAAGAACTTTACCAGGGCCAATTTCGATAAAAGTATCTACGCCTTGGTCGAGCATATATTGAACAGAATTTTCCCATAAAACAGGTGAATATAATTGCTTTACTAGATTTTCTTTTATTTGTTCAGCAGAAGTCATTTCTTCCGCATTTACATTAGCCACTACAGGAACAGAGGCATCAACAATCTTAATTTGATCCAATACGGACCGTAATTTTTCAGCGGCAGGCTCCATTAATGATGAATGAAACGGTCCACTTACTTCAAGTGGAATCGCACGTTTCGCTCCTTTTTCTTTTGCTAATTCACAAGCTCTTTTTACCCCTTCGGCAGAGCCAGAAATAACAATCTGGCCAGGACAATTAATATTCGCTAACTGTACTGGATGACCCGAAGCAGATATCTCTTCGGTCACAGTGTGTAAGTCTTCACTACTCATCCCTAAGATCGCTGCCATTGTGCCTTGGCCTGCAGGTACAGCTTCCTCCATAAACTCGCCACGCTTGCGAACTGTACGAACAGCATCTTCAAAACTCAGTGCACCAGCAGCTACTAATGCCGTATACTCACCAAGACTATGTCCCGCTACATAGTCAGGTACTATTTCTGCTTGTTTGAATTTTTCAAGAATCGCTATACTCGTCGTTAAAAGGGATGGTTGGGCATTAGTTGTCAGTGTTAAAGTTTCCTGCGGACCGTTAAAAATAAGTGAGGACAACTCCTCTCCTAGTGCTTTGTCAACTCTAGTAAAAATATCTTGAACCGTTTCTGAAGAATCTGCTAATTCCTTCCCCATCCCCACGGTCTGAGAACCTTGTCCTGGAAAAACGAATGCAATCTTACTCATTCTCAATTCCCCCTATTCGTTTACTGTAGGATTCATATCCTCTAATGTTTTACGTATTGTTCCAGCTACATCTTTTTCTACCATTTCATAGGTTTGACGGATGGCACTAAATAAACCATTTGCATCTGAAGAACCATGGGCTTTTATAACAGGAGCCTTTAATCCAAATAATCCTGCTCCTCCGTATTCCGAGTAATCTAATGTCTTTTTTAATACCTTTAATTCTGGCATTAATAGACCAGCAGCTATTTTACTTTTTAGATTGCTTGTAAAAGCTGTTTTCAACATTTTAAACATGGAAAGTGCAGTACCTTCAATTGTCTTTAAAGCCACGTTGCCTGTAAATCCGTCTGTAACAACAACATCAGCAACTCCATCAAGTAGGTCTCTTGCCTCTACGTTCCCAACGAAATTAAGATTTGTTGCTTTCATCATTTCAAATGCATGTTTCGTTAATTCATTCCCTTTTTTATCTTCTGTACCAACATTTAATAGACCTACTCTAGGATTTGCAACTCCACGAACCTTTTCAGAGTAGATGGAGCCCATAATCGCATATTGAAGCAAGTGCTCAGGCTTTGCATCAACATTTGCACCAACATCAAGCATGAGGAATCCCTTTTTATCTAGAGTTGGTAAAGTCGGTGCTAAGGCTGGTCGATCAATCCCCTCAATTCGGCCAACGATAAAGAGTCCAGCAGTCATTAATGCGCCTGTATTTCCTGCAGAAATACAAGCGTCTGCACGTCCCTCACTAACCTCTTTCGCCATTAAAACCATCGATGCGTTCTTTTTTCTTCTAACAGCCCTTACAGGTTCATCTGTACCTTCAATTACTTCTGTTGTATGTATAATTGTGATTCTTTCATCTTCAGTTAAGTATTTGCGAATTTTGGCTTCATCACCAATAAGAGTAACTTCAAGGTCTTTGTAATGCTTTAATGCAGTTATTGTTCCTTTTACAATTTCCTCCGGTGCATGATCTCCACCCATTGCATCAATCGCAAGTTTCATCTTTGTATCATTCCTTTTGTTTGCTTTTAGGTAGTTAGATGTTCATAACCTAAGTTTGTTCTCTATTATGAATCAATTTTTAATTGTTTATTAGAACGATACATCGTAAATTCACCAGAAAACACCAGTTCATTCCCGACATAACTATTTACATCTACGACCGTTCTCCCTTTTTCCTCAGAACCTTTCACTTTTGCTTTTGCGACGACACGCTCGCCTAGTTTTACTTGTCGCGTAAAGCGAATATTCGCTTTTGCCGTAAGTGCAAGCTCATCATTAATGACAGCAACCGCTAGTGAATTAGCTTGAGCAAAGAGATGGTGTCCACGAGCTATGTGGTTACGTTTAAAAACGTGCTCCATTGTTACATCAAAGATAGAAATTGCACTTTCATCTAATTCAATATCAATAATTTCACCAATAACCTCATCAATTGGTAAAGATTTAACTTCATCTTCTAATTTTTTTTCAGCAACATTCTTGATTCGCTCACGCAGTTCAGGAATCGATAGTTCTAATCTGTCCAATCGAATAGTTTGAACGCTCACCATGAATTTTTCCGCTAAGTCTTCATCAGTTATAAATGGATTTACTTTTATCGTTTCCTGTAATAATTGCTGCCGTTCTTTTTTACTCTTTCTCATTTAAAACCACACCGTCCGCACTCTTAAGACTAGGTACTAATAGTTAGTATATAATTAAAAAAAGCAGATTGCAAGAAGAAATCCTCCTCACAAGCTGCCCTAAACGAAATGAGTTTAATCAAGTTTTTCACCATCTAAAATACCGGACTGTAATAAATCCTCCCTAAGGTGTTTGTATGATGGATCCTTCCAAAATACTTGAGAATTTATTAGTTTAGTAGCATCATTTCTCGCCACCTCTAGGGTGCGATAATCGTGGACCATATCAGCGACTTTAAATTCAGGTACACCACTTTGTTTTCGTCCAAAGAAGTCACCTGGACCACGAAGTTCTAAATCTTTTTCAGATAAGACAAAGCCATCATTTGTTTCCGTCATGATCTTCATTCGTTCTTTTCCCACTTCAGATTTTGGATCAGCAAGAAGGATACAATAAGACTGTTCACTTCCCCGTCCGACACGTCCCCGTAATTGGTGAAGTTGAGATAGTCCAAATCGTTCTGCATCATAAATCACCATCAATGTCGCATTGGGAACGTTCACACCGACTTCGACTACTGTTGTCGAAACTAGGATTTGAACTTCATTTTCACTAAATTGTCTCATTACCTCTTCTTTTTCGTCTGCGGACAATCGACCATGCATTAAGCCGACCTTTGCTTTGTTTTGAAAATGAAATGAGAGCATTGAATGAACATCAATTGCATTTTGTACATCGAGCTTATCTGATTCCTCGATTAGAGGACAAATTACATAGGCTTGTCTACCTTTAGCAAGCTCTTTTTCGATAAACACCAATATCCGTTCTAGTAACTCATGCTTCACCCAATATGTTTCAATTTTTTTCCTTCCCGCTGGCATTTCATCGATCACTGAGACATCCATCTCTCCAAAAACAGTAATAGCAAGAGTTCTTGGAATTGGTGTTGCAGTCATAAAGAGCACATCAGGATTTTCTCCTTTTTCCCGTAAAATCCTTCGCTGTTCAACACCAAAACGATGCTGTTCATCTGTAATTACCAGGCCAAGCTTATGGAAGTTAACTTCATCTTGAATTAGAGCATGAGTACCAACTAAAATATGAACCTCACCAGCTTGAAGCTGCTCGAGGATTTCTCTTCTTCGTTTCCCCTTGACAGAGCTTGTTAACAGTTGAATATTTAACCCGTATTCGGAAAATAACTCCATTAACGAATGTGAATGCTGTTCCGCTAAAATTTCAGTTGGTACCATTAATGCCCCCTGATACCCAGAAAGGATTGCAGCATATAGTGAAATTGCAGCAACAACCGTCTTACCTGAACCTACATCACCTTGTAGCAAGCGATTCATTCGATAAGGGGAACGGAGATCATTGATAATTTCAGTAACAACCCGATTTTGAGCATTTGTTAAAGGAAATGGCAGTGCCTTCATGAATCCTTCTAATTTCTCTTTCTGAAAGTCCATTGCTGAACCCATCGTTTGTTCCCGTTCAAATTTCCTAAGTGCCTGCATCTTCAGCTGAAAAAGGAGAAACTCCTCATACACAAAGCGTCTTCTAGCCTGTTTTAAATCTTGATGGCTAAATGGATGATGCATGATTTTAATGGCATCTTTCTTAGGTAAGAGCTTATATGTGGTTAATAATTGTTCAGGGAGATTGTCCTCAATTTGATCACCAAACTGCCCAAGTGCAAGTGCCATAAACCGCTTCATTCCTTTAGCGGTGATCTTACCTTTTGTTGAATAAACCGGTTCAATTCGATTATCTTTCGTCATTGGACCAAAAACAATTTCACTAACGGTTATTGTTTGTCGATGCTGATCCCATTTTCCGGAAATCGTAATAGTATCGTTTAACGATATTTTATTTTTATAATACGGCCGATTAAAGCAGGTCGCTGTAATAAGGTAACGACCAACTAAGACCCTAAAAGTTAAGCGCGAGCGTTTACGATTGTAATAGGTTAATAGTGGTTCACTATGAACTTTTCCCTCAATCGTTATTTTCTCCTCATGCTTAACCTCCGCAAGGTCTCTTAGACTATAGTCTTCAAATCGATATGGGAAGTACAAAAGTAGGTCAAGAATGGAATAGATGTGCATCTCGTTAAGCTGTAATCCTGTCTCCTCGCCTATTCCTTTTATTTCAGTGACAGGTTGCTCAAGTTGACTATTCACTCTTGTTTAGCGAAATCCCAAAGATTTTTGCTTCTAGAGCACGACCTGTTGGGGTTGCCGCTAGTCCTCCCTGTGCTGTTTCTTTTAGTGCCGTTGGCATTGTCTGACCTATTCTATACATCGCATCGATTACTTCATCACATGGGATTCGACTTGTAACTCCTGCTAATGCCATGTCTGCAGCAACCATCGCATTCGCCGCTCCCATCGCATTCCTTTTAACACATGGTACCTCGACAAGTCCCGCTACAGGGTCACATACTAGTCCAAGCATATTTTTTAAAGTAATCGCCATTGCTTCAGCAGATTGCTGTGGAGTCCCTCCTGCCATCTCGACAATCGCTGCAGCGGCCATACCAGCAGCAGATCCAACCTCAGCTTGACAGCCTCCTGCAGCACCTGAAATAGAAGCATTGTTCGCAACAACAAATCCAAATGCGCCAGCAGTAAATAAAAATTGAACCATTTGCTCTTTTGTTGGATTCAATTTTTCTTTCACAGCAAATAAAGTTCCTGGTACAACACCTGCAGAGCCTGCAGTTGGAGTCGCACAAATCGTTCCCATTGCTGCATTAACTTCATTAGTCGCAACAGCTTTGCTAACAGCGTCCAAGACTGTTTTACCAGTTAAAAAGTTTCCTTTTTGTATATAATTCTGTAAGAGAACAGCATCTCCACCTGTTAAACCTGAAAGTGACGAAACCCCAGCCAATCCTCTCTCGACAGCATTTTCCATTACTTCAAGATTTCGTTCCATTTGTGAGATGATTTCTTCACGGGTTTTTCCTGTTACTTCAACCTCTTGTTCAATCATTACTTCTGCTATTTTCATATTTTTAGAAGTAGCAAGCTCTACTAACTCAGCAACATTACGAAACATAAAAAATCCTCCTGTCGATTAAACTTGTATCCAATTAACAATGAACTTAGTCGACAATTTTAGCTACCTTAATAATATTGGGTAAAGTAGATAATTCATCCAATACAGGTCCTTCGATGTTTTGATCCACTTCAATTGTCATAAGGGCTTGCATCCCTTTTTCTTTTCGAGCTACTTCCATATGCCCAATGTTGATCGCATATTTTGCAAGTACGTTGGCAACACCTGCAATCGCACCATAGCGGTCATTGTGGACAACAAGAATTGCCGGATGATTTCCTGATAAGCGTAGTTTAAACCCATTTAATTCAGTAATCTCAATTTTTCCGCCACCAATGGAAATACCTACAAGCTCTAGTTCACCTTCATCATCACCAATCAATACTCTGGCTGTATTAGGATGTTCTGGAACAGCTTCTTCTTCAATGAACTTTATCTGAATGCCTGCTTCTTTGGCGATATCCAATGAAATTTTAATTCTTTCATCAAATGTATCAAAATCAAGAAGACCACCAATAATCGCTACATCCGTTCCATGGCCTCTATATGTTTCTGCAAATGACCCATAGAAGGAGATGTTTGCCCATTTTGGTTCACGACCAAACAAGCTTCTTGCAACCCTGCCAATACGAGCTGCCCCAGCTGTATGCGAGCTTGATGGACCAATCATAACCGGACCAATAATATCAAAAACACTTCTATATTTCATATTATCTCCTCCTTACATACTATAGAATTATGGAGTTAGGTCAAACTATGTTCCTACATATTACTCTATTTCTCTAAAACTATTTTATCTACAGGAAATTGTCCCCAAACATTGAAATAGAAGGGATAAATCCCTTCTATTTTATAGCTTATTCAACTGAGAAAATAAATGCGTAAAGCGGTTGATCACCATTATGCACTTCAACTTCGATATCTTCATACTCATCTTCAAGATATTCTACAATTGCATTCACATCATCTTCTGAGGCATCTTGTCCGTAAATGATTGTAACAATTTCATCCTCTTCAACAGATATAATTTTTGCTAAAAGATCTTTTGCTGCTTTTAGTTTATCTTTGTCTGTAACAACGATTTTACCCTCTGCAATCCCCATGAAATCATCTTTTGAAATATCAATTCCATCTATATTTGTATCACGGACTGCATATGTGATTTGACCCGTTTTGACATTACTTAATGCATCTGTCATAGACGACTGATTTGCTTCCAATTCACCAGAAGGATTAAATGCAAGTAATGCAGACATCCCTTGTGGCACTGTTCTTGATGGAACAACGACAACATTTGCTTCAACAACAGATGCTGCTTGTTCTGCCGCCATAATAATATTTTTGTTATTAGGTAGAAGAATGAAGTTCTCCGCATGTACTGATTCCATTGCCTTTACAAAATCTTCAGTACTTGGATTCATCGTTTGTCCACCCTCGATAACTACATGAGCACCGATACTCTTAAATAATTCAGTAATTCCTGAACCCATCGCAACAGTGATTATTGCATACTTTTCTTTTTCTTTATTACTTTTAACTTGTACAGGTGATTGTGTTTCATCTTCATTTAGAATTGCAGTATGTTGCTCTCGCATATTTTCGATCTTCATTTTAATTAAGCTTCCATACCGTTGTCCATATGATAAAACTTCACCCGGTTGTTCGGAGTGAATATGTACTTTTACGATATCATCGTCTGAAATAACTAATAATGAGTCACCATATCGGCTTAAATCATTGCGAAACTGTTCTTCAGCAAATGGATTTTTGCTAATTTTCTCAGCTTCAAACTTCACCATGAATTCTGTACAGTAACCAAACACGATATCTTCAGTATTCATATGGCTTTGAACACTTTTATGATGTTCTGCATTCACAAGCTCGTTCATTGATGGTGATGAAATGGACATATTATCAATTGTTTCACCTTTTAATTCTGAAAGGAAACCTTCATAAACAAGCAATAAGCCTTGACCACCACTGTCTACAACCCCAACCTCTTTAAGTACTGGGAGTAGATCAGGTGTACGATCCAATGAGGCTTTTGCTTCTTTCACTAGTTCTGCCATCACGATAATGATGTCAGTTTCATTCTTTGCTACTTCAACTGCACGTTTCGCAGCATCCCTAGCAACTGTTAGAATCGTCCCCTCAACAGGTTTCATAACGGCTTTATAAGCTGTTTCTACGCCATTTTCAAATGCATGGGCAAATTCAACGGCAGTTAAAGTTTCCTTCTGCTCAATTGCTTTAGAAAAGCCTCTAAAGAGCTGAGAAAGGATAACACCTGAGTTACCTCGTGCACCCATTAATAATCCGCGCGCTAGGGATGCACCGACCTTTCCGATATGTGGGGTAACATTATTTTTTACTTCCTTTGCACCAGATGTCATGGAAAGATTCATGTTCGTTCCTGTATCACCATCTGGGACAGGGAAAACGTTAAGTGCGTCTACCATTTTTGCGTTATTAGATAAGTGAGTAGCACCTAATAACACCATTTTCGCAAAACGTTTTCCATCTAATGTAGTAATTGACACTCAAAGTTCCTCCTTCTTATGGGTTCGTTACACGAACACCTTGCACGTAAATATTAACCGAGTCAACAGCAAGTCCTACTGTTTGGTCTAATGTATATTTCACCTTTGATTGAACATTGTGGGCAACCTCAGAAATTTTCGTGCCATAACTTACGATTATGTACATGTCGATATGTACTTCGTCATTTTCTTGACGAACAACAATACCACGGGCAAAATTTTCTTTTCGTAAAAGCTCAGTAATACCATCTTTAATTTGCTTTCGAGACGCCATACCAACGATTCCATAACAATCGATAGCAGCTCCTCCAGCAACTGTTGCTATTACATCGTTCGATATATCAATTTGTCCGTATTTCGTTTTTAATTCAATGGACATGCAAGTCTCCCCCTTTATAATTGTTCACCTTGGCTACAGTCATTTTACTATAACATTACAGATTTTTAAAGTAATTCATCAGGTTGGCTAATGTATTCATTACCTTTTATTATATAGCTTTATCGAAATTCTATGTCTTGACAAGTATTTTTCCTTTAAACCCATGTTAAGAAGTATTGCAATATCCCATTTTGTATGATAAATTATATAAGTATTTCTATGAAGAAAGCGATATGTATGATTGTTGCTGTGCAAGTTAGGAGGGAAATAGAATGGCACGTAAATGTGTAATCACAGGTAGAAAAACTACTACTGGTAATGCTCGTTCCCATGCAATGAACGCTTCAAAACGTAAATGGGGAGCTAACTTACAAAAAGTTCGTATTTTAGTTGACGGTAAACCAAAACGCGTATATGTTTCTGCAAGAGCATTAAAATCTGGTAAAGTAGAACGCGTGTAATAAAGAAAGAAACTTAGCTCTTACAAATGTGTAAGAGCTATAATTTTTGCCACAAAAAAAGGCACCTAAGGGCGGTGCCTCTTTTATCCTTTTTTAAATGATCCTAACATGGCACGGACAATACCACCTAAGAACTTTGGCAACTTAATCGTATAAAATTTCATACTTTCCCTCCTCAATGCAAATATCCACGTACTTTCATTGAATTCATACAGTCTACTTTATAATATTATTCAAATGAAAAAAAATAGTACCATAGTACATACATATAAATAAAAGCAATTTCTTTTATCCTACTTAAAACATTCATATGCCCTTTTGATAAAAAAAAGTACAATTCAATCTATTTTTTCATTTCGAAAACATAGTATACCTCGTTAAAAAAGTATGAAAAAAGAGCAGAAATTCTGCTCTTTTTTACATGTTACGGATTTTTTCAATTGCTGCTTTACGATCCGCTTGATTGTATATTGCCGATCCTGCAACTAAGACATTAGCACCGGCCCCGACACAAAGCCTTGCTGTTTCTTCATTGACTCCTCCGTCAACTTCAATTTCAACATTCAAGTTCTTTTCTTTCACCATCTTGGCCACTTCCTCAATCTTAGGAAGCACGGAGTGAATGAATTTTTGCCCTCCGAATCCTGGGTTCACTGTCATTAGCAACACTAAGTCAATATCCTCAATAACATGCTTAATCGTATCAACAGGTGTTGCTGGATTCAATACAACTCCAGCTTTTACGCCATGAGATTTAATTAACTGAATGGTACGATGAAGATGAGGACATGCCTCGACATGTACCGTTATAAAGTCAGCTCCTGCATTAGCGAATGCAGAGATGTATTGATCAGGGTTTTCAATCATTAAATGGACATCTAATGGCAGTTTAGTGATTGGTCGAATCGCCTCTACAATTAACGGACCAATTGTAATATTAGGAACAAAGTGACCATCCATGACATCAACATGAATATAGTCTGCTCCTCCATTTTCAACATCCTTAATCTCTTCTCCAAGCTTCGCAAAATCAGCTGAAAGAATGGATGGTGCAATTTTGATCATCCTTAGTACCTCGGCTTTCTATCCTTGATTTCTTCAAAAAAACTCACATAATGATCATATCGGAATTGCGCAATATTCCCTTCCTCTATACCCTGTCTAACAGCGCATTTTGGCTCAGAAATATGGGTGCATCCTCGAAACTTACAATTTGCTCCTGCATCATATATTTCCGGAAAGCAGTATGAAAGTTCATCTAATTCGATTGTCAAAAATTCCAACGAACTAAAACCTGGCGTATCCGCGACAAGGCCATTACCAACCTCAATTAATTCAACATGTCTAGTTGTGTGCTTTCCTCGACCTAAAGATGATGAAATTTCATCCGTTTTCAATTCAAGATCAGGTCGTAGCGTATTCAATAAGGAAGACTTTCCAACCCCTGATTGCCCCGCGAAAACTGAAATCTGATTATCCAGTAAAGGCAACAGCTGGTCAAGACCTTCACGTTCCTTCGTTGAAGTTAACAGTACATGATAACCAACTTCCTGATAGATATTTGCATACTCTTGAATCTCCTGGAACACTTCATCCGAAATTAAATCCGTCTTACTAATACAAATAATAGGTTTTATATCGTTTGATTCAACTAATACAAGAAAGCGATCTAACAACAATGGACTGAAATCGGGTTTAATCGCTGAAAAAACCAAGATAGCTTGATCAACATTTGCAATTGGAGGCCGAACTAATTCATTTTTCCGTTCTAATACTTCTAAAATATACCCATCTGTTTCGTTTTCTGCTTGAAATATAACATGGTCTCCCACCAATGGAGTAATTTTATTTTTACGAAATACCCCTCTACCACGACATTGAATCAGTTCACTGTTTTCACCTTGGACATAATAAAATCCGCTTAATGCTTTAATAATTTTGCCTTCTGGCATAGTTTCACTCCTTGTTTCATTTCATTCGTCACGACATATGTCAGGTAGCTTAAAATTCACTCTACCTTTTTACGCCTATTGTTCTGGATACGGAATTTTATCTCGCTGATTTAATTTTCCATTTATTAAAACCATGTATTCGGCAGTTTCACCTGGGTTAATCACAAAGGTAAGTTCGACTGAACGTTTTTCCTTTAGTTCAAATTCATCATAAACCTCATTGATGTTATTATTCGCATCCTGAATATAAATTTCCACTAACTGCGGGCTTTCCTCTTCATCCGGCGTATAATCAATCGTTATCGGGTGTTTTACTTCTTTGGGCTCCTTGGGCTCAGGACCTTTTGACATGATTACTTTTACCTTGTCACCCTTTGTTAATTCAGCACCTGCTGCAGGAGTTTGAGAAATCGCCTGGCCAGCAGGAATTTCATCCGAGTGTTGCTCCTCAGCAGAGTCAATATTCAAACCAGTCCTATTCGCATATTCAGCGAGTGCATTTGCAGGATATTTTGTTAAATCAGCAAGTTTAATAGTTTCAAGTCCCTTGCTAATCGTAAAAGTTACTTCTGTTTCTTCTGGTACAACCTCTTCTCCTTCATCAATTGATTGGCTAAGAATTGTTCCTCGGGCACTGTCAGAAAATTCTTCTTCTGAAAACACAGCTAAATATTTTTCTTTATTAATTAATTTATCTTTTACTTCCTCGAAATCCTTACCGACATAATCCTTAAAAGCCACTTTCTCTTTACCAGTACTTTCATATAGATCAATAGTGGCGCCTTCCTTAACGGAATCTCCTGCTTCAGGATCAGTACGAACAATGTAGCCTTCTTCTATTTCTTGGTCACTGATTTCAATCGTGTCACCAATCGCAAATCCAGCTTCTTCCAATTTGTTAACGGCTCGATCGTAAGTCATGTTTGAGACATCTGGAACTTCGACATCCTTCGGTAAAAATAAGGCTGGAAAAATCGTAACTGCAGCAACTCCAGCAGCAAGAATTAAGAAAAAGATAATGGCAAGGGACACTAAAAGCTTATTTTTCTTTTTCTTCTTTTTCTTTGGTTTTGGTTCGTCCTGATCATCTGGTTTTGCGTTCTTTTGAGAATCTCTCACCATTGTATCAGCACTTGTTAATGGACCATTATCCTTGATGATTGGAATCGCCTTTGTAACTTCATCATCCATATCAGGTATCACAAATTTTTCTTCATTTAAACGATTTGGAAATAACGCAGTCTGCAAATCCTCTTCCATCTCTTCAACGGAATCATAACGATGAAATGGATCTTTTGCAGTTGCCTTTAAAATAACATTTTCAACACTCTGTGGAATGGTTGCATTCCATCTTTTTGGTGATGGGGTCTCTGATTGTAGATGCTTTAAGGCTATAGATACTGCTGATTCACCTTCAAAAGGTACTCGACCTGTCAATAATTCAAACATCACGATACCTAGCGAATAAATATCTGACTTTCGAGTAGACATTCCACCCCGCGCTTGTTCTGGTGATAAATAATGAACCGAACCAAGTACAGAGTTAGTTTGAGTAATCGTTGTTGAACTTAGCGCAACAGCTATCCCAAAATCTGTTACCTTAACCGTTCCATCGTGATCAATTAAAATATTTTGTGGTTTGATATCACGGTGAACAATTTGATTTTGATGGGCATGTGTGATTGCAGATGTCAACTGCAACATAATATTAATCGCTTCTTTTGGATGAAGCGGTGCATTCCGTAATATGTATTGTTTCAAAGTTTGGCCTGGAACATATTCCATTACTATATAATAAATATCCTCTTCTTCTCCAACATCATAGATACTTACAATATTTGGGTGTGCCAAACTTGTAGCCGCATGCGCTTCTCTTCTAAATCGTTTAATAAATTCTTCATCATTGGAAAAATCTAAACGAAGTACTTTAATGGCTACGTCTCTTTCAAGAATAACATCTCGTGCAAGATAGACATTGGCCATCCCGCCTCCACCAATAACCTCGAGAATTTTATATCGACCACTTAATCGTCTTCCAATAAGCATAGGGTTATTCTCCCTCACTTTCAGGTGTGTAATCGACGATTACGAGTGTGATATTATCTTCTCCACCATTGTCATTGGCTAATTGGATAAGTTGTTCACTCTTGTTTTCAATACTTTCGTCTCTTTCTAAAATGCTTTTTAATTCAGCCTCTGGTACTTTATTAGATAAGCCATCAGAACAAATTAAAAGCATGTCCCCTTCATCTAAGATGAGGGTTTTCAGGTCCATTTGCACGTGTGTTTCTGTTCCCAACGCACGTAAAACGACATTTTTACGTGGATGATGCTCTGCATCTTCCTTAGAAATATGGCCAGATCGAACAAGTTCATTGACTAGTGAATGATCCTCGGTAATTTGTTTGAACCCATGACTATTTAGAACATAACAGCGGCTATCTCCAATATGGGCAACAGTTGAGAACAACTCTGTACAAATAGCAGCTACAACAGTCGTTCCCATACCCTTGCATTCATCATTTTCCTGTGAATGTGTATACAGGTTTGAATTTACTTTAGAAATATGCTCTTTTAACCACTCTTCTGCTGATTCGGATGTTGGGACCTTATCAACTTGCTCCCAATAAGACCGTAGCTGGGATGTGGTCATACTACTTGCAACATCTCCAGCTCGGTGACCGCCCATTCCATCTGCCACTACAGCTAATACTTGTCCTGCTTTGTTATGGTATACACCACAGCTATCCTCATTGATTTGTCTTACTTTTCCCCGGTTTGTCAAAAAGAATGACCTCATATGTTCACCTCGTCTCCTCTTTACGCTCCTTTGCACGTAATTGACCACAGGCCGCATCAATATCATGACCTTGTTCACGTCGAATTGTCACATTCACACCATGCTTCTTTAATGTCTTTTCAAATTCAAAGATTTGCTCTCGCGGTGTTCGAACATAATCGCGCTCAGGAACATAATTGACTGGAATTAAATTCACATGACATTTAACTCCTTTTAGTAGCTCTGCTAGTTCTTCGGCATGTTCAACTTGATCATTGACTCCGCCAAACAACCCATATTCAAAGCTAATTCTTCTCCCTGTTTTATCAATATAATAACGTACAGCTTCCATTAAATCAGGTAGTTTATATGCACGATTAATCGGCATTAACTTACTTCTAATTTCATTATTAGGTGCATGTAAAGAGATTGCAAAATTTATTTGTAATTTTTCATCTGCAAACTTATAGATTTTTGGAATGATCCCACTTGTTGAAACGGTAATATGACGAGCACCAATATTTAAACCTTTATCATGGTTTATAATTTTTAGGAATGAAAGCATTTGATCGTAGTTATCAAATGGCTCACCAATGCCCATTATGACCAAGTGGCTTACACGTTCACCTAGCTCATCTAGTGCTTTTTGCACCTTTACAACTTGAGCCACAATTTCGCCAGCCTCTAAATTACGTTTAAGTCCACCTAACGTTGAAGCACAGAACGTACAACCAATGCGGCAACCAACCTGTGTTGTTACACAAATGGAGTTCCCATAGCTATGTCTCATGAGCACTGTTTCAATTGAATAGCCATCATGAAGTTCGAATAAGAATTTCATTGTACCGTCAGCTGATGTTTGCTGAATAATTGTTTTTAGGGTCGTAATTGTAAAATGCTCAGCTAGCTTTAGTCTTAATGAATTCGAAAGGTTCGTCATCTCGTCAAATGTTGTAACACGCTTCATATAGAGCCATTCAAAAATCTGATTCCCACGAAATTTCTTCTCTCCATTTTCGACGAGCCAGTTTTCAATTTCCTCTAATTGAAGTGAATAAATTGATGGTTTTGAACTCGGTAAATTTTGTTTTTTTCTTCTCGTTGTTTGTACTTCTTCCAATTACATTACACCTGCTTTCTTAATCTTGCAATATAAAATCCATCCGTACCAAAATAATGTGGATAAAGCTGGAGCTGTCCATTTTTAATATAGGGTTTCACTATTTCAGGAAGATCATTTTGTATTGTTTCATCTAGTATAAAATCGGGATTTTGTTCTAGAAAGGTTTTAATTACACCTTCATTTTCTTCGTAATCTATTGTACATGTGCTATACACGAGTATACCATCTTTTTTTATTAAAGATGAAACCTCTGTTAGTATGTCTAACTGTATTTTTGCAAGGTTATGATTGTCTAATACCGATTTTGTGTATTTAATATCCGGTTTTCTTCTAATAACGCCAAACCCTGAGCACGGCGCATCGACAAGAATTTTATCAAACATTTGACCGGCAAAGATTTCCCTTGCTTTTCGACTATCATGAGCTTTTGTCTCAACATTTTCAATCCCTAATCGTTTCACTGCTTCATTAATCAATTTTATTTTATGCTCATGAAGATCAAGTGAGTAAACTTTGCCTGTGTTTCCTAGTAATTCGGCAATATGTGTTGTTTTACCACCAGGTGCCGCGCAACTATCGAGGATTTGATCACCTTTTTCAACACCGAGTGCTCTTGCAACAAGCATTGAGCTTTCATCTTGGATCGTAAAATATCCCTCTTTAAAGGTCTTTGAATGAACCAAATTCCCACGGACAGCCTTAATCGCATCAAGAGAAACATCCCCTTCGACAGCTTCAATATCTTCTTCTTGTAACATATGAATAAGCTTTTCTCTCGTTGTCACCAGATTATTAACACGTCCTGTTTGCTCTGGTGGGGTACAATTCACTTCACACATTTTCCGGGTTTCTTCTATTCCAATTTGTTGGGCCCAACGTTTGACAAGCCAGATAGGGTGACTGGTTTCAATAGCTATTCTTTCAACTTCATCAGTAATTTGGTCTAATGAAGGCAAGCCCTCGCGTTGAATGGAACGTAAAACACCATTCACTAGTGAAGCTGTACCTTTATGTCCTCTTTTTTTGGCGATTTCAACTGCCTCAAAAAAGATAGCTCGTTCAGGTACTCTGTCTAAATAAACCATTTGATATAAGGAAAGTCTTAATAAGATTTTTACCCATTGATCAAGTTTTTTACTCTTTTTCAAAAACGGGGCTAAATAAAAATCCAATGTATCACGTCGTTGAATTGTTCCGTATACAATCTCTGTAAGTAAACCTACATCCTTTCCTTTCACCTCATGCTTTTTTATCATTTGGTTTAAAAGAAGATTGCTATATGCTTGGTTTTTTTCAATTTGTAATAAGATTTCTAGTGCTACATTTCGAACATTAGTTTTCGTCATTTTTGTCTCCTAGCTGAGTTCCCACTTGAATAGTCGCCCCCATCAGGAATTGCTCTGCACTCATCTTTTTCTTACCGGCAGGCTGAAGTTGGGTGATTTTTATAAAAGTAGTATTCCCAGTCGAAACGATAAACCCATCTTTTTCGATTGAAACAACCGTTCCACTCTTTGCAGAAGTTGAAGAAGGTACCTTTTGGCCCCACCATATTTTCATTACATCGCCATTTAAAGTAGTATAAGCAACAGGCCATGGGTGAAGTCCACGAATATGGTTGTATATATCCTCTCCATCTTTTGTCCAGTCTATCTTTTCCTGTTCACGCTTAATATTTGATGCAAATGTTGCCTTGGAATCATCCTGTTTAATTGGTGTTATTTTACCTGCTAAAAGCAAAGGAATCGTTTCAGATAATAGCTTTGAACCTGCAACACTTAATTTATCATGTAAAGACCCTACATGGTCTGAATCTAATATTGGAATTTCAACTTGAGTTAAAATATCCCCTGCATCTAGCTTTTCAACCATATACATGATAGTAACACCTGTTTTTTTCTTCCCCTGGAGAATTGAATAATGGATTGGTGCACCACCTCTAAGCTCAGGAAGTAAGGATGCATGTACATTAATACAACCAAACTTAGGTGCATCCAATAATTCATTAGGGAGAATTTGTCCGAAAGCAGCAGTTACGATTAAATCAGGTTTGTAACTTAAAACTTTTTCAATTTCTTCTTTTTTGCGAATTTTATTTGGTTGTAGGACTGGAATATTGTGTTTTAATGCCTCAACCTTTACAGGAGGAGGGGTTAAAACTCTTTTTCTACCAACCGGTCTATCAGGTTGCGTTACAACAGCAGCAACTTCATATCCATCTTCTATTATTTGACGTAAAACAGGTACTGAAAAGTCTGGAGTACCCATAAATACAATACGTTCCATGTAATTACCTACCCTTCAATTTCTCCTTCTTCATAAAAACGGTTCACCTTCGAGGTAAATAAAATACCGTGGAGATGATCGATTTCATGTTGAATTGCACGGGCCAAGAATTCTCTTGCCTCTATTATGTATGTTTTCCCTCTTCGGTTCTGCGCTCTAACCTTTACGTAATCATTGCGCGTAACTTCACCAAAAAGGTCCGGAAAACTGAGACAGCCTTCTGGACCTACCTGTTCACCTTTATGTTCAAGGATCACGGGATTAATAAGTTCAATAAGTCCGCTCTCGTCTCCGATATCAACGATTGCGATTTGTTTAGCAATTCCAACTTGAGGGGCAGCTAAGCCAACACCGTCCGCCTCAAGCATTGTATCATACATATCTTTAATTAGTTTTGACAATTTCCGGTCAAAGGTTGTCACCTTTTCACATTCTACCTCTAGTATTTCATTAGGGTATTTAACAATTGGTAATACTGACAAGTGTGTTCCTCCAACATTCTACTTTTTTACTAGTCTCTCTCTTTTCACTTAACTTTAAACTACATCATAATATATGGGTTTAAGTCAATTGATAATGTAAGTGAGTTTTGAGAAATTTCTCGTTGATAACGATCTAGTATTCCTTTTAAAAGTTTATTAAGATTTGGCTCATTTTTGTATTTTATCATGCATTGGTATCGATATCTATTATTAATCCGAGCAATCGGTGAGGTTACCGGCCCTAAGATGATCGATTGATTAGATAAGGAATTTCGTAAATAGATTGCAATCTTCTCGGCAACATCCACAGTTTTCGTTAACTCTGGATGTGTCACGGTTACTAATGCGAGATAATAATAAGGCGGATAGGCATGAGCTTTTCTGATTCTCATTTCATTTTGATAGAAGGCGTCATAATCATGATGACTCGCAAGCTCTATACTATAGTGCTCAGGAGTATAACTCTGAATTACAACCTCACCTGGCAACTCATGACGTCCCGCTCTTCCACTAACTTGTGTAAGAAGCTGAAACGTTTTTTCTGATGAGCGAAAATCTGGCAGGTTAAGCATGGTATCAGCCGTTAAAACACCAACTAATGTGACATTTGGAAAATCTAATCCTTTTGCAATCATCTGTGTACCTAATAAAATATCAGCTTTTTGATCACCAAATTCTTTTAATAACTTCTCATGGGCACCTTTTCGGCTTGTTGTATCTACATCCATTCGAATAACCCTTGCTTCTGGTAATACCTTAGCAAGTTCTTCTTCCACCTTCTGAGTGCCTGTTCCAAAGAAGCGAATATGCTCACTTCCGCACTCTTGGCAAGTATTAGGCATGAATGTTTCGTAACCACAATAATGACATTTTAAACGGTGATGTGTTCTGTGATAGGTTAGCGAAATTTCACAATGTGGGCAATTTGCGACATATCCACAATCCCTGCACATGACAAACGAGGAATGTCCACGCTTATTTAAGAATAAAACCGACTGTTCATTTCGTTCAAGTCGCTCTGTTAATTTTTCAAATAAAGAGCCTGAAAACATGGAGCGATTACCATTGCGCAATTCCTCGCGCATATCTACGATTTCAACACTTGGCAGTGGCCTTTGATTAACTCTTTCCTTTAATGTTACGAGTTCATAAACATTCTTTGAGGCTCGTGCAAAGGATTCAAGCGTCGGTGTAGCACTTCCTAAAATAACAGGAGCATTATGTAGGTTCCCACGAAAAATAGCAACATCTCTCGCATGATATCTTGGATTGTCTTCTTGTTTATAGCTGGATTCATGTTCTTCATCAATAATAATGATTCCGAGATTCTCGAACGGTGCAAAAATAGCAGATCTTGCCCCAACTACAACACTAACTTCCTTACGGTAAATCTTTCGCCATTCATCATATTTCTCTCCGATTCCTAGACCACTATGCATTACGGCAACCCGAGAACCAAATCGGCCCTTAAAGCGACTCACCATTTGTGGGGTAAGAGAGATTTCTGGCACAAGTACTATCGCTTCTTTACCTTTTTTTAAGACTGCATCAATTGACTGCATATAGACCTCGGTCTTACCACTCCCTGTAACACCATACATTAAAAACACCTTGTGAAGTACATCCTCAATTGAGGAAAGAATTGGAGAAATCGCGTTTTGTTGTTCAGTTGTCAGTGGCATTGGTGTAGTCGGTTCAAAATGCTTGTCCGCATATGGATCCCTGTATACCTCAACATTTTTTTCTGAAAGAAGGCCCTTTTTAACCATTGTTCGAATCGTGCTATCTGTCACGCCAACCTCCTGTAAAAGTTCCTTTAAAAAGATTGGCTTATTGTCCTTTAAAAAATAGTCAAGTACCTCTTTTTGTCTTTTAGCAGATGCAGGAAGTTCGTGGATTATTTTTTCAGTTTCCTCTATTGAATTTGAAAGCAGTATTTGCTTCATTGTCTTCTTGTTGCTACGATTTTTTACTTTGTAGACAACTTCAAGCAGGCCTTTTTTTATATCCTTTTGGTAAATATGTAGTAAATCTTTTTTTTCTGCATCTTCCCAACTAATAACGTCATGTTGGATAAATGAAGTTTGAATGCCTGGGTCCAAATGACTTCTGTTTGAAGGTTCAAGTAGTCTTATTTCTTTTTCATATTTTGCCCGCATGGCTGAAGGAAGCATCGCTTGTAATGCAGAGATTGTAAAACAAAGCGTCTTTTCTGTTAACCATTTCCCAATATGAAGAAGCTCCTCGTTTAAGGCAGGTGTAAGGTCAAGCAAGGAATGAATTTCCTTCAACTTCTTCACTTCTCCCTCAGAGGATAGACTCATAACAAAGCCCTGCACTTTCCGGGGACCAAACGGAACAACGACCCTCATACCGGGTACGACGATGTCCTTCCATTTATCAGGAACTAGATAATCATAGGTTTTATCTGTTTGCATTGCCGGAACATCGACGATTATGCTTGCGATTTTCATTTATTATCGCCATCCAAGAATTTTTTCACTTCTTGAAGAATTGCTTTTGCAACTTCTAGTTTAGTCATCATCGGCAAATCTTTATGTGTCCCATCCTTCTTATAAAGCGTTACTAAATTTGTATCAGTACCGAAACCCGCACCTTGTGTCGTCACATTATTTGCAACAATCATGTCAAGTTTTTTCGAGGATAGTTTACGTTTTGCATATTCCTCTATATTATCTGTTTCAGCAGCAAAACCAATTAATAATTGATGATCCTTTTTTTCTCCTAACGTTTTTAATATATCTGTTGTTCTTTCTAGTTCTAGGACAAGGTCTCCCGTTTTCTTTTTCATTTTTCCATCATAGACATGCTTAGGACGATAATCCGCAACAGCTGCAGATTTTATGACAATATCACTTTGTTGATAGTGGGACATCACTTGTGTAAACATCTCTTCTGCAGATTCAACTGAAATCACCCTAACATTAGGTGGAACTGGAAGATTAGTCGGTCCAGAAATCAAGGTTACTTCTGCACCCGCTTTACCTGCAGCCTCTGCTAGAGCATACCCCATTTTACCGGTTGAACGATTTGTGAAGAATCGGACAGGGTCAAGTTTCTCACGTGTTGGCCCAGCAGTTATTAAGACCCTTTTACCGTATAAAATTGGTTTTTCAGAAAAATGAGCAGTAATAAGTTCAACAATTTTTTCCGGCTCTTCAAGGCGTCCTTTTCCAACATACCCACATGCCAAATACCCTTCAGAAGGTTCAATAAATTGATATCCATCCCGAGCTAAGATTTCGATATTTCGTTTTACAGCAGGATGATCATACATATGAACATTCATTGCAGGAGCAATCCATACAGGGGCTGTAGTTGCAAGCAATGTTGTCGTGATCATATTGTCTGCAATTCCATTTGCGAGTTTGCCGATTATATTTGCTGTTGCAGGTGCAACTATAACTAAATCGGCCCAATCTGCAAGATCGATATGGGCAATAACAGCCGAATCTTTTTCATCAAATGTATCAAAATAAACATCATTCCTTGATAAAGCTTGGAATGTTAATGGTGTAACAAATTTCATTGCAGATTCGCTCATGATTACTTTTACTTGAGCTCCTGCTTGGGTCAACTTGCTTGTCAAAGCTACCGCCTTGTATACCGCAATCCCACCACTCACGCATAGTAATATTTTTTTATTTAGCACTTGAATCCCCCATTTCTTAAAAAAATAACAACCTACATGAGAGGTTGTTATTTTTGGTTATTCAGTAATTGTTGGTGTTGTATCAACATCGGTTTTCTTATCAGTCGAATAATAAAGTAAACCGGCATCAATTTCTTCTAATGCTTTACCAACTGATTTAAAAGATACAGGCTTCTGTACCATTCCATTATTCTTCTCTTGCATTTCTCTTGCCCTTTTTGATGCAACAGTTACAAGTGTATACTTGGAATTCAATTTATTTAATAATGAGTCAATAGATGGATTTAACATTTAAAAATCACTCTCCAACATTTTTTTATAGCGTCTTGCCACTCGATCTCTTCGACAATGTTCAGCTGTTACAATTGCATTAATTCGATCGCATGCAAGTTCTACTTGATCATTTTCAACTACATAATCATAAGCGTCCATCATTTCAATTTCTTCTTTTGCTACCTTCATTCTGTTAAGAATTAAATCATCAGTTTCAGTACCCCTCGTTACGATCCTGTTCTTTAATTCCTTCAAACTTGGTGGCGCTAAGAAAATGAATAACCCCTCTGGAAATGCTTTTCTTACTTGAAGGGCACCTTGTACTTCGATTTCTAGAAATACATCTCTACCTTCCTGTAAGGTTGACTCTACATAGTCAATTGGGGTTCCATAATAGTTCCCTACATATTCTGCCCATTCTAGAAGCTTGTCGTTTTTTATTAATTCCTCAAACTCTTCTTTCGATTTAAAGAAGTAATCTACACCATCTACTTCTCCCTCGCGCGGTTTTCTCGTCGTCATCGAAATAGAGTATTGAAATTTTGTATCAGGCTGAGAAAAAATAGCTTTTCGAACAGTCCCTTTCCCGACACCAGATGGACCTGATAAAACAATTAGTAAACCTCTTTCTTTCATTCGTTCTAATACCTACCCTTCGTCTGTTAGCTCATCTTCTTTTGAAAGTCTCTGTGCAACCGTCTCTGGCTGGACTGCGGATAGTATAATATGGTCACTATCCATAATCATAACCGCACGGGTTCTTCTTCCGTATGTAGCATCAATGAGCATTCCTCGATCACGAGCGTCTTGAATGATTCGTTTAATCGGAGCAGATTCGGGACTCACAATCGATATAATTCTGTTGGCCGAGACAATATTCCCGAATCCGATATTTATTAATTTGATTTGCACGTAAACTCCCCCAATAAGTACCCCTCTATTTTTGCCGTGATAATGGCTTTATAATCAAGCTTATTCAATATTTTGAACTTGCTCTTTTATTTTCTCTAGTAAACTTTTTATCTCCACTACATGTTTTGCAATCGTAGGATCATTCGCCTTTGAACCGATTGTGTTGGTTTCCCTATTCATTTCTTGAACGATAAAATCGAGTTTTCGACCAATAGGTTCATTCGTACTTACAGTTTCTTTAAACTGACTAATATGACTTTCGAGACGGGTCAGTTCTTCACTGATATCAGCTTTTTCCGCAAATAGAGCGACCTCCGTGAGAATACGATTTTCATCAAATTCATTGCCCACATATTCTTTGATCCTATTCTCAATACGATCCCGATACTGAGTAACCACAATTGGTGCATATTCTTTAATAGTATGTACATTTTCTACAACTAGGTCGAGAAAGGAGAAGATCACTTCAATTAATGTCTTTCCTTCAGCTTCCCTCATTTGTTTTAATTGGAGTGTAGCACTTTGAATCACCTCAAGAACCGTTGATTCCAGTTCATTATTCTCCATTTCCTTCTCTTCAATAGAAAGAATATTTTCGTTTGAAAGTAGCTGCTGTGAAGTAATTTGATCACTAAGTTGGTATTTTTCTTGGATGACTTTGGTTGTTGAAACGAGCTCTTCTAATAAATCCCAGTCAATGGAAATTGCTTTCGTAACTAGTCCTTCACCTTCAATATTTAAAAATACTTCGACACGACCTCTTTTTACATGCTCTAATATCGCTTTTTTTATTTTATCCTCAAGAAACAGTAGTTGTCTAGGTAATCTTATATTGATTTCACAGAATCGATGGTTTACAGATTTCAGTTCAACATGAACGGCGTAGCCATCCAATTCCTTATTGGCACGACCATAACCTGTCATACTTGCTATCATCTTTTCACTTCCAATCTAACATAAAAGAGACATTACTTTATAGATAAAATTTCTTCATTCTATACTTATTTTACCATTGATTTCTAAAATCGAGTAGTTTTTAAAGATTTCAACAAAAAAGAAAAAAGGTAATAGAGTGCATACTCCATTACCTCATGAATTATAACATAGTTTTGTAACTAAAATCCAAGCCTTACACTTTATGCACGAGCTGTAGAACGCTTGTTTGTTAATAATGATCCTGCTAAAAGGAATGTTGGAATTGCAGACATTCCTAGAACTAGGAGCCAATCTCTTGGTTCAATTGCGTATGTCTTGAAGACCGGTTGTAATGGTGGATAGTAAATCACAATTAACATTAATACGATAGATGAAATGACCGCCCATACTAAGTACATATTTTGGAATGGATTCCGGTGAAAAATAGACCGTTCACTACGACAATCAAATACATGGATAAGCTGTGCCATTACAAGTGTTGCAAACGCAATGGTTTGGGCATATCCGAGATTGCTTGGATCCCTGTGATAGACAACCATAAAGGCTGCCAGGGTTGCTATCCCAATTAAAAAGCCGCGGCTGACAATTTTCCAGCCCAATCCTCTTGCAAAAACCCCTTCTTTTGGATGGCGTGGGCCATGTTTCATCAAGTTCCCCTCTGGTTGATCAAGTCCAAGCGCCATTGCTGGTAATCCATCCGTTACCAGGTTAACCCAAAGAATTTGGATTGGTACGAGTGGTAATGGTAAGCCCATTAGCATCGCAAATAACATAACAAGTATTTCACCCACATTAGAAGCTAATAAATATCGGATAAACTTTCTAATATTTTCATAGATATTTCGGCCTTCTTTTATAGCTGCTTTAATTGTCGCAAAGTTATCATCAAGTAATACTAATGATGATGCTTCTTTTGCTACATCTGTACCTGTAATGCCCATCGCAATACCGATATCCGATGCTTTAATCGCAGGCGCATCATTTACACCATCACCTGTCATCGCAACAATATGTCCCCTGCTTTGAAGAGCTTTTACGATTTTTAATTTATGTTCAGGTGACACCCTTGCATATACATAGACATCATCGACGATTTCCTCTAGCTCTTCTACATCCATTTTTGAAAGAGCATATCCATCTAACACTTTACCCCCTGGAGGTAGAATGCCAAGTTGTGTAGCAATCGCTTTTGCTGTAATAAGATGGTCTCCTGTTATCATAACCGTCTTAATCCCAGCATCTTTACACTCTTTAACTGCATCTTTTACTTCTGGTCTTGGTGGATCGATCATTCCTTGAATCCCAATAAAGGTTAACTCGCTTTCGGCTTCGCTTTCCGACACTAACTTTTGATTAGGCCGTAATTGTTTAAAGCCAACTGCAATCGTACGAAGAGCATCCGAGGCTAAGCCCTCAATCGCGTCCTTAATCTCATTCTCGTATCCTGCTGTTAATGGTTGCTGTTTATTATCCCAAAGGACCGATTTACTCACACCTAGTAATACGTCAGGTGCACCCTTTGTAACAACAAATTGATTTCCAGCTCTATCTTTTACAATGACACTCATCATTTTTCTTGCAGAATCAAATGGGAACTCTTCTACAATATCAAATTGCTCTGCTAATAATTGATTCGTAAGTCCCGCCTTAATACCTGCAACAAGTAAAGCTCCTTCAGTCGGGTCTCCATCAAGGATAATATCATCATCCTTCTGCTTTAATGATGCATTATTACACAACACTCCAAAAGTTAATAATTGTTGAAGAGTCTTATGTTCTGATGGTTTGATTTCTCTATCTCCCAAGAAAAACTTCCCATCTACATCATAGCCTGTACCGGAAACAGACCAAGTTTTGCCACCAGACCAAAGATGTGTAACCGTCATTTTGTTTTGAGTCATCGTTCCTGTTTTATCTGAGCAAATGACCGAGGCACAACCCAAAGTTTCAACAGCAGGCAAGCGTCTGACAATTGCGTTCTTCTTAATCATTCTTTGAACACCTAAAGATAGCGCAACAGTAACAATTGCCGGCAATCCTTCAGGTATGGCAGCAACAGCCAATGAAACTCCCGCTAAGAACATTTCATAAAGCTCATGTCCATTGATAACACCTACCACTACAACTAAGAGAGTTAAAATTAAGGCAACGGTAATTAAAACCTTACCTAATTGTTCCAACCTTCTTTGCAATGGAGTAATCATCGCTTCGGCCGATTGAAGAAGTTCTGCGATTTGGCCCATCGCTGTATTCATACCAGTTCCTACTACGATACCTACGCCACTACCACGTGTAACCATCGTTCCCATAAATGCCATATTTTCTTGGTCACCAAGTGAGACATCACCGTCACGAATCGGTTCAACATGCTTTGTAACAGGAACAGACTCCCCTGTAAGCGCGGATTCTTCAATTTCTAAGCTTTTCACATCAATTAAACGTACATCTGCACCAATACGATCACCACTGGTAAATTTAATGATATCCCCTATAACGAGTTCCTTTGAAAGAACACGACCCCATTCATTACTTCGAAAAACATTTACCTGTGGTGCAGAGAGTTCCTTTAAGGCTTGAAGCGATTTTTCTGCTTTTCGTTCTTGGAAAAAACCTAAAAATCCATTAATTAAAACAATGGCCATAATTGCGATAGCATCAATGTATTCCCCTAACAACCCGGAGATCAAGGTTGCGGCAAGTAATACAAGAACCATAAAGTCCTTAAACTGAGCTAAAAAAAGCAAAATTGCTGAAGGGCGTTCGGCTTCCTTCAATTCATTATATCCAAATTGCTTTTGTCGCTGCTTTACTTCTTGGTCGGAAAGACCATGAGAAAGGCTTGTATTAACTTTTTTTTCGACCTCTTCTGATCTAAGCTCATACCACTTCATCCGTCTTTTACACACCCCTCACATTAAATCATATATCTCTTTGAAAGCTTATTCAGTCTCGTCCCAAAAAATGCTATACTTTTTCTAAGTTACCTATTTATTGGTACAATAACATTGAAGAGGAACTAGAAGACCTTGTCTTCTATTGATATGGAAAAGAGGAAACACGTATGACATTCGATGGAATCTTCACACATGCAATTGTGAATGAATTACAAAAAACATTAGAGAGTGGTAGGATCTCAAAAATCTATCAACCATATAAAAATGAACTTATCTTTCAGGTTCGTTCAAATGGAAAGAATCATAAGCTACTGCTTTCAGCACACCCTAGTTATGCCCGTATCCATGTAACAAATGAGTTATATGATAACCCACATGAGCCGCCGATGTTTTGTATGTTACTCCGCAAACATCTAGAAGGCAGTATCATCGAAAATATCCGTCAGGTTGATATGGATAGGATTATTATTTTTGATATAAAAGGCCGTAATGAACTTGGTGATGTTTCTTTAAAACAACTGATTATAGAAATTATGGGTAGACATAGTAACATCATCCTCGTTGATTCGGAAAAACAGACAATCCTTGATAGCATCAAACATATTTCACCAGCAGTCAATCGTCACCGCACTGTATTACCAGGGTATACATATGTTTTTCCTCCTGCTCAGGAAAAGATAGATCCTTTTACAGTCGATGAAGAGACATTCTTGAGGAAAATTGATTTTAATGCTGGTCGTTTAGATCAACAGATTGTGAATAAATTTTCTGGGATCTCCCCTGTATTTGCAAGAGAAGTTATATTTCGCGCCGGAATAGCTAATCGAAAATCATTACCTAATCCTTTTTTATCGATGATTACGACGATTAAACAAAATCAAATTACACCACAGATCATAACAAAAGGACAAAAGGACTTTTTCTATATCCTTCCGTTACATCATATTGGTGGTGAGGCAAAGGCATTTGATACGATTAGTGAAATGCTCGATCGTTTTTATTTTGGAAAAGCAGAACGTGACCGGGTTAAGCAGCAAGGCAATGATTTAGAACGGTTTATTCATAATGAAAAAACAAAAAACGAGAAAAAAATCAAAAAACTCGAAGCAACCTTAGTCGAATCTGAAAAAGCTGAAAAATATAAGCTCTTTGGTGAACTTTTGACAGCGAATATGTATGCGATAACTCGAGGCGACAAGGAAATTGAAGTGTTGAATTACTATTCAGAGGAAAATGAGATGGTGAAAATACCCCTACACCCACAAAAATCACCATCTGAAAATGCGCAAAGTTATTTTTCAAAGTATCAAAAAGCAAAGAATGCAGTTTCCTATGTAGAACATGAGATTGCGAAAGCTAATGAAGAAATTGCTTATTTCGAGTCTTTATTACAACAAATCGAATCAGCTGCACCAAAGGATTTGCAGGAAATTCGTGAGGAACTTATGGAAGAAGGTTATCTGAAGAAAAAGCAACAAAAAGGCAATAAGAAGATGAAACCTATGAAACCTTCTATTGAGCACTATGTAGCAAGTGACGGGACAGAAATCCTTGTTGGTAAAAATAATAAACAAAATGATTATTTAACAAATAAACTAGCTGCAAGAGATGACATATGGTTACATACCAAGGACATACCAGGTTCACATGTGATTATTAGAAGCAAACAACCATCACCAGATACAATTCTTGAGGCAGCGACAATTGCAGCGTATTTTAGTAAAGCAAAAAATTCATCCTCTGTACCGGTTGATTACACACTGGTGCGCCATGTTAAGAAACCGAATGGTTCAAAGCCTGGCTATGTCATCTATGATAATCAACAAACCGTATATGTGACACCACAAGAAGATTTAATTTTACATCTAAGAAAGTAAATAAAAAAATAAATGCCCTAGGATCACTTGATTCCTAGGGCCTGTTTATTATGCTTTAGTTGTATACCAGTCAACCGGATTTTCTCTCCAGCTCTTAAGGCTTTCAACATCGTTTTCAGATACGACATTTTTTTCAAGTGCAACATTAATTAAAGTTGGATAATCGGTTAAGGTATGAGCTGAAATATTTGCTGCTTCTAATCTTGCTGTTGCTGCTGGAAGTTGATACGAGAAGATTGCAACAATACCTAGTACTTCACACCCTGCCTCACGGAGTGCTTCAGCTGCTGTAATGGCACTACCCCCCGTTGAAATAAGGTCTTCAATAACGACAACTTTTTGTCCTTTAACCACTTTGCCTTCAATTTGATTGCCTTTGCCATGTGCTTTTGCTTTGCTGCGCACATAGCACATTGGGATATTTAATACATCACTTACCCATGCTGCATGAGGGATCCCAGCAGTTGCAGTTCCAGCAATCACTTCGACCTCAGGATAATGAATTTTAATTAATTCAGATAATCCCTTAGCAATTTCCCTTCGTACCTGTGGGAAAGAAAGAGTCATTCGATTATCACAATAAATAGGAGATTTTAAGCCTGAAGACCATGTGAATGGCTCATTTGGTTGTAAAAATACGGCCCCAATTTCTAATAAATGTGCTGCTATTTCTTTATTCATACTCGTACCCCTTCCCATGCTGCTTTCATTTGTTTATATGTTTGTAATGGGTTATTTGCTCTTGTGATTGATCGACCAACAACAATCGCGGTTGATCCTAATTCTCTTGCTTTTTCAGGTGTTACAACTCGTGCTTGATCTCCTACTTCATCGCTAGCTTGGCGAATTCCAGGCGTAACTGTCATAAATTCGTTTCCTAGCTTTCTATTGATTACTGGAACTTCAAGAGAGGAACATACGACACCATCTAAGCCACTATCCTTTGTCATTGTTGCATACTCGACAACTACATCTAACAAATTGCGTTCGATTAGTAATTCATTTCTCATCACTTCTTCAGTTGTACTCGTAAGCTGTGTGACGGCAATACACTTAGGTCTTAACTGCCCCATTGTAGTTCCTGCCTCAAGTCCTTCGCGGGCTGCTACCATCATTCCCCGCCCTCCAGCAGCATGGACATTGACTAAGTCAACTCCAAGACCCGCCAGACGTTTCATGCTAGAAAATACGGTATTTGGAATATCATGAAGTTTCAAATCTAGGAAAATAGAATGACCTTGTTCTTTTAAAAAGTGAATGACAGATGGTCCTTCTTGATAATATAACTCCATTCCAACTTTCACAAAAAGTGGCTCTTTCCCAAAATCCTTGAGAAAGTCTTTCGCAGAAGTTAAGTTTGGAAAATCGAGAGCAATAATTAACGGTCGTTGCATTACTTCCAGCTCCTTCCCTGACATTCCGAGATATGCTCAAAACCATATTTATCTAGTAATCTTGGAAGATCCCGGGTAATTGTCGGGCAAACATATGGGTCCACAAAATTGGCAGTCCCAACTGCTACAGCACTTGCACCAGCATAGAAATATTCAAGAACATCTTCAGCTGATTGAACGCCACCCATTCCAATTATTGGTATCGACACTGCCTGACTTACTTCATGAATCATACGGATTGCAACGGGTTTGATGGCTGGACCTGATAGGCCCCCTGTTTTATTTGCTAAAATTGGGTTTCCTGTTTTAAGATCAATCCGCATTCCGATTAATGTATTAATCATTGTTAAACCATCTGCACCCGCTTCTTCGATTGCTTTTGCCATTTCAACAATGTTTGAAACATTCGGTGATAATTTAACGTATACTGGAACACTAGATGCTTCTTTTACATGTTTCGTAAGCTCTGCAGCCACCTCAGGAACCGTACCAAAAGCAATTCCACCCGTTTTTACATTTGGACATGAAATATTTAATTCTAGTGCATGAACGTTAGATGCTTTCGAGATTTCCCTAGCTACCTCGACATAGTCTTCAATTTGTGAACCGGCAACATTCGCAATAATGGGTACATCAAATTGATCAAGCCACGGAAGCTCCTCAGCCATGACTTTCTCAAGTCCTGGATTTTGTAATCCAATTGCATTTAACATCCCTGCACTGGTCTCTGCTACTCGTGGAGTTGGGTTTCCGAATCTTGGTTCTACAGTTGTTGCTTTAATCATAATCGCGCCTAATGTACTCAAATCGTAAAACTTCGAGTATTCTTTTCCGAATCCAAAGCAACCGGATGCTGGCATGATTGGATTTTTTAGTGATAAACCTGGTAGTTCAACTTGAAGTCTGTTCATAGTACCACCTCTCCAACCTTAAATACTGGCCCATCACTGCATACTTTTTTATAGGTATAACCGTCGGGATCATCTTGAAGATGACATACACATGCAAAACATGCGCCAATTCCGCAGCCCATTCTTTCTTCTAGTGAGATATAAGCATTTCGATCAGGGAAGGCCGCTTCAAGTGCCTTTAGCATTGGTGTTGGACCACAGGAATAGAGCGTGTCAAATGTAATACCGTTATTTGAGATGACATCTGTTACAAATCCTTTCGTTCCAACTGTTCCATCCACTGTTGCGATATAAGTATCACCTAACACACTAAATTTTTCTTCATAAAATACAGCAGATTTTGATTGGAATCCAAGGACGTGAATCACTTTAATACCTTTTGCAACTAATCGCTTCGATAATTCATAAAGTGGCGGAACTCCAATTCCTCCACCGACAAGCAGGGCAGTTTCACCAACACCTACTTCATCCACTGGAAAGCCGTTTCCAAGTGGACCTAACACATCGACTGATTGATCAATGTTTTTTTCAGAAAGGACTCGTGTGCCGAGTCCTTCCTTTCGGTAAATCAGTGTGCATTCTTGCTTTTCTTGATCAATATTTGCAATACTAATCGGTCTTCTTAGCAACGGGTCAATTCCATCACTGACTTTTACGTGGACAAATTGTCCTGGATCGTTCATTGCCTGAACTAAATCCCCTGCTAATGTTAGTTCAAAAATATCCTCTGCAATTTGAGTGTGGCTCACAATTTTCATTTGTTCCTTTTTAATCATGAATGTACCACCTCGCGTTTTTGCACGTGGGAACCCATCACTTCACTTGAGAATGTCATGGATTCCAGAACCTTTACGATTGCTTTAGCCGTATCTAGTGAAGTTAAACATGCAACTCCATTCTCAACTGTTTCACGGCGGATTCTAAAGCCATCTCTTGCAGGCTGTTTTCCTTTTGTTAATGTGTTAATTACAAATTGTGCTTTTCCTTGACGAATGACATCAATTAAATTTGGAGCCTCTGCACCAATTTTATTAACCACGGTCACAGGAATGTTTGCTTTTTGTAAGTAGCTAGCAGTCCCACTTGTAGCTAAAAGTTGATAGCCAATTGTGTGGAATCGTTTTGCAATTTCAAGCGCTTCTTCCTTGTCTTTATCAGCTACTGTTAATAACACAGATCCATATTTGGGAATCGTGATTCCGGATGCAACTAGGCCTTTATATAATGCTTTTTCTAGCGTATAGTCTTTGCCCATTACTTCACCAGTTGATTTCATTTCTGGTCCAAGCGAAATGTCCACATTGCGAAGTTTTGCGAACGAGAAGACTGGAACCTTCACATAAACTCCTTCACTTTCTGGGTGTAATCCTGTTGTAAACCCTTGTGATGGCAATGATTGTCCAAGTATTACCTTTGTCGCGATATTTGCCATAGGTACGCCAGTTATTTTACTTAAGAATGGGACTGTACGGCTTGATCTTGGATTTACTTCGATAACAAAGACTTCTTCGTTATAGACCACAAATTGAATGTTTAGTAGACCTATTATATTTAATCCTTTTGCAAGTGCAATCGTATGGTCAATGATTTGTTGTCTTACATGGTCTGATAAAGTTTGTGGCGGATATACGGCAATCGAGTCACCCGAGTGTACCCCAGCACGTTCGATGTGTTCCATAATCCCAGGAATATATACTGTTTCCCCATCAGAAATGGCATCTACTTCAATTTCCTTACCAGTTAAATAGCGGTCAATTAGTACTGGATGTTCCGGGTTAATCTTCACTGCATTCTCCATATAATGAAGAAGTTCTTCTGTTTGATAAACAATCTCCATAGCTCTTCCACCTAATACATATGAAGGTCTCACAAGCACTGGATAACCGATAGCTTCCGCAATGACAACTGCTTCGTCAACCGAAGTTGCTGTTTTCCCTTTAGGTTGTGGTATGCCAAGTGAAATAACGGTTTGCTCAAATTTATCTCTATTTTCTGCGCGGTCTAAATCTTCTAAAGATGTACCTAAAATTTTCACTCCGCGCTTAACTAAAGAACTTGCTAGATTGATAGCTGTTTGACCACCAAACTGTACAACTACACCTTCAGGTTGTTCAAGGTCAATGATATGCATAACATCCTCAATAGTTAATGGCTCAAAGTAAAGCTTATCTGAAATACTGAAGTCAGTTGACACTGTTTCAGGGTTATTGTTGATAATGATTGCTTCATAGCCTGCCTGTTTAATCGCCCAAACAGAATGAACGGTTGCATAATCGAACTCAACTCCCTGCCCGATTCGGATTGGACCTGAACCTAGAACGATAACACTCTTCTTATCCGTTACAATTGATTCATTTTCATCCGCATATGTTCCATAATAATAAGGTGTTTCTGATTCAAACTCAGCCGCACATGTATCAACTATTTTATATACTGGGACAATTCCTGCTTGTTTGCGAGTTTCATAAATTTCAATCTCTGTTGAATCCCATAACTCCGCGATGATGGAGTCAGCAAATCCTTTCTTTTTTGCCAACTTCAATGTTTCTAGATCACCTTTATTTTCCCGTAATGTGTCTTCGAGCGTGATTATATTTTCAAATTTTTGGAGGAAGAATAAATCAATTTCACTCCACTCATGAATTTGTTGGATGGTGATACCACGTCTAATCGCTTCCGCAAGATAGAATAGACGCTCATCTCCTGCTTTCCTAATTCTTTTTTTAATTGTGGCAGGATCAGCATTTGTTGCATCCTCTAATTGAATATGAGAAACATTTGACTCGAGCGATCGAACTGCTTTAAGTATGGATTCCTCGAAATTACGGCCAATGGCCATAACTTCACCAGTGGCTTTCATTTGCGTTCCAAGTCGGCGGTTTGCAGACTCGAACTTATCAAATGGAAAGCGGGGTATTTTTGTAACGATATAGTCAAGTGCCGGTTCAAAGGCTGCATATGTTTTTCCTGTAACAGGGTTAATCATCTCATCAAGCGTTAAACCTACAGCAATTTTTGCCGCAAGCTTGGCAATTGGGTAACCAGTTGCCTTAGATGCTAACGCTGAAGAACGACTCACACGTGGATTTACCTCGATAATATAGTAATTGAAACTATAAGGATCAAGTGCTAACTGTACATTACATCCACCTTCAATCCCAAGTGCGCGGATGATTTTTAAAGATGTATTTCGTAATAATTGATATTCTCGGTCACTTAATGTTTGGCTCGGTGCAACAACAATTGAATCACCAGTGTGAATTCCAACTGGGTCTACGTTTTCCATGTTACAAACTACAATTGCAGTATCTGCAGAATCGCGCATTACTTCATATTCAATCTCTTTAAACCCTGCAATACTCTTTTCTAGTAGACATTGTGTTACAGGACTATTTTTCAATCCACTTGTAACAATTTCAATCAATTCTTCTTCATTGTTACAAATTCCACCACCAGTACCTCCTAAGGTGAAGGCTGGTCTTACAATGACGGGGTATCCTACTTTTTCAATAAATCCGTATGCTTCATCTAGGTTATGGATAATTTCACTTTCTGGCACAGGCTCATTCAGTTCGTTCATTAAGGTTCGGAATAAATCACGATCTTCGGCTTTTTCAATCGCTGAAAGAGTTGTCCCTAGGATCTCGACATTACATTCTTCAAGAACGCCTGATTTTGAAAGTTCTACAGCCATATTTAAGCCAGTTTGACCACCTAGTGTTGGCAGGATTGCATCCGGTCTTTCTTTACGAATAATTTTGCTTACAAATTCTAATGTTATTGGTTCTATATAAACTTTATCTGCAATTTCAACATCCGTCATAATTGTTGCAGGGTTTGAGTTAACCAAGATCACCTTATAGCCTTCTTCTCGTAAAGCTAAGCAGGCTTGAGTCCCTGCATAATCAAATTCCGCTGCTTGCCCAATAACGATTGGACCTGATCCGATTACTAGAATAGTGTTAATATCTAAGCGTTTTGGCATAGCTCTTCGCCTTCTTTCTTGAAGTTTTCAATCATCTGTAAAAAGTCGTTAAATAAGCTATTTGCATCCTCAGGTCCAGGTGAGGCCTCTGGATGATACTGAACAGTAAATGCTGGATAATCTAAATGGCGCAGTCCTTCTACGGATCCATCGTTAAGTGCTTTATGTGTTACTTCCAGTCTTGTAGAAGCTAGAGACTTTTCATTAACTGTATAGCCATGGTTTTGAGAAGTAATAGCAACCTTTCCGGATTTTATGTGCTTAACCGGATGGTTCGATCCTCTATGTCCAAATTTCATTTTTTCAGTATCGGCACCACCTGCTAAAGCAAACAATTGGTGACCTAAGCAAATCCCAAATAAAGGAACCTTCCCTAAAACACCGTTAATCATTTCGATAGCTTCAGGTACATCTTTTGGATTCCCAGGTCCATTACTTAGCATGATTCCGTCAGGTCTTAGTCGAAGGATTTCTTCCGCTGTTACATTGTATGGAACGACAATTACATCACAGTCACGGTGATTTAGTTCGCGTAAAATACCGTGTTTCATACCAAAATCAACTAAAACAACACGATGTCCTCTACCTGGGCTTGGGTAAGAACCTTTTGTAGAAACCTGTTTTACTTGGTCAGTGGGTAAGGTACGATTACCAAGTTGGTTGATAACTTCACTTACATTAACATCCATTCCACAAATAGCACCTTTAAGTGTCCCATATTGGCGGATAATTCTTGTTAGCTTTCTTGTATCAATTCCAGAAAGTCCTGGAATACTTTTTGACTTAAAATACTCATCTAAATTAAATTGACTTCTAAAATTTGATGGATGGTCACACACTTCATTTACAATAAAACCACTGATAGCTGGGTTAATCGATTCAAAATCATCTCTATTAATACCGTAGTTTCCAATTAAGGGATATGTTAATGTTACAATTTGACCACAATAAGATGGGTCTGATAAAATTTCTTGATAACCTGTCATTCCAGTATTAAAAACAACCTCACCAAACTTCTCAATCTCACTTCCGAATCCTTCACCAACAAAAATGGTTCCATCTTCTAAAATAAGCTGTCGCTTCATACTAGAACACTTCCTTTCTGCCATACAATGTTGCCATTTACAAGTGTCATGACCGGCCATCCTTTACATTCCCAGCCAGTAAATGGTGTATTTTTTCCTTTTGAAACAAAGCTTTCTGGATCAATTGTTTCTGTAGCGTTTAAATCAATTACAGTTAAATCAGCATTCTTACCAATTTCTATGGTTCCAAATGGTAATTTAAATGTGTTTGCTGGTTTACTGGTTAGTAAGTCTACTAATTGCTTTAATGTCATTCTGTTGGTTTCAACAAAATGTGTATAAAGAAGTGGGAATGCTGTCTCTAAACCAACGATGCCAAATGGCGCTAGAGCCATTCCCTGTTCTTTTTCCTCACTTGCATGTGGTGCATGATCTGTAGCGATAAAATCGATTGTTCCATCAAAAAGTCCTTCAATAAGGGCCTCTAAATCCTCTCTTCCACGTAATGGAGGATTCATTTTATAATTTGTGTCTAGTGCAGGGATGTCTTCATCACATAGTAATAAGTGATGTGGTGTAACCTCAGCTGTTACATGGATACCAGCACGTTTTGCATCTCTGATGACACGAACTGATTCCTTTGTACTTACATGACATACATGGTAGTGGCAGCCCGCTGCTTCAGCTAATAAAACATCCCTTGCAATATGTACGGATTCGCACACAGAAGGAATTCCATTAATTCCATGTTTCTTCGAAAATTCACCCTCATGAACAGATCCTTTATTGATTAACGTATTTTCCTCACAATGGGCTACAATTGGCATATCAATTGCGGCCGCTTGTTTCATAGCTTCAAGCATCATTCCAGCAGATTGAATTCCAACACCGTCATCTGTGAATGCGAATGCTCCTGCTTCCTTTAATCCATTCATATCCGTAAGTTCTTGACCAAGCTCACGAATAGTGATGGACGCATATGGCAGAACATTCACATGAGCCGTATCCTTGATTCGTTGGTGTAACCAATTCATTTGTTCAACTGAATCTGGAACTGGTCTTGTGTTAGGCATTGCTGCAATTGTCGTGAATCCACCTTTTGCTGCCGAAAGACTTCCTGTTTCAATTGTTTCTTTATGTTCGCCTCCTGGTTCACGAAGGTGGACATGTACATCAACGAAACCTGCTGATACAAACATTCCTTCTACATCAATTACCTTACAATTCGTTGGATCAAGGTTTGTACCAACCGCTTCAATCATGTCATCCGTGATTTTGATATCTGCACTTACTAAATCACCTAGTTCGTTTAAAATTTTTGCATTTTTTAATAATGTGCTCATATTAAAATTCCTCCTTCAACCTGTTGTAACACTCTTTTAAGTACGGCCATTCTTACGAATACACCATTTTCCATCTGTTTAAAAATTCTTGAGTTTTGTGCTTCAACTAATTCACTTGCTATTTCAACTCCACGATTGATGGGAGCTGGATGCATAAGAATGCTACCCTTTTTCATGTTTTTGCTTCGCATAATCGTTAAACCATATTGTTCATGGTATTCTTCTTTCGTTAAGCCCATCGATGACGCATGGCGCTCATGTTGAATGCGTAGCAACATGACGACATCTGCTTCTCTAATCCCTTTATCAAGGTCTACATATTCACCACGTGGATTTGTATCATCTTGCCATTCTAATGGAGCTGAAAAACGAACATTTGCGCCTAATCTCGTTAGCACTTCGGCGTTGGATCTTGCAACCCGACTATGACGAATATCGCCAACGATTAGCACATTTAAACCTTGGAATCTAGCAAACTCTTGTTTAATTGTTAATAAATCAAGGAGAGATTGTGTAGGATGATGACCACATCCGTCACCTGCATTAATGATTGGAATATGGATGCCATTTATTAATTCCTTAAAATACTCATCCTTTGGATGACGAATCACGACTGCATTTGCCCCGATTGATTGAAGGGTTTTTACTGTGTCATAAAGACTTTCTCCCTTTTGAACACTTGAAGTCATTTCATCTAACTGCAGGATGTCTGCACCTAATCTTTTCTCGGCTACTTCAAAACTAAAGCGTGTACGTGTACTTGGTTCGAAGAAAAGATTGGCAACAAATGTTTGTTTTTCAAGCTTCCATTTGTTTCCTTCGGCAAACAGGCTCGCATCAAATAGAATTCGGTCAATATCCTCAATGCTTAACTCGGTCATCGTAAGTAAATGATTCATTTTCTCTCCTCCAATTCTTATAAAAAAACACCCTTACCTTTTTTAGGTAAGGGTGTAAGACAAGGTTTTGTTTGAAAAGAGGTATAAGAAAGCCAATACCCTTTTCGCAAAAACCTTACACCCTTAATAACCTCTCTGGGTTATTTTAAAAGGTGAATCATTATGCAACAGAGTTATCATCCTCAAGATGAGTCTCATATATATCTTCCTCTTCCGGAACTACTCCGCCAGGAAGGATTAGGTTAAGTAAAACACCTATGATTGCAGCTAATGCCATGCCGTGAACTTCAAAGCCAAGTACGCGGATAAATGCTCCGCCGATTCCGATGACAAGGATAACTGATGAAATCACCAAGTTACGATTATCGCCAAGATCAACTTTGCTATCTACCAACATCCGTAAACCAGATGAAGCGATAATTCCAAATAAGAGAATGGATACCCCACCCATAACTGGTGTTGGAATCGTACTAATTAAGGCGTTGATTTTGCCTATGAAACCAAAGACAATCGCCACAACAGCTGCACCGCCGATTACATATACACTAAATATCCGAGTGATGGCTAAAACGCCAATGTTTTCTCCGTATGTTGTATTTGGTGGACCACCAAGTAGTGAAGCAATCATCGTTGCTACTCCATCACCCATAATTGAGCGATGTAATCCCGGTTGTTTAATCAGATCTTTTTGAACAACCTTACTTAAGACCATTTGATGTCCGATATGCTCTGATAAAGTAACTACCGCTACTGGAACGATTAATGCAATCATATCTAATGAAAAATGCGGTGTGTATGAAACAAACGGGATAATAAAGTCTGGCATTTCAAACCACTTTGCTTCTTTTACTGCAGTAAAATCCACTAACCCGATTGCTAATGCGTATACGTATCCACCGATAATCCCGATTAGTACCGGAATTAGGTTTAAGAAGCCTTTGAAAAAGATGGTTGCTATAATCACGATTGCTAATGTAACTAATGCTACTGAAAAATGCTGTAGACTATATGCGCCGCTAGCATCATTCATTGCCATTCCAACCGCTGTACCAGCTAGGCTAAGACCTATTACGATAATAACTGGTCCAACAACAACAGGTGGTAAAATCTTCACAAGCCATTTATGTCCTGTTGCTTTTATTAACAGCGCTACAATCCCATATACGAGCCCAGCAAGTAAGCTTGCCATCATTGCAGCACCAGGACCGTCAGCAGCTATTGCTGTTTGAAGTGGGATGATAAAAGCAAAGGATGATCCTAAGTATGCTGGAACCTGACCCTTTGTAATAAGCAAAAATGCTAGTGTACCTAACCCACTTGAGATGAGAGCTACCCCAGGACTAATTCCTACTAAATACGGTACAAGGATTGTTGCACCGAACATGGCAAATAAATGCTGCAGGCTCAGTATTGCGAATAATCCTGGAGATGGTTTATCTTTTATCCCTAAAACAATCTTTTGGTTATCATTACTCATTTCGAATTTCCCCCTCATTTTAAGATACCCAAAACAAAAAAATCTTTGTGTTTTTTACACAAAGAGGTATACAAATCCCTATCTTTTGAGAAGGAATGTTTACCCCTTTGTTAGCCTCTCTGGACTACATTTAAAGGGTACTTTATTTACTTTTTATGAATCGTTACTAGATCTAAATTGTCTATTTCTTCTAGTTCAACCACAATTTTTTCTGAGTTAGAAGTTGGAATGTTTTTTCCAACATAATCTGCCCGAATTGGGAACTCTCTATGACCTCTGTCAATTAAAACAGCTAATTGAATTTGTGCTGGTCGGCCAATGTCGATAAGGGCATCAAGTGCAGCTCTCACTGTTCTACCTGTGTATAACACGTCATCGACAAGGATTACTTTTTTATTTGTAATGTCTGCTGGTATATCGGACCCATTTACAATCGGTTCACGATCCTCTGTTTTTGTTGTTAAGTCATCTCGGTACAAGGTAATATCTAATTCACCAATTGCAATCTTCTTGCCTTCGATTTGTTCAATTCGGCTGGCAATGCGCTTTGCTAAGTAAATACCTCTCGTCTTGATCCCAACAATTACACAGTTCTCTATTCCTTTGTTCTTTTCAATGATTTCGTGAGCAACTCTTGTTAAAGCCCTTCGAATTGCTTGATTGTCTAAAACTACAGCTTTATCAGTTTCAGCCATTTGTTACACCTCACTTCACATTGATTCCCTCTTTAAAATAAAAATGTCCTCTCACCGTAAGTGAAAGGACATAGACATTTATACATAAGGATGCAATGATAATCCTTATGTAGTTCCGTTTCCTTCTCAGCCTCACGGGACTGATTTTAAAGGGGCTCATTTAATTAAGTTCATTCTACGTTCATTATCGAAATTTGTCAATCCTTTTTTGTAAGGAACAAAATCAATGACGCAGTTTCTCAAGAAGTTCCTCAAAATAAGCAGGAAGTGGAGACTCAAATTCAAGATATTCATTCGTTCTAGGATGAACAAAGCCCAATAACCCTGCATGAAGGGCTTGTCCACCAAGGTCTAACGTTTTCTTTGGACCATACTTTGGATCACCCGCTAAAGGAAAACCAATATATTTCATATGAACACGTATTTGATGGGTACGCCCTGTTTCAAGCTGACACTCAACAAATGTAAAATCTTTAAATCGTTCTAAGACATTAAAATGCGTCACTGCATCTTTACTATTTTCATCTGTAACAGTCATGCTTTGACGGTCCTTTTTATCCCTTCCAATGGGTGCATCAATCGTACCTTGGTCATGCGGTATGACGCCATGAACAAGCGCTTTATATTTGCGAGTTACTGACTTTTTGACCAATTGATTCACTAAGGATTCATGCGCAACATCATTTTTTGCAACCATCAATAAGCCTGAAGTATCCTTATCGATTCGATGAACAATACCTGGGCGCATAACACCGTTGATTCCAGATAAATCCTTGCAATGAGCCATAAGACCGTTTACCAACGTACCACTAACATGACCTGGTGCAGGATGTACGACCATTCCCTTTGGTTTATTGACAACGAGAACATCTGCATCTTCATAATAAACATCTAAATTCATCTCTTCTGGTACCACATCCAAAGCTTGCGGTTCAGGAATGTCAATATGAATATGGTCGCCTATATTAACTTTATAATTGGTTTTAACATTATTCCCGTTGACTTTTATATTTCCATCCTTAATCCAAGACTGGACTTGTGTCCTCGACCAATCTGAATTAAAAGCTGAAACGACTCTATCAATTCGGTCATTTTGCTGTTGATCCTCAATCGTTAGTTCGAATTGATTCATTTGTTTTCTCCTTTTCTAATTTCCCTTCAAAAATAGTTAAAATTAAAATCAAGCCAACACCAATTACAAGTGCTGAATCGGCAATATTAAAAATAGGGAAGTTATATGTAAAAATGTATGTATCTATAAAATCGACAACTTCTTTACGAAAGATACGGTCAATAAAATTACCAATTGCACCACCAAGCATAAATGAAAGTGCAATGCCAAACAGGCGCTGGTTTGCTTTGAGGCGCTGTATGTATAAAACGAGCATAACAACCACGATTATGGTCACAATATAGAAAAACCACATTTGCCCCTGTAGTATTCCCCAAGCTGCACCACGGTTTCGATGCGAGGTTATATACAAAAAGTTAGGAATGATTTGAATCGAATCTCCAAGCTCCATAAAACGGACAATAATCCATTTTGTAACCTGATCTAATAAAATGATAAATAAAGCAATTAAATAATACACGAATACGCCCCCATCCATACAAACTATACTTTTGAATTTTAGCATATGAATGGACGGCTGTACAATCTATTTAAGGGATTAAAGCAGAGCAAAAGCAAAGGTTTTACTTTTGCTCCACTAAAGAAAGATGGTTTTTACGCTGAAGGGGTATGACATTACTTCTGTCATATAGATCAGTGAAGGAAAATTCGAAAATGGTTCGAGCTGTTGGAAGTATCCGTAGTTTCTCAAACGGAATCTCTGCACCAGTCTCTTCACAAATTCCAAATGTGCCGGAATTAATTTTATTTAAAGCTCTTTCGACGTCGCTTAGGTCTTCTTTTATATGATTCATTACAATTTTTTCTTTCTCAGATTGTTCATTCTGAAAAAGTAGTTCTTGACTTACCTCATATTGTGCTGACTTCATTAACCTGGATATTAGTTCTTTCTTTGTTAATTCCAATTCCGCTTTAATCTCTGCATACTGATCGTTCATTGGAACGCCTCCTTATCATGCTTTTGATTAATGCTTAAATACATCTTTATAAGGTAGTAGAGATAGTATTATCCATAATGGTTTTCGTTAAAGCCAACAAGTTTTTCCTGTTGTCAGTTTTAATGTTTTCTAATTACATACTACGTTTTTCTCATTTATTTTTGACGGCAGACAGGCAAATTGTTGGGTTACAGTTCTATTAATGAAATATTTCAAGATACCAATTTTTTGCAAAAAAACGCCATGAACCTATGGATTCATGGCGTTTTCCCTATTTTAGTTTTGGTAATTTTCTTTTACAACAGATGCACAACGTGAGCAAAGTGTCGGGTGATCTGAGTCTTCACCAACTGTTGGTGTTACGACCCAACAACGATCACAGGTTTCTCCTTCTGCTACACCTACAACGATTTTTACTTGATCGAAAGCTTGTGCATTTTCTGGAGCTTCTTCATATGAGCCGCCAATTGCAAATCCTGATACAATAAACAACTGTTTTAAGTTCTCCTCAACTGAATCTAGAAGAGCTTTTGTTTCGTTGTTTGGATATAAAGTAATGCTAGCAGCTAATGATTTTCCAATAACTTTCTCATTTCTCGCTGTTTCTAAAGCTTTTAGAACATCATCACGAAGTTCCATAAATGAATCCCATTTCGCTTCCAATGCATCTGCATTTACGATTTCGACTGAAATTGGCATATCAACTAATTGAACACTTTCCTCATTAACAGAATCGATATGTTTCCATACTTCATCTGCTGTATGTGGAAGGATCGGTGTTACAAGCTTAGTTAAGCTTAATAAAGCTTCATATAAGACAGTTTGGATTGAACGGCGATCATGTTGATCCGCTGCCTCGATATATAAAATATCCTTTGCGAAGTCTAGGTAGAATGAGCTTAGCTCGATTGTACAGAAATTATGAACGGAATGGTAAACACCTGCAAACTCATAATTTTCATAAGATGTTTTTACCTTATCAATTAGTTTGTTTAATTTAACAAGGATATAACGATCTACCTCACGCAATTCATTCACTGGAATTGCATCTGTTTCCGGATTGAAGTCACTTAAATTACCAAGCAAGAAACGGAATGTATTTCTAATTTTTCGGTAAACCTCTGCTACTTGTTTTAGAATTGCGTCGGATACACGAACATCCGCCTGATAATCGACTGAAGCTACCCAAAGACGTAGAATATCTGCTCCTAGTTGTTTCATTACCTTTTCCGGAACAACAACGTTTCCTAATGACTTACTCATTTTACGGCCATCACCATCAAGGGCAAAGCCATGGCTTAGTACACCTTTATATGGTGCTTTACCTGTTACAGCTACAGCTGTTGATAGAGATGAGTTAAACCAACCACGATATTGGTCAGAACCTTCTAAGTAAAGGTCTGCCGGACGTTGTAGATCATCTCTTTCTAATAAGACTGCCTGATGGGATGAACCAGAGTCAAACCATACGTCCATAATGTCATCTTCCTTCGTGAAGATACCATTTGGACTTGATTCATGTGTAAATCCGTCTGGCAATAAGTCTTTAGGTTCACGTTCAAACCAAACATTTGAACCATATTCTCTAAATAGGTTTGAAACATGATTAATGGTTTCATCTGTGATAATTGGTTCCCCATTTTCACCATAGAATACTGGGATTGGGACTCCCCATGCACGCTGACGAGAAATACACCAATCTCCTCTATCTCGAACCATGTTATAAAGTCTTGTTTCACCCCATGCTGGAACCCATTTCGTTTCTTTAACAGCGTCCATCAGTTCGTTTCTAAAATCTTTAATAGAAGCAAACCACTGAGCTGTAGCTCTAAAGATAGTTGGTTTTTTCGTACGCCAGTCATGTGGATAAGAGTGAGTAATGAAGGCAAGCTTTAGAAGTGCTCCAACCTCATTTAATTTTTCAGTGATTGGTTTGTTAGCCTCATCATAGAATAAACCTTCAAACCCTTCTGCCTCTGCTGTCATATAGCCTTTTTCATCTACAGGGCAAAGTACGCCGATGCCATATTTTTGTCCAACGATGAAGTCATCTTCCCCGTGACCAGGTGCTGTATGTACACATCCAGTACCTGCATCAGTTGTAACGTGTTCACCAAGCATTACAAGGGAATCGCGACCATAGATTGGGTGGCTGGCTACAACATTTTCTAATTCACGACCTTTAAATGTTTTCACAACAGATACATTTTCCCAATCGATTTCTTTAGTCACTGCTTCTAATAATGCAGAAGCTACCACGTATTTGTTGTTGTCAACACTAACAACAGAATACTCTAGATCAGGATGTACACTGATTCCAAGGTTTGCTGGAATTGTCCATGGTGTTGTTGTCCAGATGATGATTTTTTCGTCACCTTCTAAGACACCTTTACCATCCTTCACTGGGAACGCTACATAGATAGAAGGTGAACGTTTATCTTGGTATTCAATTTCTGCTTCTGCTAGTGCTGATTCAGATGAAGGAGACCAATAAACAGGCTTAAGTCCTTTGTAGATATAACCTTTTTTAGCCATTTCACCAAATACTTTGATTTGCTGTGCTTCATATTCTGGTTTTAATGTGATATACGGGTTTTCCCAATCACCACGAACCCCTAGACGTTTAAATTGTTCTCGTTGGTTATTGATTTGCTCGTAAGCATATTCCTCACAAAGCTTACGAAATTCTGCGACGCTCATTGCCTTGCGATTTACCTTTTTATTCTTAGTAAGGGCTGTTTCAATCGGAAGTCCATGAGTATCCCACCCTGGAACATATGGTGCACAATAGCCGTTCATTGATTTAAAACGAACAATCATATCCTTAATGATTTTGTTTAAGGCATGCCCCATATGAATGTCACCATTCGCATATGGAGGGCCATCATGAAGGACGAATAATGGACGACCTTTCGTACGTTCCTGAACCTTTTGGTAAATATTCATTTCTTCCCATTGTTCTTGAATCTGTGGTTCACGATTTGGAAGGTTTCCACGCATTGGGAAATCTGTTTTTGGCATTAATAACGTGTCTTTATACTCCATTACCATTTCCTCCTAATAATAGTTCCTAATTATTTGCAGCTTGTTACAGTTTGGATGATCTGTGATACCTTTAATCAGAATAGAAAAAGGCCTTCTCATCCCAAAAAGGGACGAGAAGGCCTCTCGCGGTACCACCCTTATAGACGAATTTTCATTCGTCCACTCGACATTCGTAACGTGAATGAGACGCGAAATGCTTACTTAGAACTGTTCAAAAGACAATCTCTTTTGAATCAATTTATGTGTTCAGCACCGAACTCCAGGGTGATTTTCATTCTTATCACTTATATCGGGCTTCCACCATCCCCGACTCGCTTAATAAGTTTGACAAGAACTACTGTCCCTTTCAAAGCTGCTTGTATATTAAAGTAATTAGTTGTTTTAAAATTATATGCGTATTAAACAAAAGAGTCAAGTGTCACGACTAGTTTTCTTCTGATTCTGCAAAAACAGGCTCTACATTGTATTCCATGAGATGATCCCAATCATCATTATTAAGCATATCTAACTGAGCTTCCACTAACATTTTAAATCTGTTTCTGAATACTTTTGACTGTTTCTTCAAATCTTCAATTTCGATTGATATCTTTCTAGATTTAGATAACGATTCATTAATAATACGATCTGCATTTTTCTCTGCTTCCTTGATGATAAGCTTTGCTTCTTTTGAAGCATTACGTTTTACTTCTTCAGCTGTTTCTTGTGCAATCAAGATCGATTTATTTAATGTTTCTTCGATATTTGTAAAATGACCTAGTTTTTCGTTTAGTTCTGAAAGTTTTGACTCAAGTTCTTTTTTCTCACGAATAACCATTTCATAATCCTTAATAACTTGATCAAGAAACTCATTAACCTCGTCCTCATCATAGCCGCGAAAACCTTTGTTAAATTCCTTATTATGAATATCTAATGGCGTTAAAGGCACGAATGCCACCTCCAAAAATTAATAAATGCGTTTGATTTTCAAACATTCTCTAAACAAATGATACTTTACAATTCGACAAAAAAGAAGAAATTCCTGCATTATTTACAATTATTTTTGTCTTCCTACAATGATTCTCCATTTTTCTCTCTTCGTTTTCCCTTCTATTGAATGAAGTTTACTTCTTCCGTAACCACGAACAGAAAGAACATCTCCTTCCTTACATTCAAATGAAGTTTGTTCGATTTTTTTCCAATTCACTTTTACAAGTCCATTTTCAATTAAGACTTGCACTTTTTGCCTTGATAAATTTAAAATGGATGCCAATATAACATCTAATCGTAAGGAGGAGACAGTGACTGTTTGCTCAGTCCATTCTTCCTGTACGAATACGAGTTCTGAAGCAGCAATCTCTGATAATGAGATCGTTGCCTTACCAACGGATGTTAAATTCATGCGTATATAATCAGCAACCTCACCGGCAACAACAATTTGAATACGCTCGTCCTGTGTTAGGATATCACCAAATTTGGAACGTTTGAGACCTAGAGACATTAATGAACCCAGAACCTTTCGGTGGTCAACAGAAACAAACTTAACAGGATATTTCACTTCAAAATAGGATAGATTAAAATCTGTTTCGGTTGGCTCAAAATAAGATGGATACAATAATGCACGTTTTCGTTCAAGTCCTTCTTTTCCACCAGAAAAGTGAACAAGTACATCTCCACCGGTTCCTACCACTTGTTTCACAATTTCTTGTTCACGTGGATCAAGAAAATCACTTAACCTAGGACTATACTGATTCAGTACAGTCTGTTGCCATTCCAACACCTGATCAATGAACGCATGCTCTTCTTTTCGAAAATGTTGATATAAATTCATATGTATAATACCTCGTTTAAAATAGAAAAGCGCAAGGCGCGCAGGTTTAGGCGACAAAAGCATAAGACGAGCGCTGACAGAAGGTGCATTTTACCTTCCGAAGCGATTGGCTTAGACCAGAGAGCCGATGGCGCCTGGAGCTAGACAAAAATAAAGAAAAGGGACCTTGAATCAAGGCCCTTTTTAGAACATGCTTTGTAAAGCATGAATTCCTCTACCAGCGAAATTTAGCACTAGGATTGCAACAATTGGGGATATATCTATCATCCCTAGTGGTGGAATAAATCTGCGGAAAGGCTCTAGATATGGTTCACAAATTCTTGTTAAAAATTGACCAATCCCAGATTCACGTGCATTTGGAAACCAAGACATTAAAATATAAATGATCAGCGCATACGAATAAAGTACCAGCGCTTGACTTAAGATACCGAAAATAATACCCATTTTCGATTACCACCCCTTTTCAGCGAATTCTTCGTTAGAAACAATCTCAGAGATATTTCCAGACACATCTATATTGTCAGGAGTACATAAGAAAATATTTGCACCTATACGTTGAATATCCCCGCCAATGGCATAAACAGTTCCACTTAGGAAATCAACGATTCTCTTTGCTTGATCATGTTGAACACGTTGGAGATTAACAACAACCGCTCGTCTGTTTTTCAAATGATCAGCAATTTCTTGTGCCTCTGCATATACTCGAGGTTCAAATAAAATAACCTTAGAAGACTTTTGAACACTTTGCAAGCTTACTACGTTTTGCTTTGCAGCTGGTTTTACAGCCTTTGTCGGTTCTATTTCTTCCTCAAAGTAATCCTCTTCATCATAATCATATTCATCTTCTAATGCAAAAAAGCTTTTAAATTTGGATTTTATACTCAATTGTAACACCTCTCTCTTATCAAATGCGCTATTGGCGTATTTGATAAAGTTAAAATTCTTTACCAACCAGTGAAGTACCTATTCGAATGAAGGTAGCTCCTTCTTCGATTGCAATTTCGAAATCGTTCGACATTCCCATAGATAATTCAGTACATGGAGCATGTGGTAAACCAAGAGCTTGTACATCATCTCTTAGCTTTCGAAGTCTTTGGAAGCAGTAGCGAATAACATCTTGATCATCGGTAAATGGAGCCATTGTCATTAATCCGACTACCTCAACAGACGGATATTTTTCAAGTTCCTTTATAAACGACTCAAGATTTTCCGGTGACATTCCGTGTTTGGATTCTTCTCCAGATACATTGATTTGTACAAAACATTTTATTTTACCGCTCGCCCGCTTATGTATTTCTTCTGCTAACGATATTCGATCGAGTGAATGAATATAGTCCACCTTATCAATGATGTTTTTTACTTTTCTTGTTTGAAGCGATCCAATAAAATGCCAAATTGGTTCATTCCCAATCTCTTCTCGCTTCTTTGTCAGACCTTCGTCGCGATTTTCTCCAATATGTTGAATTCCTGCTTCAATTGCTTCCTTAGCTGTTTCAACACTTACATATTTCGTTACAGCAATAATTGAAACAGAATCTGCAGGTCGATTTGACCGCTTGCATGCTTGTTCAATGTTCTCTAGAATGTTGAATAGATTTTCTTTTACACTCATTTTAAAATTAATCCTCCTTAAAGCCAATAAAACTCATCATTCTTCCCGTTTTCCCGGCATCCCTTCGATGCGAAAAGAAATTCTGATTCTCACAGGACGTGCAATACGAGGAAACTTGAATATTTTCAGGAGGAATTCCTGCCCTCACCATTAGTTGATAGTTCAGTTCTTTTAAATCTAACCGATATTGGTTGTCACTCACTATTTCGTATGGTTTTGACTCTATTTTGTCCAAATTTTTCACAAAATTTATTACGTAATCATCCACAATGTAGCAGCATTTTCCTATTGCTGGTCCGATTACTGCCTGGATATTATCTGGTTTAACACCTTCATTACCCCAAGCACGAATCATTTCACCTGCAATATCCTGAACAGTTCCCTTCCACCCTGCATGAGCAATTCCAATGATTTGTTTAGATGGTGCAAAAAAGTAAAGTGGAACACAGTCTGCATAACAAAGGGTTAACAGGATATTTTTCTCTGTCGTATATAACCCATCCGTATCCTTGATGCCATCTTCGTATGTAAAAACACCTGCACCAAGATCTTTTCTAGTGACCTTAGCGATGTTATTTTTATGTGTTTGCTCAGAGCATACCCAGTTTTCAAGTGGAAAGCGGAGAATGTCTGCAAGCTGCTCACGGTTTGAAATAACCGATTTGTCTTCATCATTTACGTGTAAACCAAGATTAAAGGATTTAAAATCCCCTTTACTATCTCCGCCATTTTTAGTCGTAAAACCAGCAACCAGTTTATCAGAAATATGACTCCAACTGGAAAGTTTTAAAACTTGTTCTGCCTTATGAGTAAATGGTTCAAGCTTCATAACAACATCCTTTTATTCAAAATTATCAACACATCTTAACTTGATATGATGACAATATTTTATTTTTAGAAAAATGAACCCTTCTTCTGCCTATTTTATCACATCTTAGCAAAAGAAAGGAGAATATGTTAGGAAAAATGTCAAAATTTAGCGCGATTACTCAATTGTATTCTGAGTTCGCACTAAAATCACATCCTTACCGACTTTGATAATGTTTCTCCATGGAATCACAATCTCTTCCTCACGGCCAAATATGCCTAATACCTTTCCATAGCCACCGATAATAATGGACTCTATTTTTCCAGTTGTTAAGTTAATGTCGATATCTCCAATATTACCAAGTCTTTTTCCATCGACAACACTTACAACATCCTTCGCCTGAAAATCAGAAATTTTCACCATTTCCCTCCGCCTCCTTATAGTAAACTATATGACTGGCTTACTGCCTTTTATGAGACAAAATTAGACTAAGTGGGAAGGCTTTAATTTCACACGGTAAAAAGGCGATAAAAAAGACATTCGATTTCACCGAATGTCTGATAATTACCCTATTCATGCTATAACTTGTCCATTTAATGGACGAATCCACCATTAATTTTGGATGTTCTTATTCATTTGTTTAATTGCTGCTTTTTCAAGACGTGATACTTGGGCTTGAGAGATTCCGATTTCTTCAGCAACTTCCATTTGTGTTTTTCCTTGAAAAAATCGTTTTCGAAGGATTAGTTTCTCACGATCATTTAGTCGTCTCATTCCTTCTTTTAAGGCAATCTCTTCAATCCAATTTGAATCACGGTTTCGTTCATCACTTAATTGATCCATCACAAAAATTGGATCCCCACCATCATTATAAATCGGTTCAAATAATGATACTGGGTCTTGAATCGCATCAAGTGCAAAGACAATTTCTTCATGTGGCACTTCAAGAACCTTTGAGATTTCTTCTGCTGTAGGTTCCCTTGATGTTTCACTCATCAAACGCTCTCTTACTTGCAAAGCCTTATAGGCAATGTCCCGCAATGAGCGCGACACCCTGATAGGATTGTTGTCTCGTAAATAGCGCCGAATTTCGCCGATAATCATCGGGACTGCATAGGTGGAGAATTTCACGTTTTGACCAAGGTCAAAATTGTCAATTGATTTCATCAGACCGATACATCCGACCTGAAATAAATCATCCACAAATTCTCCTCTGTTGTTGAACCGTTGAATTACACTGAGAACAAGTCGTAAATTCCCATTTACGAGCTTATCGCGAGCTGACAAATCGCCACTTTGCATTTGTCGAAATAATTGCCGCATCTCTTCATTTTTTAGTACTGGAAGTTTTGAAGTATCAACACCACAAATTTCTACTTTATTTCGAGTCAATTCTTTCCCTCCTAACAGGAGTTGCTGTACAAAGTTAAGTATCTCCGTTAGAGGGAAAAATATGCATTTCGAATTCACAACTATTTCCATAGTTGGTGTATAAAAACAGCAAAATCAACAGCTTTAAAGGAAAATTATTTTTTATTTACACCATTTTGTTAAACTCTTTTCGAAGTCGTTTAATAATTCGCTTTTCCAGCCTTGAAATATAAGATTGCGATATCCCAAGCATGTCAGCAACATCTTTTTGCGTCTTTTCTTCTCCACCAATTAATCCAAATCTTAATTCCATAATTTGTTTCTCACGATCATTTAACTGATGCAAAGCCTTTACTAATAACTTTCGATCGACATTCGCTTCCAAATCCTTTGTAATGATATCTTCGTCTGTTCCTAGAACATCCGATAATAATAGTTCATTACCGTCCCAATCAATATTTAATGGTTCATCAAAGGAAACCTCAGACCTTATTTTATTATTTCGACGTAAATACATTAAAATTTCATTCTCAATACATCTTGATGCATAGGTTGCAAGTTTAATTTTCTTTTCGGGATTAAACGTATTGACAGCTTTGATTAACCCAATTGTTCCAATACTAATTAAATCCTCGATATTTATTCCTGTGTTTTCAAACTTTCGTGCGATATATACAACAAGTCTTAGGTTTCTTTCAATAAGAATCGACCTTGCAGCTTGGTCGCCACTCGGTAATTTATTTAAGAGAACCTCTTCTTCATCCTTTGATAAGGGTGGAGGTAAAGCCTCGCTCCCACCAATATAATAAATTTCATCTGTCTTCAAACCTAATTTTATTAAAAGTTTATACCACCAATATGTAAGTTTTAATTTTAATTTAGCCACAGATAAGTTCTCCCTTCTAATTTGTAAAAAGCGTGAGTATGATATTTATTAGAATAAATTTGTTTAATTCCCCTTACGAAGCTGTCTGAATGGAGCTTGAAACAAGCATTTTGGGATGTACGATACAATCATACTCTCCATCAGTTGATAAAGTAGTATGGTTGAATGCAACCAATCCTTTTTTTACGATATTTTCTTCATTTCCGTGATAGATTGTTATTCGGTCAGGTTTAACTGCCAATAAGAATTGATGTTCTTGGCCAACCCCACGATATGGAATAAGTCTTACACGACTTTCCCATTTATGCGATTCTGTTGAAGAATCATTTGTTAAGAGTTCAATATTTTTGGATTGTTCCATCAGGGCTTTAGGAAAGAGTTCTTCATATTTTGTGGTGTCTAAGATCATAACTGGGCTTTTTGTAATTGGGTCGAACAATTGATTTCCACTGTCGACCAAACCTTGTAAATGTAAGATGACATCATCTATTTCTAGCTTCACAGTAACAATCTGGTCATAGAAAACTTGCTTCGTTTCAATGTCATCCATTCTATTTTTTGAAAAATACCATAAGAGCGGAAAACCGATTAAAACAAATCCCCAACTAATTGGGTTCCCATAGCCAGTTGACTGAGTAATGATTGTTCCATCAAAAACTTGAACATCGAATTCTAAAAAATAATGAACCCCTATCATCCCACCTCCAATCATGAAAGTAGCAAAATAAAAGGTTAATAATCCTTGTAAAAAATAGCGAAATCGTTTATATCCAAAAGCAACTCCTACAATTACGATTGAAAAGAGAAGTTTTGTAACAGGATGAGACCCAATTTCTGCGAAAGGAGAAACCACTAAGAGAACTAGCAAAGATCCAATAAATGAACCTACTAAGATTCTCCATTTTACAATCTTTCGCTTTAAAATCATCGCAGTTAGTAGTAATAATAAGGCGTCAAAGAAAAAGTTTAACAACCAGATTACATCTAAATAAATAGACACCCCATTTCTCCTTTCACCAAAAGTCACTTCACCTTAGAAACATGTTTTAGCATTTGGTAAACTAGTTAGCTTAAAAAATAGTATATAGTACATCTTATATGGAAGTCTGTCACTTCATGCCGATAATAAAAGAGAAATTTTGGAAGATTAGTTCTTATTTTGTCAGTTAAGTTAGAATGAAGGGGAATCCAAAGAAATAGGTGAAAAAATAGAAAAAAGGCATTCGACAACTAAATTGTCAAATGCCTTTTTAAGAATTTATGAAGACTTTTTTATTGTCTAGCTCCAGGCACCATCGGCTGTCTGGTCATAAGCCCATCGCTTCTGAAGGCAAAAACCGCCTTCTGTCAGCGCTGTTCTTATGCTTGTCGCCGATAAGCAGGTGCCTTGCGCTTTTCTATTTATCCTCTTCTGTTACGGTTACGGAGGAATGTTGGTACATCAATTTCTTCTTCTACATGTACTGCACTACGTGTATTTACTTCCTGAACTGGCTCCTCACGTCTCATTTCTCTTCTTGGCGAAACCTGAACCTGTGGTTGCTGATGCGGTTGCGGTTGTGCTTGTGGTTTTGCACCAAATGAAGGACGAGATGGACGTGTTGGGTTAACTTCTGCCTCTGTAAAACCAGTAGCAATAACAGTCACGACGATTTCTTCTTTTAGGTTTTCATTAATAACAGATCCGAAAATCATGTTTACTTCCTGATCAGAAGCTGATGCAACAATATCTGCTGCCTCTTGTACTTCATAAAGACTTAGGTTTGTTCCACCTGTAATATTCATTAGTACACCTTGTGCACCATCAATTGATGTTTCAAGCAATGGACTTGAAATAGCCTTCTTTGCAGCTTCTGCAGCACGGTTTTCTCCTGTTGCAACACCAATACCCATTAGAGCAGAACCTCTGTTAGACATGATTGTTTTTACGTCAGCAAAGTCAAGGTTGATTAACCCTGGTACTGCGATTAAGTCGGAAATGCCCTGTACACCTTGACGTAACACATTATCTGCCTCACGGAACGCTTCAAGCATTGGCGTATTTTTATCAACAATTTCAAGAAGACGGTCGTTTGGAATGACGATCAGTGTGTCAACTGATTCTTTCATCGCACCAATACCACCGGCAGCTTGCGTTTGACGCTTTCTACCTTCGAAAGTGAACGGTCTAGTTACTACACCAACTGTTAGAGCCCCTAAATCTTTTGAAATTTGAGCAATAACAGGGGCAGCACCTGTACCTGTTCCACCACCCATACCTGCAGTAACAAATACCATATCTGCTCCTTTGAGGGCTTCTTCGATTTGTTCTCTACTTTCCTCCGCAGCTTTCTTTCCTACTTCCGGATTGGCTCCGGCACCTAAACCACGAGTTAATTTTCCACCGATTTGCATTTTTATTTCAGCTTTTGAAAGATTTAAGGCTTGGGCATCTGTATTAACTGCGATAAACTCGACTCCTTGAACACCGTGTTCAATCATTCGGTTAACCGCGTTATTTCCACCGCCACCTACACCGATTACTTTTATAGTAGCTAATTGATCAACATTTGTATCAAACTCTAACATTATAAGATCCTCCTAATTTGCAAATATACTTCTCTTTTAAACTGACTATTCAAAGAAGAGACCGAAAAACCTCTTAACTTTTTTGCCGATATTTTGCTCTTCTTTTTGGTTTTTAGGGTGACTTTTCGCTTGAGGCTGTCTAGCAGGTCTTTTTTCAGGATTTTCCACCTGGACCGTAGTGCTAATTTTTCTTCCTTGGATTCTTGCTTGCTCATATGCGAACTGCAACAGCCCTACACCTGTTGCGTATTGAGGTTCTCTGACACCAATATAGTCTGGCTTTGCAATTCTAACATTGTTTCGTAACACAATTTGAGATAGCTCCAGCACTCCAGGCATATTTGCTACTCCACCTGTAAGAACAAAGCCACCAGGAAGATCTCCTACACCCATTTTCTTAATTTCCTTTTGTGCTAACAGTAAAATTTCTTCTAATCTAGCTTCGATGATTTCAGAAATTTGTAATTGGGTAAATCGTTCATGTTGATCACTGCCAATAATTGGTACATCAAATACTTCTTCATCAGAAGCATCGTCGTAAAAGGCATGTCCATGTTTAATTTTAATTTTCTCAGCATCTTCAGTAGATGTTCGTAAACCAATTGCTAAATCCTTCGTAATATGGTCCCCACCAACAGGTAGAACACTTGTTGTTTTTAGATGACCATTTTGGAAGAGTGCAATAGTTGTAGAACCTCCACCAATATCAACGAGAGCAACCCCTAAGTTTTTCTCATCATCAGATAAGGAAATTGAACCTGATGCAAGAGGTTGTAGGGAGATTGCGGTAATATCAAGTCCTGCTTTTTCTACACAACGCAGCAGGTTATGTAAAATTGTACGTGAAGTTGTAATTATAGTTCCTTCCACTTCTAACCTAACACCTAACATACCACGTGGATCACTAATTTCATCATATCCATCTACAATAAATTGTTTTGGAATCATATCGATAATTTCTCTTTCTGGTGGTAGAGAAATAAATTGTGCGGCATCGATTACACGTAGGACATCTTCATTGCTTATTTCACGATTTTGACGAGACTCAGTAGAAACTGCCACTACTCCATGTGCATCCTGTAACTGAACATTGATAGCTGGGACGGATACAACTACTTGATTAATAGAAATGCCTACCATTCTTTCTGCTTGCTCAACTGCCTTCTTAATAGAATGAACGGTCTCATCTATGTCAACAATTGAACCTTTTTTCAAACCTTCTGATTTAACATTACCCACACCTATTATGTTAAGAGAATCATCAACCATCTCACCGATGATAACCTTAACATTGGATGTACCGATGTCAAGACTAACACATATTTCATTGCTGTTCATTCTGTGGCACCTCCTTTTTTACATAACACATTTCGTATAACATTTTTCGAACAACAACTGACATTTTTCATAATAATTTTTGTATATGAAAAATATTCAACAACCATAGGGGTTTTCCCTTTATAAAAATCAATTTTTTTCTATTTTATCACGAGAAAGGCTCCATTTGGATAAAATTATTCGACGGATCACCGCAATATTTTGGAAAAGCCTTACTCCAAATGCGAAAACGGCTACCAAGTACAAGTCTACACCAAGATGCACACCTAGAAAAGCTAAACTTGCTGCCAATAAAATATTAAAAAAGAAACCAGAAACAAATACGGACTGATCATATATATTTTGCAAATGTGCACGAATGCCACCGAACAAAGTATCAAGAGCTGCTAAAACGGCAATTGATAAATAATTCGAATACTCTGCTGGAATTTTGAACTCCGATAACAGTCCGAGGATGATTCCGACTATTAGACCGAAAATTGGAAGCCACATGACTATGTTCCACCTTTATCACTTATTATCTGGTTCCATATTAGGTTGCATTTCTGTAATCCTAATTGGGTCATCAAATGCAGGAATTGTTACAACTTTACTTGGCTTTGATATTTTTAATCGCAAATTATCAATAAAGAATTGTCGCTCTGCTTCTGATGCTTTTAACTTGTTATAAAGTCGTTCAGCATCGTCTGCAATGACCTTTATTTCAATTGGTAATGGATTTAGAGAATATGAATCAATTTTTGGTCTTCCTTGAATTTCCCGTATGACCGTTGTCGTAATTACACGGTGGCCGTCAATAGAAATTGCCTTTGCCTGATATGAATTCAATTCATTTACTAGCCATCTCAACAAACTCGGAGTAATGGTTGTAGCTTGTCTTCCTGCTTCATTGAACGATTGCTCAACTGTAATCGTAAGCCCAGGACCTGACACTTGTGTAAGTCCTGCCTGCTTCTTTAATTCATCAAGCGTATCTTTAAGAATAAGCATTTTACTGTCATCACGTTGATTCTCGTATTGTTCCAACTTTGCTTCATATGTATAAATTTTTGTTAATAATTCTGTATATAATTCTTGTGATTGCTTTAAGTCTTCACGCAATTCCCATAAGTCACGAGTATCTCGCACTTCAGGTTCTTTAATGGTTTGAAATTGGACAGCAACCATAAAACCAATTATACACGTAATCACAGTGAAGCTAATGCCTGTTTTTTTGTCCAAGAAAACCACCTAGCCTTCTATATCAAACATCCGGTTTATTCATTCGCTTGAAGTAATGGGTCCATTTGAATTTGTGTTTTGTTCTCAATCTTCACGACAATATTATCTTGAATCAATTGGTCTGTAATTCCACCATTCATATTTAGAGCCGGTATGAGGACATCGGGATCACCAATTGCCGTGATCACAAATGGTGCCGGATATGGTTTGCCATCAACAACAACAACTGGCCCATTACAGTATATATACGAATCATGACTAAGTCTCTTTCCATTTACCGAAACAGCTTGGGCACCAGATACATAAAGTTCATTTATGACCTTAAATAAATGGCTCTCATGAACTAAATAATTATTAACATCTTGACCTGATGGAACGTAAGATGAATCCTCGAGTGTAACTGAAACTCCTGGGCCTTTTACACCAATTTCACCAACAACCATTCGATACTTCTCTACTTCTTCAACAAGATTATAGTAAATTTGTTCTTGTTCCTCTTTCGCAAGTTCTTCTTCAATTGCTTGAATTTGATTTTGTTTTTCAATAAGTTTCAGTTGAAGCTCATTATTTTTTTCATTTTGTTCATTGAATTCCGTTCGTATTTTTGTTTCTTCATTCCACTGTTGTTCAGTGACCTGACTTGATTCCATTTGTTCTTTTGTAAATTGGTACGAGAATGAAATCATAAAGCCAAGGACTAAGCAGACAAATGAAAGAACCACATGCTTACCCTTCACTTTCATCTGTTACCATCTCTCCTTCTTCACTGGTGCTCTCTTTTTCATATGGAATAAAAGTTGGCACTACATCTAGTTCAATATATCCATTTAGAGATGGATCCAATTCACTGACGATTGTAGGATATGTTGTAATATTCTTCGCGAAATTTCGTACAGTAGCTTTAACTTCATACCCATCAATCATGTAAAGGGTCATCTGAAGAGGATCATATTCTGTAGGAGTATGGTGAATTTCGGAAATAAGCTTTGAAATTGAGGGTTGGATTTTATTTAGTTCCTTTGTAAGCAACTTTAATGCTTCATCATCCCAGTCAACTAAAATTGGCGCATCAACTGGAATCGCTTTTGAACCAAATTTTTGGGCATTCTCAATAATCTTCCCATTTTCAAGGATTGGGTAAAAAGTATTATGACCACTTATATATCCTACCCTTTTTAGCTCACTGACATTTATCTTTATATCGTTGGGAAATATCTTTTGAATCGTAACTTCCTTAATTTCAGGGTGTTTTTTTATATTTTGTTTAACTTCATCCTGATTGACCTTCCAAAAGCTTGTCCCAACATTCAATTTGCTAAGCTTTGAAATTTGTTCGGATGTGATATTTTGGTTGCCTGTAATAGTGATCTCGCCGATTTTACTTAAAGGAGATTGGAAATAAAGAATTCCGGAAAGCAATAAAAAGAAAAAGGTTATGTACATAATCAATCGACGATTAGCTTTTTGTTTTCTTCTCTGCTTAAGCTTTGGAATTCGGTCTTCTATTGTAACAACCTTTTGCTTTGCCAAATACATTCACCCCGCGAATCAAAAATCTCCTGTAATCATCTTAATATAACAACCTGTCCATTTTATATAGGCAAATACATGTATTTTAAAAATGCTTTAAACGAAAGAATAAACGGCATGTATACATGCCGTTTAGAAACTTATACAGTAACACATACATGTTATTGTATTATATCATATTTTCCTAAGAAATGGGTGTAGAATCTGTCTAGATTCGACCAATTATTTCAACTTCTGTTTCCATTCGCACTCCGTGTAGAGTATAGATTTTCTCCTTTACGAATCCAATGAGATCAAGAACATCCTGCGCTTTTGCATTTCCAGCATTCACAATAAAATTACCATGCATTTCGGATATTTTTGCTCCGCCAATGGTATAGCCTTTCAAGCCTGATTTTTCTACTAATTGACCAGCATAATGCGGAAGCGGATTACGAAAAATACTTCCAGCACAAGGGAGATCCCATGGTTGAGTATCCCTTCGATAGTCTTTATTTTTTTTCATGACTGCCGAAATATCTGCTTTATCCCCTTCAGTTAATTGAAACGTTGCTTCAACCACAATTCCAGGTCGTTTCTTTTGAAGGATTGAAGTACGGTAGGAATACTCCATTTCCTCATTCGAAAGCCATTCCAAACTACCATCATCGAATAAAATATGTGCCTTCGTTAATATTTTGGAAATATCAGACCCATGTGCCCCAGCGTTCATATAGACAGCGCCACCGATTGAACCTGGAATTCCACTTGAAAATTCAAGTCCTGACAATCCTTTTCTTGCAATTTGTACAGCAAGACTTACGATTGAATAACCAGCACCAACAGTTAAAGTTGTGCCTTGTAACTCCATATGATTAATGCCATTTCCTAGTTTAATAACTGCACCTTCAATACCTTTATCAGAAACTAGAAGATTTGAACCTCGTCCGATGGCACGCCATTTAATTCCGTGTTTTTTTATTATTTCAAGTGTCTTTTTTAAGGATTCAATACTATTTGGTTCGATAAATAAATCGGCCGGACCACCAATCTTAATGGTTGTATGCTTAGATAAAGGTTCGTTCTCTATAACCTTGCCAACATTCGACTCTTGAAGTTCTTTCACTATATTTTCCATGATTACCTCCTTCATCTGCATCTCGACTTAGAACAGACATTACTGTAGTATATGCTCATTGCTGCTTTCATGGTACATTCGCCTAGATTAGGTCATTCATCACTTTGTATAGACGACTAGCCGCATCTGGTATCCCTATTTCTGAAGAAGCATTTTTCATTTCTTCAAGTTTTATTGGGTTTAATAGAATTGAATCAATGTCCTTAATTAGCTGAGAACCTGTAAGATCTCTTTCAAGTCTTAATATGGCTGCCCCCTTATCACTTAAGGATCTTGCATTTTTCTCTTGATGATTATTTGTTACATAAGGGCTTGGCACTAAGATGCTTGGTAATCCTAAAGCAGTTAGTTCAGCTAAGGTTGTCGCACCTGCGCGAGCTACAACGAGGTCAACACCTGCTAGTACGTCCGGCATATTGTGGATAAACGGTTTGATGATCACATTATCAGGATTTCCAACCGCCTTTACCCGATTAAGTACATTTTCATAATGAACCTCACCAGTAACATACAGGAATTGATAATTTTTTTCCTTCACCTCGGATAAAGCACTCAAAAATGCGTCGTTAAGTGGTTTAGCACCTCTGCTTCCACCAACTAGTAAAACGGATTTTTGGGAACTTTTTAGACCAACAGATTCTCTCCCCGTACTTCCGTCTTTACCGATTACCTCAGACGCCCGTGGGTTTCCTGTAAGGATTACTTTTTCTTTAGGGAAAAACTGTCCAGCTTCTTCAAAGCAGATGGCCACCTTGTCAACATATCGACTTAAAAATTTATTTGTAAGACCTGGTATGCTGTTTTGTTCATGAATGATTGTTGGTATATGTAATTTTGATGCTGCGTAAACAACAGGTCCACATACATAACCGCCTGTACCTATTACAACATCAGGTTTAAAGTCTTTTATCAACTTCTTACTGTCTTGGACACCTTTTAGGAACCGAGTAATTGTTTTAATATTTTCAAAGGAAAGCTTTCGTTTGAATCCAGTGATATGGATTGTTTTAAATGGGATCCCTTCACGGGTTACAATACTGCTCTCCAACCCTTTTTCTGTACCGATATAGAGAAATTCGGCAGAAGGATTAAGTTTTTTAATTTCTTTAATTAAGGCAAGTGCAGGATAAATATGCCCTCCTGTTCCACCACCACTAACAACTATTTTCAAGGAAACTCCTCCCGTTTTTGGAAGTTTATCGTTCAAATTAGTTTAACCCTGTTCAAGTAAACAGGGTTAAACTTTTTTCTAAGTATAACATATATTCATGTGTTTTTGGGTTAATACCTTGAATACCTACTAATATTTAAAAGGACACCGACTGCCATGAGCATTAAGGTTAAGGATGACCCTCCGTAGCTTAAGAACGGAAGTGTTATTCCCGTTACCGGCATCAGACCAGTTACAACTCCAATATTTATAATTACTTGGATCGCAATCATCCCGATAATTCCAATTCCCAGGAAACTTCCATATAAATCAGGTGCCCCTAAAGCAATCCGTACGCCTCTCCAAAGTAGAATACTAAATAAAATGATGACAAATGAACCACCGATAAAGCCCAACTCTTCTGCTAGAATGGCAAAAATGAAGTCAGTCTGAGGTTCTGGCAAGTAGAAAAATTTCTGCCGACTTTGCCCCAAACCTAAACCGAATAAGCCTCCAGGTCCAATTGCATAAAGAGATTGAATAATTTGAAACCCTGTTCCTAATGGATCTTCCCATGGGTCTAAAAAGGATGTAATCCTTTTAATTCGATACGGAGCCGATAAAATTAAAGCAACAAATCCCACCACTCCAATTAAGCCCAAACCAACAAAATGGGAGATTCTTGCCCCCGCTACATATATCATCACAACACAAGTTCCAACCATTACTGTTCCCGTTCCTAAATCCGGCTGTAGCATAATCATACCAAACGCCAGAAAAACAAGACCCAGTGACGGCATTAATCCTTTTTTAAAGGAAGTAATTTTCTTTTGATTCTCAGATAGGAATTTTGCCAAAAACGCAATCATTGCTAATTTCATAAATTCTGATGGTTGTATTGAAAATGCTCCAACGCCAATCCAACTTTGAGAACCATTACGTTCCATTCCAATTCCAGGGATTAGTACAGCGACCAATAATACAAAACAAATAATGATTAGGACTTTTGCCCAGGTTCTCCAAGTCCAATAGTCCACATTCATGATGAAAAACATCGCAATGACTCCAACACTTGCAAATAATAATTGTCTTTTAGCAAAGAAAAACGAATCATCGAATTTATATGTAGCCCATATTGCACTGGCACTGTACACCATAATTAATCCAACTGCTAAAAGTGTAAGTGTTGTAATAATTAAAATGATATCCGGGGTCGTTCTCTGGGTCACAATCAAAACACCTCTACATTCTAGATTCAGAGCTCTAGATTGTCCAAGCCCTTACTTAAGCTTATGCACGGCGTTTATAAAAATGTCTCCTCTTTCTTCAAATGTTTTATGTTGATCCCAGCTAGCACATGCAGGTGATAATAAAATGACATCACCCTCATTTGAAAGATCATAAGCTACTTTTACCGCTGCTTCAACATTATCGACAATTTTTACGATTTCTATTCCAGCAAGTTGGCCAGCTTTTTCAAGCTTTTTAGCTGTTTGACCAAATAGAACCATCGCTTTCACCCGGGTTAGTTCATCTACAAGTTCATCAAATTCATTTCCACGGTCTAGTCCACCTGCTAACAAAATAACTGGCTGTTCAAAGGCAGAAATTGCCTTCTTTGTGGCAAGAATATTTGTCGCTTTTGAATCATTATAAAATTTACGATTTTCAATTGTAGTGACATACTGAAGGCGGTGTTTAACACCTGTAAAACTTGTTAAGACCTCGATAATGGCAGTATTAGGTGTTGACACGAGCTTCGCAACCGCAACAGCAGCCAAGATATTTTCGAGATTATGAACACCTGGTAAAACAATATTATTAATTTCAATGATTTTTTCATCATTAAAATAAATCGCCTGATCTTTTATATAAGCGCCTTCGTTTAATACTTTCGTGGTTGAAAAAGGAACTTTCTTACTTCTAACATTCTCAGCAGCAAACATCACATCCTTGTCATCTAGGTTGATGACACAATAATTAGCTTCTGTCTGATTTTCAAAAATTCTCGCCTTTGCTTTGATGTACTCTTCCTTTGTTCCATGGTAATCAAGATGGGCATCGAAAATATTTAACAACACAGCAATTTTAGGAGCAAAATCTTCAATTCCCATTAATTGAAAAGAAGAAAGCTCAGTCACGATAATATTTTCCTTTGCCGCCCCTTGTGCAACCTCGCAAGAAACTGTTCCAATATTTCCCGCAATTAATGGAGACTTCTCTCCTTTTTCAAGCATTTCATAAATCAACGTGGTGGTCGTTGTCTTTCCATTTGACCCCGTAATCCCAATAAAATCAGCTGGAGAAATATGGTATGCTAACTCCACTTCCGTTAAAATAGGGATGCCTTTATCGATCGCCTTAACAAGAATAGGATTACTATAAGGGATCCCAGGATTTTTGATAATAAAGTCAAAATGATCATCCAAAATGTCAATTGGATGACCTCCACACACTACTTTAATTCCCATTTTTTCTAGTTCCTGAGCAGCCTCATTTTCTTCATACGGCTTTTGGTCATTAACAGTTAGAATAGCCCCAACCTCATGGAGAACTCTTGCTGCAGCATAGCCGCTTTTGGCAAGTCCAAGTATTAAAATATGCTTATTAGTAAACTTCTCTGATTTTTTCAATTAAATCCACACCTCAATATAGATTCCAAGAATGGCACACAATAATCCAACAGTCCAAAATGTCACAACAACTCGCCATTCAGACCATCCTACTAATTCATAATGGTGATGCAAAGGACTCATTCTAAAAACACGTCTGCCTGTTGTTTTAAACGAAATGACTTGAATAATAACAGACAATGTCTCTATTACAAATACGCCACCAATTAATAATAATAGTATTTCAAGCTTTAGCATGATAGCAACTGTCGCAATTGCTCCACCAAGTGCAAGCGAACCTGTATCACCCATGAATACCTTGGCAGGGTTGGCATTAAATACGAGGAATCCAAGAACTGCACCGACTACAGCTACACAGAAAATAGCAACATCATATTGCGCTTGATTCCAAGCTAAAACCGCAAATGCCCCAAAAGCAATTGCTGCTGTACCCGATACTAATCCATCTAAACCATCCGTTAAATTGACTGCATTGGAGAACCCTACTAACCATACAATTAACAGCAGTACATACAGAAGTTTTAAATCAAATTCAAAATCTGTACCTGGTATTGAGATTGCTGTTGAAAAATTATTTTGTTTAAAAATAAAATAAAAAATGATAGCAATAACGATTTGACCAAACAGTTTCTGTCTCGAAGTCAAACCGAGATTCCTTTTTAATACCACTTTAATAAAGTCATCTAAAAAGCCTAGTACCCCATACCCAATTGTTACAAATAAAAGCAAATATGTAGTAACAGACAGTTCACCTAATCGATTTGACACTAAAAGGGTAGTTAGTAAAATGGAAACCAGAATAATGATTCCACCCATCGTCGGTGTTCCCGATTTTTTTTGATGGGATTTAGGTCCTTCCTCACGGATACTTTGTCCAAATTTTAATCTACGTAAGAAAGGGATAAAAATAGGGGAAAGAATGACACTTATTATAAACCCTATTGCAATCGAGTATATGACTACTTCTTCTATCATCCTTATCCCCTCCCTTCTTCATTCATTGCTACTTTTTTTGTCAGCTTCGTTATTTCATCCACTATGGGATAGTTTTGTTTCATTTCTTCAGTTACATGATTAAATAGTCTAAATTTTGTCATTTGATCATACCCATTTTCTTCGATTTTTTTAAGATAGAATTCTAGGATTAGTTTCAGTGCTGGTAGTGGTTCTGGTACTATAAATACAGGGAAATGATTGGGAAGAAATCCCGGTAATTTCTCTTCCTTGGGCCAAACTGCTGCAACCACACCATTATAAAGCGCACGCTTTAATAATTCATCCCTTTTTTCTTGTTCAATTGAAATAAATAGCCCTTTTTTCGTGATGAGGTTTGGATCTGTAATCACTTCTTCAAAATAGAAATCTTGACTTCTTAATCCATATGATTCTTGAAAAAGACTCCATAAATCGTGGTTGGATAACAATTATGTCAACTCCTTAATTGCACGTGCTGCAACAAGGCGGTCATCAAACGAGTGAATTTTATTCCCGATGAGTTGATAAGTTTCGTGTCCTTTGCCAGCAATGATTATTATATCATTCTCACCCGCATTTGAAATAGCATAAAATATTGCTTTTTCACGATCGGGGATTGTGATGTATGTTTCTCCTACTACTCCAGCTTCCATCTCCTTTAGAATTTGAACAGGGTCTTCTGAGCGAGGATTATCTGATGTAAAAATAGGGATATCCGCAAATTTTGTAGCAATCCTTGCCATGATTGGGCGCTTTGACCGATCACGATCACCACCACATCCAATAATGACAAAGATTTTCCCATTTGAAAACTCTTTTACAGTTTTCAAAACATTTTCAAGGCTATCAGGCGTATGTGCATAATCCACAATCACAGTAAAATTTTGCCCTAGGTTCACAATTTCAAAACGTCCGGGAACCCCTTTTACCTTTTCAACTGCTGAAATAATGGTTGAAATAGGTATTCCAGAAATGATACAAGTAGCGATTGCCGCCAACACATTATAGACACTAAACATACCAATTAAATTCATCTTCACCTCGTAAGAACCGAACGGAGTTGTTAAAATAAACTCTGTCCCTGAGGCGGTCATACGAACACACGAAGCCACAATATCAGCTGAATGGTGAATGCCATATGAGATGATAGCTGCTGAAGTAGACCTTGCATATTCCCTTGAAGCAGGGTCATCATTATTTAGTACGGCAAATTTTGGATTATCTTTGTCAAATCGATTTCCTAATCCAGTAAACAACAGACCTTTTACTCTACGATACTCGTCAATTGTCTGGTGGTAATCCAGATGATCCTGAGTCAAATTAGAGAAAACAGCAATATTAAAATCACAACCATGGACCCTACCAATATCTAGGGCATGAGAGGAAACCTCCATAACTGCGGTGTTTATTTTCTCAGAAACCATTTGCTTAAAATACCTTTGTAGCATGACTGATTCTGGTGTTGTATTTTTCATTTCAATGGTCTTTTCACCAATTTTCGTATGCATGGTTCCAATTAAGCCTATTTTCTGGCCAGCTTCTTTAAATATCTCCTCGATTATGTGACTTATTGACGTTTTACCATTTGTCCCAGTAACTCCAATTAAATGGAGTTGATGTGTCGGGTGATGGTAAAAAGCGTCAGCCAACACAGCCATTGTTCTTCGGGTGTTTTTTACCTTGATAACCGGAATGGATACCTGGACCTCTTTTTCAGCAATAATAGCAACAGCACCTTGTTCTTCCGCTTGCTTTGCAAACAAATGGCCATCAAACGTACTACCTTCTACACAAAAGAACAAACTTCCCTTTCCTACCGCTCTCGAGTCCATTTCAAGAGATGTGATAAGTGGGTTGGCACTACCTTTTTCCGTAAAATCATGCAAGTTAGCTAATAATTCTTGTAATCTCATCATGAATTTTACCATTTCCCCTCGAAAGATTTACTCTGTCGAATGGGCACCAGATTAACATGTTACTCCAGACTTACGTTGTTGTCTAGTACCCTATTTACCTATTAGACATTTAACAAAAGGACCTTACAAAAAATTTTATTCCTCTATATTAAAGGTATTCCTTTTTATAGAAAAAAGAAGCCAAAAGGGGGAATCCTTTGGCTACTTAATTCTTATCTTTTGATTCTTTTTTATCTGCGCCTTCCCCGAGATGGATTCGTAATGTTGTTCCTTCTTGAACTCGTTCACCTGCATTTGGAGCTTGGTCAACGACAACATTTCCTTCACCACTTATATCCAATTTTATATTCATTAATTGTTGTTGCAATTCCTGCTTAGTCAAGCCAATCACATCAGGAACTTCAAGATATTTTTTATCGGTCCACAATTTGATTTCTTTCTCGATTTGATTGTCTCGCTTTTCAATACCAAGCAACGGTAAACTTTCACGCATAATATTTCCAACGATTGGCGCTGCTACTACTCCACCAAATTGCACAGTACCTTTAGGATTATCTACGGCAATGTATACGACAATTTGTGGGTCATCTGCCGGTGCAAATCCAATAAAGGATACGATGTGGTTATTTTGTAGATAGCCGCCACCTTTTTTCGATTTTTGGGCAGTACCTGTTTTACCACCCACACGATAACCATCCACATAAGCTCCACCACCAGAACCTTTGGCAACAACATTTTCAAGCGCAAAACGTACCTGTTTGGATGTTTCTTCTGAAATGACACTACGAATAGCTTCAGGCTCATTCCGTTTAACAACCTGACCTGTTATAGGGTCCACCCATTCTTTAGCAACATACGGCTTATATAAGGTCCCTCCATTTACCGCTGCAGCTACAGCTGTGACCTGTTGAATCGGTGTTACGGCTACCCCTTGACCAAATGCTGTTGTGGCTAACTCTACAGGACCGACATTTTCAGGTTTAAATAGAATACCTGTCCCTTCTCCTTGAAGATCAATTCCAGTCTTTTGTCCAAATCCAAAATTCTTTATATACTTAAATAAGGTGTCTTTTCCTAATCTAGTGCCTAGTTCTACAAATCCTGGGTTACATGAATTTTGGACGACCTCTAAGAAGGTCTGATGTCCATGTCCGCCCCTTTTCCAGCACTTAAGTGTTGCTCCCCCTACTTTCGCAAAACCGGGATCAGTAAAATGATCATTCTCTAAGTTGACTTTTCCCTCCTCTAAGGAAGCTGCTAGTGTAATAATCTTAAAAGTTGAACCAGGTTCATACGTACTCCAAACTGGGAGGTTACGGTTATATACCTCTTGTGGGACGTTCCTAAAGTTGGCTGGATCAAAATCAGGTCTTGAAGACATCCCTAAAATTTCTCCATTATTTGGATTCATCGCAATCGCAATGATTCCATCAGGGTTATATTGTGCTTCAGCATTATCAAGTTCCCGTTCAATTACGGTTTGGATTTTTGTATCAATGGTTAGCCTCAAATCCAAACCATCCTTCGGAGGTGTATAATCATCCGCGATATCTGGCATTCTTCTACCTTTCGCATCTGAATAAAACTGAACACTTCCTTCTTCACCCTTTAATTCTTCATCATAACTTTTCTCTAGTCCTGTTAACCCTTGGTTATCGATACCAGCAAAGCCTAATACATGAGAGAGGTAACTGCCAAAAGGATAATGACGCTTTGAATCTTCCGCGATGTAAACACCCTTTATCCCAAGTGCACGGACCTCATTCGCTTTTTCATGAGAAATTTTTCTGCCCTCGGGATTGATATATACCTTTGACTCATTTTGGGTAATTTTTTTAAATGCTTTCTCTTTTGACATATTTAATACTGCAGCTAATTTTTCTGCTGCCTCAGCAGGGTTTTCAATTTGTCTAGGAACAACTAAAACTGTCGGAGCACTTTGATTGGTAGCGAGGACAACATCATTGCGATCGAGAATTTTTCCGCGTTCAGGTTCAAACGGAATGTCCCTGCTCCAAGAATCTTTGGCGAGTGCAGTCAGCTTTTCTCCTACAAAAAATTGAACATACCCTAAGCGAACATCAATAATTAGAAATAATAAAAACCCTATAAATAGTACTATTGATAACCTTCTTCGTACTGTTACATTCGAAACTCGCATATTGTTGTACCTCCTATTGAAACGTAAGCGCCTTTAAAAAGTGAAAATCTCTTTAAAATCCAAGGCTCGTCTAAATATATGCTTGTACAGGAATGAATAGAACGAAAGGGTCGCCAATGAATTTCTTATAACAAAAAAGGAACTGAAAAATCAGCTCCCTCATTGTTCTTTCTCACTATTCTCTTCTTCAACGGGTTCTTCTCCCGGTGTATTTGGTGTTTCAAGATTTACCGTTAACTTATCCCCTTCTTTTAAGATTGACCCTGGCTCTAAGCTTTGTTTGACAACATAACCATTACCATTATAAGATGCTTTGATATTCGTTAAATCGGCTAACATCATGACGTCCCGTAAAGACCAGCCCGTCATGTCCGGAAGGGTTGCATCTTGGTCGGTACGAAGGAATATATGCTCATTTGGCAGAACTTTTTCGCCTTGTTTCGGAATCTGAGCAACGATCTTCTTTCCATTTCCAATCACAGTCGCTCTAAGATTTTGCTTTTCAATTGCTGCTATTGCCTCTTCTTTTGATTTCCCTGCATAAGAGTCAGTTGCTATTTCTTGATCTACATTCTCATTATTTTCTGGACTTGGATCAGTTGGTTGAATATTTAAATACTGCAGGCTATTTTTCATAACATGATTGAATACAAGCGCAACTGGCTCGCTGCCAATGTCGGTATCTTTAAGTTCTGGTTGTTGAACTGCAACATAAACAACAAGTTTCGGGTTATCCAGTGGGGCCATCCCAAGAAAGGAATATAAATAATTTCCTCTTCCATATAAATACCCACCCTGAGGACTAGGAATTTCGGCAGTACCTGTTTTCCCTGCCACTTGGTAACCTTCTAGATTATATTGTCTTCCTGTTCCATCCGTTACCACTTTACCTAACAAATCTAACACATGCTTAGCAGTTTCAGCTGACACTGGTTGACCTGCTACTTTAGGCTCATGGTCGACAACCGTTTTATTCGTATCAGGGTCAACGATTTTATCGACAACATATGGTTTCATCATCTTTCCACCGTTTGCAATGGCTGTTGCGGCCTGGACCTGCTGTATTGGAGTAACAGAAGATGCTTGTCCAAATGCTGTTGATACTTTATCAATCTCCCATTTAAAGTTTATCTTATTTTCAACTTCGCCTTCTAAATCAATACCAGTTGGTCGGTCAAGACCAAAACGACCTAAATACTCCAATAATTTATCCGTACCTAATTGTTCATTTGCAATTTTTGCAAATGAAACGTTTGAAGATTTAAGCACGCCTTCATCATAGGTAATTGAACCCCAACCTACCCTGTTATGGTCACGAATGGTTTCTCCACCCACAGAGTAGCTTCCAGAAGCGAATTTTGCATTACCATTATAGACTCCCTCTTCTATCGCTGCTGCCAATGTGAATATCTTCATCGTAGAACCTGGTTCAAATGGATAGGCAATCACATCATTTAAGTAATTTTCGATATTTCTTACATTCGGGTCAAAGCTTGGTCTTGTTGACATCGCTAAGATTTCGCCGGTCTTTGGATTAGCAACAACACCGATCACTTTTTTCGGCTTATATTCCTTAACAGCCGTGTTCATGGCGTCCTCTAAGAAAGTTTGAATCGTTTGGTCAATCGTTAAATAAACATTACTTCCATTATCGGGAGCCACTATCTGTTCTTTAGCGTCCGGAAGCTTATACCCTTTTGTATCACTTTGAAATTTCATATAGCCATCTTCTTCAAGAAGATATTTATCGAGGTCTTTTTCAATCCCCAACATTCCGACGGTATCCGTCTTTTTAGTTTCCTTGTCGGTTACTTTACCGGCATACCCTACAAGATGTGATGCAAACGTCCCATTCGGATAGTAGCGTTTTGATTCTCGTCTAAACGCAATGCCAGGCAATTCTAATGCTTCAATTTCTTGCTTGAGTGATGTACTTATATCGCGTCCATTCGTACCAAACTCAACCTGTTTTCGATCAGGCTTTGTTAAAATTTTATACATTTCGTTTTCATCCATTTTTAAAAGCGGTGCAAGCTTGCTTGCCGTTTCTTCAGGATCAACTACATGTTTCGGATTATCTTCGTCTAGGGTTAGTTCTTCGTCGAGGATTGCGACCACTGTAAAAGAAGAAGTGTCCTCAGCAATTGGATTCCCATTGCGGTCATAAATAGCTCCTCGTTTTGCTTCAATTGCTCTTTGTTTTGTATATTTTTCTTCTGCTAAAGCCGCTAAAACAACACCATCAACCTTACCCGTACCTTGGATATACACAAATCTTGCCATCAATGTAAAAAAGAGCAAAGCAAATATTATACTAATAAATGCTGCTCCTCTGTTTATATTGTTATTTTTAACCTTTATTTTCATAATTAGTTTCCTTGGACCACTTTAACGTTATTCTCATTTAATACAAGTCCAAGTTCTCTTGCTTTTTCCCATAAACGCTCATATTCGCTTAGTTCTTGAACTTGTACATAAAGGTCATTGTTTGTTTTTGTTTGTTGAGTAATTGATGCTTCGATTTGTTGAATTTCGATATTCGTTTTGTAGATGGATACTTGGTTAGATATGATATGAATTGCGCAGAATATCACAGCTACAGAGAATATTATCCCTAATAACTTTTCCCCTAACGAAAATCGAAATTTCTGTCTTCTTTCCGGTCGTGTCTTTGGTGCCTGATTTGGTTGATAGTTTTCTGTTTGTCTAACTTTGTATGCTAAATTACCCATCATATCCCTCCTTAAGTATCTCTTCTAGTTATTAATGAATGAAGCCACGAAACTTAAAGCTTCTCTGCAATCCTTAACTTTGCAGAACGAGCTCTTTTGTTTGCCTCTAATTCTTCTTCTGTAGGTAATATCGGTTTTCTTGTGATAAGTTTTAATGTAGGTTTATATTCATCAGGTATAATTGGAATCCCTGGTGGTAGGGGTGGACCTTCACTTGCCTTTTTAAAGGCAACCTTACAAATCCGATCCTCTAGTGAGTGGAAGGTTATGACACTTACTCGCCCACCTGTTGCCAAAAGCTCAATTGACTGGTGAATAGCATCTTCAAATACCTTTAATTCATCGTTTACCGCAATTCGAATCGCTTGGAAAATTCTTTTCGCTGGATGTCCGCCGGTTCTTCTAGCAGCAGCAGGAATTCCATCTTTAATTAACTCAACCAATTCTCCTGTCGTTTCGATTGATTTTTTTTCTCTTGCAGCCTCTATTTTTCTAGCAATTTGTTTGGAAAACTTTTCTTCACCGTATTGAAAAAAGATTCTTACCATTTGCTCATATGACCAATTGTTGACAACGTCATAAGCTGATAATGTTGAATTTTGGTCCATTCTCATATCAAGTGGTGCATCGTGGTGATAGCTGAATCCTCTTTCCGGTGTGTCTAATTGTGGTGATGATACCCCTAAATCAAACAGAATTCCATCAACAGCCGTAACACCTTGTTCATGTAATTTCTCAGTTATGTGAGCAAAATTACTTTTGATGATGGTAACAATGTCACCATATTCCGCAAGCTTGTCCTGTGCATTTTTAATCGCAATATCGTCTTGATCAAAAGCATATAGCTTACCCTTGTTTGAAAGCTTTGAAGCTATGTATGAACTATGTCCTGCACCACCAAGTGTGCAGTCTACGTATATTCCATCTGGACGAATCTTCAATCCATCGGCAGCCTCTTCTAATAGAACGGTTTTGTGTTTGAACATGTTAGCACCTCTTATTTCAGTAATACACTTATTTTATACACAAGAGTTCATTCAAATGCGCCTTGGCGTATTTGCGCACGATTTTTTTAGGCCCACACGATGTGGGTCACAAAGACGTTGCCACAGGAAGTGGCGTTCTTAGTCTTTGATCTTATGATCGAAAATCTTCCACTGAAAAATCGTGGCATCCGCCGGAGGCTATAACTTTATTCAGTCTGGGTTTGAATCCTCCCAGAATATTATACTAATAAAGCATTCATCACACCATAAAAAAGTGAATCCTGCTGAATAAAGTTATATATCAAAACCGATCATATTTTCAGCTATATCAGAAAAAGATTCTTCAGAAGCAGCGAAATATTCTTCCCACTTCTCCTTACTCCAAATTTCAATACGGTTTGATACTCCAAGTACTACACATTCCTTCTCAAGCCCAGCGTATGAAACTAACGGTGTTGCAATATTTACTCTTCCTTGTTTATCAAGTTCACATTCAATGGCTCCAGAAAAGAAAAAACGTGTGAACGCTCGTGCGTCTTTTTTAGTAAGTGGGAGTGTTTTTAATTTTTCCTCAAGTATTTTCCATTCTGATTGTGGGTAACCGAATAAGCACTGATCTAAACCTCTAGTTAAAACAAATGTTTCTCCTAGGTTTTCTCGAAACTTAGCAGGTATAATCATTCGGCCTTTCGTATCAACAGTATGATGGTATTCTCCCATGAACATATCTATTGTCCCCACTTTCTGACTTTATCTTACCACAATCCCCCACTTTCCACCACCGGTTTTTATAATATTTTTCCAAATCAAATAAACCTTGGTTTATTTGCGCCCGATTTTTTTCGTGCTTGCTCGAAAAATTACCTTTGAAAAATCGTGGCATCCGCCGGAGGCTTTTATTTTAATCAGCAAAGGTCGCCTACTTTTGCTGATTAAAATAAAAAAAATCCCCGGAATTCCGAGGATTTTCGTCATATTCTACATCTTTACTACCTTATGCTTTCCGTTAAATTCAAACGAAAGTGCTAATAAATCTTGGATAAAATCGTCTCCGTATTTATTTAAATAGTAAAAAACATTCCAAACTCTCTCCTGTGGGGAGCCAAGTGGTAGAAGAGATTTTTCTATTCGGTTAAAACGATTCAATTCTATTTCATTACTGTTTAAAATACTTCGGTTTATTGTGTTCTTCACGAAATCAAGCTGCGATTGAATGTTTTGAGCATTTTTCAAGAGAAGATCCCCTAATCCTGAATCAACTTCAAGCCCCACTTTTCGTATCTTCTTATGAATTTGCTCTACTTCTTTTTTCGCATCGAGAATAATCCCGTCCACATCAGCTGTTTGTTGTTCCAACCAGGACTGTTTTACTTTTGAAAGTTCTCCAGAAAGGGTAGCTTGAATCGTTAATCCCACTTCTTCGATATTAGACTCTATCGCCCTTTCAACAATTGTCATCATGAGTCTTGGTACAACAGGAGGCATCTGAATCTCCATTACAGCAAACACCTTTTTTAGCTCGGCCCAGTATGAAACCTCACCAGGTCCAGAAATAAAAGCTAGTGTTGGAAACAAGAACTCCTGCATAACTGGTCTTGTTACTACATTGTTACTTAGAAGTTCTGGTTGTTTCTCCGCAACTTCAAGCAATTCGTCTCCACAAAGTATACATTCATTGTTTTTACCGCTAAACACATCTTGTTCCATATTATACTCAAGTAAAATACGTTCATCATTTTGGGTGTAAAAAAGGTTTGCACTCGACTCATTCATTTCAATCATTTTTGGGTATTGATGAGATGACAATACCTCTTGCTGAAGCAACAATCCATCATGAATCTCTCTATTTTTTTCAACCATTTTTCTTAAGAATTGAGATTGAATGGTTCTAATTTCTTTTGATCCTGAATCAACAAGGATAAGACCGGTTTCTCCAAAAAGATCATTAATAATCTGCACAAAGAAATCAACATAGGTCTTTGATTTTTCCGCGAAACCAGTTAAACGTTCCAGAAGACCGTTTGTATGGTTTGTTTCACCATAAGTCTCGAAGATTTCTTCTATCCATTCTAAAAAGCCCGCTTGTTCAATCTCAATCGATGAAACCATTGTTTTACGATTGTGATATTGTGGAACAGCCCTTTTTCGAATACCATTTTGCAGATTTATAAAGAGATGATTGATTTCCGCAAAATCATGGTCCTCTCCCGCAATCCAAAACACTGGCAGTACCGGTACATTTAATTTCTCTTCTTGCTCTTTTGCAAGTTTTATAATAGATACGATTTTATGGATCGTATACAATGGCCCAGTTAAAATACCCGCTTGTTGCCCACCAATCACCACGACACTACTTGGATCAAGTAGCTTATTAATATTCTCGATCGTATGTTGATGATAATTGAATCTTTTATTAAAGATAAGCAAATGCTCAACAAGTTTTTCACGTTCAAAATGCCTTTTTTGTAGATCCTTTTTTCTTATCTCATAGACAAGGGGAGAATGTATATCATAATCGAAAAATTTCTCTATATCCATTTTATTTAAAAGATAGTCATTGACTAATCGATTTGATGATGGCAAAGAGAGATCCAAAACCTCCATAAATTCTTGTTCTTCCTTTCTTATCCAGTATGTATCTTAGATGAGTATAGCACGCTTTTTCTATAAACCAAAAATATTCGCTCATGATGGATTAATTTATGGTTGTGACGAAAATTCGTTGAACCAAGCCGATTAAAAGCAAAAGAAAATAAGCAAATGTAGATGCAAGAAAAACAAATCGCCAAGATTTCTTTAATACTTTCACCGTATCTATTTCATGACTTTTTCTCCAAGTCACAAATCCAGTCAGCAAAATGGAAAAAACAAGGATCAGGATGATTAGCCAAAGCATGCTTTTTCCCACAATTACGAGCAATAAATAATGCACTGCAATGAGAAAAAATACGGTTGTAATATCTACCGAAAGAAAAAATGATTTTCTGTTACTTTTCAATATAAATCTACTAATTAAATAGACTAGTATAAAGCCAAGCACAGGAACTGTAACAAAGGTCGCTGCAATACCGGCAAAAAAATTGATCATTCCCTATCCCCCTCTTCTTTCCATCCCTTTTATAGAATCATGTAGAAATTGTGTTATCGCTACTTCCCGCTCTATTTTCTCTGCTTCTGCTAAAACATATCCTAAAATGGCATCAATTTCCGTTTTTCTTCCTTCTTCTATATCTCGTAGCATAGATGATTTATTTTGAGCAGTATTTTCACAAATTGTCGTCACAAGCTCCCACATTTGTTCTTCATTACAAGGTATGACAGACGTGATTTCACGAAATAAAGTCTTCACTTGGTTCTTGAAATACTCATTTTGAAGCAATCTCCCATTCTTAACACCATATAAAGCTGTTAATGGGTTGATGACAGCATTAGCAATCAGCTTTGAAGTTATCATTTTATACCAATCGTTATGAAATTCGATTTGGAACTCCTTAGAGGGTATGTCAAATGCGGGAAAATCCCCTTTAAAAATCGCTAGCTTTGTACGACCAATGCCAGTATGTATGATGGTAGTGTCATTGAATTTTAAAGCACCATGTTCTACAACACCCACAAGGATATTTGTATTTTCGAGTTGATTCATGAACTCAAGATGACCCATTCCGTTTTGCAAAAAACAAACTGTTTGTACTTTTTCTAAATCTTTGATCTGTGAAAGGGCGTCCTTCAATATGTATTGTTTCACCGCGACGAAAAGGATATCTTCTCCGATTACACTAGCTTTACTTGATATGGCTTGTACTCGGTATGTTTTTGACGTATTTTCAATGTCTATTGTTACGCCGTTTCGATTAATTTCAGATGCCTGACGTTCAGTTCTCGTATATAGAGTTACACCATGGTATTCTGCAAGATAGCCTGCAAATAACAACCCGATAGAACCCCCACCAATTATTCCAATTTTCATAGTTCCAACTCCATAGTTTGTCCTACCTTTATATTACCAAAAAGCCCGACAAAATGACTAGATACTTACTATAAAAGGTAGGCAAAATCATACCAATACAGAAATAACCCCAAGGCAAATTCCTTGGGGTCTAATTAACCTTCTTATTTATACTGGATAGACTGGATGTTTTTTCTGGCCGAATTCAAGTTCCTTTGTTTCGTAAGCAGCCAAACGATCAATGAGGACACGTCTAAGCTCTGCAGCTGGAACAATATCATCTACAATTAGCTCAGAAGCCAGCTTGTAAATATCGATCGTCTCTTTATACTCTTGTTGTTTTTGTTGAACAAAAGCGATCCGCTCTTTTGGGTCTTCAATTTCATTAATTTTATTCGAATATACTGCATTAACCGCTGCTTCAGGCCCCATAACTGCAATTTGGGCTGTCGGAAGTGCGACACAGTAATCCGGCTCAAATGCAGGACCTGCCATTGCATAAAGTCCAGCGCCATATGCTTTTCGCACGATAACTGAAATCTTCGGAACAGTTGCGGAGCTCATTGCAGCAATCAATTTTGCTCCATGTCTAATAATGCCCGCCCTTTCAACCTTTGTACCAATCATAAACCCAGGAACATCAGCTAAGAACACTAACGGGATATGGAATGCATCACATAATGTGATAAATTTAGCCGCTTTGTCAGCAGAATCTACAAATAGGACTCCACCTTTTACCTTTGGTTGGTTTGCAATAATCCCAACAGGTTTTCCATCTATACGTGCTAATCCAGTAATTATTTCTGGAGCAAATAATTTCTTAATTTCATAGAAGCTTCCTTCATCAATGAGGGTATCAATGCCTTCGTACATATTAAAAGGAGCATTCTGATTTACAGGTATGATCTCTTGTAGGCTTTTACCTTCCTTTGGTAATCTCCCTTCCATACAAGAGGGTTTGTTCAAATAATTGGCAGGGAAAAATTGCAAATACTGTCGTGCACTTTGAATCGCTTCCTCTTCATTGGCAGCAAGTACATCTCCACAGCCACTAACTGTACAATGCATTCTTGCCCCGCCCATTTCTTCTAAGGTCACTTTCTCACCAATGACTTTTTCGGCCATCCTTGGTGAACCTAAATACATTGAAGCATTTTTATCAACCATGATCACAATATCGCAAAATGCAGGTATATAAGCCCCTCCTGCAGCTGATGGACCAAATAAAATACATATTTGAGGGATCATCCCTGATAGTTTTACTTGATTATGAAAAATGCGCCCCGCCCCTCGACGATTCGGAAACATCTCAAGTTGGTCTGTAATCCGAGCTCCAGCGGAATCTACTAAATATAATAGCGGTACACGAAGCTTTTCAGCAGTCTCTTGAATCCGAATGATTTTCTCAACCGTCCTAGCTCCCCACGAACCCGCTTTAACAGTAGAATCATTTGCCATTACACATACTTTTTGTCCGTTTATCTCTCCAATTGCAGTAACGACACCGTCTGCTGGAAGGTCGCCTGCTGAATTGTTTGCATATTTTCCATCCTCTTGGTATATTCCTTTATCAAATAAAAGCGCAAGACGGTCACGAACAAATAATTTATTTTGTTCTTTCAGCTTTTGATGGTATTTTTCATGCCCTCCTGCTTCGATTTCTTTGCTTTTTTCAACTAACTTTTGGTCCAAATCCTTTGTATGAAGCATTATTACCCTCCTATTCTAGTACAAGTAATACATCGTCTTCGTTTACAAAATCACCGATTTCTACTTTAATAGATGCAACCTTGCCAATATGTACGCTTTCTATCGGTATTTCCATTTTCATTGATTCCAGCATGACCACAACCTGGCCTTCGTTTATCTCATCCCCTACTGAAACCAATACTTGTAATACTGTCCCTGCCATGCTCGCTGTTATTTCTTTCATATTAAGTCCCCCTATTAATTGAGCGTATTGTCAAAACTTTTATAAGAA